>NZ_CP022985.1:2650000-3850000 GCF_003425985.1 Mariniflexile sp. TRM1-10
TCAACCACATTCGATTATTTAGCATTATCCATACCAATGGGGAAATTTGGTTTTGGTTTTGGTTTGTTGCCTTACACATCAGTGGGTTATAAATTAGAGTCTTTGGATGATAATTATACCGACGGTAGAATATCAAATAGATTTAAGGGTGAAGGTGGACTAAACAAAGCATTTTTAGGATTTGGTTATCAAATTACCGATAAATTAAGCGTTGGTATTGATGCACAGTATAATTTTGGAAACATTCAAAACAGTAATATAGCGTTTGCTTACGATGATGACGGCAATCCTACACAATATCAAACTAGAGAAAATAACAGATCTGATTTAAGCGGTTTGAATGTGAACTTGGGGTTGTCTTATAAAACCATGATAAATAGTGATTTAGAGCTTGTTACTGGGGCTACATATACTCCCCAAAGCAATCTTTCTTCAAAAAATGAAAGATCTATTTCGGCAATTATAGTTTCATCTACAGGAACCGAAGCGGTTGTTAATACCATTGAAACCGATTTGGAATCTTTAGGATTATTGGAAACCGATTTGGTGTTGCCATCCAAATTCTCAATAGGAGCAGGTATTGGCAAACCAAGAAAATGGTTTGTAGGTATAGAATCTGAATATCAAACAACCAGTAATTTTTCAAATGATTTGTACACCAGTACAGCTGTTAAATACGAAAATGCTGCATCAGTCTCTATAGGAGGTTTTTATATACCCCAATACAATTCATTTACAAGTTACTTAAAACGTGCAGTTTATAGAGCAGGATTGCACTATGAAAACACAGGGTTAAACATAGAAAACGAATCCATAAACGAGTTTGGCATATCTTTTGGAGTAGGGTTACCAGTTGGTAGTTTTTTCTCTAATGCCAACTTAGGTTTAGAACTTGGAAAAAGAGGAACAACAAACAGTAATTTAATACAAGAGAATTTTATAAATTTCCAAATAAGTTTATCTTTGAACGATAGATGGTTCCAGAAAAGGAAATATGACTAACAAGCGTAACATTATTATCATGAAAACAAAAATTACATTATTATTAGCAGCATTATTTATTGGTTTAAATATAGGGTTTGCACAGCAAGATGAAGAGTGTATGACAAAACTTTCTATATTCCATGAATATGTGAAAGCTAAAAACTATGATGCAGCATATGAACCATGGATGGCCGTAAGAAACAAATGCCCTCAATTTAATAACGCTATATATGTTGACGGTGAGAAAATATTAACCGACAAAATTGAAAAAGCTACAGGGGCAGATAAAGCTACTTACTTAAATGACTTAATAAAACTTTGGACAGAAAGAGGCGTGCATTTTCCTAGCAAAACTCCAAAAGGAGAATACGGAGCAAAAGCTTGTCAATTAATGTACGATAACAGGGAAGTATTAAATAAAACAAACGAAGAATTGTATGCATGTTTTGATGCCGTATACCAAGCAGATAAAGCCACATTTACAAATCCACAAAGTTTATATACTTATTTTTCTTTGATGGTAGATTTATTTGATGCTGGAAAAAAACCTGCGGAAGATTTATTTAATAAATACGATGATATTGTAGAGAAAGTAGAAGAAGAAGTTAAGAACTACTCGGAAAGTCTTAACACACTTATTGAAAAAGAAGAAGCTGGTACTGCATTAACAAATAAAGAATCGCAATATAAAGCATATTACGAAAGTTACTTGGCAGCTTACGATCAAATATCTGCTGGTATTGATGAAAAAATGGGAACAAGAGCAAACTGTGATATTTTAATTCCTTTATACCAAAAGAACTTTGAAGAAAACAAAGGCAATGCTGTTTGGTTACAAAGAGCAGCTGGTAAAATGTCTGAAAAAGAATGTACAGATGATCCATTGTTCTTTAAGTTAGTAAATGCTTACCACGATTTAAGTCCATCGGCTAAGTCAGCATATTACTTAGGTATCTTAAAAGATAAAGAAGGTAAATCAAATGAAGCGATTACTTTTTACAAACAAGCGATATCGTTAGAAACTGATAACTTCAAAAAGGCAAACCTTAATAATAAAATTGCTTTAAAATTAAAAGCAAAAGGAAGCTATTCACAAGCAAGAACGTTCTTTAGAGAAGCCTTAAGATTAAACCCATCAAACGGACGTCCTCACTTATCTATTGCAGCTATGTATGCAGCAAGTGCTAATGATTGTGGTGACACTAACTTTAACAAAAGAGCAGTATATTGGTTAGCAGCCAGAGAAGCTCAAAAAGCAGCACGTGTGGATTCTAAATTATCAGGTGCCGCAGCACAGTCTGTAGCTAGTTATGAGGCCAAGGCGCCTTCAAAAGCGGATATCTTCACCTGTGGTTGCTCAGGTCAGGTTATTAAAATTGGATGTTGGATTGGAGATTCGGTTACAGTACCAAAAATTTAATGAAACAAGAAAATTTATATAAAATATTAAACATAGTCACCATATTTGTGGTGACTATGTTTTTTTCATGTAACGACAGTTTTGACCAAGTTCAAAAAATAGGAATCTCTGAGAATGAACCTATTGGAATTGCCGAAAACATTAATTTAAAACATACCGATTCGGGTAGGGTTACAGCAAATCTTATAAGCCCTAAAATGCTGGATTTTACTAATCGAAACTTTCCTTATAGCGAATTTCCGGAAGGTATTACCCTAAACTTATTTGACGAACAAAATAAAAAAAGCGTGGTAGTAGCCGATTATGCTATTATTTATGATCAAACCGATCTTTTAGATTTGCAAGGAAACGTTGTTATTACAACCAGTGATAATAGGGTTTTAAAAACTGAACAGTTGTTTTACGACCAGAAGAAAGAATGGTTGTTTACAAATAAACCTGTAACATTTAAAACCGAAACTGATATTATAAATGGTAATGGTTTCGATTCTAATTCCAAATTCACCAATGCCGAAGTGCTAGAGGTTACAGGTATTATTACTGTAGAAGACTAATTTTATTCAAATTAATTTTAGTACCTGACAAAAATTGAAGCGTGTCACATTGAACCTTTCTGCTGTACTCAAGATAAAGTAAAGTCGAAATGTGATTAAAACCAATATTTTCAATGTCTTCGACTGCGCTCAGACTGACATCTGAGTATATTTGGATTTTTGTCATGCTATTAAACAAATTAATTTAAAAATCGCTATTCTTCAATTTTAATTATCTTTACAAACAAAACAAACACATGAAACATCCATGTCAAAGTCTTTCCTCCCAAGGGAATGATTGTGTAAGGATGTAACATGTGACCTTTAAGAAACAAATAAAATATACACATGAAATATTCTAAAATTTTCCAATATGCCTATTTGGTTTTTGCTGTACTGTTTATTTATGATGGTATTACAAAATGGAATGACGGTACCAACAGTGCTTATGTTTCACTTGGATTGGCTGCATTAGCTATTTTTATGTATTTCTTTAGAAGAAAGTTTGCTAAAAAATATGATAATACTAATAATTCAAAATAAATGAGTATTGATGTCATTATCATCATTCTATCATTAATACTTTCTGCCTTTTTTTCTGGTATGGAGATTGCCTATATATCTTCAAACAAAATTCATATAGAAATTGAGAAAAAGCAAGAAGGTATTTTATCAAAAGTTTTAACCAAACTAACCGCAAAACCCTCAAAATTTATTGCAACCATGCTTATTGGTAACAATATCGTTTTGGTTATTTATGGGTTTTTTATGGGTGATTTGTTGGTGGCTTGGTTTAAATCCATGGTGCCAACATCCTATGGTTTTTTAGACTTGATGCTAACCGATTTTAGTTTATTGACACAAACCATAATTTCTACGCTTGTTATTTTAATTACTGCCGAATTTTTCCCTAAGGTGTTTTTTCAAATATATGCCAACTCTCTAATAAAAGCACTGGCAATTCCTGCTTATGGATTTTATGTTGCGTTTAGTTTTATTTCAGATTTTGTTATTTGGATTTCAGATTTTGTTCTAAAGCATATTTTTAAAACTGAAGGGGACCAAATACAATTGGCATTCACAAAGGTGGAATTGGGTAACTATATTAGTGAGCAAATGGAATCGGTAGAGGCGCATGATTATGTAGATTCCGAAATACAGATTTTTCAAAATGCTTTAGAGTTTTCTGAAGTTAAAGCCCGAGAAGTTATGGTGCCCCGAACCGAAATAACAGCCATAGAAATTAACGATTCCATTAAATCACTCAACGCTCTTTTTACCAAAACAGGCTTTACCAAAATTTTGGTTTATAAGGATACTATCGATGATATTTTAGGTTATGTACACTCTTTTGAGTTGTTTAGAAAACCTAAAAACATTAAGGCTATGATGCTTCCTGTGGAATATGTTCCGGAAACCGTGCTAATAAAAGATGTGCTTAGTGTACTCATAAAAAAACGAAAAAGCATGGCGATTGTTTTAGATGAATATGGCGGTACTTCAGGTGTTATGACAGTTGAAGATATTGTTGAGGAATTGTTTGGGGAAATTGAAGACGAACATGATACAGTCGATTTAATTGAAGAAAAACGGGATGATGGCACCTACACATTTTCTGCACGATTGGAAGTCGATTACATTAATGAAACCTACAAGTTAAACCTTCCGGAAAGCGAAAATTATGAAACGTTAGGAGGTTTAATTGTAAATCATACCGAAGAAATTCCCGCGCAAAACGATGTTGTAAAAATCGACACTTTTGGTTTTACGATTTTAGAAGTATCAAACACCAAAATCGATCTTATAGAGCTTAAACTTTTAAACGAAGATTAGCGGTAGTTTTTAATCTAAAAAATTCCCCGAAGGCTCTGCCTCGGGGTGTCCAATTTACCTCTCCTTTGGAGGAGAGGTCAGAACTGCCAGGAAAGGCATTTCTGGGTGAGGTAAAATACAAAATTTCGGTTTTTGACCCTGAGGTCAAAATGAAACAGGCGAAACACCTCTATGGCTCTGCCTCGAGTATAGTCTGTTTCAAGAAATTTTTTATTCAAAATTGCAGTAATTTTTCTTAACCCAGATTATGCCATAGAACTTTGTGATGAGGGCTGAAAGACCAATAAAATAAGTGATTTCACCGACTGAATCATAGCATCGCTATGGTGAAGGAGTGAAATCAAGCGTAGCACCATGTTTAGCAGGTATTTCAGTCCGTAATAAATTTTCTATTGTATAATTTGGGTTTGATAAAAAACAATCAACTTTACAGCAAACAAATGCCTAATAACACTTTTATTATTAAATAGAAAATAGTATTTTCGCCCACGATATTTTGTCAAGTAACAATTGGCAACCAACTTAACAAGCTAAATCTTAACAACAGATTTTTTAAAAAATAATTTCAAATGGCAGTTTTAAATAAGATAAGACAACGTTCACTATTTTTAATCATCGTCATAGCATTGGCGTTATTTGCTTTTGTATTGGCAGATTTATTTAAGAGCGGTAGTGCGTTTTCATCAGGACCCCAAAATGTTGTTGCGACCGTAAACGGAAAAGACATTACCCGCGAAGACTTTATGCAAAAAGTTGAAGTAGCACAACGCCAAGCAGGATCAAGTGCTTCTAATACACAGGTTATCAACCAGGTTTTCGAACAGGAAGTAAGACAAGCCGTTATGGAAAGCCAGTTTGAAAAATTAGGTATTTCTATTGAAAAAGACCAAATGAGAGATGCTTTAAAAACGGCATTGGGTACTAGTCCTGAGTTTTTAAATGAAGCAGGGGTGTTTGATGAAAATAAATTAAATGAATTTATAGCTAATTTAAAAGAAATATCACCTAACCCTAGTTTTATTGCAGGTCAGCCTGTAACTTACCCTGATTGGGTTAACTACGAGAAATCCATTGCTGCAAACGCTTTGCAACAAAACTACTTTAACATGGTTAGAGCTGGTTTGACAGCGACACTTAAAGAAGGCGAATTAGAACATAAATTAGAAGGCAATAAAGTTGATATTCAATATGTGCAAATCCCTTATTCTTCAATCGAAGATGATAAAGTAAAAGTTTCATCTTCTGATATTTCTGACTATATAAACAAACACAAAAAACAATTTGAAGTAAAAGAGTCTAGAGATATTAAATATGTACAGTTTAATGAGGTAGCTTCTGAAGCAGATGAAAATGCTGTTAAAGCAGATTTACAAGCATTTTTAAAAGATAAAGTAGAGTACAATGATGTTTCAAAGGCAAATGACACAGTTATTGGGTTTTTAAATACAACCAATAACGAAAGTTTTGTTAATAATAATTCAGACATTAAGTTCGATAAGCGTTTTGTTTTTAAATCGGCATTACCTTCTGAAGTTGCTGATAGCATTTTTAAATTAGGCGAAGGTGAAATTTATGGGCCCTATAAAGATAATGGATACTTTAAAATTTCTAAAGTGGTAGCCGTTAAACAAATCCCGGATTCTGCAAAAGTAAGACACATTTTAATTCCATTCATTGGTTCTCAAAGTGCAGGTCCAGAAGTTACGCAAAAGGAAGCGGAAGCTAAAGCAACTGCTGATAGTTTATTGGCAGTTATAAAAGGAGACCGTAGCAAGTTCCCGGAATTGGTAACTTCATTTTCATCAGATCAAGGAAGTGTTCAAAACGAAGGACGTTACGATTGGCATCCTTACAATTCTATGGTACCAGAATTCAATGATTTTGAATTTGAAGGTAAAGTAGGTGATTTAGGTGTGGTAAAAACCATCTTCGGCTTTCATATTATAGAAATTGAAGGTCAAACAGACAAGAAAAAAGCCATCCAATTAGCAACACTAGCTAGAAAAATAGAACCATCTGAAGTGACTGTTGATAAAATATTTAGAGATGCTTCTAATTTTGAAATCGCTGTAGAGAAAAAAGATTTTGAAACGGTTGCCAAAGAGAAAAATTACACAGTACGCCCTGTAAATGGTGTAAAGATTTTAGATGAAAATATACCAGGAATTGGAAGCCAAAGACCTATAGTGCGTTGGGCTTTTGAAGACAATGCTGAAGTAGGCGATGTGAAGCGTTTTAACATACCTAATGGATATGTTATTGCACAATTGGTAGCGAAACATGAAGAAGGACTGATGTCTGTTGAAGATGCCAAAGCTACGGTTATGCCAATTGTTCGTAAAGAAAAGAAAGCAGCATTAATTAGAAGCCAAGTGTCTGCTACGACCTTAGAAGCGTTGGCGAAAGCTCAAAATACTACCGTGAAATCGGCATCAGCAGTTAACATGAAAAACCCAATGATTACTGGTGCAGGAAGAGAGCCTTTAGTAGTTGGTGCTGCCTTCGGATTGAAAGAAGGGCAAACGTCTAAATTAATAGATGGCGCTAATGGTGTCTATATGATCAAAGTCACAAAAGTAACACCAGCAGTTAAGTTAGATAGCTATCAGGCAGTAGCTAATAGAGTGGAGCAACAAAAATTGAATGTGGTCTCTTCAAAGCTTTATAACGCATTAAAAGAATCTGCCGATATTGAAGATAACAGAGCTGAAAATCAGATTCAATAAGACGACTTTTCAATTAGAAAATTTTTAAAATATTTAAAAGGAGCAAATTTAATTTGCTCCTTTTTGTTTGGACAAAGTTTTACTTAATGATTTTTTGATCATGTATAGAACAGATTATGTAAACATCTGAAAACTTATAAAATTGACCATCGATTAAAAATGATACTGTTTTATTGTTAAATTACACATCTTAGCTACCAATTAGATTTTTAAAAACACTAATCAGAATGTCAATAAAACCAAGCAAAGCAGTTGTAGGAGGTATCATTCCGCCCATGGTAACACCCTTAATGTCCGATAATCTTTCATTAGATATTAAAGGGGTAAATAATCTATTAGAGCATATAATTGCTGGTGGTGTACATGGGGTTTTTGTTTTAGGAACTACAGGAGAATCAACAAGTTTGAGTTATAAAACAAGAGAAAAACTTATTAATGAAACTTGTAAAATTGTTAATGGAAGGATTCCTGTTTTTGTTGGAATTACTGATACTTCTATTGAAGAAAGCTTGCAATTAGCTTCTTTCGCAAAAAAAGCAGGTGCTTCATACGTAGTGGCGGCACCGCCATATTATTATGGTTTAGGCCAAGAGGAGTTATATAAATACTATTGGAAACTAGCAGACTCGCTTCCTTTACCACTTTTTCTATATAATATGCCTTCGCATACCAAAATAAATATCGATGCAAAAACGGTTGTTCGTTTGTCTGAACATTCAAATATCGTGGGTTTAAAGGATAGTTCAGCAAATACTGTTTATTTTCAATCGTTATGCTATTTGTTAAAATCAAAACCAGATTTTTCCCTTATTGTCGGTCCGGAAGAGATTACTGCCGAAACCATCTTAATGGGAGGAAAAGGGGGCGTTAACGGTGGCGCTAACATGTTTCCAAAACTTTATGTTGCTTTATACAAGGCAGCCATAGCTAAAGATTTGGCTCGTGTAGAGGAGTTGCAAAGTTTGGTTATGGACATTACAACCAGTATTTATACATTAGGGTCTTATGGTTCTAGTTATCTTAAAGGTCTTAAAGGCGCTTTGGCAACATTAGGAATTATTCAACCTTATATAGCACCGCCATTTAGTTGCTTTGATGAAAAGGAGATGCGTGAAGTTGTTAGAAATATAAAAAGAATTGAAATAGAAATGGCTAAGGTATTGTAGTACTAAAACTAACCACTCTAAACTATATAAAATTTAAAGTCACCCAATTTCTACATAACATTGTATTACCTGCATAACTAAGAAGTGATTTAAACTTTTTGTTTGTAAGCGAAAAATTCGGCTTTTGTTTCATAATGAAGCCTTTTTTATGTAACATAGCAGCGCTACGGGACTTAAAAAAGTCAAAATTAGGGAGCAAAATGTGAATTTTGCAGGTAAAAGAAAAAGTTTAAATGACTTCTAAGTAAAACTAAATTAATGAACACTATTGATCTCATCGTTTTTTTTATTTATATAGGTGGTATAGCCCTTTTTGGAGGCTCTTTTTTTAAGAAAAACCGAACCTCTTCATCATATACGGTTGGTGATAAAGATATCCCAAGTTGGGTGGTTACCATGTCGATTTTTGCAACGTTTGTAAGTAGCATCAGTTATCTAGCGTTGCCCGGAAATGCCTTTCAGTCTAACTGGAATGCGTTGGTGTTTAGTTTATCGCTTCCTATTGCAACTCTAATTGCAGTTAAATATTTTGTACCATTATATCGAAAAATCAATAGTCCGTCGGCTTATACCTTTATGGAGCAGCGTTTTGGGTCTTGGGCTAGAATATATGTGTCCATTTGTTATTTGTTAACTCAGTTGATGCGAATTGGAACCATTTTGTATTTACTGGCATTAACCTTAAATGCTATAACAGGCTGGGATATTGCTACGATCATTGTCTTTACGGGCTTAATTGTGGCCGTTTATTCTATGTTAGGTGGTATTACTGCAGTATTATGGACCGATGCTATTCAGGGCATTATTTTAATAGTTGGTGCGCTGGTTTGTATTGGTTTTATGTTTTATAGCATGCCTGAAGGACCTATGCAAATATTTAGCATTGCTGCAGAACAGGATAAGTTTAGTTTGGGAAGTTTCGATTTAGATGTATCCAAACCAACATTTTGGGTGGTCTTGGTTTATGGGGTTTTTATCAATCTTCAAAACTTTGGGATTGATCAAAATTATGTACAGCGTTACATGGTTTTAAAATCGGATAAAGAAGCACAGCGTTCGGCGTTAATTGGAGGGTTGATATATTTACCAATTTCAGCACTTTTTCTTTTTATAGGAACGGCCCTTTTTGCGTATTATAATTCTGCTGAAGTACTTCCCGAATCATTACAGGATATAAGTAAAGCCGATAGAGTGTTTCCTCATTTTA
Source organism: Mariniflexile sp. TRM1-10 (assembly GCF_003425985.1). Lineage (NCBI taxonomy): Bacteria > Pseudomonadati > Bacteroidota > Flavobacteriia > Flavobacteriales > Flavobacteriaceae > Mariniflexile > Mariniflexile rhizosphaerae. The sequence continues at coordinate 2,659,870 of NZ_CP022985.1, forward strand.
TTGTGAATGCACTTCCTTCTGGTATGACAGGGTTAATGATTGCATCCATTTTTGCTGCTGGGATGAGTACCATTTCAACCAGTTTTAATAGTTCGGCTACTGTATTTTTAACCGATTATTACAATAAATATTTTAAGCAAGATGCGAGTGACAAACAGCGTATGAAAGTGCTTTATACATCATCATTAATAATAAGTGTTATAGGTATCGGGATTGGAATTGCCATGATAAATGTGAAGAGTGCATTGGATGCTTGGTGGAAGTTATCATCCATTTTTAGTGGTGGTATGTTGGGACTGTTCCTTTTAGGCATATTTACTAAAACTAAATATGTAAAGGGCGCTATCGTCGGGATGATTGCGGGTGTATTGGTTATACTTTGGTTAACCTTTTCAGAAACCATTTTTGGTAAAGACTCTTTAGGCGCTTCATTTCACACCTATTTAACCATAGTGTTTGGAACCATTACGATTTTTCTGGTTGGATTTTTAGTGTCGATGCTTATGCAACCTAAAAATCAATCCTCTTAATTTTAATATAGAATAAACTAAATAAAGATGAATTTTAAAAATTTAATAGGGCAACTGCCCAAAATAGGTATTCGACCCGTAATTGATGGTAGGTTGGATGGCGTCAGGGAATCGTTAGAAGTTTCTACCATGAATATGGCAAAAATAGCCGCCGATTTTCTATCTAAAAACTTAAGACATGCCGATGGAAGTCCAGTAGAATGTGTTATATCAGACACTTGTATTGGCGGTGTTGCCGAAGCAGCAGCTTCTGCCGATAAATTTTCAAGAGAAGGTGTTGGTGTTAGTTTAACCGTAACACCATGTTGGTGCTATGGTAGCGAAACAATCGATATGGATCCAACGCTTCCAAAAGCTATTTGGGGATTTAACGGCACCGAACGCCCAGGAGCGGTGTATTTAGCAGCAGCTCTGGCTGGACATAATCAAAAAGGAATTCCTGCTTTTGGTATTTATGGTCGCGATGTACAGGATAGTAACGATACCAGTATTCCCGAAGATGTTCAAGAAAAATTATTACTTTTTGGAAAGGCAGGATTAGCTGTGGCAACCATGAAAGGTAAGTCGTATTTATCAATGGGTTCGGTTTCTATGGGAATAGCAGGTTCTATTTTAGATCCTGATTTCTTTGAAAGTTATTTGGGTATGCGTTGTGAAAACATCGATATGTCTGAATTCATAAGAAGAATTGAACAAGGAATTTACGATAAAGAGGAGTATGAAAAAGCATTGGCTTGGACGAAAGCAAAATGTAAAGAAGGTAAAAACTACAACCCAACAGAAAAAGTGAAATCACGCGAAGCTTTAGATAAAGATTGGGAATTTGTGGTAAAAATGGCATTAATAGGTCGCGATCTAATGATTGGCAATCCTAAATTAAAAGCTATTGGTTATGCCGAAGAAGCCCTGGGTAGAAATGCTATTTCAGGAGGTTTCCAAGGGCAACGTCAATGGACAGACCATTTTCCTAATGGCGATTTTATGGAAGCCATTTTAACATCGTCTTTCGACTGGAATGGCATTCGCCAACCTTTTATGTTCGCTACCGAAAATGACAGTCTTAACGGCATATCTATGTTATTTGGACATTTATTAACAGGCGCAGCACAAATTTTTAGCGATGTACGTACCTATTGGAGCCCCGAAGCCGTAAAACGTGTTACGGGTCATACTTTAACAGGCGATGCTTCAAACGGATTTATTCATCTTATTAATTCTGGTGCATCGGCTTTAGATGGCACAGGGCAACAAAGTATTAATGGCAAACCAGCCATGAAACCTTGGTGGGACATTACCGAAGATGACGTTGAAAAATGTTTAGAACACACGACTTGGGGGCCAGGCATGTTGGAATATTTTAGAGGCGGCGGCTATTCATCAACTTTTAAAACCAAAGGCGGCATGCCCGTTACCATGTGCCGTATTAATATTGTAAAAGGTATTGGTCCCGTATTGCAGATTGCCGAAGGGCATACCATTGAACTTCCCGAAGATGTCCATAATACAATTAACGAGCGTACCAATCCTACATGGCCAACCACTTGGTTTGTGCCTAACTTAACGGGTAAAGGCGCGTTTAAAGATGTGTACAGTGTTATGGCAAATTGGGGTGCCAATCATGGGGCATTTACTTACGGACACATTGGTGCCGATTTAATAACCCTAGCTTCCATGTTGCGAATCCCTGTAAACATGCACAATGTTAATGAAGATAAAATTTTCAGACCAAGTGCTTGGGCGTCCTTTGGAATGGATAAAGAATCGTCGGATTATCGTGCCTGTGCCACTTACAAAGCACTTTATGGATAAAATAATTTGGGCGTTACCACAAGGGTCGGGTTTTTCATTTCAAGTCCTCGCTCGTGCCTCGCTGTGGGCTTTCCATTGCAACCCCTAACGCAACTAAAAATCTAGTTCTATGTTCATATTGGGCTTGTCAAAATCTCAATTGTAAAAAAGTCGTTGGTAAGTATCATTTTTATTCTAAAAACAGCAATACAAAATGGTGTTTTGCATGTCAGACTGAGCTTGTCGAAGTCCATGGTTGCCACTTCTTTCGATAGCTTCGACAGGCTCAGCTTGACAGGCTATTTTAATTTACTGGTAATCAATATCGGTTTCGACAAGCTACCATTGACGTATTTGCTAAACCGCTGTTTTATAGCTAATTGACAAACCAAGTTCTCTTGCCATTTTCATAATGTTCTTTTGTTTATTAAACAAGATCTTCTCCTCATAATCTTTGATTCCCTTCTCTACATATGACAGTCCTTTAACAAATAGCTTCCAATAGAGCTCTGCCAGTTTTCTTGCCATTGCCTTTATTGCCGGTGATGCCCCTTTCTTTGCCCTTATCTTTCTGCCAAAAGCACCCAATGCAATTTTCTTGCTGTTGAGCAGGCTCGTGGCCGCTTGCTTAAATATCAGGCCGGCCTTTGGTTGTCCTTTAGCCTTATAGTTTTTTTTCATCTTGCCCGAATGGTGCTGTTTTGGCGCCAGTCCCAACCAGGAAGTAAAATGCTTTTCTGTTTTCCATTTATGTAAATCAGTCCCTATTTCCGATAGGAGCTGCATCCAATTATAATCTGTTATACCGGGTAGGACCGTAGCATCTTTGCCTTCAAATATTTGCAATAGATAACGGTCCATTCCTTCTATATTTGGTTTGTGGTGCCTCACGTTTTTTCGTGGAGTTGCCTTATTTGATACTTTAGGCCGGTTTGCCCCCATCTTTTTAAGGACTTCTTCCATTTTCAGATCACAACCGGCAATTTGTTGTTGATAAAAATCATAGCACACCACTGCTTGGCCCAAAGCAAATAGCCCTGCTTCATTGTAGTGCCCTTTCAAGGATTTAAGGATCAGTTCCTTTTTTGTTTTCAACACACTCCCATGGCATAGCTTTACCAAAACCCCGGGATCCCTTTCGCCCTTTAAGATCGCCCTGATTATTTTCAATCCACTTACCCCGTGAACTTGGTCCAGAACTTCTTTTAGCCGAACGTTCATCAGGGTCAGTGCTTTTTGCATATGGTTAATATGCATAGCAGCACTACGGATGTGATCTTCGCGCAGGCGTTGATAGCTCCTTAGTTCATGTACCAGTTCATCTGCAACAAAACAACGGTTCAACAAACCATAGCTGTGCAATTGCTGTATCCATTGACAGTCCTTTACATCGGTCTTTCTGCCTGGAACTTGTTTTGTGCTCCTGCCATCCACCAACCATACATCGATGCCTCTTGCCTTCAATATATCATAGAGGATGACCCAATACACTCCCGTGGCTTCCATGGCCACTGAGGTTACATTGTTTTCCTCTAAGTAAGATACCGCCTGTTCCAGATCTGATGTGAAGGTATCAAAACTGCGAACCTCCTTATCTTCAAGACCTATGAAGATTTTTTTGGCTCCGATATCGATCCCTCCTGCGTTTTTCCTGATTTTTTTCATCCTACATTATTTTTTAAAATCACACCCAGAAAATTTTTATGCTTGCTAGACTACCATTCGGGCATTATTATAAATAAGCACCATAATCGCTACCCCTATTTTCTGAAAACCATACTCAACCACAGGTATATAAACACTACGCTGTGCCTCGGAAATATTGTGACTTTTTGTTAAACTTGCACAAAATACGTCATCGCATTCGCTAGTTAAAAACTTTAACAAAAGTCTCAACCTGACAAATTAAATTTAAAGGACTTTTTAGACAGTTCTTAGTTTTTTAAAACCATATCATCATAAGGAATCACTACATCAAACCCCTTTTCTTTAAAATAAGCTGTCGGGTCTTCTTTTGAAGTGGCCAAAACAAAATCGCCACCCCAAGCGCCAAGACTTTTTATGCTTCCTTTAAAATCTTTAAAGAAAACAGATTTTAAAGTCGCTTGTTTGGTGATGTCGGAAATGATCTGTTCATGTTTGTTTATTAAAGTTTCAAAATCTTCTAAACTTTGGCAATCAATAATAAGGGAAGTTATGGTGTTTATATTTGAAATAACAGATTCTAAATGATGTTTATTAGCATTATAAGTTGCAATACCATCCCGACTGTTTTGCTTTCTGTTTAAATAAACAAAATATAAGCAATCTTTAAAACTTGGATTAAAATGAACTGAATTTATTTCCTTAGTATCACCTTGAGTGCGATTCAAAGGTTGTAATTGGTAGGTTATAGGCGTATTGTTTTGTGCACAAGCAATATCATACCCGCTACCACCAAAGGTTTTTTCTAACAGTTTAAAGGCATTAATATGTGCCCATTGAGAAATATTATTAATTAAAGTCGAAGAAGTACCTAATCCCCAATTTTTAGGAAATGTTAAATGTGTAGAAACTTTAAAACCGCTTTTTGAGTTTAAGAAATCAGGGTTCAGTATTTTTGCAGCCTTTAAAATTTGAACAATCCTTTTTGAAATGGCATCGTCATGTTGAGCCTGTTTCAGTATCTCACTAGCCTCTAATTCGAATGAATTATCAAACCAACAATTTTCATTAGCATCAAAACTTTTCCAAATAAGTTTTGGCTCGCTTATAGGTTCTATGCTTAACGATTGCCCAAACCTCGTAGGAACGGCAAGCGATAATGCGCCATCAAGTACGACGTATTCACCCGTAATTAAAAGTTTTCCGTTGCTGTAAAATGTCTGCATTCGTTGATTTGTTGATTCGTTTAATAGTTTAATCGTTGATTTGTCGATTCGTTTAATCGTTAACTATCAACCATTAACCATCACTTTATTCGTAAATTTTCAATAGCTTCAACCACTGCACTATGTGTTACGGTATTCACTTTGAAATATTCGGTTAAGATTTCTTTTTCAATGTCTGTGGCATCAAACAGGTTTAATATGTTCATTAAGTGCATTTTCATGTGCCCTTGCTGAATACCTGTAGTGGTTAATGAGCGTAAAGCTGCAAAATTCTGCGCTAAACCAGCCACCGCAACAATTTGCATCAATTCTTTGGCTGTTGGATGGTGTAGCAACTCTAACGATAATTTCACCAAAGGGTGTAAGCCTGTAAGTCCTCCAACAGTACCTAATGCCAATGGAATTTCCATCCAAAAGGTAAATATGCCATCTTCAATTTTTGCATGCGATAAGCTACTATAGGTTCCTTTTCTGGAAGCATAGGCATGCACGCAAGCTTCAACAGCTCTAAAATCGTTGCCGGTAGCCAATACCACGGCATCAATACCATTCATAATACCTTTATTATGGGTAACGGCTCTATAGGGTTCCACTTCGGCAATCTTAACAGCTTGTACAAATTTAGTGGCGAATTCTTCGGCCGAAATATTTTTATCCTCACTTAAATCTTCAATTTTACAGCTTACTTCGGCACGTACCAAACATTCAGGGACGTAGTTGGAAAGGATGCTCATGACTATCTGGATGATTTTTTCTTCAGCAGAAAAGGCATTAAAATTTAAAGCTTCAGTTTTAAAAGTTTTTGCAAACTGTTCTAAACAGGAATTTATAAAATTAGCACCCATAGCATCCAATGTTTCAAACGATGCATGTAATTGGTAATACCCTTTAATATCTTTGGTTTTATCACGTAGTTCAATATCTAAAATACCGCCACCACGTTTTTCCATATTTTTGGTGATGGGTTTTGCATCTTCAATAAGTTGGGACTTGATGTGATTGAAATAATTTTTGAGGGTTTCAGGATTTCCGTAATACATAAAATGTACCTGTCCAATTTTAGTGGTTGAAATGACCTCTGCTTTAAAACCGCCTCTGTCCATCCAGAATTTGGCTGCTTTACTTGCTGCAGCTACTACCGAACTTTCTTCAATGGCCATGGGAATAGTATATAACTTTCCGTTTATTAGAAAATTAGGAGCAACGCCAAGTGGCAAATAATAATTGGTAATCGTGTTTTCGGTAAACTCGTCGTGAAGTTGTTGGATTTTTTCGTTAGTATTCCAATATTGTTTTAAAATACGTTTAGCATCTTCAGCATTAGAAAAGTAGGTTTCAACTATCCAATCAATTTTTTTGGATTTTGATAATTTGGAAAAACCGGAAATAGAAGCACACATTAATTTGAGTTTAAATGAAGGGCAAAGATACTACATCCTTTTTTTATTTGAACCTAGCCGTATTTAATTGTTAATATTTAGGGGTTTTTAAAGAATTTTTAGTAAACTTGAAAACTTTTAGTAAAATCGCAACGATTGATTGAAATTAGCAAGATTATTTTAATGTAATAATATTTTGTCATTCAGATAATAAGATTCAAATAATAAAGATTATATGTCAGATACTACGATAAGGAAAACGGAAGGTCAACAAATATTTGGGCATCCCAAAGGATTATTTATTTTGTTTTTTACTGAAATGTGGGAACGATTTTCGTTTTACGGAATGAAAGCACTTTTGATCTTTTATTTGACGAAATATCACTTATTTACCGATATTGATGGTAACTTATTAATAGGAAGTTATGCTGCTTTAGTGTATGCAATTCCTGTGGTTGGTGGCTTTTTAGCCGATAGATATTTAGGTTTTAGAAAAGCCATTGTTTTTGGTGGTATCATGTTGGTTTTAGGTCATGCTGGTATGGCTTATGAAGGGAATGCCGCTACTCAATCGGTAACTGGCGAGATTGTAAGGGATAATTTTGCGCTTCAAGTGTTTTATCTATCCTTAGCTTTTATCATTTTAGGTGTAGGCTTTTTGAAAGCCAATATCTCGTCTTTGGTGGGTGAATTATATCATGAAGGTGACAAACGCAGAGATTCAGGTTTTACTATATTTTATATGGGAATAAATCTTGGTTCATTTTTAGCTACTATTATTTGTGTTTGGTTAGGTGAAACCTATGGTTGGAGCTATGGATTTGGAGCAGCTGGTGTAGGTATGTTTTTTGGGTTGTTAACGTTTATATTAGGTAAGAAACATTTGTTAGGTAAAGGAGAGTCTAATGTGCCAGAATTATTAAACAAAAAGACATTGGGCATTAAGAATGAATGGCTAATTTATGGTTTAAGTGTATTGGCAACATTAGTTGTTTGGCAAATGGTTCAAAGCCACAGTGTTGTTCAAAGTTTATTAATTATTGCTGGTGCTGCATCTTTTATTTATATAGTTTATTATGCAATTACACAATTAGATAAAGTTGCAAGAGAACGCTTAATAGCTTTGACCATATTGATAGTTTTCACTGTTATTTTTTGGGCATTGTTCGAACAGGCCTATACCTCATTAAATTTATTTGCAGATAGAATTTTAGATAGGGGCGAAATTGCCGCAGGAACATTTTTAAGTCTAAATGCACTATTCATCATTATTCTTGCGCCAGTTTTTGCTTGGTTGTGGGTGAAACTTGGTAAGTATAATCCAAATACAGCAGTAAAGTTTTCTTTGGCACTCATGTTGGTAGGTTTAGGTTTTGGCTCTTTGGTCATGGGAATTAATGCTTCTGAAATGGGTAAAGTTGCTATTTTTTGGTTGGTGATAACGTATTTTTTACATACTTGTGGAGAGTTGTGTTTATCCCCTGTTGGTTTATCGGCAGTAACAAAACTTTCGCCAGTAAAAATTGTTGGGTTTATGATGGGGGTTTGGTTTTTAGCCACAGCAAGCTCAGAATTTATAGCATCTATTTTAGCTAATATAGCCTCTGTGGATACCACTAACGGAGTTGCACCAGATTTAAATTTAGCAAAACAGAGTTATCTAAAACTTTTTGAATATTTATTCTATACAGGATTAGGTTTTGGAGCATTGCTTTTAATGCTGTCTCCAATAATTAAAAAGTTAATGCATGGCGTAGATAAAGAATTAAATAACTGAATATTATGAGTGAGAATTCAACCGACCAATTTTTTAAAAGTACCGTTTTAGGTCATCCGTCAGGATTATTTATATTGTTTTTTACCGAAATGTGGGAACGTTTCTCGTTCTATGGAATGAGGGCCCTTTTGGTGTTATTTTTTACCACTTCCATAATGGGTGGGGGTTGGGAATGGCCACGAGAACATGCCATGGCTTTATTTGGTTCTTATGTTGGTCTGGTATACCTTTCTACGATGCTAGGAGGCTACTTTGCTGATAAAATTATTGGCTACAGATGGGCCGTTGTAGTTGGTGCGTTATTAATGACATTAGGTCATTTCTCTATGGCATTAGAAACCCCATTCTTTATTTATTTAGGTCTTGGACTTATGGTTTTTGGAAATGGATTTTTTAAACCTAATATGACTTCTATTATTTCTGAAATGTACAAAGATCGACCAGAGAAAAAAGATGGAGCTTATACTATTTTTTATATGGGAGTTAATGCAGGTGCCTTTTTTGGTATTTTGTTGTGTGGCTATTTAGGGGAAAAAGTGGGCTGGAGTATTGGTTTTGGATTAGCGGGAATTTTTATGTTTTTTGGATTGGTTCAATTTTGGTTGGCTCAAAATATTTTTGGTGATATTGGGTTGAAGCCCAAAAAAGACGACATCAATTCTGTTGAAACTTTAGATAAAGACAAGCGTGTTCCTTTTACAACGGTTCAATTAGTCCTTATCGCTATTATGGTTTTATTGGGGATTGTTTGGTTAATTTTTGAACCAGTTGCATTGATATCTGGAGGAGAAATAAATATATTTGATTTTAGCATTTTTGGATTGTCAGGCTATAATTTCACAATAATATGTGCGCTTTTGCTTTTTATTGGTCTTACAATATATAGACTATCAAAGTATTCGTTAATTACTAGGCAGAAATTAATAGCAGTTACTTTTTTTGCTTTTGTATGCGCTTTTTTCTGGGCTATTTTTGAACAGTCTCCTGGTACACTAACTATTTTTGCAAGAGATTATACAGATAGGGTTTTAGAAGGTAATGCTAGCTTAATATTTCTTATAGTTGATGCCTTAATGACATTTATCCCCTTAATTATAATTTCTTGGGTTTTATATCTTCTTTCTAAACAAACATTTAGTAAATATGGAAAAGCCAATATTGTTTTAAGCTTTAGTTTTATAATTCTATGGTTAATAGCAATTTGGAAATTGATTAAGGATTTTTATTCTGCTGGCTATTTGTCGTTATCAGATAGTACTCTAGAACTATTAAAAATTGAAAAAGTAACCGAAAACCTGACTGAAATACAGGCATCTTGGTTTAGTGTGTTGAATTCTTTATTTATAATTACACTAGCACCATTATTTTCAAAATGGTGGGAAAGTAAATATAATCCATCGGCAAACATGAAATACGGAATAGGCATGTTTTTGTTGGCTATCGGTATGGCATGTGTTGCATTTGGAGCAGGTGGTATTGAACCAGGAGCACAAACGGCCTCAGTTAGTATTATTTGGTTAATATTGGTTTATTTATTTCATACCATGGCAGAGTTGTGTATTTCTCCTGTAGGATTATCGTATGTGAGTAAATTGGTGCCTGCAAGAATGATAGCTTTTATGTTTGGAGTTTGGTATTTGGCCGTAGCAATAGGTATGAAAGGTGCCGGAAAATTTGGTGAAAATATTGATAAGATAGCCGATGAAAACGGAATAAGTTATTTCTTTTGGATGTTAACAATAGTATCGGCTATTGTTGCTATTGTTTCAATTGCTATGACTCCTATAATTAAAAAACTCATGCACGGTGTTCGTTAATCGAAAATAAAGTTAAAAAATAATCAAAGTGCGTCATTTTTGGCGCATTTTTTGTAAGTTCGATATTCGTTTTACAACAAAATGAATTATGAAGAGAATAGTATATATAGTAGTTTTTGCTGTTTTGACCTCGGTTAGCAGCATGGCACAAGAAATTAATTGGGTAACGCTTGAAAAAGCCATAGAGCTCCAAAAGAAAAATCCTAAAAAGATAATGATGGATGTTTACACTAGTTGGTGTGGACCTTGTAAGATGTTAGATAAAAACACCTTTCAAAACCCCGATGTAGTTAAATATGTAAATGCAAATTATTATGCGGTTAAGTTTAATGCCGAAGGAAACGATAAGATTACATACAAAAATAAAACATTTTCTAACCCAGGGTATAAACCAGAATTAGCCAGCAGACGTAATTCTTCGCACGAATTGACTCATTATTTACAGATCCAAGCATTCCCAACCATAGTTTTTATGGATGAAAAAGCGGAGGTTATTGCGCCTATTAGAGGGTATCAGTCACCGACGCAATTAGAATTGTACCTAAAAATGTTTAAGGCAGATGAGCATAAAAATTTAGATACCCAAGAAAAATTCAATACCTATTACACCGCTTTTAAACCTGAATTTAAAGGATAGTGTTTGCCAGGTTGAGGTATCTTCATGTTCTAAAAAAAGCAATATAAAATGACGTTTAGTTTGTCGGACTGAGCTTGTTGAATTATCAGACTGAGCACTTCGACAAGCTCAGCACAGGCTTTGTTGAAGTCCCAATTTTAAAAAACGGCATTGGTAGCGCAGTCGAAACCTAAAATATTTTAAAATCAATATTCAATAATAAAAGCGCCCTTTTTACTCGTTTGGTGAAAAGGGATTTTTCGTTTTTTACATACGGTTTCCCAATAAGTTACATACGATTTGTAATTGCTTCCATCGGCAATAATGTGCTTCGGTTTTATGGAATCTATGAGCCGATTCAAATTTATTTGGGGAGATTGCCTTAGTAAAACATAGTCGGGTTGAAACGATTTTATATTGTAAACGCCTAAATTATCAATGACTAAAACCTTTTTGTTGTTAAGTAAGTAAACCAATTGAAGTGAGTCTTTCTCAATGGTTTTAATGTGATTTCCAACCGTATAATCTTTAATTATTTTGTTTTTAATTTCAGTAATGCTATCAAGATCTGATGCCATATGCATCTTATTGTTGAACGTGTTTCCTAAGAGAGAATGCCTGTTTTTATGAAATATAATGAATTTGTTTTTTGGTCTTTCATAAGTGGTATAAATAATAGCACATTGTCCAATTAAAATAGCGATTAAAAATAATCTTAACGAAGCATAATGTCGTTTTATATAAAATCGAATTAGCGCAATGATACCTATATAAGAAACAAAAACATATGAAATACTAAATGGAATATCTTTAAATAGAAACGATTCTTGTGCTGAAATCCATTCGACAAAATGGTTCATTAAACTAATAATATACCCATAAATTGTTGCTGCAAACTGAGGTAATATGTTTAAAACCGCTAATAGGATTAGGAAAATCCCATAACCCAGAATAATTCCCAAAAGAGGTATGATAACTAGGTTGGATAGAAAAAACAAACTTGGAAATTGGTGAAAATAATACAGACTAAGCGGAATAATACCCAATTGTGCCGAAACCGTAACGGTTAATGTATGCCAAAGTTTATCAGGAAGCCAATATTTGGTTTTCCACAATTTATACAATAATGGGTCGATGGAAACGATAGAAAAAACAGCCAGATAACTTAACTGAAACCCCACATCAAACAAGAATAGCGGTTTAAAAAGCAGTATCGTAAACATGGAAATTGCCAGCGTATTATAAATGTTAGTAGGGCGTTTTAAATTTATGGCAATGGCAACCACACTAAACATGGTTACCGCTCTGGTTACTGAAGCCGATAACCCAGCGATTATGGCAAAGCTCCACAGGATGCTTACTATTAAAACAGTGCTTAGTAATTTGCCATATTTAATACGTTCAATAGGTTTGAAAACGTATTGTAATATCAATAAAATAATCCCAATGTGTAAACCCGAAATGGCTAAAATATGTATGGCACCAGCATTGGTGTAACTGGTATACACTTCTTCACTAATATCCTGCCGTTGCCCTAATAAAAGGGCGTTTATAATTGCCAATTCATCTGGGTTGAAATTGTAACATTTAAGCCTTTCATTGATATGGTTTCGTATGTTATTGGCAGTTCCGAAAAGGGTTGTTTTGTTGGGTTTTATTTTGAAAAGGGAGGCTTCCGAAATGAATAATTGATGGTAAATATAGGTCTTCTCTAAATATATTTTATAGTTGAATTGATTTGGATTTATCGGACTTATTAAATCTTTAAATGGGGTTTCTGCAATGTAAATAGCATCAACTTTTAGGGATGTGGTTAAAGAATCTTTTTGAATGTTCAATAACGATTTGCCTGAAACTTTTGTATTGTCAACTTCCAATAAATCAACAATATATTTATCATAATAAGAACTTGGTTTTAAAACCTCCCGAATTCTAAAAGTAATGGTTTTTAAGGAATCTTTTTCTTTTGAAAGTAGTTGGGTATAGTGCTTGGAATGATTTTTTTCGTTGTGAAAATTGGTTACGAGGATTCCAACCAAAATCATCGTAATAAAACTGAAAACACCAAACCAAACCGTTTTAATGAATTGTTTTTTGGCAATTAAGTAAAGTACGAGTAAGAAAACGAGGCTTATGCTTGTTAAAACCAAACTTAAATGTAAAGGCATGTTAAAAAAATAGCCAATTACAATGCCTATGACAAGGCAAGCCGTTAGTTTTACTATAGTAAAATTGAGTAGTCTCATAGCTACTCAAATATAATAAAATATCTTACAATATTCTACGTGCTTCAACAAAAGCTTTGTCCCAGTAACTTTCTGAAAGTTTAGAAACAATAACGCCAGCACTTGTAGTTGAATGAATAAATTCAATATCGCCATTTTCGGTAGTGACAACAAGACCTACGTGACTAATATCATTTCTTCTGTTCATGGTTCTAAAAAAAAGCAAATCACCTTCTTGAGTATTTTTTAAGGAGATTTTTTCACCTTGTTTTGCCATGTCTCTAGAAATTCTTGGTAAAATAATATCGAAGGCCCTAAACGATTCAAACACCAAACCAGAGCAATCCATACCGTCTCTTGTCGCACCACCAAATTTATATTTGACACCACTGAATTGTTTTGCATAGTCTATAATATCAAATGCTTTTGAATTGGTAGAATGGTTTTCGTTAGCTTCGGTATTTGTGCTTAAATCTTTGGGTTCAATATAAGTAACATCACTTATATCTGTTGTTCGTTTTGGTATAATGGTTTTAGAAGATGTCCCTTTTTTAACTACAATACCTTTAGAAGATTTGCAACTGGTAAAACAGAAGCTAATTATAAGTAGAATGGTCGTCATGTTTTTTAAGAACATCATGAGGCTTTAATAGATTTGTAAATTAATTTGGCTGTTTTTTCGCTGGCGCCTTTGCCGCCAAGGGCTTTTTCTAATTCGTAATAATGAATAAAGATTTTAGAACGCTCTTTTTCATTTAAAATTATTTCGAGTTCTTTTTTTAATCGCTTTTTATTGAAATCATTTTGAATAAGCTCTGTAACAACTTCTTTATCCATAATCAAATTAACCAATGAAATATATTTTAAGGTTATAATTCTTTTAGCAATTTGATATGAAATGGTACTTCCTTTATAACAGACCACTTGTGGTATTTTAAATAGGGCCGTTTCTAAAGTAGCAGTTCCAGAAGTTACTAAGGCAGCATAGGATAAACTCAATAAATCGTAAGTTTTGTTTGAAACAAATTTTACGTTAGGTGATTTTATAAAGGGCTCGTAAAAACTGTACTCCTGACTGGGTGCTCCTGCAATAACAAACTGATAATTGGGAAAATCATCAACCAGACTAAGCATAACCGAAAGCATGCTTTTTATTTCTTGTTTTCGACTTCCGGGTAATAAGGCGATAATGGGTTTGTCGCTTAGCTCGTTTTCGGCTCTAAATTCATACTCACCAACTTGCGTTCTATTGGCAATAGCATCAATTAATGGGTGTCCTACAAATGTTACTTTGTAATCGTATTTTTTGTAAAAGGCTTCAACAAAAGGCAATATTACATACATGGCATCGATATCGCGTTTTATAGCTTTTACTCTGCCCGCTCTAGAGGCCCAAACTTGAGGTGAAATATAATAGTTGGTTTTAAATCCGGCTTGTTTTGCCCATTTCGCTATGCGTAAATTAAATCCTGAATTATCTATGAAAATAATGACATCGGGCTCGAATGTTTGGATGTCGTCTTTACAAAATGAAATATCTTTAAAAATGGCAGATAGGTTCATAATTACTTCAGCAAAACCCATAAAGGCACGTTCTTTATAGTGTTTTACTAAGGTGCCTCCAACGGCCTGCATGAGGTCACCACCCCAAAACCTGAAATCGGCAAGTACATCTTCTTTTTGTAATGCTTTCATTAGGTTCGAACCATGTAAATCACCCGATGCTTCTCCTGCTATAATGTAGTATTTCATTTTTTATTGTCAGGTCGAGCGCAGTCGAAACCTATTTTTAAAACCTCTTGCGAACTGCGCTTTTATCTTCAAATAAAAATATATTTTTTTAAAGATAATGCTCGAGGAGACAAGAATAATTAAAACAGTTTAAATACAAAGGTAAAAATAGCTATAAAAATGGTTATTAATAACACACCTCGGGCACGATAGTCTTGTCGCTTTTTTATAAAAATAAAAAAGGCAATTAAATTTAAAATCGCACCTAAACTAATAAGTTTACCTAAAAACCCTTCGTTAGCGGCTGCTTTTATAACAGTTATAAAGTCATCACCTTGTCCTAAAAGTGTGGCTATTACAAACAAGCCAATGCCATTTGCAATTAAACCAACAAGGATGCCTACAAAAATATCTTTTTTAATCATTTAAATTCCAAGTGTTTAAAGTTTGAATATAATGATGTGCCGTTAAATCAAATTGTATAGGCACAACCGAAACATAACCATTTTCCAAAGCCCATTCATCGGTATCTTCACCGCCATCTAAATTAACAAATTTTCCTGTAAGCCAATAATAATCCCGTCCTTGAGGTGTTTTTCGTTTGTCAAATTCTTCTACCCAATTTGCTTTGGCTTGACGGCAAACTTTAATGCCTTTTATCTGTTTTTTTGAAAGGTTCGGGATATTAACATTTAGCACAACTCCATTAGGTAACCCTTCTTTCAAAGCATTTTCGGTAATTGTTTTTACAAAGTCTTTGGAGGCTTCAAAATTGGCACTCCAAGCGTAATCCAATAACGAAAAGCCAATAGCAGGAATGCCTTCAATACCTGCTTCAATAGCGGCGCTCATGGTGCCCGAATATATCACGTTTATTGAAGAGTTGGAACCGTGGTTAATACCCGACACGCAAATGTCTGGTTTTCTGGTAAGTTTCTCTCTAATGGCCAATTTTACGCAATCGGCAGGGGTGCCCGAGCAACTGTATTCTGTTTGTGGGCCATCGTCAATAAAAACCTGTTCAACATACAAGGTGGAATCCAAAGTAACGGCATGTCCCATACCACTTTGTGGACTATCGGGTGCCACCACCACCACGTCGCCAATGGTATTCATTATAGAAATTAAAGTTCTAACACCTGGTGCGTTGATGCCATCGTCGTTAGTAACTAATATAAGCGGTTTTTTTGTCATTTTATACTAAAAAAAGTATCGCTAAAATACATAAATTCCTTAGGAAATGGCGTATTTCTTCAGTTTAACAAAAAATTATTAACGATTGCCTGTATTGGCATGGTTTTTTCTTTATTTTAGTAAAAAAATGGTGGGCTTTAAGAGTCATAGAATATTAACCGATATGAAAAATATTATGAGAAGGAATTATAAAGTGTTGTTATTATCGTTACTGCTGGCTTTCGCATCGTGCAGTTTTACAACTAAAAAGTTTAGTAATCCAGATAAAGATAAATTGTTAATTCAGGTCATTACTTTTGTGCTGGAACAAGGTCATTTTGACCCCATTGTTTTAGACGATACGTTTTCGGCTGAATTGTTTAAAGATTATTTAGAAATCATTGATCCTGTAAAACGTTATTTTTATGAATCTGATTATAAGGAATTTGAAAAGTATAAATTAACAATTGACGATCAACTGAAAGCAACTGATATCACTTTTTTTAATGTGGTACACGAGCGTATGTTAAAACGTATTGAAGAAGCCAAGGAGATTTATAAAGAAGTGCTGTCTGAGCCTTTTGATTATTCAATTGATGAATCATTTAATACTGATTATGAAAGCAGTGTCTTTGTAAAAAATAGAAAAGAACTCAAAGAACGTTGGAGACAACAACTTAAGTTTTCTACACTTTCTAATTATGACGATTTAATAGCACAAGAAGAGTTGGCTAAAAAGAACGACCCGTCTTATGTGATGAAAACCGATAAAGAGATTGAAAAAGAAGCGCGTGAATCCACTTTAAAATCAATCAACGTGTATTTTAATGATAATATTGACGACTTAGAGCGCGAAGATTGGTTTGGTGTTTATGTAAACACCATTGTTGAAGAATTCGATCCACATACTTATTATTTAGCACCAAGAAGTAAAGAAGATTTCGACCAACGTATGTCTGGCAAGTTAGAAGGTATTGGCGCCAGATTGCAAAAGAGAATGGACTACATAAAAATTGTAGAACTTATTTCAGGAGGTCCTGCTTGGAGAAGTAAGGAATTGGAAGTAGAAGATATTATTTTAAAAGTAAAACAAGAAGATGAAGCATTTCCTGTGAATATTGTAGGCATGCGTATTAACGATGCTATTAAATATATAAAAGGGCCAAAAGGTACTAAGGTTACCTTGACCATTAAAAAAGTTGACGGAACTATTAGAGATGTTGTTATTACCAGAGATGTGGTTGAGTTGGAAGAAACCTATGCCAAATCATCGGTGGTTAAGAAAGGTAATATGACTTTTGGGATTATTGATTTGCCTTCATTTTATGTTGATTTTCAAGACTATAAAAATATAAATGCTGCCAAAGATGTAAAAGAAGAAATTGAACGTTTAAAAGCTGAAGGCATTCAAGGTTTGGTTTTAGATTTGCGAAACAATGGAGGCGGTTCTTTGCCAACCGTAGTAGATATGGCAGGTTTATTTATTAAAGAAGGTCCTATTGTGCAAGTACGTTCTACAGGCGAAGCTAAAGAAGTGTTACGAGATAAGGATAAATCCATTTCTTGGGATGGACCATTGGTTATTTTGGTAAACGAAATATCAGCATCGGCTTCCGAAATTATGGCTGCAGCAATGCAAGACTATAAACGTGCTATTATTATTGGCGGCAAGCAAACCTACGGAAAAGGTACCGTTCAAAATGTCATCAACCTTAACAACATGCTTAGGAACAATACCAGTGGTGATTTAGGAGCTTTGGCTTTAACCACCCAAAAGTATTATAGAATTAATGGTGGATCGGTACAACTAGAAGGCGTTAAAAGCGATGTGAATGTACCTGGACGTTTTAGTTTTATAGAAGTTGGTGAAAAAGATAAAGAAAACCCATTGCCTTGGGATGAAATTGATGCAGCCGACTATACACCATGGGAAAACTATTTTGACTATGATACAACCATTAAGAAAAGTAAAGAACGCATGAGCCATAACCAACAGTTAAAGCTTATTGAAGACAATGCGAAATGGGTGAAAAGTAAAATTGATGAAACTGTTGTATCCCTAAACTATAAGAAATATAAAGCAGGATTGGAGTTGAATGAAGAGGAGGCAAAACGATTTGATGCTTTAACAAATTATAAAACCGATTTGACTTTCGACTCTACAAAATATGAAAAGTCGCTTTTTAATAACGATACTACCGATTTAAAAGAAAAACGTACCCGTTGGCACGAAAATTTAAGTCATGATATATATGTTGAAGAAGCTATCAATGTTTTAGAAGATTTAAAAATGTCATATCCTATTAAAAAAATAGCCTCTACAACAAAAAATTAAGTGCTGTATGAGTCATAAATCAAGCTCATTAAAACAATTGGCGCTCCAAAAGTTTAAAAAGAACTTTTGGGGCGTTTTTAGTTTTTGTTTTATAATATTTATTGGGTTGATTTCGGTATTTGCATATGTTTTTGCACCTGATAGTTCACAATATGCCAATCAAATGCATTTGGCTATTCACTCGAAAAGACCTGGTTTTAAAGTAACCATGCTTACCATACCATCACGTTTGGAAACCAATCAAAGTGGTTTTGATAAATTGTTCTTTGGAAAAGAAAATGCCGATACCGAAATCCCAATTTCGGAATATAAAATGGTAGGTAATATGCTAACCTATAAAGAATATGCATCCGATGGGTTAGAGGGTGTCGAAAAAACCATGAATATAAATGAGTTTCCAAATGGTTCATATAAAACGTATATTAAAGAAAAGACCTTCCTCTTTGGGACTGATAAATATGGGCGTGATTTACTAAGTAGAGTTTTAGTTGGTGCTAGAATCTCATTTTTTATAGGCTTTGTGGCTGTTTTTATATCCTTGGCTATAGGCATATTTATGGGTAGCATTGCAGGGTATTTTGGAGGAAAAGTAGATGCTGTAATTATGTGGATTATAAACGTAACATGGTCTATACCAACCTTATTATTGGTGATTGCCATTACCTTGGCTTTAGGAAAAGGGTTTTGGCAAGTGTTTATTGCCGTGGGGCTTACCATGTGGGTTGAGGTGGCCAGAGTGGTACGTGGACAAATAATAAGCGCCAAAGAAATGCAATATGTAACTGCGGCACGTGCTTTGGGTTACAATGATTTTAGAATCATAACCAAGCATATTTTACCTAATATTATGGCGCCCGTTATTGTCATTTCGGCAGCTAATTTCGCAGCAGCTATTTTAATAGAAAGCGGCTTGAGTTTTTTGGGTATTGGTGCACAGCCACCCATGGCAAGTTGGGGCGCTATGATAAAAGACCATTACAATTATATCATTCTTGGGAAGCCCTATTTAGCCATCATACCGGGGCTCTGTATTATGAGTTTGGTTATGGCGTTTATGCTTATAGGGAATGCGTTGCGTGACGCTTTGGATGTGAAAGGGTAGGAGTCGTTTAGTATCTGTCCTGAATAATGATAACAAAAGAGAGGATGTTTGAATCTACTGCAAAGCCGTCATTGCTCATGGCATCGTGTTGGTATTAGTATTTATTTCGCGATATACATTCGGATTGTGTTTTTCCATATAAAATTCAGGATGTGGTATTTTAGTAAATCCGAATTTTTTATAAAGCCATTCTGCTGAGTCAGTTAATAAAATCCAACGTCTTAATCCTTGTAAATTTGGATGTTCCATTACTTCGTTTATTAACCATTTACTTAATCCTTTTCCCCTATATTCTTTTAGAACAAAAACATCTCCCAAATATGCAATAGTTGAATAATCTGATATTATTCTGGCATATCCAATTTGTGTGTTTTTATAATAAAGTCCAAAATTAAGAGAATTGTTTATAGACAGTTTTAATGTCTTTATGGGAATTCCATTGCTCCAATCGGATTCGTTTGCAAGGAAGTTGTGAATCACAGAAATATCCAATTTTTCTTTATCAGTTGAAATAGTGAATTCGTTTCTATGGGTTTCAATAATTTTCAATTTATTTATTTTTTATATTAATGCCTCTGGTTGTGTATATCAAGAAGTAGCATGTTTGTGTGCGAGGATTTTCCGAAGCAAAATCATAAACTAGTAAACAGAGCAACTTGTATTGGTAAAGCTAAAAGCAGTAATTTTTATATACGCCTTACCCTATGGTTTTTTATTTCGATAACTGGTAATTATTTACCAAAACTGAAGCGGAAATATGTAAAACTCTTTCCAATTCCCTTATCATATCAACTGTTAGTCTTTTCTTTTTATTAAGTATTTCCGATACCCTGCTTTTTCCTCCGATTATACCAACTAAATCCTTTTGTTTAAGATTCATTTCCTCCATTCGGATTTTTATGGCTTCGATTGGGTCTGGAGCTTCAATCGGATAATGCTGATTTTCATAGTTATCAATTAACATTGATAATATATCGGCTTCATCGCCTTCTTTTGTGTTTTCAGCTGAATCAAAAATCACTTCTAATCTTTCTAAAGCTTTCTCGTAATCTTGCTCTGATTTTATAGGTTTTATTATCATAATCTTATTTGTTAAATGGTGTCTGCGTCTATATTATCGTATTCCGCGTGTGTTCCTACAAACCTTATAAAGGCCCATTGTCTATCAAAATTGAATTTTACAATTAATCTATAAGCGTTTCCCTTGATGTTAAAAACAACTCGACTATCTTTTAAAATACTGGCATTTATGTAAGTTTGTTTAATCTCGTTAGGCGAAGTCCAATTTGAATTTTTAGTTGTTTCATACCAAGTTTTTAAATATTGCTCTGAATCAGCGTGCTTTTCCCAAAATTCTATCAGTGTTCTCTTTGCAATGATTCTCTTCATGTTTTAAATCTCATCGCAAAGATAATAAAGTTCTCAAATAAAGAACATGTTTTTGTTTTTAAACATAACGTTTATGCATATCTCTTAAATTTAATTATTGAAAATAGCGTGTTTACGTGTGAGTATTTTGAATTCCAGCTTTGGATTTTGTTGGTCTTAAAATAGGCAAAACGGCATTTTTTTAGTAGGACTGTCAAAAAGACCACTTGTCAGATTCGCATCGTTGATTTTTTTTCAAAATTATTTATAATGTTAGCATTCGTTTTTCTCGTTTTTAAAAATTAACATTTCTATATTATTTCGTTTCGTTTATTTCGTTTATATTTGTATTGAACTAACAAGGATAATTTGATATGGAGTACTTTAATGACATAAAAAAGCCTTCAAAAAAAGAGCAAATTGCAGCGATGAAATCGTATAATGCGCTTGCGGCTACTTTGGAAGAATTGCATTCAGAGAATCCAGAAATTGAAATTGAAGAAACTGCTGAAAAAATAAGAATTCCTTTAAAAGCGCTTAAACTTTTAGCGAAAATATTAGAGGCAACAAGTCAAGGACATTCAATTTCTGTCGTTCCGATTGCTACTGAAATGACAACTCAAGCGGCCGCTGAATTATTAGGTTGTTCAAGACCTCATTTTGTTAAGTTGCTTGAGGAAGGGAAAATTCCATTTACTTTGGTTGGAAGACATCGTAGAGTGAAATTTGAAGATGTTATGGATTATAAGAAAGAAATGAAATTGAAACAAGAACGGCTTTTAATAGATATGATGAAGTCTGATGAAGAGTTAGGATTATATGATTCATAGTGTACGTTTTACATGTGTTCTTGATACCAATGTTATTTATCCAATTGAAATAAGAGATTTGCTTTTTTGGTTTGCTCATTATGAATTATTTACTCCAAAGTGGAGCAATCATATTTTTGATGAATGGGAAGATGTTATGAAACGAAAAGGTATAACCAAAGAGGAAATTAAAAAAAGGACAAATATTGCAAATTCAGTATTTCCAGATGCATTAGTCGTGAATTATAAACCTTTGATTTCGGGATTGACCTTACCTGATGAAAAAGACCGTCATGTGCTTGCAGCAGCAATAAAAACCAATGCAAATGTAATAGTGACAAATAATTTAAAAGATTTTCCGGAAGAATATTTAGCTACTTTTGGACTTGTCGCAAAATCTGCTGATGATTTTATCGCTGATATTATAGATTTAAATCATGATAAAGCATTGGAAGCCTTTAGAAAATTAGTTTTAAATAGAAGAAATCCCGATTTGGATACATATGAAGTATTAGATAATTTAAGAAAGAATGGATTGGTTAATTCAGCTAATTACCTACATTCGCTTCTTTAGGAAATGGTAATGTATTTATCAATGAAAGTTACTTCTAAAAAACACGAGCGAAGCGAACTGGCACAAGC
Source organism: Mariniflexile sp. TRM1-10 (assembly GCF_003425985.1). Taxonomy (NCBI): domain Bacteria; kingdom Pseudomonadati; phylum Bacteroidota; class Flavobacteriia; order Flavobacteriales; family Flavobacteriaceae; genus Mariniflexile; species Mariniflexile rhizosphaerae. Next base: position 2,682,032 of record NZ_CP022985.1, read on the forward strand.
AAAATCAGAAGCTAATAAGCGGCAGCTTATAACCAGTAATTCTTATACACCCCTTTTTGGCGGTAATATTTATTCCCAATCCGCTTTTTATAGATCATTCAGCCCTTTTCCTTCGAATATCTTGGGGATTGATTTTTCAATTCTCGATTCACGGGTTTTCGATTGTTTGGCTTGTGAAAAATACAGTAAATAACCTCTTTGCCGACCTGGTGTTAATGCTTTAAATGCGGATTTTAAATCGGGATTGTCCTCTAAGGTTTTTTTAAATTCATCAGGCATTTTAAACTCGGAAGTCTTTTTCATTTTCACTTTCAAACCTGCTTTTTCAACCTCAATCGCTTCAAAAATATAAGCTTTGATAATGGATTTTAGATCTATGATTTCTTGCACTTTGGTAAATCGGATTTGGCGGGCCGATTGCACATTCTCTGTTTGCTGAATTAGAATGTTGTTGGTGTCTTGCAATAAAGCGCCTTTATGAAAAAGAAGTGCACAATACTCTTTAAAGCCGTGAATTAAGACGATATTATTTCCTTGGAATGTATAGCAAGGGTGCATCCACTTAAAGTCTTCATCAAGCCCACAATCCAAACATATTTTTCTTAACAGCTTTGTTTCTTCTTTCCACCGTTCTATTTTCTCTATGTATTTTTCGACTTTTTCCATTTTCAAGTTTATTTTGTTAACGAGGTGATTTTTCTGCTTTCTGGTCTGAAATACCAAGACAAAATAGTTGCAAGCAATAATATTAATGATGGCATTGCTTCTGTTAATGATTGACCGACTGCGAAATGGGAAATGGATGCTCCAGACATTACAAAGAAAAATCCAGCATATGCCCATTCTTTTAATAGGGGGAATTTGGGAATAAGAATGGCAATGACACCCAATATTTTCCAAACACCGAGAATACTTAAAAGGTATTGTGGATAGCCTAATTGTTTAATGATTTCATTGTATCCACCAATTTGAAGCATTTGCTGCACACCACCTGCTAACATTCCAAATGAAAGGAAGCCAGTAACTATCCAATAAATGATTTTATTTCTCTTTGTTGTCATAATGCGTTATTTTAAATTGCTTAAAATGTCCTGTAATCTATCGTGTGCCATATTTAAACCACTAGCAAAAGGTAGTTTTAACTGTTCTGCTCGGTGTTTCTCAGACCTGTAAATTATTTGCATGGTCAATTTACTAGTTTCGTCAGTGAGTTTTTCAAATTCCAAGAATTCAAGCTGAACACCACTAGGCATATTTTCCATTTCAAAGGTGCGGATGATTTTTTTATTGGGTAAAATTTCGTGAATTGTTCCGTTTGCCTTAAATACGACATTGCCGTTGTATGAAGTTTCAAACTGATAACCACCGTGATTTCTATTTTCAAGTTTTATCACTTTTGTACCCATCCATTGTTCTACAAGTTCAGGTTCAGTATATGCTTTAAAAAGTAATTCTATGGGTAATTCAAATTCCCGTGTTATTACTAATTCTTGTTTGCCTTCTATGGCATTGATTTTTGTTTTTTTCTCCATGGTGATCTATTTTTTGACTGATGTTTTTTACTCACTTCCTGATTATTTCTTTTTGTCCTCGTGAATCTTCGATTTCATTAATGTTTCCAATTTATTAAATCGGTCATCCCACATGTTTCTAAAGGGTTCAATGAATTCAGCTATTTCTTTCATTCCTTGGGGGTTTAGCTGATAGTAAATCTCCCGGCCTCTTTGTTCCTGTTCGAGTATTTCGCATTCCGTAAGGATTTGTATATGCTTGGAAATCGTTTGTCTTGAATAGTCAAAATTTCCAGCAATTGCAGTTGGTGTCAATGCTTGAAGAGCGACTAAAGAAATGATCGTTCTACGGGTAGGGTCAGCTATGGCTTGAAATACGTCTCTTCTTAGTTTCATTACGCAGTTATTTGACTGCAAATATAAACGCAGTTATTTGATTGCGCAAATAATTTTGAATTTCTTTGTTGGGATTAGGATGTTTTTTGCTTGTGATGGTTTTGTGTGTCTTGGAAATTTACGTGTTTATGGCGAGGATTTTCTGAAGGACACGAGCGAAGCGAACTGGTGTGAGCAGAATCAGAAGTTGGCAAATGATCAACTTACATTGGTTTTAGATAAAAATAGCAATTTTTATAGGATACGGTGTTACCTGTTGGTTTAATTTTCTCTTAAAGCCTGAAGAAAAATTTAAAGTAGCTGCTTTGAGGTTTCAGAACTTTTATTTTAGTCAGATAAATATAATGTTTGTTTTCTATTTTTTCATAAACAGCTAATTCCGAATTTGTTTTTTTACTGATAGAATCACCAATTTTTAGTAATTTATCTTCCAATTGTTCCAAATAAAAGAAATCCGATTCGGCATAATAAACTTTTGTTCCGCGTGTTCTTTTTATTTTTGTAATGATTCCATCAATATTCTTATTGTAAAAATCAACTTTGTTTTTAATATCCAAGTAAATATAATCAATATTTCCTACGAAAATAAAAAATCCCGACAGCAACCTATCGGGATTTCATACATCTATTTTTCTCTGTCTCTAGTCTTTTATCTATCGTCTTTTATCTTATTTCTTAATAACCCTAACATTCATTTCCTCAATCTTTTTATCAGAAAGTATAGAAGGCGCGCCAAATAATAAATCCTCACTGGTGCCTGTTTTTGGGAATGCCATCACTTCACGAATCGATGCTTTTTTCTCTAAAATCATCATCAAACGGTCTACACCCCAAGCAATACCACCATGTGGAGGTGCTCCATAATGGAAGGCTTTATACATGGTGCCAACGCTTTTTAGCATCTCCTCTTTGCTGTAGCCCATGTTTTTATAAGTAGCTTCCAAAATTTCCGGTTTGTGGGCACGTACCGAACCACCACCAATTTCGTAACCATTCAATATCAAATCGTATTGTTGGGCAATGATGCTTCCTATTTCTTCCTCTTTGCCATTCATGTGTTTATCGATATCATAAACTGCTGGCATCGAGAAAGGGTTGTGGGTAAAGGTCCAACGACCTTCATCCGTTTTTTCAAACATAGGGAAATCAATCACCCAAGCCGGACGTAATTCTTTCGCATTAATTAAATGCAACATCTTACCAAGTTCCTGACGAACCGCATCCAGAGCTTTATTTGCTGTGGCATAATCGGCAGCCGAGAAAAACACAATATCACCCACCTGAGCGTTGGTTGCTTTTATAATACCTGCAGCAATATCTTCACCTAAAAATTTAATAATTGGCGATTGTAAATCGGTTTCATTTACAATGATATAAGCCAAACCACCCAAACCGTGCTGTTGTGCAATGCCTGTTAATTTTTCAATTTGCCCTTTCGATAAACGCTTGTTGCCTTGTTCTTCAGCAGAGACCTTAATACATTTTACAATACCGCCTTCTTCAATAGGCTTGCTGAATACTTGGAAGGTCGTATCTTTTACAATGTCTGTAATGGTTTGAAGTTTTAAGCCAAAACGCAAATCGGGTCTGTCGCAACCATAAAAATCCATGGCATCTTGGTAGGTAATCACTTCAAACGGACGTAAAATCCATTTGTTGCCATATATTTTCGTCACCACTTCATTAAACATTTTGGTGTTTAAATCGATGATTTGCTGCATGCTGGCATACGCCAATTCCATGTCCAATTGGGTGAATTCCGGTTGGCGGTCACCACGGGAATCTTCATCCCTAAAGCAGCGTGCAATTTGGAAATACTTTTCGTAACCACTCACCATCAACATTTGTTTAAACTGCTGGGGTGCTTGTGGCAAGGTATAAAATGCCCCGGATTGCTTACGTGTTGGTACAATAAATTCGCGAGCCCCTTCATCGGTTCCTGCACTTAAAATAGGGGTTTCAATTTCCAAGAAATGCTCCTCATCTAAAATATCACGCAGTAATTTGATAACCTTATGACGGTTGACAATAACGCGACGCACATCATCATTTCTGTGGTCTAAAAACTTATATTGAAAACGAGTGTTTTCATTGGTCTTTGTCGCACGTTTTATTTCAAAAGGCAGCGTTCTCGATAGGTTTAAAATATCGAGTTCGTAAGCTTCCATTTCTATGGTTCCGGTTCTTAAGGCAGCATTATAGTCATCTTCCTTACGTTGCACGATGGTTCCGGTAACAGTAATAACCGATTCTGGTTTTAACTTCACCAGTTCATCCAAATTAGGGAACGATTCCCTACTTAAGCGTACTTGGAAAACTTCGGTACTAGAATCCCGTAAATCTATAAATATCAATTCACCATGATCGCGAACACTGGAAACCCAACCTGAAAAGGTTACTTTCTCGGAAATATTAGTTTCAGAAATAGCAGTGATTACATGCGTTCGGTATTCCTCTTTTATGACGATGGGAATTTGAGGTAGAATTTCTTCTTTGGTTGTTGGTTGTTGGTTGGTTGTTGTTTGTTGTGGAGTTGTTTGTTGTTGAGTTGTACTTCCGTCATCGGTCATCGGTCTTCGGTCATCTCCAGCAAGCATCTTCAAAATACCTTCACGCACTACTTTTCCAGACGCGCCTTTACCAATAATTTCAATCACTTTTCCAACTAAAATACCCGATTTCCCTTGGTTTCCGGCTTTAATGTCATTGGCTATGGCTTCATTTTCTGAAATGACTTTGGCAATGGCATCCTGGATTTTTTCTTCGGAAATACTGTTGTCTTCAAAATAGGTTTTATAATCAAAATGAGCGTCAGCCAACAACGATTTTATGGCATTTTGAACCAATACAACCGTTATTTTTTCCTCTTTAAATAATTTGAAAACAGCAATAAAATCTTGAATGTTTTCAATTTGTGAATACGCTTCAGGTTTTATGTTGTTTGACAAGGTTTTAGCAACAAACGAGGCGTCATTCAATTCATTATTAATAGCCACGAAGGTTTCGGAACGTAACGAGTCTGCCGTAAAGAATTTAGCATCCTGTGGCAATACGCCGCCATTTATCAAAATGGATTCCACAGCAAAGGGAAGCGTTTTGGTATCCACGTGAATGGCTTCAACGGCACTTTTAATATTTACAAACGGCAAATCGGGTTCAGAAATGAAACGGTAATCAGCTTCAAATTCCTTTTTACGCATGGTTTTGGTTTGCTTTAAGTCGGCATCCCACAAAACCGTGGTTTGGTCAGGTCTGAATTCTTTGTGCTCAATATAATAGTTGAATTGTTTTTCAACTTCCTCCTTTAAAGCATCGACCATAAACTTAAACGAATTTAAGTTTTTAATTTCGGTACGTGGGTTTAAAGCGTAACTGTGTTTTTTGCGAAGTGATACCGAAACATCCGATTTAAACTCACCTTTTTCAAGATTGGCTTCACTTATTTTTAAATTTTGAACAATACGTTGAATGTATTGGGCATAAATGGAAGCATCTTCGATATGGCGAATACAAGGTTCGGTAACAATTTCAATAAGTGGTACGCCAGCTTTGTTAAAATCGACTAACGATACGGTTTTTTCGTGCATCAATTTGGCAGCATCTTCCTCAATATGAACTTGGGTTAAATTGACCGTAAACTGGCTGCCATCATTTCTAAAACAGGACACTTGCCCGTCTGGAATAATCGGGTTGTGAAACTGTGTGATTTGAATATTCTTTGGGTTGTCCGGATATTCATAATGCTTTCTATCCCAAGAAATCACTTCATTTTCAAAAGATGATTTTACTGCTTTTCCAAAATAAATAGCTTTGGTAATCGCTTCTTTATTGATGGCAGGCAAAACGCCCATTTGCCCCGTACAAACAGAACAGATGTTTTGGTTTGGGGTGTCTATTTCTTGATTCGGACAAGAACAGAACAACTTGGTTTTTGTGTTTAGTCGAACGTGTGTTTCCAGTCCGATAACTAATTCTAACTCGTGGGCTTTTAATGCCGCGTCTAATTGCTCCAATTCCATTATATCGTGTCTTTTAAGAAGTTAGCAAACTTCAAAACAAGTTCGTCATTATTTTTTGCTGCCGTTATTTGCAAGCCAGTTTCCGTGCCTTGTGGTACAGTTAAGGTTGGTAATTGCCCTAAACTAAACCCAACGGTGTAAGCATCGCTTAAATACATGGCAAGCGGATCTTTTAAACTATCACCAATTTTTGGTGGTGTGCTTGGTGTTACAGGCGATATGATGATATCGACTTCCTTAAAATCATTTTCAAAATTTTCGGAAATAGCATCGCGTAAAGCCAATCCTTTTAAATAAATTTCATCTGAAAATCCTTGAGACAATACTTGGTTGCCACCAACAATACGGCGTTTTGTTTCTTCTGAAAAGTTTTCAGAACGTGTAATGGCATACGATTCCTTTAGGTTTTTATCCTCAATACGATGGCCGTAATTGCTGCCATCCAATCGTGATAAGTTAGAAGCCGTTTCGGCCATTGCCAAGGTGTAATAAGTCGAAACTAAAATATCGGATTTAAAGAAATCAAGTTCCTTAACAACAATACCTTTGGCTTTTATTTTTTCTATAGCATCTAAAAAATCAGCTTTGATTTTAGAATCAATCGCTTCATTTTCAATAAAGTTCTTGAAATAGCCAACGGTTTTAATGCCTTCAGCATTTGAAATGGTTTCTTTTGTAATTTCCGAGGAAGCGTAAGTGGTTTGGTCTTTAACGTCTTTGCCACTCATCACGTTCAATACGATACGGATATCCTCAACCGATTTGGCGATAGGGCCCACACAATCTGTTGATGATGCATACGCCATCAAACCGTAACGCGAAATACGCCCGTAAGTCGGTTTTAAACCATACACATGGTTGTAGCCTGCAGGTTGACGCACCGAACCTCCGGTGTCGCCACCAATGGAAAATACAGTGTAATCTTTAGCGACATTCACAGCGGATCCACCACTGGAACCACCACCCACCAAATTGGGGTTGATAGCGTTTTTCACAGCACCGAAAATGGTATTTTCACTCGAAGAGCCATGACCAAAACTATCACAATTCTCTTTGACAATAGGAATCGCACCAGCATCCAATAATTTTTGAATGGCTGTTGCTGTGTAAGCCGATTTATAATTTTTTAATAACTGAGAGCTCGCCGTTGTGTAAGTGCCTTGCAGCATATACACGTCTTTAATCCCAAAAGGAATGCCCTCCAATAGACCAATAGGTTCTCCGTTTGCTATTTTGGTATCTACTTTAGTAGCTAATTCTAATGCTAAAGAATCTAACAAAGTGTTAACGGTGTTGTTGGTGTTGGCCTTTAGTAGATCTAATTTTTCTTGGATTAACGCTGTGCAAGAAATTTCCTTATTCATCAATTGCTGATGAAGTTGTTTTATTTGAGAGTCCATAATTATTCTTCTATAACTTTAGAAACTACCAAATAGCCATTCTTTTTTTTGGGGAAGTTTTCGATAATGATTTGTTTCTCAATGGCAGAACTTTCAATCACGACATCGTCTCTTAAATCGTTTAACGACACGGCATTATTATGATTATTATTAAAAGAGTTATTATTTGTAGGTTGTGCATTTTTAATCACATCAAATAATTTGTTCACCGCCTCGCTGGGCTGTGCTCCTTTAATACTCGACAATATGTCGACTGTCATAATTTTACTCATGTCTTACCTTTTTTAGATTAAAAAAAGCCTTCCGTATTTGGAAGGCTTTATATATTTTCAAACAATAACCTTCCGACCCTAAAAATTAGGATTATTGAAATTATTATTGTTATTAATTGTCATTATATGGTTTTTTACACACCAAATATATACAGAAATAATATATCAAGCACTATTTTTTCTTATATCCTATTTTATATTGTCAAATTAGTAAAAAAAATGAGGATAAATTGAAAGTTCCTTAAATATATCTGAGTTTAATTAATACTTAAGAGACTGTTTGAATTTTGTTGGGAAATTATTAAAGGGTCAATAAAAAACACTTTTTTAATTTAAAGAATTCCTCGGGGCTTGTTTCGCAGTTCGGTTTGCTCGTGCCCGCTTTAATCTCTCCTCAAGGAGAGGTCAAAACTGCCCAAAAGGCAGTTCCGGGTAAGGTGAAATAAAGTCAAAATACATATCGAAATTTAGGTTTTAAGCCGCTTTTGGTTTTTTGGTTTGTTTGAAGAGGGCGAAATCAGCTAAAATCGATTTTAAGGCACTTTTTAGACGATTTAAGACACTTTTAAGTAATTAACAAATGTTGATAATTTCAATTTATAATCGATAAAAAACTTTAAAAAAGCAGTGTGGTTTTGTATATTTGTAAGTATCCTGAAATGATGCGCAAGTGTCATTTTTTTTATGAATTTTAATTAAAAAGATAACAATAAATGAAGGAAGAATTTAATAAGCACAATTATTCAGCAGACAGTATTCAGGCGTTAGAAGGCATGGAGCATGTACGTATGCGTCCGTCTATGTACATTGGAGATGTTGGTACAAGAGGACTGCACCATTTAGTTTATGAGGTTGTTGATAATTCGATTGATGAAGCACTCGCTGGGCATTGTAATAATATTACGGTAATAATTAATGAAGATAATTCGATAACCACCGAAGATGATGGTCGTGGTATCCCCGTAGATTTACATAAAAAAGAAGGTGTTTCGGCTCTAGAGGTTGTTATGACTAAAATTGGAGCAGGAGGTAAGTTTGATAAAGATTCCTATAAAGTATCTGGTGGTTTGCATGGCGTAGGGGTGAGTTGTGTGAATGCTTTGTCTGAACATTTACGAGCTACAGTTTACAGAGACGGAAAAATTTACGAGCAAGAATACGAGCGTGGTAAAGCCATGTATCCTGTTAAACAAATTGGTGAAACCGATAAAAGAGGAACGACCGTTACTTTTAAGCCTGACGGAACTATTTTTACACAAACCCTAGAGTATAGTTATGATACTTTAGCGAGTAGAATGCGTGAGTTGGCTTATTTAAATAAAGGTATTACCATTCATTTAGTTGATAAAAGAGCGACTAAAGAAGATGGTTCTTTTGAAGGAGAAACGTTTTATTCTGAAGAAGGTTTAAAAGAGTTTATCAAGTTTTTAGATGGCAATAGAGAGCCTTTAATGAAAGACGTTATTGCGTTTGAAGGCGAGAAAAACGGGGTTCCTGTTGAAGTTGCGATGGTTTATAACACCTCGTATGCCGAAAACTTGCACTCGTATGTAAACAATATTAATACACATGAAGGTGGGACGCATTTGTCTGGATTCCGCCGTGGGTTAACGATGACTTTAAAGAAGTATGCAGACGAATCTGGCTTACTTAAAAATTTAAAATTCGAAATTGCCGGTGATGATTTCCGTGAAGGTTTGACCGCCATCATTTCGGTAAAAGTTCAAGAACCACAATTTGAAGGACAAACCAAAACCAAATTAGGAAACCGAGAAGTGTCTGCTTCGGTAAGTCAGGCCGTTTCTGAAATGCTGACCGATTATTTGGAAGAACATCCAGACGATGCTAAAATCATTGTGCAAAAAGTGATATTGGCGGCACAAGCGCGTCATGCAGCTCAAAAAGCACGTGAGATGGTTCAGCGTAAAACCGTTATGAGTATTGGTGGTTTGCCTGGTAAATTAAGTGACTGTTCGGAACAAGATCCTTCAAAATGTGAAGTATTTCTTGTAGAGGGAGATTCGGCAGGTGGAACTGCAAAACAAGGTCGTGATAGAGCATTTCAAGCAATTCTTCCGCTTCGTGGAAAAATCTTGAATGTTGAAAAAGCCATGGTTCACAAAGTATTTGAAAACGAAGAGATTAAAAACATCTTTACAGCTTTAGGTGTAACCATCGGAACGGAAGAAGATAGTAAAGCACTTAACCTTTCTAAATTGCGTTACCATAAAGTTGTTATTATGTGTGATGCCGATATTGATGGTAGCCATATTGCAACTTTAATATTGACATTCTTCTTTAGATATATGAAAGAATTAATAGAGAACGGTCATATTTATATTGCAACGCCTCCTTTATATTTAGTTAAAAAAGGAAATAAAAAAGCATATGCTTGGAGTGATAAAGAGCGTGATACTATAGCTGAAGAGATGGGAGGCAGTGTAAGCATCCAACGTTATAAAGGTCTTGGAGAAATGAATGCAGAGCAACTTTGGGATACCACTATGAATCCTGAGTTTAGAACCATGCGTTTAGTTCAAATAGATAACGGTACGGAGGCCGATAGAATCTTCTCGATGCTTATGGGTGATGAAGTGCCACCTCGTAGGGATTTTATTGAAAAGAATGCTGTTTATGCTAAAATTGATGCTTAAATCTAAATAATTCCCCGAAGGCTCAGCCTCGGGGTGTCCAATTCACCTCTCCTTTGGAGGAGAGGTCAGAACTGCCCGAAAAGGCAAGTTCTGGGTGAGGTAAAATACAAAATTTCGGTTTTTGACCCTGAGGTCAAAAATGAAACAGGCGAAATACCTCTATGGCTCTGCCTCGAGGATAGTCTGTTTCAAGAAATTTTTTATTAAAATTCTAAATTATATAAAAAAATGCCGTTTCAATGGAAGCGGCATTTTTTTATATCTATCTATTGATTAAAAATCGAACCCAATAGAGAATTGCCAAACACGGTTTTTAGGATTGCCTTCATCGTAAACACTACCTAACCCTAAATGGTATCTAACACCTAAGGACACGCCAGATTCCGTTTTAAAACCAGCGCCAAAGTTCATGCCCCAATCAAAATTTTGTGGGTCGAATTCTTGAGAGGTATCAAATAATCCAAAACTGCTATCAAATTCTTCTTTGTGAGAGACTGCTAATCCTACTTGAGGACCCACTTCTAAAAAGAATGCTTCGTCTGGGTAAAGTTTTAGCATTAATGGCATGTTTACATAGTCTAATTTTTGGGTGAAAGTGCCCCCATTATCTTTTAATTCATAACCCTGTTGAGAGTATAGTAGTTCTACTTGCAGAGCCACGCTTTCCGATAAAAACGATTCGCCATAAAAACCAATATGAAACGAATGTCTTTGTCCGGTTTCGGTTTCACCATCAAAACTTACTGCAGCCAAATTATAACCACCTTTAAGTCCTGCGTTGGATTTTTGTGTTTGTGCATTTGATGTTAATGCGATTGTAAGGATACATACTATTTTGAAAATTGTTTTCATCTGTTTGTTTTTAGAGTTATAAGGTTATGAAGTTATAAGGTTATGAAGTTATAAGGTTATGGGGTTATGAGGTTATGAGGTTTCAAAGTTTCTTGGCTCTTGGCTCTTGAATCCATAATCCATAATCTATAATCCATCAATTATAAATTTATTTTATTTACCACCATTCGCCTGTAAATCGGCAATGCATTGGGCATCTAACTCAGGTGCGGAATTTGCACCAATTAAATTATCTAAACCAGCGCCGCTTTCGACAGACCAGTGCATTAAGCAGCTTTCAACATTACAATGCTTAGCGTGTTCGGTGTCTTCATGATTGTCTACCATGTTTGCCCCTAAATTGGTGAGCCCTAAAATATGACCAAATTCATGGGAGATTACAGTTGTTTCTAAAATAGTTCGGTTGGGTTCAAATGGGCTATTACTTAAATCTTGAATAGTTTCTTCATAAATTACAAATGACGTGTTTCTATAGGCCGTTCCTAAAACCATGCCCGAATCGGTATTGTTTGCAGATTCGCCATCTGCAAAAAAGGCCCAAACGGCTATTTGACTGCTTGTGTTGTATTTAGTACGGTTAGCATCTTCTATGGTAATGATTTCTTGATTTGTGTATGGGGCGTTTCCGGGAGAAGCAATGGCTCTTTTTTCAACAGTAATGCCATGAGGTTTAAACGTTCTTGTTTCTAAAAAACTAACAAAGTTATTGATGCTGCTTTGGGTGGGTTCAAAACCTTCAACATAAACCAATTCAATGACCATACTTTTAAAAGTAGTATCTGATAGTAAATCGTTTGAAGAGCTTCCCGTGTTTTTTTGATTAGCTAATTTAGTGTTGGTTGCGTTTTCGTTATCAGCGGTGTCTTCTTTTGAACAAGAAACCAAAAAGCCAAAAACCAATAGCAATGTTATTATTTTTTTCATTTGTTTTTTTTAAGTTGCAAAGTTGCAAAGTTGCAAAGTTGCAAAGTTTAAAAGTTTCTAAGTTTTAAAGTTTCTTGCTTCTCTTTTCTTTTCTCTCTTCTTTTTTTCTTTTTTCTCTTTTTAAAATAAGCAGCTGTCAGTTTCCCGACAGCTGCTTCACCATAAACACTATGGCAACCAACCAAAAATCAAGTAGGTACTAAATTTGGGACAAAACCAATGTTACTGCAGCATTTGTCGTGCTTTTTAATGAAATGGATGTGTTACTAAAACTGGTTACTTCCCATGTGTTATTTAATAAACTAAATGTGGCATTACCTGTAAAAGTCAGGTCTAAATACACTTCAGTTTCAGAGGCTACTTCATAGGTACCTTCTATATCATTTGCTAGTGCATTCACTTTATCTTCTGCTACACACGATAAATCGTTTGCGAAATCTATAGCGTAATTAGCGTAGTCGGAAGTTTTGTCGATGCCAGCATTTACAAATGATTGTACTTTAAAGCTTCCTTCAACTAAAATAGTTTCTAAGTTATTTGCTTGGTCTTCTGCTTCATCTTCAGCATCTTCAATACCTAAACAATCTTCAATGCTAGCTTGTAAATCTAAATCGCTAGTTAGTGTTACCGTTGTGCTATCTGATAAAGTAGCGGTAATAGGATAGTTTATTGCAAATAATTCTGTGTTGTCCATATCATTCATATACGCATATAATTGTTGTTCGGTTTCAATAACCACACTTCCGGTTTGCTCCAAACTTAAACTATAGGTTAAAATTGTTATGGGGAAATTGATGTCTAAACAAGAAATAGCATCTTCTCCGGCAGCTTCAGCAGTTTCACAGGCATCAATAATAGCATCGTATTCTCCTTGATTTGTAACAACCACTTCGGTGTAATTACTTAATCGCACACTAAAAGGGAATTCCAGTGTCACGGTGTCATCATCATTAATAAGCTCACCTAAAATATTTAAAACAATTTGATAATCAGATTGACTTATAATGCTCACTTCGGTGCCATTTACCGTTGCAACAACAGGTAATAATATAGATGAACAAGATGCGCCATCTAAAAAGTCGTCAAAACTTCCATCATACATAGAACTACGCTCTAGGTTGCTCGCAGTTTCAGAATTTGAATTATTGGTGTTTGGGTTTTGCCCATTCTCACTATCAATTTCATCTTGACATGATGTAAAAGTTAATAAGGCTGTTAAAGCTAAACTTGTAATAAATCTTAAATTTTTCATGATAATAATTTTTTTGGGTTTTAATATTTTCTTTTTCATAGCGATCTTTTCGCCTTTGTTTTAGTAAGACAACTACATTTTATTTTACCCTACCATATTTTAAACGTCATTTTTAAATTTAGGTATACCATAGCTAAAATATATAAAGTTAAAATTACGATTATAGTGTTTTTTACTATTTTATAAATGGAATCTTGTTTCACAATTATTAACCTATGTTATCTTACATCATTAAGACAACTTAAACTATTTTTACCCTACTTTTGTAGAAATCTTTATTTTTAAAGCCTCAAAAAACCTATATAAATGGATGAGAATAAACTTTGTGAAGAAACTTATTTTAATACTTTTTATTTAGAGCATGTGCAATCGGCAAGTAATTTTGCCTATTATAAATGTGGTGATAAAGATGGTGCTTTGGATTTTGTGCAGGATGCCTTTTCTAAAATTTGGGAAAATTGTTCTAAAATAGATTTCACAAAAGCTAAGACCTATTTATTTACTACCATTAATAATTTGTTTTTAAACACGGTTAAACATAATAAGGTCGTTTTGGAATATGCCAAAGCAGCACCTTATTTAGATAAAACAAACGAAAGCCCTGAATATATTTTTGAAGAAGAAGAATTTAAAAAGAAGTTACAAGATGCCATCTCATTATTAACTGAATCGCAACGCGAAGTGTTTTTATTAAATAGAATAGAAGGTAAGAAATATAGGGAAATTGCTGATTTATTAGATGTTTCCCAGAAAGCTGTAGAGAAAAGAATGTCTGGAGCTTTAAAAATATTGCGAGAACATATTGAAAATATTTAACAACGGCGGGGTAGGGTAAAAATAGTATAAGTTGTCTTGTATTTGAAGCGTAAAGAAATGGAAAACGAAAATAACATATTAAAGTGGTTTGATAACGAGCTTAGCAAGGAGCAAATTCAAGATTTAAAACAATCTGAAAATGTTGAAACCCTTGAGAAAATAGCTTTTTATGCCAAACAAATGCAAGTGCCTCAGGTAGATGCGCAAAAAGCATTGGCAGCTTTTAAAGAAAGAAAGCTTGCTAAAAAAGAGCCTAAAGTAATTCCTCTTAATTTTAGAGCTTTTTTAAGAATAGCTGCTGTGTTGGTGGTGATGCTTGCATCGTCTTACTTCCTGTTTTTTAATAATAATGTGTCTTTTGAAACCCAAATTGCACAAAATGAAACTTTAACGTTACCCGATAATTCCGAAGTCATTTTAAATGCCGCATCAAAATTAAAATACAACAAAAAAACTTGGAAAGATAAACGAAACCTGGAGTTAGATGGTGAAGCCTTTTTTAAAGTAAGTAAAGGAAAAAAGTTTACCGTAACAACCGATATAGGAACGGTTCAGGTTTTAGGTACCCAGTTTAATGTAAAGGAACGTGACAATTATTTTGAAGTGCAATGTTATGAAGGCTTGGTGAGTGTTACTTTTAAAGACGAAACGGTAAAACTTCCTAAAGGAAAAACGTTTAGGGTTCTAAATGGAAGTATTCAGGAAGTGAATGATTTTAACGCGGAAAACCCCTCTTGGATGCAAGCTGAGACCAGTTTTGAAAAGATTCCATTAAGTCAAGTAATAGCCGAATTTGAAAGACAGTATGATCTAAATGTGTCTTTAAAAGAAGTGGATGCTTCTCAATTATTCACAGGTACTTTTACCCATAAAGACAAAAATATAGCATTGCAATCAATCACTATTCCTTTAAAACTAAGTTATCGAATAGAAGGTAATCAAGTAACGGTGTACAAATATGAAAAATAATAAATGTATTATTTACATAGTTCTATTTGTCGTTAATTTCTGTTTTGCCCAAAATAATTCAAACAAAAAACCGCTTACGGAAATAATAGAGGCAATAGAACAAAAATTTGATGTCAAGTTTTCGTATGCTTTTGATGATGTTGTTCATGTGTTTGTTGAGCAGCCAGCACCTGAGTTTGACCTGCAAGAAACCATAGCATATCTTAATTCTAAAACCTTATTAAATTTTAAAACTTTAGATAACAGGTATATTACCGTATCTGTTATAGAAAAAACCATTTCTATCTGTGGTTTTGTGTTTGCTTCAGAAGAAAAAGAAGCATTATTTGGAGCTTCCGTAGCCATTAATAATACTAATAAAGGCGTAATTACTAATGAAGGTGGCAACTTTCAGTTGGATGAAGTGCCTCTAAATGCCATTATTACTATTTCGTATCTCGGGTATAAAAGTCAAGAATTAAATGCAAAACAATTCTTTTCAGAAGCCAATAATTGCAAACAAATTCTTTTAGTTGAAAATAAAGAAGAATTAAACCAAGTCCTTATAACCAAGTTCTTAACCACAGGTTTTCAAAAGCTATTGGATGGAAGTACGGTTTTAAATACAAAAGCATTTGGGATTTTACCAGGTTTAACAGATCCCGATATTTTGCAATCCATACAGGTGCTTCCAGGAGTTGAAAGTGCCGATGAGAGTATTGCTAATATTAATGTGAGAGGTGGTACTAACGACCAAAACCTGATGTTTTGGGATGGGATTAAAATGTATCATTCTGGGCATTTTTTTGGGTTGATTTCGGCTTATAACCCCAATCTTACCAATAAGGTTATTGTAACTAAAAACGGTACAAGTAGTGAGTTTAGTGATGGTGTGTCAAGCACTATCAACATGTTTACTAAAAACGAGTTAACGGGTAAATTTTCCGGTGGGGCAGGTGCGAACTTAATAAGTGCCGATGCTTTTTTAGAAATCCCTATTACCAGAAAAATAGAACTTCATATTTCTGGTCGAAGATCTATTACAGATGTTTTTGGTACACCAACGTATGATAATTATTTTGATAGAAGTTTTCAGGATAGTGATATAAAAACCAACGACGAGCCTATAGAAAACCAAACCACAACATCAGATTTTGTGTTTTATGATTACACGGCTAAAGTGTTATTCGATTTAAACGACCATCATAAATTTAGAGCTAATGTTATTGGTATTGATAATAACTTAGATTATTATGAGCGTATCACCAACAGTAGTGAAACCGAATCTAAGTCAAGCAATTTAGCTCAAAAAAACATGGGATTTGGCGGTCATTGGATGGCTAATTGGAGTCCTAAATTAAGGACCCATTTTACTACGTATTATTCAAAATACAATGTAGATGCCAATGATTATAGAATTGAATCGGACCAGTTGCTCACCCAGAAAAACGAAGTATTGGAAACTGGTTTTAAGCTTAACACTTATTACAAACTAACTGATTTTTTAACCCTTTTAAACGGTTATCAATTTAATGAAACAGGGATACTAAATAATACATCGGTATCAAGTCCCTCATACGATAAAACTAAAAAAGATGTATTGTTAAATCATGCCTTGTATACACAAGCGGAGTATAAACGAGCTGGTACTTTTTTTAGAATTGGAGTGAGGGCCAATTATTTTCAGAAATTTAAAAAGTTATTAATAGAACCTAGATTGAATCTAAGGCAAAAGTTATCAAATCAATTAGCTGTAAAATTAGAGGGCGAATTTAAAAACCAATCGGCAACACAAATAATTGATTTCCAAGATGATTTTTTAGGCGTTGAAAACAGGCGATGGATTTTGGCCAACGAGAAAAATTCATCTGATCCAAACGATAGAAATATACCGATTTCAGAAAGCAAACAAGGATCTTTTGGGCTTGAGTTCAATCAAAATAATTTAAGCATGGATGTTACTGGGTTTTATAAAACGGTTGAAGGTATTACGGCAAGCAATCAAGGGTTTTATAATAACTTTCAATACATCAATGCCATTGGTGATTATACCGTGAAAGGTCTGGAATTTTTAGCTAATAAAACAACCAATAATTTTAGTACATGGGTAAGTTATACGTATTCAATTAATGACTATAAGTTTGAAACTTTCACGCCATCGGTATTTCCAAACAATGTAGATATTAGACATTCCATTTCCTTAGGATTTAACTATGATATTTTGGAAAACTTAAAAATATCGGTTGGAGGTGTTTGGCGTTCTGGACGACCCTATACATCGCCAGTAGAAGGTAATGAAACTGTTCAATCAGGAAATACGACCTATGTAAACTACGATACACCCAATAGCAAAAACCTTGATGAGTTTAAACGATTGGATGCGTCTTTAAGTTATAAGTTTAATATTTACCAATCAACTAATGCCTCTTTAAAGATTGGTGTAATTAATATCACTGATACTAAAAACATAATAAATCGTTATTATAAAGTAAACCCAAACGATTCTAATGCTACCATTCAAATAAATAATGCTTCCTTAAGCCTAACCCCGAACGTGAGCTTTAGAGTTAATTTTTAAAACAAAACATCGTTTAAACGCTGTTTTTTTTCGATAAAATGTTTATTTATGTAGTTTTTTATATATATTTGTGTAACTTAAATTTAAAAAGAATGAGAAAAATTTGCCTACTTATATTGTTGTGTCTAGCAACAATTTCTTCAAGAGCTCAAGATATAGATGCACTTTTAGCTGCAGGAGTAAAAAATGCTGAGCGTTTTGCAAACGATTATTTAGCGCCAGGAACCAATGGTTTAATGCACAGTATGAATGCCAACTGGTTTAATACAGCCGATGTAAAGCCATTGGGAGGTTTTGAGATTTCGATTATAGCTAATGCGGCAGCCGTAAAGGATGAGCATAAATCATTTTTAATGAATATAGCAGATTATAACAGTGATCCAGATCAAGATTTTACTGTAGAATTTGCCGATGGGGTCGCTTCAAAAAAAGTAGCTTCAGCATTGGGAGAAAATAATCCTGACATAGATATTATTGTTAGGTATGAAGATGAAATCTTAGGAGAGCAAGAAGAAAGAATAACCTTGCCTAGTGGGATTGGTTCTGCCAGTGCTAATTTGTTGCCTACAGCTTTTATACAAGGAGCGCTAGGGTTAAGCAAAGGGATAGAAATAAAGGCACGATTTGTTCCTAAAATTGATACAGAAGATGTCGCTTTAAGCATGTACGGTGCAGGTTTGCAAGTAGAATTTACTAAATGGTTGCCTGCCGATAAAGTATTACCAGTGGCTGTTTCAGGATTGGTTGCTTATACGCATTTAGATGGCAGTTACGATTTAACGGATTCTTCGGGGATAAACGGTGATAATCAAAGACTTGAAAATGGTACGAACACTTGGTTGTTTCAACTTATAGCTTCAACAAAATTGCCTGTTATTAATTTTTATGGAGGTATTGGTTATATCAAAGGAAAGTCTGAATCCGATTTATTAGGAACATACATTGTTTCCGACGGCCCTTTGTTTTCTCAAACAATTACCGACCCATTCTCTGTTTCAAGTGAAGTGTCTTCAGTTAGAGGTACTCTGGGAACCAAGTTGAAATTAGGGTTTTTTAGATTGAATGCCGAATATCATTTATCTGAATTCAATGCCTTTTCTGTTGGTATAAATTTTGGGTTTAGATAATCCTTAAATTTTCAAGAAAATTTTTAATGAATTCGAATTATATAATTGTTTAGCTTAAGTTATTTTAATAATGATTAGTTAATTAAAAAGTGGAAGATTTAATCTTGCACTTTTTTTATTTAGTGTATTTTAATTCGTAATTTAGCGTGCTTAAAAGCATAAAAATTAACCTTTTGTGGCACGTGAATACATAATTTTCATATTGAACCCGTTTAAACTTTTCATAATTGGCTAAAAAATTGTCCTTTTACACTCGGTTTTTGTCTTTTTCTCTTTCCGTAGCCCTGCTATGCAACTCGAAAAAGCCTTCTGTCGAGCATAGGGCGGAGCGTAAAAAATAACCCTGTGGGTTATTTTAGCGAACGAGCCAGCTGGTGCAGGGTTAAATTTTCGCTTCAATCAAAAAAGTTTAAATGAGTTCATTACAAGAGGAAAAAAATATCACAATTATCTAAAAAATTATTAAAATCTAAAAAATGAAAGTAACAGTAGTAGGTGCAGGAGCAGTAGGCGCAAGTTGTGCAGAGTATATTGCCATTAAAAATTTCGCTTCAGAAGTTGTTTTATTAGACATTAAAGAAGGCTATGCCGAAGGTAAAGCTATGGATTTAATGCAAACAGCTTCATTAAATGGTTTCGATACCAAAATAACGGGTATCACAAACGATTATAGCAAAACAGCAAATAGTGATGTTTGTGTAATAACTTCTGGTATTCCACGTAAACCGGGAATGACACGCGAAGAATTAATTGGTATCAATGCAGGAATTGTTAAAACTGTTTCTTCAAGCTTAATTGAATTTTCTCCAAAAACAATCATTATTGTGGTGAGTAACCCAATGGATACTATGACTTATTTGGTACACAAATCTACCAACTTACCAAAAAACAAAATTATTGGTATGGGTGGTGCTTTAGATTCTGCACGTTTTAAATACAGATTGGCAGAAGCTTTAGGTGGTCCAATTAGCGATGTAGATGGTATGGTGATTGGTGGACATAGTGATACAGGGATGATTCCTTTAACGCGTTTAGCTACTAGAAATGGCGTACCTGTTTCAGAATTTTTAAGTGAAGATAGATTAGACCAAGTAAAAGAAGAAACTAAAGTTGGTGGTGCTACACTTACTAAATTGTTAGGTACTTCTGCATGGTATGCACCGGGAGCTGCTGTATCTGGAATGGTTCATGCGATTGCTTGCGATACTAAAAAAGTATTTCCTTGTTCAACGTTGTTGGAAGGTGAATATGGTTTTAATGATATTTGTCTTGGTGTACCAGTAGTTTTAGGGAAAAATGGTATTGAGGAAATTGTTAATATCGTTTTAAATGATGCTGAAAAAGCAACTATGGTAGAAAGTGCACAAGGAGTAAAAGCTGTTAACGATTTATTGTAGTATATAAATACTTAAAGTGCGCTAAAGTTATAAGTGTACTAAAGTTATGAGTGCCTAAAGTGGAGTGTTAAAACGCTACTTTAGGCATTTTAAGTATTTATAACTTTCAATTTATAAGTTATACTTCAAAATTAAAATATAAAAACTGTCAAATTATAAGCTAAAATCATATATTTGGCGCATGAAGGCAAAATGGTGCATTAGTACTTTAATTTTTATTTTTACTTTATTGGGTGTTGCAAGTCATCAACAAGCTCCTGTACCCAATCAGGAAATTGTATTGCAGTTTGCCCAACTAGAAGGCTCATCAAACCAAGCCAAAAACACGATCGCTATTGTTAAAAAACAATTGCAAATTATAGGTGTTAATAATATTCAAGTAGAAGAGCAAGCAGCAGGAAGCTATAAAATCTCATATTATAGCAATACCGATGTAGCTCACGTAAAAAAAATACTTTCTGAAGAAAAAGAATTAGCGTTAGGTAAAGTCTCCTCTAATGAACATGAGAAACCAGCTAAATCACCTTCTGAAAAGCAAGCTACTGCATACAATTTAGATGTATTTGAAATACAAAAACACGACGCAAACACAGGTTTTGGTGGTAAATGTGCTTTAGAACTAAAATACGATTACAACCGATTCTTTATTCCTATTGTCTCTGTGCCAACACAGGAAATAGCAATGAAAAATATAGAGGATCTTGAGAAAGGAGCCTATAAATTTCAAAAAAATGTTGCACTTGCAATAGATAATACTTCTTATAAAATACCCGAAGTTAGGGCAGGACCGAACTGTTAAGGAATATTCTCCAAAAAATAAACCTCACAGGTTTTTAAAACCTGTGAGGTCTTAAAAAAATATAGTTTTAAACTATATCCATTCACATTTATTATCATAAAAAATAACTGTCAAATTAGCGGTAAATTCTATATTTGCCTGTTTAAAAAATTAGACCCAAAAAAATTACAATGCAAAACAAAGGACTCGTAAAATTATTTGCCGTTTTGTTTGGTTTGGTAAGTATTTACCAATTATCATTCACATTCAAGGCAAATCAAATAGAAAAAACTGCTCAAGAAGTAGCCATTAACAAAATTCCAGAATCTGAGCCAGATTATCGCGCAAAGCGAAGTATCGAAGAAGCGAATTACTTGCAATCTATAGCTACAGATACTGTATTTAATATTGGTATTGCAAAATTCACATACAATGATGTGAAAGAAAAAGCCATGAATTTAGGCCTTGATTTAAAAGGTGGTATTAACGTTATTCTTCAGGTTTCTGTAAAAGACATCTTAAAAGGATTGGCTAATAATACTAAAAATCCTGTATTCAATAAGGCCTTGAATGATGCCGAAACGCTTCAAAAAAATAGTCAAAATACCTATTTAGAAGATTTTTTCATTGCATTTGATAAAATTAAAGGCGACACCAAATTAGCGTCTCCAGATATATTTTATACCAAAGCTTTAGATGGCGAGATTGAAGGAAACATGTCTGACGATGAAGTTAAAAAAGTCATCAGTACAAAAATAGACGAATCTATCGTTTCTGCTTTCGAAGTATTACGTAAACGTATTGATGAGTTTGGTGTAACATCACCAAACATTCAGCGTTTAGGATCTTCTGGTCGTATTTTAGTAGAATTACCAGGTGTTAAAGATATTGAACGTGCTACAAGTTTACTTCAAAGTACAGCGCAATTAGAGTTTTGGGATGCTTATAAAGGTGAGCTATTTTTCGAATTTTTAGCACAAGCTAACGAGGTTTTAAAAGAAACTGCTGAGGTTGAAAAAGACACGCTTGATACGGAACCTCAAGATGAAGAAAATGCAACGGAATCAACGATCGATGCCCTTTTAGGAGAAGCTGCTACCGATTCTACAGCTGTAAAAACAGTTGAGCCACTTATTAGTTTAATTCGTGGTTATGGTTACCAAGGTGGACCAGTTATTGCACGGTTTGAAATTAAGGATAAAGAAAAAGTTCTTAACTATTTAAACTCACCAAAAGTACGTGCGTTACTTCCTGCCGAAATGCGTTATGCCAAATTTGCTTTCGGGAAACCAGAAAAAGATAGCGAAATAGTAGATCTATATGCTTTAGTGGGTAATAGAGATAACATACCACAATTAAGTGGTGCTGTTGTAACAGATGCACGAAACGATTTTAGTCAAACGAATAAGCCAACGGTATCTATGCAAATGAATGCAAAAGGTGCTAAAATTTGGGAAGAAATGACTGGTAAAGCATATGCTCAAGGTAGTCAAATAGCCATTGTTTTGGATAACGTTGTGTATTCTGCCCCAGGTGTAACTACAGGGCCCATTTCTGGTGGAAGTTCAGAAATTTCAGGAAACTTTACATTAAACGAAGCTGTCGATTTAGCCAACGTACTACGTGCGGGTAAATTACCGGCATCTGCAGATATTATTCAAAGTGAAGTTGTAGGGCCATCATTAGGACAGGAAGCTATTGATAGTGGTAGCATGTCTTTCATGATTGCTTTAGTATTAGTATTGGTTTGGATGGTGCTTTATTACGGAAAAGCAGGTGGTTTTGCCGATGTTGCCATGATTTTAAATATCTTATTAATCTTTGGTATTTTATCGGGCTTAGGAGCCGTATTAACCTTGCCAGGTATTGCGGGTATCGTACTTACCATAGGTATGTCGGTGGATGCGAACGTTATTATTTTTGAGCGTATACGTGAGGAAATAGCCAAAGGTAAAGGACAAAAAGAAGCTATTCAAGACGGATTTAGTAATGCGCTTTCATCTATTATAGATGCCAACATAACGACAGGTCTAACCGCTTTAATTTTGTTTATTTTCGGTACTGGCCCAATTAAAGGATTTGCTACGACCTTATTAATTGGTATTGGCACCTCTTTATTTACGGCTATTTTTATTACCAGATTGTTAGTTGATTGGTATGTAAACAAAGGTGGTAAGTTAGAGTTCTCTACACCTCTTACAAAAAATCTATTCAGAAATTTAAGTATCGAATTCTTAAAGAAACGTAAAATTGCTTACATTATTTCTGGTGCATTTATTTTAGTAAGTTTAGGCTCTTTATTTACAAATAGTTTAGATCAAGGTGTTGATTTTGTTGGAGGTAGAACATATCAAGTACGTTTCCCACAAGACGTTAGTGCTTCGGAAATCACCGCTACTTTAGTAGGTGCTTTTGGTAGTGCCGATGCTAAAACATTTGGTGATGCAAATCAGTTAAAAATCACAACTAAATATAAAGTAAATGAATCTGGTTCTGAAGTTGATGAAGCGATCAGAAAAACGCTTTATACCACATTACAACCACATTTGGAAGGTCAGTCTTATGATGATTTTATTAACGAATCTGAAGGTAAGTCAGTTGGTTTAATGAAATACTACAAAGTAAGTCCAACCATTGCTGATGATATTAAGCAAGCATCTTTTTGGGCAATTTTAGGCTCTTTAATTGTAGTGTTCCTTTATATTTTATTGCGTTTCAAGAAATGGCAATTCTCGTTAGGTGCTGTTGCGGCAGTATTCCATGATGTGCTAATTGTGTTAGGTGTGTTCTCATTAACATACAAGTTTATGCCATTCAGTATGGAAATAGACCAAGCATTTATTGCGGCGATATTAACGGTTATTGGTTATTCGTTAAACGATACCGTAATTGTGTTCGATAGAATTAGGGAATATGTAAACGAGCACACTACATGGAATTTCGATAAAATTGTAGATGTGTCGTTAAGCAGTACCTTAGGAAGAACTTTAAATACATCATTGACCACATTGGTAGTATTATTAGCCATCTTTACTTTTGGTGGGGATTCCATAAGAGGCTTTATGTTCGCCTTAATAGTGGGTATTGTAGTAGGTACTTACTCATCGTTATTTATTGCAACACCTTTAATGTACGATACCATAAAAAGAGGTGAAGACAAAAAGAAAGTAAAAGAATAACTTAATAAAATAATTTCTCGAAAAAGCCTATCAGCATTATGTTGGTAGGCTTTTTTTTGTTAGTTTTAAATAAGCCATATTTTGCTTATAATCGTATATACAACAAACAACTAAATTATATACTTTTGGTAAAGATTTTAATCATTCAAAATCATATGTATTTCCTGTGAAAACACAACAACCCTTGAGCAAAAAGTTTCTTTTTGTATCGCGCTGGGGCGAATCTTTAGATATTATAAATACAATTAAATTAGAAGGCCACGATGTTAAAATGTTTATTGAAGACAAGGGCTCTAAAGAAATTGGCTATGGCTTTGTTAACAAAGTAACGCAGTGGAAGAAACACATCGATTGGGCTGATATTATTGTTTTCGATTATACCGGCTATGGTAAAATGGCAAGTGAATTAAGAGCAGCAGGAAAATTGGTGATTGGTGGTACCGAATACACCGATAAGTTAGAGTTGGATAGAAATTTTGGACAGGCTGAATTACAAAAACATAAAATTAAGGTCATTCCGTCTAAAGAGTTTACATCTTTTAACGATGCTATCAAGTATATTGAAGCCAACCCAAATACTTATGTCATTAAGCCTTGTGGCGAAACCCAAGAGCTTAAACAACTCTTGTTTGTAGGGAGTGATGATGAAGGTTTGGATGCCATTCGGGTTTTAAAAGCTTATGAAAAATCATGGGGTAACGATTTTGGGAATTTTCAATTGCAACGAAGGGTAAAAGGTGTTGAAGTATCTATTGCTGCATTTTTTAATGGAAACGAGTTTATTTATCCTATTAACATCACTTTCGAACATAAAAAACTATTCCCAAAAGAACTAGGTGTTTCAACGGGTGAAATGGGAACCAGTATGTTTTGGACCAAAGATTCACCAATTTTTGAAGCCACTTTATTGAAGTTTCAAAGTACACTCGCTAAACATCACTTTATAGGGCATATCGATATTAACTGTATTGTAAACGGTAATGGTATTTATCCGTTAGAGTTTACATCTCGGTTTGGATATCCGCAAATCTTTATTCAACGTGCGGGAATTAACGAACCTATGGGCGAATTATTTTTAAAATTGGCAGCAAAAAAGCAATTCAAAATCAATGTAAAAAAAGGGTTTCAGGTAGGTGCTTTTATTGTTGTGCCGCCGTTTCCGTATGACGACAAAAAAACATTCAACCTATTTTCCAAAGATGCCGTGGTCGTATTTAAGAAAAACGGAAAAGAAGGTGTGCACCCCATGCATTTAAAAAAAGTGAACGATGAATGGTTAATTACAGGTAATACAGGCATTGCCGTTTTAGTTACGGGTGTTGGAAATACCATGAAAGATGCCCAAAAGATGATGTATAATAGAATTAGTAACGTGATCATCAATAACGGGTATTACAGAACTGATATTGGCGATCGTTGGACTGAAGATTCCGATAAACTTTGGTCGTGGGGTTTACTGTAACTGTGTCACCTTGAGCGCAGTCGAAAGGTACTTGTTTTTCATCCAATTCATTTTTAATATATTCATAAATGATTTTTAAAGTCTGTACAGATATTTCCGAATTTTTTAAAATACTGCCCGAGGATTGGCAAGATGGCATCGTGCCTTTTTGGGAACGTTATAAAGAAACCACTAAATGTTATGTGTTTTTAGATAGTAACCAAATCATTGCTGGTGGTTTGGTGTTTTCAACCTGCCCTCCCGATATGTTGTATGCTGAAGCTGAATCGAACACTTGGCTTCATAAAGGCTATCAATATTTAGGTTTTATTTTTGTTATAGAAGAAAGAAGGCAACAAAATTTGGGCTCACTTTGGTTAAGTGAATTAAAAGCGATGCATCCAAAACAAAACTATTGGCTAACTATTGAAGATTTAAAATTAGATGCCTTTTATGTGAAAAACGGTTTTCAACGTAAAAAATGTTTATATAATAATGGGGTAGAAGAAGGGCTTTATGTTTTTGAAGCTACATGATGATTGAACTATTAACAAATACTTGCTATCTAAGTTTTAATTATTGCTTAGTAGTTGTAACTTTGAGATTATAAAATGAGATAGTGAAACTTCCATAATGAGGTCTCGATACAAAAAGGGAATGATTATATAGGATGTTCCGTGACCATTGAAAAAACAATAGATACAAGTACATGAAACATCCGTGGAAAAATTTTACCTCCCAAGGGAATGATTAAACAGGATGTTCCATGTGACCATTGAAAAAATAATAGATATAAGCACATGAAACTAGTATTGTCACCAGCAAAGTCACTCGATTTTGAAACTAAGTTACCCACAACACAATATACC
Source organism: Mariniflexile sp. TRM1-10 (assembly GCF_003425985.1). NCBI lineage: Bacteria > Pseudomonadati > Bacteroidota > Flavobacteriia > Flavobacteriales > Flavobacteriaceae > Mariniflexile > Mariniflexile rhizosphaerae. The sequence goes on from NZ_CP022985.1 coordinate 2,708,445, forward strand.
GAGCCGCAGTTTTTAGACCAATCGGAACGTATAAATAAATTGCTTAAAAAGAAATCGGCCAAAAGTTTATCGAAACTTATGGGTATTTCCGATACTTTGGGACAGTTAAATTATCAGCGTAACCAAGAGTGGCAATTACCTTTTACACCAGACAATGCAAGACCTGCCATGTATGCCTTTAGTGGCGAGGTTTACAGAGGATTGGACGCCTATACCATTTCAAAAGAAAAAATAGAAACGGTACAGGATACAGTGCGTATTATTTCAGGTTTATACGGTTTGCTTAGGCCTTTGGACTTAATTCAACCTTACCGATTGGAAATGGGAACCAAATTCCCTGTTGGAAAAAACAAAAACCTATATGCCTTTTGGCAGAAAACCATTGCTAAAGCTTTAAATGAAGAATTGGAAGACGGTGAGTTATTCTTAAACTTAGCCAGCAACGAATACTTTAAAGCCATCGATGCTAAAGCGTTAAAAGTACCCGTAATTACTGCAAATTTTAAAGATTTTAAAAATGGCGAATATAAAATGATTATGACGTTTGCTAAACAAGCCCGAGGCTTCATGGCGAGATACGTTATAGATACCAATGCAAAAACAGTTGATGCTATTAAGGCTTTTAATTATGAAGGGTATAATTTCAGTGAACCTATGTCAACCGACACAGAATTGGTTTTTATAAGATAAGTTATGCCATACTATTTAATTCTATTACTTCAAGGTTACTGTATTTATCACGCGTATAAACACAGAAGCCCATACTACTGGTATTTTTTAATCATGTTTATCCCCGTTATAGGCTGTATTATTTACTTAATAACCCAAGTTTATAATAAACGTGATGCAGAAAAAATTCAAGAGGAGATCGTATCGGTTATCAATCCAACAAAAAAAATTAAGGATTTGGAAAAACGCCTTCAATTTACAGAGACTTATCAAAACAGGGTTAATTTAGCCGATGCTTTATGGGATCTTAAGGATTATAAAAATGCAATACCACATTATTTAGAGGCCTTAGAAGACAGTTCCCAGAATGATTTTTATGTTACTAATAAATTAATAGAAGCATATTATGGTATTGAAGATTATAGTAGCGTCATTCTATATGCAGAAAAAATTCAAAATCAATTTGAGTTTAAAAAATCGAGAGCGCAATTTTTATATGGATTGGCTTTAGAAAAGTTAGATAATTTTGAAGAGGCAGAGTCAAATTTAAGGCAAATTGATGTTCGTTATTCCTTTTATAATGAACGTTTAACACTCGCAAAATTTTTAATAAGCAGAGATAAAACGCCCGATGCTAAAGAGATACTAGAAGAAATAAGGATTGAATCCCAAAACATGACGCGTCCCAATAAACGCATTTACCGAGCCACTATAGAAGAGGTTGAAAAACTCTTGGGAGAACTTAATCAATAGTCATTATCTTGCAATGGCTTTTTTATCAATGCTGATTTTGGTTTCAACGGATGGTTTCTTTTTTATTCTAGGGCGTCTAACGCCAAAAGTGCCTCTGTTTATTTTACCCCGTTTTGTTTTTTTATCTCCTTTTCCCATAATTCTATGTATTTTTAATCTAAATAATTCCCCGAAGGCTCTGCCTCGGGGCATCCAATTCACCGTTCCTTTGGAGCGGTCAGAACTGCCCGAAAAGACAGTTCTAGGTAAAATACAAAATTTCATAATAAAATCAAAGTAAAGCTGTTTAAACATAAGCATCCATATCAACCATTTATACAAACAGATACTACCAAATTAATTGTAGGTACACTGCCGCCTCCACGTTTTTCAATGGGTGAACTTTTAGAAAAGGATGTCGATTTTTGTTATGGAAGTTATTATAATTCACTATGGTTGTATATTGATAAAATTTACAATCTCAATTTAAAATATAACAATTCCCAAGAAGCAATAGATGAACGCAAAGCATTTCTAATGGCCCATAAAATTGGTGTTTGTGATATTGTTGAAAGTTGCGAACGCGATAAAATTGATGCATCCGATTTGGGGATGAAAAACATAAAACTAAGAAATTTAATAGGGTATTTAAAAACATTTCCAAACATTGATACGCTTTTATTTACGGGTGGAAACAGTAAAAATGGCCCTGAATATTTCTTTAGAAAGCATCTTAAAGACTTTGGTTTAAAGTTAGAAGTTGTTTCGTCTGAAGTGCCTCGAATTCATCAATTTGAATTACCAAATGGCTTGAATGCAGTTGGAGCTTCCACAAGAACCATTAAAACGGTATCACTGACTTCGGGTTCTGGTGCTGCCAATATTTCAATAAGTAAGCTGCCATCATACAAACAGTTAAAGGCTGAAAACCCGAAATTTACCACTTTCGATTTCAGGGTGATGCAGTATAAAGAATTTTTATAGGTATGTTTTACTGTGTTATAATGACCTTGAATTTAGATTGTAAACAACTTCCATAAAAAATGAACGCCCTTAAAAGGACGTATTTATATCTTATTTTTATGAAATTACGGGCTTGTGAAACAGTTGCCGGTGTCTAGTTATTGGCAGTAGCATTTTTTAATTAATAGGTTCTTTATATAATTCCTTTCCCCAATACTGAATATCTCTTTCAGGTAAATTTGAATGATTCAACAGTTGGTAAAGCTCTTCTTTAATTTCTTTTATTGCATTTGGGTCGGTTGTTCTTATTCTTGTTTCATAGTTGTGTTTTGTTCCGCTTGCTGTAAAGTTTAATGAACCTAAATAAGCAATTTGGTCATCTATCAAATAAATTTTTGCGTGAATAAAAGTGTCGCTCAAATCTGTCGTATCTGGTGACATATATACTTTGAAAGGAAAAAGTTGTGAATACCAATATGAGTAAATTCTTTTGTTCTTGATTTTGTTTTTATAAAACTTTATGATAATAAATATTATAACAATAGGAATTAGTCCGAAAGCAACTTTTATGTCTCTGAATAAATATGATATTCCAATTAATATTGCTAAAAGTCCAAAGGTTATGTATGTTAGAATTTTTGAAACATCTTTCCATTTTTCTCGCTTTTCAAATGCTTTTTTGTCCGTTTCCCTATTTTGTATGATGAGTTGATGAATATTTCTTTCGTAGTTTCCATAAAAATCTTCAATGTTGTCTGTAGTAATCAATACAACATCTAAATTTTGTTTTCTTAAGCTTATTAACTCGGAGATTAAAAATGGAGAAAGATATGGAGAAACAATTTTTATTGACTTTTTTGCATTCCGAATATCATTTAGGAGCTTTTTTCCTGCACCTTTTCCGATATAAATATCACAATTTGCTCCGTTGTAAAACATTCAATCTTTTATTTTTTTCTTTGTAAGTTTCAATTGCTGCCGGTTTCTTATATCGATGCCAACGTTCTTGTATATGAGTTGTGGCGTATCTAGTCACGAACCTTTCCAAATAAAAACTGGCTTTGGGAAATCCGCAGGATTTTCCGAGTAGGTGAGAACCAAGTAATTATTTTTACACGTTATGCCTGTTGCACAACTCTTCAAATATAATTTAAAATTTTAATACTTGCATGAAACTTCTTATTTTTAAGCATGCAAGGCAAAAATAATACCAAGAGAAGCTGTTCAGTCAATTTCAGTTAAGTATTTGTCTGAATACAATTTGAAGATCACTATTTACGTCCACAAGATAAGGTTGTTCCGCTCAAAAAAGTATTCTACGAAACGAAGAACCACACCAAAAAGAAAGAATGTCGGGCATCAAAGAAAGCCTGTGTCGATCCCCCGATACGAACCCTGTGCTTAGTGTTTTGCAGCGTTATAATTACCTTGAATTTAATTGTAAATACTTCCATAAAAACAAACGCCCTTAAAAAGGCGCATTTATATCTTGTTTTATAAAATTATGGGCTTGTGCAACAGCTACCGGTGTGTGCAGTTTTTTAATGAATACCTAAACAATATTTATCTACCCATTTTGGAATTCTTTCACTCCGATATGTTACTGTTTTAGCTTTGTGAATATCAAGAATTAATCTTGATTTACTCTCGCTATTATCAAAAATAAATGTTCTATAGGTCGATTTTATAGCTTCTTGCAACATCTCTAAACTTCTGTAATATCTTTCCTCTATTTTTTTTGGAGGAACTGGATGACCTCCGTTCATAACTCTTTCTATTACTCGTGATTTATTAATTTCGACACTTTCAGTTGATATAAAATACAAGTAATTCTTATAATTATTTTCTCTGGAGAATTTAAGAGTTTCTATTTTGGATGGATGAGACATTACCGTTTCAAAAGATAGTTTTTGTCCTGATTTAATTAATTCTTGTCGTAAAAAGTCAGTTAAAATTGATGCTTCATAAGAATGAGTTTGCGAATTTGGATTTAGAATCAAACCATTTTTGAAAGTTAAGTCAATCTTATATCCATCATTTTCTGCTTTTTTAAAAAGGGAATGGGAAGAAATAAAGTCATTAAATTTGTTTCCAATATTTACTGAAAGATTATAATCCAAAATATCAATTGAATTTTTTTTCTTTAGTTTTTTTTCAATTTCATCTGCGTTCAAATAAATGCCTAAATCTAAATCGTACTCGGCCTTAATTTCATTGAAGACTGTGCTTTTTCCAGAACCATTTGGTCCAGCAAACATTCTTAATCTTTTATTTTGCATTTATTTCATTCTAAATTTTTAAAGAGAAGTAGTTTTTCCAACAACAACCTGTCTTTCTTCTAATTTAGAAATAACTTGGTTAGGTTTACCAGGTCTTTTACGGATAAGTTTTCCGTTTTGAACAATAATTATTTCGTGAGCAACTTTTTTTGCTCTTTCAAATCCTTTTTTTGTGCCTTCTGCTGCAATCCATCCCAATAAGGATAAGTCACTTCTATCCTCAATAACTCTAAATTCAGCTACTGCTTTTTCAGATTCAGATTTATCCTTTCCTGATAAATACTTTTTATTGATATTTTCTAGTCTAACTTTTCCCATTGCTTATTTAATTACATAATATAAATTAAATGTACAAATAATGTACCAAACTTCCAAATTTCACGCAACTGCCTGCATATGGTTTATTGTGTGGTCAGGCACCTAATTAACCAAATAAAAACTGGATAGAAAATCCGCAAGGATTTTCGTAAGTAGCTTGCACTAACAATTAATTTTATACGGTGTGCCCGTTACACAACTCTTCAAACATAATTTAAAATTCTAATATTTGCATGAAACTTCTTATTTTTAAGCATGCAAGGCAAAAAACGATACTAAAAGAAGCTGTTCAGTCAGTTTCAGTTAAGTATTTGTCTGAACACAATTTGAAGATCGTTATGTGTGTTCACAAGGTAGGTTGTTTTGTTTAAAAAGTATTCCCACGAAACCAAGAACCACAGCAAAAAGAAAGAATATCGGGCATCAAAGAAAGTCTGTGTCGATTGCCCGATACGAACCCAGTGCTTAGTGTTTTACTGCGTTATAATGACCTTGAATTAAGATTATAAATAGCTTCCATAAAAAACAAACGCCCTTAAAAGGGCGCATTTATATCTTGTTCTTATAAAATTATGGGCTTGTGCAACGGTTAGTTGTTGTGTGTAGTCTTTTTTATTAGCTACAAAATGGAATTGTTCCTTTAATTAATTCAATGTTATAGGAACGATTTTCTCCAGTTTTAAATAAATATTTGTTAGTTGATTTTTTATTAAAAAATTCATCCTTAAATTTCACGCCACCAGATTTATCAGTAAAGCTGACATAAACATACCAATTTCCATTAGTCAATTTTTCTGCAATAATTTTGTCGAATACCACATATTCAATACAAAAGTCATATTCTTTTTCGAGATATTGCTTTGTCAATCCACAGACATCTTCTTCGCTAAATTGATTTCTTAAACTTTCTTTTAATTGTAAGTCGAATAATAAGTTGTTCAATCTTGAAACCTCTGTTTTTAATTCTTTATTTTCTTTTTTTAGAGCTTCGTATTTTTCTTCTGAGATTCCACATCCCAATAAAAAATGTCCAATAACGAAAGTAAGTATGAGTTTTTTCATTACACTATTTTATATAATTTATTCCAGTTGAGCATTGAATACAAAAGTTGCCATTATCGGCATATTCAATTTTAGTTACTTCGTGTTTAGAAATGGTATCTAAATTATCGATATAACTGATGGCAAATTTTACATCGCCTTCCGTCATTTTATTATCAATAATATCAAAAACTTGTTCTCTGTTATCCTTTTTCACATGTTCTTTTAAAATTTCTTTGATGTTCATAATTTTAATTTTTACGATAACTCAAATTGCACATAACGTTTTTTGGCTTGGCGATGTAGCGGATTTTTAGCACCAAAGCTCAATAGAATTCCTAATGTTGAACCTTATGCAAATTTTTCATAGAAACACTTCTGCCTCCATATTGCCAAACCGATGTTACCTGCCGTTTTGTTTTGCCACGTTTGTTATTTACAAATTTCAGAAATTGTTTCAATTAAGTATTTAATGAATTCATCTGTAAAAATTGGCAAGTTATTGTCTTGTCTAGCCGTATTGATGGTGGAAGTTCAATGTGAATTGGTGTCCACCTGTCATCAATAATAGTCGCTGTCTTGGCGGCTTTAAAATATATATTATTGAAGTCGCCACAAACTTTATAGTCTTTTAATGTTTTGTTGTCTTGAAATTTATTTTTTAAAGTTGTCGCAAACAGTTTTGAGATTTCATTCCGTTCAATTTTTCCTGATGAAACCTCAATGCAAAAATTGTCTATTTTTCTTGCACCGTGTCCGTGAATTTCAATTAAATACTTGGGTTTCCATTTTGCAATTTGAGATGAATAGTCTGTGCTTAAATTCTTGTTTGGGTCAACCCGATAATTGCAAGCAATGACCGAAGAAGATTTTATTTGTTCCGCAACTCGTCGTGCAATAAATCCTGTGTTTTCATCTCCGTCGGTATGCTCTGGACAAGGCATAGTTTTCACGCCACCTAATGTATGGTGTGGTGCTCCAATAACAACTTCGTTGTTGTCTCTTTGTTCAATTAATAGAATAGAAGCAGTTTTGTCAAGTAATATTTGGTCGGTCATTTAGTTGTTGAATGGTCGGTCATAAAATAACAGGTAACAATAATATAACCACAATAAACAGCTATACCATTGTAGTCATATCGTTTATGTCTGCAATATATTACTTTTTATAAGGTATCCAATGGGCTTATAATGGTCTTATTGTTAATTTCAAAGGGTTTGGTATAAATTTCTGTTGTTTTTGGCGAACTATGTCCCAACATATTCTGTAAATACCGAATATTTCTGTTGTTTTCAATGTAATGTGTAGCTTATTGCCTAAAACTAATACTGTCACCAACAGCAAGCGACCAAGCGTCTGATAAACCCGCATTAATTTCTAATACATATTTTGCAGGAACATGTGATGGCAACGAGCTTTCATCGAAAGGTTGGGCATTTTTTTGAAAGCTTACAATTTTTTTAGTGTCGCTTATGTAAATAATATCCAAAGGTATTTTGGTGTTTTTCATGTAAAAATAACGTTCGGTTGCATCATCAAAGACAAACAACATGCCTTGGTTTTTTTCCATGGCATCACGGTACATTAATCCCGTTTGGATATCAAAATCGGTATCGGCTATTTCAATATCTAAATGTATTTTAGTAGAATCAGCCGACTTAAAAATAGTAAGATCACCTTCTTTTTTAAATGAAATGTCTGTTTGCGTGACTGTTTTTTTGTCTTCTTTACAGGCAAAAACACTTAAAAGGATGATTGAAATGAATGTAACGTGTTTAAAAAACATCTTATTTAACGGCGGTTTTGGGTTTGTAAACAAACATAAAATACAGACCAATACCTATAAACGGAATGCTTAACCATTGCCCGGTATTTAATCCAAACCAATCTATATATTCATCACCTTGTGGTTCTTTTACAAACTCTACAAAGAAACGTACCGTCCATAATAAAATTAAAAACAAGCCAAAAAGGAATCCGGTTTGGTCTCTTTTTGTTGTTTTAGAGTAGAAATACCATAAAATTAAAAATACAAAAATATAACAAAACGATTCGTATAATTGCGCAGGGTGACGGTATGGAACTGCATTTAATAGCTCAACAAACTGAGGGTTATCGGTAACGGCATTATATGCTTTCTGGACATCGTTGATCCCCGTTAATTGCACGATTTGGTTTTTATAGTATTCATCTTGAATAAACCGAACACCAAAAGAAGAATCGGTAACTTTTCCAATAATTTCAGAATTTATAAAGTTGCCAATACGGATAAAAATAGCACCCGAAGCTACCGAAATAACGACACGGTCTAAAATCCAAAGTAACGATTTGTAGTTGTATTTTTTACGGTATAAATACATGCCAATAATAATACCGATAGCAGCACCGTGGCTTGCAAGTCCTTGGAAACCTGTGAATTCAAAACCACCTTTAAATTTAAAAGGTAGAAAGATGCTGAAAAAATCTTGAGAAATTAACTCCGATTGATAAAATAATACATGCCCTAAACGTGCACCAATCATAGTCGCTAAAACGGTGTATATAAATAAAGGGTCTAGATATTCTAAGGATACTTTTTCTTTTGTAAAAATACGCTTCATAATGTACCAGCCCAAAACAAAGGCAACCACCCACATAAGGCTGTAAAAGTGTAATTTAAAATTTCCAATAATGTCGATACCTGTTATGGGATTCCAGTCAAATTTTAATAGGTACATAGATTTATAATTTTCAGCGTTTTATTAATATGCTTTATGCTTTTTTCGAAATTACTTTTGAAGTTCTAAAATTTCAACTTCAAAAATTAAATTGGTTTTTGGAGGAATCGCTCTGTTTCCTGTTTCACCGTATGCCAGATGATACGGAATGAATAGAGTTGCTTTGTCGCCTACCTGCAATTGTTGTAAGCCTTCCTTAAATCCAGCAATCATTTGTGCATTAGGACTTAAATTGGCCACGATGGGCTGGTATTGATTGGCCGCTTTTCGGTGCTCATTAACAATGCCAAACGTTTCAGCTATTTCTAGTTTGTTAGTGTCAAGTATTTTGCCGTCTTCAAGAAATAAGGTGTAGTTCGTTAAAACCTTGCTAGTCTCTTTTAAATTGGCACCAGTGCCTTTTTCGGTAATGGTATATTTTAAACCGGAAGCTAGGGTGGTAGCCTGTTCCCTTTGTTTTTTAAATTTATCTTTAGTAGCGTTTAAAAGCGCTTCGGCTTTGGCTGCTTTTTCTTTTTCCAGTTTTTCAGCTTCAGCAAAATGATTAATAAAAACTTTAGGAGCATCAAACGTTTTGGCTGCTTTTCCTTTTCTTATAATGTTTAGTTCTTTAATAACAACAGCTTCAAGAGGTTTGTCGTTTGAATCTGTTTTTACATTTGAAATACTATCTTGTACATCCAAACCTAAAACCAATTCGCCAAAAACGGCATGTTTGTTATCTAAAAACGGCGTAGGTTTTTCCGTTATAAAAAACTGACTGCCATTGGTTTTTGGACCTGAATTCGCCATAGATAACATACCAGGTTTATCATGTTTTAAATCGGGGTGAAACTCATCTAAAAATTTATATCCAGGACTTCCGGCACCCGTACCTGTTGGGTCGCCACCTTGAATCATAAAACTATCAATAACACGGTGGAAAATGGTGCCGTTAAAAAACTTTTTTCCTTTATAAGCGCTATCAACCATTGTGTTGGTGCCTTCTGCAAGCGATACAAAATTAGCAACGGTAATAGGTGTTTTCTCGAAAGCTAATTTAGCGACCATAGTGCCTTTCGTAGTAACGAACTCTGCATACATACCATCTTCTAGGTCTGGGTATTGTGCTTTGCAAGACGTAATAGTTATTAATAAAGTAATAAATAAAATTTTAAAAGAAATTTTTAATGGGGTCATGCTAATTTGTTTGATTTTGGGTAATAGAATTGATGGTGACTTCGCAAATTATAGGCTTGTTGCTTCCTATTTTATGTTCGTCGCCATAATAGCCATACGCTTTTTGGGATGGAAATAAAAAGGTTGCCGTTTCGCCTGTTTTTAAAAGTTTTAAGCCTTCACGAAGTCCTGTAAATAGCTCTTCTCTATCCATAGCGTAGTTTTGGGTTTTAAGTTCTTCTTTGGAATATATCACACTGCCATTTAGTGCTTTTACATTGTAATCGTAGTTAACAATATCTCCAAATTTTGGGGTTTCTAAAGAATCAATCTCAACTTTTGTATTGTAGTAATACCAAAAACCACTTTCTGAAGCGATATAATTATTTTCTTTGTCTTTCTTTATTATTTTTTCAATTAGAGATTGCTCGTGGGCATATAGTTTTTTATTTCGTTCAACCGAAGCATTAATAAAAGAACCAGAACTCACAGAAACCGGGCGTCTGGCTTCTGGTTGTTTACAGCTAACAAAAGCTAGTAAAATAACGATTATTAAATACGGTTTATTCATTGTTTAGGGCTTTATTATAACTAGGCAATATACTAATAAATTTTTCAACGGTATCTTTTAAAGATAAATTGCTTTTTCCGCCAGCGGCATTTATGTGACCACCACCATCAAAATGTGTTCTAGACATGTCATTTACAGAAAAGCTGCCTTTAGAACGCAATGAAATTTTTACAATACCTTCTTGTTTGTCTTCTATAAAGATAGCAGCCAAAACTATATTTTCTAATGACAAACCATAATTTACAATACCTTCTGTATCCCCTTTTTTGAAATCGTATCGGTTTAGTTCTTCTTGGGAAAGGGTTATGTAAGCCGTTTTGGATTCTGGAATGACTTTTAAATTGGTCAGTGCACACCCCAATAATTGTAAACTTTTGTAGCTATTGGTATCGTAAACGTTATTATGGATTTCGGAGTTGTTGGCGCCTTTGTCAATTAAATCAGCTATAACCCGATGGGTTTTACTGCTAGTGGAAGAAAATCTAAACGAGCCCGTATCGGTCATAATCCCTACATACAAACACGTTGCAATATTAATGTCGATAACATTCAAATCGCCTAACATATCAATAAAATGATAGACCATTTCGCAAGTAGAACTCATGCTAACATCACTAAATATATAGGTTGCATAATCATCTGGTGCTTGGTGATGGTCAATCATTATTTTAATGGCTTTACTTGCCTCTAAAACCGTTTCCATACTCCCAGTCCTATGAAGCGCATTGAAATCTAGAGTAAATATAATATCAGCATCATTAATGATATCATCACATTTTTTTGTTTGCGAATCGTGTTTTAAAATGTTTTGCTCACCTGGAATCCACTTTAAAAAGTTTGGGTAGTCATTAGGTGTTATAACTTGTACTTGATGATTGCTTTTTAAAAGATAATGGTAGAGTCCCAATATGGAACCAATGGCATCACCATCGGGGTTTTTATGAGGTACAATTACTATTTTTTTTGAGGTTGATAATAACTGTTTTGTATTCGAAATATCTTGCTTATTCATAGGTGACGAAGATACAATTTTTTTAAAATTGACAGACTTGTTTTTATTGATAAATACCTTACTTTTGCAGCAAAATCATATGAGATTAGTTGGTCTGTTTTCTGAAAAATTGTTTTTTGTAACTCAAGACCTATTTATCAAATTATTTTAACTGAACAAAATTAAAACAAAACAATGGCAACAAATAGAACATTTACAATGCTAAAGCCAGATGCTGTAGAGAAAGGGCATATTGGAGCAATATTAGAAAAAATTTCAGCTTCAGGATTTAGAATTGTTGCAATGAAATTAACACAAATGACGACTAAAGATGCGCAAACTTTTTATGCTATACATAATGAGCGTCCGTTTTTTGGTGAGTTGGTTGAATATATGACACGCGGCCCAATAGTAGCTGCAATTTTAGAAAAAGACAATGCAGTTGAAGATTTTAGAACCTTAATTGGTGCTACAAATCCTGCTGATGCTGCCGAAGGTACCATTAGAAAATTGTTTGCAGATTCTATAAGTGAAAATGCAGTACACGGAAGTGATAGTGATGAAAATGCTGCTATTGAAAGTGCTTTTCATTTTTCTGGAAGAGAGATGTTTTAAAACTTTTTGAGTGAACTCGTTTAAACAGTCTCTCAGTTTATAAATAGAAAATCCCGCAACATGGTTACGGGATTTTTTGTGTCTTAAAAAAAATTAAATAGTATTTATTAAATTACTTTTACATTTACCGCGTTTAATCCTTTTTTACCTTCTTTTAATTCAAATTCAACTTCGTCGCCCTCGCGAACTTCGTCAATTAAACCTGAAATGTGAACAAAATGCTCTTTTTTCGAACCGTCTTCAACTATAAAACCAAATCCTTTGGCATCGTTGAAGAATTTAACTGTTCCTTTACTCATACTTTAAATTATTAAATTAATAATATAAATGTAATGTAAAAAATTATTAAAAAAAAAATGTTTTTTCAGAAAGCTTATAAAGAACTCATTTTGACTTTTTTCAATTGGCTGCAAAATGATCTTTTTGTCTCATATTTCACCTATTTTTTTACTCAGTAGCGATGCTATGAAGTGCTAAAAAGCTAACATCTGAAGGACGGAGCGTATAAAAATAACCCGATGGGTTATTTTAGCGAACGGGTCAGCTTGCGTAAAGGATGTTTTTCGCTTCAATCAAAAAAGCCAAGATGAGTTCAAAAACAAAAAAGTCTATCAAAATGATTGATAGACTTTTAATTGTAACTGTTAAAGTATATGTATTAGATTACTTTTACGTTTACGGCGTTTAAACCTTTTTTGCCTTCTTGTAGATCGAATTCTACGGCATCACCTTCACGAATTTCATCGATAAGTCCTGAAATGTGTACGAAATGTTCTTTGTTGTTGTCATCTTCAGTGATGAATCCAAAACCTTTAGAATCATTGAAGAATTTTACGTTGCCTTTACTCATGTTGTAAATATTAATTATTAATTACTTCAAAAGTACTGCTAAATATCATCATATACCCTATATTTTTCAATTAATTTATTTTTGAAGTGAAATCAAACAAAAAAGTCTATCAAATTGATTGATAGACTTTTAATTGTAATTGTTAAAGTATATGTATTAGATTACTTTTACGTTTACGGCGTTTAATCCCTTTCTACCTTCTTGTAGATCGAATTCTACGGCATCACCTTCACGAATTTCATCGATAAGTCCTGAAATGTGTACGAAATGTTCTTTGTTGTTGTCATCTTCAGTGATAAATCCAAAACCTTTAGAATCATTGAAGAATTTTACGGTACCTTTACTCATTATGTTTATTTATAAAAATTAAAGGAACAAAGGTAGTATAATTTTTTGTAAGCTGATGCTTTTTATTGGTTTTTTTATTTTATACGCAATCATCTAATTATCTTAAAATCAATTTTTTAATAATTTCCTTTCCCAATTCTTCATTGAGCATCTTAATAATTTTTTCTTTGCCATAACTTAATTCTTCTCTTAAAACACTCGAACTAAGTTGTATGTAAAGGGTGTCGCGTTCTAAATTTACAGATGTGGTGTAGTTGTTAACGCCATTGCCCATAAGGTTTGCCCAAGCATCGGCTACATTTACTTTATTTAGGCCTTTTTCCAATTTATTGGTTTCAACAAATTCTTTAAGGGCATCGGATATACTTATATGTTCGTTGTTGCGTTTTGCCATTGTTGGATGATGGTTACTGGTTGATGGTCTTTTCTATTTTATAATTTGAAAATCTCATAGCTTTGGTGTACTTGCTTCACGGCATTCTCCGTTCGTTCGGCATGTGTATCACTTATAAAAAGTTGTCCAAAATTTTCATTATCCACTAATTTAATGATTTGGGCCACACGATTTTCATCTAATTTATCAAAAATATCGTCAAGCAATAAAATGGGGTTTATATTACTGTGTGTTTTTATAAAATCGAACTGTGCCAATTTTAAAGCTATTAAAAACGATTTTTGCTGTCCTTGACTTCCGAACTTTTTAATAGGATGGCTTTCGATATTAAAATGTAAATCGTCTTTGTGGATGCCAACACCTGTATATTGTAAGGCTTTGTCTTTGTTAATGTTTTTTTGCAGAAGCGTATTTAGGTTGTCTTCAAACAAATCGCTGTGGTAATTTAATTCAACCGCTTCGTTGCCATTGCTTATAGCTTCGTAACGCGCTTTAAAAATGGGGATGAATGTTTTTAAAAAAGCGTCACGTTTTTCAAAAATCACGGTACCAAAATCGTTTAATTGGTTGTTGTAAACGTCTAAAGTGTCTTTGTTAAAGGTGTGGTTTAATGCGAAATACTTTAGTAGTGCGTTGCGTTGTGCCAGTATTTTATTGTAACTTATTAGATTGCTTAAGTAGTTTTTATCACTTTGTGAAATGACGCTATCAATGAACTTCCGACGGGTTTCGCTACCTTCAATAATTAAATCCCTATCGGCTGGCGAAATAATAACTAAGGGCAAGAAACCTATATGTTCACTAAACTTTTCATAGGGTTTGCCATTGCGTTTAATCACTTTGGTTTGTCCGCGTTTTAAGCTAATAACCACTTTTTCAATTTTTTGGTCTTTTTCGTAATCACCATGAATCACAAAAAAGTCTTCATCATGCTTTATATTTTGAGTCGCAACCGGGTTAAAATAACTTTTCCCAAAGGATAAATGATAAATAGCATCTAAAACATTTGTTTTTCCCATACCATTATTGCCAACAATACAATTAATCTTATCATTGAAAATGAATGATTTACTATCGAAATTCTTGTAATTTAGTAATGAAAGTGATTTTAAAATCATAAAAAAGTTAACTTAAATGGTACACAGAAGGCGCGACTCTTTAAAAGGAAGTGCAAATTATTGAAAAATATCAAATAAATACCCTTTTAGTTATGAAGAAAAATTATATTTTTGCGGCGCATTAATTTTAGACTAGATAGATGGCAACTTATAATAAAAGAGGATACAAACCTAAAACAAAAGAAGAAAAGGTAGAGGAATTAGAACAACATTCTACGACTGCCGAAGTTTTTAATACACTTGATGAGTCGGCATCAAAAACTGAAGCTTTTGTAGAAAAGAATCAAAAATATATTTTTATTATTATAGGTATCGCTGCTGCAGTAGTGTTAGGATATTTAGGTTATAACGAATTTATTGCAAAACCGAAGCAAGCAACAGCAATGAACGATATGTTTCAAGCACAGAAATATTTTAACGACGCTGTAAATGGTACTGCAAAAGATTCACTTTACACTTTAGCGTTAAAAGGTGGTGAAGGAAAATTTGGGATGCTGGATATTATTGAGGAACACAGTGGTACACCATCTGCCAACTTAGCTAATTATTATGCGGGAACTGCTTATTTGCATTTAAAGGATTATAAAAAAGCCATAGAACATTTAAGTAATTTTAAAAGTGATGATGAAATATTAGCGCCTTTAGCTAAAGGAAATATTGGTGATGCGTTCGCACAGTTAAACCAATCAGAAGATGCTTTGGATTATTATGAGCAAGCTGCAGAATTACGTAATAATGAATACACAACACCTATGTATTTATATAAAGCAGGTATTACTGCTTTAGAGTTAGGTAAAGCTGATAAGGCACTTACTTATTTCAACAGAATAAAAGAAGAGTATCCAAGCTCATCTGAAGCTGGAACAATCGATGTGTTTATTGGCAAAGCTCAAGTATTGGCAAATAAATAATATGGCTACGGCAAACAAAAATTTATCCGATTACGATAAGACAACAATCCCAAATGCGAGCAAGTTTCGGTTTGGGATTGTTGTTTCAGAATGGAACGATACAATTACCGAAGGTTTGTTCCAAGGTGCTTATGATGCGCTTATTGAAAATGGTGCGTTGCCAAGTAATATTATCCGTTGGGACGTTCCTGGAAGCTTCGAACTTATTTATGGCAGTAAAAAAATGCAGCAACAAATGGTTAATGCTGTTATTGCCATTGGTTGCGTTATTCAAGGTGAAACCAAACATTTCGATTTTGTTTGCGAAGGCGTAACACAAGGTATTAAAGACCTTAACGTATTACACGAAACACCTGTAATTTTCTGTGTACTTACCGATAATACCATGCAACAATCTATCGATCGTTCAGGAGGGAAACACGGTAACAAAGGTACGGAAGCCGCCATTGCCGCTATTAAAATGGCTGAGTTACGGAAAAATAGTTAAACGAGTTTCAGAGTTTCAAAGTTTCAAAGTTTCAGAGCTTCAAAGTTTCAGAGATTGAGAGTTTCAAAGGTTGGGAGTTTCTGAGTTACAGAGTTTAAAAGTTTATGAGATTTGACTTTGTAACTTTGCGTCTTTGCCACTTTACAACTTTGCACCTCTGTAACTATATAACCTAATAACCATATAGCCTCATAACCTTTCCACTTTATAACTTCCCAACCAACTGTTAACATTTTTTAGCAATTCTATTCTTAGTTTCTGCCTATTTTTAAGTATTTTTGAGGGATAAGAACGTATTCACTTTGTTGAAACAGCGCAAACATAAAGCCTTTAGTTACCAATCTCCTTTTTCGAAAGGAAAGGAATTAGATAACGACTTAGAAGATTCTAAGAAGATGGATTTTGTTTCTAAATGGAAACGTAATAGCGAAAGAAGCCGAAAAGCAAAAGGCGCTATGCCAATGCGAACACTCATCATAGTTTTGGTATTATTATTGATTTGCATGTATTTGTTAGAGAAGAAATATATGTAACCAAAAACTTAGAGATTATGGGAATTTTAAAACTGAGAAAAAATAAAAAATTTAGTTATACACCACGTTATTTTGATGATAAAGGTGAAGGGAATCCATTTGAAATTAAACATAAATTTGATGAACATAGAAAAACCGTTGGCGGTAATGTAGGCTTTAAAGCAAAATTGAACAACGCTTTAGATGATTTAAAGAATAATCCAGATAAACAAGTCGATAAACGTATTTTAATTATTGTTGCTGTACTGGTTTTTATATTTTTAGCGATCATCGAATTCGATTTATCCATCTTCTTTTCCAAATAAGTACATGGCAGACATTATACAGCTATTACCAGATCATGTAGCAAATCAAATAGCAGCTGGAGAAGTTGTACAACGTCCTGCTTCGGTAGTTAAAGAATTATTAGAAAATGCTATTGATGCCAATGCGACAGTTATTAAGCTTATTATAAAAGACGCTGGAAAAACCCTAGTTCAAGTTATTGATAACGGTAAGGGCATGAGTACTACCGATGCCCGATTGAGTTTCGAGCGTCATGCTACTTCCAAGATTCGTACTGCCGACGATTTATTTCGTTTACACACAAAAGGGTTTCGTGGAGAAGCCTTGGCAAGTATTGCGGCTATTGCACATGTAGAATTAAAAACCAAACAAGAACAAGACGAGGTTGGAAATAGCATTGTTATAGAAGGCAGTAGCGTTGTGTCCCAAGAAGTTGTAGTGACACCAAAGGGCACCTCAATTTCCGTAAAGAATCTTTTTTTTAATATTCCGGCGCGACGTAATTTTTTAAAGTCGAATGCTGTAGAACTGCGTCATGTTATTGATGAGTTTCATCGTGTTGCTTTGGCGCATCCTAATATTAGCTTTGCTTTATATAACAACGGAAGCGAAACGTTTAATTTGCCAATTAGTAATTACAGACAGCGTATTGTCAATATCTTCGGAAATAAAACGAATGAAAAATTAGTCCCTGTTGAAGAAGAAACCGAGGTTCTGAAAATCTCGGGTTTTGTTGGAAAACCAGAGTATGCAAAGAAAACCAGGGGCGAGCAGTATTTTTTTGTAAATGATAGATTTATAAAAAGTCCCTATTTAAACCACGCCATCTCATCGGCGTTCGAAGGGTTGTTAAAAAGTGGTAACCATCCTAGTTATTTTTTAAACTTAACGGTTAATCCGCAAACTATTGATATCAATATACATCCTACAAAAACAGAGATTAAGTTTGATGATGAGCATACGCTTTATGCCTTATTGCGTTCGGCGGTAAAACACAGTTTGGGACAGTTTAATATTGCACCGGTGCTTGATTTTGAACGTGATGCCAGCTTAGATACACCATATCATTACAACAATAAAGAGACAAGCACGCCTATAATTGAAGTAGATAGGAGTTTTAATCCATTCAAGGAAAGCTATGCATCTGGAAAGCAAACAACAGCTTTTAAAAAGCAAGCTCCAAGCCATTGGGAAAGTTTGTATGTAGGATTAGAGTCTAAAGGCACCAAAACCGATCATGATTTTAGCGAAGTACATTTTGAAAGCGAAGAAACGACCATGTCGGCGTTTAGTGACGAGAATAAAATTGAGCAAACAAAAACCACCTACCAACTTCATAATAAGTACATCGTAAGCACCATAAAATCGGGTATGTTGGTTATCGACCAGCACCGGGCGCACCAACGCATTCTATATGAAGATTTTCTTAATAATTTAACTATTAAGGAAGGGGTGAGTCAACAATTATTATTTCCTTTGGAGTTGCATTTTTCTTCACAGGAGATTCAAATTATCAGCCAATTAAAAGAAGACTTAGAACATACAGGTTTTGTGTTTTCAAACGTTACTAATGAAACGATTGAAATCACAGGTGTTCCCGTATCGGTTCCAGAAAGTGAAGTGTCCATTATTTTGGAACAATTAATTGGTGATGTTGAAAATGAAGTACCCGATACTCATTTTAGCGCGACTGATTTATTGGCAAAATCGATGGCGAAAAGTTTAGCGATTAAAAGAGGACAATCGTTACAAAAAGATGAGCAAGAGCATTTGGTAAATAAACTATTTGCATGTAAAGAACCCAATGTGTCACCTACTAACCGAACAACATTTATAACGATGAGTGTTGACGAGTTAGATAAAAAATTTATATAAAACAAAGAAGCAGGTAATTATTATCACCTTGAGCCTTTCGACTACGCTCAAGATAAACTAAAATCGAAAGGTTTTTTAAAATTACTTTTTTACTTTATAAGAAAGATTAAAACTATGATGCGAATTTCTGAAACCGTTAAGCATTTAATAATTATTAACGTGATTATGTTTGTCGGTACGTTAACCATTGGTGGTGGCGTGTTGTTTTATGATTGGTTTGCGTTGCATTTTCCAAAAAACGAATCGTTTCAATATTGGCAAATAATTACGCACATGTTTATGCACGGTGGGGGGATGCATTTATTCTTTAACATGTTTGCTTTGTGGATGTTCGGTTCTCCCGTAGAACATGTTTTAGGTTCCAAACGCTTTTTGTTTATTTATTTTTCTGCCGGCTTAGGGGCTGTTGCGTTGCAATTGGGGTATTATTATTTTCAATACATACCCAGCTATAATTCTTTAATAGTTTCGGGGTTGAATTCAGATCAAATCCATTATATGCTTACTACCAGTAAAGTTTTAGAAGGGGTAACGCAAACTCAATTTTTAGAATTACAAGGTATATTCCAAGTGTTTAATGCGTCTATGGTAGGAGCATCGGGATGTTTAATGGGTATTATGGCAGCTTTTGGGATGATGAACCCGAATGCAGAATTGATGCTTATATTTTTGCCCATTCCTATAAAGGCTAAATATTTTATACCTGGTATTATTATTTTAGATTTAATATCGGGCATTACGGGACAATCATTTTTCAGTCCGAGTAATACAGCATACATGGCACACGTTGGGGGAGCACTCACTGGGTTTCTCATTATGTGGTATTGGAAAAAAAATCAGTTTAACAAAAACCGTTGGTATTAATGAGTTTGACTAACGACATAAAATATAAATTATCTCGTCTTAATGTTTTAGAAAAAATTATAGCTGTTAATCTAGTTATATACATTCTAACATTTTTTTTTAAACTGAATTGGTTTGAATTACCCAGTAGTTTAGGTGATTTTATAGTAAAGCCTTGGGCACTTATTACTTATGCTTTTGTGCATTATGACTTTTGGCATATTCTTTTTAATATGCTTTGGCTGTATGTTATTGGGCGTATGTTCTTAAATTTATTTAGCGCTAAAATGGCTTTAAATATTTACTTTCTTGGGGCCATGTTTGGGGGATTGTTATTTATGTTATGCTACACCTTGTTTCCAAGTGTGTTTGGTACTAATTCTAATTTAGTTGGGGCATCGGCAGCGGTAAGGGCATTGTTAATTTTTCTGTGTGCTTATATGCCCAATCAAGAGATACGTTTTTTTGCCTTCAATATTAAACTTTGGTATATTGGTTTAGCTAT
Organism: Mariniflexile sp. TRM1-10; assembly: GCF_003425985.1. NCBI lineage: Bacteria > Pseudomonadati > Bacteroidota > Flavobacteriia > Flavobacteriales > Flavobacteriaceae > Mariniflexile > Mariniflexile rhizosphaerae. Next base: position 2,728,648 of record NZ_CP022985.1, read on the forward strand.
TGTAATTTTAGATGTCTTAGGCGTTTTTACAGGAATAAGCAATCTCGAAACAGGTAATGCTGGAGGGAATTTAGCGCATTTAGGTGGCGCGTTATTGGGTTATTTTTACGCAAAGCAATTATTAAAAGGCGATGATATAGGTAAAGGATTTGAACGTTTTATGGATTTTGTTGTCAATATGTTTAAAACGTCAAAAAAGGGACCATTAAAAACGGTATATAAAGATAAAAGTAAAGTTGGCGGATATACTAAAGCTGATTTTAATGAGTTTAATACTCAAAAGAAAATAGATGTTATTTTAGATAAAATAAGCAAAAGCGGTTACGATAGTTTAACGGCAGAAGAAAAGGAGTTTTTATTTAGGTCAGGGAAGTAGCAGTTAAAAAAAAGAAACAGATGATTGATGCCATCAATTAAGAGTTTCTGATTCTATAGCTAATGTACCAAAAGACTCTATGGATCAACCTAATCTAGAATAAAGAAAATTCATTGGATTTCCTATTTGTCATCTAGCGGAAGTTGTAATGTGTTTACATAAAAACAAGTAGAAGAAATTATATGTCTATATAACGATTTGAAAATTATTATAATGAATAGGATGGTGCTATTTAGGAACAATTTAAAATAAGATTTTTATGTGGTCCATAGTTGTCGGTCAACCGTCATCAGTCAGCCGTCATTAATAAGAACATGAAAAAACTTAAAGGTATAAATAAAATCATCTACGTTATCAATGTATTGGTAGCAGCTGTTCTATTACTAGCTTATGCCTTACCTTTTTTACCTCCAAAAGCGTTTTCTGTATTGTCTGTACTTAGTTTAGGAGTGCCTTTCTTGATTTTATGTAATGTACTGTTTTTTTTATATTGGTTGCTTAGAGTTAGAAAGCAGCTTATTATATCGTTAGTGGTGCTTTTAGTAGGACAAATAGTGTTTGGGTCGTTGTATAGATTCTCATCTTCAAAAAAGGTAGAAAATCCCAATAACATCAAAGTTATGAATTATAACGTGCGATTATTTAATTTGTATAAATGGATTCCCGAAAAAGATATTGACACCAAAATAGTCGATTTTATAAAAACTGAAGCTCCCGATGTCTTATGTATTCAAGATTATCGACCAAGTTCACAAGTTGATTTGACCTTTTTTAAACATAAATTTGAAAAAATTTCAGGAAAAAAAATCCATACCGGGCAAATTATTTTATCTAAGTTTCCAATAGTAAATTCAGGCTCTTTAGAATTTCCAAATACGAATAATAATGCCATTTTTGTTGACATTGTTAAAGGAAAAGATACCATTCGGGTTTACAATATTCATCTGCAATCCTTAAAAATTGATACTGATGTAGAAAAACTGAAACAAGAAAGTACATCGCGCATTTTTAAGCAAGTTGAGAACACCTTTAAAAGACAACAGTTCCAATCGGAAATATTTTTAGAACATAAAAAACAATGCCATTATAAGATGATTATTTGTGGTGATTTTAATAATACGGCCTATTCGTATGTATATAGAAAAATTAAAGGTGATTTAAACGATACCTTTAAAGAAGCAGGCAATGGGTTCGGACGCACTTACGAGTTTAAATTCTTTCCAGTACGGATTGATTATATTTTTTCAGATGAAGCCTTTACGGTAAATGGGTTTAAGGCGTATAATGAACATTATTCCGATCATTATCCTATTATGGCTACTTTGAGTTTAGAGGAGTAGTTTTTAGTCGCAGTCGCAGTTACAGTCGCAGTCACAGTCGCAGTTTTGTTCAGAAATCAAAAATCGTTATTCGTTAATCTTTAATTCCAAGACTTTGATTCTTTGCAGCTTTGCAACTCTGTAGCTTTGAAACTTTGCACCTTTGAGACTTCAAAATAAAACATATCGCTTTTCAGATGAAGCCTTTACGGTAAATGGGTTTAAGGCGTACAATGAACATTATTCCGATCATTATCCTATTATGGCCACTTTGAGTTTGGAGGAGTAGTTTTAGTCGCAGTTGCAGTCGCAGTTGCAGTCACAGTCTCAATTTTATTCAGAAATCAAAAATCGTTACTCGTTAATCTTTAATTCCAAGACTTTGATTCTTTGCAGCTTTGCAACTCTGTAGCTTTGAAACTTTGCATCTTTGAAACTTTGTAGCTTTGAAACTTTGTAGCTTTGAGACTTTGCAACTTCAAAAAAATCACATCAACTCACAATCTACCAGATCAGCAAAAATATGTATGACCAAACCTAAACCAATCAGTCTTGTTTTCTTCGGAATAAAAAGCAATAGATAGACACCAATGGCATAGTAGGAGTGTAGTGGGTGGAAGTTTATACTGCATCTGTTGGGGTCGAAAATTGGGTTTGCTAGCAGGTGGTCTAAATCTATGAACATGCCTAAAATCATGATTAAATAGGCGAATTTCCAATTCGATTTATAGAAAAACAAAGCCACCACTAACGGTATTAGAAAATGACAACCGTAATGTGCTACTGTTTGTAACATTATTGAGGGATTATAGTTTGGGATTCTAAATAATTTAGAGCGTTCGGACCTTCGTTAAATAACAAATCCAAAATACTTAAGTTTGGAATGAAACCATGTTTGTCGCTAAAGACTTGGGTGTAACGATCAAATGCCTGTGGTTGTTCTTTTTTTGCGTTTACCAAGAACCTAAAATCACTTGTGTTTTCGATGGTTTTTTGATAAGCTTCCGATTTTGAAGTATGCAAATCCAATTGTAAGCAATCACAAATCACCTCAAAGCATTTCAAATTATAATCTAAAATATAATCAGCTTTTAAGTTGAATAAGGGCTGTAATTCATCTTCATAAAACTCAAAAAAAGGCGAGGTTCTATAGGCCGAAAGTAAAGATTTCCAATGTAAATCTTGCCATTTGGTTTCATTGAAAATTTTAACATCCCGATACTTCTGCCTGTTTTTTTGGGTATGAATAACAGGAATGTTTAAAGCAAGTTTGCCGTTTGCGCCATAAATATAAGCACGGTTTCGGTAGGTTTGTTTTAAAAAATTATCATCAACTTCAAACATAACATCTTTAGCATTTGCTATGGCTACAAAATGGGCGATGTTAGGGAAATATGTTGGGTGTATGATGATGTTCATTTGTTGATGCGCTAATTCCTGCGAAGGCAGGAATCTTTTTCATATAGAAATATTTATTGACTTTTAAAGAAAAACACGAGCTATCGCTTCATTTCTATTGATGATTGTTTAAACAAATTCGTGGTTAAAGGTGATTTCATTGGACATGAATGATTATAAAATAGATTTCTGTATTATAAGGAATTCTATTATGTTTTTTAATCATCAAATCAACAAAAAACGAATCAACTATTCTTTTTTCTTTCTCGCTCTCCATTTGTTAAAACCAATCCATCCAAATAATAAAATAAGGAAAGGAATAAGATAAGAGGTTGCTTTACCTGTGCCGTTAACGGTCGTAAAGAAACGTTCCCAGCGTGGCTTTTTACCATCCCAACTCATCCAAATAAATACGGGTTTCCCAACCACATGGTCAAAAGGCACAAAGCCCCAAGAGCGGGCATCAATAGAATTGTGTCGGTTATCACCCATCATCCAATAATAATTTTGTTTGAAGGTATAAGTAGTTGCTACTTCACCATTAATTAAAATTTGGTTGCCTTTTACTTGCAACGAATTGCCTTCGTACTCTGTGATAACACGTTTGTAAAGAGGTAATACTTTTAGGTTTATATCTATTGTTTTTCCAGCTTCAGGAATGTATAGTGGACCAAAAAAGTCTAAGTTCCATTTATAGTCGGGATCGTGTGGAAAAATTTTAGGATCTCTAACGCCTTTTTCTGCAATTTGACGTGTAATATTAGCAACACTAGGATGGTTTTTAAATTGATCAGCAGCAAAATCTGTTGCAGCAGGAACAATAATATCACCATTATTATCACGGTAGATGCCGTCTGTAATATCATATCTTGTTTTAAGATAACTCAATATGTTATTATCAAACCCTTGACCAGGTTTTACATCAACCTTATAACTAAACTGTAAATGGGCTCTATCTGGCAGCTCATTCTTCTTTCCGTTAATATAAACAAAACCGTTGCGAATTTCTAAGGAATCGCCTGCAACACCAACACAGCGTTTTACTAAATTGGTTTTTTTGTCTATGGGTTTATAATAGTTTCTGTCTGGATGAAAATCATTCATATCCAACAAGGTATCCGCCGGTTGGTTAAAAACTACAATATCATTTCGTTCTATATCTTCAAAACCTGGAATTCTAAGGTATGGTAATTGTAATTTGTTTTTCCAAGAATTGCTCCCTTTGTGGTCATCAAACAAATACGATTTCGTATTTAATAGAGGAATGGTATCATGTACCATAGGGGCGGCCACCGTTGTCATGGGCACTCTGGCACCGTAATGAAACTTGCTTACAAAAAGAAAGTCGCCAACTAATAACGATTTTTCTAAAGATGAAGAAGGAATGGTAAACGGTTGAATAAAATAGGTGTGCACTATGGTTGCAGCAACTATGGCAAATAAAATAGAGCTTACCCAATCGCCTGCACCAGATTTAGGATGCAAGCTTCTGTCTTCTACGTATTTAACATCGGAAACATAATTTAAATAATAATTGTAAAAACCTAAAGTGATTACTGCTAAAAACGTGTCTAAATTGCTGTTTTTTCCAAAACTTCTAGCGGTTTCTACCCAAACTACGGCAAGCATAATAAGGTTTACTATAGGTAAAAATAAAAGAATGACCCACCACCACGGACGATTAATAATTTTCATTAAAACAACCGCATTATATACAGGCACGAAAGCTTCCCATGGGTGTCTTCCTGCTTTAATGTATAATTTCCAAGTTCCTAAACCATGTATTACTTGAATAATTAAAATGAAAATAAACCATTGCATCAATGTCATAATCGTAGTTTTTTATTTTTTTTAGTAGCTAAACTTACTTATGTTGTTACGTGTTTTTGAATCTATTAACCAATATTTAACACATCGTTCATAGTGAAAACACCTGTTTTTCCTGCAAGCCATTCGGCAGCAATGACAGCACCTAAGGCAAACCCTTGTCTGGTATGTGCCACGTGCTCTATAGTAATGGTATCTACGTCACTTTCGTAATTTACTGTATGCGTCCCCGGAACATCTTCAATACGTTTGGCAATAATAGGAATGGTTCTGTCAGCAGTTTCGTCTAATTTCCAAGCATCAAAATTGGCATTGTTAGCAATAATATCATTAGCCAAAGAAATAGCTGTTCCGCTAGGTGCATCCAATTTTTGTGTGTGATGAATTTCTTCCATAGACACATTATACTGTTTTAGAGTACTCATCATTTTAGCCAGTGTTTTATTGAGCTCGAAAAAGATGTTAACCCCTAAGCTGTAATTTGAAGCATAAATAAAAGCGCCTTTCTTTTCTTTACATAAAGCGACCGCATTATCATAATTATCCAACCAACCGGTAGTTCCGGAAATTACAGGAACACCGTTATTTAAACAATTGGAAATGTTATTAAAAGCCACGGTTGGAATACTGAAATCTATAGCAACATCGGCTTTTGTTATATCGTAACCTTCATCATCTTTATCAACGGTTAAAACAATGGTATGTCCGCGTTTAATGGCAATTTGCTCAATGGTTTTTCCCATTTTCCCATATCCAAGTAAAGCTATTTTCATTTATTTATAGTTTTAATTTGTCAAATGCCCATTATGGGCTAAAATTTAAAATTTAAAGTTAATCCAAGATTGCTTGTTGCATCAATCTCATTGATTTTAAAATGTGGTGCCAAAGATAGGTTTTCATCTACATTATATTGCATTAAATGTGCATCTACATTGGCATCAATAATGTTTAAGGCATAAATACCCAATGTTACCAAAAGTGAAATTTCTTTGTTTTTTCGGTAAAACTTTTGGCCTCGTTCTAAACCATCGGTTGTAACGCGAGGTGTCGTTAATGGGTTGCCTTGAGAATCAAAATAAAACTCATCGGTTTTAAAACCTGCCAGTCTGCTTTTGTAGGCATCTCGGTAGCGATGGTATTCTTTATTGTTGTTTGTGTAAAAATAAATGCCTGTGGCTAATCCACCATAAACGATGGGGATTTTCCAATATCTTTTGTTGTAGGCTTGCCCCAAACCGGGCAAAACTGCCGAATAAAAAGCAGCTTTTGCGGGAGAAAGCGGATTATAGGGTTTTTTGATTTCTATAATAGAATCAACAGTAATAGTTGCAGGTAACTCTTTTTTTTTGTTGTTTTTTTCTTGTGCTGATAGAAAGCAGCAAAATAATAGTGAGAATACGCTAGCTATAAAGAGTTTATTTGGCACCTTCAACTAATTTTTTAATACGATTAAAATCTTCTTCAGAATGAAACGGAATCGTAATTTTTCCTTTTCCATTCTTAGAGACTTTAACGTCTATTTTATGCCCAAAGTATTCTGAAATGGCTTTAATTCCCTCTTTAATATGTTTTGGGGTTTCTTCGCTTTCTTCTTTTTTAGGTGCTACTTTTACTTCTTGGGTGGTATTGTAGTTGCGAACCAGATTTTCTGTATCCCGTACCGACAGTTCGTTTGAAAGTACTTTTTCGTAAATATCTAACTGGGTGCTTGGGTCTTCAACCGTAATTAAAGCACGGCCATGTCCCATAGAAATGAACCCATCACGCATCCCTGTTTGAATAATAGGATCTAATTTTAAAAGACGCAAGTAGTTGGTAATGGTAGAACGTTTTTTACCAACGCGCTCGCTCATTTGTTCTTGTGTTAAGTTGATTTCATCAATTAAACGTTGATAAGATAAAGCAATTTCAATAGGATCTAAATCTTGACGTTGAATGTTTTCAACCAAAGCCATTTCTAACGATTCTTGATCGTTTGCAATACGTATGTATGCAGGAATGGTTTCTAAACCTATTAATTTTGAGGCTCTAAAACGACGTTCACCAGATACCAACTGGTATTGGTTAAAACCTAGTTTTCTAACGGTAATAGGCTGAATGATGCCTAATTCTTTTATAGATGATGCTAATTCACGCAGCGATTCTTCGCTAAAATTGGTACGCGGTTGAAAGGGATTGACTTCTATAAAGGCAATATCTAACTCAATAATATTACCAACAACTTTATCCGCATTTTTATCTTGTGCCGATTGTATGTCGTTACTTGGATCTTTTAAAAGTGCCGATAAACCTCTTCCTAAAGCTTGTTTTTTTATTGCCTTAGCCATAATTAAGCGTTTTTATTGATAATTTCTTTTGCTAAACTTAAGTAATTGGTAGCGCCTTTACTAGCGGCATCGTAATTAATAATGCTTTCCCCAAAACTTGGCGCTTCACTTAATTTTACATTGCGTTGTATGATGGTTTGAAATACCATATCGTTAAAGTGCTTTTGAACCTCTTCTACGACTTGGTTAGACAGTCTTAAACGTGAATCATACATAGTTAGTAATAAGCCTTCGATATCCAATTCGGGGTTGTGTATTTTTTGAACACTTTTAATGGTGTTTAAAAGCTTTCCTAAACCTTCAAGTGCAAAATATTCACACTGAATAGGTATTATTACAGCATCAGCGGCTGTTAAAGCATTTAAGGTTAATAAACCTAAAGATGGCGCACAATCAATTAAAATATAATCGTAATCGTCTTTAATTTCTTGTAATGCTTTTTTTAGCATGTACTCTCTAGCCTCTTTATCAACGAGTTCTATTTCGATAGCCACTAAGTCGATATGCGCTGGGATAATATCTAAATTAGGTGTTTCTGTTTTTAGAATGGCATCTCTTGCAGAACTAGAATGTTCTAAAAGTTGGTAGGTGCCTATTTCTATAGATTCTACATCAAGTCCTATTCCGGAAGTTGCATTTGCTTGAGGGTCAGCATCAATAAGTAATACTCTTTTTTCCAGAACGCCTAGTGAAGCGGCTAAATTTATGGATGTTGTTGTTTTTCCAACGCCTCCTTTTTGATTTGCAATTGCAATGATTTTACCCATTAAATGATTTGGTTTTATGAACGGTAAAAATACAATTATTTATGAGTAATAAAAACCCAAATTATAAGAGACTGTTTAAATTTTGTTTTTGGAATATTTTATAGTGTATTTCATCGTCAGACAGGGCCGAGCGTAAAAGAAAGGTCTGGGAGACCTTTTTAGCGAAGGAGCCAGGCTGCCGCGAGGGAGAGGTACATAGCTACAAACCGAAAAATAGTTAAAGTATGGTGGAAAAAGGCACATAAAAGAACCAAAGGATAAAACTTAGACAGTCTTTAAGAATTAATTAATGATAAGTTGAATTAAAATCAGAGGAAATCTGTAATAAATTTAACATAAGTTTTTGTTTTTAATTATTATTTTTACGGAAATGCTAAAAATTATGAAGAAAATCAATCAAAACATGAAATTTTTAATGATTTCTATCATGTTGGTGGTAACATCACTAACATTAGAAGCCCAAACTAAAAAAACAGCCAGTGTTGAAGGTATTACCGAATACATGCTTGATAATGGGTTGAAAGTCTTGTTGTTTCCAGACAATTCATCTCAAACCATCACCGTAAACATTACATATTTAGTAGGGTCTAGGCATGAAGGTTATGGAGAAAAAGGCATGGCTCATTTATTGGAACACATGCTGTTTAAAGGCACACCGAACCATCCGGATGTACCTAAGGAGTTAACCGCTCGAGGGGCTAGACCCAATGGAACGACTTATTACGATCGAACCAATTATTTTGAAACTTTTAATGCAAATGACGAAAATTTAGATTGGGCTTTAGATCTGGAGGCAGATAGGATGCTAAATTCATATGTGGCAAAAAAAGATTTAGAATCGGAATTTTCAGTAGTTAGAAATGAATTTGAAAGCGGTGAAAACTCCCCATCAAGGGTATTAATGCAAAAGGTTATTGATGCAGCTTACATGTGGCATAATTATGGAAATTCTACCATTGGTAATCGTTCTGATATTGAGCGTGTTCCTATTGAAAATCTACAAGCATTTTACAAAAAATATTACCGACCAGATAATGCTGTATTGATGGTGACAGGGAAATTTGAAACCGATAAAACTTTAGCTCTAATTGATAAAAAGTTTTCAGGGATTAAAAACCCTAGCATACCACTTCGAGATATTCCAACTATTGAGCCAGCGCAAGATGGTGAAAAACGTGTAGCAGTTAGCCGAGTAGGCGATTTGCAAATTGTATCCACTTTATATCATATACCTGCTGGTTCTCATGAAGACTATGCAGCCATGGCAATTGCAGAAGAAATTTTAACCGACCAGCCTTCAGGAAGACTTTATAAAGCACTCGTTGATGGAAAGAAAGCTTCTTCGGTATGGTCTTACTCACCATTTACAAAAGAACCTTCGTTTTTGTATATTAATGTAGATGTGCCATCAGATAAATTAATAACTGAAGCTGAATCTACATTGCTTTCTACACTAGATGCTTTTAAAGATGAACCGGTAACCGAAGAAGAAGTAAATAGGGCTAAAGCCAATTTATTGAAGCAATATGATCAAATAAGCAGGAATTCGGCGTATTTGGGTACTTATATGAGTGAATTTATTGGTGCAGGTGATTGGAGGTTGTCCTTTATTCATCGCGATAGAGTTGAAAGTATGACTGCTGATAAGGTTAACACAGCCATCCAACGTTACTTAATTAATACCAATAGAACCGTTGGAAATTTTATACCAAGCAAACAACCAATTAGAATAGAAATTGAACATACTGAAGGTATTGAAGCATTGGTTTCTAGCTATAAAGGAAAAGAAGGCTACGGAGCAGGTGAAGCTTTTGATGTGTCTTATGATAATATTCAAAGCAGATTAAATTCTGGGACCCTGCAAAAAACACCTATAGAGTATGGTTTTATTAAAAAAGATAATCGTGGTAAAACGGTAACACTATCCTTTACTTTTAGAAATGGAAATGTAAACGATTTTATGAACAAAGGTAAGGTGGCAAGCTATACGGCTAGAATGCTTAATAAAGGCACCCAGAACAATTCAAGACAGGACATTGAAGACAAATTAAGTGCTATAAAATCATCTATCTACTTTAATGGTTCCAATGGCCGTGTAACAGCAAACATAAATACAACTGAAGAGCATCTTATGGAAGCATTAGCTTTAATGACCGATATGCTAAAGCACCCAAAATTTGATGCAGATGAACTCGATAAGCTTAAAACACAAGAATTGGCAGGCATTGAACAAAATAAAACGGAGCCTCAGTTTTTGGCCAGCAAAAGGTTGTCGTTATTAAATCAAAAGTATAAAAAAGGACATCCGCTTTATGCTACAACCATAGAGGAAGATATCCAAGATATTAATGCTGTTACAGTTCAGTCCATTCAAGATTACTATAAAACGTTTTATGGCCTTTCAGATAGCGCTACTTTAATTGCCATAGGGAATATCGACGAGCAGACATTGAAAAATTATTTTGAAACCGAATTTGCTGATTTTAAGTCGAACAAACCATATACACCTATAGCCGATAAATTTGCACCTAACAAGGTAGCTAATGAGCATATAAAAACACCAGATAAGAAAAATGCCATAAGTATAGGTGTTTTGCCGTTTGAAAGTAGCCAGGTTGATGAAGATTATGCTGCTTTACAAATAGCAGGTGAAATTTTTGGTGGCGGTGTTTTAAGTTCCAGAATAACCACACGATTACGTCAACAAGATGGTGTTAGTTATGGGGCTGGTGGACAAGTTCGTGTTGATGCAGATAAAAATGACAAAAATTCATCGATGCTGGTCTATGCTATTTATGCACCAGAAAATGCAGCAAAAGTACAAACGGGCTTCAAAGAAGAAATAGAACGTTTTATAAAAGATGGAATTACCGAAGAAGAATTAAAAGTTGCCATTACCAGTTGGGTGCAAGGTGAGAATGTCTCTAGAGCAAAAGATAATGAACTTTCCGGATTGATTAATAATAACTTGTATTATGATAGGGATATGATGTTTCACAAAGAAATTGAAGATAAAATAACAGCATTAACCGTTGCAGATGTTAATAAAGTAATTAAAAAACACTTTAAAACTTTTGACAAATGGACTGTTGTTAGCGCAGGTGATTTTGTTGAGCATGAAATTAAAAACAAAGACGAAAAGGTAGATTAACTTTTTTCATTCCATGGCATAATGTGGGTTTAATGAGGCTGTATAAAAAGTCCTTTAAATTTAGTTTGTCAGGTTGAGACTTTTGTTAAAGTTTTTAACTAGCGAATGCGATGACGTATTTTGTGCAAGTTTAACAAAAAGTCACAATATTTCCGAGGCACAGCGTAGTGTTTATATACCTGTGGTTGAGTATGGTTTTCAGAAAATAGGGGTAGCGATTATGGTGCTTATTTATAATAATGCCCGAATGGTAGTCTAGCAAGCATAAAAATTTTCTGGGTGTGATTTTAAAAAATAATGTAGGATGAAAAAAATCAGGAAAAACGCAGGAGGGATCGATATCGGAGCCAAAAAAATCTTCATAGGTCTTGAAGATAAGGAGGTTCGCAGTTTTGATACCTTCACATCAGATCTGGAACAGGCGGTATCTTACTTAGAGGAAAACAATGTAACCTCAGTGGCCATGGAAGCCACGGGAGTGTATTGGGTCATCCTCTATGATATATTGAAGGCAAGAGGCATCGATGTATGGTTGGTGGATGGCAGGAGCACAAAACAAGTTCCAGGCAGAAAGACCGATGTAAAGGACTGTCAATGGATACAGCAATTGCACAGCTATGGTTTGTTGAACCGTTGTTTTGTTGCAGATGAACTGGTACATGAACTAAGGAGCTATCAACGCCTGCGCGAAGATCACATCCGTAGTGCTGCTATGCATATTAACCATATGCAAAAAGCACTGACCCTGATGAACGTTCGGCTAAAAGAAGTTCTGGACCAAGTTCACGGGGTAAGTGGATTGAAAATAATCAGGGCGATCTTAAAGGGCGAAAGGGATCCCGGGGTTTTGGTAAAGCTATGCCATGGGAGTGTGTTGAAAACAAAAAAGGAACTGATCCTTAAATCCTTGAAAGGGCACTACAATGAAGCAGGGCTATTTGCTTTGGGCCAAGCAGTGGTGTGCTATGATTTTTATCAACAACAAATTGCCGGTTGTGATCTGAAAATGGAAGAAGTCCTTAAAAAGATGGGGGCAAACCGGCCTAAAGTATCAAATAAGGCAACTCCACGAAAAAACGTGAGGCACCACAAACCAAATATAGAAGGAATGGACCGTTATCTATTGCAAATATTTGAAGGCAAAGATGCTACGGTCCTACCCGGTATAACAGATTATAATTGGATGCAGCTCCTATCGGAAATAGGGACTGATTTACATAAATGGAAAACAGAAAAGCATTTTACTTCCTGGTTGGGACTGGCGCCAAAACAGCACCATTCGGGCAAGATGAAAAAAAACTATAAGGCTAAAGGACAACCAAAGGCCGGCCTGATATTTAAGCAAGCGGCCACGAGCCTGCTCAACAGCAAGAAAATTGCATTGGGTGCTTTTGGCAGAAAGATAAGGGCAAAGAAAGGGGCATCACCGGCAATAAAGGCAATGGCAAGAAAACTGGCAGAGCTCTATTGGAAGCTATTTGTTAAAGGACTGTCATATGTAGAGAAGGGAATCAAAGATTATGAGGAGAAGATCTTGTTTAATAAACAAAAGAACATTATGAAAATGGCAAGAGAACTTGGTTTGTCAATTAGCTATAAAACAGCGGTTTAGCAAATACGTCAATGGTAGCTTGTCGAAACCGATATTGATTACCAGTAAGTTAAAATATTTCGACAAGCTTAATATGACATGGAACTAGACTTTTTATACAGCCCCATTTTATTTAGCCTCTATTAAAATCTCTAAAATATCAATGGCTGCATCACTAATTTTGGTACCTGGGCCAAATATGGCTGTGGCACCTGCATCTAGTAAAAATGGGTAGTCTTGTTTTGGTATGACACCACCAACAATAACCATAATATCATGGCGACCATATTTTTTAAGTTCCCCAATAACTTGAGGTACAAGTGTTTTGTGTCCTGCTGCTTGCGATGAAATACCTAGAATATGCACATCATTTTCGATGGCTTGTTTTGCGACTTCTTGTGGTGTTTGAAAAAGGGGACCAATATCGACATCAAAACCGACATCGGCATAACCTGTAGCAACTATTTTAGCACCACGGTCATGACCGTCTTGTCCCATTTTAGCAATCATAATACGGGGTCTTCGCCCTTCTTGTTTGGCGAAAATATCGGCTAATTCTTGTGCCTTTTTAAACGAGGCGTCATTTTTTATTTCTTTGCTATACACACCAGAAAACGATTTTATTTCAGCTTTATAACGTCCAAATACCACTTCAAGTGCGTCACTAATTTCTCCTAATGTGGCACGTTCTCGAGCTGCTTCAACAGCTAAAACTAATAAATTCTCATTCTCACGACGTTGGGAATCTTTTAGTTTAGATGTAAAATCTTGCCCAGATTTATTATTCAAATTTACATAAAATTTAGCCGCTTCTGTTAATTTTGATAAGGCTATGTTTACCTTTTCAGAATTTCTTTCAGCTTTAATGGTGTTTAAACGCTCAATTTGTTGTCTGCGTACCGTTTCATTATCAACTTCAAGTGTTACTATGGGGTCTTCTTTACTAAGTTTAAACTTATTGACGCCCACAATGATATCTTGATTGGAGTCAATACGTGCTTGTTTTTTTGTTGCTGCTTGTTCAATACGCATTTTGGGAATGCCTGCTTCAATAGCTTTGGTCATACCACCAAGTGCTTCAACTTCTTCAATAAGTGCCCATGCTTTTTGGGCAATATCATGGGTTAATTTTTCAACATAAAAACTGCCCGCCCAGGGGTCGACCGTTTTTGTGATTTTAGTCTCTTCTTGTAAAAAAAGTTGTGTGTTTCTGGCAATTCGTGCCGAAAAATCGGTTGGTAACGCAATGGCTTCGTCTAGAGCGTTGGTGTGTAAACTTTGCGTGCCGCCAAAAGCAGCTGCAGCGGCTTCAATAGTGGTTCTGGCTATATTATTAAAAGGGTCTTGTTCTGTTAAACTCCAACCAGAGGTTTGGCAATGTGTTCTTAAAACTAACGATTTTTCGTTTTTAGGATGAAATTGTTTTACCAATTTTGCCCATAGCATGCGTGCAGCCCGCATTTTGGAAATTTCCATAAAATGATTCATGCCAATGGCCCAAAAGAACGAAAGGCGAGGGGCGAACATGTCTATATCCATGCCAGCGTCTAACCCTTTTCTTATATATTCTAAGCCATCAGCCAATGTGTATGCCAATTCAATATCGCAAGTGGCACCAGCTTCTTGCATATGATATCCCGAAATACTGATGCTATTGAATTTTGGCATATTTTTACTAGTGTATTCAAAAATATCCGATATGATTTTCATGGATGGTTTAGGTGGGTAGATATAGGTGTTACGCACCATAAACTCTTTTAAAATATCATTTTGAATGGTGCCGGAAAGTTGTTCTGTTTTAACGTCTTGTTCTTGTGCTGCCACTATATAGAATGCCATAATGGGCAAAACAGCGCCATTCATGGTCATGGAGACACTCATTTTATCGAGTGGAATTTGGTCGAAAAGCCGTTTCATGTCTTCCACCGAATCTATGGCTACACCTGCTTTTCCAACATCGCCCGTAACACGCTCATGATCGCTATCGTAACCCCTGTGTGTTGCTAAATCGAAGGCTACCGAAAGTCCTTTTTGTCCTGCTCCCAAGTTGCGTCTGTAAAAAGCATTGCTATCTTCAGCAGTTGAAAACCCTGCGTATTGCCTAATAGTCCATGGTTTTTGAACATACATGGTACTGTACGGTCCGCGAAGGTTTGGGGTTATGCCAGCAGCAAAGTTGAGGTGTTCTAAATTTTCAATGTCTTGTTTTGAATAAGTTGATTTTATGTCAATCCCTTCAGCTGTAACAAAAGTTTCAGAAGCTTCTGATTTTGGTTTCCCGATTTCGGTCTTTAGATTAATATGCTGAAGATTTTTTCTAGACATTATAATATCATTTTTTGTAAAAACGGGTCGAAATTCACATCAAAACCTGTTAATAATTGTATGTAAATAGTTTTGCTATTTGCAGATACGATGTATGATGAATTGAAACTTGTGAGTTGTTTTTTTTTGTTTTCGATTTTATGGATTGCCTTAAAAATTTGAGTACAGGCATTGGCACTGTATTTTGCGGTGATTTTGGTAAATTCTAAATCGGTTGTTCTTGAAATTTTATCGTTATTCATGGAAATCATGCCTAAAATATACTGCGCGTCACCTTTGTGCATTGGCATATACGGCATGGTGTTAATGGTGTAGGTGGAACGGGTTTCTTCATCAAAAAAGATATGAAAATTGCCTTCCATATTGCGTAAAAACTCCAGGCGTTTTATTTCCAGTTCGTAATTTTTTTTACTCGCTAAAGAGTCTAAAAGCTTTTCGTATCCAGCTCTTGAATATTTTTTAAAAGTGTCTGGTAAATAAATTTTTATTTGGTCTTCGGTTAAAAAATGATATTTACCTCGAACGTCTTCAATATCGCTAACTTCTATCCAGCTTTTAACGTCTTTGGCTATGCTTAAACAGGATGTATTGCACAGAGATAAAAAACTAAAAACTAAAAATAATATGAAGCTGTTTCTATTCATTCTTTAATCGTTTTTGTTCTAATGTTTCGGCTAATCGTTTTTCAATAATAGGTTCTATAAGGGTTTTTCTTTGATGTGTTTTTACAAACGGATAAAGTTCTAACTCGTTTTTCATGACGTCATTAGGATTTGGGTGTTTGTTTGTACCTAATAAAATAGTTTCACCAGTATCAAACTGTTGCTGTTCTTTGGTGGCACTTTCTTTTATTTTTCGTTGAATGGTACCTTCTTTTAATTGTTTTAAAAAACCACCATTAGCTTCGATGTCCTTAAATAGAGTTAAGGCTTTTTCTGCAAGTTGGCTGGTCAAAGATTCTATGTAATAAGCCCCATCAGATGGATTGTTTACCTTATCAAAATAGCTTTCGTGCTTTAAAATTAAAAGCTGGTTACGAGCCATTCGTTCGCTAAACGTATTGGCTTTTTTATATATGGCATCATAAGGCAAATTGCAAATAGTATTGGCACCACCAAGTATGGCACTCATACATTCGGTAGTGCTCCGTAATAAATTGGTATTGTAATCGTATATGGTTTTGTTTCGTTTTGTAGGTGTTGCCGTGATGTGGCAATGGCTGTTTATGTCGTATTCTGAGGCTAGTGTATTCCAAAGCACTCTTAAGGCACGCAATTTGGCGATTTCAAAAAAGTAGTTTGAACCTATCGAAACTTCAAAGGTGATTTGAAAAGTTTGTTTGGTTTCTGTGTTAAAATCACTATCAATGGCATTTAAGTATTCATTGGCATGTGCAAGTGCGTAAGCCAATTGCTGTACCATGTTGGCGCCAGCATTTTGGTATAAGGTAGCATCGATTTTAAAAGACTTGGTTTGCTTGATTATTGATTTAAATTCAGTGAAATCGCTGTTTATAGTGTGAAACCAATTGCCTGTTCTGGCAAGATTTCCTATGATGTCTGTTTGAATTTGGATGTCGTTTTTAAAAGAAGCCTTTTGATTGTGCTCAAGTTGCCATGCGTTTAGCTTCTTGATATATGTTTCAGAAAGAAATTGGAATTCTAAAAAAACAGGAATGCCATCAAGGTTTTCCAATAAATCTTTAATTGAAATATCTTGATTGGGTATGATAAATTTGATGCTTTCTGCGCCTCGTTGAATGGCTTTAATGGCTTTTTGGTTCGATTTTTCAACATTAGCAACAAAAATAGTTTGGCAAATTTGCCATGGTGTTGCTTTGGTGTTGGGAACTTCTGGGATGGCTTTTAAATCTTCTAAATTGTAAAATGGTTTTACCGAAATATCTTCGTTACTTTTCCAAATAAGCGTTTCGTTATAATCAGCACCGTTTAAATCGAACTGGATTTTTTGTTTCCACTGTTTAGCTGAAACCGAATCGAATTCATCAAACAAACCATCAATCATTTTCTTTAGTTTTTAGGCTATCTTCATATTCAATGATGTAAATTTCCTCATTATCACGTTTCATATAATATTCTTCACGAGCAAATTTTTCTAAACCTTCTTTGGTGCTTAGTGTTTTGATAGCTTTATTATCTTTTTCAATTTCTTTTTTATAGTATTCTTTTTCGCTTTCCAAAGCATCAATATCGGTATTTAATTCATGATGGATTAACCACGAATTGGCGTCGAAAAAAAGCATCCAAACTATAAATACTGCTAAAATGAGTATGAATATGTTTTTAAACGGTTTGAATATTTTATGCTTAAAAAAAGTCATATTTATAGCTTGTTATTAATAATGGTGCGAACAATATCAACCGCTACCGTGTTGTATTTGTTATTTGGTATAATAATGTCTGCGTACTCTTTCATAGGTTCAATAAACTGGTCGTGCATGGGTTTTAATGTGGTTTGATAGCGTGTTAACACTTCGTCTAAATCTCTTCCACGTTCAGAAATATCACGTTTTAATCGGCGTATTAAGCGTTCGTCACTATCGGCATGCACAAATATTTTAATATCGAACATATCCCGTAACGTTGGATGTGTTAAAATTAATATGCCTTCAACAATCATTACTTTTCTTGGGTGCGTTAAAATAGTATCGCCTGTTCTATTATGTTTAACGAAAGAATACACGGGTTGGTGTATTGGAATGTTGTTTTTTAAATCTTTAAGATGGTTTTCCAAAAGCTCAAAATCTATAGATCGGGGATGGTCGAAATTTATTTTGATGCGCTCTTCGTAACTTAAATACGTGGTGTCTTTATAATAAGAATCTTGTGAGATAACACCAACCTCGCCTTCAGGAAGTTCGTTAAGTATTTGATTTACAACAGTTGTTTTGCCACAACCCGTTCCGCCAGCAATTCCTATAATAAGCATGAATAGTTTGATTAATTAGGTCTTACAAAGTTAGTTAAATGTAAATCAATTACTGTGTCTTATTTTATTTTTTGATTTTTGAAACCTCTGCTTTGGTTACTATGTTGTCGTTTTTATTGCCCCAACTATTGCTGATGTAATTCATAACATCGGCAATTTCATCATCACTTAAGCCTAAAGGCGTCATAACATTGTTGTACTTCTTTCCATTAACAACAATTTCACCATTCATTCCAAATTTAATGCCTTTAATGCTAGCTTCCCTGTTTTTAAGCAGGTAATCTGAATTGGCAAGTGGCGGATAGACTCTTTCAACACCTTTCCCATTAGGTAAATGGCAGGATACACAAAAATCGGTGTAGATTTCTTCACCGCGTTCCATGCTTGCTTTTAAAGTGTTGGTTTGCGAATTGCTTGTAAAAATAACTGAAAGTGTAGCGAATAAACTTAACAGGAATAATTTCATATATAAATATTTATTGTTTTTTAAAAATTATATGGACACGAGCGATAGCTAACTGGCGAAGCAATCGCTTTGTTTTTCATTGGTACTTGGGTTTCCGAATCATGGCGATTTCATACTATTTGTTTTTAATTTTTAGGAACTATTTTAACGATGCCTTTGCCTTCTACTGCCACGTAAATATAGCCATCTGGCGCTTGAATAACGTCTCTAACACGACCAATTTTATCTAACAATTTTTCGCGTTTCACAACTTTTTCTTTGTTTAAAACAAGACGTTCCAAATATCCAAATTTAAGCGAACCAACTAGAATGCTTCCTTTCCAATCTGGATATTTATTTGACGTAACAAATGCCATGCCACTAGGAGCAATGGAGGGTGTCCAATAAAAAAGAGGTTGTTCCATGCCTTCTTTTTCAGTAATATCTGTAAAAGGTGTTCCGTTATAGTTAATGCCATACGATATAACTGGCCACCCGTAGTTCTTTCCTTTTCGGATAATGTTGATTTCATCACCGCCTTGTGGTCCGTGTTCATGCTCCCAAAGGTCTCCTGTTTCCGGATTTTTAATTAAGCCTTGCGGATTTCTGTGTCCGTAACTATAAATAGCTGGTTTTGCATTTTCTGAATTAACGAAAGGGTTGTCTTTAGGAATGCGTCCATCGTCATGAAGTCTGTAAATTTTACCACAATCGCGGGTAATGTCTTGTGGGTTTATATCGCGTTCGCCGCGTTCGCCAATAGAAAAATATAAATAGCCGTCGTTATCAAATTCTATACGGGAGCCAAAATGTTGTCCTTTTTTAGAGTTAGGCGATGCCTTATACAGGACTTCTTTCTCAACTAAGGTGTTATCTTTTAGTTTGGCGCGCATGATGGCTGTGTTACCACCATCGCCTTCTCCTTCCGCGGAAGCATAAGAGAAATAAATCCAGCCATTAGTTTCGTAATTTGGATGTAATTTTACGTCCATAAAACCGCCTTGACCACGCACATATATTTCGGGAACGCCTTCAACTAAGGTTTTTGTGCCATTTTTAAAATGGATAAGTTCGCCTGCTTTTTCTGTTATTAGCATACTGCCATCAGGCAAAAATGCCATGCCCCAAGGAATGTTTATATCTGAAACAACTAATTCTGTTGTATAATTTACGTTTTCAGGATTTTGGGCTTTTACTGCAGATTCGGATTGTTGTGCACAAGCATTTAAGGAGATTAAAATTATGACGAATACAATAAGTTGTTGTTTCATGTTTTTTTTTGTTATAAATTTAGTTAAAATAGATAACTTACGTTTATTCCTGTGTAAAAATTAACAGGATTGCCTGGGTAATAATATCTTGGTGTTGCACCGCCAAAACCAGTGGCATTAATTAGTATTTGTGATGCGTAGCGTTTATCAAAAACATTATCTAAACCAAAATAAGCATTTAATTTAAGGTTTTTATTAATAGGATGTTTGTAACCTAATTTGATATGTGTTAAACTGTAGCTGTCTGTGAAAAGCGAATTACTATCTGTCATAGGAATCCGTCCAACAAATTGGTAGTTAACGGTTGTATACAGCCCTAATTTTGTGTCAAAGTCTATACCCGTATTTAATATGTTTGAAGGGACGCCTGTTAGTTTGTTATTTGAGAAATTGTTTCCATCATCAATAAATTCTTTAAACTTAAAATCGTTAAGTGTGTACGAAACATAATGGTTCAATGAGATGATTTCCGATGATATCCATTGATATTTTAAAACCATTTCCAAACCATTGTGCAAGGTTCTTCCAGCATTTACGCCTATAAATTGATCATCGCCCGTTCTTCTAGATACTAAAAGGTTTTTAACATCCAATCTGTACAATGCTAAGTTAAGTTGTAAACGATTGTTGATGAAAGAAGAGCGCGTGCCCACTTCAAAATTCCAGCCGGTTTCTGGTTTGATATGGGGATTGATTAAACCATCGGGCAATAGGGTTTCGGCAGTTGAAGGTGGCGAAAAACCATGACTCACATTGGAGTAAACACTGATGTTATCATTAAATACATGTGAAATACCAAATTTAGGGGATAGCATGCCTTTAAAGTTGTAAGTACCCGATTGATTTGGGTTTTCATCTGTAACAAATCGGTCTAATATATCATAAGATGTTTTGTTGAAATTCAATCCAATAGAAAGGGTCGTTTTTTCTGAAGCGATATAATTGGTCTCGAAAAAGAGGTTATAATAGGTTCGTTTTTCTTTAAAATCTGAGAATTTATCACCTTTAACACTACCTGTGCCTGCGGGATAATCTTGATATAGGTTTTCGTAATTTCTCGATTTATAGGAGTCTTTAAATAACTCACTACCAAGTGTCCAATTCAATTTCTTTATTGTGCCTAAAATACGACTTCGAATGCCGATTGCAGAAGTGTTTTCGGTAAGAATATCAAATGGTCTTGGTTCGTAGGCTTCTTTGAATGATGTAAAAATACTGGTGACTTGTTTTGTGTTGCTATTATATTGATGGTTCCATGATAGTCCAAGAATACCACGTTGTGAATCTTCATGTCCTTTAGATTGTGCCCAAGTAAAGGCAGCCGATTTCGGATTGTTTTTAAAAGCATTTTCGTTTATGGAACTAGGTATAAATCCTTTTAAGTCTACATAGCTAGCCAAAAATGTCATATCATCATTGTTGCTTAAAAAATGATTGGTATTTATGGTAAACGTTTGTCGGTCGTAGTTGTTATTGTCTCTATATCCGTCGCTATGCGTATTACTGTGAATGGCACGAAAACTATGTCTTTCAGTTCCGTGGTTTACGTTTAAAACACCTTTCATGAGTCCGAAAGATCCAAATGATATATCACTTTGTACCGTAGTTTGGTTTAGATAAGCACTTTTGGGAATTAAATGAATGGTGCCGCCAAGTCCTGCACCATAGATACTAGAACCAGCTCCTTTTATGATTTCAAAACGTGAAATAGAACTAAGTTCAAAATCTTCAATAGTCGTTTCCCCATTTCCGGAAGTTAACGGAATGTCTTGAAAATAAGCCCTTATTTTAGAAGTTCCGTAGAGATTTCTTGAGCCAATACCTCTAATGGAGATTTTGTTTGTGTTTAATGCGCCCGATTGCATAAACACACTGGGTACTCTATTTAAAATGTCAACGACATTAACCGTATTTCCACGTTCGATGTCTTTAGAAGAGATAATATCAATGGTTGTGTTTGCTCTTTGTAGTTTTTGGGGAATGTGATTTGTGTTTACTATAACTTCGTTTAAGTTGGAAGGATTCAATTCGAGCTGAATAATGGTGTAACCAAACTTTAAGTGTTCGTTTTTTTCTTGGTAACCTGTTATGGTAAATTGATAAACTCCCGTTTCCTGTACTTCAAATTCACCTGAATTATTTGAAATTACAGTGATATTGTTTTGTGTGTTTATAATTGTTGTATTAGAAATAGGTGTACCATTTTCGCTATCAATAATTCTACCTTTTATAATCTGTTGTGCATAAGTAAAAGAAATACCAATAAAAAAAACAGTTATTAAAACTGTTTTCCTTAAAATGAATAAGCTGGGTTTGATCATTTGAATTTGGTTAATTTATTAGTCATTAAAACTTAATATAACTTGATTTGATATAAAAAAGTTTAAAAATAGATTTTTTAAAATTAAATAAAATATTTAATGAGTATATTATATAAAAAAGTATATTTGCATCCCGTTAGAATAAAACTAACTTCGGGGTGTAGCGTAGCCCGGTTATCGCGCCTGCTTTGGGAGCAGGAGGTCGCAGGTTCGAATCCTGCCACCCCGACACAATAGAATATCAATCAACAACAAAAACCTGTTAATCACATGATTTACAGGTTTTTTTATTTTTAAAAAACAAAGAGAAGTAACCAAAAGGTGCACAAATTGGTGAACACCCATTTAAATAAATACTACATATTGAAACATATCTATACGAATTGATGTTTGTTTAAGAATATCTATATCGTGATATTATCTTTTTCAATAGTTATTCATATCAACTTTTTATTACCACTTAAGCTAAAGAAAGCAAACATGTTCTAAATAGTGGCATAATCGAATGAGCTACACAGGATACTACAGGATAGTATCTATAACTGGATATAATACATTTACGAATATTAAACAACTATAACCAAATAACTAAACTAAAAATGAAATTCAAAATTAATTATGCAATAAGGCTGCTCTTTGTTTCCCTTGTTTTGGGTGTTTTATCATGCGGCTCAGAGGAATACCCAGATGTCAATAAATATGACGAGTCCTTAGGAGAAGTGAAATCTTTTGTTGTAAGGCCGGGATTAAATATGGTTTTAATCGAAGGTGTAATCGACGATCCTAATATTTCAGAAGTAATTATTCATTGGGATAATCAGGCAGAATCGGTTACTGTTCCGGTGTCAGACGGAAGTATTTCTGTTCAAATTGATAATTTACAAGAAAAACTTTATGTGTTTGAAGCTAAAGCGGTAGATGCTCAAGGAAAAAGCTCAGAGATTATTAGAGCGGGAACCGAAGTTTACGGAGCAACCTATGTTGAAAGTATTAAGAACCGTACAATTCTATCGAGTAGTTTAGAGGAAAGTTCTTTAAGTATAAGCTTTGCATTAACAGATGAAACCTCTGGAATTTTAGGAACCGAATTAATTTATACTAATAATGAAGGAGAAGAAAAAGAAGTCACTATTAGTACCAATAGGGATTTGCTAAACATTTCCGATTTTATGAGTGGTTCTACTTTAAAACACCGCTCATATTATATGTATTCTCCATTAAGTCTTGATACCTTATATACAGACTATACGAATCATAAGCCTTTTGTTTTACCAGTATTACAAAATGCAGCTGTGCCATATGTTGCATCTGAAACAAGTGGACGTTGGGGAACTTTAGGAGAACCATGGATTACTAACGATGCGGCTAAAAACCACGGTGGTCTTGGTGGATGGGATCAAAAGAATGGGAATATCTTTAATTTAGAGTCCGGTTGGGGATCGCCTTATATTGTTGATGGAAAGATCTATCAGGTAATAGATGCACAACCAGCAAATTATAGATTAACGGTAGAGGTGCTTAATACTAACCACAATTCAAACACTGATGGTGCTTATTTTGTGATTACCAAAGGAAATGGAGGCTTGCCTAACGTAGCCGATGTAGAAACTGCTCCCGAAGTTATCGGATACCAAAGAATTGGTGCCGCTGGAACTTACACTGTAGATTTTGTATTAGATGAAAGTTCTGAGATTTCTATAGGAGAGGTGGCTACGCAGAATGGTAATTTATACTGTAATATTACCTCTTGGAGTTTAGGGCTTGCAAATTAGTAAACAATATTTTATTGATAAAAGGAGAAGAGGAAATATACTGCTTCAAAATTAGGGAGTAGCAGCCTTTTTACGAGTACTATATTTTACAGGAAGTGTAAAATATAATATTCTAAAAATATTCTAAATCAATTGAAATACGAAACTATATATCCTTGTCTAAAATATATCCTTATGTCTAAAATAAGCTATAAAATATGGATTATAGCAGGATAGTGCAGGATGGATTAACAAAATTTTAACTTTTAATTTGGATAATAAATGTAGCTGCTACATTTAAACCACTCAGGTTTATGTAACCGATAATCCTGAAAACTGACAACTAAACTAAATTATTAACCAAAAACTAATTATCTATTTACTAGAAGGCATCCCTTTTATCCAAAATTCGGTATAGAAACCACTTTTTATTTTTTAACAACCTAAATAAGTCAAACCATAATGAAGAAAATAATACGCTATTATTTGCTATTTTCACCACTTATCTTTTTTCTTGCTAATTGTAGCAAAAAAGAAGTAGATGAGTATTACGCAAGACCAGATGATCTTGAGCCCCCTATCTACCAGCAGCTTGAAGCTGCAGGGAATTTCCAAAACCTAATCAAACTTATTGAAGTTGCGGGTTATAAAGATATTCTTGGCAAAGCAGGCTACTGGACCATGATGGCACCAAACGATGCCGCTTTTGAAAATTATTTTCAGGAACAGGGTATCGCAGATGTTTCGGGCATAGACTCGTTAACCGCATCAAAAATTGTTAAATATGCTCTAATTTATAATGCTTTTCGTACCGAAAGACTTTCCGATTACCAATCTAATATAGGTTGGGAAGAAGATATGGCTTTTAGACGTAGAACGGCCTATTACGATGGCTTTCAAAATAAAGTTGTAGATGGTACACCTATGGTTGTTGTCGGGTCTAACCGCAATAATGTAGAGGGTGGCGATCCTTATATTTCTGGAGACAATAATAATAAGTACATTACTTACTTTGCCGAAGAATATATGAACGCTGCTACCTTAGGTAGTTATGATTATAATTTCTTTTTTCCAAATTCTACGTATACAGGATTTAATGTATTAAGTTCAGAAGTCGTTCAGGCTGATATCGTTGCGGAAAACGGCATTATTCACGAGGTAAACAAAGTGTCGTTACCACCGCTAAATTTGGATCAAAAATTAGAAGAAAGCCCAAATTACAGTTTGTTTTATCAATTACTTGAAGACAATTTGGTAAACTATGTTTTCGATCAGGAAGCGACAACAACCTATCAGAACTACACACGTAAGTCTGATGAAGTTTATGTTAAAGTTTACGATCCAGCATTATCATTCTCACCAAACAACGAAAATTTCTTAAAGGCTACAGATAACGACGGACAAAGTGATGCTTATACCTTAATCGTTCCTGAAAATACAGCCTTGCAAGTATTTGTGGATGAGGTTTTATTGAAAAACTATTCGGCTTTAGATAAACTTCCTAAATATGTCTTTGAAGATTTCTTTAATGCACATATGGTACAAGCTGCCGTTTGGCCTTCAAAAGTTGCTGGTTATAGTAATGCTTTAGATGAAGATATCCGTATTGATATGGATACCGATGTTATAGAAGCCGAGCTTTTAAGTAACGGGTTCTTTTACGGTACAAATAAAATTCAAGAGTCAAATTTATTCTACAGTGTTTATACCTCGGCGTATTTAGATCCTGCGTTTACATTAGCAACCCGTTTGTTTAATGATGGTTCCGGATACCGCGAAATAGCTAGTAATATTTATAGTAACTATACCTTATTTCTACCTTCTGATGAGATACTAATGAACTTAGGATTTGATTATGATATCAATCGATCAGAGTGGGTTTACGTATCGCCAGAAACAGGCAATGAAGTTCGTGGTAGTTTAGCCAGAGCCAGAATAGCCAGAGTACTATACAATGGTATCGTGCCAACACCTAATATGGAATTGAATGACCTTTCGGGATCAGGAATTATCAGATCTGGAGATTTCGATTTACCGGGAGAATACATCAAATGGGACAATAATCAGGTATTTGCTGCAGGTAACGAAGTACTTGATAATCGTGTGAATATTTTAGGATATGAAGATCAAAGAAATGGCCGTACTTATTATATCGATAATATATTGGAGTTTAGTGAAGAGTTTCAGGGTGTAGATTTGGCAGCTTTAGCAGCCGAAACAGGCTCGCAGTACGCATATTTCTATGAATTTTTAAAGAGTTCAGGACTTTACGATGAGGCTTCAGGTGCCATCGATGGTATCGAATTAGGAACGCCGTATACTTTTGTTATTCCTAGTAATGATGCCATAAGACAAGCTGTAATGGATGGTGTATTGCCAGGAGATGCTGTAACCGGAGAACCCAACTTTGTTCCGGCTAACGATATAGCGAGAGAAGGTATATCAAATTTTGTTAAGTACCATTTTATAGCTACACGTACGGCCTCCGATGATGGACTAATTAACGGATTAACAGAAACACTACTTAAAACAGAGTTTGGCGAGAAAACCTATGTGAATATCGTTTCCGGTCCTGGTGATCTAAACTTTGTTGATGCAGGTAACAGAATCGCTAACTACATTCCTTTAGAAAGTAATCATTTAGCCGATCGTACACTGATTCACTTAGTAGATAATTATCTTTTATACACGGAATAAAATGAAATATAACATAACCAACTTACTTTATAGTTTTTCTTTTGTATTGATTTTCTTTACATCATTCCAATTGTCTGCGCAATCTTCAGAACAAGTGGTAAGAGGTCAAGTTATCGATGCAGGGACAAAAGAACCAATTTTGGGGGCAACCATAATAGAACAGGATGCCGAAAACAGAACCATAACGGGGGTTGTTACCGATTTTGACGGGAACTTCGCCATTCGTATAAAGAGTACCAACAATAAATTAGTCATCTCAACCATAGGATATGCTACACAAGTATTTGAAATAGGCAGTAAAAGAAATTTTGCTGTAGAGATGGTAGAAAAGATTGAAGGTTTAGATGAAATAGTAATTACGGGGTCAAAAGGCTCTGATGACGGACTTTTGAACATTGCCAACCGTAACTTAACTACCAGTGTGGTAACCGTTAAAGCCAGCGATTTACAAAATACGCAGGCCGCATCGATTGATGAAGCGCTTCAAGGGCGTGTACCTGGGGTTGATATTACAGCAAATTCAGGAGATCCGGGAGCAGGAATGCAAATTCGTATACGTGGTACATCGTCTATCACAGGGTCGTCTGATCCTTTAATAGTTGTAGACGGAATGCCTTATGAAACCTCTATTCCAGAAGATTTTAACTTTGGTACCGCTGATCAGCAAGGCTATGCCGCACTTTTAAATGTGGCACCAGCCGATATTGAGAGTATTACCATTTTAAAAGATGCAGCCGCAACCGCCATGTGGGGGGCTCGCGCAGCGAGTGGGGTTTTAATTATTAACACCAAACGTGGTGCGGTAGGTGCGCCTAAAATAGGCTACTCGTTTACAGGTACCGTTCAAAAGATGCCAAATACGATTCCTATGTTAAGTGGTGATCAGTATTCGCAATTAATTCCAGAAGCCTATATGAATCGTACCGGTACTCCACTTAATACCTTAACAGTTAAGGAATTCCAATACGATCCACAGGAAGTGTATTATTATAAAAACTACGGAAACAATACCGATTGGGTTGATGCCATTACACAGACCGGATTAACCGGAGAACACAATATCTCACTTCAGGGTGGAGGTGAACGCGCTCGTTACTATTCTTCTGTAGGGTACTACAACTCTAAAGGGGTTACCAAAGGGACGGCTTATGAGCGTCTTAACGGACGTTTGAATTTAGATTACGTCGTGTCCGATCGTATTCGGTTTAAAGCAGATATCTCGTATACGCACTCTAGTACGGACAGAAATTATGTAAATTCTTTTGGTGAGAGTCGTGATAGAGACCGACTTCGTAGTGTTGCTTATGTAAAAATGCCAAACATGAGTATTTATGAGTACGACGATTTAGGAGATATTACACCTAACTATTTTTCTCCGGCACAAAATATACAAGGACAATATTCTGGAACCTATAATCCGGTGGCTATGGCTGAGTTTGCGACCAATAACCAAGTCGGAGAACGTATTGTACCGCACTTTAATTTAAAAGTAGATTTAGTACCCGATCGCTTAATTTCTACTTTTGATATTCAGTATGATTTTAATAGTACAAAAGCTAAATCGTTTTTACCGCAAAATGCAACAGGTAGACCATTTACCGAAACCGTGGTGAATCGTGCGTCTGATGCCGATGTTGATGCCACCAGTATCACCACAAAAACGAATTTTATTTATACACCACATTTAGGTGAAAAACATAGCTTACAGTCTATTTTATCGCTTCAATCTAACGACTTCCGATACGAATCGCACCAGGCGTTAACTTCTAACACGGCTTCGTCATTGTTAACAGACCCATCGGTGCCATCTAGAACACAAAATTCAGATTTACAATTATATACTAATAATAGCCAGTCTAGAAATGTGGGTGCTTTAATTAATGCACAATATGGGTACGACGATAGGTATCTAATTAATGTTGGTCTTCGTGCCGACGGTAATTCTAAGTTTGGACCGGATAACCGTTATGCCTTATTTCCTTCTATCTCGACACGTTGGAGAGTATCTGGAGAGAAATTTATGGAGCACTTAAATTGGGTAGACGACTTTAGTGTACGTGCCAGTTTAGGGCAATCGGGTCGTGCGCCACGTTATGATTACCGTTACTTTAATTATTACAGCAATTATCCTACGGAATATTTAGGATCAAATGGTGTGTATCCAGCCAACATACAATTAAACAACTTACGTTGGGAAACCTTAACCGGTAAAAACTTAGGGTTCAATATTCAACTGTTTGATAAACGCGTGATGATGGACATTGACCTTTATCAAAACAGAACCAAAGATCTTTTGTTTGAAAATATCGACATCACAACCATTTCAGGTTACCCGCGTTTATCAGACCAAAACGTGGGAGTATTAGATAACCAAGGTTGGGAAATAGGTTTATATACGACCCCGTTTAAAAATGATAAGTGGATGATAGATTTCAACTTCAATATTTCAAGAAACGAAAACATAATTCGTGAAATTTCAGAGTTTTATCCAAACGAAAGCGGAAACATAGACCGTAACGGAGAGTACAAACGTTTCTTACAGGTAGATAACCCATTCGGATCGTTTTACGGCTATAAGTTTAAAGGCGTTTATTCAGATTTAGAATCTACCAAAGCTGTTGATGCCAACGGAAATGTTATTGTAGGTCCTAATGGTCAAGAAGTTTATATGCGATTTAATTATCCTAACATAGATTATACATTCCAACCTGGAGATGCCATTTACGAGGATATTAATAAAGATGGTAATATAGACAGTAGAGATATCGTGTACTTAGGAAACAGTAACCCTAAATTCACCGGAGGTTTTGGTCCTTCATTTTCTTATAACAAGCAATTTAAATTGCAGTTATTCTTTACATATCGTTTAGACTATGATATTATTAACGGTACAGATATGATTACCACGAATATGTACGGTTTCGATAATCAAAGTACAGCGGTATTATCGAGATGGAGAAACCCAGGAGATGTTACCGATATGCCTCGCGCTATTTACAGAGGAGGATACAACTGGTTAGGGTCCAGCCGTTATGTAGAGGATGCCTCTTTCTTAAGATTTAGATCGGCCACCTTTAGCTATAATTTTGGTAAGAACTTTTTAAAGAGTTTAAAACTAGACGATTTAAATCTGTATTTCACGGCCGATAACATTTATACTTTTACCAAATATCGTGGTCAAGACCCAGAGGTTAATATGCGTGGAGGCGATCCCTTTGGAATAGCTATCGATAATTCACGTACACCACCAACGAGACGTTTCACTTTAGGATTAAGAACCAGATTTTAAAAACTAATTCAACATGCGAAATAAAATAATATACAACCTAGTGTTAATTGTTGTAATGCTGTTACAGTCTTGCGACAGTTATCTAGATTTACAGCCAGAAAACGGAACGGTTCGTGAAGAATTCTGGAAAACGAAAGAAGATGTACAGGCCGCTGTTATAGGTATCTATTCCGGATTATTAAACACACCGGGGTCAGGAACAACCATAGCAGAATACAGTTTTATGTATGGCGAACTTAGAGGAGGCATGGTAGGCGCTGGCATTGGCTCTAGTAACGACCAAATAGATATAATAACCTCTAATATTTTGCCTTCTAATACCGTAGCCTCTTGGGGAACGTTTTATACGGTAATCAACTATTGTAATACGGTAATTGATTTAGCGCCCAATGTACTGGCTTTAGATCCAACCTTTACCCAAGAGCAGTTAGACCAATATTTATCTGAAGCCTTGGCGATAAGAGCATACCTGTATTTTACACTGGCCAGAACCTTTAGGGATGTGCCTTTAAAATTAGAAGCCACCTTATCGGATGATGATAATTTTCAAATTCCAACATCATCTCAGGAGGTGATTTTCAATCAGGTGGTTACCGATTTAACAACGGCTTTAAATACTGCAGTAGAAGATTATGGAGATATCCCGTCTAACAAAGGGCGTATCACCAAAGACGCGATCAATGCGATGTTGGCCGACGTGTACTTATGGCAGGAAGATTATACCAATGCCTTAATAGCTGCCGATGCCGTTATTAATTCACCAGCAGGTTATGAACTAGTTCCAGGTAGTGCATCATGGTTTACCACTGTATTTGCTAGAGGGAACTCTAGCGAAAGTATTTTTGAATTTCAATATACACCGGAAAATAGAGGACCTTTTTACTCTATCTTTTTACAACGTCCACAGTATTTAGCTGATGCAGGTGTTCTGGAAGATGTTTTTGGATTGGATTTTGAAGACCCGGAAAATAAAGATGTTCGTGGCGAGCGCGCCTCATTAATACCGGGAACCAATGAAATTTATAAGTTTACAGGTCTGAATGAAGATCAGCGTAAAGCTAATGAAGACTCAGACACGCATTGGTTTGTATACCGCTATGCGGATGTATTGCTAATGAAAGCTGAAGCCCTTAATGAATTGGATCGCGGCGATGAAGCTTTAGAGATTATAGAAGAAATTCGAGAGTCTCGATTAGCAATCGACTTAACTAAAGAAGAAGTTAGCGGGGCCGATAAAAACGGGGTTCGTATGTATATTTTAGCCGAAAGAGCCCGAGAACTGGCTTTCGAAGGCAAACGATGGTTTGATGTATTACGAAATGCCAGAAAAGATAATTACACTTATATAGACATTATCTTAGGGATTGCTATTCAAACGGCACCAGCAAACCAGCAACAAAGTATTGTTGCAAAACTTAAAGATCCTAACAGCCATTATTTGCCTATTTACGAGTATGAGCTGTATACCAATAAAGCCCTTGTGCAAAATCCGTTTTATAAATAAAAAAATTGTGTCATGAAAAATATATTCAAATTACCTAGTGTGTTACGGTTTGTGTGTTTGGCCCTTTTTACGGTTACAGTTTTATATAACTGTTCAGATGAAAAGTTTAAAGAGTCAACCGACGAGACCTTGAATATCACAGAGTTTTTAAGAGCCAATACCGATCGGTATTCGCTGTTTCTCGAGATTTTAGATATTACCGATTACGCATCTTTTATGAATACCTACGGAACCTATACTTTGTTCCTGCCAACCAATGGAGCGGTAGAGGCTTATATGAGCGATTTAGGCGTGAGTACTTTAGATGCTGTACCTCTTGAAGATCTACAGGAATTAGCAAAGCTACATATCCTTGAACAACAAGTTTTGACGACCTCATTTACTGATGGTAAAATTGCAACGCCAAGTATGCAAGGTCAGTTTTTAATTACCGGAGCAGTAAACAGTGCCGATGGTTCCAGTATAACGGTAAATAAATCAGCAAAAATAACCACCTCCAATGTTGAGGTTGGAAATGGTGTAATACATGAGATCGATAAGGTGCTTAGAGTTGCAACTAAAACTATAGCCGAGACTATTGAAGCTGACCCTTCTTTATCTCTGTTTACAGAGGTCATGAAAGCCACCGGTTGGTACGAAGAGCTAGATCGCCCCATTACTTATGTAGATAGTGTACCGTCTTATTTAAGTGTTATAGCGCAAACCAATGCGGTTTTTGAAGAAGCAGGTTTTTCTAATTTAGACGATTTAAAAGCACGTTATAGCCATTTAGACGACCCTATGAATCCAGAAGACAGCTTAAACTTGTTTATGGCTTATAGAGTGTCACCAGGTTTAAATTATTTAGCCGATTTAGCGGTTACTCCAGCCTTACTGACTAAAGCGCCTTTAGAGGTTATTAGTATAAAACTGGCTGCAGATACGCTTTTAATTAACGAGGAAACCTTTAATGGAGTTCTTGAAAAAGGTTTTGAAATTGATAGAGCATCGAGTGATGAAACGACCTCTAACGGAGTCGTACATTTGGTTAAAGAAAATTACTTTATCAAAAAACGTTTACCGGCACCCGTGTATTTTGACTTAGCCGATCAGCCAGAATTCAGACAATTAAGTTCTGTTTTTAGAGTGCCAGGTATGTGGGCATCACTTTCAAATGCTGAATTAGCCGATGTAACTTGGGAAGGCTCCCCGAGTGTCACCTATTCTTGTTTCGACCTAGGTAGCTCGAGCAGACCTGGATGGCATGGCGATGTGTTAGACATACTTCGCTTACGTGATGGTTATATTAACAACATAGAATTCAATACCCCTGTAATTATTAAAGGGCAATATAAAGTATGGATTTCTTGGCGTCAAAATGGTAGAGCTCCTAATTCAGTAAGAGCGTACTTTAATGACACGCAGCTTGCAAGAACATTTAATATGACCGAATACGGAGATAGTAGTACACCAGAGCGTGTTTTAGAGTCACAAGGATACAAACGTCATATTTCACCTTTTACGTCTAGATATAACTGTAGATTGTTAGGGGTTATCAACGTAGAAACGACAGGAAGACATAAATTCAGACTGCAATCTTTGGCATATGCCGGAGGTAACAGTTGGCTTGATGTGGTGGAGTTTAGGCCGGTAGACATGGATCAATTATATCCTAAGTTTGAAGCCGGAGGAGATGGACTTATCTATGAGTAAAAAAAAAGACTATTAATTAAACTAATCCAATAAGGATGAAGATATCAATAAACACATATTCTAAAGCTATATTAGCTAGTTTGTCTCTTTTAGCAGTCGTTTCATGTTCCGATCCATGGGATGATCATGCCAAGAGCTCAGACGAGAATTTAAAACAGAATTTAGCAGAGCGTCTTACCAGTATTTCTGAAACCTCAGAATTTGGTAAGCTGTTAACCGAAACAGGTTACGATAAAGTTTTGGCTAATTCCAAAACCTATACGGTTTGGGCGCCAACAAACGAGGCCATGGCTGCCGTTCCAGCAAGTGAGCTGGGGAGTTTAGAAAGCAAAAAACGTTTCGTTAGTAATCATTTAGCGCTTACTGCTTTTGGATCGGTTTCTAATCAAGATACTGTTACTGTACAAATGCTTTCCAGTAAATACCTAGAATTTATTAATGGTACGGTCATGGATGGCGCTTCGGTGGTTACTGCCGATCAGTACACATCCAATGGGCTTTATCACATAGTAAGCGATGCGCTTATTCCGCGATTAAGTATTTGGGAGTACATTAAAAGCATGGAGGGCAGTAATGCCATGAGTTCCTATTTATTATCGTTGGATGAATTCAATATTTATCAATCAGATAGTATTGCTAAGGCAACAGCAGAGGAAAACCCAGGTATATATTCAGATTCCCTATCAAATTCATACCTTAAAAATGTGTATAACTTAAATAACGAACGTAATAAGTACACCTTCTTTTTATTGGAAGATGATGCGTTTAATACCGAAGTCGGGAAGTTAGAGCCTTACTTAACCAAAAGTAATGCCGATTCCACAACAACCTACGCGCGTTATTTTAATACCAGGGATTTTGCGTTTCATAAGTCGGTGGCAAAGGAAAACCTGCCGGATACTTTAGTGTCTCGATTTGGAGTAAAAGTGCCAATAAATAAAGATAATATTGTTGAAGAAGTTCCTTTAAGTAATGGGGTGCTTTACATTATGGGAAGTATGGATGTGCCTTTAGAAACCAGATTATTAACCACCCAGATTGAAGGAGAAAGCCCTCGTGGATTCAGTCAGGGAGACAAAAGAGCAAATACCTATTACAGGGAAAAAGAAGATTTGGATGGTATTATGTTTGAAGATATTATGGTACAGAACCATGGGGTGCCGTTATTTTCAATTTATTATGGTGCGAGCAATCTTTACAGTACGACCTACAAAGTATACTGGAGAGCGATAAATGATATTCAGGAAAATACATTCCAGCAGCGTTTACGTTTTGGAGGGATGTTTAATGAACTAGGAGTAGTGGTAGATCCAATAGCGACCTTGGATTATACCGATGTTGCTCCTGATGTCTATGATGAAATTTACGTAGGAGAGTTTACACTAGAAGAAGCTGGGAACTTAGATCTAATATCGCTAATTGCAGCCAACTCCGGTAGTAATGGCGTGAATACATTAACCTTAGATTATATTAAACTGGTACCAGTTATTAAATAATGTCTTTTAAACCAACTATTATGCTCAAAATATTTAAACTAACCGGTCTACTATGTATACTGTTATTTGGTGGGACTTCAGTTAATCTGTATGCACAAGACTCAGATTCTAAGGCTGTAAGTGCCCAGACCAGTAAAGGTATCGAAATCAAAGGCCTTATAAAGAATGCAAAAACAGGTAAAGGAATTCCGGGAATCAATGTTGCGGTAAAAGATTTTTCTGCAGCCATTTCAGATGATCAAGGAAATTTCTCTATTAAAGTTCCTCATTTAAACGCGTTATTGATGTTAAGTGCGGAAGGGTACCAAAGCAAAGTTGTGCCTTTAAACAATAAAGAAAGTGGCTTAGAGATTAGTCTTTTCGAAGATAATTATTCTCAGTTTTATCAAACCGCTACGTTGCCGGGTAAAGAACAGTTACAGTACACAAATTCTAAAGCATCCAATGTTATAGATTTAAAAAAGGATCAATGGGGAAATCCTGTTAACCAGTCTATTGGGAACTTTTTACAGGGGCGTGTCGCTGGACTTAACAGTGTAGGGAAATCGGGTGTTCCTGGAGCCGGAGCGTATTTAACCTTAAGAGGATTTAATTCGCTTTATGCCACCAACAAACCATTAATTATTGTAGATGGTATGGTATACGACGATGAAGATTATGGTTCTGGAATTCTTCAGTACAATAGTTCTTCGCCTTTGTCCATGATTGATGTTAAGGATATTGAAGATATTACCGTGTTAAAAGACGGCTCTTCAATTTACGGAGTAAAAGGAGCCAATGGTGTAATTCTCATTACAACAACTCGCCCAACGGAGTTAAGTACAAAAATAGACTTTACCATGTATAGCGGAATGAACGAAGATCCAAAGCAATTACCTGTGATGCGTCCTTGGGAGTTCAGACCATATTTATCTCAGTTAATGGCATCTCGAGGTGATAGTCAACAGCAAATAGCCAACATGCCCTGGATGAATGATAATCCGCAAAGCGAAAATTATTATCCGTACCATAATGTGACCAACTGGCAAGATAAAGTGTTTAAAAGCAGTATCAACCAGAATTACTTTTTAAAGATTAGAGGGGGAGACGATATAGCCAAATACGGTATATCTGTTGGGTTTCTTAACAACGAAGGAGTTGTTGGTGACTCCAATTTAAAACGTTACAGTACCCGGTTAAATGCCGCGTTACGTTTAACAGATAAATTATCTGTTAATGCGAACTTATCGTTCATCTTTAATGAAGAAAATCTTTATAATCAAGGACCTGCTTATAAAACCAACCCTTTGCATTTAGCGCTCACCAAATCGCCTTTTACTGCGGTAAATGTGATAGATGCCCAAGGCGATGTGTCACCTAATTTAGCTGATGTAGATATGTTTAACATAGGGAATCCTTTAGCTATTATAGAAAATGGCATAGGAATTAATAAAAACTACCGTTTCTCAGGAAACTTAAATTTCGATTACGCTATTAATGATAATTTTAAGGCGAACTTAATTATTGGGTTGACTTACAATAAAGAGCGCGAGCGTTTCTTTATTCCAGATTTTGGTGTGGCTGATATTATGTTACCAACAGCGATTGCTGGTAATCGTAGTGGTAGTGAAGTACAACGATATTATTCATTATTCACCGATGCTTCTTTATCTTATACTAAGAGTATAGATTTTAAACATAATTTCGATTTTCGTATTGGGTCCCGTACCCAGTCTAACGAATCTGAAAGTGATTTAGGTTTAGGGTATAACTCAGCAACCGATGATTTTACTACAGTAGGGTCAGGGAGTAACCTATTAAGGTATGTAGGTGGTCAGTTAGGTGACTGGAAATGGTTTAACAATTACTTGAGTTTTGATTACAACTACGTAAATAAGTATTTTATAACTCTAAATACGGCTTACGACGGGTCTAGCCGTTTTGGTGAAACGGTACACTTTGCACCAATGGGTTCAGTTTCGGCAGCCTGGTTAATTTCTTCAGAAAACTTCTTGAAAAGTGCAAATGCTATCGATTTTTTAAAACTTAGAGCATCTGCGGGTGTAAGTGGTAATGACGATATAGGAAACTATACAGCTCAACAATTATACGTATCCCAAAACCTTTTAGGAATGCAAGGTTTGGTTAGAGGAAATATTGGAAATCCGGATCTTAAACACGAGACGGTTACTAAATTCAACTTAGGATTAGATGTGGCTTTATTTAAAGAACGCCTTAACGCTACTTTCGATGTGTATTCTAACAAAACCACCGATATGATTACTTACCAGTCAACCAATACAACTTCTGGTTTTGACTATATGGTAACCAACAGTGGAAGTATGCGTACAAAAGGTTTTGACTTAGGACTTAACGGCAGACTTATTAATACGGCTGATTTACAGTTCGATTTAGGTGTGAATTTAGGTGCTTATGAAAATGAAGTTTTAAATATTCCTAACGAACGTATCATTACAAACTTTGGCGGGGCAACTTATATTACGCATGAAGGTCTGGATGCTAACTTATTCTATGGTTATCAGGCTAATGGTGTCTACAGTACTACAAATCAGGCCAATGCCGATGGTTTATCACGCCGTTTAGATAATGGAACTTTAGTACCATTTGGAGGCGGCGATGTCATTTTTGAAGACCTTAACGGTGATAAAATTATCGATGAAAACGATCGTAAAATTATTGGTAACCCGAATCCGGATTTAACAGGAAGTATTAATGCTAACCTAACGCTTAAAAGGTTTACTATTTCTGGCTTATTCAATTTCTCGGTGGGTAACGATATTTACAATGGGGTGCGTCGTAGCTTAGAGTCTATGAGCACTTACGATAACCAAAGTATTGCGATTAACAACCGTTGGGTTGCTGAAGGTCAGGAAACTTCAATTCCTAAAGCCACTTGGGGAGATCCTATGGGGAATGCATCATTCTCTAGCCGTTGGATTGAAGATGGGTCTTATTTAAGACTAAAAACATTAATGGTGTCTTACGATGTTGCTGTGGAGTCTAACCTTGTGAAGTATTTAAAATTATACGCAAGTGGTAATAACTTGTTTACGATAACCGATTATTTAGGATTCGATCCGGAGTTTAGTGCGACGTCTTCTATTTTCGGACAAGGAGCAGACATTGGTCTTATTCCGCAGTTTATGACCGTTCAACTAGGATTACGCTTAGGATTGTAATGAAATTAATTTTAGAGAAAAACATGAAGACAATGATAAAAATAACTAGAAATAAAGTCGCATTAGGAGTCTTGGTTGTACTTTTGGGTCTAACCTCTTGCCAAGATTATCTGGATGTAGAACCTAAAGACCAATTAAACAGCGATCAGGTATACCGTGATGTTTTCGATGCCGATGCTGCTGTAGTAGGTATTTACGGTAAGTTTATGGGGCTGGCTAAAAAATACGTTATACTTAACGAGCTAAGGGCAGACCTTATGAGTCCGACAGATAATGCCGATATGTATTTGCAACAAATTAATGAGCATGCAGTAACGAAAGATAACCCTTACGCAAACCCTAAAGATTTTTATGAAATCATCAATAATTGTAATGATGTCCTTAAGAATTTTAAAATCATGGCCGAGGAAAATAAAATGGATCAGGGCGAGTTTAATGAACGTTATTCAGACATTGGAACGCTTCGTAGCTGGTTGTATTTGCAATTAGGTATACATTATGGTGAGGTGCCTTATATTACGGAGCCGATAGCTAATATTGATGATGTTCAAAATGAAAATCTGTATCCCAGACTATC
Organism: Mariniflexile sp. TRM1-10; assembly: GCF_003425985.1. Taxonomy (NCBI): domain Bacteria; kingdom Pseudomonadati; phylum Bacteroidota; class Flavobacteriia; order Flavobacteriales; family Flavobacteriaceae; genus Mariniflexile; species Mariniflexile rhizosphaerae. The sequence goes on from NZ_CP022985.1 coordinate 2,766,900, forward strand.
GTTAACAGCTCTTATTAATGAATTGGTAGACTTCACAGAGTCTCTACCATATACCAGTCCTTATAGCGCCAATAGTACGCTGGTGATTGATGTAGATGGATATAATACAGCAAAATTTTTCATTAATAAAGAATGTTTACTAGGGGATTTAAACTTATGGGCTAACAACTATACGCAAGCAGCAGCACATTATAAGACAGTAATGGAAACAGCTAGTAGTAGTGGCAGTGATTCTGAACGTTATGATGTTTACCGTGTTAAATGGGCTGAAATAGCAAGTAACAATGATTTGGCAGTTGGTTACATTAGATACAGAGAACAAGATGCACAGGCCTTAGTTAATAATAATACTCAAGGTTGGCGTTCGATGTTTGCCAGGGAAAAAGATGCTTTGTGGAATACAGAGTGGATTTGGTCTTTACCTTTCGATAGTAATTTTGCACCTCAAAATCCGTTTGTTGAGTTGTTCTCTAATCAGGGAGGAGATTATTTAGTAAAACCTTCGCAGGAAGCCATGGATCTTTGGGATAATCAAGTACAAAGAAATGGGTTCCCTTACGATGCCCGTGGTCCTAAATTTTCATACAACATCATTAGTGGGCAACCTGTAATTATGAAGTACTTATTTAAATATCTTGACTCAGACACACAATTGCCTATTGATGTCTTTCAAACTGGAGGCGATTGGTTTTTATACCGTGCAGCTACTTTACATTTAAGATATGCAGAAGCAGCCAATCGCGATAATCAGCATAAAATTGCCGATGCACTTCTTAATTTCGGAATTCAAAACGCTTATACCGTTGGTGGTGTTACCGATGTAACCGATATTGAGCAAACCCATCAACCATTTCCATACGATTTTGATGCTAGACAGGGAGACTTTCCATTTTTTAGAGGAAACTGGTATCGTAATACAGGATTACGTGGACGTGCTTATGTTGAGCGTGCGGAAATTGTAGGAGATAGTTTAACATCTATTGAAAATAACTTGGTTAAAGAAAGTGCTTTAGAGCTGGCTTACGAAGGAAACCGTTGGGGAGATTTATTACGCGTGGCTTTACGTCGTAACGATCCTGCTTTTTTAGCCGATAAAGTTTACAATAAATTAGATAAAGATGGTAATCCTAACGCAGGTGAGGTACGTAGTAAACTTATGAGTACCAGTAACTGGTATTTACCATTTGTTTGGAACAAAGAAGAATAAGTAATAGTTTAGTTTATTAGAATATTAAAAACCCTAAGACTTCTTGAAGTCTTAGGGTTTTTTCGTTTTCACACTTACTTACCGCTTAAAAAACTTTTAAATTAACGGGATTTTATGCAAAAATAGGCATAGTATACCACTATCAGTGGTTAATCATCCTCCTCATATGTGAATGCTATTCTCATGGGTGTTTCAGATATTAAAAATAGGTAGGAAATATATGAGTCATTTACTCATAAATAAGAACTAAAGTTAAGGTTAAATTTACAAACACAGGCGAATCTTGTTTTTAGCCTTAATAACCTACTGCCAAGAGTTTGTGAATTTGAGCTGTTATAAATAAAGTTAAGAGTTATTATAATGTAAAATTATAGGTTTTTACTGGTTAAAACGAAGCTCTATTATTCTTAAGGTTATTTAAAACAACCGCTTCATCTTCTTACAGTACTGTTCGATTCTCGTATAGTTGGAGTTTTAGGGAAACCTACAGGAACAGTCTATTTAATTTCGTAAATTGCATAATAGTCATTCAAAAAAAAACAATGTTAAACAAACTATATCCTTTACTACTACAATTGCCTATAGGCTCACGAAACCAAGATGACAATGATCCTATCGATTTTACAAGCCCATTTGATGTCATTGTATATATTGTTCTACCTGTACTAATGATTATCTTTTATATCCTTTGGAGGAGAAGGAAGAAGCGGGATAAGGATTAAAATGTGTTGCTGATACCTTGTTTGATTTTTTATAAAACATCTTATAGCCGTTTCAGGACGGATCAAACTTATCACGCTTTCAAAATTGTTGTTGGTCGAAATTTTATAAATAGAAATATCAATTAGCGTTAGCTTTGAGATGATAAACCTATAAGTATGATCAATAAATTCAATATAATTCTTTTATGCTTTTTCAGTGTTTTTATAGTTAGTAATTGTCAGGAATCGGTAAATCCACCGGCTCCATTTGGACCTCTGCCTACGCAAAAACAGATTGATTGGCATGACATGGGATTTTATGCATTTATTCATTTTTCGTTAAATACTTTTACCAATAAAGAGTGGGGATATGGTGATGAATCTCCAGAACTGTTTAACCCAACGGCTTTGGATACACGTCAATGGGCTCGTATTGTTAAAGAGGCTGGAATGAAAGGTATTATTTTAACAGTAAAACATCATGATGGATTTTGTCTATGGCCATCAAAATATACCGATCGCTCGGTGAAAAATTCTCCTTGGAAAAACGGTAACGGTGATGTGGTTAAAGAATTGGCAGAAGCTTGTAAAGAGTATGGATTGAAGCTAGGAATATATCTTTCTCCTTGGGATAGAAATCACTCAGGTTATGGGAAACCTGAATATGTCACCTATTTTAGAAATCAGTTAAACGAATTGCTAACCAATTACGGTGACGTATTTGAAATGTGGTTTGATGGTGCTAATGGGGGTGATGGTTATTATGGAGGAGCCAATGAGACAAGAAAAATAAACACGCTCAAGTATTATAATTGGGAAGAGACCTATAAATTAATATACAAAACATCTCCAAATACACTTGTTTGGGGCATTGGTCCCTCGGAAGCTAGATGGATAGGTAATGAAGAAGGCTATGCAAACAAAACCAATTGGTGTCTTTTACGCCAAGAAGATGATTTGAATGGCAAAGTACATTATACAGAGTATATGTCCGGGCATGAGGATGGTGAAAAGTGGGTGCCTGGAGAAGCAGACGTTTCCATTAGACCAGGATGGTTTTATCATGAAATTGAAGACGATTTGGTGCACCCCATAGATGATATGGTAGATTTTTATTATAAATCCATTGGGCGCAATGCAAATCTAATACTTAATATTCCTCCAGATAAAAGAGGATTGATTAATGAACATGATGAAGAAAGACTTAAAGAATTTGCCAAAGTAATTAAAGCCGATTTTAAAACAGAGTTATTGGCAGGCACTAAGGTGTCAGCAAATAATGTTCGGGGTGGAAGTGATACCTATAACGCTAAATATGTTATAGATGGAAACAAAAACACGTATTGGGCTACCGATGATGATGTGAAATCAGCATCCATAACATTTGAATTTGATAAACCAACACCCATCAATCGTATTCTTCTTCAGGAATATATAAAACTGGGACAGCGAATAAAAGCATTTCATGTTGAAGCTAAAATTAATGGGAAGTGGCAAACGATAGCTAATGAGACTACTATTGGATATAAAAGGATTTTACGAGTAAAGAGGGTCGTCGCTCAGGCTCTTAGAATAAATTTCACAGACTCAAAAGCGTGTATTGTTATTTCAAAAATTGAAGCTTATAACGCGCCTGCTTCGGTGCGTTTGCCTATAATACAACGAGATAAAAAAGGACTTGTAACCATAACTGCTCAAGAAAACGACCGTATTTATTATACCACGGATGGGTCAGAACCATCAGTAAATAGTACCCGCTATGAAAAGCCATTTATATTTAGCAAAGCAGTAAAAATAAAAGCAATAGCAAGAAATACAAATGAAAATATAAACAGTGGTGTTAGAACAGCTAAATATGGCGAGTCTAAAGAAAAATGGACCATAGTTTCGGCAACGAGCGGCGATTTAAAATTAGCAGAAAGCGTTATTGATGGTAACCCCAGTACTTGTTGGTCTTTTGGAGGAGAAACCGATAAGCTTCCGCAAGCAATAATTATAGATATGGGAGATTTGATAGACATAAACGGATTTACATATACACCGCAACAAGTGGGGAATAATCTTAATTTGGTGTCTAATTATGAGTTTTATACGAGTATTGATAATATAAAATGGACAAAGCGTTCGGATGGTGAGTTTTCAAACATTAAAAACAATCCCATAGAGCAGGTAAAAATATTCAATTCAACAAAAGCAAGGTATTTGCGTTTTGTAGCCAAATCTGGGGTAGATCTGGGGCAAACGATTTCTATTGGAGAAATAGGCGTTATTGAAAACAGTAAATAAAACTAAGATATAAAGCAGATGCTTTTGTTCAAAGTCTAAATAATTCTCCGATAGCTCTGCCTCGTGGTTTGCTTCGCCAGTTTGCTTTGCTTGTGTCCCGTTCACTCTCATTTGGAGAGGTCAGAACTGCCTTTTGGGGTAGTTCTGGGTGAGGTAAAATATGAAATTTCGGTTTTTGGCACAGAGGTTAAAATGAAACAGACGAAACCTGTACTGAACCTAGTCGAAGTATATCTTTATGGCTCTGCCTCCGAGGATAATCTGTTTTCTGGAAATTTTTTATTCATTTGCCGATGCTCGTTAGTTATTAGTCGAATTTTTGATTTTTAAGATTAATAAAAGGCTTAATTTTATTAATGTAATTAAAAACATGCTAATAAAATGATAAAAGAAGGTATCCATTTTAAAGAAGCCGGAAAATTTGAAGAAACCCGTTTTGAGAAAATCCATAATGTTATTTTCAATTCTTCACAAGAAGCGTCTGTTTTAGTAGCGCAAGAAATTGCAAATTTAATTCTTAGGAAAAGTGAGTTAAATGAATTTTGTGTCTTAGGACTGGCAACAGGATCTTCACCAATAAAAGTTTATGAAGAACTTGTACGCATGCATAAAGAAGAAGATTTGAGTTTTAAAAATGTGGTAACTTTTAATTTAGACGAATATTACCCTATGGATAAGGATAATATTCAGAGTTATTTCCATTTTATGCATGAACATCTTTTTAACCATATAGATATTCTTCCTGAAAACATTAATATTCCAGATGGTAAGGTAAGTAGTGAAGATTTACAACAATATTGTATCGATTATGAAATGAAAATCAAATCTTATGGAGGATTGGATTTTCAATTGTTGGGAATCGGCAGAACAGGCCATATAGGGTTTAACGAACCAGGATCCCATATTAATTCCGGAACAAGAAGTATTACTTTAGACCATGTAACACGTATAGATGCCGCACCATCATTTTTAGGAATTGAAAACGTCCCTAGAAAAGCCATTACAATGGGAATTGGTACTATTAGAAACGCCAAAAGAATTGTGCTTTTGGGTTGGGGTGTTAGTAAGGCCGGAATTATAAAGCAAACAATAGAAGGCGAGATTTCCTCTCATGTTCCCGCAACGTATCTACAAGACCATAATAACACAACGTTTGTTTTAGATAACGAAGCTTCATCTGAATTAACAAGGGTAAAAACACCATGGCTGGTAAAATCCTGTGTGTGGACCGAAGAATTAAAATTAAAAGCTGTTGTATGGTTAAGTGAATTAACGGGGAAACCATTCCTTAAGCTAACAGATAAAGATTATAATGATAATGGCATGTCTAGTTTGCTAACAGAAGAAGGAACTGCATACGATTTAAACATTAAGATGTTTAATAAAATGCAGCATACCATTACTGGTTGGCCAGGGGGAAAACCAAATTCAGACGATAGCCATCGCCCGGAGCGTTCAATACCCACCAAAAAGAGAGTTATTATTTTTAGTCCACACCCAGATGACGATGTTATTTCTATGGGAGGCACTTTTGATAGGCTTGTAGAGCAAGGTCATGACGTGCATGTAGCTTATCAAACATCTGGAAATATTGCAGTGTCTAATGAAGAAGCTTTAAAGTTCGCTGAGATTTCCATGGCTTTAAATAAAAATTCAAGCGAATCGGTAAACATTATAAACTTTTTAAAGAATAAATCTGAAAATGATATTGATTCTATAGAAGTTAGAAAACTAAAAGGATTAATAAGGCGAAGTGAATCTTTGGCAGCCACGAGATATTTGGGGTTAAAAGATTCTAATGTTCACTTTTTAGATCTCCCTTTTTATGAAACCGGCACCATAAAGAAAAACAACCTTTCAGAAGCTGATGTGGACATTATGTGTCATATCATTGAAACCATAAAACCACACCAAATTTATGCTGCTGGCGATTTAGCAGATCCACACGGAACCCATAAAGTTTGTCTAGATAGCCTATTTGAAGCTTTAAGGAGGCTAAAACATAAGGATTATATGAATGATTGTTGGGTTTGGTTATACCGTGGTGCTTGGCATGAGTGGGATTCTTATCAAATTGAAATGGCTGTTCCTATGAGCCCAGATCAGGTACTTAAAAAACGACATGCCATTTTTTATCACCAATCCCAAAAAGATGGTGTCATGTTTCAAGGAGATGACTCTAGAGAGTTTTGGGTTCGTGTTGAAGATAGAAATAGACTAACAGCAAAAAAATATAACGATTTAGGCTTAGCGGAATATGCCGCCATTGAAGCTTTCAAACGTTATTATTTTTAAACCATATTAAGCAATTGTTTTTGTTTAGATTAATAGTAAGTACCCTTAAGAAGAAAGAGGCTGTCTGAAAAGGCAGCCTCTTCAATTTGTTGTCATTTGTCTATAGTCTATTTTCTTTCAGCAAAGCGATCTTGAATCTTTAACCGGACACTCATGTTTATAATTATATGGACGAATTCAATATTTTTTGTTTCACTTCATCAATATAAGACCTGCCTATGACATATCTAAGACCTTCAATTTCTATGCTATTTCCTTCTACGGCATCAATTTTATCAATCGCAATGGTGTAAGATCGGTGGATTCTTATAAAATCCCTTTCTGGCAATAAGTTGGTGAAATCCGTTAGGGTGCTGTGTACTATATATTTGCCTGTTAAGGTGTTTATTTTTAAGTAGTCTTTCAAGCTTTCTATAATTAAGATTTCATCTAAAAAGATTTTTTTCATTTTCTTTTTATCAATCTTCACGAAAATATAAGGGCGTTCTTTGGTGCTTTCCAATGGTACTTTACTAACAATATCGAGCCTTCTGTTGATTTTATTTAGAGCTTTCATGAATCTAGGGAACTCAATAGGTTTCACCAAATAGTCTAAAACATCTAGTTCGTAGGTTTCTATTGCAAATTCATCGTAGGCACTGGTAATGATTAACAAAGGAGGATTTACTAAGCTTTTTATGAAATTAATACCATCTAATACGGGCATGTTAATATCTAGAAAGATGACATCGACATGGTTACTTTTTAAAAAATTTAAACCATCAATGGCATTGCTAAATGAGGTTACCAATTCAAAGTCTTCAATTTTTTCTAAGTAGTTTTTAATAACATTAATAGCTAATGGCTCATCATCTATAATCAAACACTTTATTTTCATTTCTAATTAATATTATTAAAGTCAGGTTAGTTTAATGGATGTTTTAAAAGAATGAACATATTATGGACTCATCTTGACTTTTTTCAATTGGCTGCAAAATAATCTTTTTACCCCATATTTTGCCTTTTTTTTACCCCGTAGCGCTGCTATGAAGTGCTAAAAAGCTAAAATCCGGAAAAAAATCTCTATTTTTCGCTTCAATCAAAAAAGTCAAGATGAGTTCTTTTTTAAGATACTCTTATTATAAGTTTAACAACAAAATTATTCTTTTTACTTTTTATGCTTAGCTTATAATCGTTTCTGTTATAGCCTAATTCAAGTCTTTTCTTTACATTTTCGATGCCTATTCCACTAGACTTGCTTAGGTTTTCTTCGTATTTTGTAGTTGTGGGCATGGGATTTGAGATTGTAAAATAAAGAAAATCTTCTTTAATTTTAAAAATAATATCAATTTTTACTTTTCCAATGTTTTTGTTGACACCATGCTTGAAAGAATTCTCAACAAAGGACAGCAGTAAGATAGGTGCAATTTCTTTGTCCTGAATATCGCCGGAAATAGACATATTTACTTCTAAACGTTCATCATGCCTAATTCTTTCCAAGTCTAGGTAGTTTTGAATGCAAAGTATTTCGTTTTCTAATGTTTGACGCTTATTTTTAGTTTCGTAAAGCATATAGCGCATCATTTCAGAAAGCTTTAAAATTACTTTAGGTGTTTTATTGGACTTTTCAACAGCTAACGAATAAATGTTGTTAAGGGTATTAAAAAAAAAGTGGGGAGACACTTGCGATTTTAAAAAAAGCAACTCGGTTTCTAGTTGGGATTTTTCAAGATCGGTGACCCTTTTATGCTCTTTTAAAAAGTCTAGTGTTATTTTAATCGCTGTGGCAAATGTAACGACGTAAAGTTCGCCAATCATCATCTCAATGGTATAGTTAAGTGTTAATTTATCTATAGGTTGAGGTCCTTCTGGCCAAACATTTTGATCTAATAATAAATACGTGAGATTAAACTTTACAATAACCATGATAAATATGGCCGACAAAACCGAAAGTATATATAATGCATATCTTCTTTTGTATACTAAGTAGGGCATAAGCACTAGAATATTCAAATAGCACAACGTCATGTGAATCGGAAACCCAATTAAGTTGGATTTTAATGAATATAGATAATCATTAAAATAGCTTCCCCAACGAAATGTATTGAACAAAAAATAGATTACCCAAAATATGATATGATAATGTATTGGGATTTTATAAAACTTATTAGAATTGAAAATCATTATACAAAGATTGATTGGTTGTCACTGCTTTTTTTGATGTTTAGCTTAGTTAATATGTTGTCCGTCTAAATAACTTTTAATAATGTTTAAATTTATGAAAATTTAGACTTAAATTCAGATAGTTTTTACATGAAGAACATTCTCTTATTAGTTTTATTTACTGTTTCGGTTATAAGTTGTAATAAAAACACCGGTAATAGTAACAATAAAAATCCGCTTTTAGTTAACCATGTAGATCCTTTTATAGGAACAGGTGGTCATGGGCATACCTACCCTGGGGCAACAGTTCCTTTTGGCATGCTACAAGTAAGCCCCGATAATGGGATTTCAAATTGGGATTGGTGTTCGGGGTACCATTATTCCGATTCTATTGTTGTTGGTTTTAGCCATTTACATCTAAGCGGCACAGGTATTGGCGATTTAGCCGATGTGTTGTTTATGCCAACAAATAAAGTGATAGACTTAACAATACAGCCAACTTCCAGAGATTCATTTCCGTACAAATCATCATATAGCCACAAGAACGAAATGGCTACTCCAGGATATTACCAAGTCTTTCTCGAAGACCCTAAAATAAATGTAGAATTAACAACTTCAGAACGCACAGCTTATCATAAATATACCTTTGCTGAAAATGATAAACAAGCTTTAATTATAGATTTAGGTTTTGCCATCAATTGGGATAAAGCAACAAAAACAGCTATCACCATTGAAGATAATAACACCATAAGTGGCTATAGGTTTAGTACAGGTTGGGCAAAAAATCAAAAAGTGTTTTTCGTGGCAAAATTTTCCAAACCAATTTCCAAACATCTTTTGTTTGCCGATGGAAAACCAATTGCCAGTACGACCATTGAAGCAGAAAAAGTAGCATCACAGCTGTTTTTTGAAGCTGAAAATAATAAGGAACTAGTAGCAAAAGTAGCACTCTCATCGGTTAGTGTTGCCAACGCAAAAGACAACTTAGATACAGATGGATTTAATTTTGAAAGTGTAAAAAATCAAGCTCAAACAACTTGGAATGAGGCATTGTCAAAAATAGTGGTAGAAACGCCCGTAGATTCTTTAAAAACCATGTTCTATACAGCCATGTACCATGCACAATTGGCACCGGTAATTTACAGTGATAAAAACGGCCAATTTAGAAAGGAGAATGATAGTATTGAAACGGCAACAAACTATACAGCGTATTCCACCTTATCCCTTTGGGATACGTTTAGAGCCGAAAACCCTCTATTGACAATTATAGCTCCAGAAAGAGTATCAGATATTGTTAATTCCATGTTGGCCTATTACGAAACTAAAAAAATATTACCCGTTTGGACGCTTTATGCAAACGAAACCAATACCATGACAGGGTATCATTCCATTCCCGTAATATTAGATGCTTATATAAAAGGAATAAAAGGCTTTGATGCTGAAGCGGCTTACGAAGCTATGAAAACAACCATGATGCAAGACGAGCGCGGATTGAATTTCTATAAACAATACGGCTACATTCCATATAATTTATTGGACGAATCGGTAACCATAACTTTAGAATATGCTTTTAATGATTGGTGTGTAGCACAAATGGCAAAAGCTTTGGGAAAAGAAGCGGATTATCAGTTTTTTCTAAATCGTTCTAAAGCCTACCAATATTTATTTGATCCGGCAACAGGATTTATGCGTGGAAAATCAGAAGACGGAAAATCATGGAACGAACCTTTTGATGCCAAACATTCCAACCATAGAGAACAAACCGATTATACCGAAGGCAATGCATGGCAACACAGTTGGTTTGTACCCCATAATGTAGAAGATTTTATTTCATTACACGGAAACGATACCATTTTTACAAATCGTTTGGAACAGTTGTTTACAGAGAGTTCTGAAATTACTGGTGATAACATATCTGCCGATATTACTGGGCTAATAGGTCAATATGCACACGGTAACGAACCAAGCCACCATATAGCCTATATGTTTAATAAAGCAAATAAGCCTTGGCGAATGCAGTTTTGGGTGCACCATATTTTAAATACACAATATAATACCACACCTAATGGGTTAAGTGGCAATGAAGATTGTGGACAAATGTCTGCTTGGTATGTGTTTAGCAGTATGGGGTTATACCCCATGAACCCAGCTTCGGGAGTATACGAAATCGGAAGTCCAATTTTTGAAAAAGCAACCATAAAGCTTCCTGAAGGCAAAACCTTTGTTATTGAAGCTGAAAACGTTTCAAATCAAAATTTTTACATTCAATCGGCGACGCTAAACGGTGTAGATTTTAATCAAACGTCCATTTCACATCAACAAATAATGCAAGGTGGTATTTTACGTGTTGTTATGGGATCCAGTCCTAATAAAAATTGGGGATTAACTAATAACAAAAGAGGCTGATGAATATTATAGACGTATCAATAATATTAGGTTATATATTATTAACAGTAGGTGTTGGAATCTGGATTTCTAAAAAAGCATCCGTTGGTTTGGACGAATATTTCCTTGGTGGAAAATCTATAAAATGGTATTACCTAGGTTTAAGTAATGGTTCGGGAATGTTTGACGTATCTGGAACTGCATGGATGGTTGGAATTCTGTTTTTATACGGCGTTAAAAGTTTTATGTTTATGTGGCTTTGGCCTATTTGGAACCAAATTTTTGTTATGATGTTCTTAGCCGTTTGGATAAGACGATCTAATATTATGACTGGCTCTGAATGGATTTTAACACGCTTCGGAAATGACAAGGCAGGTAAAGCATCGCATATCATCGTTGCTATTTTCGCTATCGTATCGGCAATTGGGTTCATCGCTTATTTTTTTGAAGGCATCGGTAAATTTATGACTATCATTTTGCCTTGGGATTTTGCATTGTCTTTTGGTGATACAAATGTCTTAACATCACAACAATCGTACGCTTTAATGATTATTTTTTTAACGACTATTTATACAGTTAAAGGAGGTATGTTTTCGGTAGTAGCTACAGAGGTATTACAATATATTATTATGGTTGTTGCAGGAATGTTGGTTGCTGGATATACTTTCTTTGAGTTTAGTGATATACAGATAACATCGGTAATTAGTGATGAATGGAAGAATGTCTTTTTTGGTTGGGAACTTGATGCACAATGGAATCAAAAATACCAAGCTTTTAATAATTTAATAGATTCCGAAGGGTATAAAATGTTTGGGGCTTTTATAGGAATGTCACTCTTTAAAGGTTTTTTTGCAAGTATTGCAGGCCCTACGCCAAGTTACGATTTGCAAAGAATCCTTTCAACCAAATCAGTAAAAGAAGCGGCTTACATGAGTGGTTTTACAAATCTGATTTTGTTTATTCCAAGATATTTAATGATTGCAGGTATCGTCGTTATTGCTTTGGTAACCTTGGCTCCTGAAATGAATGCCGATGCGTTATTAAATGGAGGCGATCTAGAAATTTTATTGCCAAAAGTCATTAATTTTCATGTGCCGGTAGGAATTAAGGGCTTGTTGTTGGCAGGTTTATTGGCGGCATTTATGTCCACATTTTCAGCCTTTGTAAATGCGGGACCAGCATACATTGTAAATGATATTTATAAAAAATACTTTAAATCGGAAGAAACAAATGCACATTATATAAAAGTAAGTCATATTGCTTCTTTTCTAGTTGTTGGTTTTGGGGTGTTTATGGGTTTTTTTGCTAATTCCATTAACTCCTTAACATTATGGATAACCAGCGCATTATTTGGAGGTTATGTAGCAGCAAACTTTTTAAAATGGATTTGGTGGCGTTTTAATGGTTGGGGCTATTTCTATGGAATGGCTTCAGGATTGGTTATTGCAACCTTACAGTTTTTATTGGACCAAAACAAAGCAAATTTGGAAGTAGACACTTGGCTGTACTATTTAGCTCAAATGTCTGCAATTTACGTCTTTCCCATCATTTTTGCGGTGTCATTATTAGGCTCTTTTTTAGGAACTTTTTTAACTCCTGCAACAAATATTGAGGTACTTAAGTCCTTTTATGCCAATGTACGTCCTTGGGGTTGGTGGCATCCCATTTATAAAATACTAAAAAAGGAGGATGAAACTTTTGAAAAAAACAACGAATTTGCAAGGGATATGTTGAATTGCGTTATAGGGATTGTTTGGCAGTCAAGCATGATTTTACTTCCTATATATCTCCTAATTAGAGATTATCCACAAACAATAGTTTCATTAACTGTATTTTTGATTACTTCAGTCATTTTGAAATACACATGGTTAGATAAAGTAAAAAAAATACCAAATTAGAACACAGAATTTTTTGTTGAGTAAGAAAAAGTAAAGTTTAATAATAAATAAATATAAAAGTGAGTACAATTCCTTGGCAAGATAGACCAAACAATAGCAACGAGGTTATTTGGAGATATTCCAATAATCCAATTATAGACCGCTATGCCATACCATCATCCAATAGTGTTTTTAATAGTGCTGTTGTGCCTTTTGGTGATGGCTTTGCAGGTGTTTTTCGATGCGATAACAAAGCGGTACAAATGAATATTTTTGCTGGTTTTAGTAAAAATGGTATCGATTGGAATATCAATCACGAACCCATAGTAATGCAAGCGGGTAATACCGAAATGATAGCATCTGATTATAAATACGATCCCCGAGTTGTTTTTATTGAAGACCGCTATTGGATAACGTGGTGTAATGGGTACAACGGACCAACAATTGGTATTGGCTATACATTCGATTTTAAAGAATTTTTTCAATGCGAAAATGCTTTTTTACCTTTTAACAGAAACGGCGTATTGTTTCCACAGAAAATAAATGGAAAATATGCCATGTTAAGCCGCCCAAGTGATAACGGACACACGCCTTTTGGTGATATTTACATTAGTTACAGTCCAGATATGAAGTACTGGGGAGAACACCGATGCGTTATGAAAGCAGCAGCTTTTGAAGATAGCGCGTGGCAATGTGCCAAAATAGGAGCAGGCCCCATCCCGATTCTAACCAACGAAGGCTGGCTCATGATATATCACGGTGTCATTAAAACATGTAACGGGTTTCGTTATGCCATGGGTGCCGCTTTATTGGACGAAAACGAACCAGATAAAGTAAAATATAGAACGCAGCCTTATTTATTAGGGCCTGCCGTATCTTACGAACAAACTGGCGATGTTCCCAATGTAGTATTTCCATGTGCAGCATTACACGATATAAAAGAAGATAAATTGGCAATTTATTATGGAGCTGCAGATACCGTTGTAGCCATGGCATTTGGTAAATTAAGTGAAGTTGTTGCGTTTACAAAAAACAACAGTTTATAATAAAGTATGTACGTGAAATTAAGAGTCTCATTAATAGCAATTTTTTCTATATCCTTGTTTGGTTGCGCACAACCAAGCAAGGTTATTATTCCCCAAAGTTATACGGCTTACAAAACAGCAGGTACTATCGTTATTGATGGTGATGACTCGGACAATGCTTGGAACAAAGCAGCATGGACACCCCTTTTTGTCGATATTGAAGGAGAAAAAGTGCCAAAATACAGTACCAAGGTAAAAATGCTTTGGGATAATCAATACTACTACATCCTTGCGAAAATAGACGAACCACATGTTTGGGGCTATTTAAAACAACGGGACACTATTATTTTTTATAATAACGATTTTGAAGTGTTTATAGACCCCGATGGTGATACCCATAATTATTATGAATTAGAAATAAATGCCCTAAATACAGTTTGGGATTTGTTCATTAGCAAACCATATAGAGAAGATGATCATGTTGTTTTAAACGATTGGACTTTAACGGGATTAAAATCGGCAGTTAAAGTTAACGGAACCATTAACAACCCTACTGATATTGATCAAGGATGGATCCTGGAAATAGCGATTCCTTGGGCTGCCTACAAAACGTCCTATTACGACCAAAACGTTCCAGAAAATAAATTTTGGCGTGTAAATTTCTCTAGAGTTAATTGGCAACACGCTGTTTCTAATGGCAAATACATGCGTAAAAAAGATAATAAAGGTGATTTTTTACCAGAATACAATTGGGTATGGTCGCCCATGGGTGTCATTAATATGCACGAACCCGAAAAATGGGGTTATGTGTATTTTTCTTCAAAAGAAACTGCTGAAGGTGCTACCTTTTCCATGCCTCCAGATGAAAAACTAAAATGGGAGTTATATAGTATTTATAGAGCACAAAAAAAACGTGAAACAAATACCACTCCAATGAATAGTATTTCAAAGCATGAAGTTGTTATTGATGGTAAAACCATTCCTGTAAAGTTAGAAGCACATATCTCTGGATTTAATATTTCGGCAAAGAGTCCTTTTTCAAATAAAACCTTAATCATAAAAGAAGATGGCAAAATCATATCAAAATAAAACCCTGAAAAAATTATATAGATTATTAATTTTCGTATTGCTAGTAAGTGTGTTTTCTTGCGTAAATAAAGAGGCTAACAATACTCAGATAGCTGAAAATAGCACTACTGGCACAAATACATCTTTCAAATTTGGTGTATGGATTACAGCCGATGCAAAACGCTCAAATAATGAGTACGCTACCGAATTTGAGAGGTATAAAAACGGCGGTATAGATGAGGTTTTAATAAACACGGAAACAGATCCAAAACTTTTACAAAGACTTGTAAACGTCGCTAAAGAAAAAGGTTTAAAAGTACATGCTTGGATTATGGCAATGAACCGACCCGGAGATTCCGTAGCGCTCCAACATCCAGATTGGTATATGGTGAGTAGAGATGGAAAATCATGTTTTGATACGCGTCCTTATGTAGATTATTACCAGTGGCTATGCCCAACAAGAAATGAATCGAGAAACCATGTATTAAGTCTGGTTGAAGGTTTGGCTAAAGTTGATGGTATTGAAAGTGTACACTTAGATTATATTCGTTTCCCGGATATTTTTTTACCAATTGGCCTACTTCCAAAATATAATTTAGTTCAAGATTCTGAAATGGCCGAATACGATTTTTGCTATTGTGATACATGTATTAAGGCATTTGAAAAAATACACCATAAAAACCCTAAAGAGAGCAACAACACCGCCATCGATATGGAATGGAAAAACTTTAGGTTGAATGCTATAAAATCGGTAGTAGATGACGCTTATAAGATAGTGCATAGTCATAATAAAAAACTAACAGCGGCTGTGTTTCCTTATCCGGAAATGGCCGACCACATGGTGCGCCAACGTTGGGATAAATGGGATATAGACGAAGTTTACCCAATGATCTATCATGGTTTTTATAACGAAGAAATTGATTGGGTGGCATATGCTACACAACAAGGTGTGACAGATTTAGAATGCAAACAAACAAACGTAAATACGGGGGTTTATTTACCAGCATTCAAATCGGAAGATGAATTAAAACAAGCTATTTTATTGGCAAAAGAAAACGGTGCCAAAGGAGTAGCCTTTTATGATGGAACAGGATTGTCAGATGGTTATTTAAAAGTCATTAAGACTGTAAAAGCATCAATGGAATAGTTGTAAATTAAAAACTTTTAGTACGTGACAAAAATCCAAATATATTCAGATGTCAGTCTGAGCGCAGTCGAAGACATTGGAAACATTGCTTTTAATCACATTTCGCAAGCTGTGCTTTTATCTTCAAATAAAAATATATTTTCGTTTTCGATAGTACGCAATGTAATATTCTTCAATTTTTATCATGGACTAAATTAATAAGCATTAAACATGGAAAACAAACAATCGTATCGGTCATCGTTTATTTTACTCACTGTTTTATTTTTTCTATGGGGATTTATAACAGTATTGGTAGATTCTTTAATTCCCCGCCTACGGGAATTATTTACCTTAACATATTTTCAAGCAGGATTGGTACAATTTGCGTTTTTTGGAGCTTATTTTTTGCTCTCCATACCAGCAAGCTACATTCTTTCAAAGATAGGCTATAAAAAAGGGATTGTTCTAGGGCTATTAACCATGGCATTGGGTTGCTTGTTGTTTTATCCAGCGGCGTCCTATCGGGTTTTTGGTGTTTTTATGTTGGCTTATTTTATTTTGGCAGCAGGAATGACTGTTTTGCAAGTGGCAGCTAATCCGTTTGTTGCAGTGTTAGGTCCCGAAGAGGGTGCTTCAAGCCGTTTAAATCTGTCTCAGGCATTTAATTCTTTAGGAACTGCAATTGCCCCCGCCGTAGGCGCTCTTTTTATTTTAAGTGATGTCATAAAGAACAAAGATGAAATAGCCATTTTAGATAGTTATGCTAGAGAAACATATTTGGCATCCGAAGCCACCGCAGTACAAACACCTTTTTTAGGGTTAGCCATATTTATAGGCTTAATAGCGGTTGTTTTTTCGTTTTCAAAATTACCTAAAGTTATTACCGAAGCATCAACAGGAACTTATAGACAGGCTTTAAATAACAAAAAACTCATGCAAGGCGTATTGGGGATTTTTTTCTATGTTGGAGCTGAGGTAGCAATTGGCAGCTATTTGGTAAACTATTTTTTAGATATGAATCTGGTTTCTGTGATAAAAGACAACCAGATTATGAAGTTTATTGCAGAAGCCATTCTTAATTCTGGAATAGCAGAAAACGATAATAAAGCCATTGTAGGGGTATTTGTAACATTCTATTGGTCTGGAGCCATGATTGGGCGTTTTATAGGAGCGTACCTTACTAAAAGTATTAAGCCGGGAAAAGTGCTTGCTTTTTTTGCATTCATGGCTATTACACTCATTTTAGTATCTATTTATACAACTGGTTTGGTAAGTATGTGGAGCATTCTAGCAGTGGGGTTATTTAATTCCATTATGTTTCCTACCATATTTACATTAGCCATCGATGGTATAGGGGATTTAAAACCAAAAGCATCTGGTTTATTATGTACAGCAATTGTAGGTGGTGCACTGATTCCACCGTTTTTCGGATATTTATCAGACATCATCGAGTTCAAAAATGCCCTATTGTTTATTGTTGCTTGTTATACCTACATCGTGTGGTTTGGCTACAGAAACACGAAACGCCCATGAGAATGGCACACACACGAGGATGATTATTCGGAGCGTTCCATGTGACCATTGAAAAACAAATAAAATAATACAGATGAAACTTTATTCTTATGAAACGTAGAAATTTTATTGAGAAAATAGCTTTAAGTGGGATCGCTTTAAGTACTGTAACAGGATGTCATGAAGTCGTTAAGAAAGAAACAGATGGATTAACAGATTTAAAGACAAAGAAAAAACCTGTGGTTGTTTCGACATGGAACCATGGTTTACCTGCTAATGCCGAAACATGGAAACAATTAAAAGCAGGGAAATCAGCCTTAGATGCCATTGAAGCAGGAATGAAAATCCCTGAAGCCGATCCCAATATCCGCAGTGTAGGTTATGGTGGCTACCCCGACCGAGAAGGCAAGGTTACGCTGGATGCTTGTATTATGGATCATAACAGTAATTGTGGTTCGGTTTCTTTTTTAGAAGGGATTATGCATCCTATTTCAGTAGCTAAGAGAGTCTTGGAAAATACACCTCACGTGATGTTATCAGGTGAAGGCGCTTTACAATTTGCTCTATCGGAAGGTTTCAAAGTGCAAAATTTGTTAACGCCAGAATCGGAGAAAGATTGGAAAAAATGGCTCGAAGCCTCAAAATATAAACCCGTAATCAATATCGAAAATCATGACACGATTAGTATGCTCATGATTGATGATGACGGAAATCTTGCTGGCGGTTGTACCACAAGTGGCGCTGCCTGGAAAATGCACGGACGTGTTGGCGATTCGCCAATCATTGGTGCAGGCCTTTTTCTAGATAACGAAGTCGGTGCAGCCGCAGCAACAGGATTGGGAGAAGCGGTGATTCGAACTGCCGGAAGCGCCATGGTGGTCGAATTAATGCGTCAAGGAAAATCGCCATTCGAAGCCTGTAAAGAAATTACGGAGCGGATTTATAATAAACATAAAAACCACAAAGACATGGCATATTTGCAAGTGGGTTTTATTGCTCTGAATAAAAATGGTGAACATGCAGGTTATAGTTTACGCTCAGGTTTCAACTACGCCGTTTGTGATGATGAAAAGGGTAATAGGATGGAAGACGCACAGTTTAAAATGACTTGGGATAAGTAAGAGAATTAATTAATGACAAAAATCCTTTTCATAATTACGTTTATGTTTTCAGCAGTAGCTTCTAATGCTCAGGAGACTATTCCTTATTGGCAAAATGAAAAAATCAATGAGGAACATAGAGAACCCATGCATGCTGCTTATTTTGTTTATGAAAATGAAGTTTTGGCTGCAAAAAAGGATTGGAAACTTTCAAAAAACTATTTAGATATAAATGGATTGTGGAAGTTTAAATATGTTGCAAGTCCGAATGATTTACCCAACGGTTTCGAGAAAAGTGATTTTGATGATACCAAATGGGATGATTTTACAATCCCTGCCAACTGGGATGTAAACGGTTATGGATATCCCATTTATACGAACACAACCTATGATTTTGCTAAATATATTGCAGTAAATCCACCTCAAGTTCCTGAAAAATACAATCCGACAGGCGTGTATAGAAGAGAAGTTACAATAGATAAAAATTGGGAAGAAAAAGAAATTTTTCTGCACGTGGGAACAGCCAAATCCAATCTTATGGTTTGGGTAAATGGAACTTATGTTGGTTATGGTGAAGATGGCAAATTGCCACAGGAATTTAATATAAGCCACTATGTAAAAACAGGTCAAAACAGCATCACCTTAAAAGTAATGAAATGGAGTGATGGCTCGTATCTGGAATGTCAGGATTTTTGGCGCATGAGTGGCATTACAAGGGAAAGTTATCTGTATGCTCGAAATAAAGTGCATATAAAAGATATTGAAATCATTCCTGATTTAGATGCTTCTTATGTAAATGGCACTTTAAAAACTGCAGTAGAATTATCGGATTTACATAAAAAAGACAACCCTACCTTAGAAGTACAACTGAAGGATGGACCAACAATTTTGGAAACCAAAAGCTTAAAACTGGATGCATCCAAAAAGAAAGTCGCTTTTGATTTTGCGGTTAGTAATCCGAAAAAATGGAGTGCTGAAATCCCAAATCTATACCAAGTCAATTTTCTTTTGAAAGATAAAAAAGGAAATGTTCTTGAAGTCATTCCGCAAAATGCAGGTTTTAGAAAAGTAGAAATTAAAGGAGGTCAACTTTTGGTGAATGGTCAAGCCGTTTATATAAAAGGAGTCAATCGTCAGGAAACCGATCCAGTGACGGGACAAACCATTTCGAAGGAACGCATGGAAGAAGATATTAAGCTTCTTAAACAATACAATATCAATGCTGTCCGAATGTCTCATTACCCCAATGATGACTATTTTTATGAACTGTGCGATCAATATGGGATTTATTTAGTAGATGAAGCCAATTTAGAATCTCACGGCATGGGATATGAAACGGACAAAACTTTGGGAAACAAACCCAACTGGGAATTGGCACATTTACAACGTATTCAGAGAATGGTGGAACGGGATAAAAATCATCCGTCAATCATCATTTGGAGCATGGGAAATGAAGCCGGTAATGGCTATAATTTTTATCGCGCCTATTTGTGGTTGAAAGATAGAGACGCTTCAAGACCGATACAATACGAAAGGGCTTCTTTTGCCGGGTGGGATGGAAAAAGTATGAAGTTCGATTGGGATTCGGATATCATCAATCCGCAATACAGTGCTCCAACAGCCATGGAAGCATATATTCAAGCCAATCCAAATCCGGAGCGTCCTTATATTTTGAGTGAATACGCACATGCCATGGGAAACTCCATGGGTAATTTTAAAGACTATTGGAATGTGTTTCGGGCACACAAGAATTTTCAAGGTGGTTTTATTTGGGATATGATTGACCAATCCGTTTATAAAACAAGGGAAGACGGAACCAAGGTTTTTGCTTATGGAGGTGATTTTGGACCAAAAGATGTTCCGAGTGATAATAACTTTCTAAACAATGGTGTTTTTAATCCAGAGCGACAACCACATCCGCATGCTTTTGAAATGCGAAAAGTATATCAAAACATACTCACTTCTTGGGAAAATAAAGACACAGCAACAATAAAAGTGTTTAACGAATTTTTCTTCAAAGATTTGTCGAATGTGCGGTTGCACTGGGAATTGGTTTTGGATGGTGTTGTAGATAGTAAAGGAAACATTGAGACTTTGGACATTGATCCGCAAGAATCCAAGAATTATGTTTTGCCTATTTCGATAAAAGGGAAAACCTTTCAAGAAGCTTTTGTCAATGTGAGTTATCAGCTTAAAGACGCAGAACCTTTTTTACCTAAAGATTTCGAAATCGCTACCGAACAATTACACTATAAAGGCCATTGGAAAAATGATATAAAAGTTGCAGGAGCAAATAAGATGTTGGTTGAGAAAACAGCTAATAGTATTACATTCAAAAGTGATGAAACCAAAATCACTTTCGATAAAAAAACAGGCTTTATTTCGGAGTACACTTTCGAAAACCAAACTATTTTGAAGGAAGGTTATCAATGGCGTCCCAATTTTTGGAGAGCGCCTAATGATAATGATTTCGGAGCCGGACTGCAGCGTCAATTATTGCCTTGGAAAGAAGCGATGCAAAACCCCATATTGTTGAGTTGGAATTACCAAGAAGCCAAAGACCATACCATTGTGGTAAAAGCAAATTATAGTCTGCCTCAAGTGTCTTCCGAATTGATTTTACAGTATGAAATTAATAGTAATGGTGAACTCAGCGTTCAACAACAATTAAACATTGATAAAACCCAAGAGGTGCCTATGTTGCCCCGATTTGGAATGGAGATTGTCTTGCCAAAAGCCTTCAATACCTTGCAATATTATGGCAAAGGACCACGCGAAAACTATATGGATAGGAATTATAGCGCTCCAGTTGGGCTCTACAATCAAACGGTTTCGGAGCAATATTATCCATATATCCGACCACAAGAAACAGGAAATAAAACGGCTATTCGCTGGTTGAATGTGTCGAATGACAAAATAGAATTATACGTCCAATCGAATGATTTATTGAGTATTACAGCACTGCATTTATTGACTGAAGATTTAGACGATGGATTGGAAAAAAATCAAAGAAATGCCGCCGATATCAAGGAACGGGATTTAACAAGTTTGAAAATAGATGACAAACAAATGGGTGTTGGTGGCATCGATAGTTGGCAATCTTGGCCCATGGAAAAATACCGACTTTTAGATAAAACCTACCAATATCAATTTAAACTAACGCCCTCAATAAAAGATTAATATGATAAAATTTAAATACATACTATTTACCACTTTGATGATTGTTTTTGCTTCCTGTGCCAAACAAAAAACAGTTACAGAAAAAGATATTCACATCATTCCTAAACCGGTCGAATTAAAACTGACGGAAGGTCGTTTTGATTTTACTGGAACAACCTCTTTTGTGGTTGTTAATGATGAACAAAAACATCTTGCGGAATCATTCATCAATACCTTTGAAAAGGCATCTGGCTGGAAACTCAATACAACTACAAAAAAGCCTAACACTAATTTTGTGTCATTCAACATAGACAACAACCTAAGTAAAGAGGAATACAAATTAGTTGTAAATAAAGACCATATTGAAATTACAGCTAAAGGACACGCAGGTTTTTTGTATGCTTTAGAAACCATACGCCAATTATTGCCTGAACAAATAGAGAGCAACAAGGTGGTTAGTAATACAGATTGGCATATTCCAGCCTTAACCATCCAAGATAAGCCTCGCTTTGTATATAGAGGTTTGATGCTCGATTTATCCCGTCATTTTTTTGATAAATCGTATATAGAAGCGACAATCGATCGTTTGGCGATGTTAAAAATGAATGTGCTGCATTTGCATTTGGTAGATGACCAAGGATGGCGAATTGAAATTAAAAAATATCCTAAGTTAACCGAAGTGGGTGCTTGGAGAGTCGATCAAGAAGATGTGATTTGGAATGCCAGACTCAGCGTTGATCCAGATGAAAAAGGAACCTATGGCGGTTTTTTAACTCAAGAGGAATTAAAAGACATTGTAAAATACGCAGCAACTAAAAACATTGAAATCATTCCAGAAATTGAAATGCCAGCACATGTGAGTTGCGCTATTGCGGCTTATCCAGAATTGGCTTGTTTTAATCAACGTATTGGCGTGCCATCGGGAGGGGTTTGGCCCATTACCGATATTTATTGCGCCGGAAAAGAATCGACATTCGAATTCTTACAGAATGTATTGGATGAGGTGATGGTTATTTTTCCATCCCAATACATCCATATTGGTGGTGATGAAGCTACTAAAACCAATTGGGAGAAATGTCCACATTGTCAAAAAAGAATGCAAGATGAAGGTTTGGAAAATGTGCGCGAATTGCAAAGTTATTTTGTAAAACGAATGGAAAAATACATCAATTCTAAAGACAAGAAATTAATTGGTTGGGACGAAATATTAGAAGGCGGATTAGCTCCTGAAGCCACAGTAATGAGTTGGAGGGGCACAGAAGGAGGCATTGAAGCTTCTCAACAAGGGCACGATGTCATAATGACACCGCAATCCCATTGTTATTTTGATCATTATCAAGGGCCACAAAATGAAGAACCCTTAGCTTTTGGTGGTTATACGCCATTGAGCAAAGTATATCAATTTGATCCTGTGGTTGATGCAATGAGTCCTGAGCAAGCCAAACATATTTTAGGAGGTCAAGCCAATTTATGGGCAGAATATATACCCACCACACAACAATCAGAGTACATGATTTTTCCACGACTAGCAGCAATGGCAGAGGTTTTATGGAGTCCGAAAGAAGCACGCAATTGGGATGACTTTACAACAAGATTGCCTTCCCTATTAGAGCGTTATGATTATTTAGGAATTAATTATTCAAAAAGTGCTTATTTGGTTGCTGCTTCATCTACAGCCGATTTAGAACATAAACAAGTAAAAGTGGTTTTGAAAAATGAATTCCCCAATGCAGATATTCGCTATGTTTTGGACGATAAAAATTTAGGAGAACAATCCACAAAATACACCGATTCTATTGCCATCAAGGAAACAACCATTCTAAAAGCTTCTTTGTTTAAAGAAGATAAGCCAGTGGGTAAAGTTTTTACTGATACCATTCAATTTCACAAGGCAGTAGGAAATACATTGAATTTTAAAACGCCTTATAATGAAAATTACAAAGGCGATGGGCCATTAAGTTTGGTTAATATTCTCAGAGGAAGCAAAAATTTTCATGACGGACAATGGCAAGCTTGGTTGGTTGATGATATGGAAGTGGTTATTGATTTAGAGAAGATTCAATCTATCAATCAAGTGACCGTTGGTTCCTTGGAAAATCAAGGTTCGGGCATTTATTTTCCAACGGCTATAAAAGTTTTCATTTCTAATGACGGAATCAGTTATAAAGAAGTTGGAGCAATAGAGCGTCCGTTTGCAATCAATTCAAATTCAGAATTGAAAGATTTTATAATCAGTTTTGAAAAAAGCAATGTGAGATTTGTAAAAGTCATAGCAAGCAACCTAAAGAAAAGTCCAAAAGGAGAAGATTCCTGGTTGTTTGTAGATGAAATTTTAGTTGAATAAAAAAAATAGTACATGACAAAAATCAAAATACATTGAGGTGTCAGTCTTAGCCTTTCGGCTGCGCTCAAGATAAACTAAAGTCGAAGACATTGGAAATATTGTTTTTAATTGCATTTCGCAAGCTGCGCTTTTATCTTCAAATAAAAATATATTTTCATTTTCGATAATGCTCAATGTGACACCCTTCAATTTTGTAATGTATTAAAATAAAAGAAAAATAAAAATTGTAAAATAAATATAAAGATGCAAAAAAGAATATTCATAATCGCCCTATTAGTTTCGGTTCAAATGTTTTCACAAGCCATTTATGAAGACGAAAGATATGTGCCGGAAACCGATCCATTAGTACTAAAGAATTTAGAGGAATGGCAAGGAAAAAAATTCGGTTTATTAATGCATTGGGGGACTTACTCTCAATGGGGAATTGTAGAGTCATGGTCCATTTGCCCTGAAGATTATGAATGGTGTGAACGGACTAAAGGGAGCAATCCAGACAATTATTATCAGTATGTAAAAGAGTATGAAGGATTGAAAAAAACATTCAATCCAATAAAATTCAATCCGGAAAAATGGGCGAAAGCCGCTAAAAATGCAGGGATGAAATACATGGTGTTTACTACCAAACATCATGATGGGTTTAACATGTTCGATACTCAATATTCCGATTATAAAGTAACTGATTCTGAATGTGCTTTCAGCACCAATCCAAGAGCCAATATTGCCAAAGAAGTTTTTAGTGCCTTTAGAAATGAAAATATGTCAACAGGAGCCTATTTTTCTAAACCAGACTGGCATAATGAAAATTATTGGGATCCATATTTCCCTCCTTCCGACAGAAATGTAAATTATGATCCAGCGGCATATCCGGATAAATGGAAAAAATATGTGGATTTTACACATAACCAAATTTTAGAATTATTGACAGATTACGGTAAAATTGATATTCTATGGTTAGATGGTGGTTGGGTTGCCAAAAGAACTCAGGATGATATCAAAAATGGCTATTCTGAAAAATTTGCTGAGAATGAGTCTGGAAATGGATTTATCAAGCACAGAGTAGTTGATCAAGACATTAAAATGGACGAATTGGTGGTAAAAGCACGTCAAAAACAACCAGGATTGATTGTGGTGGACAGAGCCGTTCACGGAAAAAATCAAAACTATTTGACACCAGAAAACCGTGTTCCAGAGAAAACATTGCCTTATCCTTGGGAATCTTGTATCACTTCAGGTGGTGGCTGGTCTTACACGCCTGATGCCAAATACATGACTGGCAGGCAAGGCATTCACATGCTGATTGATGTGGTTGCCAAAGGAGGAAATTTGTTGTTGAATGTAGCGCCGGGTCCTGATGGTGAGTGGCAGCAAGGCGCTTATGATTTATTAGCCGCTTATGGCGATTGGATGCAGGTAAATAGTACCGCTATTTATAACACCAAGCCTATTGCGCCTTACAAAGAAAATAATATTTGTATGACTCAAAATAAGGGGGGAAATGTGTTCTTGTTTTATTTGGCAAAAGAAGGAGAAACTAAAATGCCTTCAGAGGTAATTGTAAAATCAATTAGCCCTAAAAAAGGAAGCAAAATCACGATGTTAGGTTCAAAAACTTCATTAAAATGGACTAAATTAGACAAAGGATTTAAAGTCATCATTCCGAAAAGTTTGCGAAATAATTTGCCTTGTAAAGAAGCTTGGACTTTAAAAATAGAAGCGATTAACAGATAGAAAATTAAATTATGGTTTTACATAAAAGGATCACATTACAAACAACCTGTTTATTTTACATGCTGTTTTTTAGCGGAGCTATTTTGGCACAGCAGCCGGCAGATTATGTAAATCCGTTTATTGGAACGTCTAATTTTGGAGCTACGTTTCCTGGACCCATAGCGCCAAGAGGCATGGCTAGTATTAGTCCGTTTAACGTAGCAGGGCCTCAAAATTTACCTTTGGAAAAAGACAGTCAGTGGTTGTCGAATCCATATGTACATGAAAATACATTTTTAACGGGCTTTAGTCAAGTCAATCTCAGCGGTGTGGGTTGTCCGGATTTAGGTGTTATTTTGTTGATGCCAACTACGGGAACCGTTGAAACCAATCATTTAGAGTACGGTTCAACGTATTCAAACGAAATAGCAAAAACAGCTTATTATAGTGTAGATATTGATAAATACAAAGTCAAAGCCGAATTTACAGCCTCGAAAAGAGTAGGAGTCAGCAAATTTACGTTTCCAAAAGGGCAATCGAATATTTTACTGAATCTTGGTTTGGGTTTGACCAATGAAGAAGGAGCTATGGTCAAAGTGGTGTCATCAACCGAAATTGAAGGTTTGCGAAGCGTGGGGTCGTTTTGTTATAACAGTCCCGAAGCCGCTTACCCTATTTATTTTGTGGCTAAATTTTCAAAACCAGCCGATTCGTTTGGTGTTTGGAAAAAGCCTTCAAAGTATGAAGGCGTAGAAGCCCAATGGATGACCTATAATGGAAAAACCAGAATGATGGATAATACCATTAAAACGGTGGTTGGTGACAGTATTGGAACGTATTTTACCTATAAATTCGACACGGAAGAAACTGTTGAAGTCAAGATTGGTGTTTCCTATGTAAGTATCGAAAATGCCCGTGAAAATTTGGAAAAGGAAACAGTAAACAAATCGTTTGAAGCCGTTTATAAAGAAACCTATAACGAATGGAACACCGAACTTTCTAAAATTTTAGTAGAAGGCGGTTCAAAAGACGATAAAACCATTTTTTACACAGCTTTGTATCACAGCTTAATTCATCCGAATACGTTGAATGATGTCAATGGCGAATACCCGGAGATAAAAAGAAGCAAAATTGGTAAAACTGAAGGCACGCGGTACACGGTTTTTTCGCTTTGGGATACTTATCGCAATGTGCATCAATTGATGTCTTTGGTGTATCCGAAACAACAATCCGATATGGTAAAAAGCATGTTGGAAATGTATGATGAAAACGGCTGGTTACCCAAATGGGAATTAAACGCTACCGAAACCTTTACCATGGTAGGCGATCCTGCCAGTATTGTTATTGCGGATACGTATTTAAAAGGCATTCAGGATTTTGATGTGCAGAAAGCTTATAAGGCTATGCTGAAAGGTGCAGACCAAATGGAGAATAACCCATTGCGAAACGGACTAAAAGCGTATATCGAAAAAGGTTATGTCACCACTAGCGAAAAAGGACCTGTTTCTACCACACAAGAATACAATGCTTCGGATTATGCGATTTCACTTTTAGCGAAAGCTTTAGGGAAAACCGCCGATGCAAATCTTTTTAAAAACCGCTCACTATCCTATCGAAAATTATTCGATAAAAACTTAAGATTATTGCGTCCTAGAAATCCTGACGGAACATGGTACGAACCATTTGATCCTTTGTCGGGAGCTAATTTTGAAGAAAATGTAGGTTTCATCGAAGGCAACGCTTGGCAATATGTTTTTATGGTGCCGCATGACATGAAGGGATTAATCAAGTTAATGGGCGGAAATAAAGGTTTCTCCAATCAATTGCAAAACGTATTCGATAGCAAACAATTTGATATGGCAAACGAGCCAGATATTGCTTATCCGTATTTATTTAACTATTTGAAAGGAGAAGAATTCAAAAGTCAGGAATTGGTTAAAAAATTAGTTCGCGAATATTTCCAAAATAAACCAAAAGGATTACCAGGAAATGACGATACAGGAACCATGTCTGCTTGGTTGGTGTATGCGATGATGGGGATATATCCTATTGTTCCAGGTGAACCCATTTACACCATTACAACACCCATGTTTGATAAAATCACCATCAAATTAGATCCTAAATATTATAAAAAAGAAAGTATTGTAATTGAACGGGACATCAATAATGATGGTAAAATCAAACACATTCAATTGGACGGAAAAACACGCAATAGTTTTTTTATTTCCCATGACGATTTTGTGAATGGAACAACATTGAAAGTGATCCAAAATTAAGTTTAAGAAAATTAACCGCAAATTCGCAAATTTTAAAACAGCTATAACTTTTAATGATTTGCGAATTTGCGGTAGAAATTCACAATCTAGCCTGTGAAAATTGAATTTTAAAAATAATAGAAATCTGAGTTCGCTTAGTATTGGATTTGTTAAATATTAATAAAATTAAGCTTTAGCTAAATTCTGAAAGCTGTTTTCAGCTTAATAAATGAAAAGCGGATAATAAAAACCATAAATTAAAATGAAAAAAACAACCCTTGTTTTAATAGCATTCCTCGGTTTTTGTAACCTTGGTTTTGCACAAAAAAAACTGCCTTATCAAGATCCTAAATTAACGATTGAAGAAAGAGTAAAGGACTTATTAAGCAGAATGAGTTTGGAAGAAAAAGTACGCCAAATGGATATGTACAAAGGCGAATTTTTTAAGGAAGAAGAAGATTTTTCTAAAACAAAAGCTAGCGCTAAAATTGGAAAATTAGGAATAGGAGCAATTCATGATATCTATCCACGCTCGGCAAAAATGATTAATGAGCTTCAAAAAGAGGTGATTAAAAATAACCGTTGGGGCATTCCAGCGCTTATTATGTGCGAGATGCTTCACGGTTATTTAGACGATGGAAGCACGGCTTTCCCCATGAATATTGGTTTAGGTGCCACTTGGGATATTGATTTAATGGATAAAGTGGGCAAGGTTATCGGAACCGAAGCTAGGGCACATGGTGTTCATTTTGGTTTAGGACCTAATTTAGACCTTGGTCGCGAACCACGTTGGGGAAGAGTTGCGGAGACTTTTGGTGAAGATGCTTATTTGAACAGTGAGATGGGTTTGGCAATGATTAAAGGTATGCAAGGCGACGATTTGACATCAGACCGTTCTATAATTGCAGAACCTAAACACTTCGCTGTTCACGGAATTCCACAAGCTGGAGGAAATTCGTCTCCCATTTTAGTAGGCGAACGCTCGGCTCGTGAAGATCACCTTCCTTCTTTCGAAAAAGCATTTACTAAAGGCGGCGCATTAGGAGCCATGTGTGCGTATTCAGAATTAGACGGAATTCCGTGTGCTGCCAATCATTGGTTGTTGACAGACGTATTAAGAAAAGAATGGGGCTTCAAAGGCATTGTGGTGTCTGATTTAGGGGCTATTAAATACCTTCAAACCACACATTTTGTTACAGATTCTCCAAAAGAAAGCATCAGAACAGCAATTGCTGCTGGAGTTGATATGCAATTTTATGATTTTACCAACGAATTTTGGCAACAAAGCATCATCGAATTGGTGAATGAAAAGAAATTGACCATGGAACAAATAGACCGTGCTGCTGGGGGTGTTTTAAGGCTGAAATTTTTATTGGGCTTGTTCGAAAATCCATATACCGATAAAAATCTAATCCAAGAGCGTTTTCATTCTAAAGAAAATCAGGATATTGCTTTAGAGGCGGGACATAAATCAATCGTTTTATTAAAGAACGACAATAATATATTGCCTTTAAAAAAAGATATTCAAACCATTGCTGTTATCGGCCCCAATGCCGATGCGTCAAGATTGGGAGGCTATTCGGTAAAAAATAAAGTAGGGACAACCATTTTGGAAGGGATTAAACAAGTGGTGGGTGCCAATACAAATGTACTTTATGAAGAAGGGGTTTCTTTAATTGTAAAAGGACAAATTATTCCATCAAAATATTTATTTACGCCTGATGAATCCCAAAACGGACTCAAAGGCGAATATTTTAATAACCGACATGTTGAAGGAACACCAGTATTGACACGTATTGATAGTCAATTGGAATTTGACTGGCCATGGACCCCAGGTGACGGCGTTACAGATGATGATTTCTCCATTCGTTGGACAGGTTACATTAAATCAGAAAAATCATTTGACGGTTGGTTGGGTTTAAGTTCTGATGACGGAATTAGAATGTGGATTGACGATCAATTAGTGATTGACAATTGGACAAAAGGCGCTACCAGTATGGTTACCACTCCAAAAAATATCGAAGCAGGTAAAAAATACAAAGTCCGCATCGAAATGTGGGAAGGCGGCTGGGGAGCCAGAGCGCACTTGCGTTGGAATTTAGAAAAAGTAAACTTTCAGCCAGCGATTGATATTGCTAAAAAAGCAGACGTTGCCATTGTGGTTTTGGGAGAATCAAATGAATTAGTTGAAGAAAATAGAGATGTGGCGACTTTGGATTTACACGGCATGCAACAAGAACTGATTGAAGCTATTCAAAAAACGGGAACTCCAGTAGTTTGTGTGTTATTAAACGGTCGTCCGCTTTCTATAAATTGGATCAATGAAAATATCCCAGCCATTGTGGAAGGTTGGTTTCCGGGAGAAGCAGGGGGAAAGGCGGTTGCCGATGTTTTGTTTGGAAATTACAATCCAGGAGGAAGGCTTCCGATTACGTTTCCAAAATCGGTGGGACAGTTACCTATTTATTACAATCAGAAACCATCTGCTATACATCGATATGTTTCTGAAAGTGAAAATCCATTGTATACTTTTGGATATGGTTTGAGTTATACCACGTTCGAATATTCTAACCTAACATTGAGTGCTAATGAAATAAAAACCGATGGCGAAATAAAAGTAAGCGTTGATGTTAAAAATACAGGGAATTATGATGGCGATGAAGTGGTACAATTATATATTAACGATGTTTATAGTAGCGTCACTACACCATCAAAAACATTAAAAGGCTTTAAGCGTATTTTTATTAAAAAAGGAACAACCCAAAAAGTAGAATTTACTTTAATCCCAGAAGAATTGGCAATTTGGAACAGGGAAATGAAAAACATAGTAGAACCGGGCGATTTTGAAGTGATGGTGGGAGGAAATTCGACAGATTTACTAAAAACAAATTTCAAAGTTTTAAATTAATGTAAAGGTTATATTAAAGTCTTAATAAGACATATTTCAAATTAATATCTACAAATTAATTTGTATCCATTTGAAGATTTATAAAAAGAAACCATTGAAGGCACTGATGTTCTGAGTACTTATACTATTTCATCAAGGAAATATTTAAAAAATATACTGCTATTAAATAAAAATTAAACCAACGCCTTTTTAAACTTGTTATTGGTCGAAATTATGCAAATAATAACAGTATAGATTTCTAGATTTAACATATTAATAACCTATAAAACTAATTTATTAACTCAAAAATCAAATTATGATTCAAAATGTACTAAAACTACTGTTTGTATTTTGTATTTCGCTATTTCAATATGCTAATGCACAAACTACAGTAACAGGAACAATTACGGATGCATCCAGTGGGATTCCACTGCCTGGGGCAAGTATAGTTGTTAAGGGAACAACCAATGGTGTTTCATCAGATTTTGACGGAAACTACAGTATTGAAGTTTCCGCTAATGCTTCAACTTTAGTGGTTTCTTATGTCGGTTATTCAACAAAAGAAGTAGAACTTACAGGTGCAACTACAATAAACATCACTTTATCCGAAGACACGGAGACGTTAGGAGAAGTTGTAGTAACTGCATTAGGTATTAAAAGAGAGAAAAAATCATTAACATATTCTGCGCAAACGGTATCTACCGAGTCCCTTACTGAGGCTAGATCGTTAAATATAGCCAATTCACTCTCAGGCAAGGTTGCAGGTTTAAATTTCTCTACAACCAGTAGTGGTGTTGGAAGTTCTTCTAGGATAACGCTTAGGGGTAACCGGTCGTTAACAGGAAATAACCAACCACTATATGTAATAGATGGTGTGCCGATAGATAACTCGGTTTCTTCACCTTCTACAGATATCGGTGGGTTTACAAGTTTTGATGGTATTTCCAATATTAACCCAGAAGATATTGCCTCTATTACGGTGTTAAAAGGGCCATCTGCTGCGGCTTTATATGGATCCAGAGCAAGTAATGGGGTTATAGTAATCACCACAAAAAAAGGTTCTGCGACAGATAAGGCTCGTATTACGGTGTCTTCTAATTTTATGGGGTCAAGTGCCTATAATTTATTAAATCTGCAAAACGAGTATGGACAGGGAAATGAGGGAACTTATGATGCTTTATCCAAAAGTAGTTGGGGACCTAGAATGGAAGGACAATCTGTAGCGGCTTGGCAGCTCGAGCATAATCCCGATTATGCTGGACCGGCCACTTATGCCTTCAATCCACAGCCCAATAATGGCATGGACTTTTTTCAATCAGGTTATACCTGGTCTAGAAGCCTAACTGCCTCTATGGGTAGTGAAAAAACACAAGGGTATTTCTCTTATACAAATACCGAAGCTGAAGGTATTGTAGTAGGAAACGAACTGGACCGACATAATGTTAATTTGCGTTTAACAAGTGATTTAACAAATAAGTTGCATTTAGATGTTAAAACGAATTTTATTTCACAAAAAATAGACAATGCTATAGGTGCTGGAGAAGGACAAATAGGAGAAGCCGTATATACAATGCCAAGAAACTTACCTTACAGCCAATACAAAGATTTTGAATATATTGATGATACAGGCCAAATACAATACAATTATATAAACGCCAATACATTGAGTACGTTGGGTAACAACCCTTTTTGGCTTGCAAAAAGAAACCTAAGAACAGACGAAAGAAACAGAATAATAACCTTTGCTTCGTTAACTTATGATTTTACGGATGAATTAAGCTTAATGGTAAGAGCGGGTTTAGATCAAGCCACAAATAAACAAAACATTTCTCGCTATGCAGCTACTGCAATCCTTAATCAGGATTTTGGAAGCTATTCTGAATTTTTAGGTGAAAACACAGAATTAAACACCGACTTCTTATTGTCTTACGATAAAGATTTAGGAGATTTGAAACTAAATGTAATGGCAGGAGGGAATGCCATGGAACAGAAAAGTACAACTTTAAGTAGTGGCGGAACCTTAACTAAAAGAAACTATTTTTCTCTAAATAACCTAGCAAGTACAACGGTTACCCCTGGTTATTCAAATAAAAAGATTCATTCTTTGTATGGCTCTGCACAAGTTGCTTTTAAAGAATATTTGTTTTTAGATGTTACGGCACGTAATGATTGGTCATCAACTCTGCCTGCGTCAGATAGATCATTCTTTTACCCATCTGTTGGTTTAACAGGAATACTTACCGATATGTTTGATATGAAGTCTGATGCCTTATCATTTTTAAAAGTGAGAGGATCTTATGCACAAGTTGGAAACGATACTAGACCTTATCTTTTGGCTCCAGGTCTTGCCTTTTATGGTTTTAATGGTGGTGTTGTACAAGCTTCCACATTACTTAATAACCCAAATCTTAAACCAGAAATTTCAAGTTCCACAGAGTTTGGTTTCGATGCCCGTTTTTTAAATAACAAAATTGGTTTAGATTTTACATGGTTTAAAACCAATACTACAGACCAAATCTTTACAATTAATGTGCCTGAATCTTCTGGATATTCCAACCAAGTAGTTAATGGTGGAGAAATTGAAAACAAAGGTATTGAAGCTGTTTTAAATGCTAACATAGTTGATACCGAAAATTTTTCTTGGGATGCAACCGTTAATTTTGCAACTTATAAAACTAAAGTACTAAGTATTTTAGGTGACCGAGAAGAACTTAATCTTTCTACAGGGTTTGAAAGATTGGCTCAAGCTATCGTAAAAAAAGGAGGAGATTATGGAGACTTATATATAAGAGGTTTTAACCGTACAGATGATGGGGAAATTATTGTTAATGCAACTAGCGGATTGCCTGAGTTTACTTCAGGATTTGATGTACTGGCAGGTAATTTCAACCCAGACTGGACTGCAGGCTTATATAACCAATTTAGATATAAGGATTTTACGCTTAGTTTCCTTGTTGATTTTCGTATAGGAGGTGAAGTCGTATCATATTCTCAAGCAAGAATGGCTGGAGCTGGTGTAAGTGATATTACCTTAAGTGGTAGGGATGGTTTTGTTGTTGATGGGGTAGTTGATAATGGAGATGGTACATATTCTCCCAATACAACATCAATTACTGCTGAAAATTATTGGTCACAAGTAGCTAGTAGGGATCCAAGATCAGCTGAAGATTTTGTTTTTGATGCCACAAATGTTAGATTGAGAGAGCTGGTTTTAGGGTATTCTTTACCAAGTAAAGCCTTGACAAAAACACCTTTCTCAGGTGTCCATCTATCAATTGTAGGGAGAAATTTATTCTTCTTTGCTAACAAAGCCGAACACTTCGATCCGGAACAAGGGGTAAGTGTTGGGAACCTTCAAGGTATAGAATCTTATAATATTCCGTCTACTAGGGACTTTGGATTTAATGTGAAATTGAATTTTTAAAAAAATAAAATATGAAAAATTATATAATCAAATTTTTTACGATAGTTTTCCTGTTTCAAATAACAGGATGTACTTCAGATTTTGATGAAGTGAATACCGATCCAAATTCACTAACTACAGATCAGTTAGATGCAACATTAGCCGGTCCAGCATTTGCGAATGCACTATACAAAGGAATAGGTAATGCTTCTTGGAGCCTTCCTGGAGATGATTATGGAACATATGGGTTGGCAACTGCATTGCACTCCATGCTGTTTGCGCATTACATGACTCCGGGTTGGGCCGCTGCAACCGATGCCAATGGCATTAACGATGGGTGGAGAAGTAGAGGTTGGTTAAGATTTTATACATTGGCCGTACCTTCTTTGTTAAATACCTATAAGGCTGCTGAAGGAAATGCAGAAGCCACTGCTATTCTTGATATCTGGAAAGTGTATATGTTCCATAGGTTTACAGACCATTGGGGACCTATTCCCTATTCGGAAGCGGGGATTGGAGGATCATCAGTAGCTTATGATTCTCAAGAATCTATGTACACCGATTTTTTCAACCTTTTAGAGGCTGCTAATGCGACTTTAAGTGCCGCTTCAGAATCTACTGTTGGGATATTTAGGGATTATGATGCAATCTATAGTGGAGATGTAGAGAAATGGAGAAAATTTGGTAATTCATTAAGGTTGCGTTTAGCTTTAAGAATTTCTGATGTTGATGCGTCGGAGGCACAATCTCAAGCCGAAGCAGCTGTTTCAGCAGGTGTTATGCAATCTAATGATGATAATGCATATTATGCAGTAACTCCCGACACATACAATAACTTTGTTGATATTATGAAATTTTGGGGTTTTTATATGACTGCCGATATGGAAAGTATACTTAAAGGGTATGATGATCCTAGAATGTCTATTTGGTTTGCTCCTGTTTCAGGAGAAGACTCTCCTTATTTAGGGGATTATGTTGGTTTGCCTAATGGAGGAGGCGCCTTATTAGACAGAGATGGCAATAATTTAAGCTTAACAAATCAAGAAACTACATTTGCTGATAATAGCACAAAAGACATCGAGGTTATGATGGCTTCAGAGTCTAATTTTAACCGTGCAGAAGGTGCTTTGAAAGGTTGGAACATGTCTGGAACAGCCCAAACACTTTATGAAGATGGTGTTCGTTTGTCAATGGAACAATGGGGCGTTGGTAGTACAGATGTAGATACTTATTTAGCAGGAGCAACAACAGGAGCAGTACCTACCTTTGGTGATTTATATGAAGATTCTACACCTCCGGTTGATGTGCCTGTAGCATGGGCTGCCACAGAAGGAGAACAACTAAAACAAATAGCGGTTCAAAAGTATTTAGGGCTTTTTCCAGAATCTTGGGAAGCTTGGTCTGATTTACGTAGAACGGATGCAGATATATTATACCCATTACTTACTACAGAAGATCCAACGATAGGTTTTGGGGTAATAAAGCGTGTAACCTATTTGCCAAATGAATATGCTACAAATGAAGCTGCGGTTTTAGATGCAGTAACTACTCTTGGAGGCCCTGATAAAGGAAATACAAACCTTTGGTGGGACGTTAATTAATATTATTAACGAGCATAAAATTATAAAGTGTACGAGATTAAAAAAGGAGGGATTTAAAATAAATCCCTCCTTTTTTATAATATAAAAAATGCAAATCACATATTACCTTAAGTGTGAGAATTGTATAAATAAAAATAGAATATGAAAGTATTAAAGTTATTAGTTTGTTTTCCATTACTGATTTTTGCCCAAAACAAAGCAGATGTATATAAAATAAGCTATGATCAATATATGAATGATAAAAAAACAAATATAACTCGAATGATTTTTTATCAGAATCAAATTGTTTATTTTTCAAAACCTGAAGACAAAAGTCAACAGTTTATAGATTTAAAAAATAAAAAGAGCATTAGTACAATACTGTTTGACAATCAAATTTTTAAAAAGGAAACGCCTATTGATAGTTTACCTAGACCACATGTTGAAGATGATACACAATTCATATTAGGTTATCCATGTAAACATGCTTCATTTTCTTATTTTTCCAATAAAATTGATGTTTGGTATACCGAAAAGTCTTTAGCCAAAGGAACCCCTCATAGTAGTTATTTGCCCAATAGTAACGCCTTGGTTTTAAAAATGATTTTTAATGGCAACCAAACTTTAATGGCAACCTCAATAGAAAAAGTTGAAAATTATAAACCAACTCATAATTTTTTACAAAACACCCAATTAGTAAATAGTGCTGAATTTGAAGAAATTATAATTAAATCCAGATATAATAGATTAATAGTTTTTGATAATGAAATTTTAAACTTTGATCCTAATCGTATGCTTCCAAAAGAAAGTGAGCTTGTGACTGACAAAGTGCTCCATTTTTCTAAAGGGAGTGTTGTCATGAAAAAAATAAAGATCACACCTGAGATGAAGGGTAGTGGTTCTATGTTTGCTAAAGTAACTTGTAAATCTAATGGGGATGCTTACGATAGGACAGGTTCTGTTTTTGTTATTCCTGCAAAAAAAGACATGTCTAAAACACTATTAGAAGCGTATTTGTATGGACTAGAAAAGCTACCTGTTTTTACAGATAATAATGGAAATAAATATCAAGGGATTAAAAAAGAAAAAGGCTATGCACCTCCCATAGAAATTCTCCGTTTTTATACTTCTTTTGGAGTCAATTATTTTAATGATAAACGAAAAATAAATAATTATAATTGGGCAGATGATGTAGTTTATAAAGGAGATGTCACGTCTTTAATTCCAACCGATGAAGATGAAATCTGGATAGGTGTTTTTATCGGAAATTATGATTCTGGAGGGCATATAATAAGTCTTGAATTAGACTCGTATCCATCCAATGAGGAAAAGGAAAACAATACCCAATCAAAATACATAAATCCGCTTTTTTTAACGGTAAATACCCTAGAAATGTCAGGTCAAAATTATGGAGGGCTTTTTAGTAATGATACCTTAAGAGTAGATTTTGAAATTACTGAAAATATTAAAAACCTGAGCCTGCTTTACACCTCTACCGGTCATGGAGGTTGGGATGGTGGTGATGAATTTACTCCAAGAATGAATAAAATATATGTCGATGGGAATGAAGTATTTAAAATTATTCCATGGCGAACTGACTGTGCAACATATCGGTTATTTAATCCAGCATCTGGTAATTTTAAAGACGGCCTGTCATCAAGCGATTTGAGTCGTTCAAATTGGTGTCCCGGAACGCTGACGTCTCCGTATATTATTCCGTTAAGTAATTTAAAAAAAGGGAAACATCGTTTAGAAGTTGTCATTGAACAAGGGTCTAATAAAGGCGCCAGTACAAATCATTGGAATGTTTCAGGGGTGCTTATAGGTGATATCAAAAAAGACACTAATTAATTATTGCTATTAAAGGATTGTTTAGTACATGACAAAAATTGAAGCGTGTCACATTGAGCATTATCAAAAATGAAAATATATTTTTATTTGAAGATAAAAGCGCAGCTTGCGAAATGCCATTAAAAACGATATTTCCAATATCTTCGACTTTAGTTTATCTTGAGCGCAGCCGAAAGGCTAAGACTGACACCTCAATGTATTTTGATTTTTGTTATGTACTAAAAAATGATTGTCAAAAATGCAAATCACACGTTAATTCATCCTTTGTCTTTATTCAATTGCTGTCTGTCGAAATAATTTAGTTCCTCCTTGTGTTTTCTTTTACTTAGAAAAAGTTTATTTTTTAATTGTTTGGATTGGTATTTTTTGTTTTGAAAGAAGAACTGAGGAATCAGTTCTTCTTTTTAAATGTTTATTAATGAACTCATCAAAAAGTGCCTCATCTGTACAAATTTTATCTCATTTTCGGTTAAAAACAAAAAGTCAAGATGAGTTCAATTACCACCTACTTAAAAAAATAAAAAAGTACTTGTAATACAAGAAGTATGGATTGTGAAAATGTGATGGTTTATTCAAAGCCCTATTATAAATTGATTCAGGAAGAATCGATAGAGGATAAAGACGTTTACTATAAGTTCGTTAATTGGCTTTTAGGAGAATTCGATTTATATCTTCAAGAGAATTCCACAGGATTAAAAGTATATTACCCTAGTGGATGGTTAAGCATTAAAAAAAGGACGGATTTTACCATGGAGATTATTATAGCGAGTAAATCTAAAATAGTTTGTGAGAAAAAATATTTCCAATTGGTTTCCATATATAATCAAGTAAAACGAACCTTTAGGTATAATTGATTTAATATAACCCGTTGGAATAATTAGGCAAAATTAATCAAGAGTGAATTTTTGATTAAAATTTAAACAGTCTCAAAGGCCAATCAGGAGGCAAATGTCAGTCTGAGCCTGTCGAAGACATCAAAAAAACATTTCGACAGGCTCAATGTGCCAATGGATATAAAATTAACAATAAAAAATAATTACGCCCAACAGGTTGTATAACTTGCTAGTAAATAGAAACTTATATGGACAAATATAAAACAGCCAAAACATATGTCAGATAGCAGTAAATTTTCATCCAATACAAAGGATAGCACCATAGTTCCTGTAATAATAATAGCAGGATTGTTCTTCATTTTTGGGTTTGTTACATGGATTAATGGTGCATTGATTCCGTTTATGAAAGCCATTAACGAGCTGACTTCTGCACAATCACTCTTAGTAGCATCAGCATCTTATATCTCTTTTGTAGTCATGGCAATACCTGCATCATATGTTTTAAACAAAATTGGATATAAAAAAGGAATGTCATTAGGCTTATTTGTTATGGCCATTGGGGCATTGGTTTTTATTCCTGCTGCCGAGGCCAGAACCTATTGGATGTTTTTAACAGGAATTTTTATTCAGGGCGCCGGAATGACCCTATTGCAGACAGCAGCGAACCCATACATTACTATTTTAGGACCTATAGATAGTGCGGCAAAGCGTATTGCTATTATGGGAATTGCCAATAAGGTGGCAGGTGCTTTGGGTTCCGTTATTTTTGGAGCTCTTTTATTATCTGGGATTGATGAGAATCAAGCAACATTAAGCACAGCATCTGATGTGGAAAAAATACAATTATTAGATACCATGGCCAATAGCGTGGTAACTCCTTATTTGGTAATGGCAGCTGTTTTATTCCTTTTGGGAATTTTGATTAGAAAAGCACCTTTACCAAACGTTGAAGCTGAACCTATTGAAGCACCTAAAGATGGGGCAACAACAAAAACGAGTATTTTTCAATTTCCTCATTTATGGCTAGGGGTCCTTACTTTGTTTATGTATGTAGGCGTTGAAGTCATTGCGGGAGATACCATTATAGCTTATGGAATTTCTCTTGGAATTCCTGCTGCCGATGCCAAATTTTTTACCACATTTACTTTAATGGCTATGGTAGCAACCTATGCTTTAGGTGTTGTGTTAATACCAAAGGTTATTAGCCAAACTCTTGCGCTAAAACTTAGTGCAGTATTAGGTATTGTATTCTCTTTTTGTATTGTTTTCACAACAGGATTTACATCAGTTATTTTTGTAGCAGCATTGGGAATAGCAAATGCCTTGGTTTGGCCAGCAGTTTGGCCTTTAACGCTAAAAGGGTTGGGCAAGTTTACCAAAACGGCTTCAGCACTATTGATTATGGCTATTTCAGGAGGCGCCATCATTCCTCCTTTATATGGTAAATTAGTAGATTTAAATAAAGCAGATTATATAGCTCAAGGAATGAATGAAGCCTTAGCTACTGCGACAGCTTCTACAAAAGGGTATTGGATATTAGTACCCTGTTATATTATTATTTTGTATTATGCTATTTTTGGACATAAATTAGGACTGAAAAAAGTAAATACCCTAGCTTAAAAGAATCCATGTTATATGTTGAGTTACGTAGTTAAGTGTCTATTAAAGTTGAAATATTTATTATTACTCATACCATTTTTTTTATGTATTTGGTGTGCATCAGTTTTAAAAAAACCTTTGCCAATTAACATTGTACAGCAAAATGTGTTTGATGTTCCTGTAACTAAAAATAGCCATTCGGCGACCTTGGTTGAAATTATGCCAAACAAAATAATGGCAGCATGGTTTGGTGGTTCTTATGAAGGAGCCAAAGACGTGGGGATTTATGCATCTTTTTATGATGGAAAAGCATGGTCTATTCCCCATAATTTAATAAAACCTTTAATTGTTGAGAAAGACACATTACCTTGTTGGAACCCCGTGTTGTTTAAAAGTAAAAGTGAATTGCTGTACCTCTTTTATAAAATTGGCAAAAACCCAAGAGAATGGTATGGAGCCATGGTAACATCAAAAGACAATGGGAAAAACTGGAGCGATGCCGTCTTACTACCTAAAGGTTTTTTAGGCCCCATTAAAAATAAACCCATTGAGATAAAACCTGGA
Source organism: Mariniflexile sp. TRM1-10 (assembly GCF_003425985.1). Classification (NCBI taxonomy): domain Bacteria; kingdom Pseudomonadati; phylum Bacteroidota; class Flavobacteriia; order Flavobacteriales; family Flavobacteriaceae; genus Mariniflexile; species Mariniflexile rhizosphaerae. Next base: position 2,807,806 of record NZ_CP022985.1, read on the forward strand.
GTCATTTTATGTGGTAGCAGTACCGAAGATGCAGATACTAACCAATGGCGAGTGCATGTGGAAATCTATGATGAAACGACTGATAAGTGGGAAAAAATCTCTGTTACAAACAAAAGTGGGTTTGATATTATTCAACCAACTTTTTTGGAACATTCAAACGGTGTCATTCAAATGTTATGCAGGAGCAAGCACAATAAGTTAATAACAAGCTGGTCTAAAGACGGAGGAAAGCATTGGACGGATGCTGATAGCATTTATGTGGTCAATTCCAATTCAGGTATTGATGCCCTAACTATTTCGAAAAATGCATTTTTATTAGTCAACAACCCTTTAAAACAAGGTCCAGATTGGTTTTATGGAAGGAATGTATTAGATGTTGAGTTCTCTGTTGATGGCATCCATTGGGAAAAAATATTTGATCTTGAAAATGAAGAAAAAGGCGAGTTTAGTTATCCAGCCATTATTCAGACTTCTGATAAAAAAATCCACATACTTTACACTTTTAATAGAGAATACATTAAGCATGCATTTTTTAATATTAAGACAATTTCAAAAAAGTAAAAGATTAGTTTTTTGGTTAAATTAAAGTTGTAGAAAGTTTGTATTGCAACTTACCAAAATAACAATTTAATGGTTAGTTCATTTTAAGTATAAACAAAAGGTATTCATTCTTAGAGACTATTTAAATTTTGTTTTTGGAATGTTTTATAGGGTATTTTTTTGTCGGACAGGGCCGAGCGTATAAAAAAGGTCTGGGAGACCTTTTTAGCGAAGGAGCCAGGCTGCCGCGAGGGAGAGGTACATGGCCACGGATCGAAAAATATCTGAAGTGCGGCGGAAAAAGGCACATAAAAGCGCCAAAGGATAAAACTTAAAACAATCTCTTAAATGGAATAAGGTTTTTTTTTGAGTATTTTTAATTTAAATTCGTATTCCTATAAAGATGTTTTTTGTAGGTTTTTAGGTGGTGAATTTTGATGCTAATTCAAATGAAAAACAATCTCTTTCTCATATTATTTTTATGCTTAAACTTAGTTTATGGGCAAAGCGATAAAAAGCAACCTAAACTAATTAAAGATGACCTTTCGTTTTACCTTTTAGATACAGAGTTTGGCTTATCAAGTAATTATATCCATGATATAGTACAAGACTCTCTTGGGCTTATTTGGATTGGAACACCCGAAGGTTTAAACAGGTATAATGGAACCAAATTTTCAGTCTATAAAAAGAGTGATCTTCGAGGGAATCGAGGTTTAACCGATGATTTTATTCACCAGTTGAGTATAATAAATAAAGGTAAGTTAGTCATAACTACGGATGAAGGGTTAAATATTTACGATTCAAGAAGCGAAACTTTTAAAATTCTTAATGCACAAAGCGGTTTAATAGGTATTAATACTAGTTGTTTTGAATTTGGAACCAAAAGTGAGTTTATTATTGGGGTTTATGATAGGGGAATTCAAATTGTCGATACCAATAACAAGTCAACAGTATATACATACAGTCCAGATAATATGTCTTCACTTTCTTCCAATAAAGTAACCTGTATGGCAAAGCAAGGAGATTCTTTGCTATGGGTGGGTACTAAAGAAAACGGACTGAATAAAATAAACTACAAAACAAAAAAAGTTACGCGTGTTTTACTTGGCAATAATAAAAATGCGTCCTCACTACAGGTAGATGAACTTTACACAGGAAAAGCAGGCAATGTATGGGTAGGCTCAAATGAAGGAGTGCATGTCATTACGGTTAAAGGCGATACGTTACATTTAAAAAAATCTTTAACTGAAGGAAAAGGGTTGAGCGATAACAATGTCCTTTGCTTTGAGGAAGACAATTTGGGAAACTTATGGATTGGCACCAGAAATGGCGGTTTGAATATTATAAATAAATCCGATTTCTTAGGAAAAAAATCAAATTTTTCGGTAAAATGGTATTTGCCGAAAGATGATGGCACTAGTATTTTTAATAGAACCGTATCTGCTTTAAGAATGGACAGGGATGGTAATATGTGGATAGGCACAAGTACGGGACTAAATTTTGTAAACCCCAATGGAGAACCAGTAAAACTGTTAAGAAAAAGCAGTTCTCGAACAGAGAGTTTGAGCCACGATAGGATAGGTGCTTTGGCTGAAAGTCATGAAAGAAAAATTTGGATTGGAACAGATGGGGCGGGTTTGAACTTATTTGATTCAACTACGGGGTTGTTTAAGCATTATAGACATGAACCTAATAATGTATCTAGTTTAAGTAATGACTATATCATTTCTTTATATGAAGACAAGAAAAAAAGACTGTGGGTAGGAACTTACCAAGGGGGCTTGAATAAAATGAATCCAAATACAGGTTACTGTACCCATTATTTACAAGGCAGTATTGACCAAGGTAGCGACGTTCGAGTCATTTTTGAAGATAGCAATGGCCAAATATGGGTAGGTACTAATAGAGGTGGCTTATATAAATATAAAGACAATCTAGATCAGTTTGAATTTATTAGTTCTTTGGGTAAAATAGATATTAGAGATATTGATGAAGATAAAAATGGGTTTTTATGGTTGGCAACTTATGGTAATGGTATTTTAAGATACGACCTTTACAATGATGAAAGAATTACATATAGTTCAACAAATACGGAAGGTTTTAAGAGTGATAATATTCTAAGTGTTTTAGCGCTTTCAAGTGGTGATATATTGGCTGGAACAGAAAACGAAGGCCTTATTAGATTAGACCCAATAAAAAAATCAATTTTAAATTTTTCTCAAAAAAATGGATTAAGTAACAATACGGTTGGTAATATTGTTGTGGAAAATGAAAATAATATTTGGCTAGGAACTTATAAAGGAATTAGTAATTATAATGCTTCAACCAATAAAATATATAATTTAAATACCTATACCAATATTCAACAAGGCATATTTAGATCTGGTATAATTGCCAAATCTGGAATTGTTTATCTAGGAGGTGATAACGGACTTAATATTTTTAATCCAGATAATCTACAAAGAGAAAAAGAATGGCATCCCATAGTTTTTGAAAAATTGGAAGTATTGGATAAACAAGTTCAAGTTTCAAAAAGCAATAAAAATGAAATTTTGGATAAGTCAATTCTTTATGAAGATCATTTTTTTCTGGACTATAATCACACTTTTTTTTCTATAGATTATGTTGCAATAAAGTATCCCTTTATAAGAAATGTAGTTTATTCTTATATGGTAGATGGTTATAACGATAACTGGATAAATACTAACCAAGCAGGAAAGGTCAATCTAATAAACATGCCTCATGGAGATTATATTTTAAACGTAAAGGCTAAGTTTGGATCTGGAGATGAGGTCGTGAAAAAAATACGTATCACAATTAATCCACCATTGTGGAAAACGCCTTTAGCTTATATATGTTACGTATTGCTTTTAGCAGGCATAATTTATGGATTTATGCGCTACTATTCTGAGCGTATTAAATTGATAAACTCCTTATTGTTTGAAAAAAAGCAGCGTCAATTAGAATACAATTTTAACGAAGAAAGAATTCGATTTTTTACAAGCTTTTCACACGAGTTAAAAACACCATTGACACTTATTTTAGCACCGTTAGAAGATTTGATTTCCGAAGTTAAATCAATAAAGGAAAAAAACAGCTTAAAATTAATCCAGAAAAATGCGAAGCTGTTACTACAGTCCATAAATAAGCTTTTGGAATTTAGAAAATCCAATTTGGGCTTAAGTAAATTAAGGATTGAAGAACACAACCTTACGGATTGTTTAGAGCAATGGGTGCATAATTATTTTCTTTTGGCAAAAAAAAGAGATATCGCATTAAGTTATGATTTTCCTGAGGAAAGTTTATTGGCATGGTTTGATTTGGAAAAAATGCACATCATCTTCAACAATCTTTTATCAAATGCATTTAAGTATACACCAGACAAAGGAGAAATACACGTATCCCTTAATTACGATGAGGAAAGTTTCGAAATAAAAGTTAAAGATACTGGTTACGGTATTGCACAAGATGAATTGGAACATGTCTTTGAAAGATATTACCGATCTGATGCTGTTAAAAGTAAAAACGGCATAGGCATTGGTTTAGCATTGGCTAAAAATTTCACAGAACTGCACATGGGTTCCATTCATATTGAAAGTGAACTAAATAAAGGAAGCGTTTTTTCAGTAATGATTCCCAGAGATAAAACGTTATTTGTAGATGCTGTTTTGGATAATAAAAATGCGGTAACTGAAAATGAAACGGTTGATTTAGAAGAATGGATTACGTCAGCAGAATTAAAATCTTCAGAAAAGAAAACTTCAAATATTAATATAAATGAAAATAAAGAACTTATATTATTAATTGATGACAACCCAGATATCCTTAATTATTTAGACGGTTTGTTAGAAGGCAAGTATGATCTTATTTATGCTAATAATGGAGAAGAAGGTGTTGAAAAGGCATTACGCTATGTGCCAGATTTAATAGTTTCAGACATCATGATGCCAAAAATGAATGGCATAGAACTTTGTAATGTTTTAAAAGAAACCATAGAAACGACCCATATACCCATTATACTTCTTACAGCGAAAGCAAATATTGAAAGCATACAAGAAGGGTATACACACGGTGCAGATGATTATATTGTAAAACCATTTAGCAGTCAAATTTTACAAGCAAGAATTAGAAATTTACTGGATATTAGAAAACAGTTGCGCAATTATTTCTTAAATAAAGAAGAAATAAAGGCAGAAGTTTTTAATAAAAACGCTACTTTATTAGATCAAGAAAAAGGATTTCTAAACAAATTAGAAAAAATTATATTAGACCATTTGGATGAAGAAAAAATGGATGTTTGGGTTGTGGCACAAAGTATTGGAATGAGTAGAACGTCGCTCTTCCGTAAAATAAAAGCTATTACAGGATTGAACATAAACCAATATATACGAAAAGTAAAAATGGATAAAGCCGCAGAATTAATAAAGAGTGGAAATTATACCATTGCTCAAGCATCTTACGAAGTTGGTTTTAATAATGTAAAATATTTCAGGAAACTATTTAAAGAGCAATTTGAACAAGTTCCTTCGGAATTAACGCGGGGTAAGAAAAAATCCATCTAATAAATAAAAATCCATCGCTTTCTACAAGAGTAATATTTATTCCCCTAACCAAATATAAAATTCTTTCAACAAACGTTCCTTAAAGGAACTTATTCTCTTTTTTATTCAATTTGGTCATTTTGTACCCTTTATTTAGATCATTTGTACCCTCTGTCTTTATGTGTTTAACATAATTTTGTGAAACATTCAGTTAAGTGTGTTGTCAACACTTACAATGTTTTAAATAAGCATTAAAAAATAATAACACAAATATGTCCAAATTAATTTTCATATTAATTTTTTTATTGCCTTTTCATATAGGTTTTGCTCAAGTAAAAGCCAATGAATGGGAAAACCCAAACGTAATCGATCGAAATAAAGAAACAGGAAGAGCATCGTTTGTATTATATCAAGATGAAACCTCTGCAATTACAGATACCCCCGAAAACTCAAAACTTTATCAAACTTTAAATGGCACATGGAAGTTTAGCATTGTTAAAAAACCAGCAGATAGACCTTTAAACTTTTTCGATGTTAATTTAGATGATTTTAACTGGAAACATATAGAGGTACCCTCAAACTGGGAGTTACAGGGATTTGATATACCTATTTATACAAACGTCACCTATCCTTTTCCTAAAAACCCTCCTTTTATAGATGGAAATTATAATCCTGTAGGAAGTTATAGAAAGACTTTTAGTGTTTCTAAATCTTGGGATGACAAAGAGGTTATATTGCATTTTGGGTCTATTTCTGGTTATGCTAGAATATTTTTAAATGGTGAAGAAGTAGGCATGACAAAAGCTTCAAAAACAGTAGCAGAGTTCAACATTACTAAATTTTTAAAGAAAGATAAAAACATATTAGCAGTACAAGTATTTCGTTGGCATGATGGGAGCTATTTAGAAGATCAGGATTTCTGGCGTTTAAGCGGTATAGAACGCGATGTGTATTTACAAGCAATACCTAAAACTGCTATTTGGGATTATTTTGCCAAAGCGAATTTAGATGATACTTATAATAATGGACTTTTTAGTCTTGATGTTAATTTAAAATCGTTTGGTAAAAAAGTTTCTAAAGGCCAAGTTGTTTCAGTTTGCCTTGTTGATGCAGATGGAAATAAAGTGTATGAAGAAGAAAAGAAAATAGACGGTTTAACTAATAATATTAGCTTTTCTTCAACCATTAATAATGTGTCAAAATGGAGTGCCGAAAATCCTTATTTATATAGATACATATTAAAACTGACCGATAAAAAAAGCACACAAGTTGCTTCTAAAAAAATAGGATTTAGAAAGGTTGAAATTAAAGACGCTCAATTAATGGTTAACGGACAGCCGCTAATGGTTAACGGGGTAAACCTTCACGAACATCATGGCGTTAAAGGACATGCGCCAGATCGAGAGACCATGTTGGAGGATATTAAATTAATGAAGCAAAATAACATCAATGCCATTCGTATGAGTCATTATCCGCATGATCCATACTTATATGCCTTATGCGATGAATATGGAATTTATGTTGTAGATGAGGCTAATATAGAAACCCATGCCATGGGAGCCGAAAAACAAGGCAGGTTTGATAAAACAAAGCATCCAGCATATTTGCCAGAATGGGCACCAGCTCATATGGATAGAATGAAACGTATGCTTGAGCAAAACAAGAATTCCACTTCAATTATCCTTTGGTCTATGGGGAACGAATGCGGTAACGGTCCCGTATTTTATGAAGGCTATAAATGGATTAAAGAACGGGATAAAACGCGTTATGTAACGTTTGAACAAGCTAATGAAAATACTAACACTGACATTGTAGCACCCATGTACCCAAGTATTGGAACCATGAAAGATTATGCGGAATCAGACAAACAAAGACCATTTATAATGTGTGAGTACTCCCATGCTATGGGGAATAGCAATGGTAATTTTCAAGAGTACCGAGACATTATGAACATTAGCAAGAAAATGCAAGGTGGTTTTATTTGGGATTGGGTAGACCAAGGCTTAAAAACCGAGACTCCAGATGGAAGGCCGTTTTGGGCTTATGGCGGCGATTTAGGTGGCGAAAATTTGCAACACGATAAAAACTTTTGTGCTAACGGACTGGTAACAGCTGGTAGAGTACCTCACCCAGCCTTGGAAGAAGTGAAAAAGGTATTTCAATTTATAGCATTTAAATTTAAAGAGGGCAATAGCCTACAGGTAACCAATACCTACAATTTTACCAATCTGGATAATTACACTTTTAAATGGGAACTTAAGGCCAATGGTGTGGTAATAGGTGAAAATACTTTTGAAGTTTCGGCAGCACCTAACGAAACCAAAGAAATCCTTTTAAACTTACCTAAGCTAGAATCGAACAAGGAATATTATTTGGATGTTTATGGGTACACTAAGAACGAGTCACCTTTAGTGCCGAAAAACCATGAAATTGCTAGAGAACAGTTTAAACTTGGTAGCCATTCGTATTTTGATAATAACATAGTTAGTAGAGGAGATTTAAAACATACTGTTAAAGACAATATACTTTCTTTTTCAAATGACATACTAGAAGGAGAGCTTAACTTAATATTAGGTAAACTAACTAAATACGTTTTTAGAAAAGGCAGTAGTAAAACCATAACAAATTTCCCTGAACCTTACTTTTGGCGTGCTCCAACCGATAATGATTATGGTAATAAAATGCCAGAACGTTTAGGTATTTGGAAAGATGCTCATAAACAGCTAGAAGTTAAAAATGCAGTAGTAGGAGAAAAAAATACTCAAGGTCTTCCTGTTCGTGTTGAGTTTCTTGTAAAAGAATTAGAGGCCTCCTTTACTGTAAACTATTTAATTCAAAATGATGGTTCCATAAAAATAACAGCCAGTATCGATATGGGCGCTAAGGAATTACCAGAATTACCAAGATTTGGAATGCGTATGGTATTAGATGGTAGCTACGATGATTTGTCATTTTATGGTAGAGGCCCTTGGGAAAATTATTCCGATAGAAATACAGCAGCATTTTTAGGTGTTTATAATGATAAAGTTAAAAATCAATACACTTGGGAGTATATACGGCCACAAGAAGCAGGTTACAAAACAGATGTGCGTTGGCTTACTTTAAAAAATAAAGCGAGCAAAGGTATCGAGATTATTGGAGAACAACCATTGGGCTTTAGTGCTTTACATATGGCTACCGAAACTTTGGACGGGGGTGAAACGAAATCTCAAACACACCCCACCGATATTGTTGTAGAAAAAGACAAAATTTATTTACATATAGATTTAAAACAGCGAGGCGTTGGCGGAGATGACAGTTGGGGAGCATATCCACATAAGCAATACCGTTTGCATGAAAACAAATATTCATACAGTTACCAGATTAAACTAATAGATTAATAGATAAAAAAACTAACTATTTAAACACAATTTTATGAATCAATAAAACCGAAACCTTATGATATAAAACCAACTTTAAAACCACCACATTGCAATATTTATTTCCAGAATAAGGAAAGACATATTCAAAAATTAACTAAACCAAATAAACTAAATATGATAAAACTAATTAAAATGAGAAAAGTCTTTTTTTCTTGTTCAGAGTTTGACTATAGATTTAAATTAGTAATGCTTTTATTGTGTATTACTACTTATCAGGTTCAAGCTTCTGAGGGAAAAAATGAAGATTTTAAAAATGAAATTCAAAAGAGAACCATTACAGGAGTCGTTAAGGATGCAACAGGCATGGCACTTCCAGGAGCCAACGTTTTAGTAAAAGGAACCACAAATGGTGTTATGACTGATTTTGATGGTGAATTTAAGCTAGATATTGATGCAGGAGCGGAAATTTTGGTAGTCTCTTATATCGGATATGATACCCAAGAAGTTAAAATTGGGGATAAATCTGTGTTTTTAATTTTGTTGAATGAGGATTCAGAAGCTTTAAAGGAAGTCGTTGTAGTAGGTTATGGTACTCAGAAAAAAACGAGCCTTGTAAGTTCCATTACAACTATAAACCCAAAAGAAATTAAAGGACCTACAAGTAATTTAACAACCATGATGGCTGGTAGGGTATCTGGTATGGTAGCTTACCAGCGCAGTGGAGAACCGGGAGCAGATAATGCTGAGTTTTTTATTAGAGGTTTAGGGAATTTCGGTTCAGGTAAGCGAGATCCTTTAATTCTTATAGATGGTATAGAGTCGAGCCCAACAGATATGGCACGTTTACAGCCAGACGATATTGAAGCTTTTTCAGTATTAAAGGATGCTTCTGCGGCATCTATTTATGGAGCCAGAGGAGCTAATGGTGTTGTATTGATTAACACAAAAAAAGGAGTTGTAGGAAAGCTAAATATTCGATTTAGGGCAGAGCAAAAAGCGTCCACTAATACCAGAAACTTTAAGTTTTCTGACAATATAACTTATATGAATTTGGCTAATGAGGCTGCATTAACCAGAGATCCGTTAGCAGTATTGCCTTATTCTCAAACGAAGATTGATAGAACAGCTGCAGGTTATGATCCTATTTTGTATCCTAATAACGATTGGATTGATCAATTAATTCAAGATGTAACCATTAACAATGCCTATAATGTAAGTTTACAAGGAGGAGGAGAAAAAGCACGTTATTATGTTGCAAGTACTTATAATATAGACAATGGTGTACTTAAAGTTGATAATTTAAACGATTTTAATAGTAATATTAAATTAAGAAATTATTCTTTTAGAAGTAATGTCGATTTAAATCTTACTCAAACTACAGATTTGGCAGTTCGTTTATATGCACAATTCGATGATTATAATGGTCCTGTCGGAGGCTTTGATTCCAATGGAAATTATGTAAATGGTGGTGCAAATATTTTTAATAGAGCAGTTTGGTCAAATCCAGTAAAATTCCCAGCAGTATATCCCCAAGAATTATTACCGTATGTAGAGCATCCACTTTTTGGAGGAGCTGTAACGGGCCAAGGAAGTACAACCTTATTAACAAATCCTTATGCAGAAATGGTAAGGGGCTACGATGTCAGCAGAGCTTCAAATGTTCAAGCTCAGTTAGAGTTTAAGCAAGATTTAGGTGGCATATTAGAAGGGCTTAAATTGAGAACCATGGGATATATAAGAAGATTTTCTTCTTTTAGGCTTACTAGACAATATAATCCATTTTATTATTCGGGCATTGTAAACCCAGAAACAAATGAAATTACTTTATCGCTTATTAACCACGGTAGAGAAGGATCAATAGGAACACCAGGAAGAGAATATTTAGGTTATGGGGAAGGACAAAAAGATCTTAACTCCCGAGCATATGTGGAAACGGCTTTTAATTACGATCGTACTTTTGGCGAAAGCCATGATGTGTCTGCCATGTTGATAGGTATTATGTCTAGTTATGAAACTGCTAACCCAGGATCTTTGCAGTTGTCTTTGCCAAGTAGAAATATTGGATTTTCAGGTAGGTTTACCTATGGGTATGCAGATAAGTATTTAGCTGAAATTAATTTTGGCTACAATGGGTCTGAGCGTTTTGCAAAAAACAATCGCTTCGGTTTTTTTCCATCTTTTGCGGTGGGATATGCTATTTCTAACGAAAAGTTTTTCGAATCTTTAAAACCAGTATTTAGTAGTCTAAAGCTTAGAGCAAGTTATGGATGGGTTGGTAATGATGAAATAGGTAATTCAAATGAAAGGTTCTTTTATCTAGCTGAAGTTAACTTAGATAATGGCACATACGGGGCAAGTTTTGGCGAATTAAATAACTATTATCGCCCAGGGGTTTCAATATCTAGGTATGCCAATGATAAGATTAGCTGGGAAAAATCCAGACAAATTAATTTAGGTATCGACCTGAGTTTCTTTAATAATTCCCTTAGCTTAACAGCAGATGTCTTTAAACAGAATAGAAGCGATATACTTCAAGAGCGTTCAAATATAGGATCAACATTAGGGCTTTCTGTAATACCATATACAAACTTTGGGGAAGCCGAGAGCAAAGGTCTTGATGCTTCCATAAGTTATAATATGTATTTTGGAAATGGTTGGTCAACAAACTTAAGAGGTAATCTAACATATTCAACAAGTAAAATACTTCAATTTGATGAAAATTATTATCCACCGGAATTAAGTTATTTGTATAAAAAAGGTCAACCTATTGCGCAGAGGTTTGGTTATGTGGCAGAGCGTTTATTTGTAGATGATGCAGAAGCAGCGAATTCACCGAGACAATTTGGAGAATATGGTGGAGGGGATATTAAATACAAAGATTTAAATGGCGATGGTGTTATTACATCTTTAGATCAAGCTCCTATAGGATATCCAACCACACCAGAGATTGTGTATGGTTTTGGAGGTACAGTAGGATATAAGAATGTTGATTTTAGTTTATTTCTTCAAGGCTCTGCACGTTCATCATTTTTTATTAATCCACAAAATATTTCACCATTTGTTATTAATGGAGGGGCACAAAATGGACTGTTAAAAGTTATTGCAGATAACCATTGGTCTGAAGACAATAGAAATTCTTATGCATTTTGGCCTAGACTAAGCGATACGTTTGTTGATAATAATAATAGAACTTCGACTTGGTGGATGAGAAATGGAGCCTTTTTAAGACTTAAAAGTGTAGAACTGGGATATAATATACCACAAAGTTTTTTAGATAAGGTTAAAATATCTAGCTTAAGATTTTATGCTAATACAACAAACCCTGTTGTTTTTAGTAAGTTTAAGATGTGGGATCCAGAAATGGGAGGGAATGGTTTAGGCTATCCAGTTCAAACTACCTATAATTTTGGGATATTATTGGAACTATAATTAGGTATAAATAAAAATTTAAAATATATGAAATATTATAATAAAATAATCAATAAACTAAAAGCACTTTCTATATGGAGTATGCTTTGTATGGTATTATTGTTTATGCAATCATGTTCTGAAGACTTTCTTGATGTCGTTCCAGATAATGTTGCAACAATAGAGAATGCTTTTAAGCTTAGAAATGAAGCAGAGAAATATTTGTTTACTTGCTATTCGTATTTACCAAAAAACGGTGATGTGAACTTTAATATCTCCATGCTATCTGGAGATGAAATTTGGATTCCTTACCGTACTTCTATTTGGAGTGATGCTTTTGAAATAGCACGAGGGAATCAAAGAATTACAAATCCTTATATGAATGTTTGGGATGGTACCATGACAGGAGGAGGTCCGAATAACAACTATAAGATGTTTATTGGAATTCGTCATTGTAACATATTTTTAGAGAATATGAACGATTTGAGCAAAGTACCCGATATTGATTCTTCTGAAAGAAAACGTTGGATTGGAGAAGTTGAGTTTTTAAAAGCTTACTACCACTATTATTTGCTAAGAATGTATGGCCCTATTCCTGTAATGGATAAAAACATACCTATTGATGCTCCAGAAGAGCAAATTAATGTAAAGAGGCAACCTGTTGACGAATGTGTGAGCTATATAGCAGATTTGTTGGATGATGCCGTTGAAAAATTACCAGAAGACAATCAACTTGTAACAACAATAGAAGCAGGAAGAATTACAAAAACAATCGCTTTAAGTATTAAAGCAAAATTGTTATTAATGGCAGCTAGTCCGTTATATAATGGTAATTCAGATTTTGCATCACTAAAAAATAATGATGGAACATCGCTTTTTAATACAACGTATGATGAAAATAAATGGAGGTTAGCAGCCGATGCTTCATTAGCGGCAATAGAATCGGCTGAGGCTAATGGGAAAAGTTTATATGTGTTTCCTTCGTCGGCGTTTTCACTTTCTGAAACAACGATGACGCAGATGAGTATTCGTCAGGCAGTATGTGAAAGATGGAATGACGAAATTGTTTGGGCAAACCCCAATAGTAGGGCTACGGAACTACAAAGGTTAGCTATGGCGCCGTTAGCTGTAAACCATAACCATAATGATGCTAGAAAAATTCTTTCACCACCGCTTAAAATAGCTAGAATGTTTCATACCAAAAACGGGGTGCCTATTGATGAAGATAAAACTTTAGATTTTACAAACGAAAAAGAATTGAGAGAAGCTACTAATGATGAGCGTTTTAATATAAAAGAAGGATTTAGAACTGCTAGATTGAATTTTGATAGAGAACCACGTTTTTATGCAGATATGTGTTTTGATGGCGGTATTTGGTATAAATACGATAGCCCGTCTTCTTCAGATGAAGGAGATGTGTGGTATCTTAAAGGAAAGTTTACCGATCCAGCAGGAGCTAGCCATGCATTCCATAAAAATGAAACGGGGTATTTTGTTAAAAAATTAGTAGACTGGAATCAGGTAACATTCGGCAGTGGAGGTGCGAGTTATCAAGATTATGCTTGGCCTGAGATACGTTTGGCAGATTTATATCTAATGTATGCTGAAGCATTAAACGAAGCCCAAGGACCTTCAGCAGATGTATATGAATATGTAGATATAATCAGAGAAAGAGCTGGTTTAGAAGGTGTTGTAGAATCTTGGAGTAATTTTTCTACAAGCCCATCAAAACCAACAACCCAAGACGGTTTAAGAGAAATAATTCAACAAGAAAGATTGATTGAATTGGCTTTTGAAGGCCATCGTTTTTGGGATTTAAGACGCTGGAAAAAAGCAGCGGCAGAGCTAAATGCCCCTATAACAGGATGGAATGTAAAGGGAGAAGACGAGGTGTCGTACTACCAAATAAGAACTGTGTACCAACAAAGTTTTGTTTCTCCCAGAGATTATTTCTGGCCAATACCAGAAAATGCAATGGTTCAAAATCCAAATTTGGTTCAAAATTTAGGATGGTAATTAAAAAAGTTGAAATATGAAACATCCATGCTAAAAATACTTTTAAAACATAGAGGCATTATTATGGATGTAACATCTGACAATTAAAAAAACAATAAATATAAACAGATGAACTATAAATTTTTTAAACTTAAAATAATTACAATTATAATAGCTTTTATAGCTGTTGGTTGTGATGAGAATAAACTGGAGCCTATAGAAAATAATACAACGCCTCCAGGAACTGTTTCAAATGTTACTGTAGAAAATCTTGCGGGGAAAGCTAAAATAACATATGCGCTTCCAAAAGATCAAGATTTACTGTACGTAAAGGCAGAATATACATTGGCCAATGGAAAAAGGATGGAAATAAAATCTTCTTATTACAGTAATTCCCTTATTGTTGAAGGTTTTTCTAAAGCCGAAGAGCAAACGGTAACTTTGTATGCTGTAAATAGAAGTGAGGTATCGTCTGAACCAGTTGAGGTGAAAGTAAACCCATTAGAGTCTCCTATTTGGGATGTTTTTAGAAGTCTTGAAACCAAAGCAGCCTTTGGCGGGGTTTTTCTTAGTGCTGAAAACATGTTGCGTCATGAACTTGCTTTACTAGTTATGGAAAAAGATCAATCTGGTGAGTGGGTTATAAATCCTAATAGTGTATATACTTCAACAGATAAAATAAAAAGAACGGTTAGACCATTTACTGTTGAAGCGCATGATTTAGCAATTACTGTTAGGGACAGGTGGTTGAATTATACAGATACGCTTTTTGTTACTATTACACCATTACTAGAATTACCATTGCCAAAATCTGGTTATAAACACTTTCCTTTACCAGGTGATACACCATCACACACAACGGCAGTCCCCAAAGGAATGTGGGACGGTGAAATAATGAATTGGCCTAATGTGTTTTTAACTCAAGGAAATATTTCTGGTCAGCATATCGTAACAATAGACACAGGAGTATTGGCCCAAATGAGTAGAATAGTTATTTGGGATTATCCAGAATATTATAACGGTAGAACCTATTATTATATAGGAAACTTAAAAGAGTTTGAAATTTATGGGTCAGCAAACCCCAATCCAGATGGAAGTCTTGACGATTCATGGATTAAATTAGGATCTTATAATGCCGTAAAACCTTCGGGTCTGCCATTTGGTGAACAGACAGATGAAGATTATCAAGTTGCCAATGCAGGCTTTAGTTGGGATTTCGAGTCTGATGCTCCTAAAGTTAGATATTTAAGAATTAAATCACTTAAAAACTGGGCGGGTATTGGATCTATGTCAATTGGAGAAATTCAGGTTTATGGAGACCCTAATTAGTTTGTTTAATATAAAAAATAGTCCGATGAAATATATATATAAGAAATTTTATTTACAGGGAGCTGCCTTGTTAATAATGTTAATAAGTGTAGTGGCATGTACTACAATGGATGAAGGGTATAATAAGTTCTTGAAAGGAGGGGAAATCTCTTATACAGGAAAAATAGATTCTTTAGAAATTTTTTCTGGTAAAAATAGAGTTAAAGTAAAAGGACTTTTTATATCGGATCCAAAAATTACAGAGTGTAGGGTTTTTTGGAATAGTGGAGCAGATTCTATAGTAGTTCCAATAGCCAGAACCGAAGGAGTTGATACACTTGACATTATAATTAATGATCTAGAGGAAAATATTTATAGTTTTGATGTTCGTACCTATGATGCTTTAGGTAATAAATCTATTTCTGTCTCAGAAATAGGAACTTCTTATGGAGAACGTTATCAAAAATCTTTATTTCAACGTCCGGTTATATCAAATGAAATCATAGGAGGGGCACTTACTATTGAATATGCTTCAATGGATTTGTCCTCAGGTGTTTTTGGAACTGAAGTGAATTATATTGATGTAAACGATAGTCAAAAAAGTATCATCGTTCCAATTGATAGCTCAAATGTTGTTATAGAAGATTTTAAAGGTGGTACTGAATATGCTTACAGAACGTTATTCTTGCCTGATGAAACCTGTATAGATACTTTTTCTACAGATTTCACAACCCATAAACCACTACTAGAGATAACTTTGCCACCGTATTTTAAAAATGCTTCTATACCATTTGCAAAAGTATCAGATAAGGGGAGATGGTCTACACCAGCAGAGTGGGTTGTAAATGAAGGAGCAAAAAGCCATAGTGGAGAAGGTGGTTTGGATAATGATATTTTTAATTTAGAAAGTGGTTGGGGACAACCAGATATTATAAATGGTAAGGTATATCAAAGAATGAATTTACCTCCTGGAACCTATGCTTACACGATTAATATTAAGGAGACCAATTATGAAGGTGCAGACAATAACCTTGATCAAGCTTATTTTATCGTTGCTGAAGGTGGAGATTTACCAGATGTAAGTGATGCTGAGACTTCTGAATCAACAATCGTTTACGAGCGTGTTAACAAAGTCAATGGGTTAACCAGAACATTGGTATTTACACTAACAAAAGAATTAACACAGATTGTGATAGGTGTAGAGACTACGAACGATAAAGGGGCGGGAAGGTATTTGAAAATCAATTCCTTTTCATTGAATCAATTTACTGAAGCACCATACTTTAAAAATGCTTCGGCACCATTTGATAAAGTATTTGATAATGGAAGATGGTCTACTCCTGCAGATTGGGTTGTAAATGAAGGAGCAAAAAGCCATGGTGGACAAGGAGGATTAGATGGGGACTTGTTTAATTTAG
Organism: Mariniflexile sp. TRM1-10; assembly: GCF_003425985.1. NCBI lineage: Bacteria > Pseudomonadati > Bacteroidota > Flavobacteriia > Flavobacteriales > Flavobacteriaceae > Mariniflexile > Mariniflexile rhizosphaerae. The sequence goes on from NZ_CP022985.1 coordinate 2,824,378, forward strand.
AAAGTGGTTGGGGAGCTCCACCTATCATAAACGGTAAGATTTACCAAACCATGTTCCTTGAGGCTGGGACATATACCTATGGGATTAATATCAAGGAAACAAATTATGAAGGGGCAATAGCCAATAAAGAACAAGCTTATTTTGTTGTAGCAAAAGGTAGCACTTTACCAGATGTTATTGATGTTGAGACATCTTCGGAAACAATAGTTTATGAAAGAATTAATAAAGACAATGGAGTAAATAGATCTTTAGGGTTTACTTTAACAGAAGCGGCACAAGTTTCTATAGGAGTTGAAACGACAAATGCAGATAATTCTTATGGTCGTTATTTGAAAATAAACTCTTTTACATTGACTAAAAATTAATATAATAGATTAATGAGTTAAAGAAATGCGGTAAGTTTTATTTACCGTATTTCTTTTGAAAGAACATGAAAATTATTGAAGAAGTAAATTTGAAAGTGAAAAATGAAAAAAATATTCTTTAACACTAATGCCGCTTATATGTTGTGTAGTAGGGTTATGGGTGAGATTTTCAAGTAGATAGTAATCAAACCCATTGTTTATTTGATTCAATAAATTTTAATTATCAAGAGTCTTATGATGCCAAATGGCATTTGTTATACCGATGGGATTTAGGTCACTTTCAACCAACCATTTTGGTTAATAATAAATATGGGAATGGAAAGAGTTGGTAGTTCAACTACTAAAAGTTTAATTGTAAGAAGCAATATACAGTATTTTCAAGCTAAAAATAGCTGTGTAGCAGCAATGACCTTGCTAAATAGACATGATTTAATAAATAAAGATATAGAATATGAAGAACTATAACATACACACAAAGTTATTAATACTAGTCATACTTATTGTTTATAACTGTTCATCTGAAAAAACAACAGATGAAAAGGGCGTTATTGAAGAACCTAAACCTACGGTTGAATTACCTACCCTAGAAACCAATGAGGCTCAAGATATAGATGCGCTTACGGTAACAATATGGGGTAATCTAACAAGCAATGGTGGGAGTAGTGTTATTGAGCGAGGCGTTTGTTATGGATTAAATGAAAACCCTACATATAATGACTCAAAACAAATACCGACCGTTACAAAGGGATCGGGTGAGTTTAAAGTTGATATATCCAATCTAGAGGCAGGATTGGTTTATTATGCTAGGGCTTATGCTGTTAATGGAAAAGGTGTTGGTTATGGTAATCAAGTAAGTTTTAAAACTTTAGAGACAAATGTGCCAATACTCGATATAAGAGAAGTAAAAGTAGCTGGAGCACATGATCTTTTTATTGATATAGACTTAACAGAAAACGGAGATTTAAGCATTAATGAAGTGGGTGTTGTTTTTAGTACGCATGAAGCACCTACTATTGATGATAGCAAAATAGTTAGAGATGAAGTTGAATCTAGTTTTAAACAGCGTATTTCTAATTTGGAACCTGAAACCTTGTATTATATTAGACCTTATGCTATAACTTCAAATGGTGTTTCATATAGTAACCAAATAAGTATGCGTACCATTAAAAAAGGCAATTTTACTTGGTCTTTTTGGAATGAAGTCCCTAACGCCGATGCAGAAACTAAAGCCGCTTTTGACCGCATAAGAATTGCTTTTGACGAAGCCACGGAATACTACAATAATTTCACTTCTATAGAAAAGCATGTCAATGTTAATTATTCACCAGCAACGCCAACAGCCAATGCAAATTTTGATGGTTGGATAAATATGGGGGCTAACCCTAGTTATCAAAAAGCAGGTACAGCTATGCATGAAATGGCACATACCGTGGGTGTTGGAACCCATTGGAAGTATGGGGAATTAATGAAAGGAACATGGCAAGGCACACGAGCAAATAAAATTTTGCAGATGTTAACTAATAATAGTAGTGCTGTTGTTAAAGGAGACGGCGTTCATTTTTGGCCTTACGGAATTAATGGCGCTCATGAAGATAGTGGAGCAGATGAGTTATATATGATACATGCACTAATAATACAGGGCATGAAGACAGATGGGTTACCAAGTAATTAAGTGAAGCCATATTTTAGTAATAAATAATTTCATATTGAATATAATCTGATCTATTGCCCCTAAAAATCAAGGGGATGACTAAGTTAAAAATAAATAATAAATCTTATAACATGAAAAAAATTACAATTTCTATTTTATCAGCAATTTTAATGATTGCCACAAACGTTTTAAATGCTCAAAACTTAATCCCGGATTGGGATGCTAATGGAACAACTGGAGCGGGTACCGAAGCCAACAAATGGGGGTTTGGATCGGATGCTGCAGTATGGAAAATAGCCAATGGAGCTGGTGATTGTAGATACCGTGACGGAAATACTTATTCAATCGATGGAGGTGGAACTTACGGAGGTAGGCATTTTCTTTATCGATGGGATGGGACTACAGAAAATGTAAATTCTGTAATGTCTCTGGGAGTACCTGTTAACAAAGGGGTAACAACAGAACAGGCAGGAATTCAAATGACAGCAAACACGACGTATACTATAACTGGGTATTATTCGTGGCTAAATAATGCAAATGCTCCTACCTATCAATTTGCTTTTGGTCAAACACCTACAGGAACACCTACTGTTAGTGAGTCTTTCGCTGCAACAACAAGAGAGATTTATTATCCTTTTACACTTGATTTTACACCTACTGCTACAGGAGAATACTTTTTTCAGGTAAGACAAATAGCTGGGAGAGATGGTGGAACAACTGGATCTGGTGGTATTATAATGTTAGCTAATTTAAACCTAGAAGGAAGCACATTAGGTTTAGCGGATGTGACGTCAGCTGTTTCTTCAAATATACATGCAGTTGGAAGTAGAATTTATGTGTCTGATGTGAAGTCTTCTACCGAAATAAAGATTTATAGTATTACTGGAGCTTTAGTTAAATCTATTCAAGCAGGGAACGATATAGACTTTGATTTTAAATCAGGACTTTGGATTGCTACTTTAAAAACTTCTGAAGGCGAAAAATCGGTAAAACTATTAGTGAAATAGTACAGGTTTTTTAAATAATATATGAAATCGCCATGATTTGGAAACCTAAACATCAATGAAAATAAAGCGATACCATATGACCTTTAAAAAACAATAAATATTTACATATGAAATTATTTAATGAACTCATCTTGACTTTTTGTTTTTAACCGAAAACGAGATAAAATTTGTACAGATGAAGCGCTTTTTGCAATACATAGCATCGCTATGCATAAAAAAAGCAACGAAATATGGATAAATTTCAACCATTCCTGCCTGCCGGCAGGCAGGTTTTAGGAAACAGAAAAAGTCAAGATGAGTTCAATTAGAATTAGGTCGAAACCTAATTGTTTCGGCCTAATTTTTATTATTATAAAACGATTGCAAATGCATTGGTTTTATAGCCCCTTCAATTTAATAAATAAGTTAATTATTTGCGAAAAATGAAAATAAAGATATCAATGTTAATCATGTTTTTGTGGGTCTTAGCAACGACTTTTTCTAACGCACAAAATTTAATTCCAAACTGGGATGCCAACGGATTAACAGGTACTGGAAGTGAAGCAAATAAATGGGGTTTTGCTGCGTCTACAGGTGGAACAGACTGGCAGCAGGCTAATCAGTTAGGGGTAAGATACAGAGATGTAACTAATGTCACAATAGAAGGAGGGGAAACCTTTACAGGAAGAGAATTTTTATACCGATGGGAAGGAAGCTATATAGGCTCTACCATGTCTTTGGGGGTGCCTTTAAATCAAGGTGTAACTACAGAGCAAGGAGGTATAACCCTTGAAGGAGGAAAAGCCTATAACTTTACAGGCTTATTTGAATGGATTAATAATGCAAACCCTCCCACTTATGAGTTTGTGATATCAGATGCTCCAGATGGAGGAAATAGAGTCGTTACAAAGCTTTATAATACATCTGCAAAAGAAGTTTATAAACCTTTTGAAATTTATTTCGTTGCACCTTCAAATGGTGAGTATTACATTCAATTAAAACAAATAAGTGGTTTAAACGGCTCTCAAGGCGGACTTATTGGATTAGCCAACTTAAACTTGGAAGAAACAGAAATCTTAACACCACCAACCCCTTATTTGAAGGCAGGTACAAAATCACTAACTGTAGACGGGACGTGGTGTTGGTTTCAAGATCCAAGAGCATTGTATTATAAAGGGAAAAAAGAACAAACTTACTCTGGATGGATTACACATGATGGAAAAATACAAGTCGCTAGTTACAACCATATTACAGGTGAGGTCAAAAAAACGACTATAAAAGAAGGTTTTCAAGTCGATGACCACAATAATCCAACATTTTTAATTAGAAATGATGGGCGTATCATGGTAAGTTATTCAGGACATTTTTTTGGACCTATGCGTGTTTTAGTTTCAGATAACCCTGAAGATATTTCCTCTTTTGGGCCAGAAGCAACATTTGGAAACTCGGTTACCTATGCCAATCCCTATCAAATAGGCGAGGATATTTATATGTTTTACAGAGATGGAAGTACTTGGCATCCTAGTATAGCGATTTCAACTGATGGAGGATTGTCATGGGGAGCTCCTCAAACCTTAATAAAAAGAGATGCGGCTCAAAAAAGACCTTATGTAAAATATACACAAGATAGCCAAGGCGGAATACATATTACTTTTACTACTGGACATCCTAGACAAGAAGCAGCAAATAAAGTCTACTATGTGTATTTTAAGGATGATAAGTTTTATAAAGCAGATGGAACCCTTATAAAGGATTATACAGGTACATCTTCGGCTTTAGATATAGATGCAGGAGAACCTGAAGTGGTTTACGATGCTTCAAATGGAAAAGGCTGGACCTGGGATATTGCTCTTGATGAAAATGAAAACCCTGTAATTCTTTATGCTGCATTTCCGGATGATTATAATCATCATTATTACTATGCTAAATGGGATGGTACGCAATGGAATAATCGTCATATTGTAAACAGTGGTAAATGGTTTCCCCAAACACCTAGTGGGCAAAATGAACCAGAACCCAATTATTCTGGAGGAATGAGTGTAGATACTAACGATGCGTCTACGGTTTATTTATCAAAACAAGTTAATGGCGTTTTTGAAATTTATAAATACCAAACTCCAGATGAAGGAATAACATGGAACTCAGAAGCCATAACAAAAGATACACCTATTGATATGGTTAATGTTAGACCTGTTGTGCCTCGTAACCATAAACCTGGGGTTTTTGATGTGATGTGGATGCGTGGTCAATACATTACTTACCAAAACTATTACACATCTATAATGTATTACAGCCCTGCTGATGAAGTAAAATACTATGATTTTGGTAACGATAGTTCAGAATTAGATACAGGTGCCTTTAGGGTAACTAACCAAACTTTATTTAATGAAGAATATGGTTTTGTTAATACAACAGGCTTAACAGCAACCGATGATTTCCAAACCAATAAAGCACAAACAGATTACGTAGAAGGAACAAGCCCTGCTATATTTAAAGTTAATTTGTTTAATGGCACTTATACTGTAACTGTAGTGCAGGGAACAAATACAACAGCACTTAGTGGACAATCAATAAAAGCAAATGGAACAACAGTAGTAACTAACGAATCATCTAATGTAGGAGAATGGAAATCTTATACGTTTGATATAAATATTATTAATGGAACGCTTGAATTAGAAATTAGTAATTCTAACGGAAATAATAATGTATGGGTTATAAATAGTCTGCTTATCGAAACCAAACAATTAAATGTAAATGGATTGAACATAGAAGAAGATAATATTTCTATATATGAAGTTGATGATGTTCAACTTCATTATGCAACATATCCTATAAGTACTAACCCCGAAGACATTTCTTGGTCTTCTAGTAACGAAAATATAGCCGTTGTTGATGCTAACGGGTTAGTAACAGCTGTATCTCCCGGAACAGCTACTATATATGCAAGCCTGAATGGTGGTAGTATTGAAGATTCTTGTTTGGTAACGGTTAATGCCATTGTAACCTTATCTGATGAGGTGACTTTCGATTTTGGTACGGCTACTTCTCCTTTAATAGCTGGAGCTATACGTATAGATGATACCAATGAGTTAAATGCGTCTTACGGCTGGACAGATACTAGCGGTCTTTACGCTAGAGATCGTGGAAGCTCTGCCTCTTATCCTGATCGTGATTTTATTTTATCTTCACTAGATAAGGAATTTCGGGTCTTTTTAGATAATGGAATTTATCATATAACTACAACTCATGGAGACAGTCAATATACCCATGATAATATGTTTTTGTTAGCTAATGGTGAAAATCTTGTAAATGACTTTTCTTGTGAATCAGGAATTTATATAACCAATGAATTTGATGTGACCATAACCAATCGCAAATTAGATCTTTTAATAGGAGATCAAGGTGGTGGAGATGTAAACTGGGTTTGGAATATCCTTAGAATTGTTAAGACAGGTACTCTAAGTGGTAACGATAAAACTAAAGGAGCAGTAGAATTTAAACTTTTTCCTAATCCCGTAAATAATATTTTGAACATATCTATTGGTAATAAAGATATAGATAAAGTTGAGCTTTATGATATGCTTGGTAAAAAACTGTTAGAGGTAAAAAATACCAAATTTGTCAATCTTTCAGGTTTTAGTAATGGCGTTTATATTTTGAAAATACATTCAAATGATAAACATGTATTTTCAAAATATATAGTAAAGAAATGATTTTTTTTATAAAAACAACAACAAAATCAATCAACAAATCAACTATTAAATTAGTAAATGTTTAAAAATATAGCAGCTTTTAATCTCTTTGATTAATAGTAATTAAATCAACTAATTAAGTAATAAATTATAATTTAATGATCATGAATTACAAACTAAATAAAACAACAAAAAGCTATGGCCTTAAGGAAATTGGTTTTATAAAACCTAAAGGGGCAATGAGTATGCAATTATTACTAATAATATTTTTAAGTGCTTTTTCTCTTCAGTCCTTTTCACAAACTGATGTTACGAATACTCATTTAACAAATGCTGGTTTTAATACAAATTGTAATTACCTTACTGGAGGAACTGGCACAGTAGCAACAGCAGACCCTGGAAATACAAGTAATATAGAAGGATGGACACTTACTTCTGTTCAACCTTGGAGTGCCGCCGCTACTTTTGAATATGGCTGGAATGGTACTTTCAATGGTGTATCCACACCAGCTTCTGGTTCAGATGCTGCTAGTGGGGCTGGTCAAGGTGCAATAGGTTTAACTGCCGGTTGGAGTGGAAATCTTACTTATAGCCAACAGGTTACTTTACCACCAGGATTATATACCCTTGAGTTTGCTACAGCGTTTTTGGGGCAAAATGATATCGCTGAAAACTTAACTGGCTGGCTAGGAAATGATGGCAATGTAGTTTTATCAAATGTAAACTCAATACAAGCCTTAGGTGCTTGGTATACGCTTCAATTATCTATTCGTATAGCTTCGGAAACCACTGGGGTTATCCAAGTAGGAATGAGACCTAATCAATCTGGATCTACATCAAATGCAAGAGTTTTTGTTGATTATGTAAAACTTATTAGCCTACCAGTAAATAAGGATGCTTTACAAACATTGGTTAACACTGCAAATGATATGATTGCTAATCCAGAGACTGTTCCCAATGGCTCAACAGTATATCAAGATCTTCAGACGGCCGTTTCTAATGCTCAAGCAGTTTTAGATGATGCGACTGCAACTGCAGGCGCAATTTTACAAGCCGAAGACGATATGAAAAAAGCTATTGCAGATGTTGAAGCAGCAATTTTTGAAGCCTCCCAAACGGTATATGACAATTATACCGCTACATATACCTCCCTTACCAATGTAAACATGAAGTTGACAGGTAAAGGACTGGTTACTCTAACTTCATCATCAGAACCTATGAGTAATAGTGCTATCGATTTAGCTTCTTCTGATGCTTGGGTTTATTTTGAAAATTTACGACCATCTCAAGTAGTAAATTCATATTTAAATAATCTTAAAGCCAATGGAGAAGATGCAGTTGTGGGTACAAATATAAGGATAACCAATTACCTAAACGGAGCCATGGTTATAGCTCATACTAATACATACGCTGCATTAACTGTTTTTGATGGTGCTAGCCAAAGTGGAACTTCAATGAATCTTATGATTAATAAGCATTATAAAACAACAGAATTGGGAGTAATGGCCGATAATATAGAATCTTTTATTCTTAAACGAGGATATATGGCTACATTTGCAAGCAATGAGAACGGCACCGGCACTAGTAGGATTTACATAGCCGATGATGAAGATGTAATAGTAAATGTTATGCCAACAGGTTTGTCTAATACAGCTTCTATGGTGGTTGTAAGGCAATGGAGGTGGACAACCAAAAAAGGTTGGAGAGGCAGTTCCTCTGGAGCAGACCAATTTAATGCAGGTTCGCATTACGATTATAATAATTCTTCTTACGGCACTTTAGATGTTGAATACGTCCCTATGCGACACAATCCAAACTGGAATGCTTACAGCAACTTTATGGATAAATTTGGCAGTACGCATGCACTTGGTTATAATGAGCCAGATAATCCTGTAGATGATGGTTATAGTACTATAGCAGATGCTATTGCAGCATGGCCCAACATGATGGCCTCTGGGTTACGTTTAGGCTCTCCTGCACCAACAGATGGTGGTTTAAATTGGCTTTATAGTTTTATGGATCAATGTGATGCATTGGGGTATCGGGTAGATTTTGTGGCTTGGCATTTCTACAGAGCTAATAACACGGCTCAACAGCTTTATGATCAATTACTAGCAATTCATAATAGAACTGGGCGACCCATATGGATTACCGAATTTAATAATGGGTGTAACTGGACCTATAATGGCAATGAACCAACTCAGGAAGAAAATGCCGTGGTTATTCAACAATTCATTACAATGCTAGAAGATGCACCGTTTGTAGAAAGGTATTACGTATGGGATGGTTGTAATGAATCATTAAGAATGACTAATTATGATGGCTCATTGAAGCCAGCGGGTGTTAATTACCGTGATCTAGAATCTACAATGGCATATAGGGAAGACTTTTATAATGATTGTGAGCAACCTATTATTACTCCTTATGTTCAGGTTAACGGAGGCCCCTGGACAACAGCTACAGATATTACAGTAAATTCAGGAGAAGAGGTTAGATTTGGTCCCCAACCATTTAGTGGCACATGGAGTTGGAGTGGATGTGGTATATCGGGATCCTCACGAGAACAAGTTTTTTATCCTACGGGCTCTTGTACTGTAACAGCAACCAATACAAGTATTTGTGGGGCGCAAAGCAGTGTGGTTTTTAAAATCAATGGAGGTACGCTAAGTACAAACGATATAAATATCAATAATATAAATATATTTCCTAACCCTACCAATGATTATTTGAATATTGAATTGAAAGGTAATTACGTTAATCCCTTTGTAAGGCTTTTTGATTTAACGGGAAAAACAATAATGGAAATTAAATTACAAAAAGATAAGAATAAGATAGACTTAAGTAGTCTTCAATCAGGGGTTTATATGTTAAAGATTACGGATGTGAATCAATCATTTAGTATTAAAAAAGTAATTAAATTATAGATTGAAATTATTAAACTGAATTGATGTCACTTATTTTTAGATCGAAATATTTAGCTAACAATATCTGTGCTACTGCTCTTAAATAATTAAAAGATTAAATGTAATTGATAAAGTTATAAGTAATTAGGTGCTTAACAAATTTTATTTCAAAAGTGTTTTCGTTCACAGATAGATTTCTGGTCGTATTTTTAGAGACTCTTTAAATTTTGTTTTTGGAATGTTTTATAGGGTATTTTTTTGTCAGACAGGGCCGAGCGTATAAAAAGGTCTAGGAGACCTTTTTAGCGAAGGAGCCAGGCTGTCGCGAGGGAGAGGTACATAGCTATGGACCGAAAAATAGCTGATGTATGGCGGAAAAAGGCACATAAAAAGAGCCAAAGGATAAAACTTAAACAGTCTCTTAGAATAATAATTTTTGCATAGATGATATTTGGGTTAAAAAGTTATCTATTATAATGTTTTATCAGGAAATGCAACCCATTTTTTGACCTTATGGAATTAATGGTGCCCATGAAGATACTGGCGATTCTGTGCTTTATATCAAGCATGCCTTAATTATACAAGGAATGAAAAATGATTGATTATCAAATAAATTATAAATTAATGATGTTATTATGGGTTTAACTTTAAAAAGAGTTTTTTTAATAGTTTTTATTCAATGCTATTCATCTGTTTTTGGTCAGATGTCATTTGGTAATCCAAAAAAGATAAATGAGGATTGGAAGTTCATTCTTCAAGAAAATGAACAATTTAAGCAACCTACATATAACACTGATGCGTGGGAAACAGTTAATGTACCACATGATTGGAGTATAAAACAACAGTTAAGTCCTACCTTGGCAAGCGCAACAGGCTATCTGCCAGGAGGTATTGCTTGGTACAGAAAAACTATACATATTCCATTAGAAAAGGATGGACAAAAAGTGTACTTATATTTTGAAGGTGTTTATAATAGAAGTGAGGTATTTATTAATGGCGAATCTTTGGGAAAACGTCCTAATGGATACATTTCTTTTGCATACGATGCGACGCCTTATATCAAGTATGGTGAAGATAATACAATTGCCGTACGTGTTGACCATAGCAAAAGTGCCGATTCGCGTTGGTACACCGGATCGGGTATTTATCGTAATGTTTGGTTAGTATATTCAAATCCTGTGCACATAGCACAGTGGGGCATATATGCATATCCTGAAGTTGAAAAACACTCAGGAATATTAAATGTTGAAGTTGAATTAACAAACGATTCAGATAATATAGCAAGTTTAGTAGTAGTTAATGAGTTAATTACAAATGGTGGAATAACAGTAGCTAAAAGCTCAAACGGAATTAAAATAGCTTCAAACGAATCAGCGAAAATTTCAACTAAATTAAAAGTTAACAATCCTAAATTATGGAGTATAGACACTCCAAATTTATACCAACTTAAAACAATGGTGTTTAAAGATGGTAAGGTAATAGACCAATCTATTACACAAACAGGGTTTCGTAAGTTTACTTTTGATGCTAATAAAGGGTTTGCACTTAACAATACTTGGATGAAAATAAAAGGCGTATGTCTTCATCATGATGCAGGTGTTTTAGGTTCGGCTGTACCGCGGGAAGTTTGGAAAACCAGATTACAAACCTTGAAAGACATAGGTGTAAATGCCATAAGAACGAGCCATAATCCACAAGCACCGGCTTTTTATGAACTTTGCGACGAATTAGGCTTATTGGTTTTAAATGAAGCGTATGATGAATGGGAATTTCCTAAACGTAAATGGCTGGAAGGCTGGAACCAAGGAACACCAGGATATGAAGGTAGTTACGATATTTTTGCCGATTGGGCTGAAAAGGATCTAGAAGACATGGTGCGCCGAGATAGGAATCACCTGTCTGTTTTCGCATGGAGTATAGGTAATGAGGTCGATTATCCTAACGATCCGTATTCGCACCCTGTTTTAGATGGCGGCGGCGGTACAGGATTTTCACAAGCGATATATGGCGGTTATAAAAAAGATGCTCCAGATGCTATGCGTCTTGGAGCCATTGCAAAACGTTTGGTTGCAGCTGTAAAAAAGCATGATAGATCACGTCCTACTACTGCTGGTTTAGCAGGAGTAGCCATGTCTAACGAAACGGAATATCCAGCAACTTTAGACATTACAGGATATAATTATACCGAAAGCAAATACCAATCAGATCATGAAAAATACCCTAACCGTATCATTTATGGTAGTGAGAATAGGCATGATATCGAAGCGTGGTTGGCCGTAAAAAACAATGAGCATATTTTTGGGCAGTTTTTATGGACAGGTATCGATTATCTTGGAGAATCTGGCAGGTGGCCTTCAAGAGGGTTTTATTCAGGATTATTGGATTTTTCAGGAAACATAAAACCAAGAGGGTATTTTAGGCAATCGCTTTGGTCTAAAAAACCAATGATATATATAGGGACCTATATTTCAAACAGAAGAAATAATAGCGGATTATCTATGGATGCATGGCCATCATGGAATTATCAAGAAGGTCAACTAATAAAAGTGGTTTGTTATACCAATGCCTCTAAAGCACGTCTGGAATTAAATGGTGAAGTTATTGGAGAAGAAAAAAAATATAACTCGGAAACAGGAATTATTTCATGGGATATTCCATATCAATTAGGGAAATTGGAAGCAATAGGCATTAATGATGATGGTAGAGAAGTGAGCCGCTATACAATAAGCTCATCGAAACGACCATATGCTCTAACAGTTAAAGTTGAAGAGAATATTATAAATAAAGATAAAGGAGTTGTTCAATTAATGGTGGAGGTTGTAGATGAAAATGGCGTGCCTGTTATGCATTCCGATGATGAAATAACATGTAACATAAGTGGTCCAGGTAAATTATTAGGATTGGAAGCAGGTAATAATAGTGATATGACCGATTACACGGATAATAAGCAACGGGTTTTTCATGGAAAAATTTCAGCCTATATACAGGCGACAGGTGAAAGCGCACCAATTGAAGTGGAATTTACGAGTCCTTGGTTAAAACCAAAGAGTGTTACATTAGAAGTAGAATAAATAGATATTACAAGTTAAGATGAACCATCCATGCTAAAAATATTTTTAACACACAGGAGCATGGTTATCTATGGTGTTCCATATGAATATTGAAAACAATAAACAAAAGAGTTCAATATAAGCACACGAAAAATGAAGCCATACATCAAAAAAAATAGAATTAATATAAAATAGTATTTATAATAATCTTTATATTTGATAAGTGTTATTTATACGCTTATAATATGTGTTTTTCATTTTTTAAAATAAGAAATGAAATCCTGGTAATTCATTATACCCAAAGAACTAAACAATAATAACTATAATATTTAGAAATGAAACTAATGAAATTAGGCTACAAGCTTATTTTAATGTGCCTTACAGTGACAATTTTGTATTCTTGTAAAGAAGCTAAATACACCAATTATCTATTTACCTATTTCACGGGAAATGGACCAGGAGAAGAATCCATTCGTTATGCCTTAAGTCGCAATGGTTATAATTATTATGCGCTTAATAACAATCAACCTATTATAGATTCTAAGGCAATTAGCTCATCGGGAGGAGTTCGAGACCCTCATATTTTACGTGGTGCAGATGGAAAAACGTTTTATATGGTGGTTACGGATTTGTATGTAACAGAACAAGGTTGGAATAATTATGCCATGATTTTAATGAAATCAACCGATTTGATTAATTGGACCTCATCAATTATAAACATTCCTGAAACATATCCAAAGGAATATGGTGACATTAAACGTGTTTGGGCACCACAAACCATTTATGACGAAAAGACAAATCAGTATATGATATACTGGTCTATGTTAGGCAACGAAGGGCCAGATATTATTTACTATGCCTACGCAAATAAGGATTTTACAGGATTGGCAACGACCCCAAAACAGTTGTTTTATAGCCCATCAAACAGTGCTTGTATAGATGGTGATATTATTTATAATGATGGTAAATATCACCTGTTTTTTAAGAACGAAAGTGCTGGAGGAGGCATTAGGCAAGCAGTATCTGATAAAATAAATGAAGGTTATGTTCAGTTAGATGGCTTTTTCGATCAAACAGATGCGGCAGTAGAAGGCTCTGGAATTTTTAAATTGATTGATTCAGATGAATATATTTTAATGTATGATATGTACACATCAGGAAAATATCAGTTTACTAAAACAAAAGATTTGCAAAACTTTACTATTGTAGATGACGAAATTTCTATGAATTTCCATCCAAGACATGGTACCGTAATTCCTATCACAGAAGAAGAAACTCAGGCCTTAATTCAAAAATGGGGCTTGTTAGATAAAAGTGCCTTTGTGAATTTTAATTCCGATGCCGTAAGAACCCATAATGTTGATATAAATGACGAAGCAGGTACGATGTACATTCCTGTAAAATTAGGAACTGACATAACAAATTTAGACCTAAAAATTCAAACGGTGTCGTGGGTTAATCTAAAAACCACAGGAGCACAGGATTTTTCTAAAGGTGCTGTAGATTATGTTGTTGAATCAGCAGGAAAATCAAAAACGTATAAAGTTTCTGTTCATGAGGATAACAACCCTGTTTTAAGTGGGTTTTATGCCGATCCAGAAATTATTTATTCACAAAAAACAAACAAGTATTATATCTATCCAACAAGTGATGGTTTTACAGGATGGTCCGGTACGTATTTTAAAACATTCTCATCACCGGATTTAATTAATTGGACAGATGAAGGTGTGATTCTTGACTTAAAAAAAGATGTAAGTTGGGCCGACAGAAATGCTTGGGCGCCTTGTGCTATTGAAAAGAAAATTAATGGTGCTTATAAATACTTTTATTATTTCACGGCAGCACAGAAAATAGGAGTAGCAGTATCAGACAATCCAACAGGCCCTTTTGTAGATTCTGGAGAACCATTGATTTCAGAAAGACCAGAAGGAGCTAAAGGCGGTCAAGAAATAGACCCAGATATTTTTACCGATCCAGTGTCGGGTAAAAGCTATTTGTATTGGGGTAATGGCCATATGGCGTGTGTTGAGTTAAATGACGACATGGTTACTATAAAGCCAAACACCTTAAAACTTTTAAACCCAGGTAACACCTTTAGAGAAGGCACCGAGGTTTTTTATAGAAACGGAAAATACTACTTTATGTGGTCTGAAGACGATACAAGAAGTCCAAACTACAGAGTAAGATATGCCACTTCAGATGCTCCAACAGGGCCATTAAATATTCCGGAAAATAACATTGTAATAGAAAAAAGGCCAGAAGATGGCATTTACGGTACTGGGCACAATAGTGTGATACAAACACCAGATACCGACACATGGCATATTGTCTACCACCGTTTTAACAGGCCTAACGGTATTACAATGGGAAGAGCAGCAGGGTTTAACAGGGAAGTCTGTATAGATAAATTGGAGTTTAATGCCGATGGAAGTATCAAGCCTGTAAAACCAACGGTGTCTGGAATAAAATCAATAGAATAAGTTTATGAAAAAAGTAATTTTAAGTATAATCGCATTAAGTTTTGTTCTATTCACTTCATTCTCAAATGAAAAGTATGTGAAATCAGAAAATGGAATCATTGCAACCGTTGGAGAAACCAAGATCCAAATTCAATTTTATTCATCATCAATTGTAAGGGTGTTAAAGTCCCCTTCCAGTTCTAATTTAAAGAAAGAATCGCTAACAGTCATTAAGCCATTAGAAGACCTAAAACTAAAGATATCAAACAAGAAAGATGTTATTGTTTTAAAATCAAAAGACATAAAAGTTCAATTAAATTTAAAAACAGGAGACGTTTTATATGAAGACTTGAATGGAAATAGTCTGTTAAGTGAGCAAAGTGTAGAAAATCAATTTACCCCATTCAATGATGCAGGTAAACAAAGCTATATGGTAAAGCAATCGTTTCAGCTTGCCGCAGATGAGGCTATATATGGTTTAGGACAATTACAAAACGGAAACCTCATGCAAAACAATCAAGAGGTCATGTTAAAAAACAGCAACCATAATATTACCATACCATATTTTTATTCTATAAAAGGTTACAGCGTTTTTTGGGATAATTATGCCGAGACAAAGTTTGTGGATTCTGACCAAGAAACATCATTTGAATCTTTGGGAGATTGTGTTGATTATTATTTTATGTATGGAAAAGAAGGTGCAGGAACCATAACCAAAATGAGGGATTTAACAGGTCAGGCGCCCATGTTTCCTTTATGGACCTATGGGTATTGGCAATCACGGGAGCGCTATAAAACCCAAGAAGAACTATTAAGTGTCGTAAAAAAATATAGGGAATTAGAAGTGCCTTTAGACGGTATTATCCAAGATTGGAGATATTGGGGAGAAGATAGCTTATGGAATGCCATGAAATGGGATGTCGATAGATTTCCAAACCCAAAAGAAATGGCTGACAAGGTACACGCTATGAATGCCCATTTAATGGTAGTTGCATGGCCAGGTTTTGGACCGTTAACAGAACAATATGCTGAGTTTAAAGATAAGGATATGCTGATTGATTTTGATACGTGGCCACCAAAGAGTGGTACAAAGCCATACGATGTATATGACGCAGAAGCTAGGGATATTTATTGGGACTATTTAAATAAAGGGGTGTTTTCAAAAGGAACGGATGCTTGGTGGCTAGATTCCACGGAACCAGACCATATTAATGTAAAAGACAGTGATTTTGATCAACAAACAAAATTAGGGTCATACCGCTCGGTATCAAATGCATTTTCTTTAGAGCACACAAAAGGTATTTATGAGCACCAAAGAAAAACAACTGAAAACAAAAGGGTATTTATATTAACCAGGTCAGCATTTGCAGGGCAACAACGAAATGCGGCAAATTCATGGTCTGGCGATGTTCAATCCTCTTGGGATGCTCTAAGAGAACAAATTCCTGCTGCACTAAACTTCACCATATGTGGAATACCTTATTGGAATGCAGATATAGGAGGCTTTTTTGCAGGAAGACATCGTAAAGGAGGCGGTGTAAAAAATCCTGAGTTTAAAGAACTGTATGTACGTTGGGCTCAGTTTGCAACCTTTACGCCTATGATGCGCTCACATGGTACAGACTTGCCAAGAGAAATTTATCAATTTGGAAATAGAGGTGATTGGGCTTTTGATGCCATTGAAAAATCAATCAAGTTAAGATATAGATTGTTACCTTATTTGTATTCCACCGCTTGGAAAGTAACCAATCAATCCGATTCGTTCATGAAAGCACTTCCATTGGAATATCCAAAAGATGAAAAAACACTAAATATTACAGATGAGTATGTTTTTGGAAGCTCATTTTTGGTTGCTCCCGTAATAAATCAAATGTATTCCAAAGGAAAAGACGAAAATATAGTTGAAGATTTTAGTAAAGTTAAAAATCGTTCGGTTTACTTGCCTGAGTCAAACAACTGGATTGATTTTTGGACAGGAGAGACCATAAAAGGTGGTCAAGAAATAGTTAAGGAAACCCCTGTAGATATCATGCCATTATATGTAAAAGCAGGTGCCATCATTCCTTGGGGACCAGAGGTACAATATGCGAATGAAAAAAACTGGGATTCTTTGGAAATACGGGTTTATACAGGATCTGATTGCGAATTTACTTTATATAACGACGAAGGGGATAATTATAATTACGAAAAAGGAAAATATAGCACAATTAACTTTAAATGGGACGACAAGGCTAAAATACTAACCATAGGAGAACAACAGGGAGATTATAAGGGTATCATAAACCAATATAATTTTAAAATTGCTTTAGTTGGTAATGATAATGGAGTCGGTTTGGACAGTTCAAAAAAATATGAATCGGTTTCCTATAATGGCGCTCAAAAAATAATACACCTAACCGGAAAATAATGAATATGTTTTAAAGCATCCTGATTCTTTAAAAATTTAACTGATTATCCGCTTTTAGTAATAAAATATTGAGCAGTTAAGACCTCACAGGTTTTCAAAACCTGTGAGGTCTTAAAACAAGACACGTAAAAACGGTTTCGATGATGGTTTATAAATAAGCTACACATTTATGATATTAAATGGATGTTCAAAAAAATTTAAAATAAAAACCAAATTCATGAGAAAAATAAAGAACTTAATAAGCATACATCTATTACTTGCTATAGTACTTTTTTTTAGCTGTGAATCAATCAAAAAAAGGATAAAAAGCACTGAAGAACCAAAGGACATGAGTAGTTATTTGATGGTTTATTTTAAAGATGATGATCATAGTTTGCACATGGCTTTAAGTACCGATGGCTATAGTTTTACCGATGTAAATCAAGGAAAAGCTGTGGTGTCGGGCGATACCATTGCAAGTCAACAAGGTATTCGAGATCCTCACATTACTAGAGGACCAGATGGTGCTTTTTATGTGGTGATGACCGATCTCCACATCTTTGGTAAAGAACAAGGTTTGCGAGACACACAATGGGAAAGGCCTGTTGAAAAATACGATTGGGGCAACAACCGTGGCTTTGTACTTATGAAATCCTACGACTTGATTCATTGGACACATAGCAATTTCCTGTTTCATGAAGCTTTCGAAGGTTATGAAGATATGGGTTGTGCTTGGGCGCCTCAAGCGATTTACGATCCGAAGGAGAAAAAAATGATGGTGTATTTCACCATGAGAATGGGGCACGGATTAACAAAAATGTATTATGCTTACGCCAACGAAGATTTTACAAAACTAATTACCGAACCTCAACTGTTGTTTGACTACCCTAATGAAAAGATTCAAGTGTTAGATGCCGATATAACGCCTTTACCAGACGGTCGTTATTGTATGATGTATGTTGCGCAGGAAAATCCGGGAGGTATAAAAATGGCGTTTTCAAACGAAATAAACAAGGGATACGAATACAATCCGGAATGGATTGATAAAGAACCAGGCTCTTGCGAAGCACCTAATGTATGGAAACGATTGGACAGCGAAGCATGGGTGCTTATGTATGATATTTTCAGTATAAAACCACATAATTTTGGTTTTGTTGAAACTACGGATTTTAAAACCTTTAAAAATTTAGGGCATTTTAATAAAGGCAAAATGAAAACAACAAATTTTACGTCACCTAAGCATGGTGCTGTTATTCCTTTAACTAAATCTGAAGCTATCCGCTTGGAAAATCATTGGGGAATGTCATCATTTCAAAAGGAAGAACCATGAAGAAATTAGTGTTAAAAACGGTTGTTTTGTCGGTAGTATGTGTTTTTACCTTGCAAGCACAAAATCTGCATTTTGACGGTTATCTATTTGCCTATTTTGAAGGCGCTTCGGAAAGCAGAAAAAGTGAAGAACAACTGCGTTTTGCAATCAGTGAAGATGCGATTAACTGGACGGCCTTAAATAATAACAAACCTATATTAAATTCAGATGACATATCACAATCCGGAGGCATTCGCGACCCTCATATTTTAAGAGGCGAAGATAAAAACTCATATTACATGGTCGCTACTGATATGTCAACAGCATCAAATGGTTGGAAGGAAAATCCGGGAATCGTATTGTTGAAATCTGATAATCTAACCGAATGGAAACACAGTAAAATCAATTTGTCAAAAGATTACCCAGATAAATTTGCTGATGCCTATTGGGTTTGGGCGCCACAAACCATTTATGATCCTGTGGTCAAAAAATATCTAATTTATTTTACTGTAAAATTCAAAGATGATGATAAGCTAGATTTTTACAGTGCTTATGCCAACAAGGATTTTTCAGGATTTGAATCTGTTCCAACATTAATGTACCGTGCCAAAGACGGCGCCATTGATGGTGATATTATTTATAAAGACGGAACGTATCATTTATTCTACAAGGGAAATACCAAAGATGAAAATGGTAAAGAAATTAAAAACGGTATAAAACAGGCAACCAGCAAATCGTTACAAGGACCGTGGAAGGAATCTTTTGAATATATAGATTATTACGCCGATAATAAAACAACGGTTGAGGGCTCTTCAGTTTTTAAGTTGAATAATTCTGAAGAATATATTTTAATGTACGATTTATATTCTAGTGGACGCTATGAGTTTCAGCGTAGTAAAGATTTATACAGTTTTACTCAAAAACCAGAATCCTTCACTAAAAATTTCCATCCAAGGCATGGAAGCGTTATAGGAATTACCAAGGAAGAATTAAACCGACTTAAAGACCAATGGGGAAATGATCCCGAAAAGCCAAGGCATTATAAGTCGCAAGGCAACCCAATTTTTACTCATAAGTATACTGCCGATCCTGCCGCCATTGTTGAAGATGATACCCTCTGGTTATATACGGGTCATGATTTCGAAGGTGGGCAAAAAGGCTATAAAATGAAAGATTGGTGCGTGTTTTCCACTACCAATATGCAAAATTGGACAGAATACCCCATTCCGCTTAAAATTACAGATTTTTCATGGGCAACGAGCGGAGATGCTTATGCTGGTCATGTTATAGAGAAAAATGGAAAATATTATTGGTACATAAGTACCAATTGGAGTGGCATAGGAGTAGCTGTTTCCGATACCCCTGAAGGGCCTTTTAAAGATGCTTTAGGAAAACCTTTATTAACGAATGAAGATTGTTTTGCGTCTTCGCATTCATGGGCATGTATCGATCCGGCAATCTTTATAGATAACGATGGTCAGGCTTGGATTTTCTGGGGAAACAGACAATGTTACTATGCCAAACTAAAAGAGAATATGATTGAAATTGATGGAGAGGTAAAACAATTAAATTTTGAAGGTTTTGAATTTACGGAAGCCCCTTGGATACATAAACGTAAAGGGAAGTATTATTTAACTTATGCTACAGAATTTCCTGAGAAAATAGCCTATGCCATGGCCGATAATATTGAAGGTCCTTACGAATATAAAGGCATTTTAAATGAAATAGCAGGGAATAGCAACACCAACCACCAGGCTATTGTTGAATTTAAAGGGCAATCATATTTTATATATCATAACGGAGGCATACAAACCGATGGTGGGAGTTATAGTCGATCGGTATGTATTGATAAACTGGAATATAATAAAGATGGAACTATAAAGCCAATTATAATGTCGACAACAGGAGTTAATAAATAAACAACTTACGAAGTATGAAACATCCATGATTGACTCTATATCTCATATCAGCGATGGTTGTTTGGATGTTCATATGACATTGAAAAAAAATAGATGTAAACACATGAAACATCCATGTATGTTAAAAATACTTTTAACACATAGAAGCATGATTATGGATGTAACATCTGACCTTAAAAAAACAATATTAAAAACAGATGAAACATCCATGTTAAAAGTACTTTTAACATATAGAAGCATGATTATGGATGCAACATCTGACCTTAAAAACAATATTATAAACTAATGAAACTAAGCAACGTATTCAAAGTATTCAAACTAATTGCTATTACTGCGATTTTAGTAGCCTGTAAAAACAGTATAAAAAAAGAAATTGTTGTAACCGAAGCACTTAAAAAGGAAGAGGGTTTTAAAGCATGGGCTCAAACACCCCCAATGGGCTGGAATAGTTGGGACTGCTACGGTCCTACAGTAAAGGAGCACGAAATAAAAGCGAATGCCGATTATATGGCCGAAAATCTTAAAGATTATGGTTGGGAATATGTGGTTGTCGATATTCGATGGTTTGTAGAAAATCCAACATCTGGAGGTTACAATCAAAAAAATCCAATATATGTTATAGATGAATATGGTAGATATTTGCCGGCAGCGAATAGATTTCCATCTGCCAGTAATGGAAATGGATTTAAAGCCTTAGCAGATTATATTCATAAAAAAGGACTGAAATTTGGAATTCATATCATGCGAGGAATTCCAAAAACTGCGGTTGAAAATAAACTTCCCATAAAAGGAACCAATGGTATTACGGCAGATCAAGTATATTCAACCGAAAACCAGTGTAAATGGTTAAAGGATAATTACACCATTGTAGCTAACAAACCTGGAGCTCAAGAATATTATAATTCTATTTTTGAATTGTATGCCGATTGGGGTGTTGATTTTATTAAAATAGATGATTTGTCGGCACCAATTTATCATAAAGAGGAAATTGAATTAATAAGAAAAGCTATTGATAACTGTGGACGCAATATAGTGTTAAGTACATCACCTGGTGAAACACCTGTAAATGCAGCAGGTCATGTTAGTGAACATGCCAATATGTGGCGTATGGTAAATGATGTTTGGGACAGTTGGTGGCATATTAAACATTTAATGGAGGTAAGTCAAGATTGGTTCGATTATATTAAACCAGGCACCTGGCCAGATTGCGATATGATTCCTTTGGGAAGGTTAGCTATCAGAGGTGAGGTTGGAGAAGACCGTATGGCAAATTTAACCAAGGAGGAACAATATACGTTAATGACGTTTTTTACCATTTTTAAATCACCGTTGTTTTTTGGAGGCGATTTGCCTAGTAACGATGCGTTTACGCTGTCGTTGTTAACCAATAAAGAGGTGTTAAAAATGCATGCTGAAAGTACGAATGTACGTAAACTGTATTTTGAAAACGAAAAATTAGCAATCACCTCAAAAAATGAAGAGGAAGGCGTGACTTATTTAGCATTATTCAATGTGTCAGATGCCTCTTCGCTTGATGTAGAAGTGAAATTATCAGATTTGGGCTTATCAGGAAAAGTTAAAATATCCAATATGTGGAAAGGCGAGGAAGTTGGCGAGTTTAACCATGGTTTTGCTCAAAAGTTAGCCCCTCACGCCTCGGGATTATATAAAATTGAAGCTGTAAAATAAGTATAATAATCAAAAAATGATAGAAACCAAAACATCACAAAGTTACTATAAATACATACTTAGGTTTGCGTTGTCGATGCTTTTATGCCTTTCATGTATTACTGCATCTAAAGCACAGAAAAAATGGCACATACAAAAGGACATAACTTTAGATGCTATACGATTAAGCGATCCATTTATTCTCGCGGATGCTAAAACAAAAATGTACTATATGACAGGTACAGGAGGCTTGCTTTGGAAAAGTAAAAACCTAAAGTATTGGGAAGGTCCTTATAAAGTAACGCAAATCGATACAGCATCATGGATGGGAGCTAATCCCATGATTTGGGCATCAGAACTTCATCGGTATAAAGATAAATACTATTATTTCTCCACATTTACCAATAGAGAAGTAAAAATAGATACAGTGGCAGAAAATATTATTGAGCGTCGTGCAAGTCATATTTTAGTAAGCAATAAACCCGATGGGCCTTACATTCCTATGGAAGACGCTATTTATTTACCTGCCAGTATGCCAACGCTAGATGGTACGTTTTGGGTTGATACTAATGGAAAGCCATATATGGTTTATTGTTACGAATGGTTGCAGAATGGTAATGGCACTATAGAAAAGATTGAATTAAAATCCGATTTAAGTGGTTCGGTGGGAGAAGGTAAGTTATTGTTTAAAGCAAGTGATTCGCCTTGGAGTCGCGAAAAAGATAGCAAAGGTAATGACAGACCAAATAAGGTAACCGATGGTCCTTTTTTGTTTAAAACAGGAACAGGACGTTTGGGAATGCTCTGGACAAGCTGGATTTACGATGTGTATGTGCAAGGTGTTGCTTATTCTGAAAGTGGCACTTTAGATGGCCCTTGGATTCAAGAAAAAGACCCTATAACGCCAACAAATTTTGGTCATGGGATGCTGTTTAAAACTTTCGAAGGAAAAACATTAATGGCCATTCATAGCCATAAAAAGATAGGAGAAAAAACAATTAGAATCCCACATTTGTTTGAAGTAGACTTATCTGGTGATAAATTGGTAGTAGTAAAGCCTTTTATTCCCTAGTAAATAATATGCATTAAAAGTTGAATCCCAAGAAGCACAAGATAAATTCAAGTGTATGAATTTTTATCGAATTTTAAAATCCTTTTTGTAGATACACATCCGTTGTCATACATATCCGTGATAATATAAATCCTGTTTTTTAAGTTTTAAATTATTTAGGTGGTCATCGTCTAGAATGCTTAATGCTGCACTCACATGATCTAATACTAAATTAAGGTAAGCGATTGTAATACTGAATCTTACGGGTATAAGTAAATAAGCATAGAAAAATGAAAAACGATTTGTCTATGTTTTTGATTAAAGTGTCCATTTCAAAATTAATAAGTGATTGTAATTTTATCATGAGTTATTAAAACTTAAAAAACAGAAGTGGTTTAACCTTTTTTGATTGAAGCAGGACGGAGCGTGAAAAAATAACCCAGTGGTTTATTTTAGCGAACGAGCCAGCCAGCGCAATGGCAATTTTGTCCAATCGAAGCCTTTTTAGAGTTAGGGCCGAGCGTAAAGAAAAGGTTTATTAAACCTTTTTAGAGAAGGAGCCAGCTTGTCGCGTTGGAAAAGCTACGGAAAGAAAAAAGGATGTGGGGTGGTCAAAAAAGGGCGATTTTTTAGCCAATTAGAAAAAGTTTAAACCACTTCAAATAAAATATTTTAATGTAAATATTTTTAGTACAAGACAAAAAACCAAAACTGTATACAAAAGTTATAGAATTGGGACTTCGACAAACTCAGTCTGACATCGAGAATGGTATTAAAATATGCCTGTCATACAGAGTTTGTCGAAGTATGAGCCTGTCGAAGCTATAAGAAGGAAGAAATGATAATAGCTTCATCAAGCTCCATGTAATATGCTTCAATTTTTGTCTTGTACTAAATAAATATTAATTGTTGAATTGGTTTGTTTAATAGGGAGATTATTTTATTCTATAATAATTTATGCTCCCTTTTTTTACAACCTTTTGGACAGTATGAATGGCATTGATTTTATATAAAAAGTTTTAAAAGCTTCAGTTTAAATTTATTTTCAAAATGAGAAAACACGCTTTAAATAACAAAATCTATTATGCGCTTAAAATTCCTGTTCAATTTATTTTATTGCTATTTTTTTTGTTCTTCAATATGTCATGTAAAAATACTGAAGACACAAAAAGTTCATTAGCCGTCATAGAAAAGCTTATAGGCAGTCGTGTCAATGAATTTGAACTAAACATTGTTGAAAATTCACAATCCGATAATGCAGATTGGTTCGAAATCAAAACTACAGCAAACAAAGTAACCATTCAAGGAACATCTAATACGACCATTTGTTATGCAGCCTATAATTTCCTTAAAGATATTGGAGCAGTTTTGGTCAGTTGGGAAGGAAACAGAATTGACTTGCCCAAAACATGGCCAGTTTATTCTAAAAAAGGATCGACACCTTTCAAATATAGAGAATATTTAAATGCCTGTGCATTTGGTTATACAACGCCTTGGTGGGATTGGGAGCGTTGGTCGCAAGAAATAGATTGGATGGCACTACATGGTATTAATTTACCAACAGCTCTAGAAGGGCAAGAAATTGTTTGGCAACAACTATGGAAAGAATACGGCTTATCAGATAGTCAACTACAAGAACATTTTGCAGGTCCCGCTTTTTTACCATGGCAAAGAATGGGCAATATAAATAGTCATGAAGGACCATTGCCACAAGAATGGATTGATAAAAAGTCAGAGATTCAGAAAAAAATATTGAAAAAAATGAGGGCATTAGGTATGCATCCTGTTGTGCCAGCTTTTAGTGGTTATGTGCCAAAGGCATTTGCGGAAATGCACCCTAACTCAAAGATAACTGCATTAAGTTCTTGGTCTGGTGGCGGTTTTGAAAGCACCTATTTATTAGATCCCAAAGATCCGCTGTTTAAAGACATAGGAAAACGTTTTATTCAAATATACTCTTATTTATATGGGAAATCCGATTTCTATTTAGCCGATTCCTTTAACGAAATTAAGCCTCCCGTATCTGAAGAACACAAATATGAAGAACTATCAGATTATGGGAACATTATATATGAAACCATAGATGAAGCAGTTCCTGGAGCAACTTGGGTTATGCAAGGTTGGCTTTTTGGTAGTGATAAAGAATTTTGGACCAAAGAAGCTACCATGGCGTTTTTAAGTAAAGTGCCTAACGATAGGCTCATCATTCAAGATTATGCCAATGACAGATATAAAGTGTGGGAAAACCAAGAAGCCTTTTATGGAAAGCAATGGACCTATGGATATGTGCATAATTATGGAGGCTCCAATCCTGTTTATGGCGACTTAAACTTCTACAATCAAGAACTTAAAAGTTTATTGAGCCGTACCACTAAAGGAAACCTTGTTGGCTATGGAGTGATGCCGGAAGGATTAAACAATAACTCTGTAGTTTACGAATATATTTATGATCTGCCATGGTCGCAAGGAAAAGAACCGGTCAGCCATTGGTTAAAAACGTATTTAACGGCTAGATATGGAAAAACTTCTGAACCGGTTTTTAAAGCTTGGGAATTATTAATAGCATCGGTTTACAGTACCAAATATTGGGAAACCCGTTGGTGGGACAGTAGAGCAGGAGCGTATTTGTTTTTTAAACGACCCACATTAAAAATAACGGCCTTTGAAGGAAATCCAGGAGACAAAGAAAAGCTAAAGCAAGCTTTGGATATTTTGGTTAAGGAATCAAAAAACTATGATGAAAACAGTCTTTTTTATTATGATTTAATAGAAGCATCCAGACAGTATGGCTCTTTAATTATTGATGAGCTATTAATAGAATGTGTTAAAGCCTATAATGAAAAGGATATAGAAAAAGCAGATTTATTATATAATGAAATAGAGAAGCGTGCCTTAGTTATAGATGATATGCTGTCGGGGCAACCTTTGAATAATCTAAATAATTGGTTAACATCAGCTTGGAATTATGGGGATTCCGCCGAAGCTTCTAAAATCTATTTGAAAAACGCAAAAATGCTAATTACCATGTGGGGAGGCGAAGGCCATTTAAATGATTATGCATCTAGAGCTTGGCAAGGTATGTACAAGGAATTTTATTGGCCAAGGTGGAACATGTTTTTGCAAGCACTTAGGGAATCTACTGTAAATAACAAACCCTTTGATGAATTGGAAGAAAGGAAATCAATAAAAGAATGGGAAATAAACTGGTGTAATAGCGACAACATATATTAGCATTAACAGCCATAAGTAGTTATGGGATCTTGATTCCTTGCGATGAAATCAGATTGTTTTTTTTTTTTTTTGCCATTTGGGGTGTACGTACAAAAGTTGGTCTAAGAAAACGTAATTAAAAAACAAACACGAAACAAAACAAAAACAATGTTAAAGAGTGGTATAGATAAAGCAACAAGTTTTGAAAAACGATTTGAAAATATAGAAACGATAGTTTTTGAAAACTCAACAGAAGCCTCCAAATCTGTTGCCAAAGAAATAGCAGATTTAATAAGAGTAAAACAAAGCCAAAAACAGCCTTGTATATTAGGTCTGGCAACAGGTTCTTCACCAAAGGGTTTGTATGCGGAATTGGTTAGATTGCATAAAGAAGAAAATCTTAGTTTTAAAAATGTTATATCCTTTAATCTGGATGAATATTATCCTATGGAGCCAGACTCCATAAATAGTTATGTCCGTTTTATGAAGGAACAGCTATTTAACCATGTAGATATATTACCGGAAAATTTTCATATACCAGATGGCTTGCTTTTAAAAGAAGACATAGCGGAATATTGCAACGTCTATGAAGCAAAAATAGAAGCTTTAGGCGGGATTGATTTGCAAATTCTAGGTATTGGTGGTAATGGTCATATTGGGTTTAATGAATCGGGTTCTCTTCAAAACTCTAAAACTAGATTGGTAGCTTTAGATCATATTACAAGAGTAGCGGCTAGTAATGATTTTTCTGGGTTGGAGAACACGCCAAGAACCGCGATTACTCTAGGTATAAAAAAAATAATGGAAGCCAAACGGGTTATATTAATGGCTTGGGGAGAAGGAAAATCAAATATTATAAAAGCTTCGGTAGAAGGAACGGTCACTAATTTGGTGCCAGCTTCTTTTTTACAAGAACATAACAATGCCACATTTGTATTGGATAAATCTGCAGCATCGAAATTAACGCGTATCGATACACCTTGGTTGGTTGAAAAAGTTGACTGGACAGATAGCCTGATAAAAAAAGCAGTATTAGGGTTAGCTCTGCATTTAAAAAAACCTATTTTGATGCTTACCGATGCCGATTATATTGAGAATGGGATGAGCGATTTACTGGCTGATTCAGGGCCAGCTTATGATATTAACATTCAAATATTCAATAAACTTCAAAACACCATTACAGGTTGGCCAGGAGGAAAACCGAATGCCGATGATAGTAAACGACCAGAACGTGCCGAACCTGCAAAAAAGCGTGTGCTTATTTTTAGTCCGCATCCAGATGATGACATTATTAGCATGGGTGGCACTTTTAAGCGTCTACAAGAACAGGGGCATGAAGTACATGTAGGCTATCAAACTTCGGGCAACATAGCCGTAGCAGATGACGAAGCATTAAGGTTTGCAAGTTTTGTGTGTGACTATAATAATAGGTTTGGAATAGAAAATAAAAAGGCAGAAGACATCTATAAAAAAGCAATTACATTTCTTAAAAATAAAAAGGCAAGTGAAATAGATATTGAAGAAGTAAGATATATAAAAGGTTTAATAAGAAAAGGAGAAGCCCAATCGACCTGCTATTTTGTTGGTTTACCAGACAGTCAAATTCATTTTATGGAGCTTCCTTTTTATGAAACAGGAAGTATTGAGAAAAAACCATTAGGAGAAAAAGATATCCAGATTACCATGGATTTGATAGAGAAAATAAAGCCTCACCAAATTTATGCAGCAGGAGACTTAGCAGATCCACACGGCACCCACAAAGTATGTCTTGATGCCATTTTTGAGGCTGTAAAACGATTGAAACCTAAGAAGTTTATGAACGATTGTTGGGTTTGGCTATACAGAGGCGCATGGCAAGAATGGAGTATTGATGAAATTGAAATGGCGGTACCCATGGGACCGGACCAAGTGCTTGAAAAACGTAAGGGGATATTTAAGCACCAATCACAAAAGGACGGTGTGGTATTTCAAGGTGCAGATAGCAGAGAGTTCTGGCAACGTGCAGAAGACAGAAATAAAGAAACAGCTGATATATACCATCAATTAGGATTGTCACATTATGCTGCCATGGAAGCTTTTGTAAAATGGGTGTATTAGGTCAATAAACACAAGGGATAGTAAAAATGTCCATGTTTTGGAATAAAATGTCCATTAGACGAAATAACAACAACAGTAATTTTAACAAAAAATTATAATTAACAAAAAATTATGATGAAAGCAGTCAAACTAATTATTAACTAAACAAATTAAAATGGAGAAACTTAAACTTTTATTATTGGCCTTTTTAATAGGCTTTTCATCAACATCATGGTCACAAAACCAAGTAACAGGTGTTGTAACTGATAATCAAGACGTTCCTATACCTGGTGTTAATGTTGTTGTTAAAGGGACTTCAACTGGTAGTGCCACAGATTTTGATGGTAAATATCAAATTAAAGCAAACCCAGGTGATGTACTGGTGTTTTCTTATTTAGGTTACCAAACAACGGAGGTTGCTTTTAATGGGGAGCCTACATTAAATGTTAAATTGGAAGAAGATGCAGCCAAACTTGACGAAGTCGTGGTTATTGGTTATGGTTCTGTAAAGAAAAGTGATTTAACAGGTTCCGTTGCATCAGTTGGTTCTAAAGAGATTCAGAGAGCAAACAAAGTTGATGCGATTTCTGCATTACAAGGACAAGCTGCCGGGGTGGTGATCCAACGTACAGATAATAAGCCTGGCTCAGGAGGATTCAATATTCGTATACGTGGTGCTAGTACCATTAATAGAAATGAAACTGCAGAGCAAGGCGGTTTTAATCCAGGGCAAAATCCACTTTTTATAGTTGATGGTATCTTTTTAGATGATATTTCATTTTTGAACCCCGCGGATATTGAAAGAATGGATGTTCTAAAAGATGCTTCTGCTACCGCTATTTACGGTTCAAGAGGTAGTAATGGTGTGGTTATTGTTGAAACAAAACGTGGTAAAACAGGAGAACTTAAAGTTAATTATAGCAATTATGTAGGTTTTAAACAAGCGTATCATCTTCCACCTATGCAAGATGGACCAGGATATATAGAATACCTTAGGGATGTTGTAGTTGGTAATGAATTTGCTGAGCAAGAAGGGGATCTTAATTATAGGAGAGGAGATGTGAATATAGCAGATTATTTGAGTGATGAAGAATTACAAAATGTTGCCGATGGCGTAAACACAGATTGGGTAGATCTTACACTTCAAAACGGTTTTCAAACCAATCATACTATTAATGTAAGTGGAGGAACAGAGAAAACTAAATATGCGGCAGGATTGGCTTACACTAAAGATGAAGGTACTCTTGGTGGGGAAGTTTTTGATCGTTATAACATTAGAGGAAGTTTAAGTAGCGATCTTAATAAATGGTTGAATTTGAGTGTAAGTAACTATATTACTAATGCCCTTCAAAATTCTGCAAGTTGGGAAGGATTTAGAAGTGCTTACAGATTAAAGCCAATTGGGAGACCTTATAATGACGATGGCTCTTTAAGATTCTTTCCTACTGAAAAGGAAACTCAAATTACAAATCCACTATTTGAGCCAACTGGAGAAACCAAAGAAACAAAATATTTACAATACATTGGGGATATTGCATTGCAAATTAAACCTTTGGAAGGTTTGACATTTACTACTAAGTTCTCTCCAAATGTAAAATATACGAGATATGGTGAGTATCGCGCCTTATATTCAAAAAGTGTAACAGGTACTCCAGCCAACAGAAGAGCTCAAGTAAATAATTTTAATTATTTTTCTTATACTTGGGATAATATACTTAACTATAAATTTACTAAAGGCATACATGCTATCGATTTTACAGGTGTAATTTCTAGATTTAGCGAACGTTCAGAAGGGTACTATAATCAGGTTAGAAATTTCACCACAGATAGTTATTCATTCTATAATTTAGATGCTGGACTTGATATTAGAGATGTTTCAAGTGATTTTATTAAACAAACCTTAGAGTCTTATACAGGAAGATTAAATTATGCTTTAATGGATAAGTATTTATTTACTTTCACAGGAAGATATGATGGTGCCTCTATATTGGCAGAAGGCAACAAATGGGCATTTTTCCCATCTGCAGCTTTTGCTTGGAAATTAATTGATGAAGATTTCATGCAATCCCAAACAACATTCTCTAATGCGAAAGTGAGATTAAGTTATGGTAAGACAGGTAATAATGGTCAAGGTGGCGGATTAGGACCTTTAAGATCTCAATCATTACTTGCTAGTAGTGCTACTAACATAGGGGATGTTGCTGTTCCAACTTTATATGTGACAGATATTGCTAACAAAAATCTTAAATGGGAAAAAACAAGTGAGGTAAACCTCGGTCTTGATTTTGGGTTTTTAAATAACAAGATTAATGGTTCTGTTGATATATACAATAGAAAAAACAAGGATATTATATTTGAAAAGCCTATTCCAGCCGTTACTGGTCATGGAACTATTTTTGAAAACATAGGAGAGTCAACAAACAAAGGAATTGAGATTGCATTAAATACAGTGAATATTGATAAGGGTGATTTTAAATGGACCACTAATTTTACGTTTGCATCAAACAAGAATACTATTGATAAATTAAATGGAGAAGATATTCCTTTTAATGTAGGAGGTACAAATTTTATTCATCGAGTAGGCGAGCCTATAGGTGCTATTTACGACTATGTATTTGATGGAATTTGGCAACTTGATGAGGTTGCTGAGGCTGATGCTTATGAACAAAGGCCTGGTCAAGTAAGAGTAAAGGATCTAAATAATGATGGTGTAATAAATGATGATGACAAACAAGTTATTGGTCAAGCTACTCCAAAATGGACAGCAGGTGTTACTAGTACCATAAATTATAAAAACTTTGATTTTACATTCTTTATAAACACAAGTCAAGGGAATAAATTAATGAGTAATTTCCATTCAAATAACTCATTTCCTTATGATAATGACCCATCAAGACTTTTTAATGGTTATGATGTAGATTATTGGACACCAACTAATCCAATTAACAGCTGGTATCAACCAGGTAATGGAGGGCAATATCAACATGTTATTAAGTACAAAGATATTTCGAATACTAGAGTTGGTTTTATAACATTAGGTTATACACTTCCATCTAATATTTTAGATAAACTTAAAATTGAAGGTTTAAGAATTTATACAACCGTACAAAACCCGTTCATTATTACAGATTATGACGGATGGGATCCAGATAGTGCTGGTAGAAACTCTTGGGGAGCCTCTTATTTGTCTCGTACATATATGCTAGGACTTAATTTAAATTTTTAATTATTTGTTAAATAAAATTCAAAAAAATGAAATATATAAATTATAAAATAATTGTTATACTGCTTACAGCAAGTGTATTTAGCACTAGTTGCGACAGTTATTTAGAAGAAGAAAATAAGTCTTCTATAACTATAGAGACGGCCAGTTCTGATCCAGAGACTTTTAATCAATTGGTTGCCTCGGTATATGAAAGAGCTAGAGAAACAACAACACGTTATCGTTCTGATATGTACTATACTTTAGAAGATTTAGGTACTGATATTGTAACTAGAAGATCAACAATTACAGGTGCCGATGAAATTAATGATTACGTGAATATGAATTCTAACACTTGGGCTATTTCGGTGTATTGGGCGAATCAGTATAGTATTATTGCAGCAGCAAATACAGCTATAGATAATGCTGATAATATAGATGGCCTTACTGATAGTGAAAAAGCTTTAGGAATAGCAGAATCTAAATTTTTTAGAGCATGGAGCTACTTTAATTTAGTAGAAAATTATGGTGGTGTTCCTTTAGTTTTAAATCAAGTTGCAACTGCAGAAACCAACTATCCTCGTGAGACAGAAGAAGCCGTTTATGTACAAATCATCCAAGATTTAAGGGACGCATTAGTGTCAGTAAATGAAACTCCAAGTGCTTACGGTAGGATATCTAAAGATGCTGTAAGACACTTATTATCTAAAGTATTACTAACAAGAGGCTACAAATCTTTTGGTTCATCATCAGATTTTACTGAAGCTGCATCTTTAGCAGAGACAGTTATAGCTAATCATTCTTTAGTGCCTTCATTTGCATCATTGGTAGATATAGGTAATCAAAGAAATTCTGAAGTAATTTTCTCTTATTTATTTGGAAGTAATTCAGTAAGTAGAGGTTGGGGTAACTCTAAACACATGATGTACAAATTTAGATTTTATGACTATCCAGGTTTAGAAAAAACAGTACAAGGATTAGGTGGTATGCCAACGCCTTTTTATTATTCACTTTTTGAAGATAATGATGAAAGAGCAACCGCTACTTTCACAAGAGTTAATTATGCAACAGAAGACTATGTAGGTTACGAAAATGGTACACCTGTAAATGTTGTTGCTGGTGATACAGCAATATATTTCCCTAAAACCGTATGGTCACAAGCAGAGATTGATGCAAAACGCTATAAGGTAATTAATCCAGGTACTTATTTTCAAAATAACGGTGTAACGAATACGCATTTCCCAATGTTCACTAAGTTTGATGATCCAACCATACCATTTACACAACCAGATCAGTCTTCACAAGGAGAAAGGGATATGGTTATGATGAGATCTGGTGAAGCTTACTTAATCGCAGCAGAGGCTTACTTACAGTTAAATAATACTACAGATGCAGCAGCACGTCTTACTACACTAAGATCTCGGGCAGGGTTAACTACAGCTGTAGACCCTGGAGATGTTGATATAGATTTTATCTTAGACGAAAGAGCTAGGGAATTAACAGGAGAAGTAAATAGGTGGATGGATTTAAAAAGAACAGATAAGTTAATAGAGCGTACTTTAGCACATAACCCGCATGCAGCTTTAAATAATGCGCTTCAAGAAAAGCATCTTTTAAGACCAATACCTCAAAATGAAATTGATGCATCAGCTAATAGTATTACACAAAATCCTGACTATTAATAGCAAATTAGTTTTTTGAGTTAGTTTAGTTTTTGTTAATTGAATATAGGCAGACATGTTTGTAGTCTGCCTATATTTTTAAAACTCATTTAAACTTTTTTGATTGAAGTGAAAATCAGTCATTTTTTGTCCAATCGAAGTTTTTTTTGAGTTACATAGCAGGGCTATGGAAGGACAAAAAGACATAGAATGGGCGTAAAAGGGCAATTTTTTAGCCAATTGAAAAAAAATTAAACGAGTTCAATAACACATTTATTTTGAAAGTGAAAGTTAGAGATTTAATAAAAGCTTTCTATTAGCCTGCTTCTTAAGCAATAAATAAATTCATTTAGGCAGAACCTGTTGGTCAAATAAAAGCCTATTGCGTTCAAGACAAATTTCTCGTTAATATTATCAATGAAGTTAAGCAATAATATAGTTAATGGCATTTTAACGGTTAGTATCATACTTTCCTTTTTAGTTTCCTGTAAAGAGGAAATAAAACCTTCTATTGAGAAAGAATTTTTATCAGATAAAGTATATCCTTTTTTAGATACTGAAAACTCAAGATGGTTTTTCTTTTCGTCTGCTAGTCGTCCATTTGGAATGGTTAATTTAAGTCCGGATACGCAAATTGGAGGCGATTGGGGCACCGGGTATCGCTACAATACGGATACCATAAAAGGCTTCAGTCATATTCATGCTTGGCAAATGTCTGGTTTGTCGGTAATGCCTGTAACCATTTCCCATGAAAACAAAGATCATATTTTTACTGATTTTTTCTCAAGCTTTAATCATCAAGCAGAAACAATAACGCCAGGATATCATTCAGTAGAGTTAGATAGGTATCAAATTAAGGTCGCATTAACAAGTACAAAACGAGTTGGGTTTCACCAATATTCGTTTCCAAAAAATAAAGAGGCAGGTATCCTCTTCAACTTAAATACCATATTGGGACCCTGTGAAAATGTAGAGGGCGTACTAAAGCAAACGGGGAAAAGCGAGTTGTCGGGTAAATTAGTAGCAGATCCAACGCACAGACGTCCTAAACCATTAACCATATATTTTAAAGTACAACTAAATGTTCCTGTGACAGCTTTGGAAGAAGATGCTGAAACAGGAAATTATTTAATCAACATAGAAAATACAGAGAAAGCTGTTTTAATGAAGGCTGGGATTTCTTATACTTCAATAGAAAACGCAACTAATAATATTCAGCAAGAATTACCCCATTGGGATTTTGATAAAGTAGTCACGGAATCGAAAACCGAATGGCATACGATGTTATCAAGAATTCAAGTGGAAGGAGGAACCAATACAGACCAAAAACGATTCTATACCGATTTATGGCACGCCTTACAAGGCAGAAGAACCATTAGTGATGTTAATGGCGCCTACCCAGATAATACGGGAAAAACTTTTAGGGTTGGCCAGTTGCCATTGAATGCAGATGGTAAACCTAAATTCAACCATTACAATTCCGATTCATTTTGGGGCGCACAATGGACTATCAATACGCTTTGGGGATTGGTGTATCCAGAAATTATGGAAGAGTTTGTACATTCCTTAATGCAATATTATAAAGATGGCGGTATGATTCCCCGGGGGCCTTCTGGTGGTAATTATACTTATGTAATGACAGGAGCTTCCACAACACCATTTATCGTAAGTGCTATTCAAAAAGGAATCATAAAAGAAGATTTAGAATCTATTTATATCGCACTCAAAAAAAACCACATGTCTGGCGGTATTATGGGAAAAGCCGGTTACGAGCATACTACGGATCTAGGAGGCGGTTTAAAATATTATTTAGAAAAAGGCTATGTGCCTTATCCTATTCCTGAAGGGAATTTTGGATTGCATCAAGATGGTGCCAGCCAAACCTTGGAATATGCTTATCAAGATTGGACATTGGCGCAATTGGCTAAAAAATTAAATCATGATGAAGATTACAATTATTTTATGGCTAGATCCAAAAATTATAAACATGTGTTTGATACCAATATAAGTTGGATGCGACCTAAAAATGTTGAAGGGACATGGGCCGAAAACTTTGACCCTTATCAATACGAACACGGATTTATAGAATCAAATGCGGCACAATCTACTTGGTTTGTACCACATGATGTTGATGGTTTAGCACTATTGATGGGCGGAAAAGACAAAGCTATTGAAAAATTAAATACGCAATTTGAAACAGCCAAAGCATTAAAGTTTACTTCAGGGACATCACATGATGCCGAATTACATCCAGAATATAGCCGCATTCCAATCAATTTTGGGAATCAACCTTCCATACAAACCTCATTTATTTTTAACCAATTAGGTAGGCCAGATTTAACACAATATTGGACAAGGACTGTGATTAAAGAAACGTTTAGTGGTTTGGCTCCAAGCACAGGCTATAACGGCGATGAAGACCAAGGCTTAATGGGTAGTTTGAATGTGTTGTTTAAAATGGGCTTATTTCAAATGAATGGTGGAACGGAAGAAAATCCAGCATATCAAATAGGAAGTCCTATTTTTAATAAAGTTACCATACAGTTACATCCAAAGTATTATTCAGGTGAAACATTTGTTATTAAGGCAATAAATAATAGCGATGAAAATATTTATGTAAACAAGCTTAAATATAATGCTACTACTTTGCCTGCTTATAGTATTTCTCATAAAGATATTACAAATGGAGGAGAGTTAATTTTAGAAATGTCAAACCAGTTTATAAATAATTTATAAAGCATTATGATACAATCTTTTATTAATAATCGGCATATGGAATCAATAAAAAAAACAATCTTTTTTGTGTTTTTGGTATTTCTTTTTAATAGCAGCAATGCTCAAGAAAAACACCATACTTATGTAGATCCCATGATTGGATCCGAAGGAGATGGACGCGTATTTATTGGTCCTTCATGTCCCTTCGGAATGGTAAAACCAAGTCCAGATTGTACTGTAAGTCCGAATAGTGGTTGGTTGCCCATGCCAAAAGAAGTAACCGGATTTAGTCAAGTGCATGTTAGTGGCACTGGCGGCGGACCAAAATACGGAAACATTCAAATCATGCCATTTTCCGGTGAATTAAATAAGATAGACCAAACCTCATTTAGACAAGAAGAAAACGTAAAACTGGGATACTATGAAACTGTTTTTAAGGAAAATCAAATAAAAACAGAAATAACCACAGGAGAAAAAGTATCATTTTATAGAATAACATATCCTGAAACTGCCACCAAGGAATTAAAGATTGATCCAGGGTTCTTCTTGGGAGAACCAAAAGAGCCTGATCCAGATGCTAGGGAAGCTCAGCAATTTGTTGGGTCGCAAATCGAAATAGTTTCAGACACAGAAGTTAGAGGCTATAGCCGAATTAGAGGCGGCTGGAATAACGGTCGTGCCTATACCGTTTATTTTTGGGTCGTTTTTGATCAGCCCATTGCAAAATATGTGACATGGAAAGATGGAAAATTATTTGCAAATGAACCTGCGCAATTTGATTCTGGAAAAAAAACAGGCGCCTTGTTGTCTTTTGGAAAAGAAGGCAAACAAGAACTCAATGTTAAAATAGGCATCTCGTTTTTAAGTTCGTTAAAAGCAAAGAATAATATAGAAAAAGAGATTCCGCATTGGAATTTTAATAGCGTTTTGTCAGTTTTAGAAAATAAATGGGAACAACTGTTAAGCCGTATCACACTGTCGCCAGATACTTCAGAAGATTATAAAAAAATGTTTTATACAGGCTTGTATCATACCATGATCATGCCTGTTGATAGAACAGGGGAAAACCCTTTATGGACCAATGATGAACCGTATTACGATGATTTTTATTGTATTTGGGACACGTTTAGAACCTCTAGTCCGTTAATCACACTTATAGATCCAGACCGGGAAGTTGAAATTATTAACGCGATGTTGAATATTTATAAGCGTGATGGCTATTTGCCAGAAGGCAGAAGCGGAAACGAAAACGGCCGTACACAAGGTGGCTCTAATGCTGAAACAGTAATAGCCGATGCCTTTGTTAAGAATTTAAAAGGAATAGATTATGAGTTGGCATTAAAAGCCATGCTTAAAGATGCTGAGGTACCTCCTGGGGGAAATGAAGAAAAAGAAGGCCGTGGCGGATTAGTCGATTATTTACGATTGGGGTATATTCCTTATGGTATAGACAGAGCAGGTAACAGAACTATTGATTATGCTTATAATGATTACAATATAGCTACAGTAGCCAAGGGTTTAAATCATAAGAATATTTACGATAGATATATAAAACAAGCTGACAATTGGAAAAATTTATGGCGTGCAGATTATGAGAATAATGGTTCTAAAGGATTTATTATGCCCAAAGATGCTTCAGGAAATTGGTTGGATGATGTTGTTTTTGGCGAGTCAAAAATTCAGAAACCAACTTTTAAATATACGCCAACAATTACCGAATCTCCTTGGTATGTTTGCCACTGGTGTGTGTTTTTTTATGAAGGGACTTCTTGGGAATATTCATTAAGTATTCCTCATGATATACCTGAAGTTGTTGCTAGGTCTGGAGGAGATTTAGCTTTTAAAAATAGATTAGATACGTTTTTTGAAAAGGAATTGTACGATGTATCAAACGAACCTTCTTTTTTAGCACCAACCATGTACCATTGGATTGGTCGCCCAGACTTAAGTAGCGATAGAATACGTACTATTATAAAAAATAATTTTAATAGTTCACCAAATGGTTTGCCGGGTAACGACGACTCTGGAGCCATGTCTTCTTGGTTGGCTTTTCACATGATGGGATTGTATCCCAATGCAGGGCAGCCTTATTATTTAATAAATACACCTTTGATTAAAGAAACCACGCTAAAGCTAGAAGCAGGCAAATCTTTTAAGATTTCCACTAAAAATTTGAGTGATAAAAAGAGGTATATCAAATCAGCCTTATTAAACGGAAAACCCTATAATAAAGCATGGATTTTACATGAAGACATCGTTAATGGTGGTGAATTAATTTTAGAAATGGCATCAAAACCATCCGCTTGGGGAACCACTATATTACCACCAACAAAATAATTAGGATATGAAATCCTTTAAAATTTATGCAGATGAAAAACATTATTATAGCTATCATTTTTTGCGCAACATATCAAATAGTAATGGCGCAAAACTACGTGCCATCGATTGGAAATAATACCACTTTGCATTATATCTGCAAGCTACATGGGCAAACAAGAACTTTGACGCTCACTACAGAAATGACTTCGGATACGTTGGTGCTAAACTTGGAAACGAGAGGCGTAAAAAGCAGTATCAGAACGATGCCGGAAGCGGTTAAAAGCGGCACGGAATTGAGTTTTAATCAAGGCGAAAATGCACCAATTTTAGTATTGAAACCCACGGAAACGTTTTTTATGATTTCGCAATCAGCTTATCAGGATTTATTAAAAAATAATCAATTTGTTTATAATAATACGACGTATGTATTGGATAAAAATGAAGAAAAGAATCCTGTAATCATTGATGGAAAAGCACTAAGCACGTTACATGTAGTTGCGCAAATTGATAATACTGAACTGTGGATTTTAGAAAATCCCGATTTTCCATTGCTTTGTAAAGTAGCAAAAAACCCATTAGGCATCAATTTTACGCTTACGGAAATTGTTGGTCAATAAAGTTTTTGATTTTCATCGGAATTAAATGAGTAATACGTAACAGTATGGAAGACCACATCGATCGTAAAGAATTTATTAAGCTAAGTGGTTTGGGTTTGACAAGTGCTTTCGTTAGTAACATTGCCTTTGCAAACAATACTTTTTTTAGTAAAGGAAAAATGATATTAGATGTTAATTTGATGAAAAAGCTCATTACCAATAATGATATTGCAGTTAAAGCCATTTTAGATAAAATTCCCGATGAATCGCATGTTATCATAAATAATTTTAGACCATTAGCTACTGCCATAGCGACTATGTCAGCTTCTATATCTCATTCTGAATCGGTTTATTATAAGTCAAAACGTGTAGCAGAACGTTTGAACCAAGCCTTGGATGTTTTGGTAAAGAATCAATATCATGACGGTACTCTAGATGCTGGAGGTAATAGACAATCACCTCCTGATACTGCTTTTGTTTTGGAGTACATTTGTGAAGCCGCAAAAGTATTACATCTTTATAAGCAAAAAGAATTAGAAGGGTTGAGAGGTAAAATGAAAACCTTTATTGTAAATGCAGGAGAAGCCATGGTAACAGGCGGTGTTCATACGCCAAATCACAGATGGGTTATTTCAGCGGCCTTAGCAAGTATCAATGCATTATACCCTGACGCTAGATATATTCGAAGAATTGATGAATGGCTTGCAGAAGGTATCTATTTAAATGCCGATGGACATTATTTGGAACGAAGCGGTGTGTATTCTGCCGTTATTGATAAGGCGTTTATAACAATGGCAAGATTGCTTAATAAACCGGAATTATTAGATAAAGTACATGCAAACCTTATAACTTACTATTATTATACCGAAACCAATGGCGACTTAGTAACTGTTGATTCAAGAAGACAGGATCAATTTATGAATATAGATGTTTCTAAATTTTATTTGCAGTACCGTTATATGGCCATCCGTACCAATAATTCCATATTTGCTCATATGGTTCATGTCATTGAGGGGCTTCCTAGTTTTACCACCGATATTTTATCACATGCGTTGGTGCATTTTATGGCAAACAGGGAACTTCAAAAGCAAATTCCTCTTGACGCAAATGTAGAAAATGATTTTGAAAAGTTTTTTGCAGTCTCCGATCTGGCTAGAATTAGACGAGGTAAAACGTCGGTAACTTTATTCGGTGGAAACGATAAACCAGTAATTGTTATTTCAGGAAGATCTTCAAACCCCAATTTTTTAATGTACCGAAAAGGTGATGCCATTTTAAAATACATGCGTTTGTCTACTTCGTTTTTTAGAATGGGATATTTTAGTAGCGATGGCTTGGTGAAAGAAGGAAATAAGTATATTTTTAAGGAAACCAAAGAAGCTAATTATTACCAACCACTCGCTGAGGAATACCGCAGAGAGGATGCCGATTATAAACTCTCTCGGTCACAAGATGGAAGGTTTTGGAATAAAATGGATTTTGATTCACGAACCAAAAGCAACGTAAAAACACAAATTTCAGTTATTGAAATCACTGAAAATAATGGAAAATTAAGCATGGATTTTAAAGTAGATGGACCACCACATGTTGAGGTCACTATAGAAATGTGTTTTAAAGAAGGAAGTTTGCTATCGGGAGCCCAAAAAGATGAAAATGGCAATTATTTCTTAACATCGGGATTGGGTGAATTGTCCTTGGGGTCTGATATTATAGAATTTGGACCTGGAAAAGTAGAACACAACAAAATAAAGAACCTTGACAGTGAGGAATATACGTATCATCAAGGCAGCTTACGTACTAATGGGGTACATGTTTATCTAACAGGATATACCCCATTTCATCATACGATGACTATGGGTTGATAAGTGAAATTATCAAATAATAAATTTTAAGAAACGGACGATGCAAAAATACTATCTTTTTCAAATTATGATAGCAGTATGTTTTTATAGTTGTGGTGATAGTGATGTGTATTTAAATGATGTACAGGTGATAGGTAGTCACAATTCCTATAAAATAGCTATAGAACAGCCTTTATTCAATTATTTGTTTGAGCAAGATTCTTCAAGAGCTAGGTCGTTACAATATACACACATATCATTGGAAGACCAACTGGATTTGGGATTGCGGAATTTAGAATTGGATGTTTTTTATGATCCTCATGGTGGTTATTATTCTAACCCTAAAGGATTGGAAATAGTAAAAGCTTTGGGTAAGGAACCGCGGGTTTTTGATAAAGAGCAGAAGCTTAAGCAGCCGGGTTTAAAAATGTTTCATATTCAGGATATAGATTTTAGAAGTCATTATTTATTATTTAAAGACGCCTTAAGGGCATTGAAAAAGTGGTCTGATAAAAACCCAGATCATACACCGATATTTATTTTGATAAACACAAAAGACCAAGTTATTGAAAATTTATTGAAGCCTTTGCTATTTACAAAAGAAGCTTTAAATAGTATAGATAGTGAGATTAGCAGTGTGTTTTCGGAAAGTCAGTTAATAATTCCAGATTTAGTTAGAGGTGATTTTGAAATACTGGAGGAAGCCATTCTAAAAAAAGGTTGGCCAAGATTGTGCGATTTAAAAGGGCGTTTTCTTTTTGTATTAGATGAAAAGGAAGATAAAATAAATAAATATTTGGATGGACACCCTTCATTAAAAAATAGAATCTTATTTGTAAATAGTAAAGAAGGCAATCCAGAAGCCGCATTTAGGATAGTTAATGATCCTGTTAAGGATTTTGATTATATAAAAGAATTAGTAGCTAAAGGATATCTGATTAGAACTAGAGCTGATTCTGGAACTAAAGAAGCACGAACCAATGATTATACGCCTTTTGAAAAAGCCAAAACTTCTGGAGCACAGGTTATTTCAACCGACTATTATTTGCCATCTACATTATTTCCATCTGATTTCAAGGTTTCTTTTGGTAACAACACATTTGAAAGAATAAAACAATAACTATGAATAAGTTACACATTTTACTAATACTGATTTTATCACAATTATCTATTTTAAATGCTCAAAAAAGTAATGATTTTATAATTGTTAAAAGAAATGAGTCGTGCCAAATTGTTATTGATAAAAAAGATGCCAAAGTCGTTGAAATTGCAGCAAACATATTGGCAAACGATATAAAAAATAGTATAGGAAAAACAGTTGAAGTTTCAAATGACATGGGTTCTAATATCATTCTTGCCGGTTCTATTGGGAAGAATAAACACATAGATCAGCTCGTTCGTTCCAATAAAATAAATATAGATTCCGTCAAGGGGACATGGGAATGTTATAGCATCCAAGTCGTTAAAAATCCTTTTAAAGGTGTTGATCAAGCCTTGGTAATCGTGGGTTCAGATAGGCGGGGAACCGCTTATGGTTTACTCGAAATCTCTAGAATGATTGGGATTTCACCGTGGGAATGGTGGGCAGATGTGACACCCGAGAATAAAAATGAGATTATAATTTCTGTTGAAAACAAAACATATAAAGGCCCATCGGTAAAATACAGAGGCGTGTTTTTAAATGATGAAGATTGGGGTTTACAACGTTGGGCAACATTAAATTTTGAACCGGAAATAGGGGATATGGGTCCAAAAACCTATGCGAAAATTTTTGAATTATTATTACGTTTAAAAGCCAATACCATTTGGCCTGCCATGCATTCGAGTACCAAACCATTTTATTCCTACCCTAAAAATAAGCAGGTAGCAGATGATTATGCCATTGTTGTAGGCACATCGCATGCCGAGCCCATGTTGAGTAATATCAATACAGAGTGGAACCATAAAACAATGGGTGAATATCGCTATGATACCAATTCGGAGGTCATAAAAAATTTGTTTACCAAACGTGTAAAAGAAGCTACTCCATTTGAAAATATGTATACCACAGGAATGCGTGGAGAGCATGATTCCCCTATGATTGTTGGTGAAGATGATACCGATCAACAAGTCAAATTATTGGAGCAAATCATTTCAGACCAAAGGGCGATTTTAAAGAAAGAACTAAAAAAAGATCCGAAAGCGATACCACAAGCTTTTATTCCTTATAAAGAAGTATTGACCTATTATCAAGAAGGCTTACAACTTCCAGAAGATATTACACTGGTTTGGACGGATGATAATTATGGCTACATACGCCAGTTTAGTAAGCCCGAAGAACAAAAACGGTCTGGCGGTGCAGGCGTGTATTATCACACATCCTATTGGGGGCGTCCGCATGACTATTTATGGTTAAACTCTACCAATCCTGTGTTGATGTGGGAAGAAATGTCTAAAGCCTATGAATTTCATTCCCGTGATTTATGGATTCTCAATTGTGGCGACATTAAACCACACGAATACAATATCGAATTGTTTCTGGACATGGCTTGGGATATGGATGCTTTTGAAAAAAGTAGTGCTGTTAAAAACCACATGAATATATGGGCAACAAGAGAATTTGGAAATGAACATGCCTCTGCAATTACCGATGTCATGTTCGAAAATAATCGGTTAGCCTTTATAAGACGTCCTGAGTTTATGGCATGGAGCCAAGTGGAACCTGTTACGAAATCAGGTGTTACGGAATTGACTCAGTTTCATTATGGTGATGAAGTTGAAGCGCGAATAAAAGACTATCAAGCCATTGAGGATGAAGTAGAAA
This sequence comes from Mariniflexile sp. TRM1-10, assembly GCF_003425985.1. Classification (NCBI taxonomy): domain Bacteria; kingdom Pseudomonadati; phylum Bacteroidota; class Flavobacteriia; order Flavobacteriales; family Flavobacteriaceae; genus Mariniflexile; species Mariniflexile rhizosphaerae. The sequence continues at coordinate 2,868,240 of NZ_CP022985.1, forward strand.
AATTATATCCCAATATTGTCACTCATCGTAAAGATGCTTTTTATCAATTGGTGTATTATCCTGTGGTAGCCGCTTCAAAAATAAATCAAAAATGGTTGTACCGTTTTAAAAATGATTTTGATGCCAAACAAGGTAAAATCAGTGCCAATTATTATGCTGAGCAATCTGCCAATGCTTTTAATCGCATTCAAAAAGAAACCCAATATTATAATGAAACGTTACATCAAGGAAAATGGCACCATATCATGACCATGGCCCCTAGGTTTCTTCCAGTATTTTCAAAACCATCCTATGTATTTGTTGAACCAAAAGAGAAAGCGACTTTAGGCTTGGCATTGGAAGGTTACGAAATGGAAGTCAATCATGAAATTGTTAATAGTTTTGCTGATGTTTTGCCCATTTTTAATAGGTACACCGATAGCCATTATTTTATTGATGTGTATTTAAAAGGAGAAGGAAGCGTCACATGGAAAGCTCTGCCAAAAGCCGATTGGATTAAAATATCAGAAGCTCAAGGGATATTGAATAGTAAATCCGGAAATCCCACAAAACGCTTATGGGTAAGTATAGATTGGAAAAAAGTACCTCAAGGAGAGAACAAAAAAGAGGCTCCTTTAGGACACGATTTTCAATTGATTCCACCAAGTTATAAAGTAAGTAGTGCCATTGATTTTATTTCAGCCGATAGTACAATAACAGTAGGGGTTTCAGCTTACAATCCGAAGTTTGCAGCATTAGAAAATTATACCGGTTTTATTGAAGACAAAGGTTTTGTATCCATCCATGCTGAAAATTTTACACGAAATAAAGCAGGAAAACAAGCGTATTGGGACGTGTTTGATGGTGTTGGTTATACAGGGAAAGTGATTACCGCATTGCCGAGAAGTGTCGATTCGGAAACCGATTTAAAATTAATTCAACAAAATAATCCTGTACTGGAATATGATTTTTATACCTTTAATTTCGGAGAAGCAGATGTTCGAGTGCAAGCGATCCCAACACATGCTGATTATGAAGGACGTGGCGTGCGTTGTGCAGTTGCTATTGATGATGCAACACCAGTTATTGTTGATTTTCAGACTTCCGGTAGAAGTGAGGAATGGAAACAAAACGTACTAAAAAATGCCAGTGTGCAATCGGCAAAACAAATTATCAATAAAGCGGGAAAACATACACTTAAAATTTGGATGGTAGATTCGGGTGTCATGATAGACCAGGTGTTGATTGATTTGGGAGGCTGGAAATCGAGTTATGCGTTTCCAAAAGAAACAAGGTGTAAAAATTAAGATATTATGAAACATCAAATTTTAAAGGCGGGTTTTTTAATATTTATAACATTGGTTTTTACAAATTGTAAAGATCGATCTTATGATAAAACAGCAAATAAACAATTAAGTAGTGCAGTTATATTGCTTGATGGAAATTGGGAGTTTGCTATTGATTCTACAAATTTAGGATTCAAAGAACATTGGGAAAATAGTATTCCTTCTCAATTATCCCGTGAAGTAATAGTACCACATACGTGGAATATTGAATCGGGCAGTGAAGAGTATGCAGGATTGGCATGGTACCAAAAAGAAATTAAATTGCCTATAGATTGGAAGGGTAAAAATGTGAGAATTAAATTTGAAGCTGTTTATCATGATGCTGTGGTTTATGTAAATGGAAAAAAAGTTGGAGAAAACTTAAATGCAGGATACACCCCTTTTATAATTGATATAACAAATTTTGTGTCGTTTGAAAAAGCAAATACAGTTGTAGTATCTGTTAACAATGAATTTTCAGAAAATAACTTGCCATACGACACTTCTTTTGATTGGTCGAACGACGGTGGAATTATTCGTTCGGTTTCACTTGAATCTACAGGAAAACCATCTTTTAAATATGTGCATATCAATCCAGAAATAAATTTACAAGACAGTTCAGGAATTATAAAAATAGCTGTCAAGTTTTGGGAAAAGGATATAGACAACGTAGCTCTAAACTTTATTATTAAAGATAAAGAAACAGGAGAAAGCATTAAATCTCTTGAACAAGAATTACAAGTGATAGATGGCGAGTGCTCATTAAATATTCTATTAGGAAAAATAAAACCATGGCATTTTGATGCCCCAAATCTTTACGAACTTGAAACCTCCATACAAACTGAGTATGGAATTTCAGATGAAGAGGTTTCTGTTTTCGGTTTTAAAAAAATTGAAATTATTGGGGAACAATTTTTTCTTAACGGAGAACCAGTTAGATTACCCGGATTAGAATACATGCCTGGCAGTAACCCTAAATATGGAATAGCAGAACCACGTAGTTATATGGATTCTATTGTTCGCGCTATGAAAGACTTAAATGTATGTATTACACGTTTTCATTGGCAACAAGATGATTATATGCTCAGTTTGTTGGATAAATATGGTATTTTGGTTCAAGAAGAATTGCCGTGGTGGCAAAACCCAAAAAGATTAACACCCGAACTTGTTAACACCGCCCACAAACAATTAAATGATATGATAGAAGCACACTACAATCATCCGAGTGTTTTTTCATGGGGCATTAGCAACGAAATAAATGGTGATACAGATAAAAAGGCCTATTTAGAACTGCGCGATTTTGTTAAATCTAAAGATTCATCCAGGTTTGTAACCATTATTTCTAATCGTATTTGGGAAAAACAAGAAAATGATGAAACATTGCTTTGCGATATACCTACTTGGAATGAATATATTGGTACATGGCATGGAAGAGATCGAAATGAATTGCCAAATAAATTTGATGTAGTTAAAAACGCCATTGGAAAAAGACCGTTACTTATAACAGAAAACGGCTTGTGTGAACCAGCAAATTCTGGAGGCGATACGCGTAGAATTGATGATATGCTGTTCCATGTTAAGGAATGGAGCAGGCAGCCTTATGTTATAGGCTATATTTACTTTTGTTTAAATGATTATCGTACTCAAATGGGGGAAGAAGGTTTTGGTAAATTTAAAATTAGAAGACACGGTATTACAGATGTTGCCTTAAACCCAAAGCCATCTTACTATGTTTTTAAACAATTAGCGTCTCCAATAGACATTACTAAAGTAGAAAGAATGGATGATTCCACAGCAAGAATAGAAATTAAAGTCAAGAATAGTATCCCTTCTTATACAGTTAGGGGGTATGAGTTGCAATATCAAACAAGTGATGATAAGCCGATAGAAATAAATTTACCCATTTTAAAATCGGGAGAAGTTTTTGCCACCGATTTAAACCATATAAACCCAAGGTTCGCATTTCAAATTGTAAGACCTGGCGGATTCATGGTAATAGAATATTAAATAAATAAAGTAATAATTATTAAGAGCGTTTTAAGTTTTTTAACATTTGTCTTTTTGTTTTATTAAGTTTGATTTTTCATCATGTAATCAAACAAAAAAACCAGAAGCTTATGGGGCATTACAAACCAAGAATAAACTACTTTGATGGTTAGAATATCATTTATCATATTGCTTTTTTTGAGTGCATGTGAAACAAGGCAGGCAAATGATGTAGAAAACGTCAAAATAGCCTTTATTGCAGATGTGCATTTTTCAGATATTTTTGGCACATTTCAAGATAATGATTATAAAGGAATTCCAAATCCGGTAACGGGTGAGTATGCCAATATCAGAACCATGAGTTCTCAATTGCAATCCACCCGGATTTTCAATGAAAATTATTTTGCGTTTATAGCGACATTAGATGATATTTCTAAAAAGGGAATAAAAATAGTGGCGTTGCCAGGTGATTTTAGTGATGATGGTCAACCTGTACATTTAAGAGGTTTGAAACGTATTTTGAATGCATATACAGAAAAGCATGGCATGTCATTTTTTGTTACCACAGGAAATCATGATGCGGTAAGACCTTTTTCTCAAGATGCTGGCAAAACCGATTTTTTGGGGAAAGGCGGCAAAGAACAAATCATCACAAGTTCAAAAGTTAAATTAACGCTCGGAGAAGACGAGTTGGAGCCCATTGTTACCTCAGATATAAAGAACTGGGGCTATAAAGAAATGACGCAGGAAATGGCTGATTTTGGATTCTTTCCCCAAAAAAAATATGTGTATTGGGAAACCCCTTTTTCCAATGATACTTATGAGGGTTATACGTTTAATAAAGCCTTAAAAGAATCGTCATTGGATAAAAGAACTTATGCTATCAAAAACACCAATCTGTTTCTTCCGGATGTGAGTTATTTGGTCGAACCGGTAAAGGGAATTTGGTTGTTGGCTATCGATGCCAATGCTTACGTTCCTGTTGAAAAATTATCGGGAAATCTGAATAATCCAAAAGACTTTTCGGGGGCAAGCATAGGGTATAATAATGTGTTTTTATATAAAAGCCATTTAGTTGATTGGGTGAAAAAAGTTTCGGCTCAAGCCAAGGAAAAAGGGAAACTATTAATAGCCTTTAGCCATTACCCTATGGTCGATTTTAATGATGATGCTTCCGCAGAAATGGAATCACTTTTTGGGGTCAATAAAATGCAACTACATAGAGTTCCAAATGAAGATGTCTCCAAAACATTTGCAGATGCAGGTATTCAGATTCATTTTGGAGGGCACATGCACATTAACGACACAGGTGTGAGGGCAACGGCACAAGGCAATACACTGTTTAATATTCAAACCCCTTCGCTGGCAGCTTATATGCCGGCTTATAAAATTTTGACAATACATTCAAATGAAGCAGTCGAGGTAGAAACAGTCGTTGTGGATTCTGTTGCTAAATTTAATAATCTTTTCCCCTTTTATGAAAAAGAATATACCTATTTACAAAATTCGGAAAATTCAACTATTTGGAATAAAGACATACTTAAGTCTGCAGATTATAAGGATTTTACAGAATGGCATTTAAAGGAATTGGTTCGACTTAGGTTTTTGCCAAAAGATTTCCCTGTTGAATTTTTAGGATCAATTGTTAAACTTTCGGGTAAAGATTTACTGTTATTAAATAAAAATGTTTCAGAAATTGAGACACAATTATTAGCTAATAATTTAACGATCCAAGACTTTGAATCATGGACAGGCTATGATATGATTTTTGATTATTATAGGTTGAGGAGTGCCGATGAATTAGCTGTTCCGGAAATTGGGACTAAAAGATTAAAACAGTACCAAATGGTTTGTGACGTGTTAGGGAAAGCAAGTGATGCAAAGCTTGTTTTATGGTCTAAAATATTTTATAAAGCAACAAAAGGTCAGCCTTCAAATCATTTTAAAATAAACCTAAAGACAAACCAAATAGAACGTATAGCATCTTAATTAAGATGAAGTATAATTATTTTAAATTAGCAAATCACATAGTACAATTCATTTTATGAACAGACATGCATTCATTTTGCTTTTTTTCTTAATTAATTTTTGTGTTTCCAATTCGCAGAACATAAAATTTGAGCATTATAATGATGATAATGGGCTTTCCCATAATGCGGTAAGGCATATTGTGCAAGACAAGCAAGGTTTTTTATGGTTAGGTACTTTTTCCGGACTTAATCGTTTTGATGGGTATCATTTCGTAAATTATTTAAGCTCTACTCAAGAAGAAAATAGTATATACAGTAATGATATAACGGCTTTGGAGTTGGACGAAACATCCAATAATCTTTGGATTGGTACAAGAGTGGGACTAACGCTATTAAAACTGGATACTCAAGAATTTACCACTTTTTTGCCAGAAAAAAATAATCCAAACAGTTTGCCTGATGAAGAAATTCGTTCTGTTTATGTAGATAAATTTAATAGAATTTGGGTAGGTACTAAAAGTGCAGGCGTTTATTTGTTTTATAAAGAAGAAAATAAATTTGTAAAGATCGATCTCCCAGGATTTAATTATGTCAAGGAAATTTATGAAGACAGTAAAGGAAATATTTGGATAGGGAGTTATGATACAGCTTCGGTTGCAAAGATTTCTTTAGACAATACCGGGAATATTGTAGAATTAAGAACCTATACATTATCGATTCCAAATTCAAATAATATAAATCCCTATTTAAATTTTATATATGAAGATTTCAAGTCGGATATTTTTGTAGGTACCAGAGAAGGACTTTATAAGCTGGATAAAGCTTCTAATACTTTTATAAATATATATGTTAAAGACGATTTGCTTAGAGAAAAAATAGGCCCTTATTTTGTGTCAATAGCACGTGCTCCTGATGGTAAATTCTGGATTGGAACTTTAGGGGGGCTTTTAGTATGTGACCAATTGGAAGATATTGAAAAGGGTAAATTTCAATGGTACTATTCCATATTAACAGACAATACATCTTTAGTAGATAACTTGATTTCTGTTCTTTATTTTGACGCTTCAGGTGTTTTGTGGGTTGGTACGGAAGACGGATTGGATAAGTATGATCCTTATGAAAACCAATTTAATATAAATAATGATATTGCTTCCTATACTGGTGATCAAATTCCTAGGGTTAGAGGGTTTGCTAAAACTTATGATGAAAAAATCATTGTAGCCACTTGGCATAATGGGCTTTTTATTTCTAAAGGAAAAACTTTCATTCCTTTGTATAATGCTAAGATGGATATTTCGTGTATTTATTCTGAAGATGGGAACATATTTTATTGTGGTTTATGGAATGGGAACATATTAGTTTACGATTACATAAAAAAGACATCAAAAGTGGTTGATCCGGGTTTTGCGAATGCATCTGTTTCTACATTTTTAAAATATGATGATAATACCTTGCTCGTGGGGTCTTTTGGTGAGGGTGTCGTTGTTTTGGATTCCAAAACGCTAATTCCAAAACGATCTAGTGGCAGATTGTTGCCCAATTTTGAAATTAATACCATAAGGAAAGTTGATAACGATTTATGGCTTGCGACTGAAGGAGGTTTGGTAAGACATAATTTTGCTACAAAAGCCACGAAATTATTTAAGTATAATCCAGAAAAGAAGAATGGACTGCCGCAAGACAATTTGAGTGATATTTTAATTGATTCAAATAAAAATGTTTGGGCGGCAACACGAAATGGAATGGCTATTTATGTGCCAGAAAACGATGAGTTTGAGCTCATTTCTGAACCGAAGGAATTGCGTGGCAAATGGATTACGGATATGACTTTAGATGCCAATGATAATTTATGGTTGAACATAAATAACAATAGCATCGCAAAATATAATCCAACGCTAAAAGCGGCCAACGTTTATCATGTAACGAGCGGTAATAGATTAGATGTATTTAGTTCGAAAGGGTTCTACAATTTTAATAATTCACTGATTTATGTTGGTGGTAAATATGGAGTCATCTATTTTTCGCCAGATAATATAAAAGACAATACCTATTCGCCAAAACCAATGATTACCGAATTTAAAATACAGAATAGGGAAATATTTCCGGGCATGGATATTAATGGGCAAGTGCCGCTTTTAAAGAATTTTAATTATACTAAAAATGTAGAGCTAAATTATGCAAATCGTAATTTTTCATTACAGTTTTCAGCACCATCATTTACAAACGAAAGGCTTAATAAATTTCAATACATGCTGGAAGGGTTTGATGAGAATTGGATAACGACCAACAGTAATTCCAGGACTGTACAATATACCAATCTGTTTCCAGGCGATTATGTGTTTAAAGTAAAAGCAAGTAATAGTTACGGTTATTGGAGTGAGGTTGCTTCTTATCAAATAAAAATAATGCCCCCCTTTTGGTTAACGCCCCAAGCATTTATCTTATTCGTAGTTGTTTGCTTCTCTCTTTTCTATTTTATCAGAAGAGAAATTAAAAACAGAATTAGATTAAAACAAGAATTACTTACAGAAAAAGTAAATAGAGAGCGCGATGTGAAATTAAATAATGAAAAACTTCGGTTTTTTACCAATATATCACATGAATTAAGAACACCATTAACACTTATTCTAGGGCCCGCTAAACAATTAATGGAAGAAGGAAAAGAAACTGCTACTGATTATCAAAAAAGCAGATTTAATCTTATTCATCAAAACGCCAGTAGGTTATTGACATTAGTAAATCAAGTGCTGGATTTTAGAAAAGCGCAGACAGGAGAGTTGAAGCTTAAAGTTTCAAAAACAAATATCGTAGATTATTCCAGAAACATTTTTGAATCGTTTAAAGAACTGGCTTACAATAAGAAAATTCAGTTAAATTTTATTTCTGAAAATGAAAATATTGTGGGTTGGATAGACAATGATAAGTATGACAAAATCCTTTATAATCTGTTGTCAAATGCCTTAAAGTTTACAAATAAATATGGTAATGTAGACTTGTTTATTAGGTTAAAAAATGGCAGTGAAGATTATTTAGTTATTGAAGTCATTGATGATGGTATCGGCATCCCATTAAAGAGTCAAGAAAAGATTTTTACAAGGTTTTACCAAGCCACTAATAGTAAAGAGAACAATACAGGCTCGGGTATTGGTTTATCGTTGGTAAAATCATTAGTAGAACTTCATAAAGGAAAAATAAAAGTAAAGAGCGAGCCAAATAAAGGCAGTGAGTTTATAGTTAAAATCCCTATAGTGCGCCATTTTTATAAAGACAAGGAGGTTTTTGAATTTGATATTAAGGACATAAAAGAACCGATAAGTCCAGTTTTACCAGCTAAGAAAATAATTCAAAGTACAGAGTTAAAGCAAAAAATATTAGTTATTGAAGACAATAATGAACTTAGAAAATATTTAGTTGACTATTTGTCTGATTATTACAAGGTTTACGATGCGGAAAATGGCGAAGATGGGTTACGGATTTGCAGACAAATTAAACCTATTATTTGTATTGCCGACATCATGATGCCAGTAATGAACGGACTTGATTTTTGTGAAGAACTAAAAAAAGACGAGTTTATAAGTCACATCCCTGTTGTTTTATTAACGGCACTTTCTGAAAACGAAGATAAAGTAAAAGGGTATGGTATTGGAGCAGATGCCTATTTAGTAAAACCTTTTGATCCTTCCCTTTTAAAAACAGTAATTGAGAACATTATTAAGACACGATTAGAATTGAAAGCTAAATTTTCTGGTGAAGTAGAAAGCGAAATAGGGTTGCTCACCCATTCCCCAATTGATGAAGAGTTTATGAAAAAAGTGACTGCTTTAATAAACGATAATTTAAGTGAAGTAGACTTGTCAACCGTCTATTTATGCAATGAATTGGGGATGAGTTCTTCAAAATTATACCGAAAAATTAAAGAACTGACAGATTTAGCTCCCAATGAGTTTATAAGAACCTTACGTCTAAAAAAATCGGCCCAGTTATTAAAAACAAAAAAGTATAACGTGTCAGAAGTAACAAGTTTAGTAGGCTTTAATGACCCCTTATATTTTAGCCGATGTTTTAAAAAGCAGTTTGGTTTTCCACCAAGCAAACTAATTAACTAATTAAGCGAGTTCATTTAAAGCCTTCAAGTCAAAAACATAGAGGTATATATAAATTTATCCATGTTTTTGATGTATTAATCCATTCTTGTTTTTATTGAAAATTTTAGTTTCGTTATACTAATTTTTTAATATTTAATATCATGAAGAAACCTCTAGACTCAGAGAATCCATTAAACAATTTGGATGAGTGGGAAGACGATTTGTTATTACGATATCCAGATCCATCTGAAAAGAAAAAGGAAAAAGAAGCATTTAGAAATTATATAGATTCAGAGCGAGCAGAAACAGTTAAAGAGTTTTATAGAATAAACCATACCTATCAAACGTATGATTTTGTATGTAGCAAGGAAGAAGAATTTTTAAAATTCAATAAAAAGGAAATGTCTGTTTGGGAGGCTGTTGAATTTTTAAATACCCTTGTTGATGATAGTGATCCAGATATAGATTTAGACCAAACACAGCACCTTTTACAGACTTCAGAAGCCATTAGAGCCGATGGACATCCAGATTGGTTTGTGCTTACCGGGTTTTTACATGATCTTGGAAAAATTTTATGTTTGTTTGGTGAGCCACAATGGGCCGTTGTTGGTGATACGTTTCCTGTTGGCTGTGCGTATTCAGATAAGATAGTGTACCCGGAATTTTTCAAAGACAATCCGGATTATAACGATGAACGCTTCAACACTAAATTTGGTGTTTATTCAGAAAATTGCGGACTTGATAACGTGAAAATGAGTTGGGGGCATGATGAATACCTGTATCAAATTATGAAGGATTACTTGCCAGATCCAGCTTTGTATATGATTAGATACCATTCGTTCTATTCCCAGCATAAAGAAAATGCATACACCCATTTAATGAACAAGAAAGATATGGACATGTTTGAATGGGTTAAAAAATTCAATCCTTACGATTTATACACAAAGGCTCCTGTAAAGCCGGACGTTAAGGCATTGCTTCCTTATTATAAAGAATTGGTAGCGAAATATTTGCCAGAGAAGCTAAAGTTTTAAAATAGGAGGGCTGTCTTCTAAAAAGTGAACCTTAATGTCAGTTTGAGCGCAGTCGAAAACCTTGTTAGTCAGACTACCAACGTGTTTCGACTGTCCTCAATGTTACAGTTTACTTGTAAATGAACTTTTCGAACAGCCTCTTTTCGAATGTAAATAAAATTCCTGTAAACGCAGGAATCTAAATCAACTAACCAAAAACGAACTAACTAAACATGTATACTGTTATTACTTTTGTTGCCTTTACGGCATTTGTCGCCTTTTATTCTTGGTATAGATTAAGAAAAGAAAAACTAAACTCACAAGATGGTTATTTTCTTGGAGGTAGAAGTTTAACGGGCGTTGTCATTGCAGGATCCATGTTACTTACTAATATTTCAACAGAACACCTTATAGGAATGAACGGGTCATCCTATAAAAACGGGTTTATTATTATTGCATGGGAAGTAACATCTGCGTTAGCCTTAGTAGCGGCCGCTATTTATTTTATCCCAAGATATCTAAAAATGGGACTTACTACAATTCCCCAGTATTTAGAAAAAAGATTTGATAATACCACCAGAACTTTAGTGGCATTGTTTTTAATGATTTCATTTATAGTAACCTTAATCCCCATAGTTCTTTATACGGGCGCCATAAATATTGAAAGTATCTTTAATATTTCAGAAGTTTTAAATGTCTCAAAAGAAGAAGGGTTGTGGATTACAGTCGTATCCATAGGGGTTTTAGGTTCTGTTTATGCCATTTTTGGAGGTTTAAAAGCGGTGGCTATATCAGACACTATTAATGGCTATGGCCTTTTAATTGGGGGGCTTCTTATTCCTTTGCTGGCTCTTATAAGTATTGGCGATGGCAATCCTTTAGAAGGTTTAAGTAAAGTATATAGGCATAGCCCAGAGAAATTTAATGTTATAGGAGCTAAGGATTCGGTATTGCCATTTAGTGTTCTTTTTACCGGATTGATTATTAACCAACTTTATTTCTGGAGTATGAATCAAACCATAATACAACGTGCGTTTGGTGCAAAAAATTTGGTTGAGGCTCAAAAAGGATTGCTTTTTACGGGTGTTTTAAAAATATTGGTTCCAATTATTATCATTTTACCTGGCGTTATTGGGTACTATTATTTTGGAGATGCTTTGTATGATAATCAAGATATGATTTATCCGGAATTAATCAAGAAAGTGTTACCCATTGGATTGGTTGGCGTTTTTGCCGCTATTATACTAGGAGCTGTTTTAAGTACTTTTAACAGTGTTTTAAATAGTGCGGCAACCATATTTAGTATAGACATTTATAAAAGGCATTTAGATGAAAATATCAGCGACAAAAAATTAGTTAGGGTAGGAAAGCTAACCTCTACCATTCTAGCTGTTTTTGGAATATTAGCAGCACCTATGGTTGCTAATGCTCCCGATGGTTTATATCAATTATTACAACAATTAAACGGGATCTTTTTTATACCAATAGCCTCTATTATGTTAGCTGGGTTTTTTCTTAAAAAAGTATCAGCTATGGGAGCAAAAGCATCACTTTTTGTAGGACTTGCATTTTATATTTTAACAACATTTGTTTTTAAAGTTGATATTCACTTTGTACATCTATGGGGTATTGAGTTTTTATTGAATTTAGCTGTTATGTTTGCAGTGTCTTATTATTATCCTGCTGATTCTGAATTTCAACAGGAAGATTTACACATAGTAGATATGAAAGCATGGAAGCATACTAAGCTGATGTCCATTTTACTTTGCTTTGTTACCGTACTTATATACGTGCTATTGGGTAAAAATTAGATTATTATAATAAATTAAATGGAAGAAATACTTAGAAAAGAGTCCAAAAGGTTTTTGTCTCTTGATGTTTTCAGAGGATTGACAATTTGTTTAATGATTGTTGTAAATACACCTGGCACTGGCGCCAATTTATATCCTTATTTGGTGCATGCCAATTGGTTTGGTTTTACACTTGCCGATTTGGTATTTCCCTCATTTCTATTTGCAATGGGCAATGCCATGAGTTTTTCAATGGGAAAACTAAAATCTGCCCCACCAAGTTTTGTTTGGAAAAAAATATTAAAACGCACCTTTCTAATATTCTTGATTGGGTATTTAATGTATTGGTTTCCATTTTTTCAACAAACAAATGGCTCATGGGAACTAAAACCATTCAGCGAGACCCGTGTTATGGGCGTATTACAACGTATTGCTTTATGTTACTTTTTTGCATCCATCATTTTTTACTATCTATCACAAAGGGTCGCTTTGATTTTGTCAGGGATTATTCTGTTGGCGTATTGGGTGATTTTATACGTGTTTGGAGAGCCAGGTGGCGTTTTGGATATGGCAACAAACGCAGTTACTAAATTAGATTTAAGCTTGTTAGGAGAAGGGCATATTTATAAAAAAGACAGTATCCCGTTTGATCCCGAAGGTGTTTTAAGTACGTTGCCAGCTATTGTAAATGTACTGGCTGGATATATGGCTGGGGTTTTTGTTCAACAAAAAGGGAAAAGTTATGAAGGGATTTCTAAATTACTTATAGTAGGATTTCTTTTGGCTTCATTAGCGCTTTGGTGGGATTTAGTATTTCCGATTTCAAAAAAACTTTGGACAAGCTCATTTGTCCTTTACACTATAGGATTGGACTTATCTGTAATGGCTATTTTGATTTATGCTATCGAAATACAAAACCTAAAGTTTGGTGTTAAGTTTTTTGATGTTTTTGGGAAAAACCCGTTGTTTATTTATTTGTTTTCCGAGTTGTTCTATGTCTCTTTACGTCAAATTAAAACGAGTTCTGGATTAGATCTATTTGAATGGGTAAGCGAAAATATTTTTCAAAACGTATTTCCAGGAGCATTTGGAGCTTTAATTACGGCATTAGTATTTATGCTATTATGTTGGGGGTTAGGGTGGTGGCTTGATAAGTATCGGATTTATATAAAAATATAATTATAACCCGTTGGGTGAAATTAAGAAAATTTAATTTATAACGAATTTAAAGTCAATTTAGTACTCAAGTGTCAGTCTGAGCCTGTCGAAGACACTAGAAGATGCATTTCGACAAAGCCTGTGCTGAGCTTGTCGAAGTGCTCAATGTGGCAATTTATATAAAAATTAGTATTGATAAAGAAATATACCCAACGGGTAATTACATTAAATGGAAGCAATTAAAAAAGTACCAGTAGTATCAAAAAAGGTGTTAATTCCCTTTATTTTAGTCACCTCTCTTTTCGCATTATGGGGGTTTGCCAATGCGGTTACAGACCCCATGGTGCAGGCATTCAAAAAAGTATTGGAATTATCCAACTCCCAAGCGGCTTGGGTGCAAATGGCGTTTTATGGCGGTTATTTTTGTATGGCATTACCAGCAGCTATGTTTATGCGTAAATATTCTTATAAAACAGGTATTTTAATTGGTTTAGCATTATATGCGATAGGTGCTTTGTTATTTTATCCGGCTGCCCAGTCAGAAAGTTTTGTGTTTTTCTGTATAGGATTATACATTCTGACTTTCGGATTGGCATTTTTAGAAACAGCGGCAAATCCATACGCCTTAGCAATGGGAGCCCAAGAAACTGCAACGCAGCGTTTAAACTTAGCACAAGCTTTTAATCCGGTAGGTTTAATATTAGGTTTGTTTGTGGCACAACAATTTGTTTTGAAAAATTTACAATCAGACGATGTAAAAGATTTTAGTGCTTTAGATGAAGTTTCAAAGGTTTTAATTAAAACCGCCGATTTATTAGTGATACGCAATCCCTATGTTATATTAGGATTGGTCTTAATAGGGGTTTTTATCCTATTTGTGGTAAGTAAAATGCCCCAATCAAAGGAGGAAGGAGAGATGCCAAGAATTGGAGATACCTTTGTTATTTTAAGTAAAAATAAAAAGTACGTGTTAGGGGTTTTAGCCCAGATTTTATATGTGGGCGCTCAAATTATGTGTTGGACCTATATTTACCAATATGCAGAAGCGATCATGATGGATAGTGTCACTGCGGGATATTACCAAATGGGAGCTTTTGTAATATTTACTATAGGTCGTGCTATTGGGACTTACTTACTGCGTTTTATGAGTTCAGGTAAACTGCTCATGTACTTTGCTATTTTAGCCATAATTTTTACTGGAGGAACTATTTGGATTCAAGGAATGGTAGGTTTGTATAGTTTAGTAGGGATTTCCTTTTGTATGTCTTTAATGTTTCCAACCATATATGGTATTGCTTTAGGCGATTTAACAGAAGAGCAATCTAAAGTGGGTTCTGCTGGCTTAATTATGGCTATTGTTGGAGGCGCTTTGATGCCAAAACTTCAAGGTATACTTATAGATATAGGTGGGAATGGTGTAGCCGATACAAAAATATTAGGTGTGTATGAAGTTAATTTTTCGTTTATACTTCCGCTGATTTGTTTTGTTTATATTGCTTGGTATGGCCTAAGGGTTTATAAAAGACATGAAACTTGAGATGCTATGTCGGACCATGTGGTTGTTGGTTGTTGGTTGATGGTTGTTGGTTGATGGTTTGTGGAGTCCTAAATAAGGTTGACCGTTTGATGGAGTTGGTTAATGATTAAAAATCTGTGATTTATGTAATTCTCTTCAAAAAAGGTGTAACTAAATTTATTGGCTTTCCAATTACTTTTGATACCGCTATTAATTAATTCCATTGACTCAGTTAGAAGAATTCGAAATGAATAATCTAACATGGTGATAAAGGCAGACTTAATGTCTGCTTTTTTTTCTTTTCTCTTTAATTATATATAATAATATCTGTAATAGACAGAATTCGTTTATAGAAATGTTTAATTCTTACACCTTCAGAGTATTAAAAATTCATTGAAAATACTCATGTAGATACTAAAAAAGGCAGAATTACAGGCAGAGGCAAGTGTCTGGAGAAATAAACAAAGCATATCCGCCATAGAAGAAAGCGCATAAAAAACTCCCTCGAAAAAGACTGCATACCAAAAATACCTGTAGATTATGTAAGTATTTAAACATTTTATGTAATAACTACATACCACGATTATGCCATCTTTACATTATTAAATACCATTATCATTATATTAACTTTAACTGAAGTGATAATAGTTGTATATCGTTAAAGAAATGGTGTAAAAAATAAAATTAAAAACCCACAATATAAAATTAAAACCCTCAATGGAATCCATCTTTTTAAAATATCGCGTAATGCGATTCGTTTTAGTCGGTCTAACGATAACAACCCTTATTTTATTATTTGTTGTTATTTTTAAGAACATTAGAATATAAAATCGTAGTATTACATCATGCTTACTTTTTTATTCTGCAAAGTTAAAAAAGATTTAGCTAACCAACCCATAGATAGCCATTTAAGCTATTAATCAATAGCACGTGTATGTGCAATTGGATACAATAATTATTAATAGTAAATAAAAAAGCAATACCATGAAATCAATTGGCAATGAAATAGAAAAAGCTGCCCCCCATATTGTAGTAGAAATAATACAATATATACCAAATGCTGTAGTGAGCAAGACCATTATCAAAAAAATTACTGGAAACATAACCGCATTGTCTTTTGATATAGGCGAAGAACTAGCCGAAAAAACCTCGCCCTTTGACACGTATATACAAATTATCGATGGTACCGCCAATCTTACCATTAATAAGGTTGAATACCAACTAAGTCTCGGACAGGGTATTGTTATTCCCAGTAATCAAAGACATCACTTTACTGCCAACGAGCAATTTAAGATGATATCTACCGTCATAAAAAGTGGTTATGAAGGGTTTGATTAAGTTCTTGTTTTTAAAGTGTTTTGGTTTATAAGGGTGTGTGTTATGTAACTATAGCCTAAAGTTGTGTAACACAACTTACATAAAATAGTTGTATCTTACATTTAAATAATACAAATACATGCAATTGAAAACTTTCATATGAAATTATATATAAAGTATATGGTAAGTTTACGATGCAAACTTATGGTTAAGCAAGAATTAGAAAGACTCGGGCTGCATCATATGAGTATTGAACTTGGTATGATTGAAATTGTAGAGACCATTGACGAAGAACAAAAGGCGATGCTTAAACACAATCTAGCGTGTTCTGGATTGGAACTGTTGGATGATAAAAAAAACATTCTTATTGATAAAATTAAAAACATTATCATAGAAATGGTGCATTATACTGATGAGATACCCAAAGTCAACTATTCTGATTATATAAGTGAAAAACTCGACTATGATTATACTTATTTGTCCAACTTGTTTTCAGAGGTAAAAGGAATCACCATACAACATTTCATCATAAAACATAAAATAGAAAGGGCCAAGGAACTCATACTTTACGACCAATTAAATCTTTCAGAAATATCCTATAAGTTACATTATAGCAGTGTGGCCCATTTATCCAATCAATTCAAAAAAGTAACGGGACATACTCCAACTTTCTATAAAAAGTTAGGGAAGAAACGAAGGGGTACTTTAGAAAACCTGTAACATATATAATATTTTGTTTTTTTTATGTAACTATAATATAGAATTTTCAGCAATCTTTGTGTCAGTAAATATCTAAAATAATATATTATTATGATAGAAACCAGCAACACAGAAATTAAGGTACTGCGCAGTGAACAATATGTCATTGTAGGTGATTGGGATAAACAAGCCAATGTCTTAAAAGCAAGATATCCGCAACTGACCAGTGAAGATTTAAAATTTGAAACTGGTAAAGAAACCGATTTATTTCAAAGATTAGTAAACAAGTTAAATAAAAACCTTAATGAAATTATTTATATTTTGAAAGCTAATCAAAAAACATGCTGTCAAGACAACAATAATTGATTGAACTTAGGCCGAAAAAAGAGCCGTTATTTTAAATAACGGCTCTTTTTTGTATTGTATCACCAATCTAAAAAGTCTAACATTCTAAGAAGTCTAACAACCAGAACCCAAAACCCAAGAGGTTAGATAGTTAGATAGTTAGATGGTTAGATTGTTAGAAAGTTAGAAAGATGCTTTTTTTTAACGACAAGACCCTACTTTACGATTCCCGATTTCCGATTTTGACCTCCCTGATTAGAATTGACCGATTCACCAAAACCTGACGATTAACGATTTCTGATTAACGATTAACGATTAACGATTGACGATTGACGATTGACGATTCCCGATTCACCTTTCACGATTTTTTTCACGTTTCACGATTTTGACCTCCCTGATTATAGTTAACCGATTCACCAAAACCTTGAACCCCAAACCCAGAACCTTGAACCCAACTCACAGCACGCTAACAAACAAACCCGTGACACATATTGACACACATTGACACATATTGACACACATTGACACAAATTGACACACCTGTCCAAAAATAGAGGGGTTTTGTTCGAGTTTTGTTCGGGTTTTGTTCAGCTACAGTTCGGGGGTCTATTTTTTGGATGGGGGTTTGCCTGAACAATGGGCGAACGAAACTAAACTAAGACTGCTGTCATACCCACTTTAGTATATTTTAAAATGTTTTTGTAAGTGGTTTTTTATTATATTCGTAAACATATAAACGATATAACTACAATGGTATAACTGTTTGTTGTGGTTATACGTGTGTTGGGTGCAAGTGTATGAACCCACCAACATCAAAACAAGAACTGAAAGGAAAGTGGAAATACCAGACAGAAAAATATCTGAAATTGAACTCGAAATTACCTCTGAAACGGTTTTATTTTTTGATATGGACGGAACAATAGTTGATACTAATCTTGCAAATTATCTTTCTTATAAAAAAGCGATACAATCTATTACTAACTCAGACTACCACATAACTTACAATCCTGACAAAAGGTTTAATCGCAGTAATCTAAAAAAAGAAGTTTTAAATCTTAGTGAAGTCGACTACAAAAGGATAATCCAAAAGAAAGAAGAGTATTATGTAGATTTTCTAAACGAGATTAAGCTTAACAATGAAGTCTCAAACATTTTGTTCAAATACTCTACAACAAACAAGACTGTATTGGTTACAAATTGTCGTAAAGACAGGGCTTTACAAATTTTAAATTACTTTCAATTATCCGACAAATTTGACTACATTTTCTTCCGTGAATTTGACGGTAACGAAAAGATAAATAAGTACAAAAATGCTATCAACAAATTAAATATTTCACCAAACAAAGTAATCGTTTTTGAAAACGAAAGAACTGAAATAAATGACGCTATAAATGCAGGAATTGACGAAAATAAAATTTTAAGCCTTTAATTATGACACCTTTTACAATTGAAAGAAATCGGTTTTTAGCTAAAAATATTCAAGGATTTTATCACACAGATTTTGGCGGTGTTGACTTACCAAACAATCCGAATTACCTGTATAAATTAAAAAATGATCCACACCATAATTGGACTGATTATCGTCTTCAACAAGCACAACAGCAATTATTACAGGTGCTTTTGAGTGATTTGCCAGATGTATTGAACCAAGTAAATACAAATTCTTTAACAGTTTGTGTCGTTCCAAGAGCAAAAGCCGACAATACGTATCGCCAAAACCAACTTCTTTTTAAAGCAACAATAAGGAATGCTATAAATCAATTAGGCAATAATTTCATTGATGGCACTAATTTTATTGTCCGTCATACAAACACAAAGACAACCCACCTACGGCAACCAATGGAAGGATATGTAAATGACGGCTCTGAACCATATCCAGGTATAAGTTTAGATACTTGTAATTTTTCAAATAATATTAAAGGTCGTGATATTTTACTGATAGATGACATTTACACAAGAACGGTAAATATTGATGAAGATATGCTTCAAACTTTAATAAACCTTGGAGCAAACTCTATCTTATTTTATGCAATCGGCAAAACCATTTTTAACGGATAAATAAACTTAAAATGAAATATACTACCAATGCTCTAAATATACTAACAGCCAAATCTTACAAAGGTATTGGTAACGCTTGGTTAGTTAAGAATTTAGAGGGCAATGAAGATATTGATACGATTGTTTCTCTTCTAAACAATAAAATTAAAGAGAAAACAAATATTGATGAGTTCAAAAATTTAAGGGAAATATTTGAGGACAAACTCAATCAAAAATTTAAGGATTGTTGTGATGGTTTTGTCGCTTTAGGCGATAATGATTTCCCACAATATCGTGGAAATGTTAAAGATAGTGAGAAGCCTGTATTTCTTTACTATAAAGGAGATATAGACCTTTTAAACATTGACAACAAAAATATATCTGTAATTGGACTTTTAAGTCCTGAAGGTGACATAGAAGAAAGAGAAAGAAATATTGTTTCTGAGTTCGTTAAAAACGGAGCAACAATAGTTAGTGGTTTGGCTTTAGGTTGTGATAGCATTTCACATCAAGAAGCTTTAGACCAAAATGGCAAAACCGTAGCAATTTTACCAAGTCCACTCTATGATATAATGCCAGCCACAAATAAAGGTCTAGCGTTTAAAATTGTAGATGAAGGCGGCCTTTTAATTACAGAATATGGCACTGATTTTAAAAGCAAAATGGAATTAAGTAGCCGTTATAAAGAGCGTGATAGATTACAGGCTTTATTTTGCGAGACAATAATCTTAGCTGCAAGTTACGCACAAAATAGTGCAGAACGTTGGAAATTGCACGGACAGAAACTCGATAGTGGAGCTAGATTGGCTATGGGGTTTGCAAAAGACTATAACATTCCACGAGCTGTTATGTATGATAAAGAAATTGATGAAACCAATCCAATGTTTGATTTAAACAGAGACTTGATTAAAGAACAGAAAGACATTATTATAATTGAACAAAATAACATTTCTGAAACAGTAAAAAAGGTAATGAATAAATCTTCCTTGGCGAAAAGGGGAAATGCTATTCAAGGAAATCTGTTTCATTAAAAAGTATGAAATTGAAAAACACCAGCACCCAACAATGGGTATAAAACATAGGGCGGACAGTGGTTTCCGCAAGTTTCGGGTTCTTAGCAAGCTTAGTCTCGGTGGACAAGTACGCAGCTCCGAATGCCCTACGTTTCATACCCTAGAACGTTATGTACAAGTATAAAAAAGACAACAATACCTAACATGAAAATAAACTGGACTGAAATATCTCCCGAAGACTTTGAGCGGATTTGTTTTAAGATAATTGAAGAAAATGATTTTAAAAATTTGAAATGGTTTGGAAAATCAGGAGGAGACAAAGGACGAGATTTAGTTGGTGACAAATATGAAGAACCTCTTCCTGGAGTGACAAAGTCAAATAAATGGGTCATTCAGTGTAAAAGGTATATCACAAAGCCACCTTCAAAAGCAGATATTAATAATATTCTCATTGATGCAGAAGAACATAATCCAACGGATGTTTTAATAATACTTTCAAATACCTTATCAGCAAACACTAAAGACTGGATTGAACAAAAAAGAAAAGAAACAAAATATTATATACACATTTGGGAGGAACTAGACTTAGAACGAGAGATAAACAGACATAGACGAAAAATTGAAGAACTATTCCCAAATTTTATAGAAAAAAATAACGTTGAGTTTTACGAAATAACAGATGTCACAAAACATTATTTTGGATGCAATGAATTCGAGAATGTTGAAATAAGAGTTTTGGACTCAGAATCAAAAGAAGAAGCGTTAAGACAAGTAAAAGAGTTTATTGACTTTTTAAAAAATAATGAGATAATATGGGATTAAAATACCTGTACATAACAAATTGCAAATTGCATTGCGGGTGCAGTGGTGTTCATTGTCTCTGCTCCTTTCTTGACCGTCATGTCCTATCGGACACTGACGCTCTTCGAAATCCGCAACGACAACTTGCAAGTGACCGTTATGCACAAGCTTAAAATAAGATGAACGACATTGAGAAATATAGAGATTTAGATGATGAAATATTTGAAATATTAAAAGAATATTTCCCTCAAATCACTTCGTCAGAATTCAAAAAAAATTATCACGCTACATATCTGTTATTAGGTATGTTTGATACCAGTGGAACATTTATTAAAAATTCGATTTTCGACAGCTGTGAAGCAGATGATTATTATGGTGCTAAGATTTTATTCAGAAGTCTAATTGAACACTTTGTTCGTTTCAAATATCTTTTTGTAAACTGGGGAAAAACAAAATCAGATGATTTTGCCAAAAATTACATGGATTACGGAAATGCCAGGGAAGTTTTAGACATAATAAAAGCTAGAGTATCCGAACAACAACTGTACGACCAAAATTTTAAAATAAAAGATTGGGACAACTTTCTAAAAGACCATCCAGACTTTAAAAACAAAACAAGACAGGAAGTAGAAAATGAAACACGTAAATATGCATTTAAGAATATTGTCAGGTTTCTAAACAGTGAGTTTAGAAAAAGTGATGAAGGCATGTCCTCTTTTCTTGGTCAAATAATTATTGAATACTCTAACCTTTCTTCATATGTACACGGAGGAATGAAATCCTACAATGAAATGATGTTAGCAAATACCGACAAAAAAAGAGAAATTGAATACAATCGAATTTGTGGACTTACTTTTCAAATGAGTAATTCCATAAAACTATTCTCCTTACTAATGTATGCTCAAACTGAAAGAGAGGTATTTAGCAAGTATTATTTAAGAGTTGATGAAATACTAAAAAAAATGAACGATTAAAAGCCAGTACATAACAAAGTACATATTTCAGAGTGGGGTTGGTGCGGTATTGTAACTGCGGATTCTCGCACCAGCTCTGCGAAGTCTGTGACTTCGTAGCAATATTAAAACCAAACTATTGAAAATATTTTTTTTTGAAGTCCCTCTTTATAAGAAAATAACTATTCACGAAACCGAAGATAAAAAGTTAGATGGGTTTATTGATTTTTACTTATAATTCCCAACCTTATAAGTTACCAAACCAACCTATAGCCGCGATTTTAAACTAAAGGAAACCATCACTTTGAGTGCGTCTATGCAGCTGTTTTATAAGGCTGAAATAAAATTCCCTTTAAATACATTCCTATTCAGCTAGAAACATATAAAAAGGGAATTTTTTGAGATTTAAATTAGCAATTATTTTCTTCTGGTATGGTATTATTTATTGAGTAGTTTCTCCAAATATTCGATTTTATCCTTTTCGGCTTTCAACAAGCGTTCATAAAGTTTTTCCTTTTCTTCATAAAGTTCCAAAACTTTATCTAGAGGATTAAAATTAGGCTGAAAATTTATGCCATTCAGAATTGAACTGTCATTAAAAGTATTTGATATAATATTTAATACTGCTTCATCAGAAAATTTTTCAATTGATTCTTTGGTTACACCAAGAACCTTTGCAATCTGTTCCAGTTTGTCACCCTCAATGGTTTCAGACTGCTCAATTTTAGACACTGCTTGTTGGCTAATGCCCAGTCCTTCGGCGAGTGTTTCCTGTTTCATGCCTCTTAGCTCCCTGATACGGCTAATCTTTCTGCCTATGTGGTTTGGTTTTGTTGCTGTTTCCATGAACCAAATATAAGGTTTTTTGTGAAATTTACCACACTTGTAAAAAACAAATTCGATTTGGTTTTATACAACTTATTTTGGTTCGGTACGTCTGGTTTATGCTCTTAATTTATGTAAAACAAATTAGTATGGAAACATCATCTCATTTTCGCTTACAAACAAAAAGTCAAGAGGGGTTCATTATCATAATATGTGAATTATGTAAATTTTCTCAATAAAAGTGTAACTTATTTCATGGTTTCTTAATTAAGTTTATAAACTTTTTAGTTGGTTTAGGGAAAGTCCAAATGATTACCCTCAATCTTATTTGGCTTTAAAAAGCAGATTCTATAATCTGCTTTTTTTATTTTATAATTTTTGAATTATAAATTTATTCAACCCATTCTATTCAAAATATGTGATATATGTAAACTTTCACCGACTAAGTGTAATGCCTTGAGGGATTAAATTAATCACCTTTATATATTAATATACATAAATTCCAAAAGTGAGATTTATACACATAGGACAGTACAGTTTTAAAAAAGCTTAAAATGTTTGTTTGATAACCTATTTAAAAAGTCAAAAAATATGATGCTATAAGCATTCAAGTAAAACCCATATTAAACGAAAGCAAACGAAAAACTATAAATTGCTGTAAGATGTTATTTCGTAGAACTTAACACAGCAAGAGGTAACCATGCTGAAGTTGCCACTATTAATATAAATACTATTTTATTATGAACAATAAAGAACTATTAAATTCAAAGCCGGTACATGAAGATGACGTAACGGTTTTTGCGGATATTAAAGAGATGAAAAAATATTTTAATACTGCTTTGCAATTTGATAAAGAACGGCAGTCGGTGATACTTAAGAGTATTGGCGATGCGGTGATTGCGACAGATATGGAAGGAAACATCATATTGATGAATGCGATAGCCGAAAACCTTACTGGATGGAAGTCAGAAGAAGCGGAAAACAAACCAATAACAGAGGTGTTTTATATTATCGATAAACTAACAAGGGAAGAAAGTGATAATCCAATTAAATCCGTTCTTAAAACGGGAAAAGCATTGGCATTAGATCCAGACACTATATTGATTTCCCGCGATGAAAAAAAGGAATATTCAATTAACGACAGTTGTGCGCCTATTTTCGATCTAAAAGGAAATATGATGGGCGTTGTACTTGTTTTCAGAGATGTTACAAAACAAAAGGAAGAGGAAGCCCTTAAGGAAAAAATTACAGCTGATTTAATTCAGCGAAACAAAGACCACGAGCACTTTGACAACATTATTTCCCATGATTTAAGAGCACCTGTTTCAAATATTCTTAGTTTGACAACATTAATAAATGATAAAGATTTAGAAGAAGGTGAAAAAGAGTTTATCATGAATGCACTTGCTACATCTGCGGAAAGATTAGATGAGGTGATTGTTGATTTGAATGTTATTCTAAGTCTTGGAAAACAATTAAACGAAAAAAAGGAGCAGATCCAATTTTCAAAACTAGTTAGTGATATTCAAGAAAGCATCAGGAACATTTTGGAAAAAGAACAAGCCAATTTTAAAATAGATTTTAGTCGAGTGGATGACATGTTCACGATTAAAAGTTACATGTATAGTGTTTTTTATAATCTTATTTCAAATAGTATAAAATACAGGAGACCTGATGTGCCATTAGACATTACAGTTGAAAGCGATTTAGTCGATGAAAAAATTATTCTCACATTTAAAGATAACGGCCTGGGAGTTGACCTAAAGAAAAGTGGGAATGATTTATTCGGATTATACAAACGCTTTCATACCGACAAAGCCGAAGGAAAAGGAATGGGACTCTATATGGTAAAAGTACAAGTGGAAAAATTAGGTGGAGAAATAAGTGTGAAGAGCACAGTTAATCAAGGAACTGAGTTTACCATAGTATTAATTCCATAATTCGGCCCATAGAAAAGAAAAACAGGAAACCGAAAGAGCAGTTGCAACAAAAGAAAACAAATAATTTTCTTAAAAGAGGATATAGATCATTTTGCAGCCAATTGAAAAAAGCCAAGATGAAGTATCATTTTTATTCTAAAAAAAGCAATATAAAATGACGTTTAGTTTGTCAGCTTGTCCAAGTCCCAATTTTAAAAAACGGCATTGGTAGTCCATTAATACTTTATAGAAAAGCAACATGTTTTACCCATTGAATATTTCACATCAGTAAATAGCCTTACTGCAACCTCAAATCGAGCTACCAAGGAAGCCCCTCCTTAACCAATTTCAAATATTAAATAAATGATTGCTATCAAAAATGAAGGCATTGCTCTTTCAGAAACCGAATTGGATTATGAAATCCATGGAATTGAAGATCCAAGAATAGTAAAAATTGATTAATGTATGTTATTTAACCTATTGTGCTTATGATGGTGTAAATGCTTTAAATCCATAAGCTACATCAATAACAACATTAAAAGTAATCCAGATAAAAATTATTGCTTTGGGACAAAAATCCCATTTTGTACTGAAATGGTAAAAGGAAAAGTCATGTTTTTGCATTGAATTAAGACCTGACATTCAAATCGCAGCATCATCAGTAAATTTAGAAGAATTAATTATGGAATTATTAAATATAAATTTGATTATCCGTTATTAATCATAATGAGCGGGTCTCCTCGAGCGCAGTCGAGAGGTTATTAACTTAACGACTTCAAAATTAGGTCTCGACTGCGCTCGACCAGACAACGATATTCTCTAAATGATTGATTACGGATATACAATAATATAAAATATAAAAATGACTGTTAGTGAAATAGTAATGATAACCTCTTTCCCACCGAGGAAATGTGGTATTGCGACCTATAGCCAAGACTTGATTAAAGCTATTGAGGATAAATATGGTGATAGTTTTACCATCAAAGTTTGCGCTTTGCAAAAAGGGGACAGTGTTTTAAGATATCCACCTGAAGTAAACTATTTTTTAAAAACAGGATTGAAAGAAGATTACAGAAGATTAGCCTTAACGCTAAATGCAGATGAAGCTATTAAAATAATCTACTTACAACACGAATTCGGATTATATGGTGGTCATTTAGGAGATTTTATTATCGACTTTTTAGAATATCTAGATAAGCCAGTTATTACTACATTTCATACCGTTCTAACAAATCCCAATGATGATAGAAAAGTAGTTGTTCAAAAAATTATAGCACTGTCGAGTCAAGTCATTATAATGACAAATCTATCAGCCAAAATATTAAAAAACGAATATGTAATCCCTAAAGAGAAAATAAAAATCATTCCACATGGGACACATCTTATAGAGCCATTACATCTAACTTTAAAAGAATCGGTTCCTTTTAAAAGTAAAATCATCATTTCTACTTTTGGGTTGATAAGCGAAGGAAAAGGTATAGAAACAGCACTGGATGCTTTACCTAAAATTGTAGCTAAATTTCCGAATGTTTTGTATTTGATTATTGGAAAAACACACCCAGAAGTTATAAAAATAGATGGGGAAATTTATAGGGATTATTTACATGAGAAAGTAAAGGAGTTGAAAATGGAGAATAATGTTCTGTTTATCAATAAATATCTTGCTTTAGAGGTGTTGCTGGAATACTTACAGCGTACCGATGTCTATTTTTTCACATCCAAAGATCCTCAACAAGCGGTAAGTGGTACGTTAGTTTATGCTTTGTCGGCTGCGTGTCCTGTGTTATCAACCCCTATTCCACACTCGTTGGAAATGCTAGACGGAGCAGGCATTAACTTTGACTTCGGAAATGCGGAACAACTTGCAGACGCTGCTATTTTGATACTTTCAAACCCAGACATGATGGAAAATATGCGGTTAAATGCGCTACACAGAATAAGTCCTACCGCTTGGCAAAATGCTGCTATTTCCCATATCAAACTTGCTGAAACAGTCGTAAAGGGAACAGGTTTTCAACTGAATTACAAAGTCCCTGAAATCAATTTAAAGCACATCAATCGAATGACGACCGATTTTGGAATGATTCAATTTGCTAAAATATCCGATCCCGATTTAGCATCTGGTTATACAATTGACGATAATGCCAGGGCTTTAATTGCAGTGGCCAAACACTTTGAATTAACAGGGAAGTTTAGTGATTTGCCTTTAATCAATACGTATTTGAAATTTATTCTGTTTTGCCAACAGGAAGATGGTACCTTTTTGAATTATGTGACTACTGACAAATCTTTTTTTGATAAAAACAAAGATGAAAACCTTGAAGATGCCAATGGAAGGGCCATTTGGGCATTGGGGGAATTTTTATCATTAAAACAATTGTTGGATTTCAATTTACAATCCCAAGTTGAAACTGCTTTTCAAAAAGCAATTCACGTCATCCATCGCATACAATCCCCCCGGGCTATGGCGTTTTGTATAAAAGGTTTGTATTTCTATTATCTTTTTAAAAAAGAGGCGTCTATTTTACACCTTATCACAAAATTAGCTGATAATTTGGTGTCAAAATACCGAGGTGTTTCTAATGACGAATGGCAATGGTATGAAGAGTATCTTACCTATGCCAATGCTGTAATTCCAGAGGGTATGTTACTGGCGGGCGTATGTACCCAAAACGAACTATTTAAAGACATTGCCCATAAAACGTTTGATTTTTTATTAGAGACGACTCTCAATGATGGAAAAATCAAGGTGATTTCCAATCGTGGTTGGCACCATAAGGGAAAAGATAAAAACCATTTTGGTGAACAACCCATTGAAGTGGCCTACACCATTCTAGCTTTAAATACTTTTTTTTATATAAAGAATGATAAAACATATTTGGATAAAATGAAAACGGCCTTTAATTGGTTTTTGGGTGAAAATCATTTGAGCCAAATCATTTACAACCCTGTTACTGGTGGCTGTTATGATGGATTGGAAGAACATCAAGTCAACCTTAATCAAGGAGCAGAAAGCACCGTAAGTTATTTGTTGGCAAGGTTGGTCGTTGAAAAAAATATAGAGCCTACTAGTCTTTTATTATAATCATTAGTGTCCGATTAAAGATTCAAGACCGCTTTGCTAGAAGAAAAAAGAAAAGAGACTATAGACAATAGACTAATAGACAATAGACAATAGAAGCGGTTAACCTTTTTCGTTTCAAGCGAAAAAGATTAAACTACTTCATAGACTAAATGGCAACAAATTATAACAAAAAGCAAGTTCGCAAAGACGTATTAAGCTTTATTTTATAATTTCCAAACCCATGAATATACTGGTTTATTAGTTTATACTTTCAATAGTTTCATAACGTTTAGTTCTCCAGAATCATTGGTTATTTTCATTAAATAAATACCCTTGGATAAGTTCGAGACATCAAATGAAGTTCCTTTTGAAAAAGGCCCTTTAAATTGTTTTACCTGTTTTCCGGTAAGGCTGTAAATAACAATATTGTTACTGTTTTTATTGAGTGAAAAACTAGTGTTTGTTGGGTTTGGATACATTTTAATCCTTTCTGAAGAACCAACTTGGTCCGTGCTTAAATTTTGTGTTTGGGAGTATAATCGGTATTCACCGGGTTGTAAACTTAATAAGGCTGTTGGGTTGGTAACGTTTAGTGTGTTTCCAGAAAACGTGTCGTACCAGTTTCCGGTAGTAGGGAAGTTTGGATTTACAGATTGCGCAGTAACATCAAAATTTGCTACAATAACAACATCTAAATTCCCAACATTATCATTCAAGTTGATGCGTTTTACAAGACCGTTTAAACTAAAACTAAAATCATCGGTATTAAAAGTAGATGGAAATTGCTTTTTAAGCGCTATCATTTTTGTTGTTACGTTGTGCAAATCCATTCGGTCTGTCTCAGTATCATAACCCAGTGTCCATGCATCAGGTTTTCTCTCTAGTCTACAGCTACCGTTATTAATATCGTTTGCACAATTAATACTTTTATCATAGCCAAGTTCTCCAAACTGCCATAGCATTTTAGGACCGGGAACGCCATAAAAAATTACGGAGGCGGCTTCTTGTCGGTCTAATGCCGTGCTTAAGGTTTTTACATTGTAGTCACCACTCGAATTGCCATAGGCTAAATTTTTAACCATTAGGCGTTCTTCGTCGTGACTTTCCATATAGCCAACAACATGTGGGTTGTTCCAGCCTCTGTTTTTATATGATAGCCAAGAAACATCGGCATCTGATGCATATCCCATGGTATTTTGATTAAAACTATGGTTAAGATTCCCCCAAAGCATGATGCCATAATTAGCGAGTTCTGTTTCTTCAGAATTATCGGATAAATGCTCAAAAATAACATAAGCTTCATTTCCTGGGTCTTGGTTCCATACATGGTCTGCATACGCCTTTAAGTTTGCTATTCTATCGGCATCGTAGGCGCTTGCCCAGTTGTTTGTCCCATAATATAGGGTGTTAGAAAGACCTTTGGTAAAGTCAAAACGAAAACCATCAATCTTGTATTCATCCATCCAAAACTTTAAAACATCATTAAAAAAGTCGACTGTATAAGTAGATTCATGGTTAAAATCATATCCCCAATGTGCAGATGTATTATCAACTAAATTATGACTTTGATTATAATAAGGACTGTTTGCTGCAGGGCGGTTATTTACGCCATCCCAATACATTTGTAATAAAGGTGATTGGCTGTATGAATGATTAAAAACAACATCTGTAATAACGGCCATACCTCGGCTATGGCATGCATCAATAAACTGTTTTAAATCGTTGCTTGTTCCGTATGCTTTATCCAAAGCCATATAAAATGAAGGATTATAGCCCCAGCTATCATTGCCTTCAAACTCATTAATGGGCATGAGTTCAATAGCTGTAACGCCTAAGTCTTGTAAGTAATCCAGATGTGTTAAGGCTTCTTGGTACGTATCGCTTTCTGTGAAATCCCTTAATAACATTTCATAGATAACGATGTTTTCTTTATTGGGTCTCGTAAACGAGGTATTTTGCCAAGTATACGATGTTTCATTAATTTTAAAAGTAGAAACTATTCCCGTTGTTTCACCTGTTGGGTACGCCATTAAATTAGGGTAGGTGGTCGTTGGTATATATTGGTCATTATTAGGATCAAGAACTTTTTTAGAATAGGGATCGGCTACTTTTAAAGTGTAATCAATAACATATTGATAGGCGTATTCTGTATCTGGGTTCAGTCCATTTACCGTTAACCAAAAATGATCCCCATCTTTTTTCATTTGGTAAGTTTCATTGAGCATCCAGTTATTAAAACCTCCAACCAAGAATACATCGGTTTTAAAAGGTGCTTCTAAAACAAACGTTACAGTACCGTCGCCATTGTTGTTATAACCATTTTTTAAACCTGTGGGCATGGTTTGGTTTTGGGTCGTTGTTTTTACATAAACCGAAATGGTTTCTTGTTTGGTTTCGTCGTTTTGAGATGCCAATGCATCAATAGTATAACTTCCTGTTGACGTAAACGTATATGAGGTTGAAATTGAAGTCGTGTTTGAAGCTGTTTG
This sequence comes from Mariniflexile sp. TRM1-10, assembly GCF_003425985.1. Taxonomy (NCBI): domain Bacteria; kingdom Pseudomonadati; phylum Bacteroidota; class Flavobacteriia; order Flavobacteriales; family Flavobacteriaceae; genus Mariniflexile; species Mariniflexile rhizosphaerae. The sequence continues at coordinate 2,898,524 of NZ_CP022985.1, forward strand.
TATGGAAGTCGTATTAACTTTCAATTCTAAATTGGCATTAATGCTGGATTCTGCACTGATGGTAATGTTATCGTTTAAATTATAAACGGCACTGTTTGTGGGGTTTGTTATAGTAACGTTCAAGCCTTCAGCATAGATAGGAATGAAAATATCGGGTCTGGATTGGGCGTTTCCTGCACTGTTTCTAAACACAACAGCAATATGGGTAACAACCTCACCAACAGATGTACTGTAAAAAGTTGGGATATCGGGAGTTATGGTTAGTTGATACGTATTTGTGCCGGTTCGGGTTAACTTTGGTTGTGTAGTATTATTTCCCCAGCTTCCTATAACATGTTTCCAGTCTGAATTACTTGTTGAAGCTGTAGTTATGACTCCGGTATGTGCATAGACATCGCCAGCATAGCCTTCTAATTCGGTTCCGGTAGCATTAAATGTTATTGTAATAGCATCTGTAGCAGTTGGTATGGTAGGTATGGTGGTAACTACTTGACCATAAATTACAGATGTAAATAATAAAAAAAGTGCGTATAATTTTTTCATAGTCTATTTTGTTATTTGTAAAAAAAGAGGCTGTCTAAAAAGTCTAGTTCTATGTCATATTGAGCTTGTCGAAATGTTTTAACTTACTGGTAATCAATATCGGTTTCGACAAGCTACCATTGACGTATTTGCTAAACCGCTGTTTTATAGCTAATTGACAAACCAAGTTCTCTTGCCATTTTCATAATGTTCTTTTGTTTATTAAACAAGATCTTCTCCTCATAATCTTTGATTCCCTTCTCTACATATGACAGTCCTTTAACAAATAGCTTCCAATAGAGCTCTGCCAGTTTTCTTGCCATTGCCTTTATTGCCGGTGATGCCCCTTTCTTTGCCCTTATCTTTCTGCCAAAAGCACCCAATGCAATTTTCTTGCTGTTGAGCAGGCTCGTGGCCGCTTGCTTAAATATCAGGCCGGCCTTTGGTTGTCCTTTAGCCTTATAGTTTTTTTTCATCTTGCCCGAATGGTGCTGTTTTGGCGCCAGTCCCAACCAGGAAGTAAAATGCTTTTCTGTTTTCCATTTATGTAAATCAGTCCCTATTTCCGATAGGAGCTGCATCCAATTATAATCTGTTATACCGGGTAGGACCGTAGCATCTTTGCCTTCAAATATTTGCAATAGATAACGGTCCATTCCTTCTATATTTGGTTTGTGGTGCCTCACGTTTTTTCGTGGAGTTGCCTTATTTGATACTTTAGGCCGGTTTGCCCCCATCTTTTTAAGGACTTCTTCCATTTTCAGATCACAACCGGCAATTTGTTGTTGATAAAAATCATAGCACACCACTGCTTGGCCCAAAGCAAATAGCCCTGCTTCATTGTAGTGCCCTTTCAAGGATTTAAGGATCAGTTCCTTTTTTGTTTTCAACACACTCCCATGGCATAGCTTTACCAAAACCCCGGGATCCCTTTCGCCCTTTAAGATCGCCCTGATTATTTTCAATCCACTTACCCCGTGAACTTGGTCCAGAACTTCTTTTAGCCGAACGTTCATCAGGGTCAGTGCTTTTTGCATATGGTTAATATGCATAGCAGCACTACGGATGTGATCTTCGCGCAGGCGTTGATAGCTCCTTAGTTCATGTACCAGTTCATCTGCAACAAAACAACGGTTCAACAAACCATAGCTGTGCAATTGCTGTATCCATTGACAGTCCTTTACATCGGTCTTTCTGCCTGGAACTTGTTTTGTGCTCCTGCCATCCACCAACCATACATCGATGCCTCTTGCCTTCAATATATCATAGAGGATGACCCAATACACTCCCGTGGCTTCCATGGCCACTGAGGTTACATTGTTTTCCTCTAAGTAAGATACCGCCTGTTCCAGATCTGATGTGAAGGTATCAAAACTGCGAACCTCCTTATCTTCAAGACCTATGAAGATTTTTTTGGCTCCGATATCGATCCCTCCTGCGTTTTTCCTGATTTTTTTCATCCTACATTATTTTTTAAAATCACACCCAGAAAATTTTTATGCTTGCTAGACTACCATTCGGGCATTATTATAAATAAGCACCATAATCGCTACCCCTATTTTCTGAAAACCATACTCAACCACAGGTATATAAACACTACGCTGTGCCTCGGAAATATTGTGACTTTTTGTTAAACTTGCACAAAATACGTCATCGCATTCGCTAGTTAAAAACTTTAACAAAAGTCTCAACCTGACAAATTAAGTTTGAAGGACTTTTTAGACAGCCTCTTTTAATATGTTTAAAAAAAATCTAATTTGGAATAATTAGGTAACTGCCATCTAAATCATTAAACCATACATCGTAACTGCCAGATGGTTCTGTAAACGGGAAGTTGTTTCCGTCGCCTAAAAATGCTTTACCATAAAGCTCTGTGGAGCCTGTGTATCTCCAAACGTTCGTCCACATATCATTGGCTCTTATTAGAAACTCTTCACCATTAGTAAAGTTAACAGCTAATGAATACCATAAATGAGGATTGTTTGGATCTTGAGTGAAGTTAATTTCATCACCATCTCCCCAACCACCAATAGCTTGTCCTATAAGACCCATCGTTGTATAAGTAGCAGCAGCAGATGCATCATAAGGTGTTACCGTATAGCTGCCTGATTCGCCAACTGTCGTCATATTATAGGTGTAGTAGCCAGCAGAAGCGACATTAAATGTGCCAGGGTCTGAACCACCGCCAGGATTTACGGCTAGTGAAGAACCATCATTTGTGCCCCATTGTGGTTGCCATTGTCCTTTAGTTTCTAATAATTTGAATGCTCCAGCCTTGAAGTAACCAGTAAATACATAAGCATTCGGAACATCTTGATTTCTGAACATGGGTGTGTTATTATTATTGTTATCCCAACCAGGTGTCGTAGCATCACCAACCATATATAAATTAGGGAAACTTGCGAGGTAAGGCGTTACAGAAATAGTTAAAACTTCAGAAACTCTTTCTAGAACATTGCCATTAGAATTCGTGTTTTTTGCGACAATTCTAATGTCCATATTTCCTGAAATTTCTGGAGTCAATCCAATTCCAATGGCAACGGCATTTAAATCGGCATGGGTCGAAGATACTTTCGTATCGTTTTCAATTGTGCCTAAAGAAACTGGAACCGCAAAGTCTGTTCCTTCTAAGGCAGCTTCTACTATATAGTTTATATCAACTCCAAGAGTAGAAGATAATGCAAGATCTGTCCATTCAACTGTAATAACCGTTTCGTTTGAAGTACTTAAAGATAGTACGAAAGCGTCATTTGCTGACGGACTGGTTATTTGAGGTGTTTCAGTAGGGTAGGTAGTCACTAAATATTGTATCACGTTACTGTATATTCCACTTCCTTTAACTCTTAAATAAATAGCAACATCTCTGTAGTTTGTAGCGCCAGCACTTCTTATAGCTGCATTTAAATCTTCAACATTTATTGTATAAGATTTAGCACTTACACTCCCTAAATTAACTATGGTTGTTAATTCGGGATCTAATGACATTTCAATATCATAAGAAGAACTCTCTGTTAAATCATCGTTCCAAGAGATTGTTATTGCCGCATTGGTTGGTGTTCCAAAATTTAAAAACACATTACTAATGCCTGGTTCTTGTAATACCAATGCTGGATCTGGAGATGTAATCTCAATACTTTCTTGAGTTTCACAAGCTGTAAAAATAAAAGCAAGAAAAAGAAAAAGGATGCCTAACTTTTTTATATATAAATTCATGTCTATATTCTTTTAATAATTATAAATTCAACGGAATTAGTATATAACGACCATCTAAATCGTTGAACCAAACTTCGTAATCGTCCTCTACAACAACTGGAATGTTTTCTCCGTTTTCTGTAGCTTGACCAGAGAATGCCGTTGTTCCTGCCCAAACAGATCCTGTATTGGTTAGAAATTGTAAATCTCCAGGTATCAATCGAACACTATTTAAATACCAAATATGTCCGTTAAAACTTGACTGGTTCATAGCTGTTGTAGTTGTCGCAGTCCCTTGAATACTCATACTAGTAAAATTGGTTGCTGCTGAGGCATCATAAGGGATGATAGTATATGTTTTTGAAGAAAAGTTGATAGTAAACATATAATATCCATCAACAGGAACTCCAAAACGGCCAGGATCGCCACTTTGTGTGCCCGGGTTTCCAGCAATGTCACCGGCTTCTTTAAGAACATCATCACCCTCATTATCGGTAACACCCCATTGTGGCTGCCATAAGCCTCTAGATTCTAATATTTTGAATCTGCCATCATCAAAGCCACCGCCTCCTTTTGTAAAAAAGCCTGTGTAATGATATAAATTAGCATTTCCTTGATCTCTGAATAAAGGATGGTTATTACTATTATTATTCCAACCGGACGAGACACCGTTTCCTACTAAATAAAAATCATTAAAAGGATAATTAAAATAGGGATAGACGCTAAAACTGATACTGTTTGATGCCACTGGCAAACCGTTTTGTGTACCAAGAGAAGATGTTACTCTTGTATATAAAGTATTCCATGCAAATGGCGGTAAACCGATTGTTCCAGCTGCCGAATTTAATTCGCTAACCGATAACGTCACAGTGTTTTTTCCATTTACAGTGGCTGCTTTTACTGGATTAGTAAACGATTCGTCTGCAGAAATTTCAATACTGTAATTTACAGATGCTGGTTGTTTATAATCGGCTTCAGTCCAATTAAGCGTTAACGCTGCATTATTTGTGTTTACAGGATCTAGCTCAATGGTATTTATTGTTAAATCTGCCAAAGTAATTGGGGCTGTAACCGCAACTTCAAAAGTATCTGTGGTGTCCTCGCATGAATTAAGCAGCGAAAACATAGATACCACAAATGCTAAAATTGATATGTTTTTCAAATTTTTCATTTTAATACATTTTTTTATTAGTACCCAAGGTTTTGGGTAAGATTAGGGTTAGCACCAATACTCGCCGTTGGTATAGGATATATATTGAAATAAGAAGGAATCGAAATACCATTACTACCATTACCTTTCCATGCCCAATTATAATTACCACCTGTAAATCGTCCAAATCGAATTAAATCTTGTCTTCTATGTGCTTCCCAGTGAAGTTCTCTTGCTCTTTCGTCCAAAATAAAATCTAAGGTTAATTCCCCAGATGTTATAGTGTTTGAGTTGTTCGCTCTTGTTCTTAAAGCATTTATATAACCTACAGCAGTAGTTAAGCTTCCGCCTCCACCTCTTAAATGAGCTTCGGCGTACATTAAATACACATCGGCCAATCTGAATAAAGGAAAATCTGTGTCAACAAATGTTTTGTCGGTACCAAAGCTTCCTGTAGATGTTGCATTAGAATATTTTTGAATAATATATCCAGTATCTTTGTCAGAAATATCAATAATATCAATAGGTCTGTTTTCCGAAATGATAGTATTGCGATCATCATTTGCAAAACTCGATCCAAACAAATCTGCAAGCTGCTTTCTTACTCTAAGAGCGCCTCCCCAGCCAGCAGCGCCAACACCAACTTCTTCACCATTAACCTCAAGACTTCCTACAGATCCATTAATCATCACGGTTGTTGGGCCATAATTCTGTGTAGAAACACCATCTGATATAATGGGGAAAATAATTTCATTCATAGCTGAATTTGTATTATTATCTGCCATAAAGTTGTGAAGATAATTTGTTGCTAATGAATAACCACCATCAATTATTTTTTCACAATAAGTAATACAATCACTGTATCTGTTTTCCCCTATATAAACCTCAGCGTTCAAGTAAATTTTTGCTAAAATCATATAGGCAACGCCTTTATCAGCTCTTCCATATTCATTTTGTCTAGGTGCTATCAAGTCTGTGTCAATAGCTTTTAGCTCACTTTCTATAAAAGCGAATAATTCGTCTCTGTCTGCTACTGCTGGCTGTGAATTAATGGCATCATCTTCGGTAGCAAAATTTGCTTTTCCGAAAATATCCATCATGTAATAGTATGCCATTGCTCTCATCAATCGTGCTTCGGCTCTATAAGCTACTATGTCACTTCTTACAGATGTCGACACGCCTCTTTCGTCCAGTTTGGCATCCGTAGTTTCTCTTAAAAAATTATTTGCTAAAGCAATTGATAAATGAGCTCTACTGAACATTCCTAATAGTAAAGGGTTTTGAGCGGTCCATAGGTTTCTTTGAATTTCCCTGGTGCCAGGGTCGTTTTCATAAGACCAAATCATTTCATCGGCAGATAGCGATTGTACGTACAAAAGTACACGTCCAAATTGGCTGGTTCCCGCATCAATATTTTTAAGGTTAGAGCTTCCAGCGCCATCCGTTCCTGTTAAGGCTAAATTGGCATAAATACCTGCTAAAACCTGTTTATAAGCCGTTTCATTTTTAAAAAGTTCATCACTTAATATGGTCTGGTCGTCATTGGGTATGATGTTCAAGTCATCGGTACAAGAGGTGATCGTAGCAAGAAAAAGGCTTAAAACCCCAATTGTTTTGTATATTTTAAATCTTGTTTTCATGGTTGTTTTTATTAAAATTTAAAATTAGCTCCAACTAAAATGGTTCTAGGTCTGGGATACACGACGTTATCAATTCCTATTGATAATGAAGCTTCTGAATCATTATCTGTTACCTCTGGATCTAATCCACTATAATTTGTTAAAGTGAAGACATTTTGTAGTCCACCCCATATGCGTATACTTTTTAAGGAATTTGATATCTCATTAAAAGTATAGCCCAAAGTAATATTGTCCATTCTTAAAAAAGAGGCATCCTTAATGTATATATCTGAAGTGATAACATCCGACGTTCTTTGGAAATTGGTCTCTAATATGGATGTTGGAAGATTGCCAAGTACGGCATTATCGAGCAGTTTTTCGTATTGTGTTTTAGATGAGTTTACGTTGTCATAAACATAGTTCCCTATATTGGCTCTCAAGTTGAAAGCTAAATCAATATTTTTATAGTTAATGTTGGATTGGAATCCCAATATAACATCAGCTCCTGGGTTTTCTTTTATGTAGCGATCGTTGTCATTAATAATGTTATCACCGTTTAAGTCTGCGTAAGCACCTTCAATTGGATTTCCAGAAGGATCATATAATTGTTTGAATACATAAAAGGAATTGGGAGCTTCGCCCTCTCTGTGTATCTGGATGTTATTTCCAGTTCCTCCAGAGATTCCACCAGTTCTGACATCTTGTCCAAGTGCTAAATCTTTAATTTCTCTGTCTAAAAAGGTGGCGTTAAAGTTTAAATTAACATTAAAATCCTCTTTTTTAACCACATCAGCATTTAAAGAAAACTCTAAACCTTGAATTTGTAATTCTCCAATATTTTGAATGATGCTATTTGAAAAGTTAGAAGCATCAGCTACCGGTGCTACGAATAATAAGTCTTTGGAACTTTTCTTAAAGACATTTAATGACCCCGAGATTCTATCATCAAATAAACCATAATCAATACCGAATTCAATAGTCGTTGTTTCTTCCCATTTCAAGTCTGGATTAATTTCTGAGGGAATTAAAGATTCAATTATAGAATTCCCAAATTGATATTGGGAGTCCGATCTTCCGCCTCTATATCTACTTAAGAATATATCCTTTTCAGATACCTCTTGTTGTCCAGTAATCCCGTAACTGGCTCTTAATTTTAAGTTCGAAATGGTGTTGGAGTTTTTTAGAAAGTCTTCATCACTAATATTCCAAGCGATAGCACCAGCAGGAAAGTCACCCCATTGATTTTCTTTGCTAAAGCGAGAAGAACCATCACGTCTGTATGTAAAAGTTAATAAATATTTATCTAGTAAAGTAACATTCGCTCTACCAAAGAAACCTATTAAAACAATATTTGGATCAGAGTAAAAGTCATCAACACTTAAAGGGTCTGTTAAATTTCTACCATTTTTTCCACTGTTAGTAAATTTTTGATATGAATAACCTGCAGTTAATTCAGTTCGAAAATCATCAAACTCTTTATCATATGCTAAGTATCCATCAAGTAACTTATTAGTTCTCTTTTGGAAATTTTGCTTGTACGAACCTTTAAAAAGTTGATCAGCATCTGTCGTTGCTACTAGCGCATCCGATATATCTAATCCTTTAGATTCCGTTTCATCATAACCTATATTCACTACTGCTTTTAATTCTGGGAAGAAATGGAATTTATAATCAAAATTTAAATTACCATACGATCTATTGGCATCTCCAGTATTGGTTCTTTGCAGTAAAGAGGCAACGGGGTTTGTCGTTCCGTTCGCTACAAGTGTTCCACTTCTATGTTGGTAATAGCCTCCAAAAGGAGACGATGGATCGTAAACTGGTTGTGATGGATCATACACTAGTGCTGCATTTATTTGCGAAGCATCGGCAAATCGGTTATCTTCAAAAGCAAGGTTAGCATTTAAGTTTACTTTTAAGTGGTTATCAAAAAAAGTTGGGTTTAATGCTAAGCTTAAATTTCGTCTATCAAACTTTGAAGTTTCTAAAGTACCTTCTTGATTGGTTGTTCCAAATGAAAATCTTGCTGGCAAAACTTTAAATAGAGCTCCTTGCATAGAAACATTGTGCTGCGATGACATGGTATTTCTAAATATTTCGTCCTGCCAATTTGTACTGGCACTTCCCAATAAATCAGTATTTATTGTTGTCCCATTAATGGGTTGGGAATTTATTAGTTGTCTAAATTCATCTCCAGTAAAGACATTTATATGGTCAGACACCTCTGAAAAACTGAATTGTGTATCATAAGTCGCACTAAAAGTAGACTTCCCTTTTTTGGTAACAATAATGATAACACCATTTGATGCCCGTGAACCATAAATAGCGGTTGCTGAGGCATCTTTTAAAACAGTAAACGAGTCAATGTCATTTGGGTTTATACTGGCCAAAACACCTCTAGATCCGCTCACACCATCATTGGTAATAGGCAAGCCGTCAATAATAATAAGAGGGTTATTGGACGCGTTTATAGACGAACCACCTCTAATTCTAATTTCAGAGCCCGAACCAGGTGCGCCACTGGTAGTAACCGTGACGCCAGATACCCGACCATTTAGTAAGTTTTCTGCGGTTACAATGTTACCTTTCGTAAAATCTTCAGATGTCACCGATTCTACAGAGCCAGTAGCATCCTTTTTAGTAGTGGAGCCATAACCAATCACTACAACTTCAGATAATTGAGCAGTATCTTCTTCTAATACGACATTCAAAACGGTTTGCCCTGAGTAAATAATTTCTTGTGATTTATAACCTATAAAAGAAAACAATAGCACATCACCGTTATTTACTTCAATTTGATATTCACCATCAAAATCTGTAGCTGTTCCTGTGTACGTGCCTTTAATAAGCACGTTAACACCTGGGATAGGTAAAGATGTTGATTGTTCTGTTACTGTTCCTTTTAAATTTGTTTGTGCTTCTAAGATGGTGGGCACAAAAAGCAGAGAAAACAGTATAGCATTAATAATTGTCTTCATACATTTTTTAGTTAAAGTCTTAATTTTTAGTTTAGTTATATTTTCACTTCTCAAATCAAAACTATGTAAACAAATTGTTAAGAAATAATTATAAGTTACGAAATATTTAACGAAAACGTTTTCGTGTTGACAACTTTTTAATTTAAATGGATTATTCTAATAAAGTCGTAATTCTTTTTGTTAAAATAATTAAGATGGTATCTTTACATAACCATATAAAATTGTTATTTTAGTAAGAATTCAATACCAATAAAATGCGAGGCATTAGCTTGATGTTTTTACTAGCTCTCGGCATATGACAGATAAAATAATTAAGATTCCAACTAATGAAATCGCCATAAACAAGAAGTTTGCTTGCAACACCAATGAAGATAAGCGATTCCGTATGACCTATACAAATAAATGATTTATTGCATATGAAAAGAAAGATCACATTAAAGCAAATTGCGAGAGAACTAGACGTCTCCATTTCTACAGTTTCAAAAGCATTGAGCAATAGCAAAGAGATTAGTGAGGATACTACAAAAAAGATACAGGCCTTTGCTAAACTTTATAGCTACAAGCCTAACAATATAGCGCTCAGTTTAAAAAACAGAAAGACAAAAACCATTGGTATTTTAATTCCAGAGATTGTACACCATTTTTTTTCAACGGTAATTCGAGGTATAGAAAGGGTTGCCAATCGTAGAGGTTATAATGTTATTGTGGGATTGTCCAATGAATCATTTACCAAGGAGGTTATAAATATGGAAATGCTTGCCAATGGCAGTATTGATGGGTTTATTCTATCCATTTCCAAGGAAACGTTATTGAAACAAGATTATCATCATTTTAACGCCGCCATAAGCCAAGGAATCCCCATTGTCATGTTTGATAGGGTTGTTAATGAGGTAAATTGCGACAAAGTTATTGTTGATGATTTAAATGGAGCAGTTAAGGCGGTTAAGAAACTCATTGAAAATGACTGTAAAAATATTGCCTTAATAACAACAATGGATTACATCAGTGTAGGTAGATTAAGGACCCAAGGGTATTTAGAAGCATTACAATATAGTGGAATAGTTGCTGATTCAAATCTGATTTTGAAAATTGATGATAGTTTGGATGTTGAAAATAATTTGGAAGTTTTAGAAGCAGAGATAGCCCAATTTTTTAAGTCGAACCCTAGTATTGATGGGGTGTTTGCTGTAAACGAACTTTATGCGGTCTCCGCTATGAAAGTTGCTAGAAAATTAGGGTTGAAAATCCCAGACGATATCCAAGTTATAGGTTTTACAGATGGCGTGCTCTCAAAACATGCAACACCTAGCTTAACAACGGTGAGCCAACATGGGCAAAAAATGGGTGAACAATCGGCTAATTTATTGATTGATAGATTAGAGGCAGAAGACGCCGAAAACGAACAATATTTTACCAATAATGATACTAAAAAAGAATTTATTAAGGTCGTTATAGAGACCGATATTATTGAAAGAGAATCTACTAAATAAAAATTTATTTGGAGGAATAAATTTTTATTATATATATTTGTAACCGAATCAAAACTTATATTTTCACTTCTCACAATAAGTTTTGATAAGTAAGTCGCTTATCAAATAGTATTAATTTAACATACTATTTAATGGAAAAGCGTAGATTAAGTTTCCTGCAAATTTGGAACATGAGTTTCGGATTTCTGGGGATCCAGATGGGTTTTGCCCTTCAAAATGCCAACGCCAGTAGAATACTTCAAATTTTCGGAGCCGATGTTCACGAACTATCATGGTTTTGGATAATTGCACCCCTTATGGGCTTAATTGTTCAACCCATAGTGGGTCATTATAGCGATAAAACATGGGGACGCTTTGGCAGAAGAAAACCCTATTTCTTGGTTGGAGCTATTTTAGCATCTATAGGTTTGGTGTTAATGCCACAAGCCGATATGTTTATCGCGTTTTTGCCCGCACTTTGGGTAGGAGCAGGAATGCTCATGATTATGGATGCCTCTTTTAATATTGCCATGGAGCCTTTTCGCGCTTTAGTTGGTGACAATTTAAGAACAGACCAACGTACTTTAGGATTTAGTGTTCAAACAGCTTTAATTGGGTTTGGTGCGGTGATTGGTTCGTGGCTACCTTACGCACTTACTAATTGGTTTGGCATATCAAATGAAACATCAGCAGGTGTTGTTCCAACAAACTTAATCTTATCATTCATTATTGGCGCTGTCATATTGGTCATTTCTATTTTAGTGACGGTTTTAACGACTAAAGAATATTCCCCAGAAGAACTAGCAAGTTTTGAAGATGAGCAAGTGCATTCTGAGACCATCGTAAGAGATGGTCCAGAAGAAAAATCTAGCTTGCTCGATATTTTTGATGACTTCAAAAAAATGCCAACAACCATGCGCCAACTAAGTTGGGTGCAGTTCTTTTCTTGGTTTGGGCTTTTTGGAATGTGGGTTTTTGCAACCCCAGCTATCGCACAACATATTTATGGGTTGCCGTACACAGACAGTAGTAGTGTCATGTATCAGGATGCGGGTGATTGGATAGGAATTCTATTTGGTGTTTACAATTTAGTATCTGCGTTCTATGCCTTTGCCTTGCCATATATAGCTAAAAAAATAGGAAGAAAACGTACCCATTCCATCTCTTTAATTATAGGTGGCTTGGGCTTGCTGTCCATTTATATGATGCCAGACAAAAATTGGCTTATTGTTTCCATGATAGGGATCGGTATTGCTTGGGCAAGTATCCTGGCCATGCCCTATGCCATCTTAGCAGGTTCTATATCACCTAAAAAAATGGGTGTTTATATGGGGATTTTTAATTTTTTCATAGTCCTTCCACAAATAATCAATGCGCTAATTGGTGGCCCTCTTGTAAAATACGCTTACGGAAATCAAGCCATATTTGCTTTGATGATGAGTGGCATCAGTTTTTTAATAGCAGCATCATTAGTCTATAAAGTGAAAGACGTTGATGATGTTGTACAATAAAATAATAAATAACAAATAAGCCCTCTCTTTAGGAGAAGGCTAGAAAGATAAATGAGTAAAATAGGAGTTATATTCGATTTAGATGGTGTTATTGTGGACACCGCAAAATACCATTATTTGGCTTGGAAAAGCCTGGCAGATAATTTGGATTTTGAATTTACCGAAACGCATAACGAGTTGTTAAAAGGCGTGAGTCGCGTCAGGTCGTTGGAAATTTTGTTAGATATCGGGGAAGTTCAATTACCCGAACAACGAAAGCAAGAGATATTAATCAGTAAAAACGAAGAATATCTTGGGTATATAATGAAAATGAATGCCGATGAAATTCTTCCTGGTGCAGAAAAACTACTAAACACTTTAGACGATTTAGGTATCAACTATGTACTAGGTTCCGCAAGTAAGAATGCCGAATTAATTTTAAAGCAAGTTGGGCTATACCATCGTTTTTATGGTATTGTAGATGGCAATGCAGTTTCAAAAGCAAAGCCAGATCCCGAAGTGTTTTTAATTGGAGCAAAAAAATTAAACATGCCTCCAAAAAGCTGTATTGTTTTTGAAGATGCCATTGCGGGTATAGAAGCCGCTAATATAGCAAATATGACTTCCGTAGGAATTGGAGATAAGGAAATCCTTAAAGAAGCCGATTTTAATTTTAATAGTTTAACAGAAATACCTGAAGATTTTTTCAGCAGATTTCTTTCAGAAAAAAATAGTACATGACAAAAATCCAAATATGTTCAGATGTCAGTCTGAGCGCAGTCGAAGACATTGGAAATATTGTTTTAATAGCATTTCGCAAGCTGCGCTTTTATCTTCAAATAAAAATATATTTTCATTTTCGATAGTGCTCAATGTGACATTCTTCAATTTTTGTCATGTACTAATCAGAAAAAATTAAAAAATAATGAATCAAGATTATATCATACCAAGAGATTGGTCAATCATAGAAGAAGGGTTTGACGCCTCTCGCGTTAAGTCCTCAGAAAGTCTTTTCAGTATTGGCAATGGTGCCATGGGGCAGCGTGCCAATTTTGAAGAGCAGTATTCTGGTCATACCTTTCAAGGGAGTTACATCGCAGGTGTTTATTACCCAGATAAAACCAGAGTGGGGTGGTGGAAAAATGGCTATCCAGAATATTTTGCCAAGGTACTTAATGCCCCAAGTTGGATTGGGATCGATGTTATTGTAAATGGAGAGCAACTCGATTTATATACGTGTAAAAAAGTAGAAAACTTTAAGAGGGAACTCAACATGAAAGAAGGTTGGCTGTCCAGAAGTTTTAACGCAACACTTCAAAATAATACGGTCATTCAAGTGGAGGCAAAGCGCTTTTTAAGTTTGGAATTTGACGAACTTGGAGCCATTCAATACTGTGTAAAACCTATAAATAAAGATGCAGAAATTATATTTCAGCCTTATTTAAGTAGTGGTATTACCAATAAGGACACAAATTGGGATGATAAGTTTTGGGATACATTACACGTAAATCACAAAAACCAGCAAGCTTTTATTCAGGCCAAAACCATGAAAACAGATTTCCATACATGCACATTTATGGAATCCCAATTATTTTTAAACGAAAAAGAAGTTGCTTTACAGCCAAGTGTTAAAACCACCGAAACATCCATTTCTTTTAGTTACAAACAGCAAGTAAAAGCAAATGAAACAGTTGCCATTCATAAGTTTGGGGGCTATACAGTAGATAGAAATCATGAAAAAGAAGCATTGATTTCAGCAGCAAAAAACGTATTAAAAACTGCTGTGGATTTAGGGTTTAATGCCCTGTTAGAAACCCAAAAACAGGCTTGGGAAAATATTTGGGACATGGCCGATATTACCATTCAAGGCGATGTAAAGGCACAACAAGGGATCCGTTTTAATATTTTCCAATTAAATCAAACCTATTTAGGTAAAGATTCACGTTTAAATATCGGACCCAAAGGCTTTACAGGTGAAAAATATGGGGGCAGTACCTATTGGGATACCGAAGCCTATTGCATCCCGTTTTACATGGCAACAAAAAACCAGCAGGTGGCAAAAACCTTATTGGAATACCGCTACAATCATTTAGGAAAAGCCATTGAAAATGCAGAAAAGTTAGGCTTTAAAAACGGTGCAGCTTTATACCCTATGGTAACCATGAACGGAGAAGAATGCCATAACGAATGGGAAATTACGTTTGAAGAAATACACAGAAATGGCGCCATTGCTTTTGCTATTTATAACTACCACCGCTACACGGGAGATTACAGTTATATACCAGAAAAAGGCTTAGAGGTTTTAATAGGGATTGCTCGTTTTTGGCAACAGCGTGCTACGTTTTCAACAGACAAAAACAAATATGTTATTTTAGGTGTTACGGGACCTAATGAATACGAAAACAACGTCAATAATAATTTTTATACCAATTATTTAGCACAGTGGTGTATTAATTATACTTTAGAAAACATTAGTAAGATTGAAGCAGAATATCCTTCAGATTATACCCGTATAATGAATAAGGTACGCTTATCTGAAAGTGAATTAATAGATTGGAAAACAGTGGCAGAGACTATGTATTTTCCCTATTCTGAAAAACATCAAGTCTATTTACAGCAAGATGGTTTTTTAGATAAAGAATTAATTACGGTGACCGATTTAGATAAGTCGCATCGTCCCATCAACCAGAAATGGAGTTGGGATAGAATCTTGCGCTCGCCTTATATAAAACAAGCCGATACCTTACAAGGATTCTATTTTTTTGAAGAACATTTTTCTATGGAAGAATTAGAACGTCATTTCGATTTTTACGAGCCATTTACCGTTCATGAAAGTTCGTTATCACCTTGTGTACACAGTATACAAGCGGCTAAGTTAGATAGAATGGAACAAGCTTACACCTTTTATCTAAGAACATCGCGTTTAGATTTAGACGATTATAACCACGAAGTTCACGAAGGATTGCACACAACGTCTATGGCTGGAACTTGGATGAGTATTGTAGAAGGTTTTGGTGGTATGCGTGTTAAAAATAACATGTTGTCATTTACACCAAAAATACCAAAACAATGGGAAGGGTATTCGTTCAAAGTGAATTTTAGAAACCATATTTTGAAAGTAAGTGTGAATCAAAATCAAACAAATTTTGAATTAATAAACGGTGAAGTACTGGAGATCTTAGTGAACAATAAATCTCTAATACTTCAAAAGAAACAATTACAAACATTAAATTAGTGTATCGTTTTATATATAATTTTAAAATTAATAGATGAAATACTCATTTTAGGGTGTACCATCTGACCAAATAAAAACAATAAAAAAATAAACAGATGACACGAGCCTTTAGGCGAACTGGCGTAGCAAATATCCATGACCAAAACTTTACTCACTCAAGGAAATGACTATTTGGGGTTATGGAATAGAGAATAGAAAATAGAAAATAGAGCCAAGAATCAAGAGCCTTTGCAACTTTGAAGCTTTGCCTCTTTGAAACTTTGAAACTTTGAAACTTTGAAAACAAATATAAACAGATGAAATCATTTATGATAACCCTAGCCGTTTTGATTTCGGCATGCAGTCAGCTCAATGCACAAAAATTAAAATCACCTAACGGCGCACTAAGCATGCAGTTTTCACTTGATAGTGATGGCGCACCAACTTATAAACTATCTTATAAAGATAACGCTGTTGTAAAACAAAGCCGTTTAGGTTTGGAACTAAAAGATGATAAAAAATCTTTGGTGAACGATTTTACAATTTCAAATACTGAAACAGCAACTTTTGATGAAACTTGGAAACCTGTTTGGGGTGAAGTGAAAGCCATTCGGAACCATTATAACGAATTAGCGGTTACTTTGACCCAGAATGAAACAGATAGAACCCTGGTGATCCGTTTTCGAATGTTTAACGAAGGTTTAGGATTTCGTTACGAGTTTCCTGCTCAAAAAAACTTAGTATATTTTGTTATAAAAGAGGAGAAAACACAGTTTGCCATGGCGGGAGATCATACCGCATTTTGGATTCCGGGAGATTATGATACGCAAGAATACGATTATACGGAATCTAAACTCTCTGAAATTCGTGGCGCATTTGATAATGCTGTAACAAGTAACGCATCTCAAGAACAGTTTTCCAAAACAGGTGTGCAAACCGCCTTAATGATGAAAACCGATGAAGGTTTATATATAAATATTCATGAAGCGGCATTAATCAATTATTCTTGTATGCATCTAAATTTGGATGATGAAAACATGGTTTTTCAATCTTGGTTAACACCGGATGCCGTTGGCGATAAAGGCTATATGCAAGCACCTTCAAATTCACCTTGGAGAACGATAATGGTAAGTGACGATGCACGGGATATTTTGTCATCAAAAATGACATTAAACTTAAACGATCCTTGTGCCATAGAAGATACTTCTTGGATTAAACCAGTAAAATATATCGGCGTTTGGTGGGAAATGATAACAGGGAAGAGCTCTTGGGCTTATACAGATGAGTTGCCTGCAGTACAACTTGGAGTGACCGATTATACTAAAGTAAAGCCAAACAGTACACACGCAGCAAACAATACCAAGGTGAAATACTATATTGATTTTGCTGCACAACATGGTTTTGATGCTGTTTTAGTTGAAGGTTGGAATGAAGGTTGGGAAGATTGGTTTGGAAAATCTAAAGACTATGTATTCGATTTTGTAACGCCGTATCCAGATTTTGATGTGGAAGCGATTCATGCCTATGCAAAATCTAAAGGCGTTAAAATGATCATGCACCACGAAACGTCCGGATCGGTCCGAAATTATGAACGCCACATGGATCAAGCCTATCAGTTTATGAATGACAACGGTTATGATGCCGTAAAGAGTGGTTACGTTGGCAATATCTTACCAAGAGGCGAACACCATTATAGCCAATGGATTATAAACCATTATCAATATGCTATTGAAAAAGCGGCCGATTATAAAATTATGGTCAATGCACACGAAGCTATTCGCCCTACGGGAATCTGTAGGACCTATCCCAATTTAATAGGAAATGAATCTGCTAGAGGTACCGAATTTCAAGCCTTTGGAGGTTCTAAACCTAATCATGTTACCATCTTGCCATTTACGCGTTTAATTGGTGGTCCTATGGACTATACCCCAGGAATTTTTGAAATGGATATTAGTAAATTAAACCCTAATAATGATTCTCATGTCAATAGCACGCTTGCAAATCAGTTGGCATTATATGTTACCATGTATAGCCCCTTGCAAATGGCGGCCGATTTACCCGAGCATTACGAACAATTTATGGATGCCTTTCAGTTTATAAAAGATGTGGCAATCGATTGGGATGAGAGTGTTTATTTAGAAGCAGAACCAGGTGATTATATTACTGTTGCCCGTAAAGAAAAAGGGAGTAACAATTGGTTTGTTGGCAATGTGAATGGTAATGAAGCCAGAACATCAAACATAACCTTCGATTTTTTAGATAAGGATAAAAAGTATATGGCGACCATTTATGCCGATGCCAAAGATGCGCACTATAAAACCAATCCGCAGGCCTATACCATTAAAACAAAAAAAGTAACTAGTAAATCGAAACTATCGCAAGTGTCTGTTCCAGGTGGTGGTTATGCTATTAGTATTATAGAAGTTAAATAGTCAAATTAAAAAAATAGACTTATGAATTACCATCTAAAAAAGAAACAAAGCGGTAAGCAATTAATTTTTATTGTTTTAATGCTTCTATTTATGGACATGTTAGGACATGCCCAATTAGAACGGGTTGAGCCATTAAATTGGTGGGTTGGCTTTAACAATACCCAATTGCAATTGTTGGTAAAACATCCAAATATTTCTGAAGCAATACCTAGCATATTGTATAAAGGTGTTACTGTTAAAAAAGTTCATAAAGCCGATAGTCCTAATTATTTATTTATCGATTTAGAAATAGATAAAACTACTAAAGCAGGAACATTTGATATCGTATTTAAGTTTAAAAATGGCAATGAAATAAAACAGCCTTACCAATTTAAAGCAAGACCAAAACCCGCAGAAAATTATGTTGGATTTAATAGTTCGGATGCTGTTTATTTAATGACGCCCGACAGGTTTGCAAATGGAGACCCATCTAATGATATAAACCAAAGTTTACTGGAAAAAAACATCGATAGAACCAATGATTATGCAAGGCACGGTGGTGACATTAAAGGCATTACAAATCATTTAGATTATATTGAAGATTTGGGCTTTACGGCTATATGGCCATGCCCATTACTAATTAATGATATGCCTCAAAGCTCATATCATGGTTATGCCATGACTGATTTTTATGAAATAGACCCACGTTTTGGAACACTGACTGACTATATAGAATTATCTCATGCTGCAGAAAAAAAGGGGATTAAATTAATTATGGATCAAGTGGCAAATCATTGTGGTATAGAACATTGGTGGATGAAAGATTTACCTTTTAAAGACTGGGTAAATTATCAAAAAAACTATGAAGATAATAAAGCTAATTGGAATGATAAAGTAACCATTACATCCAATCACAGGCGAACCACAAACCAAGATAGATACGCTTCAAAAAATGACCATAAAGAAATGGTTAATGGTTGGTTTGTTTCTGGAATGCCCGATTTAAACCAACGCAATCCATTTATGGCCACATACATTATTCAAAATAGTATTTGGTGGATAGAAACGGCTGGTTTAGGTGGTATTCGTCAAGATACCTATCCATATCCAGATAAAGATTTTATGAGCCAATGGGCAGGAGCTATTATGAATGAATATCCAAAATTCAGTATTGTCGGTGAAGAATGGAGCACAAACCCACTACTCATTGGTTATTGGCAAAAGGGCGCTGACAACAAGGATGGGTATCAGTCCAATTTAAAATCACCTATGGATTTCGCCATGCAACACCAAATAGTGAATGGGTTGAATGAAAGAGAAAGTTGGGATACCGGCTTAATTAAAATGTATGAAGGGTTGGCAAACGATTTTTATTATGCAACTCCTAAAGACATTATGATTTTTCCAGATAACCATGATATGAGTCGCATTTTTACCCAATTGAAAGAAGATGTAACCAATACCAAAATGGCACTGAGTTACATCTTAACATTACCTAGAATTCCACAAATATATTACGGTACCGAAATTTTAATGAATGATACTGCAAAACCAGGTGATCACGGCTTAATACGTACCGATTTTCCTGGAGGATGGCAAGGAGATGCCGTAAATGCATTTACTGGCGAAGGCTTAAACGATGCCCAAAAGGACATGCAGTCGTTTATGAAAAAAGTGTTGAACTATCGTAAAACCAGCAAAGCCATCCATGATGGAAAAACCATTCATTTTGCACCGTTTATAGGGACTTATTTATTGTTTAGAATTATTGATGGAGAAACAGTTGCTGTAATAATAAATAAAAACGATAGTCCGATAACAATCAATTTGAAACGTTATGATGAAATTGGTTTAAAAGGTAAAACTTTAAAAAATATTGTAACTAACGAAACTTTTGTTTGGAAAGATGACATGGTATTAAACTCAAAAGGAATCACCATTTTATCAACTAAAATTTAATAATGAATCAATCTTTAACTTACATCTCACGTCTTGTTTTTATTGTATTTTTAGGATTACTTGGCTGTAATGGTGAAAAGAAAGCTGATATATCCCAAGAACCATCAGTTTCAGATAACCAAAAGAAGCAAGTGGTTTATCAGGTATTTACACGTTTATTTGGTAATACAAATACAAACAATAAACCTTGGGGCACCATAGAAGAAAATGGTGTGGGTAAGTTTAACGACTTTACAGACAAGGCATTAAAGGAAATTAAGGATTTAGGTGTAACGTATATTTGGTACACAGGTGTACCACACCACGATGTCATTACAGATTATAGTAAATATGGCATTTCTAACGACGACCCCGATGTGGTAAAAGGACGTGCAGGGTCGCCTTACGCCGTAAAAGATTATTACAATGTAAATCCAGATTTAGCTGTAAATGTTGAAAACAGATTGCAAGAGTTTCGAGATTTAATTGGTAGAACCCACACAGCAGGATTAAAAGTGATTATTGATATGGTGCCAAATCATGTAGCCCGAAATTACCAAGGTTTAACCAACCCAAAAGGGGTGGATGATTTTGGTGCTTCAGACGATAAATCGAAGGTTTATCATGTAAATAACAACTTTTATTACAATCCGAATGACGCTTTTAAAGTGCCAGTATGGGAACAAGGTTATACACCTTTAGGGGATGAAAAACATCCGTTAGAAGATCATGCATTTTATGAAAATCCTGCAAAATGGACAGGTAATGGTTCGCGATTAGCTCAACCCAATCCAAACGATTGGTACGAAACCGTTAAAATTAATTACGGTGTTTCGCCAGAAGGCAAAAAAGACTTTGACGAATTACCAGCAGGTTTTGAAAATAAGGATTATAAAAAGCATGTTGAATTTTGGAAAGATAAAACGGTTCCAAATTCTTGGAAAAAATTCAGGGATATTGCACTGTATTGGATAGATTTTGGTGTCGATGGTTTCCGTTACGACATGGCAGAAATGGTGCCTGTTGAGTTTTGGAGCTATATGAATTCCAGTATCAAAATGAAAAACCCAAACGCTTTTTTAATGGCAGAAGTGTACAACCCAAGTTTATACAGAGATTACATTAAAAAAGGAAAAATGGATTATTTGTATGATAAAGTACAGTTGTATGACACCATAAAACATATTATGCAAGGTTATGGAAAAACCGATCATATTCCGGCTATTCAAAATGAATTAAAAGATATTGAGCATCACATGTTGCACTTTTTAGAGAACCATGACGAGCAGCGTATTGCAAGTCCCGAATTTGCGGGAAGTGCAGAAAAAGGAAAACCGGCCATGGTGGTTTCTGCTACAATAAGCACTTCGCCAACTATGGTCTATTTTGGACAGGAATTGGGCGAGCCAGGTGCCGAAAATGCCGGTTTTGGGCAGCCTTCCAGAACGTCTATTTTTGATTATATTGGAGTGCCCCATTTACAGCGTTGGGTTAATAACAAACAGTTTGACGGCGGACAATCAACCGAAGCCGAAAAATCATTGCGGGATTTTTACAAACGCCTGTTAAATTTCACGATTAATAGTTCGGCATTAACGGGAAACTATCGAGATATTCATCTATTCAATAGAAAAAATACTGAAGATTATAGTGATAAGGTATTGTCTTTTATACGTTGGAGTCCTGATGAAAAATTAATCATTGTTTCAAATTTTGATGCCGATAACAGTCAGGAATTCCAATTAAAAATACCTCAGGATATTATTAAAGCATGGGATTTAGTAGATGGAAATTATAAAGTTAAGGACGAATTATATAAAGCGTTTTCGTCCGCTATTGTAGTTAAAAATGGTGTTGGAAGCATCAAAATAAAATTGGAAAGCTTAGAATCTTTTATTTTAAAAGTATATTAAATAGTATAACAGTCAGTTGTTTATGTGATTTTTTCAGAACGAGATACCAGTTTAAAAAAAGAGGACTTCAAAAAAAATGAAGTCCTCTTTTTTTTGTTAAAAATTGGAGATGTTATAACAGTTAGACAGTCTCTTAAACTTCGATATGACAAAAATCATATTTTAATACTTGGTTTCGGATGAACTTTGTACCATAATTAAAAAACAATAGAACTTATGAATTCAAATAAAAAAACATACAAAAGAGTTTTAAGCTTGATGGCTCTTTTTATTTTAACATGTCATTTAATTCAAGCGCAACAATTCAATTTAATAAACAAAGAATCTTCATTAACCGTTTTAGGAACTTCAAGTTTACATGATTGGCACATTACTGCCGAACAACAAAGCGGAAAAATAATTTTTAAAAACCTTGAAACAGGCGATGTTGATAAATGCACAGTTGATATAGCTGTAGAAAGCTTAAAAAGTGGCAAATCTTCTATGGATAAAAATACTTATAAAGCTTTAAACTCAAGTTCTTATAAAACAATTTCTTTTCAATTGATCGAGGTTAAAGAAACTTTAAACAAAGGAAACGGCAAGTTTACAGTAAAAGCAGATGGCGACTTAACCATTTCGGGTGTTAAGAAACGCATTCCTTTAGAGTTTACTTTAAACATTGTGGGAAATAAAATAACGCTTACTGGTGAAAAAAAAATTAAGATGACCGACTTTAAGATTGATCCACCAAAGGCATTATTAGGTACCATAACAACAGGCGATGATATAACAATCAAATTTTCAACCATATTTAAATAAACCAAACAATTTAATAAACCAAACAACAAAAATTAAAAATTATGAAAACAATATTAAAAAAATCAATATTATTAGGAATCATATTAATAGGATTCAGTTTTTATGCTCAAAATAGACACTTGGATAATTTTAAACCACAAGATCAAGATGGGATAGGTGTTTTTGAAGTACAAAAAGATACCGTGTCAACCTTTGATGGCGTGAAAGTTAGAGTAGGAGGTGCTTCTACACTCCAATTCCAAGCTTTGGATAATGAAAACTCTGGAGCCGTTCCATTAGGGAAAATAGGAAGTAACTTTAACTTAGCTACTGCCAATTTAGATTTAGACGTGGCACTTTATGATGGTGTAAGAATGCATTTAAGAACGTATTTATCTTCAAGACATCACCCAGAACCTTATGTTAAAGGGGGCTATTTTCAAATTGATAAATTAGATTTTATTAGTGAAGGGTTTTTAGAAGATTTCATGAGCCATGCTACCATTAAAATTGGTCATATGGAAAATAATTATGGTGACGCCCACTTTAGAAGAAGTGATAACGCCCAAACGCTTTTCAATCCGTTTGTAGGAAACCTGATTATGGATTCATTTACAACTGAAGTTGGAGCTGAATTACTTTACCAATGTGATAGTGGCTTTTTAGGAATGGTAGGTTTCTCTAATGGTAAATTAAATCAAAGCGTTAAAGAGTCTAATGGTACGACTGGAGGCGCAGCTTTCTTAGCAAAAGTAGGTTACGATAAACAAATTGCCGATGATTTCAGATTTAGATTAACTGGGTCTTTATATAACACAGGGTACGCACCATCTGTATATTTATATACTGCAGATAGAGCTGGTTCTAGATATTATAGTGTTATGCTACCTGCAACAGCTACTAGCGATAACTTTAGATCAGGACGTTTCGATCCAGGGTTTAAAAACAAAATCACTGCTATAATGATCAACCCATTCATAAAGTATGGTGGTTTGGAAATGTTTGGAACTGTTGAGTTAACTTCTGGAAGATCTTTAACTGAAGCTGATAGAAGAAAAGCAACACAATACGCTGGTGAACTTATCTATAGATTTGGTAACAGTGAAAACTTCTACTTAGGTGGTCGATACAATACAGTAAGTGCTGAATTGGCAAGTGGTGATGATATAAATATTGATAGATTCCAATTAGGTGCTGGCTGGTTTATGACCAAAAATGTCTTAATGAAAGCTGAGTATGTTGTTCAAAAATATAAAGATTATCCAACAGGGGACCTTTTAGAGGATGGCAAGTTTAATGGTCTTATGTTAGAAGCAGCTATAAGTTTCTAAGTGTTTCATAATTAAGTGCAACAAGTCTCAAGAGTACAAAGTCAAAATTATTTACAAAAATATTTTTAAATTGGCATTTACTTTGAGACTTGTTTTTATATCATTGGTTTTGATTAAAGACTCAAGACCGCTTTGCTGAAAGAATAAAGAATAAAGAATATAGAAAAATAGATAAAATTGTAATGCGTTGATATTCAAATATATATTTACATTTCTATTTTAATAATCGCTAAGCAACTAATTATTACAAAAAGCGAGCGCAAAAGGGCAATTTTTAGCCAATTGTTAAAAGTTTAAACAAGTTTATAATAAGGTTCCAGAAATTAAGTTTTAATGTTATGATTATCAAGAGGATTATATTTTTAATCTCTATAGTGACCGCATTGGCTTTTACAACTAGAGATTCAACAATTAAAAGTACATCGGTTATTATAACTACTGAGAGTTCTTTGGTAGTTAGAGGAACAACCAATGTTAATACCTTTTCTTGTGTATTTAATATTAATAAATTTAAAAATCCCATTCACGTAAACTATTGTGTTGAAGGTGCTAAAATGGTTTTCAAAAAAACTGCTTTAGTTTTAGATAATAATTGTTTTGATTGTGGGGGTAAGGGAATAAATAGTGATTTTCAAAAAATTTTAAAAACAGATAAGTATCCTCAAATAACATTGTTTCTAAAGGAGATTACGCCATTAGAAAACACATTGGATGTTCAAGCATCCATAAATATAGAAATTGCAGGGATTGTTAAAGCCTATAAAATTCCTGTAAAAGTCAAAAAAAATAATGACATGCTTATCACG
The DNA here is from genome assembly GCF_003425985.1 of Mariniflexile sp. TRM1-10. Classification (NCBI taxonomy): domain Bacteria; kingdom Pseudomonadati; phylum Bacteroidota; class Flavobacteriia; order Flavobacteriales; family Flavobacteriaceae; genus Mariniflexile; species Mariniflexile rhizosphaerae. The sequence continues at coordinate 2,923,337 of NZ_CP022985.1, forward strand.
GGAGACTTGGCAATAAGCTTGGACGATTATGGCTTAGAAGCACCAAAAAAAATGTTCGGGCTTATTTCTGTAGATGATACAATTGAAATTTTTTTTCAATTAGCAGTTCGAGAAAAATAGTTTAGGTTGGGCTAGTTCGGATTCAAATTTTTTAAAGGAATGATGTTAAATATAATATCATTCTTTTTTGTTTTTTGGATTGTCCGTAATGAACTCATCTTGACTTTTTATTTTTCCTTTTTTTGAAGCTTAGAAGTATCACTAAGTTTATTTACTATAATTTTTGGGTTGCCATATAGGTACACGCTACTACTACCCGAAGCATCTATGGTTACTGTATCGGTTACTTCCAAATAGGCATCGCTGGATATTTCATTTAACGTGCTACAGATATGGGCAGTAAAATTTTTACCATTAAATTGTGAGTAATTATCGGTTCTTAGCCTAAATTCATTGGTTTCTCCTTCAATTGTTGCGTGAGCACGTTGGTATAAATCTATGTTTGTAATTGGTGAATAAATTAATGCCTCTAATTTACTGTTATCAGATAATGACAGTTTAGCGTTTTCGCAGGTTAAATTAAGTCTTACTTTGGACTTACCTTGGCATTGAAACTCAAAATCGGTCGTTTTTATAGTTAATCCTGCTCTTGATGCCCCTTCCGTTATAAGTATAGCGTTAGCCAAATTCATGGTTGTTAATGATAGAATTTCACCAGAATCGGTGACTTTAATAGTGTTTAAACTATCATCGTGATTCACAGTAATATTCAAGCGTTTTTTTGTGACTATTCTTGTCGTTTTATTAAAGGATAAAACACCGTTAACAACATCAAACTTTATAAATTCATGTAGGTTTTCATCGGTTTCAATAGTTACGGAAGGCACCTTGTTATAAATGATTTCAATGTCAAAATCTTCATCAACTATAATAGTGTGAAACGGATTGATTTCGGTTTGTATAATGGTAACAATTTTATTTCCTCTTACTTTTTCAGGATTTTGTGCCGCGGTAGCGAAACAAAACAGCAAAACAAGGGTGGTAATATATGGTTTAATCATTGATTTGAAGAAAGTTGTTGCGTAACAAATATAAGCAAAACCACCTTAAACTTTATTTTTTAGCTTAAGATGGTTTTAAGATTTTATTGTTTCGTTATACTACCAGAAACACTATCGGTTTTAGTTACTTTTTCAGGATTTCCCAAATAGGTAATATGGCCTCCACTGCTTGCTTTCGCTGTTAATTCTTTTGAAGTGTTTACCGTAATATTGGCTCCACTTGAGGCTTTTGCATAACTGGATTGGGCTTCCATATCTTTAGCTTTTATAGTGCTGCCGCTTGAGGCTTCGGCAGTAAGCTTAATGGTTTTTCCAGATAGTTTTAAACTGCTACCACTGGAAGATTTACAGTTTAGATTGGCGGCGTTAATACTTAAATCGACATTACTGCCACTGCTAGTTTCTAAATCTAAATGTTTTATAGCAAGGGTGTTTGTGGATTTTACATTGCTGCCACTTGTAGCTTTAATGTTGGAAATAGTTTTAAAGCTTACCAATACTTTTTTTGAGGTGCATTTGCCTATATTTTTTTTGGTGTGAATTTTCAAAACATTATCGACAACTTCGGTTATAATAATGTCCTGTAGATTTTCATCGGCTTCAACGCTGATGTCTTCGTTGTCGCTTTGTGTTACATATACATTTAAACCTTCGGTAGCTTTTATGGCACTAAAAGGTTGGTTAATGTTTCTTTTTTTAATGGTTACATTACCGTTTCCTTCAATGCCTGAGTTTATGTTTATATCAAAATTGCAAGAAAATAAACTTAAACTAATGAGGGTAGCTACTATAATTTTTGCTAAAGTTGTCATAATTGTTCGTTTTTTGATTGATGGTTTTATTTCAGTATGTATGCTGAACATGTTTCAGTATGTATGCTGAATTTATTTCAGTATGATTGATGGTTTTATTATTCAAATATCTAGTTTTTTGTTATTGATTAGTAACTTAAATATCTGAACTGTTGTTTTTTAATGATGAATTGTTTAGTTTTCTGATTTAACACTAACGCCTTCCGAATTAATATTTACCTTAACGTCTTCCGATTCGGCATTAATGCCTTTGTTGTCAATTTTTAAACTGCTTTTGTCGCCCTTAATTTCAATACCACTTTCATCAATTTTCACGTTGGGCGTATCCACGTCTATTTCAAATTCATCATCACAATCATTACATACTAGACCGTCTTCAGTAATATTTAAGTATTGATTTACATAATTTGAATCTATGTCATAGCTTAAATAGCGTCTGGTATTGTTACTGAATTTCACCACGGAACCTTCTGGTAAATAAAGAATCACAACGATCTCTTGGTCACTGAATCTGTTTTTTGCATCCGTTGATAAATAAGAATCCAATTCGAGCATATTTCCTTTTAAAACGTAATTATAATGTATGTTTTTAGCACGTTCTATGGCTTTGTCATAATTTCTGCCATCGGCACTTTTTTCTATACTAATCGTGGCTAAAGAATCGGTTGTAGATTTAACAGTGATGCTAATATCTGAATTGTAAATAGTTTTTTCACCGTTTTCATTATTTGCTACTTTAAACGAATCGTGCCTGTGGTGGCGGTTTCTTAATAAATCATTTTCAGCCATTTTAATTTCTAAGGTATCATTGGCAGTAATAAAAAGCGCTTGTTTTTCTATAACATGCTCGTTAAATGCATGTTCGCTTGCTTCTCTTAACCCAATGACTATTAATCCGATGATTGAGAATAACCACAAGCCTAAAAGGGTGAATTTTGCAATGTTTCCAATAGATTTTAAGTTGTTCACAAGAATTTTCAAACCTAAATAGAAAAGGAAAAAGAAAGGAATTCCGATAGCGAAAAAGGCTAATAAAGAAGCCAACCAAACCGGTGAGTTTCCTGCAATGGCAATATTTACAAAATCCATTCCTGGTATGTGTACAATATCGGCAACGCCTAATGAAAGCCAACTAATTATTAATGATATTAGGGCAAAGGCACCCACTAATATTAAGATGATTCCTATAAACTTTGCAAATATTTTAAGGAAAAACATGATGACATCTGCTAACGTGTCAAAAAATGATTTTGAGTTCGATTTAATTCTGCTTCCTTGCTTTTGAAGATCGACTTTTTTTGCTGCGTCCGATACATTCTTAGCAGCACCAGAAACAGAGTCTGTGACATTTTTAGCGACGTCCGATACCGTTTCTGAAACAGTATCAAAACCATCTTTAATTTTTTTTTCTATGTTGCTAATGTTTACAGGTTCGCCTGTCATCATTATTTTTTCGGCAGTTGTTTTAGCTTCGGGAACTAAAATCCAGAACAGAATATAAATAAGTATGAAAGTACCACCCGAACCAATGGTGAGCAAAATCCAAAGTAAACGTACCCATACGGCGTCAATACCTAAGTAATGCCCCAGTCCTGAAGCAACACCGCCAATATATGAGTTGTCGGTATCTCTAAATAGTTTTTTTGAACTTGATGATTTTCTTTGATACGATGGTTGTGGTTCGTCCTCGAAAATTTCATCATCAACCAAATAATCTTCTGGTTGCCCCATGATGGATATAACTTCATCAACTTCCTTAATGCGAATGACTTGTTTATCGTTTTGAACGCGTTCACTAAAAAGTTCGGCGATACGTGCTTCGATATCTGCAATAATTTCAGTACGACCTTGAGAGTCTGTAAATGAACGTTTTATAGCCTCAAGATAGCGTTGCAGTTTTAAGTACGCATCTTCATCAATGTGGAAGAATGTACCTGCTAAATTTATGTTGACTGTTTTATTCATTTTAATGTTGTTTTTTTTGAATGGTTACTAGGTTCACAGCGTTTTGTAATTCGCTCCACGTGGTGTTTAATTCCTTTAAAAATAATTTGCCAGTTTCGGTCAGTCCGTAATATTTTCTTGGTGGTCCAGAAGTAGACTCTTCCCAACGGTAATTAAGAAGTCCGGCATTTTTCAATCGTGTAAGTAGTGGGTAAATGGTACCTTCCACTACGAGCAGTTTAGCGTCTTTTAAGGTATCTAAAATTTCTGCTACATAAGCATCGTCGTCTTTTAAGACCGATAGTATGCAGAATTCCAAAACCCCTTTGCGCATTTGTGCTTTTGTGTTTTCTATTTTCATAAGTCCTTTAATATTGTTTTTTTAAAGTCTTCTGCAGTGCGCATTCGAGACATTTAAATTGATTGATGATTTTACCCATGCTTGCGTCATGTTCTAAAACATTTTGATAATGTGAAACTGTTCATTTTTTGATTGATTTGATGATGATTTATTGATGAAATTTATTTTAAGAAATTGATTGTTAGTGGGTATTTATAATATGCGCCATCTCGTGCTTTTAAACTTGCTATAACTATTAAAACAAGTTCAATAATAAAACCTATAATAGCCAAAACACCTAAGCCACCACCAATATATAAAAGAGGGGAAGGCTTGCCGATGTTGATATGAAAATCGTGAAAACCATGAAAGTCTATAAAGTCTAAACCACTAAACATTTTAAATATGAAAAATGGAACCGTTATAGCACCAAGGATAATGGCATAAAGCAAAATACTTACTTGAAAATTAATGGCTTGTTTTCCATGGGCATCTATAAATTCAGACTTCTCTTTATTGGCAACCCATAATATTATAGGTCCGATAAAATTTCCAAACGGAATAATAAACCTACTAAAGGTTGATAAATGAATGAATGTGGCGATGTTTTTTTGGTGGTTATCTAACATGATTTAAAAGCATATAATAGTTTCTTATGCAAATATATGTCTTTAAACAGGTATTATGTTACGCATAGTACTGATAATTAACATAAATTTAACATTTATAGGAATGGATTATTTTCATAACTTAGTGAAAAATTCAGACGGTCTCTAAATCATTACATATGAATATAACTCCCAGAAAACTAAATGTTTTCACTTTGTTTAAGCTGCCTTCAGCCTTTTTTTGTGGTGTTCGCACACAGTATATAGATGCTGAAAAATGCATTGTTAGAGTCACCCATCGATGGATAAACCAAAATCCTTTTAAGTCCATGTTTTGGGCGGTACAAGGTATGGCGGCAGAGTTTTCAACTGGGGCTTTAATGATGGCGAAAATTAAAGAATCTGGAAAACAGGTTTCCATGTTAGTAACATCAAATTCGGCAACATTTTCAAAAAAAGCAACGGGTAAAATTACCTTTACTTGTAACGATGGAAGTTTAATAGATGAAGCATTACAAAAAACAATTGAAACAGGCGAGGGACAAACCGTTCGTATGAAATCTGTTGGGATCAATGAAGAAGGTGTTGAGGTTTCTGCCTTTGTTTTTGAATGGAGTGTGAAGGTTAGGTAGTTAGATGGTTAGACTGGTTAGACTGGTTAGATTGTTAGACTGGTTAGATTGTTAGACGGTTAGAAAGTTAGACGGTTAGAAAGAAGTTTTTAAACGACAAGACGCACCTTTCACCTTTCACCTTTTCACGTTTTACCAAACCCAGCACCCAACACCCATCACCCAGAACCTAGTGTCCAGCACCCAACACCCAGCTATATGTAACATTATGAGTGTTTTTAAGACATACAAATTAACGAATCAATAAATCAACAAATTAACAAATCAAAAATAACATGACAGCACACGAAATTGACTATAGAATCTACGGCGAAGAAATGCAATATGTAGAAATAGAACTCGACCCGCAAGAAGGGGTGATTGCCGAAGCAGGTAGTTTTATGATGATGGACGATGGCATTAAAATGGAGACTATTTTTGGTGATGGGTCTCAAAACGATTCTGGATTTTTAGGAAAAATTTTAGGCGCGGGAAAACGCATACTAACAGGTGAAAGTTTGTTTATGACGGCTTTCTATAATAATTTAACGGGAAAACGAAATGTAAGTTTTGCATCGCCATATCCCGGAAAAATCATTCCTATTGATTTAACAGAGTTTAGAGGCAAGTTTATTTGCCAAAAAGATGCGTTTTTATGCGCAGCTAAAGGTGTGAGCGTTGGAATAGAATTCAGTAAAAGATTAGGTCGCGGACTTTTTGGTGGCGAGGGTTTCATCATGCAAAAGCTAGAAGGTGATGGTATGGCGTTTGTACATGCAGGCGGTACTATGGCAAAAAAGGTATTGCAACGTGGGGAAATCTTGCGTGTGGATACGGGTTGTATTGTCGGGTTTACCCAAGATATCGATTATGATATTGAATTTGTGGGTGGTATTAAAAACACCATTTTTGGTGGTGAAGGGTTGTTTTTTGCCAAATTGCAAGGTCCCGGAATTGTTTATATCCAATCCTTGCCATTTAGCAGATTAGCTGGTCGCGTATTGGCATCGGCACCTCAAGGTGGTGGCAAAGATAAAGGCGAAGGGAGTATTTTAGGTGGTTTGGGTAATATTTTAGATGGCGATAATAGATTTTAAAAGGTCTTGTTCTTAAACAATTTAACAAGGCTGTCTAAAAAGTCCTTTACATTTAATTTGTCAGGTTGAGACTTTTGTTAAAGTTTTTAACTAGCGAATGCGATGACGTATTTTGTGCAAGTTTAACAAAAAGTCACAATATTTCCGAGGCACAGCGTAGTGTTTATATACCTGTGGTTGAGTATGGTTTTCAGAAAATAGGGGTAGCGATTATGGTGCTTATTTATAATAATGCCCGAATGGTAGTCTAGCAAGCATAAAAATTTTCTGGGTGTGATTTTAAAAAATAATGTAGGATGAAAAAAATCAGGAAAAACGCAGGAGGGATCGATATCGGAGCCAAAAAAATCTTCATAGGTCTTGAAGATAAGGAGGTTCGCAGTTTTGATACCTTCACATCAGATCTGGAACAGGCGGTATCTTACTTAGAGGAAAACAATGTAACCTCAGTGGCCATGGAAGCCACGGGAGTGTATTGGGTCATCCTCTATGATATATTGAAGGCAAGAGGCATCGATGTATGGTTGGTGGATGGCAGGAGCACAAAACAAGTTCCAGGCAGAAAGACCGATGTAAAGGACTGTCAATGGATACAGCAATTGCACAGCTATGGTTTGTTGAACCGTTGTTTTGTTGCAGATGAACTGGTACATGAACTAAGGAGCTATCAACGCCTGCGCGAAGATCACATCCGTAGTGCTGCTATGCATATTAACCATATGCAAAAAGCACTGACCCTGATGAACGTTCGGCTAAAAGAAGTTCTGGACCAAGTTCACGGGGTAAGTGGATTGAAAATAATCAGGGCGATCTTAAAGGGCGAAAGGGATCCCGGGGTTTTGGTAAAGCTATGCCATGGGAGTGTGTTGAAAACAAAAAAGGAACTGATCCTTAAATCCTTGAAAGGGCACTACAATGAAGCAGGGCTATTTGCTTTGGGCCAAGCAGTGGTGTGCTATGATTTTTATCAACAACAAATTGCCGGTTGTGATCTGAAAATGGAAGAAGTCCTTAAAAAGATGGGGGCAAACCGGCCTAAAGTATCAAATAAGGCAACTCCACGAAAAAACGTGAGGCACCACAAACCAAATATAGAAGGAATGGACCGTTATCTATTGCAAATATTTGAAGGCAAAGATGCTACGGTCCTACCCGGTATAACAGATTATAATTGGATGCAGCTCCTATCGGAAATAGGGACTGATTTACATAAATGGAAAACAGAAAAGCATTTTACTTCCTGGTTGGGACTGGCGCCAAAACAGCACCATTCGGGCAAGATGAAAAAAAACTATAAGGCTAAAGGACAACCAAAGGCCGGCCTGATATTTAAGCAAGCGGCCACGAGCCTGCTCAACAGCAAGAAAATTGCATTGGGTGCTTTTGGCAGAAAGATAAGGGCAAAGAAAGGGGCATCACCGGCAATAAAGGCAATGGCAAGAAAACTGGCAGAGCTCTATTGGAAGCTATTTGTTAAAGGACTGTCATATGTAGAGAAGGGAATCAAAGATTATGAGGAGAAGATCTTGTTTAATAAACAAAAGAACATTATGAAAATGGCAAGAGAACTTGGTTTGTCAATTAGCTATAAAACAGCGGTTTAGCAAATACGTCAATGGTAGCTTGTCGAAACCGATATTGATTACCAGTAAGTTAAAATATTTCGACAAAGCCTGTGCTGAGCTTGTCGAAGTGCTCAATATGAACTGTGTTTATTTCCAAATTTATTTTAGTTAATTTTTACTGAATAATATTCTTTTTTTGTTGCAATAGCAAAAGCTTGTTTTAATAGTTTGTTTACAACTGCAATTAATGCAAGCTTTTTTGATTTCCCTTTTTCTACTAACCTGTCATATAATTCTTTACAGGTTTTGTTACATTTTTTTGCTGACCATGCACAAACATACAGCATAGCTCTTATTTTACTCATTCCCATTTTACAAATTTTCGATCTACCCTTTACACTTGTTCCAGATTCAAATATTCTTGGTGATATTCCAACATAAGAAGCAAGTTGTTTATGATTCTTAAACTTGCTAAATCCTCCTGATATTACAATCAAAAACAAAGATGTTTTAGCTCCCATTCCTGGAATGCTTTTTAGTTGATTAAACATTTCTTGATGATGGGTTTTTATTATTAACTCCATTCTTTTTTCAATTTGTTTAATCTCTTGTTCTATTGTTTCTAAAACAGAATTAATACTTTTTTCAAGGGTTTTACTTTTTATAGGGTTTTGATTAAAAGCTTCTCTTTGAACTATATATCCTGTTCTATTTTTATTCAATTGTTCTAGATATGCCTGCATTTGCTTAAGCTCTAAAACATAATCTGCTTCTGGTTGCCAGAGATTTGGTCGTTCGGTTTTTCCATATTCTGCAATTAGCATAGCATCTTTTCTATCTGTTTTTGCCCGACTCATTCGCATTTGAGAAAACCTCCTGACTATCAATGGATTTACAACACAAACACCAATCCCACTCTCTGATAAAAAAGTAGCTAACTTTAGATAGTATGGACCGCTAGCTTCCATTATGCAAATAGATTCTGATGCATTTAAAAGTTCTGAAAACAAAATAAAACCTTCATGATTATTAGCAAATTTAAAATACTTATACTTGCTTTCAGAATTACAAATAGCAACATCAAAAGTTAATTTTGAAATATCAATTCCAACATAATTTTTGCTTTTTTTCATACATTTGCTTTTAAGGAAATTAAAGTAAACGGAAGAAATCTGCTTGAGACTTATCAATCCTAAATACGGTCTTTATGACCAATGAACTGTCCAAGTTCAAAAGCAGAGAGAGAAAGGAACTAGCATATTGAACAGTCTTAATTGACCAATGACAAGATTTAGCTTTTATCTTTCTCTTTCTTCTGTTGAAATAAATTTATAAAATATTAAAAGAACTTCCTTTTGCAAACATAGGATGACATAGAACTAGACTTTTTAGACAGCCTCATTAAAAACACACTTATATTATCTAATACTTAACAAATTTAATGCTTTTGGCATTTTCTATAGTTTTAGAAATAGCTTTAAGAACATAAACACCATCGTTAAGTTGAGATAGATTAATTAAATAAGATTGAGGGGCATGTATGGATAAAACTTCTTGACCAACCAGGTTGAAAATTTTTAGACTTTGAACATTTTCTAAAGATTCTTCTGTGTGTAATGCCAATATTTTATTGTTGTTATTGTATGATGTGAAAAAGTTTTTATGTTCAAAGGAAATAGTTCCTAATGAATTTTCATTTTTGAACGCCATTGAAAACTGATTGCTTTTTGTTCCGGAATTTAAGAATAGTTGCACATCGCCATCTCTCAAGTTGTAATAGTTGTTTTGGATATTGTCAACTAAATAAATGTTTAAATCATCGGGAACATTTTCCATGTTGCTAATCGAAAATTTATATAGACCAGCATCCGAAACTTTAATACCTAGGGGCAATTGGTCTTCAATATGTATTTCTGGTAACGCTTGAATTACCAAGCGTTCATTATTTAATACCCAATATAGGTCATTTTTAAAGCTGTCATACGATTTGGCATCGTAGCCTCTATCATAGCCGTTAGTAGTTTTTTCATCGTAGCCAAGCCCAATTATTTTTGTATAGCCTTTTGGTTCAGTAAACGAAAACCAAATTTTAGGTCTGTTGTCTTCATTTATAGTTTGTTTGTTTTTAGTGCTGGTTTTAAAATAAATGGTTTCGTTTGCAGATTCACGGGCAAAACCGCGTTGGGCATTATTAAACACCAAAGAACCTGAATTTAAAATGGTTGTAAAAAAGCCTTGTCCCATATTTATATATTGTGTGGGTGCGGGCTTTGATGAAGTACCATTGCCACTTGTTAATCCGGAGGCATCGGCAACTGCAGGTAAGGGCATCATTAAATTGTAAGTGGCATAACCTCCCTCGTAATTAGCTAAATAATGACTATTATTGGTTGCGAACGATTCCCAAAAATATAACGAGCCATCAATAACTGATAAATTATCTGTAATAAATTGATTGGCATCTAAAGTAGAAGGGTATGGGTTTCCTATTAAAAATTCGGTATTTTCGGTAACAGAAATTGTATAATCTCCATCATTAGGGATGCCCCTAAAAACAAATTCTTGTTCGGTGGTCGAGGCTCCAGAACCTTTCATTGTAAAACCAACCCCTGGCGATAAATTAGCTGTTGGAGATAGTTTTTCCCAAGCATTATAATCTCCAATGGGACCTTTAAAACCATAAAGCCACCTACTGCTTAAGGTAATTGGTGATGTTGAAGGGTTAGGGTTTAATGCACTCGTAAAATTCACGGTTCCAGTAGCATCTTCTAAATAACCAATTCTCCAAAAACCATCTCTATTTACGGGAGCACTCCAGTAATTATAATTATATAGATTGGTAGTGCCTTGTTGCTTAATTCTAAAACTTCCACTGCCAGAGTTAGCAGTAGTTCCCGTATGGTTTTGTATAAGTTGTGCTTCACCCAGCAAATCTAAAGTGCCATTTATAACAACTCGGTCTTCTGTTTCCAATAACACGCCGTCGGCAACATTTAAAATGGCTCCAGTTTCAACTTCAACTTCCCTTACATGGGCATCAAAAGTTAAGGTTGCGGCTCCTCCAGATTTTACAGTTAATTTTAAACATAAATTAGTACTGTTTGGAGCATTTCCAGAGCCAACACCATTGTGAAAATTTGAGCCATCCCAAACAATTTGATCTATATAGCGGAGTGTAAAATAATTATTGTTGTTAAAAGAAACTCCGGTCGCTGTAGCTGTTGAGCCTGAAATAGTTAAAGGGTAAATAGTTGGTGATGAGAAATTGTTATTGTTGTCAACAATCAACTGTAAAGGCGAACAACTTTGTTTGTCAGTTAAGTTGATGCCGCTAATATCAAAAGATACGGTTACGGTTTCTATATGGCCTCCAGTTTTGCTTACACGCCATTTGGAGTTTAACTGTTCTGTGTAATTGCTGGTATTTGTGGAAAAAGTATAAGTAGGGTTTTTAGTTTCTTCACCCCAAAATAAAAAGCTTCCATTGGCTAATGAAGACGGATCGCTTATTCTTACAATGCCAGTACCCTTTGATTCTGTATGGTTTGAGCCATCGGATGCTTGCCCAATACCCGCTACATGATGGTCAAAATCACCATTACCAGGGTTGTCTCTGGTGTAAAAATCATTACTTGCTAATGATTGTCCATATTTTGCGGCTAGATAATTTTCAATAATTGTACGTTTTGCTTGATTTAAGTGCTCTTTAAAAACAATAACCTCTGCAATATTACCATTCATATTTTTATCTCCTTGTTCACCTATCCCAAAATCAGTCCAACTTTGCAATGTATTATTATATGATATGTTAGAAGATAATGTAGAGTTTACATATTGTCCAATAGTACTCCCATCAAAGTCTTGGGTTATAATATAGCATTGTCCTGGAGTTAGTGTTGTGCTCTGTGGGAGACTTCTTTGGTTTCCACTGGATTCAACACCTCTTCCCCATAGTTTACCACTTGCTTTGTTTACCCACATTCCAACCGATTTCATATTTGTAGTTGCAGTAAAGGCTTGTCCAGAAGGAGAGCCTTGAATAACACCATCATTATCATTTATGTAAGAGTTGAATTTGGCAACAACAAATATGGTTAATTGTGAGCTTGTTCCATTTGTTAAACTAGAAAGCATACGATCGTCAATACCATCGAAGTTTAAAGTTGCATACCCATTTAAATTATTAGTGTTTAGTATTGGTCTCCTTGAGCTTGTTGTTGTAGCATTATTAGCATTACCGGAATTGTCATTCCATTGCAATATTAAATCGCCATCAGCTCCAGAAAGCGTTCCAGCATCCGTAAATACATTTTTTTCAGCTATAAGCCATAACTCATTATTGGTAGCACTTCCAATACCACCAGGACCTGTTTGCGAATACGTATTATTAAAAAAAAGGACAATAAGGAAAATGGAAAATAATTTAAAAATATTCATTGTGTGAGAGACATTGAAAGTTGAGAGACAATACTGTTATGTTAGCAATTTATAAATTAGAGAAACTTAACGCTGCTAAATTACAAGTTTAGTGCTATTCTTTAAAATATTTACTTACTAAAATGATTAAATTACTTACTAAAAGCCTTAAATTTTTTAAATAGCATTACAAACTGGTTTTGTTGGATTTGAATATAGTCAAGCTTTTTTAAAAATATTAAAACGTTAATTTTAATTAAAACTTAAAAAAACTTATTTTTTTTTACTAAATTTAAAAGTTGAATTAAAAATAGGAGCTTATTAAAAAAATCTACTTTTATCACAAACCTAAACCTTAATAAAACTATGGCAAGAGCAATGCTTGATTATACCAAAACTGTACTTAAAAAAGTTAGTTTTGATGCATCATTGTTTTGCAAAGAAGTACAAAAGGCAGTACAACGATTATTGCCTCATGAGTTGGAAGAGCTTAAATTATTTATTCTTTCTCTTGTACAGCAAAACCCAGAACTAAATCAATGTTTAATTTATTTAAAACCACAAAAAAGGGTCGCTATATAGTGACCCTTTTTTGTTTTTGGGCTAACGGACTTATAATTTTTACATCTTGAAAAGCAATAGCACCACGCACGACGCCCGATATAACATCTTGTAGGGCTTCAATAATTTGCATTTTTAATTCACTTTTATGATAAATTAAACTCACTTCTCTAGCTGGTGAAGGCTCATTAAAATAATGCAGGTTTTCTTTTTCCCTATCATTAATATCCAAAGTGTGCAAATAGGGAAGTAGCGTCATACCCAAACCTTCGTTCGATAATTTTATCAATGTTTCAATACTGCCACTTTCTAGTTGAAATACTTCGTCCGAATTATCTTTAAAGGCTTTGCATAGATTAAGCACACCGTCTCTAAAACAATGCCCGTCTTCAAGTAGTAGCATGTCGTTTATATCTAAATCGGCCACATCAATTTTTTTATTCGAATGAAGTCTATGACCTTTAGGAATATAACTTACAAAAGGTTCAAAATAAAGAACGCGCTCTTTTATGTTTTCGTCCTCTAAAGGTGTTGCAGCAATGGCTGCGTCCAAATGACCGTCTTTTAGGCGATCAATAATTTCTTCGGTTGTTAATTCTTCTATTTTAAGCTTTATCTTGGGGTGTTTTTTTATGAAATTCTTTAAAAACATGGGGAGTAATGTTGGCATGATGGTTGGAATAATGCCCAATTTAAATTCACCACCTATAAAACCTTTTTGTTGATCTACAATGTCTTGTATTCTATACGATTCGTTTACAATATTTCTGGCTTGGGTTACTATTTTTCTACCAACATCTGTTAATTCTATGGGTTTTTTACTTCTGTCAAAAATTTGAATATCAAGTTCCTCTTCCAGCTTTTGTATTTGCATGCTTAGAGTCGGTTGGGTAACAAAACATTTTTCTGCTGCTTTTGTGAAGTTTTGATTTTCGGCTACAGCCAAAACATAGTATAATTGTGTAATTGTCATGGATATAAATTTAGCCTATAAAAATATAAAAACTATCAATAAAACTTATTGATCTGACTGTTAATTATAGATTAAATTTGTAGTATAATAAAACGAGATAGTTATGATATTGAATAGTATTGGATTAGATATTGAAAAGACCAAAGATTTAGCAAAGGATCTAAATAATTTGTTAGCGAATTTTCAAATATATTATCAAAATTTGCGCGGGATACATTGGAACATCAAAGGGAAGCGATTTTTTGATTTGCACGTGAAGTTTGAAGAATTATACACTGATGCGAATATGAAAGTAGATTTAATTGCGGAACGCATATTAACATTGGGGGAAACGCCGCTTCATACCTTTAAGGATTATATTGAAAACGCACAAGTGCCAGTTGGAAAAAACATATCGCAAGATGAAAAGGCGGTAACTCTTATAGTTGATTCTTTGACGGAATTATTGAAAATTGAGCGTGCCATTTTAGATAAATCGAATGATGCTAACGATGAAGGAACAAACTCTATGATGAGTGATTTTATAACGGAACAGGAAAAAACCATTTGGATGATGAAAGCTTGGTTAAGCGAAACGGTATAAAAAAAGTTATGAGTTATGAGTTAAAGAGTTTGTTCTTTAGTTACATAACTCTGAACTCATAACTCATAACTCATAACTCTGAACTTTTTTAAAGAAGCCCTCTTGCTTTTATTTCTAAATATTTGTTGATGGTATTGATGGTTAAATGTTCTGGTGCCGTTAATATACTTTGGATACCATGTTTTTGGAGTTCGTTTACAATTATTTTTTTCTCGTAAATAAACTTTTCAGCAATGGTTTTTTCAAATATTTCAAAAGTATTTGTCGTACTCTTTTGGGTGAGTTTTTGCAACTCGGTGTTTTCAAAAAATATGACTACCAATAAATGACTTTTAGCAATGGCTTTTAAATAGGGCAGTTGCCTATACAGAGCATCTAAGGTTTCAAAATTGGTGTATAATAACAGTAAACTTCGCTGATTCAAATTCCGTTTTACATCAATATATAGCCTTGAAAAATCCGATTCCACAAAATCGGTATTTAAATTATACAGCATCTCGAGAATGGTATTCATTTGCGATGGTCTGCGTTCGGCAACTACGCGATTTTCAACTTTTCTGGAAAACGAAAAAATGCCTGCTTTATCCTGTTTTTTTAAAGCCACATTGCTAATAACCAGAGATGCGTTAATGGCATAATCTAACAAACTCAAGCCTTCAAAAGGCATTTTCATCACCCTGCCTTTATCAATTACACTGTAAACAGGTTGTGAGCGTTCGTCTTGGTACTGGTTCACCATCAACATGTTGCTTTTTGCGGTGGCTTTCCAGTTAATGTTTCTTAAATCGTCACCTTGCACATAGTCTTTGATTTGCTCAAATTCCATGGTATGGCCAATGCGACGTATCTTTTTCAAACCGTATTCAAAAATCTTGTTCGAAAAAGCCAAAAGCATGTATTTTTTTAATTGTAAAAACGATGGGTAATTAGGAACCATGGCATCTTTACCAAATTGAAAACGTCTTGAAATTAAACTAATTGGGCTGCAAGCGTACAGGTTTAAATTACCGAAATAGTACTCACCACGCTCTAAAGGACGTAAGGTGTAGGTTATTTTTTTATGGGTTTGTTTTGCTAATTTGGTGTCAATCTCAAAGTCGCGCTTTTGGTATTGAAATGGCAATTCATCAATAAGTTTTATGCTACATGTAAAATTGTAGTTGTTTTTTAATGTAATTTCAATAGGATTGTCATCACCATTGCTCAGTTTTTCGGGTAAGAGTCGTGAAGCTGAAATCCCCTTTTGTTTGAATAGTAAGATGAAGTCAACAATTAATAAGCCTACAAAAACAAAAAACAGCATTTGGGCAATAACCAATAACCCCGAAAAAATATAGGACATAATGAACAGAAAAACAAGCACACCAATGCCTGTGAAAAAGCGTGCATTTAAGTAGCTGTTTTTAAAAAGTTGTTTCATCTGTTTGTATTTGTTTTTAAAGTTTCAAAGTTTCAAAGTTGCAAAGTTGCAAAGCTTCAAGGCTCTTGATTCTTGGCTCTTGATTCTATTCTCTATTTCTCTATTCCATAACCCCCTGAATAATCATCCTCGTGTGTATGAATGTGGTTCTCATGGATGTTTCATCTATTTGGCTCATTTTTTAGTCAAACTTTTTAAGAATTCATCTGCTGTCATTACTGGGATTAATGATTTTTTAAAATCCTTTCCATTCCTTGTTATTATAATCTCGCAGTCCGATTCGGTAGCACTAAAATACTGTAAAGCATCTTCAAAATCTTTCATTGATGCATTCAGCCCCTTTTCAACCGTTTGTTCATCAAGAGAACATATTTCGCTTATTATTTTGAACTTGCGTAGTTTTTCTCTTGAAATTTCTGGGCTCTCAAATTTTGAAAGGAAATAGTTTACTGTTGCGAATGAAAGCGGGGAAACGACCATGGTTAATTTTTCCTTTTCTGCCAAAGTGGCGATTTTCGCAATCGGTTCATAAAAAGGTTTTCGTTCCCCTAAAAAGTCCAGCATGACATTGGTGTCTATAAAAATCCTTTTAATCATTTATGTTTTTTTATTAAATAATCGGCATACTCTTTTTTATAGTCCAAATCTGTTGGGATTTCAGTTCCTGTAGCAATACTTTTTACAAAAGGTGAAATCTGAAACTCCGAAGTGTCATTTTCCGATGTCAGGGATTGTAAATAGGCTTCTACAATGCGAGAAAGGCTTACTTTTTTATTGGAAGCATATTCTTTTGCTTTCTCAATAACCCTTTGATTAAGTTTTAAAGTCAATTTAGTGTCCATAATAAATAATATATTGTACGTACAAATATATAAAAATAACCCGTACAGCGTGCTTTTATGATGACTTTTCTTGGTGTGGATTGATTATATTCAACTATCATCTAACCCCAAAACCCACACCTTTTCAATCAAGTAAATCCGTGTATCAGTGGCTATTCAAAATCAATTATCGAGGAACTTCAATGGTTTCTAAAATTTGATTGACTACTTTTTCAACCGTAAAACCTTCCATTTCGCGTTCTGGGGTTAATACCAAACGGTGCTTTAAAACAGCTTTGGTACAGCGTTTAATATCGTCGGGCGTTACAAAATCCCTTCCATAAATAGCAGCATTCGATTTGGCAGCATTTAGTATGGCAATAGAAGCACGTGGTGAAGCACCCAAATATAAATTAGCATTGGTGCGTGTGTTGTTTATTATGGAAGCGATGTAGGTTATTAAATGGTTTTCAACTATAATCTGTTTGATTAGGCTTTGATAGTGTGCAATTTGCTGCGCGTTTAAAACAGGAACAACGGCATTAAAATCCAATACATCTTGTCGTTGGTGGTTTTCCATTAAAATTTGAATCTCGTTTTCAAGCGTTGGATAATCCACATCTATTTTAAAAAGAAAACGGTCCAGTTGTGCTTCGGGCAATCGGTAGGTGCCTTCTTGTTCAATAGGGTTTTGGGTAGCAAATACTAAAAAAGGCGGTTCCATGATGTATTTGGTGCCATCCATAGTAATTTGACGTTCAGCCATAACCTCAAAAAGCGCTGCTTGTGTTTTTGCAGGGGCACGGTTTATTTCATCAATTAAAATGATATTCGAAAAAATAGGCCCTTTTTTATATTCAAACTCATTGGTTTTTACATTAAAAATGGAGGTTCCTAAAATATCGCTTGGCATTAAATCGGGGGTGAATTGGATGCGACTAAAATTGACCGACAAGGTTTTTGCCAATAGTTTTGCGGTAATGGTTTTGGCAACCCCAGGCACACCTTCAATGAGGGTATGTCCGTTTGAAAGCAGTGAAATTATGAGCAATTCAATCATATCGTTTTGCCCAACTATTATTTTACCGATTTCTTTTTTTATAGCTTCTACATGTTCTTGTAGCGGTTTTAAATCGAGTCTGCTTTCAAAATTTACATCTTGGCTTTCAGGGGTGTGTTCTTCCATTATATCTTGCTTTTTGTGAATGATTCTATGAGTTTGTTAAGTTGAATTAAATCGGCTTCTGTGTGATTGGGTTTCGATTTTAAATACACAATATAGTTTATTAAGGCCTTGGTATCTTCTTTTTTGTTGGACGATTTAATGGCCAGTTTCGAAATAAAACCTTCGTTTAATTCATTCGTGTCTAAGTAATATTTAGAGCGTATTTGTTCTAGGAAATACTGAATTTTGTTAGTGATGATATTGGTGAAATCGCCATGTTGGTAATACAAATCGCCAATAGTCCTGGTGAAATCCAATGTGGCATTTTTTAAAGGTTCTACAACCGGAATAATACGTTGGGTACGTTTTCCTCTAAAAATAACAAATAAAATTAACGATATCATAGTGATATAAAATGCCCATTTTAATGCTTGGTTTTGGAGAATGAAGCGCAACGGACTTGTAATAACCTTGCGACCGCTTTTATAATAGTTGTCCCAAATAATTTGGTGCTTAGGTAAAAAGGATAGCACGGTGGCAGCATAGGCTTCGTTGCCGTTTAACATGTGGTAATTGCTAAACGCAAACGGATTGGTGTGCACGTAAAAGGCACCGTTATTGCTTCCAAAAGGTACTTTTATATAGTTGATATTGGTATCTGGAATGGTATCGTTAATGATTTTTTCGGTTTTTTCAACTTTGGTGGTGCCTAAAGCGATCGCATTTAAAGTGTCTAGGCTAATGAAAAAGCTGTTTTCAATGACGTCTTTAAAGTGGCGTTCGTTGGTTTTTAAATGGGGACTGGTAAAACTATTTAGAGAGGGTTTTTTGAAGAAATTATAATAATCTGTTCCTATTCTAATATTCAACGTATCACTTAAAACACCATACATATGGGTGGTGCTTATAAATACTGAATTGCCGTTTTCTACATATTTAATGAGTGATTCGGCGTCTTGCTTATCGAACGAAACCCCATTGTTTATATATAGGCTGACCGTTTTTTTATCAGCTTCAATATCTTTTAAGGCTTCAAAGACGGTTTTGGTTGAAACTTTTATAGGTTTGTTGGAGACCTCCTTTAATTCATTAAAAAACACATAACAGCCTAAAGGAATTTTATCGGCAGCAGTATAAGAGTCGCGCCAGTTTAATGCTTTAGGTTTGGTTACTTCTGCAATCATCATCAACACGATAACAGCTCCAATGGCATATAATGCTATTTTAGATCGTTTATCCATGTTGCAGGGTGTTTAGTTTATCAAAATCAGATTGGTTTTTTGAGTAAATAGCTTCATCTATAGGGAATTCACCGTACCAAACATAATCGTATAAATAGGAAATACGCTTAAAAACCAACTTGGTCTTTTCGTCTTTAATTTCGTTGATGTAATCGCTGTTCGTTTTATCGTAATGCCATTCAATAATGTTTTTATTGGTAAGCAATTTTAAGGATTTTAGATACAAATAGCGGGTTGCCAAACGGTAGTTGTTGTCTTTTAAAGCGGCTTCAATTAAATGGTCGAAATTAACATCTTTAATGTTTTCTTCAATATATTGAAAGTCGTTAATGTCTTGCGATTCAGTCTTAAAAACCGAATTTATAGGTGACTGCATTAAAAACTTAATGATTAAATAGAGTACGGCCACGCCCAAAAACCCATACACAATGTACTCTAAGGTTTTGTAGTTGATGAAATCGATATCAACGCCAAAAATATCACTTAGCCAGCCAAAAAATTTCTGTAAGATGCGTTGTAACAAATTGACACCCCCCGTATCATTTATCGAATAGTTGAAATCATCACCTTTATAGCGTTCCTTTATGGCGTCTTTAAAGTAAGTGACTTTAATGTTTGAAGCATCTTTTTGAATGCTATCCTGCGAAAAACAGGAGCCATAGCTAAGAAGCAAGCCAAAAGACACTAACGAATGCTGGTATTTCTTTTTATTCATTAACACCAATTTGTTCGATTTTGTTTCTTAAAAACACATTGTTTTTTTCTTCAAATATATTGTAATACAATACGCTGTAAGCTACTTGTGATAAGGCTTGCGAATAAATAAATGCCAATAAAAACATGGCAAAGCCCAAAGTGAATACCACATTTGCAAAAACGCTCGTGACTAAATCGACATGGCTTTCTATTGAAAAGTAAACGTAAATCCCGATTATAAAACCAGGAATGGAAATGATTAACATGGTAATCATCATATTTAAAATACCTATTACCAATCCGTAAAGAATCACTTTTCCAAAGCTGGAAAATGTAAACGACCAACCTTCGGATAGGGCATGGCCCAAGCCTTTGTTTTCTGAAAAAATAGCCATAAATGTCAACCCGAAAAAAGCAGTCAATAGAAAACTAAGTCCGTATTGAATTAACATCCCTATCAAGGGAATGAAAGCGAAAATAACGGATACTATCAAATAGCCAATATAAAGGCCAATGCCTAATAAGATAAACAATATAATAGGCCCTAAATTTCTTTGAATGTTTTGCCACACATTTTTTGATTCCACATGGCCTGTGCTATTCACATATTCAGCCATATACGAACTTGAAAAACTATAATTTATAAGTGCTGTAACAAATAAAATGAGTGCCAAAACAATGGCACCGGCAATTAAATACATGGTATGGTCGCCATCGTTGTTCATTCCAAATCTAAAATCCCTACTGGCAAATCCCATAAAGCCTGTAACCAATAAATAAGACGCAATAATAACAAGGATGATGCTTATGGCGTTATAGCGTAAGTACAAACTGGTATATTCTTTAAAGTTGTATTTAAGAAACAGAAAATAGGTGTTTATGGTATCGCCAAAGTCGTTTCGGTTACGTAATTCTATATAGGGTTTGTTCATTTTTTTAACTCAGATTGATAAGCGTTGTTCAGCTTTATGGGGTAAATAATATAATAAAATACAATTAAAAATAACGAGCACGCTATAATGCCGTACGATAAAAAGGCGGGCATTTGTTCGCCATATCGGGTAATAAACCCTTCAATAAAACCTGCAATTATAAAAAACGGTATGGTGCTTACCACAATCTTTAATCCGTCTTTAGCGCCTTTGGTAAATGCCACACGTCTGGAATAGGTTTTCGGGAACAAAAAGCTGTTTCCCATTACCAAACCGGCACAACCGGCAATCACAATCACCGAAATCTCAATAGTGCCATGTAACCAAATGGTCGATGTTTTTTCTAAAATACCATAATTGTAAAAGAAGGTAATAAAAGCGCCCAACATAATACCATTGCTAAAAAGAATGTAAATAGTACCCACACTAAACAGGACCCCAAACGCAAACGCAATAATAGCAACGCGGATATTGTTTATGGTAATGCCTAAAAACGACCCAATATTGCTGCCACTTTTATAAACCGCCATGGGTTCGCCCTTTTCAATGTTTTCAATAGTCATGTTGACGTAACCATCACCTAATATTAGTCGCACAAACGAATCGTCATTTAGAGTTGAAATAGTACCAATACCAACGGCAGCCATAAATATTAAAAAGGTGTACAGTAATGTTTTTTGATAGTTTATGAAGAAGAGCGGAAACTCATATTTCCAAAAAGAAACAATCTTGTTTTTCGATTCTCTTTTGGTAATATAAATTTTTTGATGTGCTTCTGATGCCAGTGAGTTTAAGTACAGCAAGGTCTTACTTTCTGGGTAATATGTTTGTGCATAAGCCAGATCGTTAGTGAGGTGAATGTAGTAAGAGGCCAAGTCGTCCGGATTTATTTTTGCATTATTGTGTAATGCGTTTTCAAAAACCAGCCATTTTTCCTTATTTTGCTTTACGAAAGATGCTTCGCGCATAAAACTATTTTAATTAGAAACGAATATACATTTCAATGAGCAATTTAGCAATTAACACAGCACAAAATGTTAATTTAGATTACAAATTAATTGGTTTAGGTGAGCGTTTGGTAGCTTTCTTAATTGATGGTCTTATTTTATTGACCTATATAACCATCATGGAAAACTTGGTAACACTTTCTGAGATATTCGATACGGACGATTGGACCAGACGGGGTTTTCTAGGGTTGTTCATGTTGCCGGCACTTTTTTACTCGTTGTTATGCCACATTCTTTTTAGCGGACAAACCATTGGTAAGATGATACTAAAAATAAAAGTGGTTCGTCTGGATGGCGCACCGACCCAATGGTATAATTTGCTTGTTAGGTGGATGTTACGTATTGTGGATATTTGGATGTTTTTTGCTTCCATTGGTGTTTTAAGCATTCTATTATCAGATAAAAAACAGCGTGTTGGTGATGCCGCAGCAGGAACCGTTGTGATTAGCGTCAAGAAGAAACATAAAATTACCAGTACCATTTTAGAGGATATTGAAGTAGATTACCAACCTGTTTTTACGAATGTGACCCAGCTTACGGATAAAGATGTACGCATTATAAAGGAGGCATTTACCATTTCGAAAAAGAACAATGATTTTAAAACGCTTACCTTATTAAGGAATAAAGTAGCCAGCGTACTCAACATTGAATCTAGTTTATACGATATCGATTTTTTGAACACTATTTTAAAGGATTATAATTATTATACGCAGAATATGTAAGCAGAGAACCACTTTTTGCCTAAGCAAAAAGTGTGTGAATCGCTTACCCTGAGCGCAGTCGAAGGGTCTTTAAATTAAATTACTTTTACCCAAAACCCAAAACCTTGAATCAAGAACCTTAACGATTTACGATTGACGATTGATGATTCAGAATTCAGAATAGAGAAAATAGAATAATAGAAGGTTAGATAGTTAGATTGTTAGAAAGTTAGAAAGTTGGAAAGTTGGAAAGTTGGAAAGTTGGAAAGTTGGAAAGTTGGAATGTTGGAATGTTGGAAGGATGTTTTTGTAAAAATGACAAGCCCCTTCTTTTACGCTTCACCTTTCACAATTCACCAGAACCCAAAACCTTGACGATTAACGATTGATGATTCAGAATTCAGAATAGAGAAAATAGAATAGAGAAAATAGAACATTGAAGGTTAGATTGTTAGAAGGTTAGATAGTTAGATTGTTAGATTGTTAGACAGGTTAGAAAGATGTTTAAAAATGATAAGATGCCTCTTTCTTGATTAACGATTTACGATTAACGATTGACGATTGATGATTCAGAATAGAGAAAATAGAATTCAGAAAATAGAATTCAGAAAATAGAATAGAGAAAATAGAATAATAGAAGGTTAGACAGTTAGATTGTTAGAAAGTTAGAAAGTTGGAAAGTTGGAAAGTTGGAAGGATGTTTTTGTAAAAATGACAAGCCCCTTCTTTTACGCTTCACCTTTCACAATTCACCAGAACCCAAAACCTTGACGATTAACGATTGATGATTTAGAATTCAGAATTCAGAATTATGGATTAAGAATGTGGAATTGAAAAACCCAAAACCCAGAACCTTGAACCCAAGAGGTTAGATTGTTAGACTGGTTAGATAGTTAGATAGTTAGAAGGTTAGAAAGTTAGAAGGTTAGAAAGTTGCTGATTCAGAATTCAGAATTTTACCAGAACCTTGAATCCAACCCCATGATATTTTAAAATTAGGACTTCGACAAGCTCAGCCTGACATCTGAATATATTTGAATTTTTGTAATATACTAAAACCAAAAACCAAAAACCAACAACCAACAACCATCAACCAACACCTAAATCATGATGTTTTTTCAAATTATAGAAGTACTCGGAACCTTTGCTTTTTCCATTTCCGGGGTATTAGTGGCACTGGAAAAAAGAATGGACGTATTTGGCGTATTTATCATAGCTTTTGTAACGTCGGTTGGCGGCGGAACTTTAAGGGATGTTCTTATAGGGCAAACGCCGGTAACATGGATGGAAAACATGATTTATGTTTATGTCATTATAGCAGCCACCATTTTTTCCATCATATTCAGAAAACGCCTTGATTATTTAAGGGTTTCCTTGTTTTTGTTTGATACCATTGGTATTGGCTTATATACCGTTGTGGGTATAGAAAAAGGCTTGGCCATTGGTTTGCATCCCATTCTTTGTATTGCTTTAGGCACTATTACCGCTTGTTTTGGTGGGGTTATTAGGGATATTCTTTGTAATGAAATCCCCGTTATCTTTAGAAAAGAAGTGTACGCCACCGCCTGTATTTTAGGAGGGGTAACCTATTTTTTACTTAGGGAATTGCCTATAGATAATAATATCGTGTTCGTCATTTCCGGTTCGGTCGTTATTGCGGTGCGCTTGATAGCTGTTAAGTTTAAAATTAGTTTGCCTAGTTTGTATAAGGATTAGCATTATATAGACAGGGCTATTATTTTTTGCCAAATACCCTCGTTTACAGGGATGCCCAATTTTAAGTTCTTAGCTTTGGTTAAGCTGCTCCGTTCCCCGGGATAGTAAGTTCTATCTCCAGGAGTCATAGGTTCCACATCATGGGTATAATCAATAATTTCACTAATGAGTTTTTGCTGTAAATTTTTATCGTTAAAAATTTCTGGGTAAATACAGAGATATACTTGCGAAATTCCCGTTTCAAATTCTTTTAAACCTATTTTATAGGTTGAGTTTCCTGCCGATAATAAAGTAGCCAACATATCCAAAATTATTGAAAGCGCAGAACCTTTCCAATACCCAATAGGTAATCCTCGTTCCTTCAATAATATTTTTTCAGGATCATTAGAAAGTTCGTTGTTATCATCCCAGCCACCAAAATAAGGGAGCTTTTCGCCTTTTAGTTTGTAGTCGTTAATCTTTCCAAATGCAAATTGTGAAATCGCCATATCCAATACAATATGTCCTTGTTCCCTAGGTATTGATACAATAAATGGGTTATTGCCAATCCGACTGTCTTTCCCGCCCCAAGGAGGCATATTGGGTTGTGTATTTGTAAATAGAATAGAAATACAATTGGCATCAGCTGCTTGGGCTCCATAAGTTCCACCCCTCATCCAGTGGTTTGTATTTCGTAATGCTACAAGTCCCATTCCATTGTGTTTTGCCAATTCTACTGCTCTATTTGTACATTTTGTGGCATTGATAATGCCAGGTCCAAAATGACCATCCCAACGTTCAATACTGCCAAAACTTTCCACCTTTTCGGCCTCAGCATCCACTTTTACCAGACCATTTTCTATATATTCAATAAAGGAAGGGATCCGATTTATTCCATGGGAATTTACACCAGATAGCGTGCTTTCAGCATATACCTTAGCCATTAATTTAGCTTTATCTTCGGTAAACTTATATTTTACGAACAGTTTGTATAATACATCCTGCATTTGATTGAATGGAATCCGCATGTTTTTAGTTATTTAATGAGTGATATATGCAATGAATATAATTTAAATATTGAACTGTACTTGAGTTGAGTAAAATTAAGTTTTTTTTGATAAAATTAAGCTGTTGGTTAGAAGGTTGGAAAGTTGGAAAGTTGGAAGGTTAGATTGTTGGAAGGTTAGATTGTTAGACTGGTTAGAAAGATGTTTTAAAACGATAAGCTGCCTATTTTTTGATTAACGATTAACGATTAACGATTAACGATTGATGATTTAGAATTCAGAATTGAGCTGAACCCTGAACCCTGAACACTGAACACCGAATACTGAACACCGAATACTGAACACTGAACCCAAAACCCAACCCCCATCAACCAACACCCAGCACCCATCACCCATCACTCAACAATCTCCACCTTCCTAATATAAACATTGCGTAGGGGCCAATCGGCGTCATCGGTTTCAACGGCTGCGATTTTATCTACGACGTCCATCCCACTGGTTACTTTTCCGAAAATAGTGTAATCACCATCTAAAAAGTGGGCGCCACCTTGTTGCTGCACTATAAAAAACTCATAGGGTGATGCCAGTTTATGCGGATTGTCTATGTCGCTACTGGGCATCGATACAACGCCTCTGTCGTGTTTAAACCCACGTTTGGTGTCTGGTGGCAATAAATATTTGCCTATATAGGTACGTTTGTTGGAGGTTTTTCTATCATCGCTATTTCCTGCCTGTACCATAAAATTATCAATGACTCTATAAAATTGGGTGCCGTTAAAGTACTTCTGCTTGGTTAAAAAGATAAAGTTCGAACGGTGGAACTTGGTTTCATTAAACAACAAAATATCAATAGTCCCAAAGTCGGTTGTTAAACGCACTTTGTTTTCTTTATGCACTTTGTCGTATTGCAGAAAGAACTCCATGGCATTTTTAGAGTTTAGCTTGGGGAAGGCACGGTTTGTAATATCGGTCGTGTCTTCATCGCCAGTAAGCCCTTCCTCTTTAGCAACGGTTGTTATTTCTTTTTCAGGATTTATTTTCTTTTTACTTTGCTTATCTTCACAATTTAGAAATAAAACGAAAACAGATAATAGCAATACAAGTTTCATAGAATGAATTTTGATGATTTTTTAATAGCGCTTTCAAAAATAAAAAATATACCGCTACCAGCCCAAGCATCTCAGTTTAAAATGGTGCCTCCTTTTAGGCAGGAACTGTTAAAACAACAAGAGGAGGCTATAAAAACAGCGAGAAGGGCAGGGGTATTGGCTTTATTTTACCCTAATACCAATCAGGAGGCGCACTTGGTTTTAATTCTTAGGAAAACCTACCATGGCGTCCATTCGGCACAGGTTGGGTTTCCTGGCGGGAAATTGGAAGCACACGACGTGTCATTGGAAGCTGCCGCCATAAGGGAAACTTATGAGGAAGTAGGCGTCCCCATACAACAGGTGGAAGTGTTAAGAGGATTATCTGAAGTTTACATTCCGCCGAGTAACTTTTATGTGCACCCCTTTATAGGGATTTCAAAGGAAACACCGCAGTTTGTTAAGCAAGACGATGAGGTGGAAGCCATTATTGAAGTCGCTTTGAGTCATTTTTTGGACGATGCCAATATCATTACCCAAAGAGTGAACACATCGTATAGTGTTGATGTAGAGGTGCCTGCGTTCAAGCTCAATAATTATGTGGTTTGGGGTGCAACTGCCATGATGTTAAGCGAGATAAAAGACTTGTTAAAACAACTTATGTAGTTTATAGATTTATTACATTTGTAATATCTAACCAATATTGACGTGTGATTTATGGGATTGTTTAAAAGAAATCCATTCGGCCATATCCTTTTTATAAAAAAGTGGCTTATTAGAATTTTAGGGGCGCTTACACACAGGCGCTTCCGAGGATTTAATGAGCTCCAAATTGAGGGCTCAGAAATTATTAAAAACCTACCGGACAAAAACGTTCTGTTTATTTCCAATCACCAAACTTATTTTGCCGATGTCGTGGCGATGTTCCATGTGTTTAATGCCAGTTTAAGTGGGCGTACGGATTCCATTAAAAACGTAGGATATTTGTGGAACCCAAAACTGAATATCTATTACGTGGCAGCCAAAGAAACCATGAAAGCAGGGTTGCTGCCTAAAATTTTAGCCTATGTGGGTTCTATTAGTATTGAGCGTACATGGAGGGCCGAGGGACAGGATGTCAACCGCCAAGTAAAGATGAGCGATATTTCCAGTATCGGTAAAGCTTTGGACGATGGTTGGGTTATTACCTTTCCGCAAGGTACCACAACGCCCTTTAAACCGATTAGAAAAGGAACTGCCCATATTATAAAACGTTACAAACCCGTGGTCGTACCTATTGTTATTGATGGGTTTAGAAGATCGTTTGATAAAAAAGGCTTGCGTATTAAAAAGAAAAACATTCTGCAATCCATGGAAATAAAAGAGCCATTGGTTATTGATTATGAGAATGAATCTACCGACGATATTGTAAAACGTATTGAATACTCCATAGAGCAACACCCGTCTTTTTTAAAAGTGATTCCCCAAAAGGAACTGGAAGCGCAAGAGGCTTTGAACAAACTTCGGGAGTGGTGAGACGTGAGACTTGAGACGTGAGACGGGAGACGGGAGACGTGAAAGGCAAATCGTTGAATTGTTTGTCGTTGAAGCGTTTAAGAGTTGAAGCGTGAGACGTGAGACGTGAAAAGTGAAAGGAAGGCTTGTCGTTTAAAAAACATCTTTCTAACCTCTAGTGTACAGTGTTCAGTATTCAGTGTTCAGTGTTCAGTGTTCAGTTCAGGGACGTACATTCATCACCCATCATTCATCACTAATCATTCATCATCCATCATTCATCACGAATCATTCATCACCCATCATTAATCATTAATCAAACCGACCTCTGAATATAGTTGGTTTTTTGTCATGCACTTAAAAAAAATAATTAACTTCGTGATTGGCTATTTTAAACTTCAATAATCTGAATATTGCTAGTATTTGGGTTGTTTTATGACACCATGAAAAAAGAATTTATTCCCAAATTGTTTTCTCTTATAAAAGAAGGCATTTCTAAAGAGACTGTTGTAAGG
Organism: Mariniflexile sp. TRM1-10; assembly: GCF_003425985.1. Classification (NCBI taxonomy): domain Bacteria; kingdom Pseudomonadati; phylum Bacteroidota; class Flavobacteriia; order Flavobacteriales; family Flavobacteriaceae; genus Mariniflexile; species Mariniflexile rhizosphaerae. The sequence continues at coordinate 2,951,690 of NZ_CP022985.1, forward strand.
GATGCACTTTCTGGGGTTATCGTGGGAATCGTAGCCCTTCCGCTTGCCATTGCTTTTGCCATTGCTTCTGGTGTGTCTCCGGAAAAAGGGATTGTAACGGCTATTATTGCAGGTATTATCATCTCAAGTTTTGGTGGCAGCCGCGTGCAAATAGGTGGCCCAACAGGGGCTTTTATTGTCATTGTTTATGGCATTGTTCAGGAATTTGGAATGAACGGATTGACCATCGCCACTTTTATGGCTGGGTTTATAATCATAGGTCTGGGCTTGGCACGTCTGGGTAACTTGCTAAAATTTATTCCCTATTCGCTTATTGTTGGTTTTACAAGTGGGATTGCCTTAATTATTTTTTCATCACAAGTCAATGACTTTTTCGGTTTGCATATCGCCAAAGTCCCTGCGGATTTCTTTGATAAATGGCAGGTCTATTTTGAGCATTTTAATAAAGTGAATTGGTATGCCGTGGCAATTGCTGCCGTAACCGTCCTTATGACTTTATATTTTCAAAAGTTTATAAAGAAAATACCTGGGTCTATCGTTGCTATTTTATTGTCGACCATTGTTGTTAAGATGTTTGAAATTCCTGTAGATACTATAGAAAGTAATTTTGGTAACATTCCGAATCATTTTAGTGCGCCATCATTACCGCATGTGGATTTCGAAACCGTAAAATTACTCATCGCACCTGCTTTTGCCATTGCTTTATTGGGTAGTATCGAATCCCTGCTTTCGGCAGTGGTATCCGATTCTATGATTGGGGGCAAACACCGATCCAATGTCGAATTAATAGCGCAAGGTGCTGCAAACATTGTATCGTCATTATTTGGTGGTATACCCGCTACAGGGGCTATAGCAAGAACGGCCACCAATGTTAAAAATGGCGGTAGAACGCCGATTGCAGGCATCGTTCATGCATTGGTTTTATTGTCCATCATGCTGTTGTTTGCACCGTATGCCAAGTTGATTCCGCTTTCTTGTCTTGCAGGTATTTTAATGGTCGTGGCATACCACATGAGCGAATGGCGCCAATTCAAATCCATTTTAAGGGGGAATAGCATGGATATTATCATTTTATTAACCACGTTTTTCCTTACGGTGATTTTCGACTTGGTTATCGCCATCGAAATAGGTATTGTGCTTTCCAGCTTTATGTTTATGAAACGCATGAGTGAGTCTGTGCTTGTTGAAAACATCACAACGGATACTGTAAGCGGCGAACATTTATTTGATGAAGAGCTTCTGGACTTACCCAAGGATGTGTTGCTATATGAAATAAACGGGCCTTTGTTTTTTGGAGCGGCACGCCAATTTCAGGAAACCATCACCAATACCCATTTTCAGCCTAAAGTGATCATCATCCGGATGCGCTATGTGCCTTTAATAGATGCTACGGGCTATCAAAGTTTAAAGGAAATCATCAAATCTTACCAAAAGCGAGATGTCAAAGTTATTTTGTCCGGGATACGCGACACATTAAAAAGCGACTTCGAAAAGAATGGGGTGTATGCCGTTTTGGATGCCCAATTTATAGTGGCTGATATCAAAGAGGCTATTAGAATAGCTGGGGGAGGTTGATTGTTGAAGCGTGAGATGTGAGACGTGAGATGTGAGACGTGAAGCGTGAAAGGCAAATCGTGAAGGTAGGGTCTTGCTCACTTCTTGGGTTCGGTTCAGTGTTCAAGGTTCCGGGTTCTGGGTTCAAGGTTTTTGGGCTCTCAATTCCAAATTCATTATCCATAATTCTGAATTCTGAATTCTGAATCAGCAACTGTCTAACCAGTCTAACCTTCTAACCAGTCTAACAATCTAACCAATCTAACAATCTAACCAGTCTAACAATCTAACTTACATGCCTACGACTTCATTAATTTATCATCCATTTTTTTACGAGATATTAAAAGATTTATAGTAAAAATAGCAATTAGGCAATACTTATAATAGGGTGAACGACTTCAAAAAAAAAGTCATATTTTTATTCTAAAGCCTATTAAAAGCTATAGTTTTGAAGTCCGTTATAATGACAGTTTGAAGTTTGTTTTTAGGCTTTACATTTTTAATACATACAACTCTCATACCCGAAATATATGATTCAAAAAGGTTCTGAAGCAGAAAGATTGGCAGTGCCCAACGCCTATAAAAACTGGAAAAAATGGGGGCCATACCTGGCAGAAAGACAATGGGGAACCGTTAGGGAAGATTACAGTATGCATGGTGAGTCATGGGAGTTTATAGACCATGAAAAAGCGCGTAGCAATGCCTACCGTTGGGGCGAAGAAGGCATAGGTGGTTTTTGCGATTCGCGGGAAATCCTGTGTTTGGCACCGGCATTCTGGAATGGTAAGGATCCTATTTTAAAGGAACGCCTCTTTGGACTTACCAACAACCAAGGAAATCATGGGGAAGATGTTAAGGAACTTTATTTTCACCAAGTGTCTTCGCCAACGCATTCCTATTGCAAGTACCTTTATAAGTATCCGCAAAACGAATTCCCGTATGGTGATTTGGTAAACGGCAATCGGAAAAGCCGTGAGGATTATGAGCATGAATTATTGGATACAGGAGTCTTTAAAAACAATGCCTATTTTGATTGTTATATTGAATACGCCAAAGCCAATGTCGATGATATCCTTATGAAGGTGACAGTAGTAAATCGGGGAACTAAAGCTGCCGATATCCATGTGTTGCCACATTTGTGGTTTCGTAACTTTTGGAAACACAACAAGCGTTATGCACGCCCGAGTATGAAATCCATTTCGGGAAACAAGGTGCAATCCAGAAGCATTAGAAATGGCAGGTATTACCTGTATCATGAGGACGGCGAACAGTTATTCTGTGAAAACGAAACCAATAATGAGCGTATATATAATTTTCCTAATGATGTCGATTATGTAAAAGATGGCATCAACGACCACGTGATAAACGGTGAGGCTACGGTCAACCCCGAAAAGACAGGTTCTAAATTCGCCGTTTGGCACCAGTTAAACCTAAAGCCTGGTGAAGAAAAAAGCATCAGGCTACGTTTAAGCAAAACCAAGATAAAAGACCCTTGGGCAGATTTCGATGCGGTATTCCACCAACGCATCAGCGACTGTGAAGCTTTTTATACCGAAACCATTAAAACCGACATTCCCGAAGCCCACCAAGCCATTGCAAAAAGTGCTTTTTCGGGCTTGTTATGGACCAAGCAATTCTATTATAACGATGTGTTTAAATGGCTGTTTGGAGGTCCGGGGGAAGCTGCCCCCAATCGGGCGAACATGCGTAATTACAATTGGCAGCACCTTACCAACAGACACGTTATTTCCATGCCCGACAAGTGGGAATACCCGTGGTATGCCGCTTGGGATTTGGCGTTTCATATGGCGTCGTTTGTAGAAATCGATCCTTTTTTTGCCAAAGAACAGTTGTTGTTAGTGTTGCAGGAAAACTATATGCACCCCAACGGACAAATTCCAGCTTATGAGTGGAATTTTAGCGACGTGAACCCGCCCGTGCATTCGTATGCCGTTTGGAACGTGTATGAAAAAGATAAAAACTATACGGGCAGAGGCGACACCGAATTTTTGGAAAAAGCCTTTCAAAAACTGCTGCTCAACTTTACGTGGTGGGTCAACCAAAAGGATAAGAATGGTACCGATCTGTTTGAAGGAGGCTTTTTAGGTTTGGACAATATTGGGGTGTTCGACCGCAACCACATGCCACCGGGGATTACCAGAATGCAGCAAGCGGATGCCACCAGTTGGATGGCGCTATTTACGCTTAATATGCTGCGTATGTCACTGGAACTGGCAAAAACCAACAAAATTTATGAGGAAGCCGCGGCTAAGTTTTTTAGGCATTTCCTTAATATCGCTTGGGCGATGCACCATATAGGTAAAAAGGACATTTCGCTTTGGGATGATGAAGATAATTTTTATTACGATGTGGTAGAAATGGCAAATGGCACGACCAATCGCTTAAGGGTACGCTCTTTAGTAGGTGTGATTCCTATGTTTGCCGTAGAGATAATGCATAAGGATTTGTTTGAAGAGTTAAAGGACTTTAGGCTGAGGGCCAACGAAATTATAAGAACCCGACCCGACCTGGCGTCATTAATCTCGAATTTAGACGACACCAATGCCGATGGCAACTACCTGTTCTCCATCATGCGTGGGTTTAGATTGGAGCATTTGTTGATACGTTTGTTGGATGAAAACGAGTTCCTCTCCGATTACGGGATTCGTTCCCTGTCCAAGTACCACGAAGCGCACCCGTTTGTGTTTGAGCATCACGGACACTACCAAATTCAGTACGAACCGGGTGAGAGCCGTTCCAATATGTTTGGCGGTAATTCCAATTGGCGTGGCCCTATCTGGATGCCTTTAAATTATATGATCATTCAGTCGCTACGTAAGTATTACACTTTTTATGGTGATAGTTATCAGTATGAGTTTCCTACGGGCTCGGGTCATAAACTCAACCTCAAACAGATTGCTAACGAACTGACCAAACGCTTAATAAAACTGTTTGAAGTTAATTCCGATGGTAAGTTTCAATACCACGCCGACGACCCCAACCACGTGTTTTCAAAAGACGAACATTTTAAAAACCTGCACTTGTTTTACGAGTTTTTTGATGGTGACACGGGTAAAGGCCTGGGTGCGTCACATCAAACGGGGTGGACTGCGTTGATTGCGAATTTGATTATGGAAGTTGAGTGATGAGGTTATGAGGTTATGGGGTTATGAGGTTAGATAGTTAGATTGCTGTTTTATTAAACCATGACAAACCTAGAACTTAGTGCCTTTCACGATTCCCTTTTCACGATTTTTGCTCGGCTATGGGTTTGGGGTCTATTTTTTGGATGGGGGTTTGTTCGAACAAAGGGCGAACATGGGTGGGATTAAACTAAATAAACATGGTTTTAAAAAAGAAATATGTTTTGAAAGTTTTTAAAGCATTTATTTATATATTGCATGGGATAAGAATTTTCATCTTTTTGAAAGAGGAAGAAAGAAGGTGAAAAACTAATGATGTTTTACTGTATTTATGTGATATGGATAGTGGATGTTACTTTATAATGAATTGGCATAATATAAAACGACTGAGACAATAATGAATATATTAGAAAGAGCTGAACAAGGACAATCGTTTTTAGTGGCTGACGATGGACAGTTTTTAGGAAAGTTGAGTTTAAACCAGTACGATTCAGAATCTATATCAAACAAATACGGATCATATGGAAGTCAATATGCTTCAACTTCTATTAATAATCAGTATAGTAGTTATGGAAGTAGATACTCTTCATTAAGTCCATACAACCAATATACTAGCACACCTCCGACAATATATTTAAAAGGACGAAAATATGGTTATCTAACAAAAAACAAATACAAATCAGGAGTAACTCTTGATCCTGATAACTTAGTTAATTGGATGCGTTCAAATAATTTAAATTACTAAATATGGAGTTTAGTGAATATTTAAAGCTCTTAGGTGCAATATTAACTTCAGTAGGCGGAGCTACAGTAGTAATTATTGCACTATCAAAATGGTTTGGGGATTTTTTGTCTAAAAGGTTATTAGATAATTATAATAACAAGCATAAAACAGAATTAGAAGGTATAAAAATTAAATATCAAGGAGAACTTGAAAAAACTAAAACGGACCTAGAAAAAGCAAAGTCACAATTTATACGCTATTCCGAAAAACAATTTGACCTGTATAATGACCTTTGGAAAGTGCTTTTATATACCAAACATCAAGCAGATGAATTATGGGCAAGTGCTATTCCAGAAAAAATTCCTGCATTTGGAGAACAGATTAAATTAACAAGAGATGCTATTGACGATAATTTATTGCTAATTGAAGAAGAGCATTACGATAAGCTTATCGAATTGATTACTCAATTTGACCAATTTCAGTTTGGTAAAATTAAGTTAGTTGAAATAAGAAGTAAACCATTAGAAGAGAGAGAAAATATTACAACAGAACAAGCCAAAAGGACTATAAATCAAAATAAAAGAACAAAAGAAAATTTTGATAATCTTTTAATGGAAATTGGTCAGTCATTTAGAAATCAAATAAAAGGATGAATACAGTGTCCAATATTGGTTGCACAAGCCCATAATTTTATAAAAAACAAGAAATAAAAGCGCCCTTTTAAGGGCGTTTGTTTTTTATGGAAGTTATGCAATCTAAGTTCAAGACTGTTGTAAGGCCTTAAACATGGCCTATGATGGCTTTTCAGCAAAAAGCAGAGACCTCGGTAAATCCATAGGCGAAAAAGTAATATATTGCATACATAAACGATATGCTCCGATGGAGTTGCTGTTTGTTGTGGTTATACGATTGTTGGCACTCATATAAAAAAAATGAAATTTGAAACTTCTAACTCTGAATTTTTACTCCCTTTTTTAATCGTAATTGGAATTTCTGTACTTTTTGCGATTTACATCTTAAGACATAAAAAGGAAAAAATTAAGTTTTTCTTATACAGGTCAATTGTTATTTTCTTAATTATATATTTTCCAATTGTGGAGTATTGGTCGATATGGACTTCGTGGAGTATTTGGCCAAATGATTTCTCTCCCGAAAACCAAAGTATATTATCCAGTTCCAGCGGAATAGCTTATGGCAATTATCCGATACTAAATGGAGTGTTTAATCTACTAAGTATTATTTCTGAACTATTATTAACATTCTCAATAATTCTATTTATTTCATTAATTAATACACACGTTCAAAAAAACAAAATTCTGAATTGGATACCTTTAATAAATATTTTCAGCATTGGAATAATTCTTTCTAAAGTTTATAAATTTAAATGGTCATTTAAGATAATTGTTATTTTTTGGGCATTAATCACTTTCATGTGGGTGTATTATAGATTTTTAGCTTTTCCTCTTTATTTATTAGGCATTGATAGTATTACCATTCTAGATAAGATTTTGTTTCCTGATTTTAACGAAACGCAACTATTGGAAGACGATTATATAATTGGATATACATATTTAGCTGACATTTTGAAAATAATACTACCTGCATTAAAATTTATTAGCGGATTGTTAACTTTAATAATTGTTAAAAAAATACAAGTGCCACCACCGGTAACCGTTGCACAAGCCCATAATTTTATAAAACAAGATATAAATGCGCCCTTTTAAGGGCGTTTGTTTTTCATGGAAGTTTATTGTAATCTTAGTTCAAGGCGATTAGAGTGTAGTAAAACATGGCCTATGAGGCTTTTAAGTAAAAAGCAAAGACCTTTGTAAATCCATAGGCGAAAAAGTAATATATTGCATACATAAACGATATGACTACGATGAAATTGCTGTTTGTTGTGGTTATACGATTAATAGATGCAATTTGGCAAAAAATGAACAATCGAACTATAGAAATAACATCTCGCTTTGAAAAATCTTGGAGCGATACAGAAAAGATTTTTGATATGCTATTGGAAAATGGATTTGAAAGATTATTTCCAGTTCGTCAATTTATTATAGAATTAAAAGAAAAAGGAGAAAATCAAAATTTCAGAATTGGAACTTCAATGTATCGACTTATTTTTTCTCGCTCTATCGAACACGGATTGCGTGACGACCAAAAACAGTTAATGATTGATACTCTTGATAAGAATGATTATCAAATAGTTTTAAGAGACGGATTTAAAAAATATAGAGAATACAGAATTATCGACCTGAATGATATCAAACTGACTAAATTATTGGAAACTCTAAAAGGAACTTTAGTAGACTAAATTATGGCATGTCAAATCTGTCCGAATTGTAAAACAGATGCTTTCAATTGGAAAGTGGATAAAGAAGAGTCACCTCTAACAATTTGGGATTGTGGAAATTGCAATTATCGTGCATTCGAGAATGAATCTGACGAACGGAATTGCACAAAATGCGGAAAGAAAACGGAATCGAAATTAAAAGATGACAAAAAAGAATATTGGTGGTGTTCGAATTGTAACACGACTGAAAAAAAAAAACAGCACCTCTAACTACGGTAACTGTTGCACAAGCTCATAATTTTATAAGAACAGGACACCTCTTGTAAGTCCATAAGTAAAAAAGTAATATATTGCATGTGTAAAGAATATAATTACAATGGTGCAGCTGTTTGTTGTGGTTGTTTAATTGTTGTAATGCATTTAAAAACAGACCGATGAAACTCATAATAACTACTTTGTTTTTAATTTCTAGCTTGACAATATTCTCACAATCTAACCAAATAATTGGCGATTATATTCGAACTCTTGGAGATGAAGAAGCGCACATAATTAAATATAAACTGACCTTAAATCAAGATGGGACTTTCTTTTTTCATTCATATTCAAATAATAAAAAAGGGATTCCTCCAGAGGTGAATAAATACGGAAAAGGGACATGGAAAGCGGATAAAAATATCATATCGTTTTTCACAGATAAAAAAAATGACATTGACGAAAAACATAATTTAGATTTTGAAAATTCCAAAGCGAGGTTTATATCTAAATCCCCAAGAGATAAAACAGACAAAATAATTAAAACCAGTCTTCGGTTTTTTGAATCAAAAATATTTTGGATTGAAAAGCTGCAGATTTTTAAAGAATAAAAAACGCATTACAACACCGTTTAAGCGCAATAACGGTGAATTTATGTTTGAATAAAAACCAGTTGTCAACACAGTAGCCTTTGCGCAAGCCCATAATTTTATAAAACAAAATATAAATGCGCCCTTTTAAGGGCGTTTGCTTTTTGTGGAAGTTTTGCAATCTAAGATCAAGGCTGTTATAGCGCAGTAAAACATGTCCTATAATGGCTTTTAAGCAAAAAGCAGAGACCTTTATAAATCCATAGGTGAAAAAGTAATATATTGCATACATAAACGATATGACTACGATGGGGTTGCTGTTTGTTGTGGTTGTATGGGTGTTGTACGCAATGATGAAAAACCTACTTATAATATTCATTCTTCCATTAATCTTTACAGCTTGTAAAGAAAATTCAAAGGACACTAAACCGATTGAAAAACTGGAATTCTATTCTGACAATAGCAATTTGACTTTCAAAAAGAGAGTGATACTTGAGAATTGTGATAGCCTTTTTTATTTCTACAGAAACGGACAAATATTTAAAAGAGGGAAAATCCAAAAAAACGAAAAGCCATTCGGAATTTGGAATTTATACTCAAATGATGGAAAATTAAGGGAAATTAGAGAATGGTTTGTGATAGACGGACATTCGAGAATGAATAGAGCTTGGTTTCTTGATAAAAAAGGAGACACACTTGCTTGGAGAGATCAAGATTCGATTTTTAACCAAAAAGAATTTGTAAATGACACTTTAGGAACACGAGCAACCAACTACAATGTTTTCGACTTTAACAAAGACACTATCGACTTAAATGAACCAATTCGTGGAGTTGCATATTGTAATTCTCGTCGGATAAGAGATTATGATTCTCAAATCAGAGTCTTTTTCCATAGCGAAAGTGAAAATTTCAATTCACCTTTTCCAAATGACAGTCTGATTAGAACAGACCATTTTGACAACTTAAAAACTGATACTATTAATCAAAAATGGTTTACTGATATTAACCCTAAAAGATATGGTCACGTATCAATTTTTGGAAGTTGGTTTAAAAAGCCAGGGAAAAAACTTTTAAGAGGATATATGGAAGAATACTCTTATGGACCTTTTAAGGATAAAGAAATTGACAGTATGACTGCAAGAGTTTATTTTGAGAAAACGATTTACGTAAAAGACACGATTAAATGAAATCACTGCGTACAACACCGGTAACCAGCTCTACGAAGCCAGCTCAGCATTCTGTGACTTCGTAGCAATATTATAACTAAAGTAAACATATATAAGAAACTACATTTTGCAATAAGGCGTGTTTTTTTATTTAATAGCTTATTAAAAAGTAATATATTGCATACATTATACGATATAACTACGATGGGGTTGCTGTTTGTTGTGGTTATATGATTGTTGTACACAAGCTAAAAACCGAGAATTGAATTGAATAAAAAGATATTAATTGGAACTCTAATCGGAGTAATTTTATTCTCATTTTTCGGATTTTGGATTTCGGGTTTCTTCTTATTTGAAAGTCCGAATGAATTAATAATCAAAAAGGAATGTGATTACGAAGGATTACGGAAAGTCGTTATGTATGAACTAAATGGAAATGCAGTAACGAATGGAGCAATTCACATTTCTGCATCTGATTGTTCTGAAAATAAAATTGAAAACTCTGAATTAATATTTACTGTTAGCTCATCGAATATTAAAATATCGGACGTAAATTTTGAGTGGACAAGCTTTGACACTTTGACAATTAGATACAATAAAAAACTAGAGATTTTCAAACAAAAAACAGAATCGGAATCTGTAAACCCAAAAATAATATTTGAATATATAGCAGACTAAATGAAAACATTTCGATTCATATTAATTGTAATTCTATCAATAATAATATTGCTGACAACTTATTTTATAATTGACAGATATGTATTTAATCCAAATATGAAAGGAATTAGTCCTGTCGATATTAAAAACATTTTGACTTATTTAATTTTGCCTTTAATTATTTCAATTTTAATAATTTGGTTTATTGAGAAATGGACAAAAACAATAAAAAAATAAAAGCCAGTGTAAACACCGCATAAAATTAATTACTAATGCAAGACTACTTACGAAAATACTCGTGGATTTTCTATTTGGTTTGTATTTGCTAAATTTGGTGCTTAAAACACGCAATTATTGATATGCAACCCAAGGTTGAGACTTTGTTTCAAATAGCTAGTGTACTAAAGATAGATGTTAGAAAATTGTTGATTTCAATAGAAAGAACTTAAATAGGTTAGGGGTTGGTAAAGGAGCTTTGTTTGGTGAATGAAGGATGCTGTTAGATGTATATAAAGGTTGGTCAAGATATGAGAAAAACGGTATTGTTAATATTCGGAATTACAATCTTGCAGGTAAATAGTTCTTGTAAATCTCAATATTCTGCGACCGAATTGAACAACAACTTTACGGCTGAACAAATATCGGACTTAAAAAAAATAACCGATTTTTTTAAAAAAGAAATGTGTCTTTATATGGACTCTGATTTCAAAACTTGTTATAAGCAGATTCCACACGAATATTTAGAAGCTACAGGAAACCCTTTTTGGATTAATATAAATTTTGAAAAACAAAAAGAGTTATACAAACAAATCTCCAAATCGACTTTTGATGAAATATGGATGTTTTGTAAATCGAGAACGTATCCAGATGGGTTAGAATCAAAAAGTCTTTGTGCAAATGCAACTGGAAAATACCAAAAGTTTCTCTCTGATTTAGGAGGGATAAATCCAAGAGTTGCGAAATATGCTGAAGGAATTAATGCTTCTGGAGATTTCAGCCCTATGGATTTTCATTATTGGAATGTTCTTAAAATCAAAAAATATTTCGATTTAGACGATCCAAATATCCAACTGATTTTAGCAATCCATTACTTATCTCTAAACGACCAGGAAAAAAGGAAAGACAAATGGGAAGAGGAATAAAAGAATACTATGGACAACACCATTAGTTTTTATGCCATAACATTAGAAAAACCACGGCACCTTTAGTTTTTGCCAACGCACAAACCGCCCCTAAAACCCAAAAGCGCACAATCTCCCCAACCCTTCCAAACCATTACAGTTATGAGTTTCTACTTCTTGGATGCCTAGCTTGATGCTCTTTAAACTGCCAGCTCTTTCAATATTAGAAAAAGTAATCATATATAAGAAACTACATTTTGCAATAATGCGTGTTTTTTTATTTAAGAGCTTATTAAAAAGTAATATATTGCATACATAAACCATATAGCTACAATGGGCTTGTTGTTTGTTGTGATTATATGATTGTTGTAACACATTTGACCAAATCAACAAAATGAAGAAATACAAATTAAACATTCTGACTTTTTTACTTTTAATTCCAATTTTTGCGATTGGACAAATACCAAAAGGACATTTTTTAGATGCCGACAAAACAGCTGAAAGAGGATATAAAGTAAAACCATTCAAACAAGAAAAAGAAGGAATTTATCATTATGCAGTATTGACAGAATTACCATTTGAAAACAACTGCGAATCTGGACTTTCAGAAAAAGAGCAAATTGCTTGTTCTGAAAAGAATTTAAGAAACTTTATTTACCCTAAACTTTCTTCAGAACTTAATTTCAAGGGGAATGTATATGTTTATTTAACTATAACAGAAGATGCACAAATTACTGATATAACTGTAAATTCATATCCAAATTCGGAATCAACAAATAATTTAATAGAGGAAGCTATTAAAACGGTGGAATTTAAACCAGGTAAATTTGAAAACGAAATTGTAAAATCAAGACTTTGGACTTCTTTTACATTTCCTTCATCATCAAAAGAACTTTTTTCGGAATCTTTTGAAAAGATGGAACAAGATGAAAATCCTGAATATAAAAACTATGAAAATTTAATTTTTGATGCGAGTAACTACATTTTCTCAAACCCTATATATCCCAATGGAACTGAATTTGGAGCTGCAAACAAAATTATTGGGTTTTGGAAAAATAAAGATACAGGGCTAAACATCCCAATAGGTAGTGATTTCTACAAAGTATTAACTAACCAAAATCAACAACAGTATTTATACATGATTGCTATGATGAATTATTCACTTGACCAGAAAATAAATCATAATAGAATTTTAGAATGCAAACCAAAAGAAGGGCAAAAATATAGTGAACAAGAAGATGTTAAAGAAGTTCAACTTGGCGGAGCTAAAATTTTATTGGAATTTATAGGTAACGAAAAGAACAACGTTCCAATGACTTCTAAAACAAAAAAATATTATAAAGCTTACGAAAAGAATAAATTAGACAAACAGTTATTTGAATAAAAAACGTGTTACAATAACTAGCGTTAGTGTGGTCGGTACGACCAAACATGAACGCCCTGTTGAGTTAACCGGTTCTTAGCCCGTTAGACCAGCTCTTTAAAATCTGTGACATCGTGGCAATATTAAAACTAAAGTAAGCATATATAAGAAACTACATTTTAGACTAAGGTGTGGTTTTTTATTTAATGGCTTATTAAAAAGTAATATATTGCATACATAAACGATATGGCTATGATGGGGTTGCTGTTTGTTGTGGTTATATGATTAATAGATGCAATTTGGCAAAAAATGAACAATCGAACTATAGAAATAACATCTCGCTTTGAAAAATCTTGGAGCGATACAGAAAAGATTTTTGATATGCTATTGGAAAATGGATTTGAAAGATTATTTCCAGTTCGTCAATTTATTATAGAATTAAAAGAAAAAGGAGAAAATCAAAATTTCAGAATTGGAACTTCAATGTATCGACTTATTTTTTCTCGCTCTATCGAACACGGATTGCGTGACAACCAAAAACAGTTAATGATTGATACTCTTGATAAAAATGATTACCAAATAGTTTTAAGAGACGGATTTAAAAAATATAGAGAATACAGAATTAGCGACCTAAATGATATCAAACTGACTAAATTATTGGAAACTCTAAAAGGAACTTTAGTAGACTAAATCATGGCATGTCAAATCTGTCCGAATTGTAAAACAGATGCTTTCAATTGGAAAGTGGACGAAGAAGAGTCACCTCTAACAATTTGGGATTGTGGAAATTGCAATTATCGTGCATTCGAGAATGAATCTGACGAACGGAATTGCACAAAATGCGGAAAGAAAACGGAATCGAAATTAAAAGATGACAAAAAAGAATATTGGTGGTGTTCGAATTGTAACACGACTGAAAAAATAAAACAGCACCTCTAACTGTTGCACAAGCTCATAATTTTATAAGAACAGGACACCTCTTGTAAGTCCATTGGTAAAAAAGTAATATATTGCATACATAAACAATATAGCTACAATGGGATTGCTGTTTGTTGTGGTTGTATGGGTGTTGTAGGTAATTTTAAAAAAGAACTATGAAACAAAAATTATTGTTGACATTATTATTGATTTTTTCAATTAAATCATTTTCTCAAGATTCAAAATTTAGTCTTGAATTAAATTATCCGGTTCCAATAGACGAGAATTTCGTTGGAAAAAATTATAGCGGAATTATTGACCTTGGTGCTAAATTCAGATTTGCTGAATTAAATCCTTTAAATTTAGGAACTTCTTTAAATAGTGGAATTTTAGTCAATGATTCCCGACCAAATAATGAATTTCAAGACTTTAAAATCACAGCATACATAATTCAACCAAGAATATTTGCGGAATTAGATATTGAATCTATGAAAAATTTTCATCCTTCTGTTGGACTTGGATACACTTTTATAATTTTTGACGCTAAAGGAACTCAAAATGGATTTGACATTTCTGGTGGTAGTCAAACTGAAAGTGGTTTAAACATTAATTTAGGAATTGCTTATGACATAAATGATAAATTGTTTGCCCAAGTTCAATACGATTTTGTGAAAATAAGTCTTGAAAACGAAATTCCTGATATATAATATAATACAAACGTTAATATATTAAAAATAGGTTTAGGCTACCGATTATAAAAATACTACCTACAATAATTAAGCGTTCGTGTGGTCGGTACGACCCAACATGAACGCCCTGTTGGCTGAACTGGTTCTTAGCTCGTTAGACCAGCTCTTGAAGTCAGTGACCAAGGCTGTAAGGAACTTTAAAAGTAATTGAAAAATATACTAGATTTACATTCCTATATATTAACTACACAAATATATAGACCGATGAAAAAAAAGATAACGGTTCATGAGGTGCTCAATTATATCCCAAATGAGAAGCTTGACTTTTTTGCCCGTGAAACATTAGTTGATTGGAACGCCAAAAAGCTACAGGGCAAAGAGCTTTTCAAACTCTGTATTTTTGGCATATTGAACGAGAACAGGGCGAGTTCAAGGGTATTTGAGAGTTTCTACGAGAGCCATTTTTTCTGCAAACATGCTCATATCCCTAAAGGTAAAAAGGTTAGCCATAGTAGTATCTGCGAACGAATAGGAAAAATAAATGTGGACTATTTCGAAAGTCTGTACTATTATACCGTTGGTACCTTTCGGGAGAAACTCAATAAAAAGGACCGGAACAAATTGTGTTTGTATGATTCAACAATAACGAGTCTTTCAGCGTTACTGTTGGGTTTTGGAATGCAAAACGGTCAGAAGAACAAAAAAGGGGAACAGGGAAAGCACAGTATAAAGTTCACTATTGGCTTTGATGGACTGCCTTTTAAGGTAAAGTTCCACAGGGACCAGAAAATGATCAGTGATATTCCGGCGCTAAGCGATATTCTCCAAGAGCATGTCCCCAGCAAAAAGGATATCGCAGTATTTGACAGGGGAATGCAGGATCGTTTGACAATGAAAAAGCTCTCGGACGGTGGCAAATACTTTGTGACACGCATATATAAAGCATCAAAATATGATGTAGTGGAAGGAAGCCATCAAACAGAACTGGATTACGAGAATGGTAATATCAAACTTGACAGGCACAGCCTGGTACACCTTTATAAGAACGGCAAGAAAATGAAAGGTGTTGTATTTAGGCTTTTGGAGGGCACGCTCAAAGCCGACGGGGAACGCATACTGTTCCTTAGCAATTTGCCGGAAGAGGGGTTTACGGCCGAGCAGATAGCCGAGATATACAGGAACCGTTGGGAAATTGAAAAGTTCTTTAGGTTCATCAAACAGGAACTAAATTTCAAGCACTATTTTTCAAGGCAGTGGAACGGGATCCAGGTGATGGTATACATTATCCTGATTGCGTCAATATTATTGCTGACTTATATTAAGCTAAATCAATTAAAGGGGTATAAGATTCCAAAAATCTCATTCTGCAACGCATTACAGAATGAGATGATTGAAAATATTGTGATTCATTGTGGTGGAGATCCCAATAAAATAAGCTCTTATTATTCATGAATAAAAGTTCCTTACAGCCTTGGTCAGTGACTTCGTAGCAATATTATAGCTAAAGTAAGCATATATAAGAGCTACATTTTACAGGTGTAGTTTTTTTTGTTTTTAATACCTTATTAAAAAGTAATATATTGCATACATAAACGATATAACTACAATTGTATAGCTGTTTGTTGTGGTTATATGGGTGTTGGAAACAAGCTAAAACAAACATATGAACTTCATAAAAAAACTCTTCGGAATAAAAAAAAATAATGATGACGGAAATTTTATTGTAGCTACTTTAAATGACAAAATTATGCCTCTCGACAGAAGAGAAATCTATGAAGACCCTTTAGAGGAATTGCTTAAAGCAAACGGAATTGGAGAAGTGACAGGTGGAGGAACTATGCAATTGAAGTCAGGAGAACTTGAATATTGCGATTTAGAAATTAAACTAAATTCAAGCGAAATTAACGAAAACGATATTCAGTTAATTATTAAAAAATTGGAGGAACTTGGAGCGCCAAAAGGCTCAAAACTAACAATAGAAAAAACTGCCCAAAAAATGGAATTCGGACAGAAAGAAGGACTCGGAATTTACATAGACGGAGTGAATTTAGACCCAGAAGTTTACAAAAGTTCTGACATTAACTTTGTGATTTCAGAATTAAAAAGATTGACCAATGACAATTCAGAAATCACAAAATATTGGGAAGGCGGAAATGAAACTGCACTTTATTTTTACTCGAACTCTTTTACTGAAATGAAAGAATCAATTAAGGAATTTGTAAATTCATATCCATTATGTAAAGGAGCAAGAATTGAACAAATAGCATAAAGCCAGTTTACAACACCGTGTCCAAAAAAATTGCTAGTTTTAGCTAACACAAAGTTGGTTGCCTGTTTGCCGGCTTCCGATTTTCCTTCGGACACGAGCTCAGCGAACTGGCGAAGCAAAATCCTCACCCACAAACACACAGCTTTACACGAAATCGTTGTGCGGAAGCATGACCAACACAAACTACCGATTACTACATAAAACAAACATCTTAAATTTTAAATATGAAAAATTATAATTTAAAAAACAATGTAATAAAAAGAATAATATTGATTTCGTTATTTGTTGTGTCTACAAATGCTTTCCATGCCCAAACCTATGAAGTTGATTATTCAAATCCAGATATTACAATGGAAGATATGAATGTTGTATTGGAAACATTAAAAATGAATGTTTATAAATTTAGTCTTCACCTTCCAGATACCCTGAAATACAAAGTTTGTTTATTTTTAGAAGAATACGAAGACAAAGAAATGTTAAAAGAAAAAGTAATTTGGTGCACAACATCTCCCTATGTCACACTGAGAAATGGAGAAAGAATATCTAAGCCATTTGACGGAGCTAGATTTATAGTTAAAGAAAATAAAGATGATTTTTTGTTAAATATTAGAATGGGAGATTTTGGGATACCTGACTATAAAGTGCCAATTGATTCCATTTACTCAAATAAACATATGTCAAGCAAGTTCACAATAGAAAACAACACGACCTTACAAGAAGGAAAGACTCCTTTAATTTTAATAGGTTCATCCTGGGAATCTACATCAAAAGATGGTTCAACTTCAATGTTAAGATTCTGTTTGGAAAAGGAATTAGCCCCTGATTATTCTAATGAAGCTTTCGATATGATGCCCCATTATTTTATAGTTGGGTTAAACGTAACTAAGCAAGAAGAAGAGGAGGATTAAATTTTATACGCTAACAATTTAAATGCCAGTGCATAAATGATATAACTACAATGGTGCTTTTGTTTGTTGTGGTTGTAAAAGATATATGTTTTGAAAGTTTTTATAACATTTATTTATATATTGCATGGGATAGGAATTTTCGTTGGTTTGAAGAAAGGGTGATGGAGGGAGAAACCGATGAGAGCCAGATTTGCGGGTAGGGGCCATGGGTGTTACAGACAATTTTAAAGACAGACAAGACTTAAAGAAATATGGGATTAGACATGCGACCAATGGGGAAACCCAAACCAGGATTTGAAAAAAGGTTCGTTGAAATATTTGAAATGGTTTCCCAAGACAAAATACCACAGCCGACATTTTTCGACAAGTTGAAAGGAAAAAAACTACCAACAAAGGACGAATTGTTACAAGAGTGGTTTGCAAACCAAATTCAAACCTATGAGACAATTAAAGCTCCAAGAGTTGGACGTGACAAAGAAGCAGACGAATGGATAAAAGCTAAATACAATGAACTAGAGCAAAAACCACCTTACAACGACTTTTTAAAAGAACACGAAGGATATTATGTTATAGAACTTGCAAAAGAACAAGACGGAGTTCCAGTTTATATAGCACTAGGACAAGACGAAAATGTATTTCGTGGAGAGTTTTTAAGGGACTGTGAAGACTTAATAGGTGAAGATTTAGTAAGTGAAGCGTGGAACACAAAAATGGCGACTGATACCTTAGACTATGGAAACAGACTGATGGAAGTAGCCGACAAATTAGCTAAACAACATAAATTGCAATACTTAAAATCGCAACGACTTCCACCAGACACAGACGAAGACACAATTGAAAATAAATTGCATATTCTATTTTCGTTAGCAAAATGGTTAATTTTTTATGGTAAAAACGGACATGGATATGAAGCAGACTTTTGACAGAAAAACTGCCTGTAATAACTAGCGTTCGTGTGGTCGGTACGACCCAACAAGAACGCCCTGTTGACTGAACCGGTTCTTGGCCCGTTAGACCAGCTCTTGAAGTCAGTGACTTCGTTGCAATATTAAAGAAAAAGTAAGCATATATAAGAAACTACATTTTGCAATAAGGCGTGTTTTTTTATTTAATAGCTTATTAAAAAGTAATATATTGCATACATAAAGAATATAACTACAATTGAATAGCTGTTTGTTGTGGTTGTATGGGTGTTGTGTGCAAGCTTGAACTTAACTAATGAATGAACTTTATAACTCAATTTTATGATAAATTATTTCTTAGGTTTTATAAGCTTGGAAAGCCTGGAGGTGAACCAAAGGTACTTGCTATGATTTTGACCAGTACAATTCAAGCAACTAATATTCTATTGATTTTGACCTTCCTCGTATTTATCTTTGACATAGAATATCTGATTGACAAGTTGCCTCTGACTTCGATTCTAATGTTTGGTGGAAGTATAATTTTTAATTTTTATAGATATCAAATTAATGGACAAACAGAAATTTTGATAGAGAAAGGAATTGAAATTAAAAATATTACAATCTTATTGAGCATAATATTTTTATTTATATCGATGGTATTTCCTTTGATTATGATATATCTTTTCAATGAAGTTTTTTAAAAAAGCCAGCACACAACACCGTGTAACCCGCATTGCTTCTGATTTTCCTCATCGGAAAATCCTTGCAAGAGCGAAAGCCCGTTCTTTTTAACTATTTTAGAGACCAAAACCAAGCAACGACAGGTTACACAAACCGTTAGTCAACATTTGAGAAATGACCGAAAATCAACTAAAATCTGATAAACAATATGCTGCTTATCTTGCAAGAAAGTTTTTTAGCGGACAAATTTCAAAACGGGAAATTTTAGATCAGTTTCCTGAATATGCAAAGGATTTTAAAATGAGACTTTTATTTGACCGAATTAAGAAAAAACCAAGACAAAGTTGGTTTTTCGGAGTTTCAAAAAAAACGTATGAAAAATTTATAATTGAAACCTATGAAATAATTGAAGACTTGGAATCTGAAAAATTTAGATTAAAGACAATGAAAAGGCTCTTCCAAGAATTATGGCTTCAATCGACTAATAGCTCTGAACCAATTCAATGTATGTCCATTTTATTACACGAAGTAGCTAAATCAACGACCAATTCTAAAGAGGAAATAAGAAGATACTTAAATTTACTCATTAGTAAAAAATATATAAATAGAATATCAGACAAACCACTACTTTATGAATTTACTGAAAGCGGAAAGGAAATAAAAACTGACTTGGATATTGAAAAAATAATAAAAAACGTTGCCTAAGCCGTGTATAAAAAATTGCTAGTTTTAGCTAACACAAAGTTGGTTGCCTGTTTGCCGGCTTCCGATTTTCCTTCGGACACGAGCTCAGCGAACTGGCGAAGCAAAATCCTCACCCACAAACACACAGCTTTACACGAAATCGTTGTGCGGAAGCATGACCAACACAAACTACCGATTACTACATAAAACAAACATCTTAAATTTTAAATATGAAAAATTATAATTTAAAAAACAATGTAATAAAAAGAATAATATTGATTTCGTTATTTGTTGTGCCTACAAATGCTTTCCATGCCCAAACCTATGAAGTTGATTACTCAAATCCAGATATTACAATGGAAGATATGAATGTTGTATTGGAAACATTAAAAATGAATGTTTATAAATTTAGTCTTCACCTTCCAGATACCCTGAAATACAAAGTTTGTTTATTTTTAGAAGAATACGAAGACAAAGAAATGTTAAAAGAAAAAGTAATTTGGTGCACAACATCTCCCTATGTCACACTGAGAAATGGAGAAAGAATATCTAAGCCATTTGACGGAGCTAGATTTATAGTTAAAGAAAATAAAGATGATTTTTTGTTAAATATTAGAATGGGAGATTTTGGGATACCTGACTATAAAGTGCCAATTGATTCCATTTACTCAAATAAACATATGTCAAGCAAGTTCACAATAGAAAACAACACGACCTTACAAGAAGGAAAGACTCCTTTAATTTTAATAGGTTCATCCTGGGAATCTACATCAAAAGATGGTTCAACTTCAATGTTAAGATTCTGTTTGGAAAAGGAATTAGCCCCTGATTATTCTAATGAAGCTTTCGATATGATGCCCCATTATTTTATAGTTGGGTTAAACGTAACTAAGCAAGAAGAAGAGGAGGATTAAATTTTATACGCTAACAATTTAAATGCCAGTGCATAAATGATATAACTACAATGGTGCTTTTGTTTGTTGTGGTTGTAAAAGATATATGTTTTGAAAGTTTTTATAACATTTATTTATATATTGCACGGTATAGGAATTTTCGTTGTTTTGGAAAAAGGGTGAGAGAGGGAGAAACTGATGAGAGCCAGATTTGTGGGTAGGAGCCATGGGTGTTAGGGTGTAATGGACTGGAGCGCATAAAACAGGGGTTCTTATAAAACTATAATTAAAAACGTATATAGTATTGCATATATAGACAGTATAACTACAATTGTATGGCTGTTAGTTGTGGTTGTATGGGTGTTGTAGACAATTATGAAAAAAATATTGCTAACATTAATAATTTGCCTTTTGAGTGTAATTAATTATGCCCAAGAAAACATTACGTCTGAATTAGAAAAGGCGTACGGAGAAGAAAAATATGATTTGATAATTTCCGAGCATTCTGACAAAGTAAGCGAATACCCAGCGAAAGCGATTTACTATGTTGCTGTGGCTTATTATATGAAAGCGAATGACAATAAAGTATTGGAATTAATGGATTTGTCAATACAAAAGGACAAAACCGACCCTGATACGTATTTCATTAAGGGTATGACTTTTAATTATATAGGGCAATTCGACAAAGCGATAGAATCTTTCAACAAAGCTATTGAACTGGACTCAACAAACTCAAACTATTTTAGTGGTTTGGGAGATTCATATTTTAGTCAAGAAAAATATGACAAGGCACTTTCCGTATATCGGACAGCAACAGAAAAAAACGAACCGATTGACCGACCATTCACAATGATTCCGCAAATTTATGCGGAATTGAACCAACCTGAAAAAGCTTTGGAGGCGTTCTATAAATCAAAAGCTACAATTTCAAAAGAATCGGATTCATACATAAACGCGTTATACAATATTGGACTTTATGAGTATCTAAATAAGGAATATAACAAATCCGAAATTGCATTTAAAGAATTGATAGAATTAGTGCCAAATGACTATCATTCTCATGCTAAACTAATTCAAGTTTATTATGGCAAAAAAGAGTACGAAAAAGCAAAACCACTTAAAGATATGCTTTACAAAGCTTATGAACAAGGAAAATTAACAGACAATCTTAAAAGTATGTTTTGTTTTGACCAATTCGAGTGGAATGGAAAGCTGATTTTTGCTTATGAACGATTTGCAGTTAAAGAAGGAGAATTATATTATAAGCATATATTCTATGTTCCTAATGAAAAAGGAGAAACTGAATTTACGATACAAACGGAAAATTCACCAATTTCTGTAGAATTGGGCGGCCCAAAATAT
This sequence comes from Mariniflexile sp. TRM1-10, assembly GCF_003425985.1. Classification (NCBI taxonomy): domain Bacteria; kingdom Pseudomonadati; phylum Bacteroidota; class Flavobacteriia; order Flavobacteriales; family Flavobacteriaceae; genus Mariniflexile; species Mariniflexile rhizosphaerae. Next base: position 2,973,862 of record NZ_CP022985.1, read on the forward strand.
GCAGTTGGAATGGATAGAAATGGAACTCATTCCACTTTTGTTTTCATTGATGAGAATTTTAAGTATGATGACTTAAAAAAAATAGTTATAAAAATTATTGATAAACAAATAGAACCTTCAGCCAGTTCAAGAAAAGGAAAAAAATAACTGTGGGTAATAACTAAACGTTCGTGTGGTCGGTACGACCCAACATGAACGCCCTGTTGACTGAACTGGTTTTTAGCTCGTTAGATTAGCTCTTTGGTGTCTGCGTCTTCTTAGCAATATTAAAGCTAAAGTAAGTATATATAAGAGACTACATTTTTACAGTAAGGTGTAGTTTTTTATTTAATGGCTTATTAAAAAGTAATATATTGCATGTATAAAGAATATAACTACAATTGAATAGCTGTTTGTTGTGGTTAGACAATTGTTAGGCAACATATGAAAAAAACATTCGGAATATTATTTACAATTTGCCTGTTGTTGTTTAATTGTTCTAAATCGGCAGACAATTCTGACCGTAAAAGTGACCTGTCAAATTATGATTTTAATGGAAAAATAAAATCTGTAAAATCTGAACTTTTCAATCTAATTATAGAGAAAGACACTTTTAAAATCGGAGAAAAAATAAATTCACTTGCATTTGACCGAAATTATCTTCTTGAATTTAATGAACTCGGAAACTTGACTTCAATGAAAGAGTTTCTTTCCAATGGTAAAGTAATTAACGAAGAAATCTACACTTACGATAAAAATGACCTATTAATTAAAAGAAAGGAAATTGATAATTATGGTAAAGGTTCATTTTTAGACTTCGAATTTAATTATGACACTAAAGACAGTTTGACTCGCATTTTAATATCCAGCGATGGATTTAAAAGAGTTCTAAAAATTGAGCGAGATAGCAATAATCGCCCAATAAAAAGAGAAACAATTCAAAATGATACAGTCCAATTGACTTACATTGTAAAATATGACCAAAAGAACAATTTGATTTCTGAAAGTCAATTTAGATATAAAAACGTACCAGTAAAATTAATCGAAAGAAGTTTTAATAATCGAAATCTGAAAGAAACAGAAAAGGTTACCGAGTATAGAACTTGGGACACAATCAGAATAGAAAACAAATACTTTTATGATAAGAACAATAAACTAAGCGTTGAGAAATTCAATATAGAAAACGATTCAACCTTTGACGAAACAAAAAATAAATATTACAAAAACGGAGAACTAAAGGAGTCAATTACAGAAATTGGAGATAATGAATTCGCTCTTATAGAAATAAATCTATATAATGAAAATGGGGATTTGTTTAAAAAAACGGTCAAAACAAGTGACGGAAAAACGAACGATGTTTGGATGTATGATTTTAAATACGATTTAGAAAATAATTGGATTGAAAAAATTGAATTTAAAAACGATAAACCGTTAAGAATAGTAAAACGGACAATTGAATATTATAAATAAAATACGTTGCCTAACACCGTATCCTATGAAAAGCACTGGCCTAGTTCCCAAAGTTAATATTTATTTTTAATTATCAGCTTTAAGAAGGCTATGGCTTAGCAGCAATATAAAAGGAAAGCATATATAAGAAACTACATTATTCAATAAGTGTAGTTTTTTTATGTAAATACCTTATTAAAAAGTAATATATTGCATACATAAACGATATAACTACGATGGGATTGCTGTTTGTTGTGGTTGTATGAGTGTTATAAAAAAAATATTACATGAAAAAACTACTAAGAAATTTTACTGTCCTTTTACTATTATTGGATACCAGTTCAGCAATTGCCCAAATAAATCGAAATGTTGAAAATTTGATTTCTACAGAGAGTTATAATTTATATAAACCAAACAAAATTGAAGCTGTTTTAATATTATTTGGTGGTTTTACAGAAAACGGAGAAATGATTGAAAATGAATTTAAAATAACAGACATGGCTCTAGAAATGAATACTGCAGTTATCTATATGAATTTTAATAGAATACTTTGGTTGGAAGAATCTGAAAAAGTGAATTTAGGGAATGACTTAAAACTTTTATTTAGTTCAAACAATATCCCTAAAAATAAAATTGTAATTGGCGGGTTGTCTTCCGGTGGTAGTTTGGCTTTACTTATTAGTGATTTTCTAACCAAGAATTCTGATTTTGACATTAAACCAACTGGGGTATTCTTAGTTGATTCACCAATTGACCTCGCAGCATTATACAGGATTACAGAGGAAAATATAACAAATAATTTTTCTGAAGCATCTGTAGGTGAAAGTACTTTCATTCATAATTATTTCAAAAGTAAACTTGGTAATCCCAACGAAGAAATAAAATTATATGAGAAATATTCAGCTTTTACTTTCGAAACGAGTAATTATAAAAATATTGAAAACCTTAAAAATACTAATCTTAGATTTTATTCTGAGCCAGATAAAGAATGGTGGAAAAAGAATATGGGTGTTGAATACGAGCAAATGAATGCTTTTCACATAGAAAGATTATCTAAGTTTTTAAAAGATAATAATTATAAATATTTAGATTATATCACTACTAAAAATAAGGGATACAGATCTAATGGTGAACGCAATCCACATAGCTGGTCTATAATTGATAAAAAAGATTTGTTAGAGTGGACACATGGGGAATAATAACTATTTACAACACAGGTACAATGTGTATAAAACATAGCTAATAAGTGCTAAATCGGAAGGTTAGTCCTTATTTAAAAAGACCGCCAAATTTTTAAATTTGGCTTTTAAAAATATTAAGTTAAAAACAAAACATAAAAATCCGACTCTGTGTTAATCCGAAAAGTTAGCGCCTTTTTAAATGCTACGTTTCATACACTAACCATTAACTACAATTTAAAAAAATGAATATATTAAAATCCATTTTACTTGTAATACTAATATTAGGAATAAACTCATGTGGAAGTGAAGATCAAATAACAACAAGTGAACCTGTTGATGAAGTTGAACAAATTGTATGTCCACAAGGAGATATATTTATTAGTAACATAAAAGATTTAAATGACTATTTATTAAAGTACAAAAACTGCAATATAATAAATGGTAATCTTACAATTTTTGGATTATCCGATGACCATATTCAAATTAACAATTTAGATTTTTTGAAAAACCTTGAAACTATTAAAGGAGATATGACAATACACAATATTAATCATTTAGTAAATCTAGATGGATTAACAAAATTAACCTCCATTGAAGGGAACTTGAGTATAGACAAAAATAATTCATTAGAAAACATTAACGGATTTGCAAAATTAACCTCTATTGAAGGAAGTTTGAAGATTAATGAAAATCCTAACTTGAAAACCATTAATGGGTTTGAATTATTAAATACTCTTGCCATTAATTTAAATATAGACAAAAATAATTCATTAGAAAGCATTAATGGATTAGTGAAATTAGTTTCTATTAGAGGAAATTTAAATATTGAAAGAAACAGCTTATTAAATAATATTTCTGGATTTAATAAATTAAATTTAGTAAAAGGAAATATGAACATAGCATGGAATGGAGTTTTAAAAATGGTCGATGGTTTTTCAGAGTTAAGTTCAATAGAAAAATCATTTGATATTAAATATAATAATCTTTTGACTTCAATTGAAGGGTTTAATAAGTTGAAAATGGTTGGAGAGAATTTATTGATATTTGGAGGTTCTATAAATTTTGAAAATAACTCTTTTACAGATTTGACTTCAATTAATGGTTACTTTTTACTTTCTACTAACAATAATAGTAAACCAATTAATAGTTTTAATAAACTAGAAAACATTGGAGATTATTTACATATTACAGATTGTAATTCGGAATATATTGATGGTTTTGAAAGTCTTATAAATACAAATGCGGAAATTCTTTTTACTGGATCTGGATATAAATCAATAGTTGGTTTTAAAAATCTCACTACAGTTAATAACATTCTACGTTTTCATAGCACAAAAGACTTAGAACTTATTGATGGTTTCTCGAATTTACAAACTGTCAATGGAAATTTAGGTATAACATTTAATGAAAAGTTAAAAAGTTTTAATGGACTGAAAAATTTAACCTCTATAAGTGGAGATCTCATAATTAGTGCTAATAGTTCATTAAACTCTTTGTCAGGCACAGAAGGAATAACAACTATCTCTGGCAATATAGAGATAGGAGGAGATTCATTAATTGAAATTTCCCAACTAAACAATCTAGAAAATTTCCAAAATAATATCCTTATAATTGGAAGTCCTGATTTAGAAAGAATCACTGGTTTTAATGCTTTAAATTCTTTTAATTTTCTTTCTTTTTTCAATAACGATAGATTAGAAGTTATTAGTGGTTTTACAAATTTAAGAACTTTGAATGGTCTAGACTTTCAATCAAACATTTCAATATCAAATTTAGATGGATTTAACAATCTAACTAATGTTTTTGAATCTTTGACAATAAGTAATAGTAAGTTAATCAACTTAAACGGGTTTCAAAATTTAACCCAAGTAGGAGTAGTTTTTGACATATCAAATTGTAGATTATTAGAAAACCTTAATGGTTTAGAAAAATTGACTTTACCAATTGATTATTTGAGAATAAAAAACAATCCCTTATTAACAGATATTAATGGTATTAAAAATTTAACTTCAGTAGAAGAATCCATAGACATTAGTGGAAATACAAGCCTATCTTCCTGTTCTATAAATTTAATATGTAATCATATATCTAGCAATGGAATAATTGGGCTTTCATATAATTTAACTGGCTGCAATGATAAATCTGAAGTTCTAAATAATTGTAATTGAAAAAACTGTAGTTAACAATGATAGCTGTTGCACAACTCCTAATTTCAAATAAACCAATAAATTTAGACACTACTAAAAATATAAATCATTAAAAATAAGTAATTTACTGTTTGCCAAGCAACGATGATTTGAGAGGGATTAGAGAATTTCATGGTTGTGCAATAGGCACACCGTGTAAAAATAATTGCTTGGTTGTTGCCTACTCGGAAAATCCGCAGGATTTTCCTCTGGTTCGTTCCATTTTTAGTAAGTTAGTTGCTCGTACACGCAACTATTACACGTTATGCTATATATTAAATCAATGTTTAACCATATAAAATCATCATGAAAAAAACAATCTCATTATTATTCTGCATCTTATCAATTTCATTTAGCATTGCTCAAAAAAATAATTCTCAAAATTCCATCAAGCACATTGCCTTTACCGACCAAGACAATAAGGTTAGGCTGGAAGCTCTTAAAAAGCTGACTGACGAAAATGCTATTAAACACGTTGCATTTACAGACGAAGATAGTACAATAAGATTAGCTGCTCTGGATAAACTTAAAGACCAAAATTCCATCAAGCACATTGCCTTTACCGACCAAGACAATAAGGTTAGGCTGGAAGCTCTTAAAAAGCTGACTGACGAAAATGCTATTAAACACGTTGCATTTACAGACGAAGATAGTACAATAAGATTAGCTGCTCTGGATAAACTTAAAGACCAAAATTCCATCAAGCACATTGCCTTTACCGACCAAGACAATAAGGTTAGGCTGGAAGCTCTTAAAAAGCTGACTGACGAAAATGCTATTAAACACGTTGCATTCACAGACGAAGATAGTACAATAAGATTAGCTGCTCTGGATAAACTTAAAGACAAAAATTCAATTAAACATATCTCGAACACTGATAAAGACAGTAAAGTGAGATTAAAAGCATTAGAGCTTTTAAATTAACTTTTAGAAAAAAACACATAGCATAACACCGGTAGCTGTTGCACAACTCCTAATTTCAAATAAACCAATAAATTTAGACACTACTAAAAATATAAATCATTAAAAATAAGTAATTTACTGTTTGCCAAGCAATGATGATTAGAGAGGAATTAGATAATTTCATAGTTGTGCAACAGGCACACCGGCTATAATTTAACGTGGCAACTGTGCAAAAACCGAAAGTAAAACCTATATTTAAACTGATTTCTCTGCGGAATAGTCCTTCGGACGATTCCACGCCGAAATCATAGCCAAACCGTTGACAACATTTGAAATATGAAGAAACTTACGATATTAATTTTGCTTTTTACAAGCTTTGTGTTTTCTCAAAATAACTCATCTAAATATAATTCCAAAGATTCGATTGCTGGCGGAAAAATTGACAATATAAAACCTGCAAATGATTTGGGAAAAGATAGATTACCAACTTTTGCAAAATGTAAAGGGACATCTTCAATAGAAGAACAGAGAAATTGTTTTAGCAAGGTAATTTCTAGCACGATTTCAAAAAATTTAAGAATAAATAAATTTAAAGGACAAAATAAAAATATAGACATATTTGTTAAGATTGAATTACATAAAACCGGGAGGATAACTAATATTGAGTTCTTAAAAAGCAATGATGAATCAGGATATTTTGAGAATGAAGTGATTAGAGCAATAAATAGCTTGCCTAAATTTGAACCAGGAATTAAAGACGGTAAATTAGTTAGCGTACCGTATTCATTTCCAATTAAATTATCACTTAAATAAAAAAACGTTGTACAATAACTAGCGTTCGTGTGGTCGGTACGACCCAACATGAACGCCCTGTTGACTGAACCGGTTCTTAGCTCGTTAGACCAGCTCTTGAAGTCAGTGACTTTGTAGCACTATTAAAGAAAAAGTAAGCATATATAAGAAACTACATGTTACAATAAAGTGTAGTTTTTTAATTAATGGCTTATTAAAAAGTAATATATTGCATACATAAACGATATAACTATGATGGGGTTGCTGTTTGTTGTGGTTGTATGGGTGTTGGCAATAATTCACCACATCACAATCCGATTAATTCCTCGAGCTAACGAGAAAAAATTAATCTAAACATTGTTTAAAATTGATAGATTTGACAAAAATGTAATTAACTTAATATCAACAATAAAATTTAACTTAGTCGAGATTATAACTCAATAAAAAAATATGATACTTGGACTTATCATTATCGGATTAGGGATAATATTGATATTATTATATTTACCGAAGAAAGGAGAATGGGACAACCTTTCCGATAAAATTTGGATAATGTCAGATATAAGTAAATTGATTTTTGGAGCTTTTTGCGTATTATTAGGTTTAATTTTATTAATCAATTCGATATTTTAAAATAAAAAAACTAGGATAAAGATTTATAATTTGACAATAACTATTACCAACACCGTATATAAAAATTGCTAGTTTTATCCTAAACCAATGTGAGTTGCTCGTTTGCTAGCTTCCGATTTTCCTTCGGACACGAGCGCAGCGAACTGGCGAAGCAAAATCCTCGCACGCAAACACGCAACTTTCCACATACCAAACGTTAGCGGTAACTTTAACAACACCGCTCAACCGACAAAACTACTTGACTTTTACAATTACTTTCCCTTTGGCACGACCACTTGAAACGTAGGACATTGCTTCGTTCATTTGTTCAAACGAAAACACTTTATCAACTACAGGACGAATGACACCTGTTTCAATAAGCTTTCCAATTTCAGACAACTGCTTTCCGTTGGCTTGCATATAAAGAAACGAATAACCAACACCGAGTTTTTTTGCTTGACTTCTTACTTTCCTACTCAAAAAGAAAATCGCTATTTTCATAAACCACGACAACCCTACTTCTTTTGCGAAAGCAGGATCGGGCGGACCTGAAATAGAAACGACTTTTCCGCCTGACTTCAATATTTTCATGGATTTCTCAAGCGTTTTTTCGTCCTGACTGTTAAGCACCAAGTCGTAATCTTTTAGTATCGTTTCAAAATCTTGTGTTTTGTAATCAATCACAATATCGGCACCAAGACTTTTCACAAAATCAAAATTACCGGCACTTGCTGTTGTGGCGACAGTCGCACCCAGATGTTTTGCCAACTGAATGGCAATCGTTCCGACACCACCTGAACCTGCCTGTATAAATACTTTTTGATCCTTTTTGAGTTTTGCTTTTTCAACGAAAGCTTGCCAAACCGTTAAAGCAACCAATGGAATGGAAGCCGCCTGTTCCATTGAAATGTTTTTTGGTTTCAAGGCTACATCGTTTTCATTGATAGTAATGTATTCCGCAAACGCACCGATTTCGAAATCGGCAGGACGAGCAAAAATTTCATCACCAACTTTGAAACGACTAACTTTTGAACCCACTTTTGTAATGATCCCTGCGACATCGTGTCCTAAAATCAACGGAAATTTATATGGAAGTAACAACTTAAACTCACCACTTTTCAGTTTGACATCTAACGGATTGATACTTGCTGAATGGACTTGAACCAATACCTCATTTTCCTTAACAACAGGTTCGGCAACTTCAACCAATTGAAGTTTATCCGCTTTGCTGTATCTGTTTATTATAAATGCTTTCATTTCTTATTTTTTAAATTTATTTATATTTTTTATGATGGAATTTTCAAAGGTCTTAAATGAAAAATATTGTATAGCAGGAAATAACGAAGACCCCTTGCCTACGGGATTGTTAAATTTGGGGCTTTCATTTTCAACCAATTTCAACAGCGTTTCAACAACGGCAGTTGGCTCTTCGGATTTTGAAAATAAATCTTTTGTATAATCTTCAAGTGTTGTTCGATATTCATCATAATCACTTATTTTGTTTTCTGCAACTTTCGAGTTAGTAACTATATTGGTTTTAGACCACATTGGTTCTACCATACTTACTTTTATATTAAATTTATTCAGTTCAAAACGAAGGGCTTTGAAATAACCTTCTAAAGCGTGCTTGGATGCAGCATAATACGCCGCGCCTGGAAGACTGATTAAACCCATAATTGAACCTACTGTAACTATCTTACCAAAACGCTGGTTTCTAAAATAAGGTAACAGCTCATTGGTTAGCATAACAGTTCCCCAAAAGTTGGTTTCAAATTGTTGTTTGCCTTGAGTTATGGTAGTTTCTTCGGCAAGTCCAGACAAATAAAATCCTGCATTATTTATTAAAACATCTAATTGTTTTATTTCGGTAAAAAGTTGTTTTCCAAAAGATTTGATTGATTTATCATCAGTAATATCCAATGCTAACATTTTGAACGGCAATGAAGCCTGATTTTTATCAGGGTTGCGGCTTGTGCCAATTACATTGTAACCCCTTTTGTGTAGCTCTTTTGCGAGTAACAAACCAAAGCCCGAAGATGCTCCTGTTACTAAAATATTCTTTTTCATTTTTACTTATTTTGTTCTTTTATTTGTAAATTTGCTTGCAAATTGCAAGTACAAATATACAAACAACTTTCATAATGCAAGTTGTTTTTTAATTTATTTTATGAAAACAAGTAAAAAAAGATCAGACTGCCCATTAAGTTGCTCACTTGACATATTTGGCGACAAGTGGTCATTACTCATTATTAGAGACTTAATATTCGGAAATAAGTGTACCTACAACGACTTTTTAAAATCAGCAGAAGGTGTTGCAACCAATATTTTAGCAACAAGACTAAAAGACCTTGAAGAAAATGGCATAATTGAAAAATCTGCACACCCAGACAGCAAGGCAAAAAAATTGTACCGATTGACACCAAAAGGAATGGATTTATTGCCTATACTTATGGAAGTGTACGTTTGGTCTGAGAAATATTATGAAGTGCCAACTGACCTAAAAGCAACAATCAAAGAAGCCAAGAAGGACAAAGACAAATTTATAAAACAAGTAATGAAAGAACTGAAATCAAAATGACGAGAAAAAAAGCAGCAGCTAACACCAGCCCTATGAAAAGCACTAGCTAGTTTTTCGAAGTTAATATTTGTTTTTTAATTATCTCATAATGATGATTTTGTGGTGTTGGAATGTTAGTTTCCGATAGAGGAATTAACAGTAAAACTATTATAATTCTATTGGACACCTTATAAAAAGTAATATATTGGCATACATAAATCATATAACTACAATGGTGCTACTGTTTGTTGTGGTTGTATGGGTGTTTGCAAACATATAAACGAAATGCAGAAATTCTACTTTATTCTTGTTCTGATTTTAACATTCAGTTGTTCTCAAAAACAATCGGACAACAGAATTACGGAATTTGAAAAAGTTTTAGGAGAAAGACAAACAAAAGCTCTGAACTCACTCGTATCTGATTTTGAAAAGAACTTAACAAAAGTTTATTCTGATTTACCAACCGAAAAAGCTTATCGACAATATCTGACTGACTTAATTTCTAACTCAACAACGGATTGGGAAAAATTTAAATTTCAGTCCTATAAAACTAATACGGAATTTCATCAAAGCGGATTGTGGAGCGAAATTTACACTAAAGATTCGGTAAGTGGTTTGCAAGTAAATGGAATTGGAAAATATATGCAAGCACTTTACATTGTAAAAGACTCTGATTCTTTAATTAAAAAATATTGGGAGAAAAGAGAAGCTGCTGGAATGATGCAAAACGAATTAGTTATTCCAGGAATTTTGAGTTTAAACCCTGACTTTAACAACTATTTCCACAAGCGAATTGTAGTTGTTGAATTTAGCTTTTGATAAAAAAATACGTTTACTAACACCGGTAACTCTTGCACAAACCCATAATTTTATAAGAACAAGATATAAATGCGCCCTTTTAAGGACGTTTGCTTTTTAGGTAAGATATTGTAATCTAAGTTCAAGGCGCTTATAGCACAGTAAAATATGGCTTGTGATGGCTTTTAAGCAAAAAGCTGATGCCTTTATAAAACCATAGGTGAAAAAGTAATATATTGCATACGTAAAGAATATAACTACGATAGAATTACTGTCTGTTGTGGTTGTATGGGTGTTGTAGCACATTTGACCAAACCTCATAATTGGAATTAATTCAAAGACATATAAAGAAAATAAAATGGACAACTCGAATGGCGTTTGCAAGTTTAGTGATTCTAATTTTCACTCTTGTAATTAATGAATTTAGAGAACCATTACTCGGAATAAAAAAGGGTTACGCACCACATAATTTTGGATTTAACTTTATGTTTTTTCTGCCCTCTATGTTAATTGCTATTGGACTTGGATTTGCTGTAATTGGACGGACAATAAAGCATTGGAAAACTTGGACTGACTTAAATAAAAAATTGATACTATTGGGATTGTCAATTCCTTCAATCGGAATTTTAACTTTTATGATTATCAGAATATTTTTAAACTAAAAATATAAATTTTGGGATTTTATTTTGGTAGAGTATTTTCAACTTCATAAATTCCAGGCGGTTATATCGCAGTAAAACATGGCCTATGGTGGCTTTTAAGCAAAAAGCAGAGACCTTTATAAATCCATAGGTGAAAAAGTAATATATTGCATACGTAAAGAATATATCTACGATAGAATTACTGTTTGTTGTGATTGTATGATTGTTGGTAATAATTTAAACTGAATGTTAAATAATAATAGAAAGTCAATATGGGAATCTGCTTTTGACACTAAAACTGCATTTGCTAAAGTTATTTCGTTGATTGTAATTTCTATTCTGTTATTGATTTTCATTTCTGAAAAAATGGCTAAATATAATGACAGTTGTATTAGTTGGTTTGAGTATAGAAAAACTAAAAAAACCGAAGTAAAAAAAGAAAAGCCTATCAGATTTGAACATCTGGATGGCCATTATGCTATTTATTTTACTAATGACCGAGTTATATATTTTTGTGATTACTCAAAGAAAATTGACAACGACATTATGACTAAAAAAATATCTAAAGCAAAGAACAGTGAGCTCATACGTATTTTTAACGAAAATGATGTGGAAATTGATTCGTTTGTAACGGACTGGACAAATTGGACAGGATGGAATTAAAAACGATTGCCAACACCCGTAACCGTTGCACAAGCCCATAACTTTTTAAGAACAAGATATAAATGCGCCCTTTTAAGGGCGTTTGTTTTTTCTGGAAGATATTGCAATCTAAGTTCAAGGCGCTTGTAGCCCAGTAAAACATGACCTATGATGGGTTTTAAGCAAAAAGCTGAGGTCTTTATAAATCCATAGGTGGAAAAGTAATATATTGCATACGTAAACGATATGACTACGATGGGGTTGCTGTTTGTTGTGGTTGTATGGGTGTTGTAGTGCATTTAAAAAATGAATAGAGAATTAGAACAATTTTTTACAAGACGAGAGTATTTCAATCGGCATCTTCCGAAATTAAAAGGCGCTGACCGAAGAAATGATATCAAGAACCTCGGTAACACCTGTCCCTCTTGTGGCTATCCGACACTTGACGAAAGAAATACTTGGGAAATCTGTGGAATTTGTTTTTGGGAAGATGACGGACAAGATGACCAAGATGCAGATAAAGTTTATGGCGGTCCTAATTCTGACTATTCATTAACCGCACATAGGCTGGAATGGGACAAGAACTTAAAAGAGCTGAAAAAAGACTACACCGAAACTGCTCGAAATTTCCGAAGAATTGATGAGCTTATTGAACTAGACCAAGAATCTAATATTCCTGAAATTATGAAACTAATTGACAAGGTGTCCGACTGGTTTGACGAAGGAAGGAAAAGCGCACTACAACAAAACCTATAAGCAAGCGGGCGGACAGTGAAAAGCGAAACGATAAAACTATAAACCAACCTCGGGCTCGGCTGACAGGAAAGTGCTTCTAAAGTCGGCCTGCTCATAGCCAAACCGTTAGCCATTATTATAAAAAAATGAACGAACCGAAAGTTACAGAAATTAAACTTGATAAACACTTTAGATTTATGTACTCTAATTTTGTGATTTCAAGCCAGCAGAAATTATATTTAATATTAGCAAGAAAAGAAAATGATTTAGATGTAATAGAGTTCGATTTCTCAATCTATAAATATGGTTATCCAAATGATGAAGTTGGTCACCCTTTAATGAAGTATGGTCTAGGATTCTATGGTTTTTATGAAGTTGAAAATTCTAAATGGATTGAAGAATTAAGGTTAAATAATTCATATCACTCATCTCATATGGATTCAATTTACGACAAAAAACAACACTTTATTGCGAAATTTAAAGATGTAACCTTAGAAGTTATTTCATACGGATATGAATTAAAAACTATTACTCAAAACTATCTTATAGCCGAAACAATGAAAGAAATGAACATCTTAGATAATGATTGAGACGAGCGAAAATAATAGAATTAGTAAATTTCTGAGTTTAGTCCTTAGGCATAGTCCTGAAAAAATAGGTCTTGAACTTGATTCTGCTGGCTGGACAAATGTTGACGATTTATTATCTAAAATGAATTCAAGCGGACAATCAATTAATTTTGAAATTCTACAGTACGTTGTTGAAGCAAATAAAAAAAGTCGATTTGGATTTAATTCAGATAAAACACAAATTAGAGCAAATCAAGGTCATTCAATTGAAATAGAACACGGATTCAAATCGATAATTCCACCAGAGATTCTATATCACGGAACAGGAGAGAAATCCATTGAAAGTATTCTAAAAACGGGAATAGAAAAGAGAGACAGACACCACGTTCATTTAAGTGCTAATAAAGAAACGGCATTAAAAGTAGGGCAAAGACACGGAAAACCAGTTGTTTTAGAAATTTTGTCTTTAAAGATGGCGGAAAAGGGACACAAATTTTACCTGTCTGAAAACAATGTTTGGCTGACTGATTTTGTGCCAATTGAATTTATAAAAAGAAAAAATAACAATGGCTAAGATGGTAACCAACTTGGCAAAGTCTGTGGCTTCATAGCAATATTAAAGAAAAAGTAAGCATATATAAGAAACTGCATTTTACAATAAGGTGTGTGTTTTTATTTAATAGCTTATTAAAAAGTAATATATTGCATACATAAACGATATAACTACAATGGAGTTGCTGTTTGTTGTGGTTGTATGGGTGTTGTACAACGTTTGAAAAGAGTTTTGAAAATATTATTAATCCTCGCTTCGATTGGTGCAATATTCCTAATCGGATTTTTGGTTTTCGGAATTTTAGCTATTCAAGATAAGTATGAGCCTGAACCGATTCACAAGGAAATTCAAATTGTGGAATCAGAAAATGAGTCAGTTAACAATACTAAACTGATTTTATTCCTTGAAAATCCTTTAGACCTTCAAAGCTTCAAGAAGCTAAAAGATATTGACTACACGACAACAGGAGTTAGCAATGGAATGAACTATCACTTTCACCCAAAAATTAGTGATTCAATATTCTATACATACAATTACCCAAGCAAAAATTTTACGGACTCAAAAAGAATTGACCAAGTGGTTGTTTTTAAACACGGAAAAAATAAACATACCTACGATGATGAAACTGAAATTCTGATTGAATTACGAGTTTTTAATAAAGATTCGGATTTGGGAAAGGCTAATCTTGTTGGACTTTCAAAAACGGAATTGGAATCAGAATTTGGAACCGATTATCTGACTTTAAAGAATGGACTTGCTTATTCGAACAAAAATAAGGTTTTGATAATTGGACTAACTGACTCAATTGTTAATTCTTTTAATTATATAAGGTTAAATACCGAGAAAATCGACAATGATTTAATCGGACAAATAATAAAATCGAAAACCATTTACAACACCGGTAACCATTGCACAAGCCCATAATTTTATAAGAACAAGATACCTCTTGTAAATCCATAGGAGAAAAAGTAATATATTGCATACATAAACGATGTAACTACGATTGTAAAGCTATTTATTGTGGTTTTACGATTGTTGTAAACAATTATGAACGAACGCGAAGACTACTTTAGAATTTCCAAAAATGGACACATTCACACGATGAGTGACCGAATTCCATTTAACTGGAAAGAACTATTGATTTGGACTTCTACTTCATTCATATTCTTGATTTTGTTTTTAGGAATTGGAGTTGGAATTTTTGTTGCTATTTTGACTTTAATCGGATACGTTCTTTACCGATTTGCTTCGTGGATTTTCTACTCGGAATTACAAATTGACGAAAAAAGCGGAAAAATAACTCGACTGAAAAAAATACTTGACCGAACTCGAAAAACAGAACTGATTGCGGATAAGTTTGACCCAAACCGATTCGAGTACTCGGAATTAACTCGGAGCGGAAAAACAAAATTCTTAATGAATTATCGGACTCATAAAGATAATGAGTTACTCATTTTAAGAAACGAAAACGACAAAAAACTGATTGAAAATTATATAAAAGAAAAAATAACTGTTTACAATAACTAGCGTTCGTGTGGTCGGTACGACCCAACATGAACGCCCTGTTGACTGAACCGGTTCTTAGCCCGTTAGATCAGCTCTTTGGAGTCTGTGACTTCGTAGCAATATTATAGCTAAAGTAAGTATATATAAGAAACTGTGTTTTAGATTAAGTTTTTTTATTTAATAGCTTTTTAAAAAGTAATATATTGTATACATAAACGATATGGCTACGATGGAGTTGCTGTTTGTTGTGGTTGTGCGATTGTTGGCTGTAAGCTCGGAAAACCGATGAACTATAAAAATCTGATATTAATAATTACTTTCTCAACTTTTGGAATTGTTATCGGACAAAACCAGAATGGAGAAAAAATTAATCCCAGTTATTTATATGGTAACTATTCAGAAGTTTGGGAATTAAATAAAACCGAATTTGACGATAGAATTATATTGACTAAAAGATTGGAGCACAACGGCGAATATAAAGGACTAGTTACAATGTTTCATTACCACGGCGGACTCAAAACTGGATATTCATTAAATTCTAAAAAGAACGATGGTAAAACAAATCCGTTATTTGGCACTTGGAAAATTAACCAAAGTAATCGGACTTTGACAACGACTGTTTCTTTGGGTGATTTCGGAAAAATATTTCACATACTGGAATTAAGTCCCGACCGACTAGTATTGATGAAATTGAATACGGAATAAAGCCTACAGCCAACGCCGGTAACTGTGGCACAACTAACATATAGACATAAATGGCACTTTTAATAATTACTTACAATTGTAAACGGTTGATTTTTTGCTTTATTTAGTTTTAAAAACCTTTGCAAAGCTAAGTTTTGACTAATTTATCAGGTTGTGCAACAGCCATACCGTGTATAATTAATTGCTTGGTTCTAGTTTGCTTACGAAAATCCGCGAGGATTTTCTATTTGGTTTGTATTTGCTAAATTAGGTGCTTGAACAACGGGACTTACATAGAGTTGTGTGCAAGCTTAAAACTTATTCGAATTGATAAAAAGAGCAATAATAATAACTTTAATTCTGAACTCTATAATCTTGATTGTAGTTCCATCAGGACACGGTTACGGAATTATGGTAATGTTCGAGTTTATTAGTATTCCTTCTCTTTTAATAAATGGAATTGAATTCAAAAAAGAATATTCATTTGAAAATAGTCTTTTATTAATTGGATTAGTTTCCTTGATTGGAAAAGTGGTTTTAATAGTTAGTTTGTTTTATAGAAATATATCGAATAAAAAACTCTTAATATTCGTTGGACTGACTTTATCGGTAATTGCATTTATTGGAGTTGCTTTAGGAGCTTGGAAATACGACAATTTTCTTTTTGCTATTACATTTGGGAGTGGAATCCCTTATTTAATGTATTTTGGAAGAGTAATTTATTTGATTAACCAAAACAAAACCGCTGAACTAAAAGTTGAATGAAAAAGCCAGCGTAATACCGGTTACTCCCCTTGCATAAGACCTCAAGAACCGTAAAAAATCACAGATATAGCTTCTTTTCTTTGAAAGTTTTTAAAACATTTATATATTGCATGGTATGGGAATTTTCATCGTTTTGGAAAGGGGAGGCGATGGAAGGTGAGAGACTAAGGATATCCTTATGTATTTATGGGGTATGGGTGGTGGATGTTATTGTATAACGAGTTGTACAACATACCTAAAAAATATTGTGAATAAATGAAAGTATACGGAAAATGTAAAAATTGCGAAACGGAAAATGGATACTCTACTAATGCAAATACACGTGTGGAATTTGCAATGCAAGATGGAGAAACTAAAGCTCTGAATTGTACGAATTGCGGAACGAATACGGAATATCACGTGGACGAATTATACGCAAAATCGTCGAAAATAGCCCAACTGATTGCTGGACTGATATTTTTCATCGGAACGCCACTTATGTTTTTCGGAATTAATCCAATTTTTATAGGAAGTCGGAGTCATTATGTGATTTATATTGTTGGCGGATTTTTACTAGTACCAATTTTTGGGTATGTGGTTATCAACAAGCAAGACCAAACTCGTGTGAGCGATTTCAATAGACGAAAACTGAAAGGTCGTGTACATAATATTGCGTAATGTACTTTTATTCAAGGTGTATAAAACATAAGCAATAAAAGACAAAAACTAGCGATATCCTGATTTATGGTATATGGATGTTATTGTATAATGAGTTGTATGCAATTATAAAAACCCAACAATGAAAAGAAAACTAATTCTAATTTTTACAATTCTGACTTTCATTTCTTGCGGAAATGAAAATGATGATATTTATAAAACAAAATCTGGTGAGTTTGCATCGAAAAGCGGCAATTTTATTGCAGCTTTCCCTATCAAACCAGGCTATACTGCCATTGATAACCAAATTGGACTTGACAAGTTTCAAATACATATGTTTAGAACCTCATTAGGTACAAATAAAGTCTTCTCTATTGAATACAACGATTATCCGGAATATATGATCAAGTCAATGACTGACGAGCAAATATATTCGCAAGGAGTAACTAATTTTGCGAATAAAATGGCTGATTCATTTAGATTGGAGTTTCAAGAACCAATTGAACAAAACGGATTAAATGGTGTGCATTTTGTTTTTGGGCTTAAAAAACATTTAGTAGACAAAGGAGTTAAAGGTTATATAGCAGGGAAATTGTTTAGAAACGGAAATAGGGTATATACAGTTAGCTATATTGGAGAAAATGACAAACATACCGACTCTTTTATGGAGTCGTTTCGATTAATAAAATAACAGCATACAACAAGCCGTATGAAAATAATGCGTAGTTTGGTTCTTAATCAAAGGTAGTTGCGTGTAATTAAAATGAAAAAAGCTTCGGTATATATATTTATTTTATCAATCATCTGCTTCTCTTGTAGCGAACGAGAATTGGGTAATAGCTACTACTTTCTTCCAAAAGATGAAGCGATAGATGTCGGTTATCCTGAAGGAGAAGCAATAGTTTACAAGTCGAATAAAGAATATGTATTTAGTAATATTAGAATTCGTGGAGATGTCCTAGAAGTACACGCTGATTCAAAGTTCATTATAGCGAAGAGAGATCCTCTTATTAGTTGGGAAACAAATACTGGAGTTTTGGAATATTTCATCATTTTGAAGAAAAATGATAGCTTAATTGGACCACTAACCAGTGAAAAGTTTGGACTAAAAGCTGAAAAATTAGGTGTCAATCTTGAATTTGAATAAAAAACGACACATAACACCGATAACCGTTGCCCAACCCCATGATTTTATAAAAACAAGATATGAATCGCCCTTTTAAGGGCGTTTTGTTTTTTATGGAAGTTATTGCAATCTAAGTCCAAGGCGGTTATATCGAAGTAAAGCATGGCCAATAATGACTTTTAAGCAAAAAGCAGAGACCTTTTAAATCCATAGGCAAAAAAGTAATATATTGCATACATAATACGATATAACTACGATGCTGCTGCTGTTTGTTGTGGTTATGTGGGTTGCATGCAAGCCGGGCAGACATCTCCGGGACAAGCAACCAATTGATGAAAATTACATCTACAAATTGATTTAAAACATCATGCTATGAGACTTATTTTAACTTTAGGATTAGTTTTTTTTCTGAATAGTTGTGATAAGGAAGAAAATTTTGAGCCATCTGGAAAATCAATTGACTTTTACTATATTACAGAATATCAGAAGATAGATAACACTTCCAAGATAATTGATAGCACAGTTGTAATTAGCGGCACTAAGATTATTGATTATTCCGATATTATTTCATACTCATCTAAAGATTATACTTTTACCGTAAGTGATAGTATATCTGATAGATTAAATGATTTTGAGAATCATTCTGTTCATGGGGTTCCATTTGCACTTACTATTGAAGAGGAGGTAATTTATACTGGATATTTTTGGGCAAGTTATTCATCTATGGGCTGTGATTGGATAACAATTGACCCATTGGACATTTCAGGGGATAACGAATTGACCGTTCGGCTTGGATATCCTGGAATGATTCAAGGAGATAGTATACCAGATAAAAGAAATGATTCGAGACTTATTGATATTCTTAAAAAAGACAAAAAGCTTAAGGATTAAATGAAGTTATAACTTATTGTTATACTGAAACTTATAGGTAGTATTGAGAACTTTAATCCATATATAACTAGTTGACAAACATTTGATAAAATTGCTAACAAAAATATTTCCGTTTTTGGTTTTGACTTCAATTTTCTGGAATTGTAAGCAAGAAAAAGTCATTTCTGAAACTGAATTTGAACAAGTTGTTTTCTATGAAATATTTCCTTCAATTTTAGATTCTATCTATTATGATAAACGAATGACTCCACCACCACCAGAGTTTTTCGATAAAAAAGAGTATAATAATAACAATTTGGATAAAGCAATCGAAGATTATAAAAAGTCTGATAAATTTATAAAAGATAAAAACCACTGGGAAAAGAAAAGGGATTTTTTAAGCCGAGACACATCATCAATCTATTTAGCAGTTTTTGATTCTGTAACCAGCTTTGAAAGAGAAGACGTGTATGGATTAGTCGAACATTTTAAAAACCAAAATATAGTTTTAGATTCCAATAACATTGAACTAAACAATGGATTCAAAATAGATTTAAACAAGTTAAAAACTAACAACAAAAAAATCAAATTCAAATATCAATCGGAATTCCCAAAAGGGCGCGAATTTTGGGGAACGGAATATGACTTTTATGTTGCTGCGAAGATTGGGTTTGGTAGAATATTATTTGACAAAAGCAAGTCTTACGGAGTTCTAAATGGAGGATTTGGAATGGGAATTCTAAATGGAAATGGTTTTCGGATTTTTATAAAAAAAAATGACAAAGGGAAATGGATTATTGATAAAATTATTAATACTTGGATTTCATGAAAAATACGTACGGCAACACCAGCAATTGTTGCACAAGCCCATAATTTTATAAGATCCATAGGCCAAAAAGCAATATATTGGATACATAAACGATATAAATACGATGATGTTGCTGTTTGTTGTGGTTATATGATTGTTAGCGATAATATCAACGGAACGATATTTGATGAAAGTTATGAAACTTACATTATGAAAAAAATCATTCTTTTTTTACTCGTGACATTTGGGATTAAATCAGTATTTGCAGACTGTGCAATGAGCGGAATGCAATTCTTTCCCGAAACAAAAGAAGTTGGCCTGAATTCAATGTTCATTATTCAAGGTTATGCTTTTAGCCAAAAGACAATAAAAAGTTTCGAAAACAGAACAATTTACCTTGAAAGTGAAGATGGAGAATTAATTGAACTAAACGTCCAAGAAATTCTGATAGGACAAATGGAATTGACTCAAGCTATTTTGTGTCCAATAAGTGACTTGAAGCCAAATATAACATACTTCTTAAAATACTCTGACCAAACTGAACGAGAAACAAAAGAGATGAAACAATGGAATTCAGACAAAAAAGAATATGAAAAAGTTTATTGGAAAACGACAGATAAAAAATCAGCAGTAAGTTTGAATTCAAATCTAACTCTTGAATTTGAAAAAACAGAAGTTATTCATTATGGTTGCGGACCAGATGCAAATGCAATCTTTAACATAAAAAACAAATCAAATTCAGAAATTTGGTATAAAACGGAAGTTGTTGACTTAAAAACTGAGAACAAAACAACATTTTACATCAAAGAATGGGACGGACAATTACATGTTGGACACGGAATGTGTGCAGGTGCATTTACTTTTAATGCTAAAGGAAAATATAAAGTAAGGTTCACGCCAATGAGCACAGATGGAAAGTCGGTAAAAACAACAAAATGGATAACTTTTGATAGTCCGTTTATGAATGACAAAAACATGTTTGGAAATTGAAAATACTATGGCAAATACCTGTAACCGTCGCACAAGCCCATAATTTTATAAGTACAAGATCGAAATGCGCCCTTTTAAGGACGTTTGTTTTTTGTGGAAGTTATAGCAATCTAAGTTTGAGGCGGTTATAGCGCAGTAAAACATGACCTATGATGACTTTTAAGCAAAAAGCAGAGATCCTTGTAAATTGATATGTGAAAAAGTAATATATTGCATACATAAATGATATGGCTACGATGGAGTGCTGTTTGTTATGGTTGTATAGTTGTTACCCAACATTTGACCAAAAATGTACGCAAAACTGAAATACATAATTCTTATTTTACTTTTGATTGGACTTGGTCTATCAATTTTCAACTACACCAAACTATCAGAATATGAATCTATTTCAAAATTCTATTTACCTGTAACATTATTTAGTTTACTAATAATTTTCATTTTCCTTCCAAGGCAATGGAAAATGAAAAGTAAAAAACTGACTCTGACTGCACTTGGAATTGGAATTTTATTTTCTCTTGTAAGTGCCTTTTCAACATGTGAACATTTTGACAATGAAAGGCGAAATAAAATATTTGCCCAATATAGTGAATTGGATTGCAACCAAATGAAAAACCAATTTAAAACCGATTTAGAAAATAATGAGTTAAAATATTTTACTGGCGGAATGTTTTATAATGAAAAATTTGGAAAAGAACTTGATAAGCTTGGAATCGAGGAATTTTATCAAGGGTGTATTATCACTGTGAATTTCGAGTGTTATCGAAATTTACTCGGCGAGCATCTGAAGAAAGAAAAAAATATTGATTTAGATGAACTATGGAAATAAAAAACGTTGGGTAACACCGATAACCATTGCACAAGCCCATAACTTTATAAGAACAAAATATAAATACACCCTTTTAAGGGTATTTGTTTTTTATGGAAGTTTTGCAATCTAAGTTCAAGGTGGTTATAGCGTAGTAAAACATGGCCAATGATGGCTTTTAAGCAAAAAGCGGAGACCCTTATAAATCCATAGGTAAAAAATAATATATTGCATACATAAACGATATAACTACAATGGAGTTGCAGTTTGTTGCGGTTGTATGATTGTTAGGCATAATTTTGAAAAGATGAAACTCGGATACATCTACAAGCTACTTTTTTTAATTATAATATTGTTTTCGAGTTGTATTTCGACTAAAAAATTAATTCGTAATAGTACCACGGAAATATCTGAATTTGACAAAAATAATCTAGATGGGATTTACAGCAATATAAATAAACAAGCAGAAAACAATAGCTTATGGTTCATTCTAACAAAAACAATCACTCAAAAATTTAATCAAACTAGTATAGAAAACTATAATGTTAAAATAACACTATCAAATGACAAAACATTAAATATAAAGCTTGTTAAACAAGATTCAATTTTAGAAGAATATAATCTTCCAGGTAAAATAAAAAATCAATATTTCTCAGTTGACAAGGATTTAAAACTCATCCCATTTTATCCTATTTATTACATTCGAAACGAGCAAAAAACTATTGTAGGGAATGACAAAGATGGTAATTTAGTCTTAGTTAACGGATTCGAGAGTGAAGGAGCAATTCTATTTTTAGGAAATGGAAATAACGGAATATATGAATATAAATTTGAAAAAATAAAAAACTAAGCGCAGAGACACTTTAAAATCCATAGGTAAAAAAGTAATATATTGCATGTATAAACCTGCTAAATGATAAAATGGAAATCATACTATTTGGTAATTGTGATTATGGTTGCCGGACTTTTATCATCATTTTTTCTTCTGACTAGACAATCTAACTTTTATAATGGTTTAGAAAAGATACACAAAAAAAATAGTTATGACATCCAAGTCAAAGAAGCTTATAATGAAAGAGGAATTTACGTTTTGAACAAAAAATATTATATAAATAGCGCAACCTATGTTATTGGTAATCATTACGGACTTTCCAAAGACAGCGGAATTTGGAGACCTGAAAACGTTGAATACAATCCTCGTATTTCTGATATTTCAGCTCCTTTTACAATTAAAAAAGAAATTGACAATGATACTCTGACTTTGAAAAAAGGAGATAAAACAATTTTACTGCTATTAGTAACTGATTAAATTAAAAAACTATACACAATAACTAGAATAACTAGCGTTCAACAAGTCGTATGAAAACAATGCGTAGTTTAATTCTTAATCAAAGGTTAGTGCTGTTTTGCTAGTTTTTGATTTTGCTTGCGCCAGTTCGCTTCTCCCGTATCCATTCGGTTTGAATTTGCTAAATTAGGTGCTTAAACAATACAACTATCTTTGCACAAAATACTACAAACAAGCTGAAAAAAAACATGGAACCGAAATTAAAAAATTCGATAAAATGACAAAAATTACTGTAAGTGCTGATTGCGGAAATGCACCAAAAAGGGAATTTCTTAAAGAAATAAATATCGCCTTTGCGAAAGGAAATTTAGATTTTATGACAGAGAGCGTAACGGACCAAATTGTTTGGAATATCATTGGCGATAAAAAAATTGAGGGAAAAGAAAAGTTTACGGAAGAATTAAAAAAAATGACAACAGAAAAAGCCTCAGAATTAATACTCGACCGAATTTTAACTCACGGAAGAGAAGGTGCTGTAAGTGGAATTATGAAAATGCAGAGTGGAAAAAAATATGCCTTTTCGGACTTTTACGAATTTAGTGGGGCAAAAGATGAGAAAGTAAAATCTATAACATCATACGTAATAGAAATTTAAATAAAGAGGAGTAGCCAATTAAAGAAATATTAAAAGTAAATGAAAATATTAGGATTAATAGGTGGAATTAGTTGGGTCTCGACAGTGGACTATTATACGCAAATAAATAAAGGAATAAACGAGCGATTGGGTGGATTAAATTACGCTGAATGTATGATTTATTCATTGAATTATCAGAAAATCAAGGACAATAACGACACAAATGATTGGGATTCTACTCTGGAAATGGTAGTTTCTGCTTCCAAAAAATTAGAAAAGAGCGGCGCAAAAGGAATCGTTCTTTGCGCAAATACAATGCATTTTATCGCTGACAGAATTGAAAAAGAAATAGATATTCCTATTATCCATATTGCAACCGCCACTGCTCTTGAAATTAAGAAACTTGGATTGAAAAAAGTGGGTCTTTTGGGAACAAAATTCACAATGGAATATGATTTTTTTAAATCTAAACTCAAGGAACAAGGAATAGAAGCTTTGATTCCAACGAAAGCCTCCGACAAAGAATTTGTCCACAATACAATTTTTGATGAATTGGGAAAGGGAATTATTAGAGCAGAAACGAAAGAAAGGTATTTATCGATTATAGAAGAATTAGTAAATAACGGCGCTGAAGGATTTATAGCAGGATGTACCGAAATTCCTTTGCTAATTAAAGAATCTGATATTGATTTGCCATATTTTGATACTGCCCTAATTCACGGAAAAGCTGCTGTTGAATTTGCTTTGTCTGAATAAGGTAACTTCCTATAACAAGCTGGTAAACGTTGCACAAGACTTCTAAAACCGCTTGAACGGTTTCGCATCTAATTACCTAGTGTTGCAACGCCGGTTAACAATGGCTTTGGACACTGAAGGATTTACCGTAATATTCGCCATGCGGAAAAGTAAGAAAAAGAAAAGCCAATCGCTATTCAGGAAGACCTTGGGCGACCAAATGCAATATGTGTTGCACTAATCCCAATTAAAAAAGATGACACTGGGTGGGCACTTGCGCAAACCCTTGAATTCAACAAACAAATTATTCTTAAATGTCGTTGCCATTTATCCCGTTATCCGGATATTTTTGTTGGATATCAGTATATTTGTTACAGATAACACATTATATACCATATAAAACAGAAAGGGTAAAGTGAAATTAAAACGAAGAAGAAAATTAGTAACGTACTTAAATATTTTAGACCAACCTGTCCGATTCAACCCTTTTGTTTTCAGTCGGACTTTTTTATTGTGGGCTTTTCTCGGATTAGTAGGTGGAATAATAGCGGGACTTTATTGGATTGGACTTGAATTTCTAACGCACCAATTGGCTTTTTTTAGTGGTTGGCAAGTAATTCCCGTAATGGCAACCTGCGGCCTTTTAGCAGGTTTGATCATTCACTTTATTGGAGACCCGGGAGAAATACATTTGATAGTAAACAATATCCGTTTTAATAAGGGAAAGCTAGATCCCAAAAACAATCCTTCCATGGTACTATCCTCGTTGTTGTGCGTAGCATCAGGTGGAAGTCTCGGACCAGAAGCGCCATTAGTCCAAGTAACAGGCTCGACAGGTACTTGGATAGGAAAGTTGTTCCGACTTAAAGGGGAGGAATTAAGGTCATTGAGTATTGCAGGAATGGCATCAGGCTTTACAGCCTTATTTGGAGCGCCACTGGGCGGTAGCTTGTTTTCATTGGAGATACTTCATCATAAACACGCCGTGGAGTATTACAAAGCCATTATTCCTGCATTTGTGGCAAGTTGTTTTAGCTATTTGGTATTTGCCTTGATCATTCATTTAGGTCTTGGACCAATATGGGATTTATCTGCGTATGAATATTCAGGAATTTTTGATTTTGGTTATGCCGTGCTGTTCGCAATAATTGGAGCTGCTTTTGGATGGGCTTTTATTTTTTGCACCAAATTTTTCAAATCAATTTTCGAGAAAAGACCGATACCTATTTATGTCAAAACACTCATTGGGGGAGTTCTACTAGGTGTCATAGCATTTTATTTCCCATTAACCCGATACTTCGGACATCACGAGATTAATGAACTATTATCAGGGAATTTTTCTTTGACTTTGTTGTTTGCAATTTTGATTTTTAAAATCATAGCCATTTCAATAACCGTGACATCCGGTTGGAGAGGAGGGTTCATTATCCCCTTGTTTTTCGTAGGAGCAACATTAGGACTGATAATTTATCAATTGTTCCCAACAATAAATCTGACGTTAGCAATCGTTAGCTGTATGGCAGCAATTAATGCTTGTGTTACTCGAACGCCAATGAGTACGACCATTTTATTGGCAACTTTAACGGGCTTCGGACATTTCATTCCAATCCTTTTTGCGAGTTTAACAGGTTATTTTTTAGCTCCAAGAATACCTTTTATAGGTTCGCAACTGGAGAAAGAATGAAAAAATATGACATACAACTTGGGTAGTTTAAACGCAGGCTGATAATACACCAGTTCTACTTTCTTGATGGAAAAAAACCACATTATTTTGAAAAAATATGTTTGAAAATTTTTAAAACATTTATATATTGCATGTTATGGGAATTTTCATCGTTTTAAAAAGGGAAGCGATGGAAGATAAGAAACATCAAAACTCCCGTAACATCAAAACTTCCGTATAGCCATCCAAAATGGATGTATAAAATGAAGAAAGTTTCATCTATAAACAAGTTTAAGCCATTTAAAAAAAACACCTAAATGAAATATGATAATACCTTCTAACACAGAAAAACCAACCAACAAATTAAAACAAGGTGTTTTTAAAATAAAGCAAGAGTTTGAACCCAATAATAATACCATTGAAATGAGTGTAGTTACTTCTCCTAAAATTAAAAAAAGTGCAATCGTTCTTATTTCGGTTGGATTATTGAATTTCATACATGGAATGCTCCACGTGATACAGTTCCTTCAATCCATGGTATTGATTGCATATGCGACTGAAAGAACAAGCCATCATTCCGAAAGTATTTTGGACAGCATATTGCATCATCCCATACTCGCATTTTTATGGGCCATTATAGGTTTGTTGACATTCTTAATTGGTATCAAGGACTTTAGACATCATAGGAAATGTGGTAATGGTCATAAACATTCGCATAAATAAGAAACTACATTTAACAATAAGGTGTGGTCTTTATTTTAAATCATAATTGTCCGATAAAACTTTTACAATTCTCTGCAAACACAGTGACAATGGTTTTTTAAACAGATTACAGATTTGTGGCTTTGTTTTTTGTAATAATGAGTTACTTAGTGATTCTTAAAACAGACGTGCAAATATATAGGCATTTGAATATCGGTTTATTGCCATTTAGTCTATATGCTATTTTCTTTTAACGAAGCGGTTTTGAACCTTTAATCGGACACTAATGTTTTTAAATAAATATATTTTGAAAGTTTTTAAAACATTTATATATTGCATAGTATGGGAATTTTCATCGTTTTGGAAAGGGAGGCGATAAAAGACTAATGATATCCTGATGTATTTACCGGTATACGAGTAATACATGTTACCGTATAATGAGTTGTCAGTTATGCGAAATAATCCATAGACTATGAAACAAACACAACTTACC
Organism: Mariniflexile sp. TRM1-10; assembly: GCF_003425985.1. NCBI lineage: Bacteria > Pseudomonadati > Bacteroidota > Flavobacteriia > Flavobacteriales > Flavobacteriaceae > Mariniflexile > Mariniflexile rhizosphaerae. The sequence goes on from NZ_CP022985.1 coordinate 3,001,164, forward strand.
GCAGAATTAATAAGCACGGAGTTACTTGTAACTACTGTGCAGGAACTTTCCCTTGCTCGGGATATCGATGCGGTCATGAAGATTGTTCGTACTGTTGCTCGAAAACTGACTGGGGCTGATGGTGCGACCTTTGTACTAAGAGACGGTGACTTGTGCTTTTATGCTGACGAGGATGCTATCAGCCCTTTGTGGAAAGGCAGCCGTTTTCCTATGGAGACCTGTATTAGCGGTTGGGCCATGTTAAACAGGCAACCAGCTGTAATTGAAGACATCTACCAAGATGCTAGGATTCCAGTTGATGCCTACCGACCTACTTTTGTGAAAAGTCTTGTAACGGTACCCATTCGTACCATAGATCCTATTGGGGCTATTGGCAACTATTGGGCGAAGCACCGAAAGCCCACGCCCCAACAGGTTGCCTTGCTGCAAGCTCTTGCGGATATCACGGCAGTTTCAATAGAGAACATTGGGGTAAGGGATAGGCTTAAGGAAAAACTTAAAGAGCGCAACAAAATGCTAAACCAACTGAAGGTGCAACAAGAGCAACTTCAAGAGTTTACACAAATAATTGCCCATAACATACGTGCTCCTTTGTCTAACTTAATTATATTAAACGATTTGATGAGACAGACCGAAGCTATTGACGATAAAATGCTTTATCTTGAAAAACAGCAGCCAGTCATTGACTTCCTGCATGAAACTTTTGAAGAATTGGTTAGTGCCACACAGGTGAAAGCGGACTTTAGCGTTGAGAAAGACCATATAGAACTTGAAAAAGTGACAAACAAAACGCTCAATTTATTGCAGGGAGAAATAGTGAAAGCTAATGCCCATATAACCCAAGATTTTTCAAAAGCAACAACAGCCTACTACCCCTTAAAATATATAGATAGTATTATATTTAACCTATTAAGCAATGCCGTCAAGTACCGCTCACCGGACAGGGATTTGCAAATCAACATAAAGAGCTATAAAAAATCAGGGTGGGTATATCTTGAAATTAGTGACAATGGGCTTGGTATTGACATACAAAAGCACGGAAACAAATTATTCAAATTGCATAAAACATTTCATAAGCATCCTGAAGCCAAGGGTTTTGGACTATTCATCACTAAAACCCAAATAGATGCCATGGGGGGACATATAAAAGTAAAAAGCAAACCTGAAGAAGGGACAAAATTTACCATTAAACTATCAAAAGAAAAAACACTATGAACCAAGTACAAAATATATGCCTCGTGGACGATGATGATGTCTTCCATTTTATTACCAAAAAAGTAATAGAAAGAACCGATCTTGTGAAAAATATAAAGGTTTTCTATAATGGACGGGAAGCAATACACTTTTTGGAGTCATCTCTGTCCTTGATGGAAGCGTTGCCAGATGTCATATTACTTGACCTCAATATGCCCGTTATGGATGGTTGGGAGTTTCTTGAAGAATTCATTTCCCTAAAACCTAAATTAGAAAAGAAGATCCCCATCTACATCGTTTCTTCATCAAACGACCCTGCGGACATTATGAAGGCAAAATCAATAAGCGAAGTAACAGATTTTATTATCAAGCCGGTAACAGAAGCCAAATTTGTTGAAATGATTCAAGGTTTATAACGCGGTACTGACAAAGAATAAAAGCATAGTTGCCAACAAGCGTGACGATTATTTAATTGGTGATTTAGTATATAAAAAGATTATATGAAAAATTTTAATTGGACTTCATATACGAAGCGAATAGCCGTTAAGTCTACTTTGTCCAATATTTATGATGCTTGGACAAAAGGGTCAGAACTAGAACGATGGTTCTTGAAGAAAGTTGTTTTTTACAAACCAGACAATTCTTTATATGAGCCAGACAAGAATGTTGTTGAAAATATTCAATATACGTGGTATTGGTATTTGTATGATGAACCCATGAAAGGGAAGATAACAAATGTCAACGGTAAGAATTATATCCAATTTACTTTTGAAGGTGATTGTTTAGTGGATGTAAATCTTGAAGAAGTTGACGGATATATTGTTGTCACGCTAAAGCACCATAACATTCCATTAGATGATAATTCCAAACAGTATGTGCGGCTTGGTTGCTCAAACGGTTGGACTTTTTATTTAGCAAACTTAAAGTCCATATTTGAAGGTGGAATAGATTTAAGAAATAAGAATGAAAAGTTTCCCCCAATGATTAATAACTAGAAACGTAAGTTCGATTTATCCTTATCTAATAATCAATCATTTGTATTAACACTGTTTGGTCGAGCCTTTCGGAAGCTACGCTTTTATCTTCAAATAAAAATGTATTTTCATTTTCGATAATGCTCAAGATAAACTAAAGTCGAGACCTTATTTAAGGGTATCAAAGTCTAAAAACCTCTCGACTGCGCTCGAGGTGACAGAAATACTATTCTTTAATCAATAATTAGTATATCGTTTTATATCGAAGTTACGTTAGAAACAAAACCATTGATAAATATTTAAAAGAAAATGGAATATTTTACACTCGCTCGAGTAATACATATCTTGGCAGTAATTTTTTGGATTGGTGGTGTCGCTATGGTCACTACTGTATTAATTCCTGCCATCAGGAAGATGAAATCGAAAGAAGAACAAATACAAACATTTGAGCAGATTGAAGGGCGGTTTGCCATTCAAGCGAAAATAACAACTTTACTGACGGGAATAACAGGTTTTTATATGCTGTATGAACTCAATGCATGGAATAGATACTTGGATTATAAGTTTTGGTGGATACATGCCATGACATTGGTATGGATAATTTTTTCATTGATACTTTATGTCCTTGAGCCATTTATACTTCATAGGGTTTTTAAAAAATACGCGATTAAAAGTCCGGACGGAACTTTCGGTATCATACATAGGGTGCATTGGGTACTATTAATCCTTAGTCTTATTACAACCGCAGGAGCTGTAGCAGGAAGCCATGGTTGGTTTTGGATTAAATAAATACAACAAAACGCTTATAGCAGCCTCCATAATTGGAATTTTATATGGTTACTTGGTAAAATTTGTTTATTGGTCACATAAATAGTTAAAACTATGCACTTTAGTGCATTTCCCTTTTAGGTTCTAAAAATTTTTACCGCAAATTCGCAGATTACCTAAAATGTTAAAAATTTGCGAATCTGCGGTAAAATTTCACCGATTAATTTCGCAAACTAATCTTGCAGATTTAGTCTGCAAACAAAACTATGGACTTCAAGTCCATGGTTTATTTATCCTTTGCTTACATTGAGATGCAAAACTTGATGTTAGGCTAGGCTAAAAGCTTTTACCATTTTTCAGGAAATAGAAAAAGTCAAGATGCGTTCCATATACAATATAAATCCATACCGCTATAAAATGTTTTATTTTCGGGTTCTTTTATTTTTAATTTCAGATAGGGGCAAACCTTTCTCCCGTATATATGAACTGTTTTTCGGACTTCCGATGATTTGTGAAGAATAAACGCCTGAATGGCCAGAAAACAAATAAGCTGTGGAACAGGCCAACGCAATAAAAACCCCTGACTCTATTCCGAAAAGTTCTATGCCCATGACGGTACAAGCAATAGGTGTATTTGTTGCTCCTGCAAAAACCGCTACAAATCCCATTCCTGCAAGCAAACCCATGGGCAATGGAATAAACCAGATCAACACATTCCCTAAAGTTGCTCCTATATAAAACAAGGGGGTTACCTCGCCTCCTTTAAAACCGGCTCCAAGGGTGAATGATGTAAACAGGACTTTTAAAAGAAAATCGTAAGAATTAAGCTGGACGTCAAATGCATCAACAATGGTAGGTATTCCAAGCCCGATATATTTTGTGGTTCCCATAAAATAAATTGCAATAGCCAAAATGACCCCGCCAATTACAGGACGAAATGGAGGGTATTTAATGTTGTTTTTAAAAAGGTTGCTCCAAAAATGGGTTGATTTGGAAAAGAGCATTGCCACAAGACCAAAAATAATTCCTGCCAATAAGGACCACAACAGATTTATTGGTGTCATTTCAGCAACCGTACTAATATGGTAATGGGTATGTGAAACATTCCAAATTTCACAAAAATAATTGGCAAGAATCGCAGCCATAAAACTTGGAATGATAGCATCCAATCTTATCCTGCCCAAAATCAACACTTCCAATGCAAAAATCCCTCCTGCCAGTGGTGTTCCAAAAACGGATGCAAAACCTGCGCTTATACCTGCTATCAAAACAATTTTCCTATCTCGTTTTGACAATTTGAGAACCTTTGTAAACCTATCGGCAATTGCACCGCCAATTTGCACCGCTGTTCCTTCACGACCCGCAGAACCACCGAAAAAATGGGTTAAAATTGTGCCAAACAGAACAAGTGGAGCCATTCTAAAGGGAATTATTTTTTTGGGAGAATGGAATTCCTCCAGTAATAAATTATTGCCCTTTACAACACTATTTCCAAACAAATGATAAGATAAACCAATTATAAATCCACCAACGGGTAATAAAGCTATTATCCATAAATGGGATTCTCTCCAATTTGTTGCCCATTCTAAGCTTAATAGGAAAAAAGCAGAAATACTTCCTACAATGACGCCTAATATCAGGCAGATAAAAATCCATTTAAAAAGATATACTAAAGTGGGGATTTGTTCAAATGAGAATAAAAACTTCTTGATTTTTGTTTTGTCCATATTGTCTTAAATAAATGATTCTACAGTGGCATAAGCCATTAAAAGTAGATGTCATTAGCTCCAAATGGAACGGTTTAAGGCAGACCTCATTGCCAAATTTGAAATGCAAATATAAAATAAAAAAACGTTTTACAATACAGTAACCACAACACAAGACTTCTGAAACCATAAAAGGTCACAGATATAGCTCCTTTTTTAAGAAACTATTATAGGTGGTTACCTATATATAGGCATGACCTTGTTGCCCGATTCAACAGTTATTTCGCCTTAAAAAACGGAAAATAATAGGTGAATATATAATATAAACCCATAACAAAAGAGACGAATCTTTCGGTTCGCCTCTTTCGTTATTGAAAATTTTATTTTAATATATTATTGTGGTTTCGTAACAGAACTTCCGTCAAGGATAACCGCAGTTTGCGCAAGGGCTCTTCCAGTCATGGTTGCTCCCGTTTGTAATGTAATTCCTGTCATAGAAAGTAAATTGCCTTCAAAGTGTGATGTGGTTCCAAAAGTTGCTTCACCGGCTACTTGCCAGAAAATATTTTTAGCTTGAGCACCTCCTTCTAAGGTCATATTAATACCTGCACTCATGTTAAGGTCACCTGCAATCTGAAAGATCCAAACATCACTTGCTGTACCGGAAATAGTGATTGATGAAGGTATGGTCACCGAACTTGTCCATTTGTAAAGACCTGGCGAAAGTGTTTTTCCACCAATGTTTCCTGTAGCCAATTCAATAAAATCTGGTGAAGGTCTACCCGCTGCATCGTTATAGGCCGTAATCATATTTTCAACCGCTGTAGTCAAATTAACTGGGGTAGGGTCAGCCATGTCAGCCGCATATACTTTTCCTGTAATTTGTGCCGATGTCGCATATCCTGTGGCATTGGTTAATGCCAATCCAGTGACATAAGATGTTGCAGCAGGGCTTAACCCCAAATCACCAATAATGGTTGAGGTTGAAGAATTATTGATAGCCGTTTTGGCCAAAATAACATAATTTGCCGATGCACCAAGATTTACTGCGTCAAGAGTGGTTAAAGTACCTCCAGTTGTAAAATTCCAAACCATATCGGCAGCAATAGCTTTACCTGCAAGGTTTTTTACGTCTTCTGTTATAGTGGCTGTATAGATTTCACCTGCAGATAAATTATTTGATGGTGTAAAGGTTGCCACATTTCCAGAATAGTTAACTGATCCAGAAACATCCGTTGTTCCCTGTTTTACGATAAAACTGGAAGTCGTTATTGTTGACGCATCCATTGGCTCACTGAATGTTGCTGAAATAACTGCATTACGTGAAACACCCGCTGTATTATTAGTAGGATAAGTTTCATTAACTGTGACAGGCGGTGTATCATTATCATCTTTATTATCACAACTAGTGAATAAGATAACTGAGGCCATTACTACGAATGATAAAATGTTTCTAATTTTCATATTTTTTTTATTGTTTGTATGTGAAATATATCACGGGTCAAAGGTAGGCTCTTAATTAACGGAGGTGTTACACGATATTTTTAAATAGTTACATGTTTCTCACAATTTAGTTAATAAACCAACGCTTCCTAAACCAATTCAAACACCGTTAATAACTCCTAACAATTCCTTTTTAAAACCAACTTCTAAATTGTTATTTTGCACTCCTTAATTTAATAGGAACTAAGTGAAAGTCTGTATTGCCGAAAAACCAAGTGTAGCCCGCGAAATCGCCTCCGTTTTGGGTGCCAATACCAAACGGGATGGGTATTACGAGGGCAATGGCTATGCAGTAACGTATACCTTTGGGCATTTATGCACCTTAAAAGAACCGAACGATTATAAACCCTATTGGAAAAGTTGGGATTTAAATAACCTACCCATGCTTCCCGAAAAGTTTGAAACCAAAGTGGTGTCGAATTCAGGTATCCAAAAGCAGTTTAAAATCGTTAAAAGTTTATTTGATAAAGCCGAAGTGGTTATCAATTGCGGGGATGCGGGACAAGAAGGCGAGCTTATCCAGCGTTGGGTCATGAATGAGGCCAATTACAAAGGCGAAGTAAAACGCTTATGGATTTCATCATTAACCACCGAAGCCATAAAAGAAGGTTTTGAAAACTTAAAACCATCGGCAAACTACGATAATTTATACTATGCGGGCTTTTCCAGAGCCATCGGTGACTGGTTATTGGGTATGAATGCTACGCGTTTATACACCGTAAAACATGGAGGGTACAAACAAGTATTGTCTATTGGGCGTGTACAAACACCAACGTTGGCCATGGTGGTGAATCGTTTTAAAGAAATAGAAAACTTTAAGCCACAACCGTATTGGGAATTACAGACCATGTATCGTGAAACGCTTTTTAGCTATGAAGAAGGGCGTTTTTTAAAAAAGGAAGATGGTGAACTATTAGCCCATAAAGTAAAAGAAAGCGATTTTGAAATTGTATCTATTGAAAAAAAGAAAGGGAATGAATACGCACCCAAACTATTCGATTTAACAGGCTTGCAGGTATATTGTAATACTAAGTTTGGATTTTCAGCAGATGAAACGCTTAAAATAGCACAAACCTTATACGAACAAAAAGTAGTAACCTATCCCAGAGTAGATACCACCTTTTTACCCAATGATATTTACCCAAAAGTAACGGGCATTTTGCAAAAGTTGACCAATTACGCCTCCTTAACACAGCCACTTTTAGGAAAAAAGATAAAAAAATCCCCTAAGGTATTTAATGATAAAAAAGTCACCGATCACCATGCCATCATCCCCACAGGCATGCAAAGCAACTTGCAATATAACCAGCAGCAGGTATATGATATTATTGTAAAGCGTTTTATTGCGGTGTTTTATGATGATTGTTCGGTATCGAATACCACCGTGATAGGGAAAGCCGCTGAGGTCTCGTTTAAAACCACGGGAAAGGAAATTTTGGAAAAAGGTTGGCGTGTGGTATTTGAAGATTCCAATGCTAAAGAAAAAGAACCGGATATATTACCAACCTTTGTAAAAGGCGAAAAAGGGCCGCACGAACCCTCATTTCTAGAAAAGGAAACCAAGCCACCCAATCAGTTTACCGAAGCCTCGTTACTACGTGCTATGGAAACTGCAGGGAAAGAGGTGGACGATGATGAGTTACGCGATTTAATGAAAGAAAATGGTATTGGGCGTCCATCAACACGGGCCAATATTATTGAAACGCTTTTTAAACGCAAATACATCGTTAGAAACAAAAAACAGGTATTGCCAACCCAAACGGGTATCCAATTAATTGATACGATTCAAAATGATTTATTAAAATCGGCAGAACTAACAGGTACCTGGGAAAAGCAATTAAAAGATATTGAAAAAGGCGAATTTACTGCCGGTGCGTTTATAAACAACATGAAACGTATGGTTGACGCCTTGGTGTATGAGGTACGTAGCGAAACGACTCGCGCTAATATATCGCATGCGGCAACCGTGAAAAAACATAAAGCGACATCAGGGAATAAGAAAGTGGCGGGTATTTTGGCTGAGGTTTGCCCAAAATGTAAAAAAGCAACCATTATAAAAGGAAAATTGGCTTATGGTTGTGGTAATTATAAAGCAGGTTGCGATTTTGTATTGCCATTTACATTTGCCGATAAAAAAATATCGGAGAAGCAATATATAAGGTTGCTTCAAAAGGGCTCTACAGTCAATTTAAAAGACTTTAAGATAAGTACGGGTACCGTAGAGGGCTTATTGCGTTTTGATGAAAATTTCAAGCTTAAATTTGAACCTAAAAAAGCACCAAAGAAAGCGGAAGCAGCACCAGATGAGCTCACCTGCCCGAAATGTAAAAAAGGGACGGTTATTAAAGGAAATGCCGCTTATGGTTGTAGCGATTATAAATCGGGTTGCGATTTTAAAGTCACTTTTGATAGGGTTCGGGAAAAAATAAACGGACAAAAACCAACCAAAGAACTGGTTTATAGTATTTTGAATGGGACTGTCTAAAAGCGAACATCGTCATTTTATAATTTATAAACCTTATGGTTTTTTAAGTCAGTTTGCGAGTAACGATAGCAAACAGCAATCTAAAAAGTTCTTGGGGTTATTGCATGATTTTCCAGAAGGCATTATGCCCATTGGTAGGTTGGATGAAAAATCGGAAGGTTTGCTATTGCTTACAACCGATGGGAAAATGAGTGATTTTGTGAACAGCCAAAAAGTAGATAAAGAATATTACGCCCAAGTAAATGGTGATATCACACTTGAAGCAATTGAAAAACTATCGAACGGGGTGGAGATTGGTTTTAATGGCAAGAAATACCAAACGAAACCTTGTAAAGTTTTTAGGTTGGATGCTATTCCGGAATTACCGGTACGCTCTCAAAAAATTAGGGATGACAGACATGGGCCAACGTCATGGGTATCGTTAACTTTAAATGAAGGTAAGTTTAGGCAAGTGCGAAAAATGACCTCGGCAGTAGGGTTTCCAACCTTGCGGTTAGTGCGGGTTCGGGTAGGCAATATTCACTTAAATAACATGCAGGTTGGTGATGTGGTTGAGATTCTTGGGTTTGATTGAGTTGCAAAGTCACAAAGTAGAAGAGTTTCAAAGTTGCGGAGTATCAAGATTACAAAGTTGAAGAGTTTCTATGATTCAAAGTTTTAAAGTTGAAGGATTTGCTGAAAACTAAGACTGCGATTTCTACTGAAAGCTGCGACTGAAAACTAACTAATAGGTAAGTGCGTTAGGGATTACCCTAAGTTGATATTTTAAATTATTGAAATCGTGAATGCTTCGCATTTGTAACGGAAAGCCCATAGCGAGGTACGAGCGAGGACTTGTAGCCTTTCGTAAGCTGCGCTTTTATCTTCAAATAAAAGTATATTTTCATTTTCGACAATGCTCAAGATAAACTACTAGCCCGACCCGATAGGGAAACGCCCCAATATTATTTAGAGCCTATCTAACATAGCTACGGATCGAAAAATAGCTAAAGTATGGCGGAAAAAAGATGCATAAAAGCACCAAATGATAAAACTTTAGACAGTTTCTTAAACTTCTAGTTTTTTTAATTCTTTGTAATTTCGATTAAGGCGTTTTAGCAATAGACCATAAAGCAGCTTGTAAAATAGCCAAATGATAAATACGAATACCACTGTACAGCCTGTTAAAATAGCGAAGAGAATTAGTTTTTGCTTGTCGCTGAAATGAGCAATCGTGTCGGACAATTCGGGATTGTGTATAATGGCAAAATACATCCCTACTGCCATAGAGATACATGCCATGACCAAATTGTATATAACGTAATATTTTATGACTTTTCGGGTTTTTAAAATGCTCTCCATTAATTTTTTAGCATTATCGGTCACCGAAATGGCTTTATGGGCTTTAAACAGTAGGTAGATAAACAGCAATATAATGCCGTAGCTAAATATGGTTAATGCAGTAAACACATAGTCGTTTGTGTAGATAGCATCTAAACGTTCCTTGAAGGTGCTTGATGTATAATAGGGGATGGTATTTACCAAAATCCAAAAAACAAGCTCGGCAATGCTTATGTAAAAAAGCGTCTTCACGATGGATGACGATTTTTTGTGCAGCATCGGGTATATATCTTGGGTAGATAATTTTTTGTGTTCTGGCTTTTCTTTATTCCAGTCTTTCTTTAATAGTTCTAATTCATCCATATGCTTACGGATTTAAAATGGTTCTAAGTTTTGTTTTAATTCGGTTCATTTTCACTCTGGCATTCACTTCACTAATACCCATGGTCTCGCTAATTTCTCTATAATCTTTGTCTTCTAAATATAGAAATACAAGGGCTTTTTCGATATCGTTCAGTTGATGGACGGCTTTGTATAATACTTTAAGTTGTTCTTCTTCGGTGTCATCATATGCTTCAGCGGTTATTTTAAATTCTACACCTTCAAAATCTTGCGTGTTTATACTGCGTTTCGATTTTCTGTAAAGCGTAATGGCAGTGTTTAAGCCCACACGATACATCCAGGTACTAAACTTGGCATCCCCACGAAACTTTGGATAGGCTTTCCAAAGTTGGATGGTTATTTCTTGGAATAAATCATTATGCGCATCATAACCATTGGTGTATAAACGGCATACCTTGTGTATGATGTTTTGATGCGTTTCTAGCAATTCAACAAAACTATGTTCTAGTTCTTTATTCAAATCGGTTATATAGTTATTGAACTCATCTTGACTTTTTTCAATTGGCTGCAAAATAATCTTTTTGCCCCAGATCTTACCTGTTTTTTTACTTCGTAGCGCTGCTATGGAGTGCTAAAAAGCTAAAATCTGGAACTAAAATCTCTATTTTTCGCTTCAATCAAAAAAATCAAGATGAGTTCATTATATAAGTAGCTTAATATTTTGGAATGTTACATCCATATTAAATTAAATTTAAAAATAGTTTTTAAACTTGATGCATAGTATCTTTGCGAAAAAATATTTTTATTCCTTTTTTCATGAATATCCCCCAAGTAAATGTTCCCAGAGTTGTAATAATTGGCGGTGGTTTTGCTGGTATTAATTTAGCAAAAGCATTAGGTAATAAACCAGTACAAGTTGTATTGATTGATAAGCGAAACTATCACACATTTCAACCTCTATTGTATCAAGTGTCGTCGGCAGGTTTAGAGCCGGATTCTATTGCGTATCCACTTCGAAAAATAATAAAGCGTTATAAAAACATGTATTTTCGAATGACAAAGGTGCGTGAAATTGATGCTGATGCTAATGAGATCCATACCGATATTGGTGTGATTGGCTACGATTATTTAGTAATTGCTACAGGAACTAAAACAAATTACTTTGGAAATAAGGCTATTGAAACCTATAGTATGCCTATGAAAAAAGTGCCTCAAGCATTAAATATACGAAGCTTGATTTTGCAGAATTTTGAAGAGGCGGCCATAACCAATGATAAAGCGACCCGGAAGGCCTTATTGAATTTTGTTATAGTAGGTGGTGGACCAACAGGGGTGGAGCTTGCAGGGGCTATAGCAGAACTTAAAAACCATATTTTACCCCGAGATTATAGAGATTTGATTGCGGGCGATATGCAGATTTATTTATTGGAAGGTAGTTCTAGAGTATTGCCAACAATGAGCGAAGAAGCTTCAAAAAAAGCGGCAAGATTTTTAACTAAATTAGGGGTTCTTGTGCATTGCAACACTTTTGTAAAAGATTACGATGGCAAAAAAGTAACCACAAATTTAAGTTTACAATTGGAGTCTGATACTTTAATTTGGGCAGCTGGCGTAACAGGGGATTTGGTTAAAGGATTGAAAGCTGAAGCTTTAATGGAACGTGCAAATCGATACAAAGTAAATGACTATAATCAGGTAGAAGGTTATGCCAATATTTTCGCCCTTGGAGACATCGCTTTAATGGCTTCGGAAGCGTACCCAAATGGACATCCTCAAGTGGCACAACCAGCCATTCAACAAGGGCAACTTTTGGGTAAAAATATTATTAAATTAATACAAGGAAAACCACTAAAAAAATTCAAATATGTTGATAAAGGATCGATGGCAACCGTGGGTAGAAATAAGGCGGTTGTAGATTTAAAACATTATAAATTTGGAGGCTTTTTTGCATGGTTTGTTTGGATGTTTGTACATCTTATGGCATTGGTTGGTTTTCGAAATAGAGTAGTGGTTTTCTTCAATTGGACTTATAATTATATCAATTTTGATAAGGCGGCACGACTTATTATACGTCCGTTTAATAGATTAAAGTAAAAGTTTATTATTATCATTTTAATCTCCTGATTATTAATTTTTTGAATTTACGTTATAGATTTTGTCTATTGTCGCTTTTTGAGCCCTAAAATAATTAAAATAGGCACGATTTAGTAGGTCAGCATACTAAAAATCCTGACAAGCCGAAAAGACGCATAAAACTTATTTAATGCCAGTTGAACTATCCGAAAGTTATAAAAAAAATAGCACTAAAAAAATAAAATGGCGACTTGTTTTTGAATCGCATCCTTGATACAAAATTGCAGAAATTAGTAGCATTAAAATTATAAGCAGATGCATAATTATGGGAGTCAATAAATCACTCAATTTATCTTTCGAAATTGAGAAAATTTCATTGCCATAAATCGAGAAAAAAGTTATTAAAAAAATAGCTTTTTGTTGCTGTTTTTCTTCCTTGAAAAAATTAAAAAATACATGATTTTGGACAGTAAAAAAGCAGCCAAATCACAAAAATAAACTTCTCTATTTTTCACTTCAATCAAAAAAGTCAAGACGAGTTCATTGAATACTTTTTTTGCAATATTCAATTCATCCTTGGAATTTTACAGTTCGGTTAGTATTAGTTTTTCAATTGTTGGATAAGGTTCAATTTTGCTTCATCATCAAAAACGAACTAATCAATTTTATAATGAAACAACTAGCCATCATTTTTTGTTTGGTCATTTCGAACTTCTCAACAGCATTAACAACCATTAACGGAAAAGTGACCGATATGAAAGGCATGCCCATACCGGGCGCCAATGTTTATTTGCAAGGCACTTACGATGGTAGTACGACCGACGAAAACGGAAGCTTTTCATTTACATCCAGTGAAATAGGAACACAAACATTAGTGGTTTCATATTTGTCTTTTGAGACTTTTACTATGGTAGGCGATGTGGCTTACATGAAAAATTTGCATGTAAAACTTCGTGATGATGTCAATACGTTGGATGCGGTAGTACTATCTGCGGGAACATTTTCGGCAGGCGATAACAGTAAAGTAAATGTTTTAAAACCATTGGATGTTGTTACAACTGCCAGTGCTTTGGGCGATTTTGTAGGTGCTTTGCAAACCTTACCAGGTACCACTACGGTTGCCGAAGATGGCAGATTGTTTGTACGCGGTGGTGATGCCGAGGAAACTCAAATTTTTATTGACGGTATTCGTGTGTTTACGCCTTACACGCCAACTACAAATAATGCACCGACACGTGGGCGCTATTCGCCTTTTTTGTTTGATGGGATTACTTTTTCAACAGGTGGTTATTCTGCAGAATTTGGTCAGGCCTTATCAAGTGTGTTGCTATTGAATACTATTGATGAACCCGACCAAGAAAAAACCGATATGGGTATTATGAGTGTTGGTGGTGGTGTTGGAAATACCCAAAAATGGCAAAACAGTTCGCTTAGTTTTAATGTGTCCTATATAAATTTAGCACCTTATAACGCTATTTTTCCTAATAGAAATAATTGGATAAAGCCTTTTGAAACCATTTCGGGTGAAACCGTATTCAGAAAGAAAACGAATAAAGGCCTGTTTAAATTATACGGCGCTTTTGATACTACTGATTTTGAATTAACACAAGAAGATATTAACTATCCGGAAGGTGTTCATTTTAAATTGAACAATAAAAACTTTTATTTGAATGGTTCGTATGAAGGCAAATTAAATGATACTTGGATCTATTTTGGAGGTTTGAGTTATACCCATAGCAATAATCATTTAAATATTATTGAAAGTGCAGTTGAAGATAATGAAAACTCGATGCATGCCAAGCTGAAATTCAAAAACAGAATAAGCAACCGTTTTAAGCTATATTTTGGTGCGGAGTACTTCGCTACCAATTTTAAGGAAAACTATAACGACGAGGCTGTGGACAACGCAAATTACGGTTATGATAGTAACTTGATTGCTGTATTTTCAGAAGCTGATATGTTTATTTCTAAAAAACTGGCTTTTAAAACAGGGGTGCGTGCCGAATATAACCAATTGTTTAAAGAGGCTAATATAGCGCCTAGAGTGTCATTGGCTTATAAAACGTCGGGTAAAAGTCAGTTGTCTTTAGCTTACGGGAATTTTTATCAAAACCCATCGAGCAACATTTTAAAATACAACCAAGATTTAAAAGCACAAAACGCTTCGCACTTTATAGCGAACTATCAATACAATGGCGATAGCAAACTTTTTAGAGCCGAAGCTTACTATAAAGACTATAGCAACTTGGTGAAGTACGACACGGACTTTGCCGACATAAACAGCAATTACAACAACAACGGGTCTGGATTTGCAAAGGGCATCGATTTCTTTTGGCGAGATAGCAAAAGCATTAAAAATGTAGATTATTGGGTGAGTTATTCGCTGTTGGATACCGAACGGGATTATAAAAACTACCCAACGCAAGCACAACCAAACTTTGCGAATACCCATAATGTGTCGGTAGTTGGGAAATACTGGATTAACGATTGGCGCAGTCAAGTAGGGTTTAGTTACGCCTTTGCATCGGGCAGAACGTATTCAAACCCAAATAAAATTGGTTTTTTAAACGAAAAAACAAAATCATATAACAGTTTAAGTGTGAATTGGGCGTATTTAATAAGTCCGCAAAAAATACTATACGCTTCGGTAAACAATGTGCTGGGTTTTAAAAATATTAATGGTTATCAATATGCTAGTACGCCTGATATGAATGGAAATTTTAACCGTCGTGCTTTACAGCCCGCAGCCGACCAATTCTTTTTTGTAGGCTTCTTTTGGACTATTAGTGAGGATAAGGCGAGTAATCAGTTGGATAACTTGTAACATATTTTTTGAGGGCTGGGAGTGCGTAGCAACAAAAGTCAGATTTAGTTAATTTGCTACAACTTAAAGGTATGATCGGTTTCAATTGACTGTATCGACTGCTACTAAGTTGATAGTTTTTTTCTTATAAAATCAATTTTTTTTAAAACAGAGTAACATGATAAATATCATAGTTGAACACTTTAATTTCTAATAATTTTAGGGTAATAAAAGTATTTGTCATGTTACCTATTAAAAAAAATCCAGAAATAGAAATTGGTAGAAACAGTAGCTTGTATTTTGCTATTGGTTTAAACTTAATGTTGTTTTTTTCTTGGCAAGCTTTAGAGTATAAAACTTATGAAAAAAGTGAAGTTGAGATAGATGTTTTAACGATAGAAGCTGAGCGGGAAGAAGAAATCCCCGTCATAAATATAAATACGCCACCACCGCCACCGCCACCCATAGCCTACAGCGAAAGTATTCAAATAGTTGACGATGTTGTTGAGGTTGAAGAAACGATTATGGAGAGTAGTGAAACGAACCAAAATGAAGCCATTTCAAATACTGACAAGGGCGTTATTGGTGTTAGTGATGTTAAAGTGGTTTATGTTGAAGAAGACGTAGAGGTGGCTTTTGCTGTAATTGAAGATGTGCCTGTATATCCCGGTTGTGAAGGTTTATCAAAAAGTGAGACCAAAGATTGTTTTCAACGAAAAGTACAAGAACATGTAATTAAAAATTTCAATTATCCGGAAACGGCGTTACAAATGGGTATTCAAGGACGTGTGTCGGTTATATTTATCATCGATTCTAAGGGTGTTACCACTGGAATACGCTCACGAGGGCCGGATAAAATTTTAGAAAGGGAAGCTGAGCGTATTATTGGGTTATTACCTAAAATGCAACCTGGTAAACAACGTGGGAAACCTGTTAGAGTCGCTTACGCTGTGCCAATTTACTTTAAGTATCAAGAACGATAGTATTTGAATTTAGTTAATAGTTATTAGTTGAAAAATCAAGAGATGTTATGTTTCTTGATTTTTTTTTACGACTTATAAATATGATTTATCAAATAGTATGCACTGTTGTCCGATAAAATTTTTACAATTCACTGCAAACACAGTGATAATGGCTTTTTAAGGGATTACAGATTTGTGGCTTAGCTTTTTGTTATCAATGCGAATCAAGGGTTGAAAAATAGCCTTTCCAATCAGGGAGACACCTTTGCCAAAGCTCAAAACTTTGGCAAAGGTTAAAACTCAATTTACTGAATATTAACACTCTTTTAAACCCAGCCCTTGATTTGCATTAATCATTATTTTAGTGTCTTTAATGATCATAATATATACGTCATAAACACGACATATATACGATATAAATACGATATATATATGGCATAAATTAAAGACTGTCCCTTACTAAAATAACTATACAGTTTTTCTATTTCCTAAAAAATGGCTAAAATTCGTCCATATTTCGTTTCTTTTTTTATGCTTAGCTCTGCTATGCCTTTCAAAAAGTGCCTTATCTGTACAAATTTTATCTCATTTTCGGTTAAAAACAAAAAGCCAAGATGAGTTCAATACAACCCATCCTAAAAAAAATACAATTGGGTAAGTCGTTTTTTTAGAACCTACAAAAGAGATGGATATTTGTTTCATAATTTAAAACAAAAAACAAATGAAACATCTCATCATTATCGCAGCATTATTTGTTTCGGCACTAACAACCGCTCAAGCTAACTACGAACAAGGCATGCAAAAAGCCTTTGAACTTTGGGGCAGTAATAACCCAACCGAAGCCTCTAATTTATTTGAACGCATCGCAAAGGCAGAACCAGATAATTGGTTGCCTCTGTACTATGCGGCTCAAATTAATATTGTTAGAAGTTTTGGTGAAAAAAACGAAGAAAAACTATCGGCTCAACTTAAAAAAGCACAAAATTTAATTAACGATGCTATGGCAATTTCAAAAGACAATCCTGAAATTTTAGTACTTCAAGCCTTATTGCACACTGCTTGGGTAGCTTTTGATGGCGCTACTTATGGTATGACCTTATCTGGTAAAGTTGTAGAGTTGTACACCAAAGCAGAAATGTTGGCTCCAAATAACCCACGAGTTGTTTACTGTAAAGCCGAATGGCATATAGGTGGCGCTAAGTATTTTGGACAAGATACCAAACCATTCTGTAAGGATTTAGAACATGCATTAGAACTTTTTGCTAACTTTAAACCAGAAACGCCATTCAGCCCAAATTGGGGAAAAGAACGCGCAGAAATGTTATGGCGATCTTGTAAAGAGTAACGTAGGGTAGTTTAAAACAAAGTCATGAGAAAACTAAGGAAATCAATCATTTTAAGCTTTGCAATAGGTTGTGCTGTTTTTGGGGTAGGGAATGCCTTGTCTGGTGGCTTTAGTTTTAAAAGTGTTAACGAATTTCTAGTAAACTTTTCACTATATCAACTATATAGTTTTGTTCTTGGGTTTGGTAACATGTACTTTTTCGATTATATGGAACGCCTCCAATGGAAAAAAAGCGACAGGATAAAACGTATTGCAATAGGCATTGTAGGGTCTACGGTATTAACTTTAATTGGGTTGTTTCTTCTTAGGGCTTTTACATCGGTAGTGTTTAATGGAAATTCTTTTCAGTATTTCTTGTCAAATGAGAAACTTAGATATTACCAGTTTGGGTTATGGATAACCTTAACCATCGTTATTATTTTTCATTTTGTGTACTTTTATAATAAGTATCAACAAAGCAAAATAAAGGAACAAAAAGTCATTGCAGGTACGGCAAGTGCGAAATTCGATGCGTTAAAAAATCAGTTAGACCCACATTTTCTTTTCAACAGTTTAAATGTATTGACCAGTTTAATTGAGGAAAACCCAGAAAATGCCCAAAAGTTTACCACGTCACTATCTAAAGTATACCGCTATGTTTTAGAACAAAAAAACAAAGAATTGATATCGGTAGATGAAGAATTGGAATTCGCCAAAACCTATATGTTGCTATTAAAAATGCGTTTTGAAGACAGCATTGTTTTCGATATTCCAGAAAAGGCGAACAACCCAGAAAGTAAAGTCGTGCCACTATCATTGCAATTGCTTTTGGAAAACGCCGTAAAACACAATACCGTAACATCAAGCAAGCCGTTACATATAAAAATTTATGAAGATGCAGATAGCTTGGTGGTCGAAAACAACTTACAGCCCAAACAAATAATAAAAAAGAGCAGTGATGTAGGTTTAAACAATATTATGCAGCGTTACGATCTGCTAACCACAAAAAAAATAAACATTAATAAAGAAGCAAATAGGTTTGCAGTAGCCATACCAATGCTTACAAAACAAATTTATAATATGGAAACCAATCATAATTATAACGAACAAGACGCTTACTATAAAGCCAAAAAGCGCGTCGAAGAAATTAAAGGCTTTTATTCCAATTTACTGTCCTATTGCATAGTCATCCCGTTTTTAATATTTATAAACTACCGTACCTCATGGGAGTTCCAATGGTTTTGGTTCCCCATGTTGGGTTGGGGTATGGGCTTGATATTTCATGCCTTTGGAGTATTTGGATACGGAAAATCATGGGAAGAACGCAAAATTCAAGAAATACTGGAAAAAGAAGAATCATCAAACAATAAAACCTGGAAATAATGGAAAATAATTATATAGAAAAAGACCGTTACCAGCGTGCTGCAAAACGCGTAAAACGTATAAAAAGCTTTTACACACATGCCGTGGTGTATGTGGTAATCAATATGATGATAGTTATTATCAACATTCAAAATTTAAACGACGGCGAAAGCTATTTCCAATGGCATAATTTCACCACCCTATTCTTTTGGGGCATTGGTTTACTGGCTCATGGTCTATCGGTTTTTACACCAAACTTCATCTTGGGAAAAGACTGGGAAGAGAAAAAAATAAAAGAACTCATGGAAAAAGACAAAAAACCTTGGAAGTAACATCACTAGGGCGTTACCACACCCTTCGACTCCGCTCAGGACAGGCGGTCGGGCTAGTAGTTTATCTTGAGCACAGTCGAAAGGCTACAAGTCCTCGCTCGTACCTCGCTGTGGGCTTTCCGCTGCTATCCCTAACGCACAAACCACAAACCAAAAACTACCAACCACACTACAAACCAATAACCATCAACCAACCACCATCAACCATCAACCAACAACCAAAAACCAATGAACACCATCATCATAGAAGACGAAAAACCATCAGCAAGACGTTTACAACGTATGCTTAGTGCTTTAGACATGGAAACCAAAACCATGTTGCATTCCGTAGAAGAATCCATCCATTGGTTTCAAAATAACGAACATCCCGATCTTATATTTTTAGACATTCAATTGAGCGACGGACTTTCGTTCGAAATCTTTGAAGCAGTAGAAATTAAATCCGCCGTCATTTTTACCACTGCTTATGATGCCTATGCGCTGCAAGCCTTCAAGCTAAATAGTATTGATTATTTATTAAAACCCATCGATGACGACGATTTAGCAAAAGCCATAAAAAAATACAGAGAGCGCTTGCCCCAAAAACAAGCCGTTACTTTAGATTTTAACGACATTAAAAAGCTCCTCATAAACCCCATAGACCGTGAATACAAAAAACGCTTTTCAGTAAAAGTGGGGCAACATTTAAAACTGATTAATATTGACGAGATAGAATGCTTTTACAGCGAAAATAAAGGCACGTATTTATATACTTCCGATGGCAGGAACTACCTTTTGGATACCACTTTGGAATTATTGGAAAATGAACTGGAGCCACAAACCTTTTTCCGCATCAATCGCAAATTCTTTGTAAATATTAATGCCATAAAAGATATGGTAAGCTATACCAATTCTCGCCTGCAAATAAAGCTAAACTCATATAACGACGGTGAGGTTATTGTTGCCCGCGAACGTGTTAAAGATTTTAAAACGTGGTTGGAGTAACAAATTGTCACAATTAGTTGGTTTAACCCGCTCTATTCAATTTTAAATAAAGTCATGTAAATTTTACTTAAGCCGTTATCACTTTGCTCAATATGCTTTTTTAATTCAGATATATTATTGAAAGTTTTTGGCTTCATATTATTCCTTTTGCTTGTAAAATATAATATTTGGTTTTTATCATCATAGAAGGGGCAGTATTCCATATACTTGGTATTAATGGGGGCGCCTAGGTTTACTGCCTTTTTCCATGTTCCGTTAAAATCTTTCTTTGATAGGTACAAATCACCACTTCCTAAGCCATCTTTCTCATTATACTTTGTGAATATTATAAAATCTTCTTTCTTTGAAATAAAAGCATTAAACTCATAACCACTACTGTTTATGTTTTCGTCTAATAAAACAGGAGCTAAATAGTTTCCAGCTTCCCATTTGCAAAAATAAATATCATCTTTCCCTGATCCATTGGGAGACACCATTGTAAAATACAGGTTGTTATTTTCACTAACAGAAGGATAAAATTCATCTAAGTTAGAATTAACGGGTTTCCCTAAATTCTTGGGTTTAGACCAATCATTATCCGTAGCATTTCTATCAACATACCAAATGTCAAAATCTTTTTTATTGGCATGAGAATCGTCTAGAGGTCTGTCGGAAACAAAAAAGAGTCGTTTTCCATCAACCGACAGAAAGGGTTCCAAATACATGTACTTATCGCAAAAAGGAAGAAGTTCGGGCTCTAACCATTTATTGTCTTCCTTTTTAATATAAGCTATTTGCGAAATTTCCTGTCCAGGACTTTGTATTGTAAAAAAGGCTTCATGGCCATTTTGTGAAATACAAAAATCCCGTACATTAAGAAATTGATTTAGAGCGCTATTAAATTGAGTAACATCAGTTTCGTTTTGGGCTAGCAATAAATTTGGAATTAAAATCAATGCTATTATGAGTCTAGATGGTGTCATGAATTATGTTTGTTATGCGAATCAAGGGTTGGTTTTTAAAGAATGTTAATATTCAGATAGTTGAGGTTTGACCTTTGCCAAAGTTCAAAACTTTGGCAAAGGTATCTCCTAATTGGTAAGGCTCATTTTTCAACCCTTGATTCGCATTTGTTATAAAGTTATAGCCTATTTTTATATAAGGAACTCATTTAAAGTTTTTCAATTTGCTAAAAAATTGCTGATTTCAGCTCTGTTTTTGCCTTTTCTTCCTTCCGTAGTGCTGCTATGAAACTCAAAAAAGCCTTCAACAGAACTAAAACCCCCCTAATTTTCGCTTAATTTCAAGAACTTTAAATGAGTTCAAGATTAAACGGATATTAATTCTAATTTTTCATTAGCTTTTTGATCTTAGGTAAACTAAAATAAATCATTATAGTCAAACCTAAAAGAAATTTAGATGTTTCATATAATTATTATACTAAACAAAGATTTAATTTTATTTAAATTTCATAATTTGGAATGCTCTCAATAAACAATATCATAAATGATAAAAATTCATACATTTTTTAACTTAAAGATCATTCTTCTGCTAAGCTTAATTTTCGTTTTAGGATGTACAAATAAATCAGAAACAGAAAAATACAAAATTGGTTTTTCCCAATGCTTAGGTGATAATTTATGGCGCGATGCCATGAACCATTCTATGCAAATACAAGCGTCGTTATTGCAAGATAGTCTTAAGCTTGAAATATTTGAAGCCCATAGAGACACTGAGCGACAAATCGCACAAATAGAAAAAATGATTCAAGAAAAATTTGATTTAATCATTATTTCACCACAAGAACCCACTAGTATTGTACCTGTAATAGAAAAAGCTTTTGATTCTGGTATTCCGATAATTTTAATTGACAGAAAAATTAATTCTAATAAGTTTACAACTTTTGTTGGTGCAGACAATTTAGAGGTGGGACGAAATGCAGCAAATTATATAGCTTCAAAAGATGGTAAAATCAAGAATGTAGTCGAAATTAAAGGTGTTGATAATTCCACGCCAGTAATAGAAAGAAGTAAAGGGTTTCATCAAACTATTGAAAAGGAGCCAACAATTAATTTAATAGAAAGTATTGTTGGTCCTGATAATACTAAATTTAAAGCTCTTATAGACTCAATTGATATGAAGCCAATACACTATGTTTTTGCTTTTAATGATGAACTCGCTTATCAAGTATGGGATGTAGCTAATGAAATGGGAGTAGCTAATAAAATTAAGTTTATTGGTGTTGACGGATTAAACGGTTCCAATGGCGGTATACAGATGGTTAAAGACAAGGTTTTGGAAGCAACCATACTTTACCCTACTGCAGGTTCTGAAGCAATAAAGTTAGCAATGACGATTCTCAAAGGGAAAAACGTATCTAAATATAATATCCTTAGCTCAACTGTTATAGATTCTCGTAACGCAGATATTATGCAAAATCAGTTTGATAAGATTATCGAACATCAAGAAGATATTGAAAGCCAGCAAAGTAAAATTAAAGAACAACAAGAAACTTATACCTCCCAAAGCAGGACATTACGATTAGTTTTAGGGCTATTAATTATTAGCGTCATACTAGGATCCATTATAATATATTCATGGAATATTATTAGGCAAAAAAAGAGAGAGTTAGAAATAATCAATAAAAAAATTATAATCCAGCGAGACCAAATAAAAACCAGTAATGAAGCAAAAGTGAATTTTTTTACTGGTTTATCACATGAGTTTAAAACACCTATTACACTTATTTTATCTTCCATTGAATCCTTAATTGAAGAAAATAGAAAAAGAGATTATAAGCTTATAAGTGAATTAGGATTAATTTTTAGCAACTCTAAAAGGTTATTAAGGTTAATAAATCAATTACTGGATTTTAGAAAAATAGAAGATAGAAAATTTATTTTACGGGCATCAGAGACTAATATTTTTGATTTTACCAAAAGTATTTATAAAGATTTTGAAAGAGAGGCGATTAAAAGAGGGATAGATTTTAGTATTACTACCAATAATGAAAATTTATTAATATACATAGATAGAAATTTAATGGATAAAGTGTTTTTTAACATGCTATCAAATGCTTTCAAATTTACCCCAAACCAAGGTGAAATTAGTATCAATATCTTAGATGAACTAGATACTAATTTTGTAAAAATACACTTTAAGGACTCAGGTATTGGTATACCAGAAGAAGAGTTGAAAAGCATATTTAAACCGTTTTTTCAAGGGTCTAATAATAATAAGCCCAGTTCGGGTATAGGGTTGCATATATCTAAAGAATTTATAGATATGCATAATGGAAAAGTCGAAGTAAAATCGAACAATGGTGCCGAGATTATTATAACATTGTATAAAAGTAATGTGCATCTAAATAATGATCAAATTATACTAGAATCAAACAATACTTATAAGGAGGATTTTTACTTTGATTCCGATTATGAAGACGATTTGTTTTCAGTCAATACTTCTTCAGAGGATAATGAGAAACTAAGTATATTGATAATAGAAGATAATTCTGATTTGGTCAAATTTTTGAAGAATAAATTATCCCAGGTCTACGAAATACATGTATCTGATGGACATGATGGCATTGAGAAAGCTTTTGAGATAGTTCCAGATATGATTATTTGTGACGTCAATTTACCTGTAAAAAATGGTTTTGAAATATGTGAAATATTAAAAAAAGATTTAAGAACATCTCATATTCCAACCATTATACTAACGGCATTAGGCAATAAGGAATCCTATATAAAAGGTCTAGAATCTGGAGCTGATTTATTTTTGACTAAACCGTTTAGTTTAGCAATTCTATTTCAATCAATAAAAGGTTTGTTATATAATAGGGCTAAACTTCGATATTATTACACAAACAATATTGAAACAATAAATAAAAACCATGAATTTGGAGTTATGGAGCAGGATTTTCTTGCTAAAATGAATAGTGTTATACATGAAAATATAGATAATTCTAGCTTTTCTGTTGAACAATTAGCCGAAGAATTGAATATCTCTAGAGTACAACTGTACAGAAAAATAAAAGCTATTTTGGATATTAAGGTTAGTGATTATATTTTGAATATTAGGTTAGAAAAAGGAAAAGAGATGTTGGAAAGCAATTATAAGCTATCTATTTCAGATATAGCTTATTCGGTAGGTTTTTCTTCATCAACATATTTCTCAACAAGTTTTAAAGGGAAATACGGTAAAACTCCTAAAGCCTTTAGAGAAAGATTATAGAACCTTTTAATATATATTGCTATTAATCCATAAAGTAGTATATCCATTTTTTAATAATTAGATGCTATCAAGAAAAATTAGCTTTCAAAAAAATACAGTTCAAAATTTGCAGAAACTGTATTTTAAAGACACGTATTCTAGGTAACATTTTTATATCCCCTGTGTTTAAAAACATAAAATAATTCTATTTTGTATATTGGGTAATACATTTAATTATTTGATTTTCAGTTGTTTGTGTGGATTATTGTTGCTTTTTGTTTTTTTATGCAACATGAAACAAATCTTAATATCTATAAAGTGTTAAGGGTATAAATTGCGTAAAGGTTTAGTTAACAATCTATTTTGTTAAACTGATATTCAATTTAAACTAAATACACCACCACATGAACAGAAAAAAATTACTCTATCCCATTACTACAACTTTGGCAGATTTCTTATTTGGTTTTGACACCTTAGTCATATCCGGAGAAAAAAAAACTATAACTTTTATGGTACTCTTCAAGTAGGTTCCATGGTACCGAGGGCTTTGGAATTCTTATAGCATTTTTTAAATTATTTATTAACCAATTAAAATTAAACTAAATAACAACTTAATTATGAAAATTAGATTAATCTTTTATTTATTGCTGTTTGGATCATTTATATCCATATCGGCTCAAGAAATTCAGATAAATGGGACTATTAAATCGGCAGTCGATGGACTTCCTTTAACTGGAGTTAATATTATTATTAAGGGGACGACAACAGGGGCGCAAACAGATTTTGATGGAAATTTTTCTATTAATAGCTCTAAGGGAGATATTCTTGTTATCTCTTATCTAGGTTATGTTACTAAGGAAATAACCATAACAAACCAAACGAACTTAGTTGTCTCACTTGCTGAAGATACTAGAAGCTTAGACGAAGTTATAGTAGTTGGTTATGGTAGTAAATCTAAAACCAAGCTAATCTCGGCAGTTTCAACGATTGATGAAGAAGCTTTAAAGAGGCAACCCGTGCCTAATGTGAGTAATGCTCTTGAAGGGTTGGCTTCTGGGCTTTTTGTCCAACAAAGTTCTGGCGAACCTGGATTTAGTAACTCCAGTTTTGAAGTTAGGAACTTTGGAAGCGCATTGGTTATAGTTGATGGTGCCCCCGGAGATTTAAACCAACTGGATCCCAACGAAATTGAAAGTATTTCAGTACTGAAAGATGCCGCTGCTGCTGCAGTTTATGGGGTTCAAGGTGGTAATGGGGTCGTTTTGATTACCACAAGAAAAGGAAAAGTTGGCCCGCCCAAATTGTCATATAGCAACCAATTTACATATACAACCCTTACGTCCTATCCAGAATTTTTAAGTTCAGCAGACCGTGCAGAAATATTAAATGAAGGTTTAAGAAACGCAGGTCAAGGTCAGTTCTATACAGATGAAGAGGTTAATTTATTTCGCTCTGGCGCAGACCCAATAAATTATCCCAATACAGATTGGAGAGATTTGGTCTTGAAGGATTGGGGGTTTCAACAACAGCATAACCTGAACTTATCGGGAGGAACAGAAAAAGTTAAATATTTCGTGTCAGCTGGATATATAGATCAAGGTTCCAATTATACGGAGGATGTACTGTCCTTTCAACGATATAACTTAAGAACTAATGTAAATGCCGATGTTACGGATTATTTAAATTTAACGGTTAATATGGGGGCGCGTAGGCAAATTTTTGAAGCCCCTGGATATTCTGCCTTCGATGTTTTTAGGGAATTAAGTAGGTCACTGCCTTCGGATTTGGCTTATTACCCTGATGGAACACCTGCAAGGCCTAGTACGACTCCCTTTCATGTAGTTGAGGGAATGAGAGATTTTAATGTAGGCTATTTTAGAGCAAGAAATAATAATTTTGATGCTAAAATATCTTTGGAATGGGATGTCAAACAGGTTAAAGGGCTTAAGTTAAAGTCTTACGCCTCCTTAGTTTATGGTAATTATTTCACTAAAGATTGGGGTAAAAGTTTTGATCTTTTTACTTTAAACAGGCAAACAGGAAATTACGATGTATTTCGATCCACACCACCCGGTTCATCAAGTGAAACTATTCTAACCCAAAGTACAAGTTATAGTAACCACTATGTTTTACAAGAGTCTATCAATTATGAACGCACTTTTGGAGACCACAACGTGTCTGGATTGTTATTAGCAGAAATACAAAAAATACAAGGCCAGGATTTTAATGCCAGCCGCCAGGATTTCCAATCTACATTTATAGACCAACTTTTTGCAGGTTCTATAGAAAATCAACGGGCTAATGGAGGTGAGTGGCGTGAAAACCGTTTAGGCTTTGTCGGTAGGTTTAGTTATGATTATAAGTCTAAATATTTTTTAGAATCTACATACAGGTATGATGGGTCTTCAAGATTCGCACCTGGTAATGAATATGGTTTGTTCCCATCCATGTCGTTAGGTTGGAGACTATCCGAAGAATCGTTTTTTGAGCCTTTAAAAAATACGATTTCAAATTTAAAATTAAGAGCATCCATAGGAACAGCCGGTAACGATGGAACCTCGGCATACCAATGGTTAAGCGGGTTCAATTATAATCTGTTTTTTGCTATAAATGATGCGGCTATTCCAACAATTGATAATACCGCTTTGCCAAATAGGGATATTACATGGGAAACAAGTACAACATATGATGTCGGCTTGGATTTGGATTTATTTGATAACGATCTTAAGTTTTCATTTGATTATTTTTTCAGAAAAAAAGAAGACGTTATAGCTGGAGCTAATGCAAGTGTGCCTAGTACCTTAGGGGTAGGTTTAGCAGCCCAAAATTTCCATGAATACTCAAATGAAGGGTTTGAGTTTTCAATCGATTATAGTAAGCAATTAAATGATAACCTAAAAATTAGTGCTTTACTAAACTTTTCAAAATCCAGGGAAAGAGCAGTGTTTATTGATGAAACGCTTCATGAGGATCCTTTCATGAGGGCAAATTTAACCCAAACAGGGGGTTTTACAGGTCTGCGTAGAGGCTATATTTCTGATGGGCTTTTTCAAAGTCAGGAAGAAGTAGATCAATGGGCTGTGCAAGACAATAATGGAAATACTAGTTTACAACCCGGGGATGTAAAGTATGTTGACTTAAATGGTGATAATATAATTGATGTAAGAGATCAAAAAGTATTTGGTCAGGGCAGTAAACCTTCCATGAACTATTCCCTGAATTTAGGAGCAGAATATAAGAATTTTGCTTTATCGGTTTTATTAACAGGTGCAGCAGGGTATGATATTTATTTAGATGGTGAAGCCCAGAGCCCTCTGCGTAATGGTTTTAATGGGTATGATTATCAATTGGATTATTGGACACCAACCAATACAGATGCGGCTTTTCCTAGAATAACAGATGGAGGGTTTAATGACAACAACTTCAGGCACTCTGATTTTTGGTTAAGAAACGGTAAGCATATCCGATTTAAAAATATTAATCTAAGTTATACGCTTCCAAAACGTAAAGAGAATGCAACGTTTGATGAAATAAAACTGTTCTGTACAGGGCATAATTTATTTGTCATCAAAGATTTTGATGAAGATTTTGACCCTCAAATGGGTGCAGCCCAAGGTTTTTATTATCCGCAAACTAAATCTATATCTTTTGGTATCAATGTATCACTCTAAAAAACTTACTATGAAACAATTAAATTTAATATTAGCAGCAATACTAACGGTCTTTTTTATGGTATCGTGTAGTGATGATTTCTTGAATCAACCTCCATTGGATAGAATAACCGAGAACGATGTATGGAACGATAAAAACTTAATGGATGCCTATCTATTTAAAATCTATGACAGAATGCCATGGGATTATCTGGAAGATTTTTGGGGTGTTGGTGGCTCTCAACGGGATGCACTGTCAGATTTAGCCAGAGGTACTTATTCATGGACAAGTCTTAATAACACTTTTAGACCTGGAAACTGGGGAACATCAAATAATACTTGGCCCTTAGACTGGTGGGGGTATGATGTTTTATGGAAAATCAATTATTCCATAGAAAATATAGAAAAAGCACCAACCAGTGTTTTAACAACAGAAGAACGTAATAATCGTTTAGGAGAATTGCATTTTTTGAGGGCATACAGTTATTTTGAATTGGTGAAGCGTTATGGAGGCGTACCAATTATACTTGAAGCACAAGACCCGGAAACAACTCCGGAAGATGAGTATTTCCCGGAAAGAAATACTGAAAAAGAGGTGTATGAACAAGTACTGACAGATACGCAATTAGCTTTCGATTTATTGCCAGACCGCTGGGCTTCGCAAAGAGGAAGAGCTCCAAAGTGGGCAGCAAAAGCCTTAGAATCCAGAGCAGCTTTATATGCAGGTAGTATTGCAAAATATGGTACAGTACAATTAGATGGATTAGTTGGTATTCCTGCTACAGAAGCCGATGCCTATTACCAAATTTCATTGGCCGCTTCTCAAAAGATAATCAATGAAGCTGGATATCAACTGTTCAATAAATATCCAAACGCCAGTGACAATTATGCCCATTTATTTCTTGACGAAACGGATGACGAGACCATTTTCATGAAAATATGGATTCCATTTGAAAAAGGCCATTCTTACGATTTGCACAATGTGCCTTACAGTTACAGGGTAGATTGGGGTGGAAGTATGTCGCCTACAAAACAACTTCTGGATAGTTATGAAATGTTTGATACTGGGCTGTTGCCAAGTGAACCTGGTTCAGGCTATGATGAAAATAATCCTTTTGAAAATCGTGACCCGCGTTTAAGGGGTACTTTACTGACCAATAATGACACCTTTCAAGGCTTGCCTGTTGAATTATGGTATGGCACAGAAACTAATGGTAGTATAGATACCAATCGTGGTACAGGTGTAGGAAAAGATGGTTTAGGGATACATCCAGATGCAACAAAAACAGGATTTTATATTAGAAAACATTTGCAAGATGGGGGCGCTCCATTATTTATTAAAGAATATTATTCTGGAACAGATTGTATCGTCTTCAGGCTTGGGGAAATATATCTCAATGCGGCAGAGGCAGCTATTGAACTAAATATGGAAAGCGCTGCCAGAGATTATATAGAACCTATAAGAACCCGTGCCGGTTTGCAACAAAACCTTCGTTTGGAACCCTACTCAGGATTGGATTTAAGAGATCGCATACGTAATGAAAGAAAGCTTGAAATGGCATTTGAAGATCAACGTTATTGGGATGTGAAAAGATGGCGTATTGCCACTGAAGCTTTAAGTATTCAAGTAGAAGGTTTGAAAATACTTAGACATATTGATGGGTTTGGCAATGAGACATTCAGCTATGAAACATTTGATGCCGAAGCAGCAAAAATGAATTTTTATGAACGCCATTATTACTTGCCAATAGGTCAGGATAGAATTAATAATAATAACAAACTTAAGGAGAATCCTCTTTATTAAAATTTAAAAAGATGAAGACAACAAAATTTTTAAGCAGATTTTTAATGCTGGTAGTTATTTTAATTTCTAATGCTTGTGGTAATGATGATGACCTTGTAGCTAAGGTTCCCACAAGCGAAGATGCAGCATTCTCATTTACATTTGATGGAGAAAACCCAAATAAAGTATTATTTACCGCCGGTCCTGGAATGGAAACTTGGTATACCCATTGGGATTTTGGTGATGGTTCTTCAGCGGAAGGATTAGAAGCAAGTAAAATTTATTTAAAAAAAGGGGATTATGATGTTAGACTCAAGATTTTTACCAATGGAGGCACTGCAGAATCAGTACAAACCGTAGTTGTTAATGAGGATTATAAAGGTCCTAATATATTACAGAATGGAGCATTTAATGGGATGGATTCTTGGGAAGTTTTACCAATTTCAAATGGTGTAGAGGTATCCTTTGACAATAATGAAGCACATTGGACTGGTGGCGGTTGGGGACATATAGGTATTTATCAACCCGTTGAGATATTAGCCAATAACCTGTATCAAATTTCTATGGACATCAAAGGAGGTCCTTTGTCAGATTCTTGGTTTGAAGTTTATGTTGGAAAGGTAGTTCCAGTATCAGGTTCAGACTATAACGATGGCGGTATAAGATTGGGATTAAATACCTGGGCAGGCTGTGGAGGAGAACCTTTTGAAGGCGACTTTGCAGAAATTAGTTGTGTAGGTACGGGTACATTTGAGTTTTCCACAGCTGGAACAGTATACTTAGTGATTAGAGGAGGCGGTGGAAATTATGGAGCCAATGGTGTTACAATTGATAACGTGGCCATTCGTTCACTTGAATGATCCGAGGTATTGCTTCCTTTGTTGGGCGCAAAATTATCTATTGAAATAACAGATCTTACAGCATCATTTTCAAATACTTCTTAATGATACAAGTTACAATTGGGGGTTTTGGAGATGGTGCTGTACTTCTACTGAAGCAAACCCATCGTATGCATATACTGCCAGAGGCGTTTATTTCCGTTATATCTTCTTTTTATCAAAAAAAGCCCATATAACCACAATCTGATTGCTATTTTCAAAGAAAAGTGTATCAAACACGCCTATTCTCGAAAAGGAATTATTGGATGCCTATTCCCCAAGCAGAAATTGATATTAACCCTGACTTAGTCCAGAATCCATATTGGTAGGAGGTCGCTAGCTTTCTGTGTTTATTATTAAAAAGAAATAGTTTGAATTGGTTTAGTTAAAGTCCCTGTTAGGTATATCTTTAACAGGTTTGTAAAAAGGCTCCTAAAAACATAATAGGAGTCTTTTTTTTGGATATAAATTTTGGCTTTGATTTTAAAATATATTGTTTTATTGTTTTGAATACTGAAGTCATCTGGACTTTATAAAATTCTCTTATTCCAATTACAATAAAAATCAGATTATTAAAGCCTTTCCAACTACTCTTATCGTAATGCCAAACCTGTTCAGTATTGAGCGAAAATATCTGTTTTAGGTCTTGTACGCTCCTTGTCCCATCTTTCATTGTACAGTTCTTTGTTAAAATAGTTATCCCTATTCCTGTTCTCTTTACGCTTGTTGAAGCATATATTAACAATGAAACCCGTAGCCTACATCGCCGCCTTAATTTTTGGTTGTCAAAGCAGCATTGTCTTAACATCACTTCAATAGAGCTAAAAACTGTTTTGTAGTGCAATACTTCGTCTATAAATGTTTTCATTGAATTCCATTTTTAGCTTATACAGAATCAAATTGACAATCTCATATAGAAGGCTTGGATTTTAACCCTTCATTTTTTTCAAAAAAGTCCAGATATTTAATTAGATATTATCCAGAGAAGTCAGCTTTCAAAAAACAGTTCAAAATTTGCAAAAACAGTACTTAAAGGATTTGTATCCTAGGTAACATTTTTATATTCTTTGTATTAAAACACAAAGAATAATTCCATTTTGTTCTATGAAATGTGTTTTTAATTATTTGATTTTTAGGTGCTTGTGTGAGTTGTTGCTGTTTATTTGTTTTTTAAATATCATGAAACAAATCTTAATACCAGTAAAGTGTTAAGGGTATAAATTGCGTAAAGGTTTTATTAAAAATCTATTTGTTGAACTGATATTCAATATAACGCTAAATATATTACCATATGAACAAAAAGATACTAATCTGGTCCATTACTGCTGCTTTGGCAGGTTTCTTGTTTGGATTTGACACCGTAGTCATATCCGGAGCTGAAAAAGATTTACAACTTTTATGGGATTCTTCAGATATGTTCCATGGTGTTATAGTAATAGGTATGGCATTATGGGGTACTGTTATAGGAGCCGTTTTTGGAGCTGTTCCAACTAATAGAATTGGGCGTAAAAACACATTGATTTGGATAGGTATCTTTTATACTGTTTCAGCTATAGGATCGGGCTTGGCCAATGATCCATGGACATTTGCAATTTTTAGGTTTATAGGAGGGCTTGGAGTAGGAGCCTCAACCATAGCGGCTCCAGCGTATATTTCAGAAATTGCACCCGCAAAAGATCGAGGTAAACTAGTAGGACTATACCAATTTAATATTGTTTTTGGTATTTTAATTGCCTTTTTATCGAATTACTTACTTAGTGATTTAGGAGAAAATGCATGGCGTTGGATGGTAGGTGTTGAAGCTATACCTGCAGCTGCTTATACCTTATTTGCTTTAGGCATTCCCAAAAGTCCAAGGTGGTTACTCACAAAGTTTAGGAAATCGGAAGCCAAAAAGATACTTCAAAAAGTAAACCCCAATCTTGATCCTGAAAAGTTAATGATGGAAATTCAGGAGGAGATGGATAATATGGTGCCTCATGAGAATGTATTCCTTAAAAAATATAGATTCTCTTTAATATTGGCATTTTTAATTGCTTTTTTTAATCAGCTATCAGGTATTAACGCTTTATTGTATTATGCGCCGAGAATTTTAACCGAAGCTGGGCTTGAAGAAAGTTCGGCACTTTTAAGTAGTATAGGTGTTGGTGTTACAAACTTACTTTTTACGCTTTTGGGAATTCTACTTATAGACAGGTTGGGAAGAAAGCAATTAATGTATATCTGTTCCTTTGGTTACATTATTTCTTTATCGTTAGTGTCCATGGCTTTCTTTTTCAATTGGGAGGGAAGTTCCATGCCCATATTTCTCTTCATGTTTATAGCCGCACATGCCATTGGGCAGGGCACGGTGATTTGGGTGTTTATTTCAGAAATTTTCCCTAATCATTTAAGAGGTTCAGGACAATCGTTCGGTAGTTCGGTACATTGGGTGCTGGCAGCAGTGGTTCCGTCTTTAGTTCCTGTATTGTTTTCTACAATAGGAGCGGGAATGGTATTTCTTTTCTTTGCCATAATGATGGTGTTCCAATTACTCTTTGTAGCCTTTATGATGCCTGAGACCAAAGGGATTACCCTTGAAGAATTAGGTAAAACATTATCTAAAAATAATAAAATAGAAGGTTTAAAGAAAGTCGCTACTGTTACAATTGTAATGTTTTTAATTGTCTCATGTAAAAACATTCCAGATAGTAAAGCACAAAATTTAAATATTTCTCAATCAGAAGAAGCTTTATACCGTCCTAATTTTCATTTTACACCAAAAGAGCATTGGATGAATGATCCCAATGGAATGTTTTTTTTAAATAATACTTATCACTTATTCTTCCAATACTATCCTGATGGTAATAAATGGGGCCCTATGCATTGGGGCCATGCTACTAGTAAAGACTTAATAATATGGGAAGAACAACCTATTGCCCTATATCCAGATGAATTAGGCTATATTTTTTCTGGAAGTGCTGTTGTAGATACAGAAAACACCTCCGGATTTGGAAATGGAACAATACCTCCTATTGTTGCTATTTTTACTCATCATGACCCTGTGAAAGAAAAAGAAGCTAAGGTAGAATTTGAAAACCAGAGTATAGCATATTCTCTAGATAATGGAAATACATGGATTAAATATGATAATAATCCCGTATTAAAAAACCCTGGAATTAAAGATTTTAGAGATCCTAAAGTTCTTTGGGATGAAAAGCATCAACAATGGGTAATGGCTCTTGCTGCTAATGACAGAATAAAGTTATATAGTTCTATAGACTTAAAAGAATGGCATTTTCTTTCTAATTTCGGAAACGGTTTAGGAGCTCATGGAGGCGTATGGGAATGTCCAGATTTCTTCCCCATGCAAGTTGAAAATTCTACAGAAATGAAATGGGTACTGCTTCAAAGCTTAAATCCTGGAGGACCTAATGGGGGTTCGGGAACGCAATATTTTATAGGTGATTTTGATGGAAAAACATTTAGCCTGGATCCGTCTTTTAATAATGATTTAGAAAGCAAAAAGGCTCTTTGGATTGACTTCGGTAAAGATAATTATGCTGGTGTAACTTGGTCTAATATCCCAAGTACAGATGGTAGGAAATTGTTTTTAGGCTGGATGTCCAATTGGCAATACGCACAACAAGTACCTACTGAAACTTGGCGAAGTGCCATGACAACCCCAAGGGAAATAACTCTGGTAAAGAATGAGGGTCGATATCGATTAAAATTTTTACCTGTAAGAGAATTACAAAATTACGTGTCCAAAACCATACGTAAAAATAAGATTTCAATAACAGACAAAACAGTTGTTGCCAAGTCCCCATTAGTGGATTTTACAAAAGCTGATATACAGTTTACCGTTTCAGATTTAAAACAAGATGTTTATACATTTTGTTTAAGCAATTCAAAAGGGGAATCTATAACGTTTGGATTGAACAAGATAGACCATTATTTTTTTATAGATAGGTCTAAATCAGGAAACATCTTTTTTTCTGAGGACTTTGCAAAAAATATTTCAAAAGCACCATTTAACAAGGACATAAATGATCTAGATGTAAGAATCATTTTAGATAAAACTTCTATTGAACTTTTCTATAATAATGGTACAATGGTTATGACAGAGATATTTTTTACGACACAACCGTTTGACTCGTTTTCTATAAAAGCGAATACCACCTCTCCTGAAATAGAGAACATGATTATTAAACAATTAAAAATAAACTAAATAACACCTCGATTATGAAAATTAGATTACCCATTTATTTATTGCTGTTTAGCTCGTTTTTGTCCGCAACACCTCAAGATATTGAATTAAAAGGAGTTATTACGTCTACTGAAGACGGATTCTCCTTATTAGGGGGGGCTGTAGATTGGTTCGAAATCCCGACTGAGACAACAATAAAGCAAAACTGTAAATAATAATTCCATAAAGAACTAAGTAAGTGATTGGTAAAAACCATTCTTCAATGAACTAAATTTATAAACAAATAAAAATACCAACTATGAAGTTTACATCAATATATTCCGTTTTAGCGATCCCCTTTTTTGTGTGGGGATGTCAGAGTCAGCAATCCATTTCCAATAAAACACCAGAAGAACAGGCAGAAGCCTTACTTCCGAAGTTGAGCCTGGACCAGAAGGTCAGTTTGGTAGTGGGAATGGGCCTGCCGGGAGACGAGGGTCTGATAGAAAAGGTAATGGGTGCAGCAGGCAATATTCAGGACTTTCCTGACTTGAGTTTACCTAGGGTAGTACTTGCCGACGGCCCTGCCGGATTACGTATTCAGCCAGTCAGGGACAGTTCTGATACGAAAAGGTATTATGCTACAGCTTTTCCAATCGAAACGTCTTTAGCCGCAAGTTGGGATACGGATCTTGTAACCGGGGTTGGTAAAGCGATGGGGCATGAAGTAAAGGAATACGGAGTGGACGTATTATTGGCTCCGGGGATGAATATTCATCGTAATCCTTTAGGGGCAAGAAATTTTGAGTATTACTCTGAAGACCCCCTGCTTAGTGGAAAGATGGCTGCAGCGATGGTTAATGGGGTAGAGTCAAACGGCGTTGGATGCTCGATCAAACATTTTGTGGCCAACAACCAAGAGACTAACAGAACTACTATAGATGCTCTGGTCAGCGACAGGGCACTTCGGGAAATTTATTTAAGGGGTTTTGAGATTGCAGTTCGTGAGGCTCAGCCTTGGACAGTGATGAGTGCCTACAACAAATTCAACGGAGCCTACGCTTCGCAGAGATATGATTTATTGGAATCCATACTAAGGGACGAATGGGGGTTTAACGGACTCGTCATGACTGATTGGTATGCAGGTGACGATGCGGTTGTTCAAATGGAAGCAGGTAATGATCTCTTGATGCCGGGAGTTCCTGCACAAAAGGAACGCATAAAAGAGGCCATAATTAGTGGTGAATTGAGTGAAGATACCCTTAATAAAAATGTTAAACGCATCCTGACCTTGATCTACAGATCTCCTGCTGCACAGAAATATGCCTATTCTGATGCACCCGACCTGAAAGCCAGTGCCCAGATTGCCAGACATGCTGCCACCCAGGGGGCTGTCCTTGTGAAAAATGAAGGTGCTTTGCCACTTGCTTCGGAGGTGAAGAACATTGCTGCGTTCGGAATAGGATCGTATGATTTTATATCAGGTGGTACAGGTAGCGGTGACGTCAATGAAGCCTATGTAGTATCTATGGTTCAGGGATTGGAAGCTGCAGGCAACCCAGTAGATCAGGAATTGAAAGTCCAATATGAGCAATATATTAAAGATGAAAAAGCCAGACTATCTGGACTGGAATGGTATGATAATTCAAAACCAATTGCCGAAAAACCGTTAACCAAGGATCAGGTTAAAGCGAAAGTCAAATCAACAGATGTTGCTTTGATCACGATTTCCCGCAACTCCGGAGAAGGCGCTGATAGAAAACTTGAAGGGGACTTCTATCTTACCGATGTAGAAAAAAGTATGATCCAGACGGTATCGGAAGTATACCGTAAGCATGGAAAAAAAGTAGTTATGGTTCTTAACATAGGAAATGTGATTGAAATGAAAAGTTGGATGGATCAGGTAGATGCCGTATTAATTACTTGGCAGGGCGGCCAGGAAGCAGGCCATGCAGTAGCCGACCTAGTGCTTGGTAAAGTAAATCCATCGGGCAAGCTGCCCACTACATTTCCGGTAAATTATGATGATGTACCGAGCTCAAAATATTTTCCCGGAGAAGAGGTTCCAGGTGCAGAGCCTATTCGTATGCAGGGGGTGTTTGGTTTTGCAGTGCCTTCTGAGGTGAAGCACATTGAAGGCATCTACGTAGGGTATCGCTATTATCAGACATACGATGTGCCGGTTGCTTTTCCATTTGGGCATGGTATTTCTTATACTGATTTTTCAATAAACGATTTGAAACTCAGCGATGATACCTTTAAAAAGGAGCTGAACTTTGAAGTGAAGGTCACCAATACAGGAACTGTTGCCGGTAAAGAAGTAGTCCAGGTCTATGTCGCTGCACCAGGTAGGGATCTGCATAAACCGGAGCAAGAACTTCGGGCTTTTGCAAAAACCAGACAATTGACAGGAGGTGAAGCACAGACCTTATCGTTTTCATTATCAGCTAGGGATTTGGCGTCGTTTGATACCGATCGAATGGCTTGGATAGTGGAGCCAGGTACTTATGAGCTACGGGTTGGATCTTCAAGTGCCAATATTGTCCAATTAGCAACATTTACTGTAGCCGATGAAATAATTATAGAAAAGGGATTGACCCGATTGGCAGAGGGGATAAAAATTGAAGAGTGGGGTGGCCCTGCTAATTAGTTTGTGGTTGGGTTAGTTAAGACCGGGTGCGTCATACATCCGGTTTTTTTTATTGCCCTGCTAATCGCTTTTATAGGGGTTGATGGGTTAACCGAGCCAAACAAAGGGCTTGATTACGTGGATCGTGGGATATAGCTATCGATGTGGCAACTTTCATATTGTATAATGAGCCTTTTCTAAGAGGAACCAGACTGCGGTCAATGTTGATTGATCACAGTAATGTGAAGCTCACGCAACTACAGGTAAATAAATTGGCAGAATGGTTTTTCGAAGAAAATGGTGCAAATATTTATGATTGATTGCACAAAATAATAAATATGTTTAGAGTTAGTTTTTTTATTTAGTTAAACCAATTCCAGAAGTCTTATTATTGATTCTTCTGGAATTTAAATTTTAATTGCATGTCAAAAGTAGTATGTTTTGGAGAAGTATTATGGGATGTATTTCCAACCAATAAAAAAATAGGAGGAGCGCCCTTAAATGTTGCTAATAGATTGCAAGCATTAGGGAATAATGTTACCATGATTAGTGCTATTGGTCAAGGTAAAAGTGGGGCTGAATTGCTTAAACACATTAAAGACGTAGGTATTGATACTAGCTGTATTCAAGTGAACAATGAGTACAAAACCGGCAAGGTAAAAGTGATGCTAAATGATAAGGGGTCGGCGTCCTATGATATTAAATACCCAAGGGCTTGGGATAAAATAAGGTTAACAGAGATAAACAAAGGTGCTGTTAAGAATTCTGATGCGTTTGTTTTTGGCAGTTTGGCAGCAAGAGACGAAAGTTCTAGAAGCACATTGTACAAACTCATAGAACTTGCCAAATACAAAATTTTTGATCTTAATTTAAGGCCACCATACTACACTAAAGAGGTGTTGGTTCATTTAATGAACAAAGCCGATTTTATAAAATTCAATGATGATGAGCTTTATGAAGTGAGCAAATTATTAGGTTCAAAATATTTGTCATTGGAGCAGAACATATGTTACATTGCCGAAATAACCAATACGAAGCAGATCTGTGTTACCAAAGGGCATCATGGGGCCGTACTGATGTATGATGGTACATTTTATTACAATAGTGGCTTCATAATAAAAGTAATTGATACGGTAGGAGCGGGCGATTCATTCTTAGGGTCGTTAATAAGCCTCCTATTACAGAAAGTCAGTCCACAAGAAGCCATAGATTTTGCCTGTGCCGTCGGAGCTTTGGTTGCTCAAAGCGAAGGCGCCAACCCAATGATATCCCGTGAAGAAATCGGTGCGTTTATAAATCCTTGCTAAGAAGTGTCTCGTCCTGATAGCTACAAGACAATCCCACTTTTACTATAAATCCATTAACTAAACCCAAACTCAAACCGATACAAAATCGAAATAGTGGTACAATACTGAAAGTTATAAATTATAATATTCCCATTTAGTCATCATTTTTTTGTTTGAAAAATGCACAATAGCAATGGTTCAAAGATGAAATTCTAAAATTGCAAGAATTTGATACAGCGTCGAAATGAGTGGAAACGTTTTCAAAATAGCTTAGAGGTAAAATTCAGGTGATGGACAAAGGCATTCAAATATTATTGAATGTGGTTTGCCACCACAAGGGAAAAGGACTGACGCATGTGGTAGTTTTGAAGAACCCCTTGAGGAAATGACTAAGATAGTCATGAAACAGAATTTTTTGTATGAATTATTTACTTAAAACAAATTTTGAGATGAAGTTACCAGAAGGGGTGGTTACCATAAATAATGTAACTGGCGAGGTGACAAAAAACCCAGAATACTATGCCATTGGTCATATGTCTAAAAATGAACTAAATTAATAAATAAAACACCAACTATGAAGTTTAAATCAATACTTACCATTTTAGTAGTCCCTTTTTTTGTGTGGGGATGTCAGAGTCAGCAATCCATTTCCAGTAAAACACCAGAAGAACAGGCAGAAGCCTTACTTCCGAAGTTGAGCCTGGACCAGAAGGTCAATTTGGTAGTGGGAATGGGATTGCCGGGAGACAAAGGCCTGGTAGAAAAGGTAATAGGCGCAGTAGGTAATATTCAGGATATTCCTGATCTGAACGTTCCACGAGTAGTACTTGCAGACGGTCCCGCAGGATTACGTATTCAGCCAGTCAGGGACAGTTCTGATACGAAAAGGTATTATGCTACAGCTTTTCCAATTGAAACATCTTTAGCCGCAAGTTGGGATACGGATCTTGTAACTGGGGTTGGTAAAGCAATGGGGCATGAAGTAAAGGAATATGGAGTGGATGTGTTATTGGCCCCAGGGATGAATATTCATCGGAATCCATTAGGAGCAAGAAATTTTGAATATTACTCTGAAGATCCTCTGCTGAGTGGAAAGATGGCCGCAGCGATGGTTAACGGGGTAGAGTCAAACGGAATTGGATGTTCAATCAAGCATTTTGTGGCCAATAACCAAGAGACCAATAGAACAGCATTGAATGCTTTGGTTAGCGACCGGGCACTTCGGGAAATTTATTTAAGGGGTTTTGAGATTGCAGTCCGTGAGGCTCAACCTTGGACAGTGATGAGTGCCTACAACAAATTCAATGGAGCCTACGCCTCACAGAGATACGATTTATTGGAATCCATACTAAGGGATGAGTGGGGGTTTAACGGACTCGTTATGAGTGATTGGTATGCAGGTGATGATGCGGTTGCTCAAATGGAAGCAGGTAATGATCTCTTGATGCCGGGAGTTCCTGCACAAAAGGAACGCATAAAAGAGGCAATAATCAGTGGTAAATTAAGTGAAGATACCCTAAATAAAAATGTTAAACGCATTCTGACCTTGATTT
The DNA here is from genome assembly GCF_003425985.1 of Mariniflexile sp. TRM1-10. Taxonomy (NCBI): domain Bacteria; kingdom Pseudomonadati; phylum Bacteroidota; class Flavobacteriia; order Flavobacteriales; family Flavobacteriaceae; genus Mariniflexile; species Mariniflexile rhizosphaerae. The sequence continues at coordinate 3,041,434 of NZ_CP022985.1, forward strand.
ACAAATCTCTTGCTGCACAGAAATATGCTTATTCTGATGCACCCGACCTGAAAGCCAGTGCTGAGATTGCCAGACATGCTGCCACCCAGGGGGCTGTCCTTGTGAAAAATGAGGGCGCTTTGCCACTTGCTTCGGAGGTGAAGAACATTGCTGCGTTTGGAATAGGATCGTATGATTTTGTGTCAGGTGGTACAGGTAGCGGTGACGTCAATGAAGCCTATGTCGTGTCGATGGTTCAGGGATTGGAAGCTGCGGGCTATCCAGTAGATCAGGAATTGAAAGTCCTATATGAACGATATATTAAAGATGAAAAAGCCAGACGACGAAAACTGGAGTGGTATGAAGAATCAAAACTAATTGACGAAAGACCGCTAACCGAAAATCAGATTAAAGAGAAAGCTAAATTGACAGACGTTGCTTTGATCACTATTTCCCGTAACTCCGGTGAAGGTGCAGACAGAAAAATTGAAGGGGACTTCTATCTTACCGATGTGGAAAAAAGTATGATCCAGACGGTATCAGAGGTATATCATAAGCATGGAAAAAAAGTAGTTATGGTTCTTAACATAGGAAATGTGATAGAAATGAAAACCTGGGTGGATCAGGTAGATGCCGTACTTATAGCTTGGCAGGGCGGTCAGGAAGCTGGTCATGCCGTGGCCGATTTGGTTTTGGGTAAAGTAAATCCATCAGGCAAGTTGCCCACGACGTTCCCAGTGAGCTATGGCGATGTACCGAGCTCAGAGTATTTTCCAGGAGAAGAGATTCCGGGTGCAGAGCCTATTCGTATGCAGGGGGTATTTTTTCCTGCAACACCAGCTGAGGTGAAGCACAATGAAGGCATTTACGTAGGGTATCGTTATTATCAGACATACGATGTGCCAGTTGCTTTTTCATTTGGACATGGTATTTCTTATACTACTTTTTCAATAAATGATTTGAAACTCAGTAATAATACTTTTGAAAATGAACTGAACTTTGAAGTGAAAGTCACCAATACAGGAACTGTTGCGGGTAAAGAAGTAGTCCAGGTCTATGTCGCTGCACCAGGTAAGGATCTGCATAAACCGGAGCAGGAACTTCGGGCTTTTGCTAAAACCAGACAATTGACAGGAGGTGAAACACAGACCTTATCATTTTCATTATCAGCTCGGGATTTGACGTCATTTGATACCGATCGAATGGCTTGGATAGTGGAACCAGGTACTTATGAGCTACGGGTTGGATCTTCAAGTGACAATATTGTCCAGCTAGCAACATTTACTGTAGCCGATGAAATAATTGTTGAGAAGGGGTTGACGCGATTGGCAGAAGGGATAAAAATTGAAGAATGGCGTGGACCTACTAATTAGTTTGTGGTTGGGTTAGTTAAGACCGGGTGAGTCATACACCCGGTTTTTCTTTTTTCCATAATCCACGACAGGCTGTATCCAACAAGTTGAACCAAAAGATTATTTAGGTCAATTGTTAATCAATTATTTTGTAATTTGTTCCGCATATATTTGCTTTTTTCCAATAGAAGTGATTTAAACTTTTTTGATTGAAGCGAAAATTAACCCTTTTGAGTCTAATCGAGGGCTTTTTTGAGTTGCGTAGCAGGGCTACGGAAGGAAAAAAAGTAAAAAAGTAGGCTCAAAAAGGCAATTTTTTAGCCAATTGAGAAAAGTTTAAATTACTTCATTAATTTAAATGATGAAGTTAACAAGAATAGTGCTTTTTATTCTATTTTCCATTGTATTATTCTCTTGTGAGCCTGCCAATAAGAAGAAATTTAAAATTGGGGTTTCACAACCAACAATGAATGATAACTGGAGACGAACCATGTACAATGAAATGCAGCGTCAATTGTTATTCCATGAGGATATTGAATTGGTGTTGAAGCATGCCAATCACGTAGTAGGTATACAAGTGCGTCAGATTCAGGAATTAGTCAATGAAGATATCGATTTGTTAATTGTCTCTCCCTCAGAATCACAACCATTAAAACCGATCATTGAATCTGTATATGCAAAAGGCATTCCAGTTGTTTTACTGGACAGAAGAATAGAATCGGATCAATATACAGCCTATATTGGAGCAGACAACCAATCCATTGGTCAAGAAGTGGCCAGATATACATATGGGCTTTTAAATAGCAGTGGAAGAGTACTTGAATTATACGAAACGCCTCGGGTAACCGCTTTTTCAGAAAGACATACAGGCTTTCAGTCACAGATAAGGAACTATGCTGATATTAAAGTGGATACATGCCGTGCGATATTGCATCATGGGACAGCCGACTATATAGATCTTATTCGGAAAAATCATTATGACGTTATATTTTCACATACCGATGTAGGAGCATACCTTGCCCACCAGATTGCCGATTCCCTAGAGCTTGCAGCTGGGATTGATTTTATAGGGATCGATGGGTTGCCCGGGCCAAATGAAGGACTGGATTATGTGGATCGTGGGATATTGAAAGCGTCCTTTTTGTATCCGACCGGAGGTGATGTCGCTATCGATGTGGCAGCTTCCATATTGCATAATGAGCCCTTTCAAAGAGAAACCAGACTCCAGTCAATGGTGATTGATGCCAATAATGTGAAGCTCACGCAACTACAGGTAAATAAATTGGCGGAGCAGCACAACGATATTCTAAGCCTAGGGGAAAAGCTGAACGGGATAAGAAATGTGTACAGGACAGAGCGGATGCTTAATTATTTGTTTGCAGCGGTGACGTTCATAGCTATTGTCTTAGGAGCATATGCCTTCAAGTCATTGGTGGATAAAAGAAGAACGAACAAGGAACTGGCAGCTATCAACGAAAAGGTGGTAGCTTATTCCAATCAGGCAGAAGAAGCAAACCAACAAAAACTGACCTTTTTTACCAATATTTCACATGAATTCAGAACCCCACTAACGTTGATACTTTCCCCAATAGAAGAACTACTGGAACGAAGGGATCTTGGTCATGTGCGAAAAGAGCATAACCTTATAAAATCCAATACCTTGAGGTTGCTTAGGTTGGTGAACCAGATTATGGACTTCAGAAAGATAGACGTTGGAAAAATGCAAATACGCGTGACCGAATCTGATTTGGTGGCTTTTGTCGAAGAAGTGGTGGACGCTTTCCAAAGACCAGCCCAAAAGCAAAGGATACAGTTGATGTTTAGCCATGAAAAGGATGTCATCCCGTTGTGGTACGATCGCAATATGTTGGATAAGGTTCTCTTCAATCTTTTGTCAAATGCAATGAAGTTTACCCCAAAAGGAGGGCATATCAATGTGAAAATGGAGCATAACCACTTAGAGGGACATGTGCTGATTGTGGTTGAAGATTCAGGTGTGGGAATGTCCGAGGTAGATCTGGAAAATGTCTTTAGTAGGTTTTATCAAGGTGAACAAAACCGGACGCTTGGGACAGGAATTGGTCTAGCGCTTTCCAAAGAGATTATTCAATTGCATCAAGGGGATATATCGGTACAAAGTGTAAAAGGAAGAGGTACACGTTTTGAAATTAAGTTAAAAACCGGAAATGCTCATTTTGATGAATCCCAACTTATTAAATCCATGGACGATCAAGTGTTCGAAGATTCATCCATGATGGAATTTGACATGGCGGAAATATCGGAAACTGATGAGAATCCGAATGTTCAACTCAAAGAACACACGCTACTGATTATTGAGGACAATCCCGAACTTAGAAAATATCTGGTGCAGCGACTGAGGCAAAAGTATAATATTGTGGAAGCCGAAAGAGTGAAAGAAGGCATACTTAAAGCGCAAGAAGAGATACCAGATTTGATTATTTGTGATCTCATGCTTAAAAAAGAAAGTGGCCATGATGTGATTAGAACACTGAAATCTGACGTTCGATTCTCCCACATTCCCATTATTGTGCTGACAGCAATGGCGGACATTAACGAGCGCATTGCAGGAATAAAGCTGGGAGCAGATGATTATATTACAAAACCATTTAACTACAACCTACTGGCAGAAAGAATTAATACCTTGCTGATCAGCCATCAAAAGTTACGCGAACACTATACCATCGAGCTTCCATCAAAGCCACGACAAGTTCCTTTATCGAGTCTGGAAAAGAAATTCATTAACCAGTTTGTTGCCATAGTGGAGGAGAATATTTCCAACTCGGATTTTGGTGTGAATGATATTTACCAGAAGTTAGGTCTATCAAGGATACAGCTTTACAGAAAAGTAAAAGCGGTGCTTGGGTACAGTGTTAATGATTATATCAACAGTGTCCGTCTAAAAAAAGCCAAGCATTTGCTTACTTCGTCGGACCACACTGTTTCTGAAATTGCTCATTTGGTAGGATATTCTTCTGCGCCCTATTTTTCTACAGCCTTTAAGAATCAATTTGGCATAACGCCAACAGAGTTCAAACTGAACCCGAAAGATTCGGCTTCCTAACCAAGATTGAAATCCAATACATAGAAAAAGATTTCGTTTTAAATGAAGTACATTCAACTGGCCGGAACAATTAGCCAGAGGAACTAAACATTATTTTAGCACATGACATAAATCCAAATATATTCAAATGTCAGTCTGGTCCTTTCGCAAGCTGCGCTTTTATCTTCAAATAAAAACACATTTTCATTTTCGATAATGCTCAAGATAAACTAAAGTCGAAACCCTTGTCAAGCCCCTTTTTGTATCTAGAAAGTTTAAATGGAGTAGGTAGAGTCTATAACTTATTGGCAACCGCCTGTTATATAATCAAGAGGTTTAGTCAAGAATAATCTGAAGTTGATTCAAAATTAAATAATTGATACAGAATTGAAAGGTTCAGAATTCGATATTTCTATTTTCACATACATTTTTTTGCCTAAAAGACGCATAATAGCAAAGGATTGGAAGGGAAACTATAAAATCACAAAATTTTGATACAGAGTCGAAATGAGTGAAAACGTTTTCAGGATACCTTACATTCAAAATTCAAACAATGGATAGAAAAATCCAAATATAATCAGATGTCAGGAGTTTGTCGAAGCTATATGCAGAAGTGTTGGGGATTGGACTTCGATAGGTTTTAATGCGACACGCTTCAATTTTTATCATGTACTAAATAACTAATTATAAAAGAAAAACAACTAAATAAATAATAACCACTAAACTATAGACCAATGAATAATAACAACTAAACAATCAATATCGAGTTGAACATACAGAATCACTCGAAACTTCGATTTAAGAAACGGTTCATGCTGTAATATGGACTGTTAAATGAACTACAAAAACATAAACTTAGGGATATGAAACACCTGTGAGAATGGCATTCGCGCACACGAGGATGATTATTCAGGGTGTTCCATCTGAACAAATTAAAACAAACAAAAGTAAACAGATGAAAAATAAAATACTATTAAAAACATTATGGGGTATTCTTGCCTTGTTATTTTCTGCCAATGGCTTGTTGGCACAGGAAATACCGATACAGGGAAAAATAACCTCCTCTGATGACAATATGCCATTACCTGGCGTTACGGTAATTGTTAAAGGTACAATGAACGGAACCACATCCGATTTTGATGGTAATTATAACATCAATGTGTCCTCCCCAAATTCCATATTGGTTTTTAGTTCCGTAGGCTTTGTTTCCAAAGAAATTAAGGTAGATGGGCAAAAATCCATCAATGTTTCTTTACAAACCGATATAGCCGCCTTGGACGAAGTTGTAGTGGTTGGTTACGGCAGTACATCTAAGACCAAGCTTATTTCAGCAGTTTCAACGATTGACGAGGAAACTTTAAAAAAACAACCTGTGCCTAATGTGAGTAATGCTCTTGAAGGGTTGGCTTCAGGACTTTTTGTCCAACAAGGTTCGGGCGAACCTGGATTTAGTAATTCCAGTTTTGAAGTTAGAAACTTTGGAAGCGCATTGGTTATAGTAGATGGTGCCCCCGGAGATTTAAACCAACTGGATCCCAACGAAATTGAAAGTATTTCAGTACTGAAGGATGCCGCTGCTGCCGCAGTTTATGGGGTTCAAGGTGGTAATGGGGTCGTTTTGATTACCACAAGAAAAGGAAAAATTGGCAAACCCAAATTGTCGTATAGCAATCAATTTACATATACATCCCTTACATCTTATCCAGAATTTTTAAGCTCGGCAGATCGTGCAGAAATATTAAATGAAGGTTTAAGAAACGCAGGGCAAGGTCAGTTCTATACAGACGAAGAGGTTGATTTATTCCGCTCTGGCGCAGACCCAATAAATTATCCCAATACAGATTGGAGAGATTTGGTCTTGAAGGATTGGGGGTTTCAACAACAGCATAACCTGAACTTATCGGGAGGAACAGAAAAAGTTAAATATTTCGTGTCAACTGGATATATAGATCAAGGTTCCAATTATACGGAGGATGTGCTGTCCTTTCAACGATATAACTTAAGAACGAATGTAAATGCCGATGTTACGGATAACTTAAACCTAACGGTTAATATGGGGGCACGTAGGCAAATTAATGAAGCTCCGGGATATTCCGCATTCGATGTTTTTAGGGAGTTAAGTAGGTCACTGCCTTCAGATTTGGCCTATTACCCTGATGGAACACCTGCAAGGCCTAGCACGACTCCCTTTCATGTAGTTGAGGGACTGAGAGATTTTAATGCAGGTTATTATAGAGCAAGAAATAATAATTTTGACGCTAAAATATCTTTGGAATGGGATGTCAAACAGCTTAAAGGCCTTAAGTTAAAGTCTTATGCCTCTTTAGTTTATAATAATCATTTCAACAAATCTTGGGGTAAGAGTTTTGACCTTTATACGTTAAATAGGCAAACAGGAAATTACGATGTATTTCGATCAACACCACCGGGCTCACCAAGTGAAACTATTCTAACCCAAAGCACAAATTATAGTAACCACTATGTTTTACAAGAGTCTGTCAATTATGAACGAACTTTTGGAGACCACAATGTGTCTGGGTTGCTATTAGCTGAAATACAAAAAATACAAGGCCAGGATTTTAATGCCAGCCGTCAAGATTTCCAGTCTACATTTATAGACCAACTTTTTGCAGGTTCTATAAAAAATCAACGGGCCAATGGAGGTGAGTGGCGTGAAAACCGTTTAGGCTTTGTCGGTAGGTTTAGTTATGATTATAAGTCTAAATATTTTTTAGAATCCACATACAGGTATGACGGGTCTTCAAGATTCGCACCTGGTAATGAATATGGTTTGTTCCCATCTATGTCATTAGGTTGGAGACTATCCGAAGAATCGTTTTTTGAGCCTTTAAAAAACACGATTTCAAATTTAAAATTAAGAGCATCCATAGGAACGGCTGGTAACGATGGAACTTCGGCATACCAATGGTTAAGTGGTTTCAATTACAATCTGTTTTTTGCTATAAATGATACGGCTATTCCAACAATAGACAATACCGCTTTGCCAAATAGGGACATTACATGGGAAACAAGTACAACATATGATGTTGGCTTGGATTTAGATTTATTTGATAACGATCTTAAGTTTTCATTCGATTATTTTTTCAGAAAAAAAGAAGACGTTATTGCCGGGGCCAATGCAAGTGTGCCCAGTACCTTAGGGGTAGGTTTAGCAGCCCAAAATTTCCATGAATACTCAAATGAAGGGTTTGAGTTTTCAATCGATTATAATAAGCAACTAAATGATAACCTAAAGATTAGTGCCTTGTTAAACTTCTCAAAATCCAGGGAAAAAGCAGTGTTTATTGATGAAACACTTCATGAGGATCCTTTTATGAGGGCAAATTTAACCCAGACAGGGGGCTATACAGGTCTGCGTAGAGGCTATATTTCTGATGGCCTTTTTCAAAGTCAGGAAGAAATAGACCAATGGGCAGTACAGGACAATAATGGAAATACTAGTTTACAGCCTGGGGATGTAAAGTATGTTGACTTAAATGGTGATAATATAATTGATGTAAAAGATCAAAAAGTATTTGGTCAGGGCAGTAAGCCTGCCATGAACTATTCCCTGAATTTAGGAGCAGAATATAAGAATTTTGCTTTATCGGTTTTATTAACAGGTGCAGCAGGGTATGACATTTATTTAGATGGTGAGGCCCAGAGCCCATTGCGTAATGGTTTTAATGGGTATGATTATCAATCAGATTACTGGACACCAACCAATACAGATGCGGCTTTTCCTAGAATAACAGATGGAGGGTTTAATGACAACAACTACAGGCACTCTGATTTTTGGTTAAGAAATGGTAAACATATTCGATTTAAAAATATTAATCTAAGTTATACGCTTCCAAAACGTAAAGAGAATGCAACGTTTGATGAAATAAAACTGTTCTGTACAGGGCATAATTTATTTGTCATCAAAGATTTTGATGAAGATTTTGATCCTCAAATGGGTCCAGGTAACGGTTTTTATTATCCGCAAACTAAATCTATAACTTTTGGTATCAATGTATCACTCTAAAAAACTTACTATGAAACAATTAAATTTAATATTAGCAGCAATACTAACGGTCTTTTTTATGGTATCGTGCAGTGATGATTTCTTGAATCAACCTCCATTGGACAGAATAACCGAGGAGGGTGTATGGAATGATAAAAACTTAATGGATGCCTATCTATTTAAAATTTATGATAAAATGCCATGGGATTATCTAGATGACTTTTGGGGTGTTGGCGGCTCTCAACGGGATGCACTGTCAGATTTAGCCAGAGGTACTTATTCTTGGACAAGTCTTAATAACACTTTTAGACCTGGAAACTGGGGAACATCAAATAATACCTGGCCCATAGATTGGTGGGGGTATGATGTTTTGTGGAAAATCAATTATTCCATAGAAAATATAGAACAAGCACCAACCAGTGTTTTAACACCAGAAGAACGTAATAACCGTTTAGGAGAATTATATTTTTTAAGGGCATACAGTTATTTTGAATTGGTAAAGCGTTATGGAGGCGTACCAATAATACTTGAAGCACAAAACCCGGAAACAACTCCGGAAGATGAGTATTTTCCAGAAAGAAATACTGAAAAAGAGGTGTATGAACAAGTACTGGCAGATACGCAATTAGCTTTCGATTTATTACCAGATCGCTGGACCTCGCAAAGAGGAAGAGCTCCAAAATGGGCAGCAAAAGCCTTAGAATCCAGAGCAGCTCTATATGCAGCCAGTATCGCAAAATATGGTATGGTACAATTAGACGGACTAGTGGGTATTCCTACTACAGATGCCGATGCCTATTACCAAATATCATTGGCCGCTTCTCAAAAGATAATCAATGAAGCTGGATATCAACTATTCAATAAATATCCAAACGCCAGTGACAATTATGCCCATTTATTTCTTGACGAAACGGATGACGAGACCATTTTCATGAAAATATGGATTCCATTTGAAAAAGGCCATTCTTACGACTTGCATAATGTGCCTTATAGTTACAGGGTAGATTGGGGTGGAAGTATGTCACCTACAAAACAACTGCTGGATAGTTATGAAATGTTGGATACTGGGTTGTTGCCAACTGAATCAGGGTCAGGCTATGATGAAAATAATCCTTTTGAAAATCGTGACCCACGTTTAAAAGGGACTTTACTGACCAATAATGATATTTTTCAAGGCTTCCCTGTAGAATTATGGTATGGTACAGAAACTAATGGCATTATAGATACCAATCGTGGTACAGGTGTAGGGAAAGATGGTTTGGGGATACATCCCGATGCAACAAAGACAGGTTTTTATGTTAGAAAACACTTACAGGATGGGGGAGCTCCATTATTTATTAAAGAATTTTATTCCGGTACAGATTGTATCATCTTCAGGCTTGGGGAAATATATCTAAATGCGGCAGAGGCAGCTATTGAACTAAATATGGAAAGCGCTGCCAGAGATTATATAGAACCCATCAGAACCCGTGCCGGTTTGCAACAAAACCTTCGTTTGGAACCTTACTCAGGATTGGATTTAAGAGATCGCATACGTAATGAAAGAAAGCTTGAAATGGCATTTGAAGACCAACGTTATTGGGATGTGAAAAGATGGCGTATTGCCACTGAAGCTTTAAGTATTCAAGTGGAAGGTTTGAAAATACTTAGACATATTGACGGATTTGGAAACGAGACATTTAGCTATGAAACATTTGATGCCGAAGCAGCAAAAATGAATTTTTATGAGCGTCATTATTACTTGCCAATAGGTCAGGATAGAATTAATAATAATAACAAACTTAAGGAGAATCCTCTTTATTGAAATTGAATAAAGATGAAGACAATAAAACCTTTAAATAGATTTTCTAGCCAATCAGTGATAATGAAAAGAATACTGAATCTGGTTTTAACGGTGCTGCTTCTGTCTTGCGTATACGGACAGGACATCCCGCTCGCGGACTTTGAACAAAGTACCTATCAATGGCTGCCAACAGGCGAGTTATGGACGTCGACTGGAACTTGCTTCGGAACAGGTCCGGCGCAAGGGACTTTAACCAATCAGCAAACTGTGACTGGATATCTGGGGGAAGGTCTGGTCAATACGTATCTAGGTGGCGATAACTCCATTGGCACACTTACGTCTCCCAATTTTACCATCACACGCAAATACATCCGGTTCCTCATCGGCGGCGGCAATTGGCGTCCCCAAACGTCCATCAACCTGATGGTCAATGGAGAGGTGGTACGGACTACTGTCGGCATGGGTGACCGCGAAACCCTGGGTTGGCTCCAATGGAACGTTAGTGACTTTTTGAACAAGACTGCAAAGATTCAAATTGTCGATTCCACGACCGGCAGTTGGGGACACCTAAACGTAGACCAGATCATTGCAACCGATGCATCTTTGTCGAGCGTCATTGTGACTGATAAAAATTACCTGCTACTGCCTGTTAAGACAGGAGTAACCAAACAGTTGGTCGAACTTGTGCAGGAAGGGCTGGTCGTCCGGGAGATGAAAGTAGAACTGAGTTCGACTCCGGATTTCTGGGCATTCATGGATCTCACGCCATTTAAGGGACAGGAGTTGGTTGTGCGACTGAATTCGAAACTGGCGAGTTCGACGGAATTGCAAAACTTTTTTGTCCAAAGTGATTCAATCACCACTGCGACACCCATTTATCAGGAAACACTCCGACCTATTTATCATTACACGCCCAAACGCGGCTTTCTGTCCGATCCAAACAACCTTGTCTATAAGGATGGTGAATATCACATGAGTTACCAGCACAATCCCTATGGTTGTGCGTGGGACAACATGCACCACGGGCATGCCGTTAGCACAGATCTCGTGCATTGGAAAGAATTGCCAGAAGCGCTTTATCCAACGTATTGGGGTACAGCCTGGAATGGTTCTTCTGTGGTCGATTGGAACGACACGGCCGGCTTCGGATCCGAAGCCATCGTTACCCTTTATACGTCAGTCGGAGGCTGGACCGACAATTCACGCATGTCCTTGCCCAATCGTTTTGCCCAATCACTAGCATATAGTACCGACAACGGACGTACATTCGAATATTATGAAGGGAACCCGGTCATACCGAATTTCTATAACTCTGAGCATGACCCAGTTGTGTTTTGGTATGAGCCAGAAAACGTATGGGTGATGACACTTTTTGTGGGTGACAGTGGCGGCTACCACATTTTTAACTCCACCGATCTGAAGAATTGGGTTTTCACCTCGTCAGTCAATATTCCCGGGACAACTGAAGTGTCCGATCTGTTCCCGTTGGCCCTGGATGGTGACACAACCAATGTAAAATGGGTTTTCTCAGCAGGCTACCGTCAATATATTGTCGGAACTTTCGATGGAAAGACATTCACCCAGGAATACGGCCCATTTTGGTTTGCAAGTCAGCAGTGGGACCTCTCGGCCGCGCTGACATTCAATAATACTCCGGATGGCCGAAGGATCATGTTGAGCAATGGTAGAACAGAGTATCCGGGTATGCCTTTCAACCGGTACATGAACCTTCCAAACGTACTAACGCTAAAAACGAATAGCGCAGGAGAGCCGAGGGTGTATGTCAATCCGGTTGAGGAGGTCTCAAAACTGAGGACCGATACATTGACATGGAACAGCCAGACGCTCAACACGGGTGTCAACCTTATGAATGGCTTTTATGGCGAAGGCGTTGAAATGGAGATTGTATTCAAACCGCAATCCACGTCGGTAATAGAATTCAAGGTTGGCGAGTTTTCGATCACGTACGATAAAAGATTCAATAAACTCGGCGTCGGCGGAGACACCGACGGCAAAGTGTTCCGGAACCTGAGTCCCATCGACGGTAAGGTGCATATCCGAGCCTTCTATGATCGCGGCAGTTGGGAGCTGTTCGCTAATGGGGGAGAATTCTATATGCCTTTCGTCATCACCCCGAAGGCGGGAAACTGGCCGTTGAGTTTAACTACGGCGAACGGCAGTATTGAAATTGACTCGCTGAGCTTGCATCACCTTGGATCGATTTGGGATACCGCAACCGATGACACCTTGGCTACAAGTCCAAAATCCCTAGAGGATTTTGGATTAAAGACGTCCCCATTCTATCCAAACCCTTGCAACGACAAGCTCTATTTCAGTAATGATAATTTAGCTACTTCATTAGAACTTTTTGATTTAAACGGGAGACCAATATTAAATCATAAACTGGGAAATGGCAAAAATGAAATCAATGTTGGTTTTATTAAACAAGGGATTTATTTGGCTAGGGTTATCTCGAACAAATCGGTACACAGTTTCAAAATTGTCAAGCAATAAAAGAGCTTCTAAAAAGCATAAACAGGAACAATAATTCATAAAAAAATAAAAGATGATAAGAAAAATTGCCACACAGCTAGTTGCTGCTTCAATGATGGTGTTTACTTTCCCAATACTGGCCAATAGGTCAGATAGAATTAACAATAATAACAAACTTAAAGAGAATCCTCTTTACTAAAATTTAAAAAGATGAAGACAATAAAATTTTTAAGCAGATTTTTAATGCTAGGAGTTGTTTTAATTTCTACTGCTTGTGGTGATGATGATAACCTTGTAGCTAAGGTTCCTACAAGCGAAGATGCAGTATTCTCATTTACACTTGATGAAGAAAATCCAAATAAAGTATTATTTACAGCCACTCCTGGAATGGAAACTTGGTATACCCATTGGGATTTTGGTGATAACTCTTCAGCGGAAGGATTAGAAGCAAGTAAAGTTTATTTGAAAAAAGGGGATTACGATGTTAGACTTAAGATTTTTACTAACGGAGGTACGGCAGAGTCAGTACAAACCGTAGTTATTAATGAGGATTACGAGGGACCTAATATATTACAGAATGGAGAGTTTAATGGGATGGATTCTTGGGAAGTTTTACCAATTTCTGATGGTGTAGAAGTATCCTTTGACAATAATGAAGCACATTGGACCGGTGGAGGTTGGGGACATGTAGGTATTTATCAATCCGTTGATGTGTTGGCCAATAACTTGTATCAAATTTCGATGGATATAAAAGGAGGCCCTTTATCAGATTCTTGGTTCGAAGTTTATGTTGGAAAGGTAATTCCAAAATCAGGTACAGACTATAACGATGGTGGTATAAGATTAGGCTTAAATACCTGGATAGGCTGTGGAGGAGAACCTTTTGAAGGCGACTTTGCAGAAATTAGTTGTGTAGGTACAGGTACATTTGAGTTTTCCACAGCTGGAACTGTATACCTAGTGATTAGAGGAGGCGGTGCGAATTATGGAGCCAATGGTGTTACAATTGATAATGTAGCTATTCGTTCACTTGAATGATCCGAAGTATTGCTTCCTTGCTTAAGTTAAGCGTGTTTATTTATCATTGAAAAACCACCGTCTTTGACGGTGGTCATGTTTTAAAGGCTATGCCATTATTTAGGATTAATTGGTTTTGTATTTTGATTGTGCAAATTAGACATAGTGAGTTCTTAAATTAGATTAAGTTGATAAATATGCGATGCCCCTTTGGGGCTAATCTGAAATTCAAAGCCACCGTTTTTAACGGTGGTTGTTTACTCTAAATTGTCACATTGAGCCTTTCTCAAGCTGCAATCTTCAAATAAAACACATTTTCATTTTCGATAATGCTCAAGATAAACTAAAGTCGAAACCCCTGTCAAGCCCTTTTTTGTATAAAGAAGAACTCATTCTTTTGTTTTACAGTAACTACAAAGTTTAAATGTCGTAAGTAGAGTCTATTACTTATTGGCAACCGCCTGTTAAAATAGTCAAGAGGTTTAGTATCAAGAATAATCTGAAATTGATTCAAAATTAAATAATTGATACAGAATTGAAAGGTTCAGAATTCGAAATTTCCATTTTCACATACATTTTTTTGTGTAAAAAACGCATGATAGCAAAGGATTAGAAGGGAAACTATAAAATCACAAAATTTTGATACAGAGTCGAAATGAGTGAAAACGTTTTCAGGATAGCTTGCATTCAAAATTCAAACAATGGATAGAAAAATCCAAATATAATCAGATGTCAGGAGTTTGTCGAAGCTGTATAAATAAAGAAGAAAGGACTTCGACAAGCTCAGTCTGACACCAGAAATGGTATTAAAATAGACTGTCATACAGAGCTTGTCGAAGTATGAGCCTGTCGAAGCTATATGCAGAAGTGTTGGGGATTGGACTTCGATAGGTTTTAATGCAACACGCTTCAATTTTTATCATGTACTAAATAACTAATTATAAAAGAAAAACAACTAAATAAATAATAACCACTAAACTATAGACTAATGAATAACAACAACTAAGCAATCAATATCGAGTTGAACATACAGAATCACTCGAAACTTCGATTTAAGAAACGGTTCATGCTGTAATATGGACTGTTAAATGAACTACAAAAACATAAACTTAGGGATATGAAACACCTGTGAGAATGGCATTCGCGCACACGAGGATGATTATTCAGGGTGTTCCATCTGAACAAATTAAAACAAACAAAAGTAAACAGATGAAAAATAAAATACTATTAAAAACATTATGGGGTATTCTTGCCTTGTTATTTTCTGCCAATGGCTTGTTGGCACAGGAAATACCGATACAGGGAAAAATAACCTCCTCTGATGACAATATGCCATTACCTGGCGTTACTGTAATTGTTAAAGGTACAACAAACGGAACCACATCCGATTTTGATGGTAATTATAGCATCAATGTGTCCTCCCCAAATTCCATATTGGTTTTTAGTTCCATAGGCTTTATTTCCAAAGAAATTAAGGTAGATGGGCAAAAATCCATCAATGTTTCTTTGAAAACTGATATAACTGCCTTGGACGAAGTGATCGTTGTGGGTTATGATTCCAAAAAGGTAAAGGATTTAACAGGTGCCATCGAAACCGTCAAAGTGGATGATATCAAGGATTTACCGGGAGGTAATGCCATGAAAAATCTTCAGGGGCGTTTAGCTGGAGTACAAGTATATACTAATGGTAATCCGGCTAGTGGCGCAGTTGTTAGAATTCGAGGAGAAGGATTGGGCAGATTAGGTAATAATGATCCTCTTTATGTGATTGATGGTGTTCCTACCAAGGCAGGCATGCATGAATTGAATCAAAACGACATAGAATCGATCCAGGTATTGAAGGATGCAGCCGCAGCGAGTATTTACGGATCGCGGGCAGCGAATGGGGTTATTATTATTACAACAAAGAAAGGTTCCAACAAACTCAGCGTAAGTATTAAAAGCAGTGTTTCCATTGAAGATTTTCAGTATGATGTGAGACCATTAAATACTGAGGAGCGGGCAACAGTAGTTTGGAGAGCGGCAGTCAATGATGGAATAAATCCGAATACGGTTTCGCCATTATATAACTACCAATGGAACGGCGATTTTTCAAATCCTGAATTGAATAAGATTCTGTTCCCGGAATATATTGATGGAGCCAGGGAAATGCGACCTGCCAATACGAATTGGTTTGACCAAATCACGCAAACATCCGTGATACAGGATCATAATGTAGCCGTTTCAAATGGAAATGAATCCGGTAACTACTATATGTCACTGGGGTATTATGATCACGATGGCATTATTAAGTATTCCAATTTTGAACGGTACACTTTCAAACTTAATTCTACTTATGATGTGATTAAAGATGTCCTGACGATTGGAGAAAACTTTACGGGGACAAACCAGAGCGCTAACAAAGTTAACGACCAAGCCGAATATGCGGCAGGAATAGCATTCGAGCAGCAATCCATTGTTCCTATCAGAACCGAGGACGGTAGTGATTGGGGAGGCCCTACTGGCGGGATTACAAACACCGATAACCCGGTACGCGTGATAGAAGATAGTAAGCATAGCAAATACCATTTCAATCGGTTTCTTGGGAATGTGTTTGTTGAATTTAAGCCAATCAGTAATCTGAAACTTCGATCAAGTTTTGGTGTGGATTATAACATTTTTTACTGGCGTGATTTTAAAAAGGCTTATTCGCCAGGAAACCTGAATGTTGAGGATCAGTTGGTGAATGCTTTTTCAAGGTACGGAAACTATGTTTGGTCAAACATTGCAACTTATAACATTGAGAAGGGTAATCATAACATTGCCTTACTGGCTGGTTCTGAATCTATTTCATATCAATCAGAGGAGTTTTCAGCTTCTCGAAGAGGATTTGCGGCACAAAATCTGGACTTCGCTTATTTGAACCAAGGAACAGAAAATATTCAAAATGGAGGTTCTGGCACTAAATGGACCCTGCAATCTTTTTTTGCGAAAGCAGATTACAATCTAAAGGATAAATATCTGGCCTCAGCAACAATCCGAAGAGACGGTTCATCAAGATTCGGTGCAAACAACCGTTGGGGTAATTTTCCAGCAGCATCAGTAGGCTGGAGAATAAGTAATGAGAATTTTTTAAAAGACAGTAAAGGTCTATCGGAATTGAAGCTCAGGGGCAGTTGGGGTCTAACAGGTAATCAAGAAATAGATCCGCGAGCACAATATGTGATTTTTGAACCCAGATATGCTACCCAGTCGATGTTTACTTTCAATCAAGATAATGGTACGGCCTATGATATCAATGGAAATAATTCCGGTCAACTGCCATCAGGATTCGCAAAGGCACAAACAGGAAACCCTGACTTAAAATGGGAAACCTCTGAAACTATTAATTTTGGAGTTGATTTTGGTCTTTTTGATGATAAATTAACAGGTTCCATTGAATATTATGTAAAAGAAACTAAGGATATCCTAACGTCAACACAGCCGGTAGCAACAGAGGGAGAAGGAGCCAATAGGTTTGTTAATGCAGGAACGGTAGAAAATCGTGGACTTGAAGTTGTATTAGGTTATGCTGATAGCTTTAATATTGGAAATAAGGCACTTGATATCAACATAAATGGTAATATAGCAACCCTATCCAATAAAGTTAAAGAACTGCCTCTTCATGTACAGAACCAATTTGGAGGGAACGGGGATGATCAAACGATCATTGGTAGAAACGTATATTCTGTTTATGGATATGTGGCAGATGGACTCTTCCAGAGCCAGGAAGAAGTGGATGCTCATGCAGCCCAGTCAGGTGCCGCACCCGGACGCATTAGGTTCAAAGACTTAAATGAAGACGGTGTGGTGGATGATCTTGATCAAAAGTTTTTTACATCAACCTCGCCTAAAATTCTTTATGGACTGAACATTGATATGGCCTGTGGGGCTTTCGATTTCAACATGTTTTTCCAAGGAGTTTACGGTTCGCAGGCTGTAAACTGGTGGAAACTCTTTACCGATTTTACTTCAATAAATGCGGGTTCTAATTACGGAGAAAGAACCCTTAATGCTTGGACTCCAGAGAATACCGATACCGATGTTCCTGCTTTAACTACTGTAGATAATAACAATGAGTGGCGGGTATCTACATTTAGATATGAAAACTCATCTTATCTCAAGTTCCGAAATCTTTCTGTAGGCTATACGTTACCCGAAAATATTATTTCAAAGCTTGGAATTTCAAAAGCACGCATTTTTCTGTCAGGACAAAACATGTTTACTATAAAAGCCAGAAGTACCCGTATGCAAGATCCAGAAACACCCGGTGCAGGTTTCCCAATACCAAGGCGATATTCCTTAGGACTAAACTTTACATTTTAATTTAAAACGAATTTAGAAATGAAACGATATATTAATAATTACATTTCAATCCTTGCGCTTGTATTGTTTACAGGGTGCAGTGACTTTCTGGAGGTAGAACCTCAGGCAACTCTAAGTGAAAGCCAGGTAACAACACCTGAGAACGTGGATAAACTCGTGATTGCTGCGTACTCTTCCTTGGGCAATGACCACTATGTGTCACCACATCTACTTTGGCCGACAGGTAACTTAAGGGCTGGCGATGCCCACAAGGGTGGTAACGGTCCAGCTGACATTTTTGGATACCATGTACTATCTGTTTTTAAGCCGATTATTGCTGATATGAGCTCACTCCCACCAGACCTCTTGGATTTATTTGATATTCGCTGGTCGAGGGATTTTATTGGAATCTCAAGGGCAAACAGTGCTTTAAAGGTATTAAATAATGCCTCACTGGAGGAGGTGCCTTTACGCGACCAAAGAATTGGGGAAATGCGGTTTATAAGAGCGTTTTTCTATTTTGATGCAAAGATCCACTGGAAAAGGGTACCATTTATTGACGAATTTATAGAAGACCCAAAAATGGTTTCTAATGTGGAGCTTACCGATCAGGAATTGTGGAATAAAATAGCTGAGGATTTGGAATATGCCAAAGACGTATTGCCAGTAACCCAGAGCCAGATTGGGAGAATCAATAAGTTGCAGGCAACCGCATTTCTTGCCAAGGTAAAATTATATCAGGCTTATGAACAGAGCGATATGGATCATAGTGTAATCAATATCAACCAGACTATGCTTGAAGAGGTTGTGAATTTATGTGATGAAGTGATCAATTCTGGTAAATATTCCCTGGTTTCTGATTATGCCATGAATTTTTTAAATGAGTTTGAGTTCAATGATGAGGTCATTTTCGCCATTCAGCGTTCCATTGAAGATGGTAGTCCTGATGGTAGGGGCTCATGGTCAGGAGCTTTAAATTATCCTCAAGATCCAGCTTGGGGCTGCTGTGGGTTTCATGTACCTACTCAAAATTTTGTGAATGCATTCAAAACAGATGCTAATGGACTACCACTATTTGGTACGTTCAATAATAACAATTATGATGTAGCTACAGATGCTGTTGATCCGCGATTGGACCATACAGTTTCAATGGAGGGGAAACCATTCAAATATGATCCTTCATTTGTGCACCCCGGTGATGGTTGGGCGCGAAATCCTGGTACTTATGGAAATTATGTTTCCATGAAAGAACTGGACGAGCCTGATTGTGAATGCAGGGCAGCCAATGGGCCATTTACCATCAGCTCACGGAATACGACTATCATACGCTATGCTGACCTGCTCCTATGGAAAGCCGAAGCGCTTATTGAACTCAACAGAATCTCTGAAGCCTTGCCAATTATCAATGATATCAGGGACAGGGCAGCAAACAGTAGGGGGCGTTTAAACAATGCCTCCATCTATAATGTTGGATCGTATTCTTCTCTGGGATCACAGGAAGAAGCACGTGAAAAGCTGAGATGGGAAAGAAGACTGGAACTGGGCTTGGAAGGTTGGAGGTTTTTTGACCTTGTGAGATGGGGTATTGCCAAAGAAACTTTGGATGCCTATCAGGCGGTGGAAGTAACGAGAGCGCCATACCTGATTGATTATGAATTTACGGCTGGAAAAAATGAATATATGCCTATTCCACATAAGCAGGTTATTGCCAGCAATTTTCTTTATGAACAAAATCCTAAATACTAAGAAAGATGAAAAGATTGAATATTTTATATATGTCCCTTTTCCTGATGCTATTGTTTACACAATGCACAGATATAGATTCGTTTGATAATCTATCTATTGATATCGGAGACCATCTAGGAGTGTCCATTACAGATATAAGTGTACTTGGAGCTGATGAGGTGACCATTTCAGAGGAAACGGGAAAAATTGTTGTGATGTTCCCTTGTGGGACAGACTTGAGCAGTATTGCACCCACTTTAACCCTTTCAGAAGGCGCTACTGTGACACCTGAATCTGGGGCCCCAGTGGATTTTTCCAGAGCAAAAGAATATATGGTTGTGAATGGAAATCAATTTAAAAAATATACGATTTCTGCACAAGTCAACTGTATCCCCGTCGGTGATAACCTGATTTATAATGGGGGATTTGATAATGAGTTCGGATGGACTGTTATTTCACATAATAATTCCGGAAATGGATTGTTGACAATTGCTGATGGCGTAGCGATTTGGGATGAGGCGATTGATGTGCCATCTGGTGCTTGGGGCAACGAAGCCCACATGGGGATGTATCAAAAAATTGTAGTTGATGAGGCAGGTGACTACCAGTTAGACCTTGACATTACCATTAATGGTTTTGAAGAAGTATGGTTTGAGGCTTATGTGGGAACTACTGAGCCCATTGAAGGCGCAGACTATGGCGCTCCAGCAGTGAAGGTACTTGCTGCTAATGCCTGGGATTGTGCGGATACCCAAAAATTCTATTCAGGGTCGTTAGCGGCGACTGAATGCCAAAATCTGGATGGCCGCATTTCTTTGGAAGCTGGTACTTACTATGTGGCGATCAGAAGTGGTGGTTTCACCTTTGGAGAAGGCGGTATTATCGTCGATAATATTTCAATGGAAAAAGCTCAGCCCGAAGGCGTATCGATTGCCAATGGTGGGTTTGATAACGAATCTGGATGGACTATCATTTCACATAATAATTCCGGAAATGGATTGTTAACAATTGCAGATGGAGTCGCCATTTGGGATGAAGCGATTGACGTACCGTCCGGCTACTGGGGAGATGAAGCCCATATGGGGATGTACCAGAAAATTGAAGTTAGTGAGGCTGGAGACTATCAGTTAGACCTTGATATTACCATTAACGGTTTTGATGAAGTGTGGTTTGAGGTTTATGTGGGAACTACTGAGCCCATTGCAGGCGCAGACTATGGTGACCCAGCAGTGAAGGTACTCGCTGCCAATGCTTGGGATTGTGGGGATACCCAGAAATTCTATTCAGGTTCGTTGGCAGAGACTGGATGCCAAGATCTGGATGGCAGCATTTCTTTGACTGCTGGCACTTACTATGTGGTGATCCGAAGTGGTGGTTTCACCTTTGGAGAAGGTGGTATAGTGGTCGATAATGTTTCAATGGACAAAATCAATTAATTCTTGAAAGGTCCTGGTTTTGGGACATCATGTTTATGGTGACTTATAAACCAGGGCTTTACTTTATTTATTACAAAATTCATTACCAATTTATTGCTGACGGATCTACCTATGTTCGAGAGGCAAAAAGTAAACTCTTATATAGACAAACAAATCATATTGCCTTTTTGAACAAATCAGATATATATGAAGTGAGCATACATTTTAGAATTCTTGGCATACCAATCAAGGATGAATAAGTTTATTGCGAATTCCATGTGTACTATTAAATACAGACACTTATATATGAAAACCATACATATTTCTTTTCTATTTATTTCAATAACCATTCTCTCTTGCCAGTTTAAATCTAGTAAAGTGAGCAAGACGGAGGTAGGTTTCAATGAACAGCACCGTCTTCAATACCATTTTTCTCCTAAGGAAATGTGGATGAATGATCCAAATGGTATGGTCTATTACGATGGTGAGTATCATTTATTCTTTCAGCATACACCCCATACTTCCACACCAGATTTTCCAAACATGCATTGGGGGCATGCGATAAGTACAGATATGGTGCATTGGAAAGAATTACCTCCCGCTATTGCGCCTGACGAACATGGAGCCATCTTTTCAGGCAGTGCGGTGGTTGATTATAACAATACAGCTGGATTGCAATCGGGAAAGGATAAAACACTCATTTCCATTTTTACTTATAGTCCAGCAAATGGAGTGCAAAATCAAGGAATGGCCTATAGTAATGACAGAGGTCGAACCTGGGTCAAATACGAGAATAATCCCGTGCTTCAAAACCAAGGCATTGCTGACTTTCGGGATCCCAAGGTCTTTTGGTATGAGAGAGACCAGAAATGGTTCATGACACTGGCTGTGAAAGATCATGTCGAGTTGTATTCATCCCCTGACCTTAAATTCTGGACTAAGGAGAGTGAATTTGGTCAATCCATTGGTGCACATGGAGGCATATGGGAATGTCCTGATTTGTTCAGTCTATCTGATGGTAACGGTGCGGAAAAATGGGTTATGCTAGTAAGTATCAATCCCGGAGGGCCAAATGGAGGGTCAGCGACACAATATTTCATAGGTGATTTCGACGGCCATAAGTTTACGGCAGAACATAGCGACATACGATGGTTGGATAATGGACCAGACAATTATGCAGGCGTTACCTGGTCGAATGTGAAAAGAAGAAAATTGCTTCTTGGCTGGATGAGTAACTGGGAATATTCCCAGATAGTTCCAACCAATAAATGGCGAGGCGCCATGACGGTACCAAGAGAGCTGGAACTTGTAAAAATTGATGGTCAAACCTATGTGGCTTCCATGCCAGTAAGCGAACTAAATACGCTCCATGAGAGCAAAGGGTTAAAAGCAGGGTTAGCCTTAAATAGTAGTGTTGACCTAGCGGAAACTTATGATATTCAGCCCTCAAAATTTGACCTGAGTTTTACTATTGAAAACAAACCTTTTGAATTAAAATTGTCTAATGATGATGGTGAATATCTGCTGGTAGGTTACGATTTAGGAAACCGCGAGTTTTATATAGATAGAAGACGAGCCGGAAAGACCAGCTTTAGCGATGCTTTTGGCAGGAGAAATACAGCAAAAAGGATCTCCAATGACGGTAATATAGAAATCCGTTTATTGGTAGACGTAAGTTCTATAGAGCTGTTTACAGACGATGGAGAAGTTGTTATGACTTCCTTGTTTTTCCCCAATAGCGATTTCACCCATTTAGAGCTATCAACAGAAAGCAAAACAACATTAAAAGGCTTTGAGATAAATGAAATGAAATCTATTTGGTAGATACAGAAGGAGAGAATTATATATCCAAGAGCTTGGAACAAAACAAGATTAACAGGGATAAGCAATAACTAATTGTTACAAATCAAAAACATAAAATGAATCTCTGGCGTACTTTACGTTCAGTAATTCCAATTACACATACTATGACATGAAAAATAAGATATTGATATGGTCAATCATTGCCGCCATGGCAGGTTTCCTTTTCGGATTTGATACCGTAGTTATTTCTGGAGCAGAAAAAAAGTTACAGGCATTATGGAACACGTCTGATGTGTTTCATGGTGTAGTTGTAATAGGAATGGCATTGTGGGGAACTGTCGTAGGTGCACTTTTTGGTGGAATACCAACTGATAAATTAGGAAGAAAGAAAACCTTATTATGGATAGGGGTATTATATACGGTTTCTGCATTGGGCTCAGGATTGGTAAGCGATCCATGGTCTTTTGCCTTTTTCAGGTTTATTGGTGGGCTTGGTGTTGGTGCATCTACAATTGCTGCACCAGCTTATATTTCTGAGATTGCTCCTGCTAAAGATAGAGGCAAGTTAGTTGGGTTGTATCAATTCAATATTGTTTTTGGTATTTTGATTGCTTTCTTTTCCAATTATATGTTAAATGATATTGGTGAAAACGCATGGCGTTGGATGGTTGGTATAGAAGCGCTTCCTGCTTTTGCTTATACGCTACTTATTTTAACGGTTCCTAAAAGTCCAAGATGGCTACTTACCAAATATAGAAACCATGAAGCTAGGGAAGTGCTTCAAATTATAAATCCAGATTCAGACCCTGAGCAACTAATAATTAAAATAAGGGATGAAATGGAAAACACCGTGCCAAATGAAAATATATTCTTAAAAAAATATAGGTTTCCTTTAATTTTAGCCTTCCTGATGGCATTTTTCAATCAATTATCAGGAATCAATGCTTTGTTGTATTATGCCCCAAGAATATTGGAAGAGGCTGGTTTAGGAGAAAGTTCAGCTTTATTGAGCAGTATTGGTATTGGCGTAACCAATATGGTTTTTACATTATTGGGCATATTTTTAATAGACAGGTTGGGCAGAAAACAATTAATGTATATATGCTCTTTTGGGTATATTATTTCGCTGTCTTTGGTTTCGGTAGCCTTCTTTTTAAAGTGGGAAGGTGGATTTGTTCCCGTTTTTTTATTCATGTTTATAGCTGCACATGCCATTGGGCAAGGTACTGTCATCTGGGTGTTTATTTCAGAAATCTTTCCAAATCATTTAAGAGGCTCTGGGCAATCATTTGGCAGTTCGGTACACTGGGTACTTGCCGCTGTTGTGCCTTCATTGGTACCAGTACTTTTTTCAAGTATTGGAGCAGGAATGGTGTTTTTGTTCTTCGCGGTTATGATGGTACTACAACTTTTGTTCGTCATTTTTATGATGCCAGAAACCAAAGGAGTTCCTCTTGAAGAGTTGAGTGAAAAAATGATTAAAGAATAAAATACAACGGATTCACTTTTAAATAATTATGTCAAAAGTAGTGTGTTTTGGAGAAGTGTTGTGGGATGTATTTCCAACCCATAAAAAAATAGGAGGAGCGCCTTTAAATGTTGCCAATAGATTGCAAGCATTGGGGAATAATGTTACAATGATTAGCGCTATTGGTCAAGGTAAAAGCGGGTCTGAATTGCTTCAATATATTAAAGATGTAGGCATTGATATTAGTTGTATTCAAATGCACAATGAGTACAAAACAGGAAAAGTAAAAGTGATGCTAAATGATAAGGGATCGGCGTCCTATGATATTAAATACCCAAGGGCTTGGGACAAAATAAGGTTAACAGAGATAAACAAAGGCGCTGTTAAGAATTCTGATGCGTTTGTTTTTGGCAGTTTGGCAGCAAGAGACGAAAGCTCTAGAAGCACATTGTACAAACTCATAGAACTTGCCAAATACAAAATTTTTGACCTTAATTTAAGGCCGCCATACTACACTAAAGAGGTGTTGGTTCATTTAATGAACCAAGCCGATTTTATAAAATTCAATGATGATGAGCTTTATGAAGTGAGCAAGTCATTGGATTCAAAATATTTGTCATTGGAACAGAACATCCGTTACATTGCAGAAATAACCAATACGAAGCAAATCTGTGTTACCAAAGGGCATCATGGAGCCGTACTGATGTATGATGATACATTTTATTACAATAGTGGCTATCTTATTAAAGTAATTGATACTGTTGGGGCAGGGGATTCGTTTTTAGGTTCGTTAATAAGTCAACTGTTAAACAAGGTTAACCCACAAGAAGCCATAGATTTTGCCTGTGCAGTAGGTGCCATGGTAGCTCAAAGTGAAGGAGCGAATCCGAAGTTGTTGCGTTCGGATATTGAAACGTTTATAAATCCTTTGTTAAATTTTTAAATAAGCAATTATTATAGGCAACACATATGATGGGAGAGAATCTATCCGTAGGTGTTCTTCTAAATAAATCTATTTCTTACGCAACTCAAACAAATCTTTTCTTCTATCCCGTAAGTTTCTAACGCTACCAAATTGGTTCAATTCGCGAAGCATATCAATATCCACATCGGCAATTAAAATCATTTCGGTATTGGTGGTTGCTTCGGCTTTGATACCATTGGCAGGAAAAGCAAAATCACAGGGCGTGAATACCATAGATTGTGCAAATTGAATATCCATATTATGCACTTTAGGTAAATTACCAACGCTACCAGCTATAGCCACATAGCATTCGTTTTCAATAGCACGGGCTTGGGCGCAATGGCGAACTCTGGAATAACCATTTTGGGTATCGGTTAAAAATGGTATAAACAAAATATCCATGCCTTCATCGGCTAAAATGCGGCTTAACTCAGGGAATTCGGAGTCGTAACAAATAAGGATGCCTATTTTACCACAGTCGGTATCGTAAGTTCTTAGTTCATTACCGCCTTGCATGCCCCAAACTTTTGATTCATCTGGGGTTATATGCAGTTTTTCATAACGTTCGGTACTTCCATCCCGTTTACAGAGATAGCCTACATTGTATAGCAAGTCACCTCGTAATTCGGGCATACTCCCTGTAATAATGTTGATATTGTATGAAATAGCTAGTTCGGAAAACTTTTGAACAATAACGGGTGTGAATGCTGCCAATTCCCTAATGGCTTGGCTTTCGGGCATGTGGTTATGGTCGGCCATTAAAGGGGCATTAAAAAACTCGGGGAACAGCGCAAAATCAGACCGATATGCCGACACCGCATCAACAAAATATTCGGCTTGTTGCATTAAATCTTCCATGCTTTTATACAAGCGCATTTGCCATTGTATTAAGCCAAGGCGCACCACCTTTTTCTTGGTTATTGCTTTAGTAGTTTTCTTTTCGTAATAAATATTATCCCATTCCAAAAGCACAGCAAACTCGTTGGAGGCTTTGTCACCTTCCAAATAGCCTTTTAGTATTTTTGAAGGGTGAAAATCGTTGGATATTTGAAAGTTTAAAACAGGATCGTGAATTTCCTTTCTTCTTACCCTCTCTATATATTCTTTCGGGCTCATTTGTTCGGCATACTTGTAGTAGTTGGGAATCCTACCCCCAAAAGCAATGCCTCGTAAATTTAATTTTTCGGTAAGTTCTTTACGGTAATCGTACAAGCGTCTGCCCAAACGTAAACCACGGTATTCCGATTTTATAAATACATCAATGCCATATAGTACGTCGCCATCTTTATTGTGCGTATCAAACGTGAAGTTACCGGTTATTTGCTCGTACGTATGGTGGTCATCAAATTTATCATAATCCAAAATAATAGATAGCGCACATCCAACAAGTTGATTGTTTACTTTGATGACCACTTGCCCTTCTGGAAATTTTTCAATTAAAGATTTTATGTGATATTTTCTCCAATACGACCCAGGCATATTGGCGTAAGCCTCAATCATGACTTCCTTTAACTCTTGATAGTCTTCTAAGGTTAAATACTGTAATTCTATGTTTTCAATATTTTGCATCATAATTATTTAAAAAGCTTTGTGGTTTATGGCGTATAAGTTACAACCATTGAATAATGTCGTATTTTAAAATTAGGCAAAGTGACGCAACAGATTGATCTTAAACTACTATTTACAATATGTCTCCTTTTTACTTTACAACGTTTAAACTTTCGACTTACTTATGTATTAAATTATTGTTTTTTCATGAACTGCCTTAAAGCGACCCACTGTTTTAGCATGTCTCGGGCATCTTGAGCAGGATATCCTAAAACGGTTTTTCCAGCAGCAACATCGCCAACAACCCCAGAACCTGCACCAACGGTAGCTCCAGAATGAATAGTGGTATGGTCTTTAATAGAAGCACTACCGCCAATGATAACACCATCTCCCAAGGTCACGGAACCTGCAAGTCCGCTATGGCCTGCCATAATGCAAGAACGTCCCATAATACTGTTGTGGGCTATTTGCACTAAATTATCAATTTTACATCCATCACCAATAATAGTAGAGCTAAACTTGGCGCGATCTACACATGAGTTGGCACCAATTTCTACATAATGCCCAATGATAACATTGCCTATTTGGGGTATTTTAACGAGGCCTCGTCCATCCTCACTAGGCCTGTATCCAAAACCATCGGCACCAATGCTTACATTGGTATGGAAAATACAATGGCTACCAATAATACAGCGCTCACGAATAACGGTTCCAGACCAAACAACCGTATGGTCACCTATAATGGTTTCATCAAACACACATACATTAGGATATAAAACAACGCCATTACCTAACTCTACATCTTTACCAATATAACAGTTTGCGCCAATTTTACAACCCTCCCCAATTTTTGCCGAGTCGTGTACGACCGCTGTAGGGTGGATATCCATAGTGAATTCAGGTGGTGCTGGATTGAAGAGCTCTAATATTTTAGCCATAGCTAAATCGGCATTCTTCACTTTTATTAAGGCTCTATTCTTCCCTGGCTCTAACTCTAAACTATCGTTTATTACAGCCGCACAAGCTTTAGAGTCTGCCCAATATTTTATATATTTTGTACTTCCTATAAAGGAGATATGATTGCTTTTTGCGTTTTGTAATTGTTCCGGACCTTCAATGGTTTGTGTAGTGTTTCCAATTAACTCGCCGTTTAAAAAGCTGTTAATTTCCTCAATGGAGTACGATTTCTTCAAAATTTAAGTTGGATTTTTAGGTTAATACGAAGTATTGGTAAATTTAATGAAAAAATTGAGATAATGAAGTGGTTTAAACTTTTTCTAATTGGCTAAAAAATCGCCCTTTTTACCCACTCTACTTCTTTTTTTCTTTCCGTAGCGATGCTATGCACCTCAAAAAAGACTTCGATTGGACAAAATTGCCATTGCGCTGGCTGGCTCGTTCGCTAAAATAACCCACTGGGTTATTTTTTCACGCTCCGTCCTACTTCAATCGAAAAAGTTTAAACCACTTCTATAAATTATTATTATTATTATTATTATTCCTCAATTCTGTTTTCATCAAAAGCAGAAGGTAACAGTTTGGGGATGAATTTAACAACCAAAGGTAATAAAAGCGCACCACCAGGCAACAAAAAGATGGCAAGGCTAGGGATGGATTTAAAAATGTCCAATAGTTGTTCCTGTACTTTTTTCTGCTCAACAAGGGTTAAATCACGTTGGGTAGATTGTGTAAGCAGTACCATAAGTTCTTTACTGTCTTTTAATTCTTGATACAGGCGTTTACTATTTCTGATAATTAATTTTTTCACCATTTTACTGGAGTTGTTGTAGAAACTCTGTGCCATATTGTTGGAACTTAGCAGGGCAATTTGGTTTCTATGTACATGGTAAAAGGTATTTACCGTTTTCATGGATTGCTTTATGTGTTGCGTATCTACTTGTAAATCGGTACTTAATTGAATTAAAAACAGTTGTTCTTTCTTGTCAATGGTTTTATCACTCCAAGTAGCCATACACGCTAAATCTAGAATATAATATTTTTCAAGATTGGTTTTTATGCTTTTTATGGCTTCAGGATATGTTATAGGTGTGCTGTTATGATAGCGTAAAGACGATTCAAACAGTTTAATTAAACTGTAGTCATATTTATTTTTTGAGGCTTTTGAATTCAAAGCTCCTAAAGAAATGGTCTCAATAGAAGACTCTAGGTTTTTAATATATTCAATAGATATGGATTCACTTTTTAAAAAGGTTTCATACGCTAATATATCAACATATAGAAGTGCATTAATAATAAAGTAGTTAAAGTTTTTGGTAATGAAGTTATCATCAATCTGAATACGCTTATGTATTATTTTTTCTAGTTGCCCGTTAGATTTTTTTTCACCAAGAAACCCTAAAAAGAACGAGGTTTTAAGTTCGTTTATCTCCGTATAAAAATTAATGACACTTTCTATAAAAGGTGTTTCAGAACTAGAATTCTTGTGGGTATAAAGTAAAGCTAAGCACAAATTGGTTTTAGAAAGTTCTTCGTCTGTGAGGTCTTTGTTTGAAATAACGTTGCAAACAACATCAAAATTACTTCCGTAAATAAAACCACAATCTCTTAAAGCGTTATAAAAAGTTTCGCTTTCAACGTTTAAATAAGAATTGTTTTTGGCTACTTCTTTAAGCAATTTTTTTATCCAGCCGTTAGCTGATGGGTTCATAACTCAATAATTTATTGGTGCAAAAGTAATGCTTTAAGCGTATTATTAACAAATATTTTCGTTAACAAAATTTTAACAGAACGGATCTTCATTCCGTAGCTATATGTGCGTGTTAAATAAATACCATATACCAATAAATTAACCGTACCTTTGCCGCTTAATAAAAAAAACGGGGTGATGTTTAGTTTATAGATTCTCATCTCAAAATGCCCAATTAGGGCTACTAAACAATTTATATGCAATTTAATTCATTAGGCTTATCCCAAGCCTTGCTAAAAGCTATTAGCAAAAAGGGATACACAACCCCAAGTCCTATTCAACAAAAAGCCATTCCACCTATTTTACAAGGTAAAGATGTATTGGCAAGTGCACAAACGGGTACGGGTAAAACAGCAGGTTTTACATTACCGCTTTTACATATTTTATCAGAAAATCCAAAAGAAAAATACAGACCCATTCGTGCGTTAATTTTAACGCCAACGCGAGAATTGGCAGCACAAGTATATGCAAACGTCAAAGAGTACAGTGAGTTTTTAGAACTGCGAAGTGCTGTTATTTTTGGAGGCGTCAATCAAAACCCACAAGTAACAACGATGCGTCAAGGTATTGACGTGTTGGTGGCAACACCAGGGCGGTTATTGGATTTAATAAATCAGAACCATATATCTTTAAAACGTGTTGAGATTTTGGTTTTGGATGAAGCTGACCGCATGCTCGATATGGGTTTTTTACGCGATATAGAACGTATTATTAAACTCATGCCAGAGAAACGCCAAAACTTAATGTTTTCGGCAACTTTTTCATCCGATATTAAAAAACTGGCACATGGTATTTTAAACAATCCTGTGCAGGTAGAAGCCACACCTGAAAACACAACGGTTGATGCCATTTCACAAAAAGTATATCGCGTAGCTAAAGGTTTAAAAACCGATTTGATTATTAAATTAATCTCAGATGGCAATTGGAAACAAGTGTTGGTTTTTACGCGAACCAAACATGGCGCCAATAAACTATGTGAAAAAATGGCAAAAGCAGGTATAAAAGCTGCCGCTATACATGGTAATAAAAGTCAGGGCGCACGTACCAAAGCATTGGGTGGTTTTAAAAGCGGAAGTGTGAGTGTTTTGGTTGCGACCGATATTGCGGCTCGTGGTTTGGATATCCCGTTATTACCACACGTTATTAATTTTGAATTGCCTAACATTTCTGAAGATTATGTACACAGAATTGGAAGAACGGGTAGAGCAGGAGCTAGTGGTGAAGCGCTTTCGTTAGTGAGCGCCGATGAAACTACCTTTTTACGTGATATTGAAAAGTTAGTTGGAATTAAGATTCCTGTTGAAATAGTGGCAGGTTTTGAACCCGACCCGAATGCTTCTACCGAGCCTGAAAAACGCCAACAACGTGGAGGAGGAAATCGTTCTAGAAACAACGAGAGGTCTGCTAATTCGAATACTCAAAAAAACGATAGTAGCCGACGCCCAAAACGCAATAATGACAGACGTAGAAACGACAGACGTAATTAAATATAATGACAGCAAGTTTAAAAGCTAAGATTATTAAAGTTCGTAGAGAACTCGTTTAAACTTTTCACAATTAGCTAAAAAATGGCCCTTTTGCACTCGCTTTTTGTCTTTTCTTCTTTCCGTAGCTCTGCTACGCAACTCAAAAAAGCCTTCAACCGAGCACAAAATGACTAATTTTCGCTTTAATCAAAAAAGTTTAAACGAGTTCAATGAAAAAATAACCGCTAAAGGCAAACAGGTTGGGGTGTCCTTTTATGCATTTTTTGCTAATAAAAATGATAATCCAGCGTTACTTATGGAAGCTGCTACTTGGTGGATTAAAGAACACCAGTTAGACCATTTTGAGAAGGCCGTAAAAATTAGAGATTTAGTAAATGGAATTACAACCAAATAACCCATTACATGGCATAAAGCTAGAACAGATTATTAATGATTTGGTAGCGTATTATGGTTGGGAATATATGGGGCACACCGTTAAAATCAATTGTTTTACAAGCAACCCTACGGTTAAGTCGAGCTTAAAGTTTTTAAGACGAACACCTTGGGCAAGAGCTAAAGTGGAAACGATGTATTTAAATATGCTGAA
The DNA here is from genome assembly GCF_003425985.1 of Mariniflexile sp. TRM1-10. Lineage (NCBI taxonomy): Bacteria > Pseudomonadati > Bacteroidota > Flavobacteriia > Flavobacteriales > Flavobacteriaceae > Mariniflexile > Mariniflexile rhizosphaerae. Next base: position 3,073,151 of record NZ_CP022985.1, read on the forward strand.
AAAACAAAAGCGTAGTAATCAAGACCTTTGATTACTGCGCTTTTTTTAATATTGATATCTACCAATGACGTTTAGTTTGTCAGACTGAGCTTGTCGTTTGTCAGACTGAGCTTGTCGAAGTCCTAATTTTAAAAAAAGCATCATTGGTAATTCATTGATTTATAAATTAGTTATTGATTTACAAACATTTAAACTTTAGTATTTTTTTAATGTTTGTTCTGTTGTTTTTTAATGGTTTTTTTATCAATGTCAAATTCATTTGTTTTTTTATTCACCTTAGGTTGTGTTGGATCTTTCTGTTTTTTTGTTCTTTCAAATTTCTTTTTATCTTTAATAATTCCCATGATTTCTTTTTTTTAAATTCATATTTAGTTCATAATGAATATAAAAAAATTACATCGAAATTGTCTTAAATCTATCTTAAATATATATTAAAACTTTGATTATAAGTAATTTGTAGGTTAATGCCAATGAGTCGCTGTGTCATGATTTTTACATTTGTAACATAGAACTTCTCCATAGTAAGTAGCGGATAGAGACGTTTTAGCTTTAGTTAATTTGCATCGATGAAAGTTTTCCGATAAGCACCATTTTTTAATATAAGTTTTAGCTTAATTGTTTTAACCCTTCATACACGACTATGCCAACTGCATTGGCTAAATTTAAACTTCTCACATGGGTGCTGTATAAAGGGATTTTATAAAGTCTCTCGGTATGTTTGTCGGTAATTGTTTTGGGCAATCCTACCGATTCTTTTCCAAAAACTAAGAACATATTATCTTCAAAAGGGATGTCCCAATGATTTTTATGGCCATGGCTAGAAAGAAATACCATGTTTTGGCCTTTATTTATATTGAAAAAATCGTCAACGCTATCGTAATAAATGATGGTGACATGTTTCCAATAATCCAAACCAGCACGTTTTAATTTGGTATCATCAATTTGAAATCCAAAAGGTTTTACAAGATGTAAGCAAGATCCAGAAGCCAAGGCCAACCTGCCAATATTGCCTGTATTGTTGGGTATTTCGGGTTCGATTAAAACAATATTTAGGGGCATTAGTTTTTAATATCTTTTACAAATTTGTTAATATCGCTAATGGGATTATTGGTTAAAAACTTTATAAAAGCACTGCCAATAATGGCGCCTTTGGCATGTTCGGTGGCTTGCGTAAATGTTTTATTATCAGAAATACCAAACCCAATAATTTGAGGGTTTCTAAGATTCATATTAGCAATGCGTTTAAAATAAGTAGTGTTTTCATCCCCAAAACCAGATTGACTTCCTGTGACACTGGCACTACTTACCATATAGATAAATCCATTTGAAATAGAGTCAATAAAATGGATGCGTTCTACACTTGTTTGTGGTGTTATTAAAAACACATTGATTAATCCGTATTTTTCAAACGTAGCTTTGTATGCTTCGTTGTAAACATCTACTGGTAAATCGGGAATAATTAAGCCATCAATACCTATTTCTTGGCATTTTTTGCAGAATGCTTCTACGCCATATTGAAGCATCGGATTAAAATATCCCATAACGATTAATGGAATGGATACCGATTTTCTAATATCTTTTATTTGGTTGAAAAGTACTTCCGTGGTCATGCCATTTTTTAATGCTTGCGTTGAACTCGCTTGAATGGTTGGGCCATCGGCTAATGGGTCGCTAAAAGGCAATCCGATTTCAATCATATCAACACCGCTTTTTTCTAGGTTTTGAATAATGGTTACGGTGTCGTTTAAAGAAGGAAAACCTGCCGTAAAATATATAGAAAGTAACTTTTTGTTTTCTTGTAATTTTTGATTTATTCTGTTCATTATAAATGATTCTTTTTCATTCCCTCGAAGGAGGGAATCTTATTATTTCTAAATGTATTCTGAAAGGTCTTTCCAATCTGGATTCAGGCTGTTTATTAAATTGATTTTCCACCACGATTCCATTTTTTGTTACTAATCAGACTGTTTTTTTTTACCGCAAAGTGCGCTAAGGTTTCCGCAAAGTGCCACAAAGTATGCCCTGAGCAAAACCGAAGGGAACTTATAGGTTATTTATTACTCTTCTTATTCCGTTTTTCAACAATGCAACATTAAAGTTGATCAACAATCCAAGTTTGAAGCCACCAAGCTTCATATATGTTAGTGTTTGTGCCAAATGAACATCATTTAATGCTTCTACACTTTTTATTTCAATAACCAGTTTATGCTCTACCAATATATCTATTCTGTAACCACAATCTAATTTGACTTCTTCAAAAACTAAAGGCATGGGCTTTTCCTTTTCTGCAAACATCCCTGATTGAATGATTTTGTACATTAAACATTCTTTATAGGCGCTCTCAAGTAACCCAGGACCTAATGCTTTATGAACTTCAATGGCCAAACCTATTAGCTTATTAGAGATTTCGTTTTCTGTCATACTACTTTTTTTAACGACTATGGTTTCGCAAAGAATTCAAAGTAAACTTTTGCGAACTTTGCGATTTTTCTTTGTGTTCTTTGTGGTTAATATTTATTATTGATTAGTTGCCATTATTCTAATTGCCGTTCTTTTTTACTGAATTGTTAATATAAAACTGTAAGGGGTCTTATTGGTTAATATGTAAACATAATAAACATCCATATTTTAATAAAGGATTCTTTTTTAATAAAATTTATAATTTTGATCAAAGGATTCCCTCCTTCGAGGGAATGAGAAAAATAAACTTATAGTTTAAAATAATCGATATAAGTATCCAAATCTTTATCACCACGACCAGACAAACTGACCACCACCACATCGTTTGGTTTAAATTTTTTCTGTTCAAAAATAGCTAAGGCATGCGAGCTTTCAATGGCTGGAATGATGCCTTCTAACTTGCATAATTCTAAACCAGCTTTCATGGCTTCATCATCGGTAATAGACATGAATTCGGCACGTCCCGTTTTGGCTAAATGGGAATGCATGGGACCAACACCGGGATAATCCAATCCCGCCGAAATAGAATAAGGCTCAGTAATTTGTCCATCTTTGGTTTGCATTAAAAGGGTTTTACAACCGTGAATAATACCTTCTTTGCCCAATACGGAAGTGGCAGCACTTTCGCCAGAATCGACACCTAAACCAGCAGCTTCAACCGCGATGATGTTCACGTTTTTTTCATGTAAAAAGTGGTAATAAGTACCAGCGGCATTACTGCCACCACCAATACAAGCGACAACGTAATCGGGATTTTCACTGTTCTCGTGTTCTTTTAATTGCCATTTGATCTCTTCCGAAATCACCGATTGAAAACGCGTTACCATATCTGGATAGGGGTGTGGACCAATGGCGGAACCAATGATGTAATGTGTATCTACAGGATTGTTAATCCAATCGCGAATGGCTTCATTGGTAGCGTCTTTTAAAGTACGACTTCCCGATAATGCAGGAACTACGGTGGCTCCTAACATTTTCATACGGGCCACATTGGGTGCTTGTCGTGCAATATCGATTTCACCCATATAAACAATACATTCCAGTCCCATTAAAGCACAAACCGTTGCGGTTGCAACACCATGCTGACCGGCTCCAGTTTCGGCAATAATACGGTGTTTGCCTAAACGCTTTGCCATTAAAATTTGCCCAATGGTGTTATTGATTTTGTGAGCACCTGTATGGTTTAAATCTTCACGCTTTAAATAAATTTTGGTATGGTATTTTTCTGAAAGACGCTTTGCAAAATAGAGTGGGGAAGGACGTCCTACATAATCTTTTAAAAGCTGATCGAACTCTTTTTTAAAATCGGGTTCTGCCATTATTTTTAAATAATTCTGGCGTAACTCTTCTACATTTGGATAGAGCATTTCGGGTATGTATGCGCCTCCAAATTCACCATAATAACCTTTTTCGTTTACATTATAATTCATGATGTCTTGTTTTTGTCAGTTCGACTGAAATTCTTTTTTAGAATTTTGTATCGAGAACTTTTGACTTCTCGATACAATTTTTTCGTGCCTCAAAAATCACTCGAAGTGACATAATTTGCTTTTAAATTCTTTTAATAATTCAATATTCTTTAATCCTGGCTCCAATTCAAATCTGCTATTTACATCAATAGCAAAACAATATTTTGAAGCTGTATTTTGTTTAAATTCTTTAATTTTTTCTACTTCATTTAATCCGATACCACCACTCAAAAAAAATGGTTTGGTTGAAGGATAGTTGTTTAAAACATTCCAATCGAAAGTGTAACCATTGCCTCCGGGTAATTTTCCTTTGGTGTCGAACAGGAAATAATCGCAAAAGGCTTCGTATGCTTTTAAAATCCCAAAATCGAATGTTTCTTTTATTGAAAACACTTTGATTATTTCTAGTTTCCCATCAATCTGAACTTGTTTCAGATTCTCATGATGTGATTCTGAAACAAGTTCAGCATGACGTTTTTTTAAAACGTCACAATATTCAGGTGTTTCTTTACCATGAAGTTGTACGGCTTGTAGATTATGGGTGTTTATTTTCTCCATAACAATGGCTATGTCTTCATCAACAAAAACACCTACTTTCTTTATTGATTTAGGCAGTTCAGGGATGTTTTCAGAATCAAAGTATCTAGCAGATTTATCATAAAATATAAACCCAAGATAGTCCGGTTGCAAAGCTGCAACGTGTTCTATATTGTCTTGATATTTCATGCCACAAACCTTTAATTTCATTTTTCTAATTCTTTAATAAATTGTTTTGCACTTTCACCCGCATTATCGGTTTTCATAAAGTTCTCACCAATTAAAAACCCTTTATATCCATAAGGTTGTAATTCTTTAATGGCTTCAATATTACTAATGCCACTTTCAGATACTTTTACAAAATCGTTTGGAATGAGCTCACTTAGTTTTTTACTTGTTTCTAAACTTACTTCGAAGGTTTTTAAGTTTCGGTTATTTACGCCTAACATATCTAAACTAGGCATGATGGATTTATGCAATTCTTCTTCATTATGAACTTCTAATAGGACATCCAAGTTTAGGTTTTTAGCAAATTCTGAAAATTGTTTAATTTCCTCTTTTGTTAAAATGGCGGCAATTAGTAAAATAACATCTGCACCATATGCCCTGGCTTCTAATAGTTGATATTCATCTATAATAAATTCTTTGCGTAAAAGAGGTAAATTACAACTGGCTCTTGCTGTTAGCAAATCGTCTAGAGAACCTCCAAAATATTTGCCATCGGTTAAAACAGACATACCGCAAACACCTGCATTTTCATAACCTTTTGCAACATCAAATACATTTAAATTTTGATTGATAACTGATTTTGATGGCGATCTGCGTTTATGTTCCGCAATAATCCCTGTTTGGCTATTGCGTAATTTATTTGCTAATGACATGGTTTCCCTTTCAAACAACACCGACTGTTCCAATTGTTTTATTGGAATTAATGATTTTCGTAAATCGACCTCCATGCGTTTGTCGGCTACAATTTTATCTAGAATGTTCATTTACTTAACTCTTGAATGGTTTGTAATGCTTTTAATCCTTTTCCACTTAATAAAGATTCTTTTGCCAGATCAAATCCTTGTTTGTGGTCCATTTGATTGGTGGTTGCTATCGCTAAACCAGCATTGGCACAAACTACGTTATTTTGTTGTTCTGTTCCTTTTCCTTGTATAACGTCCATGAAGATTTTGGCAGAAGCTTCAACAGTATTTCCTCCAAAAATGGATTCTTGCGTTATTTCTGAAAGCCCTAAATCTTCTGGGGAAAACATAGTTTCGGCACGATTTGAAATGACTTTAGTTGGTCCTGTTAATGAAATTTCATCATAACCATCTAATGCATGAACTATGGAATAGTTTTTATCGGTATTCTGATATAGATAGCCATAAAGACGAAGTAATTCCAAGTTGAAAACGCCCACCATTTGGTTTTTAGGAAATGATGGATTTACCATAGGGCCTAACATATTGAAAAATGTTTTTACGCCCAATTCACGACGAATAGGTGCTACATTTTTCATAGCAGGGTGGAAGAGTGGTGCGTGCAACACACAAATACCAGCTTTATCTATCGAGCGTTTTAAGAAATCTTCATCATTTGAAAATTTAATACCTAAATATTCCATAACATTTGAAGAACCACAAGCCGAAGATACGCCGTAATTACCATGTTTTGCCACATTAACTCCAGCTCCTGCAGTTACAAATGACGCTAAGGTTGAAATATTAAATGTATCTTTTCCATCGCCACCAGTTCCGCATAAATCAATGGCATTAAAATCCTTTAAATCAATAGGAATGCATAATTCTAAAAGTGCATCACGAAAGCCTCGCAATTCTTCAAGCGTAATACTTCGCATCATAAAAACGGTTAGAAACGCTGCAATTTGGCTTTGATTATAATCGCCTTTAGAGATTTTTACCAAAACCTGTTTCGCTTCGTCACTGGAAATGCTTTCGTGGTTTATAAGTCTGTTTAATATATTTTTCATTTAATTGATAATAGATGTTAGACTAAAGATAATAGACTTGAGACTAAAGATGATAGACTTGAGATATACACTATAGATTAGAAAATTTTTTAATTAGCGAAAAAATCATTTTTTGAATTTCAGAAAGTAAATTAAAAATATATTCCATGTCAGATTCATTTGTATAACCAATTCTTATTGCTAATATTAATTGTGTGCTTAATTCATTTGATGATCCATTTGCAACACCTAAAAAATTTCTAAATTCTTTATCGGAATTTCTTCCAGCTCCTTCAGCAATATTTGAAGGTATTGAAATTGAACTTCTTTGAATTTGACTTGTTAACCCATATTTCTCTTCTTTAGGAAATGTACTTGTTAACTTATAAACAATTTCTACTAATTCCATAGATTTCTGCCAAACTTTGAGTTCTTTATAATTGTTCATATATAAATTATAATTATTTTTTAGGTATAATTTTATTGGTTTCAAAAAAAAAACTTTTATAATTAACTGATTGTAAAGTCTATAGCCTCAATGTCTCTTATCTCAAGTCTATAGTCTTAAATCTATCGTCTAAAGTCTATATTCAGCCAATTCTTTAAAATCTGTTTCCCGTTAGGTGTTAAAACCGATTCCGGATGGTATTGTACCCCTTTAACATCGTATACTTTATGGCGTAACGACATCACTTGTCCGTTGGCATCAAAAGATGTTGCTTCCAAGCTTTCCGGTAAATCTGGACTTACCACCCACGAGTGATAACGGCCAACTTCAATCTCTTTATCCATACCTTTAAATAAGGATTCATCGTCAACAGTAATGGTCACTTTTGTAGCAACACCATGATAAACGTCTTCTAAATTTATGAGTGAGCCTCCAAAAACTTCAGCAATGGCTTGTTGTCCCAAACAAACTCCTAAGATGCTTTTTGTTGGCGCAAAGCGTTCAATAATGGGTTTTAATAACCCGGCCTCATCTGGAATTCCAGGACCTGGTGATAACACTATTTTATCAAAAGGTTCTACATCGTCCAAAGTTAATTTGTCGTTTCTAACAACGGTAACATTGCAGTTTAAATCTTCTAAATAATGCACCAGATTGTATGTAAAACTGTCGTAATTATCTATAACTAATACGTTTGTCATCTTTTTTATTCCTGCGAAAGCAGGAAGCTATTTTTAATTAATTTAATTTTTTCGCCACAAATACACGAATGTATTTCTAGACGTATGTTTTTTTATTTTAAAAGATTCCTGCCACGCAGGAATTTATATAGTTTCTGCTAATTCAATAGCTTTTGTTAGGGCTCCTAATTTGTTATACACTTCCTGTAATTCGTTTTCTGGACTTGATTTTGATACAATTCCAGCACCGGCTCGCCAATGCAGTTTATGGTTTTTACTTAAAAAGGTACGAATCATGATGGCATGGTTAAAGTTACCTTCAAAATCCATAAATCCAATGGCACCACCATAAAAAGAACGGCTTGTTTTTTCGTATTCCTCAATAAGTTGCATGGCTCTGTGTTTTGGCGCGCCACTTAAGGTTCCAGCAGGAAAAGTGTCGGCAACCACTTGCATCGTTGCCGTTTCTTTATGTTTTTGCCCGGTAACTTTGCTAACCAAATGGATAACGTGTGAGAAAAACTGAACCTCACGATAGGTGTCGACAGTCACATGGCTTCCATGTCGGCTTAAATCGTTTCTAGCCAAATCTACTAACATAACATGTTCAGCATTTTCTTTAGCATCTACAACTAGTTTTTTTGCTAATTCGGCATCTTGTATATCGTTTCCAGTACGTTTAAAAGTGCCTGCTATAGGATGAATTTCAGCTTTTCCATCGCTAACAATTAATTGCGCTTCGGGTGAGCTTCCAAAAATTTTAAAGTTTCCGTAATCGAAGTAGAATAAATAAGGTGACGGATTGATACTTCTTAAAGCACGATACACATTGAACTCATCACCTTTAAATTCTTGAGAAAAACTTTTTGAAAGCACCAGTTGGAATACGTCACCACGCCCACAATGTTTTTTTGCTAATTCTACATGGTGTTTGTATTCATCGTCTGTTAAATTGGAAGTAATGTTTCCATTTGAAGAAAAATTGTAAGACGCAAAGTTTTTTACTTTGATTAAATGATCTATTTCTTCAATGTTAGGTTCAGAGTTAAAACAATGTGCAAAAATGTATGCTTCGTTTTTATGGTGATTTATAGCTATAATATTTTGATAAACAGCATAATTAACATCGGGGATTGCTATTGAGTTTTCTTTTTTTGAAATCTCTATATCCTCAAAATACCGTACCGCATCATAAGCAATATATCCAAAAATACCGTTATTTATAAATTTGAATTCTTCTTCAGAATTTACTTTAAAGCGTTTCGTGAATTGGTTAATTTCTTCAGAAACATCAGAGCTTTCGGTTATTGGATTTGAAGTTTGACTTCCATCAGGAAACGTTTGAAAAATAGTTTCGTTTTCAACTTTAATAGTAGCAATGGGATTAAAACAGATATATGAAAAACTGTTATCATTCGCATGATAATCGCTACTTTCAAGCAATATACTGTTTGGGTATTTGTCTCTTATTTTCAAATAAATACTAACAGGCGTAATCGTATCTGCAAGAATTTTTTTGTAGTGCGTGTATAAATTAAATTTGTCCATTTAAATGTCTTTGTCATTTCCGCAAAGGCGGAAATCTTTTTTTTATTCTACTTTAATATTAAAAAAATAACTTAAATCGTTCCAATCTGGGTTAAAATCATTTATCAAATTGATTTTCCACGATCTATTCCATTTTTTTATTTGTTTTTCTCTTTTGATGGCTTCGTTTGGGGAATCAAATTTTTCATAATAAACTAAAATATCTAAATTGTATTTGTTAGTAAATCCTTTGCTGTATTTTTTCTTGTGTTGATTTATTCTTTGATTAATATTTCCCGACATTCCAATATAAATCACGCCGTTTTTCTTATTTGTCATGATGTAAATATAATATACATTTTCATTAAACATCTTTACTTCATTTTAAGATTTCCGTCTTCGCGGAAATGACAAAATACCTTACAAAAAAGGCTTGTCGTGAACGACAAGCCTTTTGAATATTTTAAGTTTTAAATATACTAGGGTTTTATTTCACGAAACGTAAGTTTAGAAAAGACCACCACCAAGTATTGTTTAAAATTGATTTCAATTTTTTTTGTTTTTTGTTTTAACGAGTTCAAATATAGAAATGAAAATATAATTACACAATATTTCAAGTTAATTTTTGCATAAAATAATGTTAAACGGTCTAATAACCTTGAAGTATTAATTATTTTTATACCTAAATTGATATTTTATTAAACCAATTAATCGTTTAAGAGTCTAATAAAATAAAACATGAAACATCCATGGCAAAATTTTACATCCCAAAGGAATCATTATCCAGGATGTTCCATGTGATAATTGAACAACATAGATAAAAACATGAAATTTAAAGTACTACTTATCACACTACTTGTTTTTGTAAGCTGTAATAATAAAGAGAAAAAAACAGATACTGCTATTAATAATAGCACTATTGAAAAGCAAAGTGAAGCTAATTTAGATTTAGAAGTATACGATTTTAATGGTTTTGAAAAGTTTCTTAATAAAAAGGACGATAAGATTCACGTTATAAATTTTTGGGCAACCTGGTGCGCACCTTGTGTAAAAGAGTTGCCATATTTCGAAAAATTACAAGCAGAATATGCTAATAAAAATGTTGAAGTGTTGTTGGTGAGTTTGGATTTTCCACATTTATATGATTCGAAGTTGAAACCTTTTATAAAGAATAAAAAACTAAAATCGAAAGTAATTGCATTAGACGATGTAGATATGAATACTTGGATACCTAAAGTAGATGAAACATGGTCTGGTTCTATACCAGCTACGATAATTTATAAAAATAATGAACGTAAGTTTTTTGAGCAATCTTTTAGCTTCGAAGCATTAGAAACAGAAGTCAAACAATTTTTAAAATAGAAATACAATGAACAAGACTATTAAATTAATTTCCGCAGCTGTTATTGTACTATGCATTAGTGCATTTACAATTCATAAAACAACTTTTGGTGAAGGTTACAAAATAGGCGATGTTGCCGAAGATTTTTCACTTAAAAATATTGATGGAAAAATGGTATCCTTATCAGATTACAAAAAAGCAAAAGGATTTATAGTAACATTTACCTGTAACACCTGCCCGTATGCGGTAGCTTATGAAGATAGAATTATAGCTTTAGATAAAAAATATGCGTCAAAAGGCTATCCCGTCATTGCAATTATGCCAAATAATGTAACTATCAAACCAGATGATAATTTAGACGCTATGAAGCAAAGAGCCAGCGAAAAAGGATTTACATTTCCTTATTTAATTGATAAAGAACAAAAAGTCTTTCCAAAGTTTGGGGCTACCAAAACACCACATATGTTTGTACTGCAAAAAACAGAAAAAGGCAATGTTGTTAGGTATATAGGAGCTATTGATGATAATTATAAAGATGCATCGGCTGTGTCAACAAAGTATGTTGAAAAAGCAGTTGACGCTTTATTACAAGGAAAAGAGGTTGAGCAAACCGAAACGAAAGCGATAGGCTGTTCTATTAAAGTATAACGTTTTTATTAAATGGTATTGTTGTCCGATAAAACTTTTTAAATTCTCTGTAAACACAGTGATAATGGCTCTTTTAAAGAGATTGTAGACATGCAAAGACATTTGAATAGCAATTTGTTGTCATTTAGTCTATTTTCTATATTCTTTTGGTAAAGTGGTCTTAAATCTTTAATCGAACACAAATGCTTAAAAAAATCCAAGGTGTAATACTTTGGATTTTTTTTCGTCTATAAATTTTAGAAGTATTAAATTTGTATTATAAAATATATTAAAAACAATGGAAGATTTATCACAAGAAGAATGGGCATCACGATTAGAGAATGACAAAAAAGCAGTCGTATTGGATGTAAGAACCGATGCCGAAGTAGCCGATGGTATTATACCAAATGCTATTCATATAGATATATATAAAGGTCAGGATTTTATAGATGAAATTGAAGCCTTAGATAAAGATAAAAACTATTATGTGTATTGCCGTTCGGGAAATAGAAGTGGTCAAGCCTGTGCCATTATGGATCAGTTAGGTTTTGAAAATGCCTATAATCTAGAAGGAGGTATTTTAGAATGGGAAGGCGATTTGGTAGCTATAGACTAAACAAATAATAGACGTTTTGTTATGTGATTTTTAACCGTTTTAACTTATAATTTGTTCTTTGAGCTTATTTTTGAGCACTTTACCTTTTTTATTTTAAGCAGCAAGTTCTTTTTTATAATTTTGTAAGGAGTTAGGAGTTAGTGTCTTAACTTAAGGACCAATCATTAAATTAATCCAAGTTTATATGCAAAACGGTTACGTTATATTAGGAATTTTAGCATTGTTATTTATAAGTATGTACGGTTATGCTTATTATTCTGTTTCTTTAGAAAAAATAAGAGAGAGAAAGAAAAAGAAAAAGGATCTTGAAAAGGAAGAATTAAGACGTTTGGAAAGCAAAAGAAAGCAGGAGATTATTGATGAAAAAGTTAGAAAGTTTAACGAACGAAAAGAGGAAATTCATCGTGAGTTAGTGCTTTTAGAAAAAATGAAAGAAAAGCAAAAAGTAGGTTAAACTAAATTCATATATAAAAAAATCCATGCAGATAGTAATTTGCATGGATTTTTTGTTTTCAATATTTTGATAGTTATAAGGACATTGATTATTCATCAAAAATATTCATAGAAGCGCTAACCAAGCGCATTGTTTCAATAGTAGGGACAAGTTCTAATTTGCTCTCATCTCTTTGTTTTTGAAACGATATAAATGAAGGGACTTCTAACAATTGTTTTTGAATGCCTTCATTTTTATAATGGGACAGATGAACAAAGGTTTTACCGTCTTCACATGAATAAATTGTATACCGAAAATCGTTGGTATTCAATTTTTGAAAATCTTCCATAAACAACTGAATGTTTTCCTTGTTTTTATTGACAAAATTAGGTTTTACGGTGTATGTTACTTTTACTATGATCATCTTTAATATTTTTAAATGAGTTCAATATAACTCTTCACACAAAAAGCCTTGATTCATTAGAATGTTACGGACAGAATCACTTTTAACTGTATGGGTTTCGACTCGGAGGATGTTGTCGCAATCCTCCAAATCAAAATTCCAATAACCATTTTTACTAATCAAATTATTTAAAAAAGGTTGTACTGTCTTAATATGGCTTTTTTTAGAAATAGAAGTTTTAAATACTAAAACGGTTTTCATCTGTTTATATTTATTGTTTTTTAGTTTAGTCCAATCTCAAATACTTCTGCATATAGCTTCGACAGGCTCAGTATGACAGACCGTGTTCGACAAAATCAATTTAAACCATATATTGTCAGACTGAGACCTTTGTTAAGTTTTTTAACTAGCGAATACGATGACGTAGTTTTTTATAAATTTAATTAGCTGTAAAACAGATGTTTACAAAATACGTCAATGGTAGCTTGTCGAAGTCCTTCTCTACATCTTCTTTATTTATTTGTACGGCTTCGACAAACCCATCCTGACATCCGATTATATTTGGATTTTTGTCATGAACTAAATGTTTTTTATTTAATTAACGTTCATAAAATGCTGGTGGTTCAATACCTAGAGAGCGTAAATAAACATAGGCTTGTCCGCGATGATGAATTTCATTGTCAATAAAATAGAATATCGATGAATAAACTGTGCCTTCATATTGACCAAATATTTTAATGTTCTTTTGAAATTGTTCCCGTTTAATTTGAACCCAATAGGTGTTAATGTCGTTTGTTGCCTCGTCCCACAATTCAAGTATTTTGGCTTTTTTATTGCCATGCTCAAAGTGTTCATTAAGAGGCGATGATATTCCAGTTGCAATTTCTTTAATACCAGGCCCGGCAATACCAAGCAATTCCATGACCATTTCAGAAAAAGGACGCATCCCACCAATGGTATGGTTAAAAAAAGCTTCCTCAGGAAAAGCTTCAATAACCCTGCGGGTTAAAGCTCTATGGCCTTGCCAATGATTTATTAAATCTGTTGGTGTGATAACATCGTGCTTTTTTGTGTTTTCGTTAAATGTGGTTTCCATAAGTGTTGTTTTTTTTATGATTTTTATTTCTAAACCAAAATTAAAGAGGGGGTGTGACAGCCTTTTGTCAGTAGTGAAAAATAATTTTCAATTTTATTTTTAAACTGTTATCAATAAGTTGGTTATGATATAAAAATATTTTAGGGGGATAAATCAACTTTTCAAAAAAAATAGATTTATTGCTGACAAAGGGTTGTCATAATTGGTACGTTACTTTGTATTGTGATTATGATATTAATGCTGAATTGCTATGGATAAAATGAAGCCTTATTTTGGTTTATACTTTCATTTGAAGTCCTATCTTTGGGAAATATGTTATGCCATTATGAGTTTAGATTCTGTAAAACGTTTTGACCGTATTTTAGCCATTCTTGTGCAATTACAGTCTAAACGCATTGTTAAGGCCCAGGAACTAGCAGACCGATTTCAGGTAAGTTTGCGCACTATTTATAGAGATGTAAGAACACTGGAAGCATCAGGTGTACCTATAGTGAGTGAAGCTGGGGTTGGTTATTCCATTATGGAAGGCTATAGATTGCCTCCCGTTATGTTTACACGTGAAGAAGCAGGGAGTTTTGTTGCGGCAGAAAAGTTTATGCAAAAGTTTGTTGATAAATCTTTAGGGAGTTATCATGAGTCAGCTATGTACAAAATTAAGTCGGTGTTACGAGGACGCGAAAAAGATTGGATTTCAGCATTGGAATCGCAAATAATGGTTGATCCTTCCCAAGAACTTTTCAATAAAAATTTACCAAACGCATTAGAGATTCTTTTTGAGAGTATTGCCGAGAAGAAGCAAGTATTTTTAAAATACTATGCTTTAAATAGCGAAATACCTTCTGAAAGACATATAGAACCAGTTGGTGTGTTTCATGAAAATGGATTTTGGTATGTATTGGGGTATTGTCATATTAGAAACGATTACAGGCAATTTAGAACTGATAGAATGTTGCTAATAAACAGAACGCAGCTTCCATTTACGATAGAACACGGAACGATAGATGAGCATCGACAAAAAAATGAAGCAGTTCAAAAAACTAAAGTTATAATTTTAGTCGATAAAAGTGTGGCACGTTATATAAATAGCGGAAGAAAACATTATGGCTTTGTTTCTGAAACAGTAAAAGGTGATTATGTTGAAATGACTTTTATGACGACCGATTTGGAAAACGGATTCCCTAGATGGTATCTTATGTTTTGTGATTATGCTAAAATTATAGAACCCGAAACTTTAAAACATCGTATTAAGGACATACTGAAAAAGGCAGAATCTAGTTTATAGCTGAAAATGTTTTTAAGATTCAAAATCAAATTTCAGATTTATTTTGAGTTGTCATTGAAAGGTCATCTTTTAGAGGTTCTATATAAAAACCATCGTCACTAATTATTTGGACAAGAACCTCATGGTCAATTTGGCCTGTAGTGCTTTCAACTCGCAAAATATTATCACAATCTTCAAGGTCGAAATTGATTTTATAACCGGAAAATTTTTGTTGTAGTTTTTCGATTATTTGTTCTGCTTTCTTTTGTTTAGTGATATTGGTTTTAAATACTTCTACCATTTTAGAAATAGTTTTGATTAATTTATCTATGAAAATATTAATACGATGCTAAAAATTGGATTTAGTTGCGTCTGTATTCTTCTTTTTTTAGTACATGACAAAAATTGAAGTGTGTCCCATAGAGACTTTCGGCTATGTTCAGATAAACTAAAGTCGAAATGCGATTAAAACCGATATTTTCAATGTCTTTGACTGCGCTCAGACCGACATCTGGATATATTTGGATTTTTGTCATGTATTAAACTTCTTTTTCTAAAAAATCTTTCAAAGCTGTGTGTATTAAATAGGTCCAGCCATTTATAAAATTCTCTCTTGCAAAATCTGGATTATTTGCTGGGAAAGTATCTAATCCTATATGTGTTAACCTTAATTTTGTTTTGTTTGTGCCTTCGTCAAAAAGTTCAAATGTTACTGTAGAATAGCCTTCATGTCCGTGGTAAGTCCAGCTATGTTTTAATTTTTTTAAAGGTTCAATTTCTAAAATTTTACAGATATGAAGATATTGTTCGCCTTTTAAACCTTGACCATAGAACTGAAATTCAAAGCCGTCTTCAGCTTTAAAATCATTCAATTCGAAGTACCATTGTTTCATTAAATCCTTTTCGGTTATAGCTTTCCATACAAGTTGTATGGGTGCATTAAAAACCTTTTCAATTTCAACTATTTTTTCTTCCATAATGAATGCTTCTTAATTGTTCGTTTGCTTCTTGATATTTTTTCAACTAATAATCTTAGTGTTCATGATTAATGAATCTTAATTTGACAAAAGTGCTTTTAGGTTTTTGTTTCGTAGCAAAATACTTAACCATAAAACGATTCCAAAAATTACTGGAAAAATGATATTAAACATGGGGTCTTTATGGATAACATGGGTTGCTACCGCACCACCTAACCACCCTGTTAAAATAATGGCACCGTAGATGACTGTTTTCGGAAAGGCATATAATAAGGTGCCTATAAGTAATACGATGCCTAAATAAAAGACAGATTCTTTTGGATATCCCATAGCTGTTGCACCTGTTAGAGCTTCTTCAGTTTGTAATAGATTCATAACAGCTCCCATTAAAAACATAAGAACTACAAGACCTTGTAGAATGTAAGACGCCCATAATTGTATTTTTGATACTTTTTTTGTTGTTTCCATTTTTCGTTGATTTTAGTTATTGGATTGTTGCTTTAAGTAGTCATCTAAATTTTCAAGAGCAGCTGTAAACCCTTCTTTGAAGCCCATATTGATAATTTTCTGAATATCTTCAACTTTATCAAATGATATTTCTATTTTCACATGGGTGGTGTTTTCTTTAGATTCAAACTGATTGTTCCAATGCATACTCGGATGTTCGGTATTAGGCACGCCTTCTTCATTACAAAAGGCATCTTGAACTGTGAAATAGTGATGTTTTGAAATTTTTAAGTAATCCGCTCGACACCAATGTTTATCACCTTCGGGACTAAGCATATAATATAAACAATGGCCACCTTCTTTAAAATCCATAAATTTTATAACGGTCTTATAAGGCTTTGGTGCCCACCATTGTTCTAACAATTTAGGTTCTGTCCATGTGCTCCAAACTAATTCTAAAGGCGCATTGAATGTACGGGTTACATGAAGTTTTTTGTTTTCTAAGTCTTTGGTAAAATTTGTTAGGTTTTTCATTTTTTACTTTTTAGATAATTAGACAATTTTTCTAAGTTTTGTTTTAATCCTTCATCAGCTTTATGTGCTTTTATGACCGTTTCAAGCATTTCTGGTGTATCGAAAAGCATACGCCAATCTATTTGGGTGTCTTGGCCTTTGGCTGTAAAAAGAACTGTAGTAATAAAATGTGGATTGAAATGTTCAAACGCAATTTTTTTAAGAGGAATAATTTCCTTGTATATACTTCTGTTTGGATAGTTTGTGCCATCTGGTCCGTGCATGGTTAGTTTCCATTCGCCACCTTCTTGAAAATCCATTTTGTGAATGGTAGTGGTAAATCCATTGGGTCCCCACCATTTTACAAGGTGTTCTGGTTTTGTCCAAGCTTCCCAAACCAATTCAATAGGCGCTTTAAATATGCGAGCCATTTTCAGTTGTCTGCCTTCTAATTCCATTTTAATAACTGTTGATTACTTTTCGTTTTTCGATTGCATTTTTATTAAGAGTTGGTCTAATTGGTCAAAACGTTGTTCCCACATTTTTCTGAAAGGTGCTAGCCATTCTTCAACTTCATTTAAAGAATCCAATTTAGCTTCGCAATAACGTTCCCTTCCTTGCTTTTCCACACTAATTAAACCACATTCTATTAATATTTTCATGTGTTTTGAAATAGCAGGTTGACTCATTTTAAAATTTTCCGTTACACTTGTTAGGTTCATCGGGTTGTTTGCTAGAAGTCCAATGATTTCTCTTCTCGTAGGATCTGCAATGGCTTGAAATACATCTCTTCTCATAATCTATCATATATAACTGTTCGGTTATAAAATTATGTATAACCGATTAGTTATGCAAATAAAATTTCAATTATTTTAAAAATAGATAGGGTTGTACATAAGTTAAATCGAAAATTATTAAAATATATGAACCGTTCAATTACTTGAGCGGTTTTATATTTTAGACAGAACCTAAAGACACCTTTAATATTTTTCCATATTAATAATAACAGGATGCTTTTTTCAAGGAAAACTCATTAATTATTCTTAATTTAATTATATACGATCATTATTTGGTTATAAAAGCCATTTGCAATAATTTTATGCCCGAAATGAACAAAATCTTCAATAAATATTTATTATTTTTTGGTATAGCACTGATTACATGTGCTATAAGCCTTAATGCAAATTCAATAATTGAAGGCAATTATTTAAACTTTATTGAAGAAATAGGAGCTACTACAAATATAGCTTCTATCGATACCCATTTAAATAGCTTCTCTTTTAATTCTTCTAGACAAGAAAATAAAAGGAAATTTCCTTTTGAAACTGCTGAAATTCAAGAAATAGAAAACGAAGAATCGTCTGGTGAAGATAATTTTTTGTCTTTTGACTCTTATTCAACCACCTTTTTAAATGCACAATTATTTAATGAATTGTCATTTCAACTACACAAGGGTTCCCATCGTTATAAAAACTATTTTGACAAGTCTACAACAAAACTTCATGTAAGACTTCAAGTATTTATTATCTGATAATACATCATCTTGTAAACCATCATTTTTAGTTTACCTTTTTTTACTCAAATCTTAATTTAATTAACTGGCTGGTCATATAAAACTAGTATGGCTGCTATATATTCAATTTAACTCCAAATTATTTTAAACAAAATTTTTATGAAAAAAACAGCTGTTTTTATAGGCTTGCTTGTGCTTTTAATTCACACAAGTTGTCAAACAAAAAAAGAAGAAAAAAAAGAACAAACGGCCTTTCTTGTTACAAATCCCATTAAAAAAGATACCATAATAACCAAAGACTATGTGAGTCAAATCCATTCTATTAAGCACATAGAAATAAGAGCCTTAGAAAAAGGATATTTAAAGCAAATATTTGTAGATGAAGGCCAACATGTTAAAACGGGACAAGCTATGTTTCAAATAATGCCTAATATTTATCAGGCCGAATTACAAAAAGCAAAAGCCGAATTTAACGCTGCTGAAATTGAGCTAAAAAACACCAAATTATTGGCTGATGGTAATGTCGTGTCCCCAAACGAATTGGCTTTAGCAAATGCCAATTACGATAAAGCAACTGCTGAAGTTGTGCTCGCACAAACCCACTTAGGTTTTACAAAAATCAACGCACCTTTTGATGGTATTATGGATCATTTGGAAGCAAGGGAAGGAAGTCTTTTAGATGAAGGGGAGCTACTGACCACATTATCGGACAATAGTAAAATGTGGGTGTATTTTAATGTGCCAGAAGCCGAATATCTTGATTATATAATGAGTGCTGATAAAAACGCGAAAAAAGAAGTAGATCTTCTAATGGCAAACAACCAACGTTTTAACCAAAAAGGAATTGTAGAAACCATAGAGGGCGAATTTAATAACGAAACTGGTAACATTGCCTTTAGAGCCACATTTCCAAACCCAGACGGTATTTTAAGACATGGAGAAACAGGAAGTGTTTTAATGAATGTGCCTTTTAAAGATGTCATTATTATTCCTCAAAAAGCCACTTTTGAGATTTTAGATAAAACCTATGTTTTTGTAATTGGTAAGGACAATATTGTAAGACAAAGAGAAATTACCATTGGTGCAGAATTACCTCACTTATATATCATTAGTAAAGGGCTAACAGAAAAAGAGACCATCTTACTAGAAGGTATTAGAATGGTAAAAAACAATGAAAAAATCCTTACTAAGTTTTTGGAGCCAAATAAAGTATTGTCTGAATTAGACTTATATGCTGAATAATTTTAGAATTTAATCTACAAAAGACATGTTTAAAAAATTTATAAAAAGACCCGTTTTGGCTATTGTCATTTCGGTGATTATCGTATTTATAGGTGGGCTTGCCATAAAGCAACTGCCTATTTCACAATTCCCTCAAATTGCACCTACTACGGTCAATATTTTTATTGCTTATCCGGGTTCTAGTTCAGAAGTATTGGTTAATTCAACTTTAATTCCGTTAGAAACCGCTATAAATGGTGTTCAAGACATGCGTTACATCGCATCCGATGCTACTAGTGCTGGAGAAGCAACCATACGTATTATTTTTGAACCAGGTGTAGATCCCAACGAAGCCGTTGTTAGGGTAAAAACACGTGTAGATCAAGTAATGCCTTTGCTTCCAGAACTCGTTCAACGTGAAGGGGTCGTTATTACACCTGTACAACCTAGTATGTTAATGTACGTTAACCTCTCCAGTTCAGATAAAAATAATGACGAGAAGTTTCTTTACAATTACGCTTATACTAAAGTTATTCCAGAAATTCAGCGTATTAATGGCATTGCAAGTGCACAAATATTAGGTAGCCGTAAATATGCCATGAGAGTTTGGCTAAAACCAGACCGTATGCGTGCTTATAATATTTCTGCGGAAGAAGTTTTAAAGGCCATGGAAGAGCAAAGCCTTTTGGCCAGACCAGGACGTTTAGGTCAAAGTTCTGGGATAACTTCGCAGTCATTGGAATATGTGTTAACCTATCAAGACCGATACAACGAACCCGAACAGTATAAAGAGATTATTATTCGTGCCAACGAAGAAGGTGAAATTATCAAACTAGAGGATATTGCAGATGTAAAGCTAGGAAGTGAATTTTTCGATATTTATTCGAATCTAGATGGAAAACCTTCTGCTTCAATCGTTTTAAAACAAACCTTTGGAAGTAATGGTAGCGATGTTATTAAAGCAGTAAAAGAAAAGTTGGATGAACTAAAAGTAGATTTGCCTCCAGATGTAGATTTTCAAATTAGTTATGACGTGTCCAACTTTTTGGATGCTTCCATTGAGCAAGTACTGCATACGCTTAGAGATGCGTTTATTCTGGTAGCCATTGTGGTATTTTTGTTTTTAGGCGATTGGCGTTCTACTTTAATTCCAATTATTGCGGTACCAGTGTCGTTGATCGGAGCCTTTTTTGTGATGCAATTATTTGGTCTTTCCATCAACTTAATTACGCTTTTCGCATTAGTATTGGCAATTGGTATTGTGGTTGACAATGCTATAGTTGTGGTTGAAGCGGTCCATGTTAAAATGGAAGAAGAGCATCTTACACCTTACAAAGCTTCATCCGAAGTACTTGGCGAAATCGGAGGCGCTATTATAGCCATTACCTTAGTTATGGTTTCGGTATTTATACCAATCTCGTTTATGACAGGGCCTGTTGGGGTGTTCTACCGACAGTTCTCCATCACTATGGCCGGTTCTATTGTTATTTCCGCAATTGTTGCCCTAACGTTAACGCCTGTTTTATGTGCCATGTTGCTTAAAAACAACCATGGAAAAATCAAAAGATCACCGATAGACCGTTTTATCATTTGGTTTAACAAAGGGTTTGAACGATTAACAGGGAAATATGTGGCCATTCTTAATAAGATAGTCGCAAGACGTATTGTAACCTTTGGAATTTTAGCAGCATTCTGTGCAGGAATTTATTTTACAAACGAAGTCTTACCAGCTGGGTTTATACCAAACGAAGACCAAGGAATGATTTATGCCATCATTCAAACACCACCAGGTGCAACCCTAGAACGCACCAACGACGTTGCTAGAAAACTCCAGAAAATTTGTGAGGAAACCGAAGGTGTGGAATCCGTTTCGTCTTTGGCCGGTTACGAAATCATGACCGAAGGTCGCGGTTCTAACGCTGGTACGTGTTTGATTAACTTAAAACCTTGGGGAGATCGTCATCATTCGGTTCACGAAATTATGGAAGAATTGGAAGAAGAAACCAAAAACTTAGGAGCGGTTATCGAGTATTTTGAACCGCCAGCAGTACCTGGATTTGGATCTTCTGGTGGATTTGCCATGCGTTTGTTAGACAAAACCAACTCGACAGATTACCATCAATTTGAAAAGATCAACAACGCTTTTATGGAGGCTTTATCCAAACGTAAAGAACTTACGGGATTGTTCACCTTCTTTTCTGCAAACTATCCGCAATATGAGTTGAAAATTAACAACAAAATTGCCATGCAAAAAGGGGTTACCATTGGAAAAGCCATGGAAAACCTTAATATTTTAATAGGTAGTACCTACGAGCAAGGATTCATTCGATTTGGTAGATTCTTCAAAGTATATACACAAGCTGCACCAGAATACAGACGTTTACCATCAGATCTTGAAAAGCTATTTGTTAAAAATGAAGCAGGTGAAATGGTACCTTATTCAGCATTCATGACTATTGAAAAGAAATTAGGTCCTAATGAAATTACCCGATATAATCTCTATAACTCGGCTTCCATTAGAGGTCTTCCTGCTAAAGGTTTTACAAGTGGTGATGCCATTAATGCCATTAAGGAAGTCGCTGCAAAAGAATTGCCAAAAGGTTATGATATTGCTTGGGAAGGATTATCCTTTGACGAAGCCAGCAGAGGTAACGAATCATTATACATTTTTATCATCGTATTGGTGTTCGTTTATTTTGTCTTAGCTGCCCAATACGAGAGTTTCTTGCTGCCATTTGCCGTTATTCTATCACTTCCTGTGGGGGTTTTTGGATCGTTCTTTCTTTTAAAAGCTATGGGATTGGCTAATGACGTTTATGCGCAAATTGGTGTGATTATGCTTGTTGGTCTATTGGGTAAAAATGCCGTACTAATTGTAGAGTTTGCGGTGCAAAAACACAGGCAAGGCGCCACAATTTTAGAAGCTGCTATCGAGGGCTCAAAAGCACGTTTTAGACCTATTTTAATGACCTCTTTTGCTTTTATTGCTGGGTTAATTCCGTTAGTTGTAGCAACTGGCGCAGGAGCTATTGGTAACAGAACCATTGGAGGATCTTCTTTAGGCGGTATGATTATCGGGACACTTTTTGGCGTGTTAATTATACCTGGACTTTATTATGTTTTTGCTAAAATGGCTGAAGGTAGAAACCTCATTAAAGATGAAGCTAGCGAACCTCTTTCGGAAGAATTTATTAGACAAAACGAAACCGAAAACCAAACAAATATTAATACCTATAGTATTAGCAAATTAAAAAAACTGTTAAAAAAACTTAGTAAAAACAACAAAGATGAATAACATAAAAACATATATAACACGTTGTTTGATTGCTGTTCTGGCTGTATTATCTCTGTATTCTTGTGTACCAACCAAAAACATAAGAGCCGAAAATAAAACCGTCCCAGAGCAATATAAAAACCAATCATCAGATACTACTAATACCGCAATGGTAAAGTGGAAAGACTTTTTTTCTGACCTAAATTTAGTCGCCTTAATTGATAGTGCTTTAGCAAACAACCAAGAGCTAAACATGATGTTACAAAAGGTACAAATGTCTAAAAATGAAATAAAAGCAAGACGCGGGGAATATTTGCCTTTTGTTGGTTTTTATACTGGTGACGAAGTTGAAAAAGTTGGTGAATTTACCCGAAATGGTGCTATAGAAAAAAACCTGAACATTCGTGAAGACGAAGAATTTCCAGAACCATTGACTAATTTTTCAGCAGGACTTTCTGCCTCTTGGGAAGTGGACGTGTGGAAAAAACTTCGTAACGGTAAAAAAGCCGCCGTTTTAGAGTACTTAGCATCTATTGAAGGTAAAAATTTTATGGTTACGCAATTAGTCTCAGAAATTGCAAGTGCCTATTACGAGCTTATGGCTTTAGATAATCAATTGATGATCATCGAACAGAATTTGGACATTCAACAAAACGCATTAAAAATGGTAAGGCTCCAAAAAGAAGCTGCACGGGCTACACAACTAGCTGTAAGACGTTTTGAAGCCGAAGTCTATAAAAACCAAAGCAATAAATTTCAAATTCAGCAAAAAATCATAGAAACCGAGAATTTAATTAACTTTTTAGTGGGACGCTATCCACAAAAAATACAAAGAAGCTCTCAAGATTTTATTATAAAAACAGTCGATATAATCGCTACGGGATTGCCTTCGCAATTATTATCAAACCGTCCAGATATTAGAAAAGCCGAATTTGAATTATCAGCTACAAAATTAAATGTTAAGGTTGCTAAAGCTAACTTTTTTCCTTCTATCGGTCTTAAGGCTGGCATAGGTTTAGAAGCCTTTAAGCCTAAATTTTTAACGAGTACGCCAGAGTCGTTAGCTTATTCTTTAGTAGGAGATATCGTGTCGCCATTAATCAATAGAAATGCCATTAAAGCGGAATATAGCTCTGCAAACAACAGACAATTAGAAGCCGTTTTCGAGTATGAAAAAGCCATATTAAATGCCTATATCGAGGTAGAAAATCAGCTAGCAAATGTGCAAAACCTTAAAGAAAGTTATCTGCTTAAAGAAGCACAAGTAGAAGCTCTAACAGAATCGATTGATTTGTCTATTCAACTATTCAAATCGGCAAGGGCAGAATACACAGAAGTTTTGTTAACTCAAAGAGAAGCTTTAGATTCTAAAATTGAAATTATAGAAACTAAAAGAGATCAATTATTAGCTCATGTAAAACTGTATCAAGCCTTGGGTGGTGGCTGGAATTAAAACAATTAATTTTCAAAAATTTAAAACCGCCTCAACCCATGAGGCGGTTTCTATAAAAAACAAAACAAACCTATAAATCAGGTGTTTACAGGTTTTTTTGTTTTGATAGCTTAAAAGTGGAGTCGGAGAGAATCGAACTCTCGTCCAAACAAGTAACCAAAAGGCTTTCTACACGTTTATTCTTTTCTTGGGTTTTCGATTACAAGCTGGTTAAAGACAACCTACTTGTAACTTAGCTTTTTTAGTTTCAATTGGGCATCAAAGCACTACCCAATCTATGTTAACATTTACGATGCCTCAAAAAGGAACGCCGTTAACCAAGGCTTTCCGGAGACATAAAGCTTGTACACCTTGTGTACCTAGGCTAATCTTACTAAAATTCAGATTAAGCAGCTAAAGCGTAGTTATTCTCGCCGTTTAAAGTTTGACCTAGCCTTTTACGTGTTTCAAAGTCATTACACGACGTGCTTACCATTCAATTAATCTCGCTGTCAAAACCAGTCGACCCCATTAATTCCTGCGAAGGCAGGAATCTTATAAATTGAAAAAGTATATTCTTAATTATGGCGTTACCCTAAAGGTCAGGCTTTTTCTGCTATATCTTTTGCAAAAGCAAAAGGATGTCACTTCAAATGCCATAGCTATTCACGAATTCCTATTTGTTTAAATAGAAATGCATGAGTAATCCTTAACGCGGGCTGCAAAGTTATCAAAAAAGTTTGTATACCCTTGCAAATCCAATTATTTTAGAGCAAAATTTATACCAAAGCACAAGTTGTCAGTAAACAATCAACAAATGAATATAAAATTCGCCATCATCAAAGAGCGCAAAAACCCACCAGATCGTCGCGTGGTATTTTTACCAACAAAATTAGCCGAAGCCGAAGCTCAATTTCCTGAAGCTACTTTTAAAGTAGAATCGTCAGATATTAGGTTTTTTTCAGATGAGAAATATAAAGAAGCAGGATTTGAAGTGACAAATGATGTGTCCGATTGTGATGTCATGATAGGTGTAAAAGAAGTGCCTATAGAAGCGCTTATTCCAAATAAAAAATATTTTTTCTTTTCCCATACTATAAAAAAACAACCCTATAATAGAAAGTTGTTACAGGCCATTTTAGAAAAGAACATTGAACTTTATGATTACGAAACCATTGTAAATAACAAAGGGTTTCGTCTAATTGGCTTTGGTTATTATGCAGGTATTGTTGGTGCTTATAATGGGTTTCGTGCCTGGGGATTAAAATTCGATTCTTGGAATTTGCCAAAAGCAGGAACATTGGCCAGTCAAGAAGCTTTAATTGCCGAATTAAATAAAATAAAGCTACCCGCCATTAAAATATTATTAACAGGAAGCGGAAAAGTATCAAACGGTGCGCAACACATGTTGGATGCGATGCGTATTAAAAAAGTTTCGGTACATGATTATTTAAATAACACGTTTAGTGAAGCTGTATATTGTAAAATTGACGTGCTGGATTATAACAAACGTAAAGACGGAAAAGTAATTGATGTGTTTGATTTTTTTAATAATCCGGAAGATTACGAATCTAACTTTATGCGTTTTGCCAAGGTAACCGATTATTACATTGCAGGGCATTTTTACGGAAATGGTGCACCTTATTTTTATACAAAACAAGATGTTAAATCGCCCCATTTTAATATTAAAGTAGTCGCCGATATTAGTTGCGATGTTAATGGGCCTATTGCTACCACTTTAAGAGCCTCAACCATTTCCGATCCTATTTATGGTTATGACCCACAAATAGAAGCCGAAACAGATTTTAAGTCAGAAAATGCTATAGCTGTTATGTCGGTAGATAATTTACCTTGTGAGCTTCCTAAAGATGCCAGCGAAGGGTTTGGAGAGCAATTTTTACAGCATGTTATTCCTGCTTTCTTTAATAATGATGCCGATGGTATTTTACAGCGGGCTAAAATAACTGAAAATGGTAGGTTAACCGAGCGTTTTAACTATTTGCAAGATTATGTAAATGAAAAGCAATAGCTTTGTATGTTAAACTCCCCTAATTGGAACTTAAATTTATGACAAAAACTGCATTAATAACTGGAGCTGCTTCAGGGTTAGGCTATGAATTGGCTTTGCTATTGGCCAATGATGGCTATGACTTAATTTTAATAGATATAGATAATACTAACTTACAAATTGCAAAAACTGACATAGAGAAAATGTTTTCGTGCAGTGTGTCTACACTATTAAAAGATTTAAGCAAACCCAATGTAGCTGCCGAAATAATGGAAGAAATTAATCATGTGCCAGTGGATGTTTTGGTCAATAATGCTGGGTTTGGCTTATTTGGAACTTTTGCCAATACCGAGTGGGAACGTGAGCTGGATATGTTGCATGTGCATATTTTAACTACAACGCATTTAACAAAGCTCATACTAGAAGGCATGTTAAAACGTGGTTCGGGAAAAATACTTAATATGTCTTCGTTGGCGGCTTTTCAACCGGGACCGCTTATGTCTATTTATTACGCTTCCAAGTCGTATTTATTATCATTTTCTGAAGCTATTGCCAACGAGTTAAAAGGTACAGGTATAACTGTTACAGCATTATGTCCAGGGCCAACTAAAACGTCGTTTCAAAAAGTCGTTTCAAAGAACACTTCAGAAAATAAGATTAGTTTTAATATGGCATGCGCATCAGAAGTAGCGCTTTATGGTTATAACGCTATGCAAAAAGGGAAAACGGTTGCTATTCCGGGTGCTATAAATAAATTTCTTTCAACCATACATCGCTTTGTTTCTAGAAGTATGGCTACAAGGATTGTTAGAAACCTGCAGGAAAAAAATAGGGACGAATAATAATTTTATTAGTGTCCGATTAAAGATTCAAGACCGTTCGCTAAAAGAAAATAGCATATAGACTAAATAACAATGATGTAATAATTCCTAAGAAATTAAACTAAAGTATATATTTTCTTGGTTTATTTGATGAATATCTTTTTATAGTTGTTAAAAAAGAATTATCTTATAAGATAATTAGCTGAGTATTAACTAAAAAGAGATATATTATGAATCCTCCTTTAATGTTTACGATTGTTATTGTGGTATTCCTATTATCGGGTATACGCATTATTTTTGAATACAAACGCGCTTTAAAATTTAGGTTTGGTAAATATATTAAAACCTTACAACCTGGATTTAGATGGATTATTCCCATAGTTGAGACTATACAGATAGTGGATATTCGGGTCATCACAATTAATGTGGTTTCCCAGGAAGTTATGACCGAAGATAACGTGCCATGTAGTATTGATGGTGTGGTATTTTTTAAGGTTATTGACCCAGAAATGGCAGTCTTGGAAGTTGAAGAATACGAATTTGCCATTACGCAATTATCACAGGCTGCTTTGCGTGATGTTTGCGGTAAGGTTGAACTGGATACCATTCTGTCCAAACGGGAAGAAATGGGTAAAAACATTAAGAATATTGTTGAGGTCGAAACCAAGCAATGGGGCATTGATATTATTGATGTTAAGATAAAAGACATCCAATTGCCTGAAAACATGAGACGTATGATGGCCAATCAAGCAGAAGCAGAACGTTCCAGACGTGCACGTATTATTTTGGCATTGGCAGAAGAGCAAGCCGCGGGCAAGTTACTCGAAGCAGGTAAACTGATAGATCAATCGCCATCAGCAATTAAATTAAGGTTATATCAAACCTTATCTAACATTGCAGCAGAAAAGAACTCAACCATATTGTTTCCGTTCCCGGAAGAAGTATTGCCTAGAGAACATAAAAAAGAAGCTAGCAGTTAATATAAATTTAAAGAAAATACCTATTAGGGTCGTGGAATCCTGTTTTAATAATCAAAAAGAAGCCTTGTCATCAAGGTTCTTTTAAGACATGTGTTTTTAGATGTCTAAAAAATTATATTGATGATTTGTAAAGTTGTGTGAACATCCAAAACCCAATATTCAAGAATATTCCAAATAGAAAAGTAAATAACCAAGCTTCTCTATATGTAATAGGCTGTAGCGCTATATTAAAAATATCCAAAATTAAATATTTAGGATTGCTTAGAATTTCCCAAGAATTATAACGTAAAAATCGGCCTAGATAAATGCCGAAACTTGATAGAAAAAGAAGTGTAATGAGTAGAATATCGTTAACAGGTTTCTTTATGTATGTTTTTAGAATGTTTTTCATATCCAGAACAGATAGATAAAATAATAATAAACCATTGCAAGCAAACGATGTTACTACCAGGATATCCAACCACAAATAAGAATCGGGGTTTAATCTTAAATGCATTAAATCCGTAATAATATATGGTGCATTTGGTAAAAATAATAACCATATGCCAAACCAAAGTATGAGCTTCATTTTCTTAATGTTTGGTTGAAGGGTTAAATAACTTGTAATAACAAATGGAATGATGGCTAGAAACAAATTCCATATTAAAAACAAGTAAAAGAATGAGTGGTTTAATTTTATTCTAACCATTAGCAAAAACACACTGAATATTAATGATATGACTAATACTGAATAAAGCTTAAATTGGTTGAAAAAGAATTGTTTTATGGTATACATGACTTGATTGGTTTTAGTTCAACAATTAAAACAGTAATGATTCCTAAGGTATATGCCACCAGATCTGAAAACTGAAAGGTGCTACCTAATATGAGTTTGGCTGAATGGCTGTTTTGTAGGTTTAGAGGTTTAAGAATGTTAACCAGTTGTAAAAACTCTATAGCAAAAGAGAAGGCTAAAACACCCATAGCAATATAAAAATGGTTGCCTTTAATAAAGCTTTTAAAAAAGCAATACATTAAAATAACGACCAAATAATCGCCAAATGTGTATCTTATAAAACCTTGAGTTAAGAATTTTGCTATTAGTATTTCAATAACTAATATTGAAATAAAAAATAAGGTATATGTTTTATGGAATCTCAATGTCATGATATTATCCTTTCGGTGGAAATTCAATAGATAAAATGACATAGAGATAAAAAATGGCAATAGGAATGTTTAGCAGTATTATTCCGCATGTTTTTATGTAATCCATTCTATTTTCAACATAAATAGCAGACAATAGTAAATTGGCCAAAAACAAAATGGCATTTATAGCAATAGCTGCAATTACAAATTTTACCCCAATCATAATCGGTATTTGAGATTCGCCTAAGTATAGAAATAATGAGAATAGTATAGTTCCAATTATGAAACTAATTAATGCAACCGATTTACTTACTTGTATTAAATTCATAGTATCTGTTTTTGAGTTAGTGTTAAACCTCACTCGTTCCAAATAAAGGAATCGGAGTGAGGCAACACATCACTAACCAATAAATTAACCGTTATTCCAGTCTATTTTTCTGGATACATACATAACGATTGCTAAGATTAAGAACAGACCAATACTTCCTACTAATAGTGCATAGTTTTCTAACTGAATGATGACATAAATAAAGGTGTATAAAGCTGTTAATGAAAGCCCAATAAATAAGGGGAACTTAAACGTTTTTAAAATGGATTTTGAATATAATGTGATGAGCACAATTACAGAAATCCCTGCAATTAAATAGGCTTTTAAGAAATTACTGTGTTCTGAAATGGATACCAATAAGGTGTAAAACATAGTGAGTGCCAACCCAATCATTAAATATTGGAACGGGTGAATGTTTATTTTGCTTAGTGTTTGAATTAAAAAGAAAATTAAGAATGTTAAGGCAATAACCAGAAAGCCATATTTGGCAGAACGTTCACTTTTTTGGTACTCGTCTACCATGACCATAAATTTGGTTCCAAAAGCAAATTCGTTTAGATTGGGTATTTTATTTAAATGCTGTTGTGAAAAGGCCCTATTTATATGCAACACCTTCCAGTCGGCTTTAAAGCCATTTTTTGATATTTCTTTAGTTTCGTCGTTTGGGAGGTAATTACCAATAAAACTTGGGTCTGCCCAATTGGATATCATAGACATAGTAGTGGTTTTTCCAATGGGAATCAATTCTATTTGTTTACTTCCGTTGAACGAAATTTTTATGCTGAAATTTGAATTTTCTGTACCGTTAATATTTGATTGGTTTAAAAAGCCTGTTTCCAAAACATCCAGATGATGACTTCGGCTTTGGTTATCATCATTGTAATTGGTTTGAAACGTGTAGTTGTCATTGTTAAGCTTTATAAGCATGTCGCTTTTTATGCCTTTTAAGTTCGATGTTTTTATTATTAAGGTTGCTTTATCCCAAATAATGTCTTCGGTTTTAATGTCTTTTTCTGTTAAATCTGTTGGAATATAAAAACCAGATAATGTCATATCGGTCGTAAAAACAGCCGATTCAAAATTACCGCGATTTAAAGTTTTTGAGTTGACATTTATATCGGTGTTTAATTTTTCTGGAAATATGTAAGCATAATTAATATGTGTTTTAGTTTCTTTTAAATAGGTTTTTGTTTTCTCGTTAAAGGTTGTTGTTTCAGAAAATGTTTTATAGGGAATTTTTAAAATAGGGCCGTATACTAGAACGTTGTTTCCCCATTTTTCATTTATTTCGTTTACAACATCTTGTTGCCTAAAGGAACGTTCGCGAATAAGACTTTCAATAAAAGACAATGGTATTAATAGAATAATAATTAAAAAGCCTACCATAAGCATTCTTGCCGTAATAGAAGTTTTTAGCCAATTGCCAAATTTGTTTTGTTGCTGTGTGTTTGAATTTTCCATAGTTTGATAAATTTAAAGTACTTTGTATTTCAAAGTAAAAGATTAAAAAAATTTAAGTTTTTTTTTGGTTATTTCTGCGAAGGCAGGAAAGTTATTGTTTGTTAATTAATTTTTCGAGCGCGTCAATATGTTTTTTAAATTCAAATTCGCCCAATTTGGTTGTGCTATAACGCGTGTTTGGTTTTCTGCCAATAAATTGTTTTTCAACTTTTATATATTCAGCAGCTTCTAAAGCTTTTGTATGACTAGCTAAATTACCATCGGTTACTTCTAAAAGTTCTTTAAGCATATTAAAATCGGCATACTCGTTCACCATTAAAATAGACATGATGCCTAATCTAATTCTGTGATCGAATACTTTATTTATGTTGTAAATGATGCTCATAAATATCTAACTTCCTGCTAGGGGTGTTCCAAAAACACCAACCGCAAGTTCTATCCATGTTAAAATTAATAGCATTAAAATAATTATGATTAAGGCTATTCTATTTTGTTTTTTGCTTACTTTTCTCAAAATAAATTCTATTGCCAGACCTATGCTTAGCAACAAAATCCCTGCTATGATAAAATCTTGAATTGACCAATTTACTTCATTAGTAAATAACATAGAAATCCCTGGAATTAATAGCAAAAAGACAACCAAACCAAGAATCGCAAATAATCTTTTATTTTTTAAAATCATGGTGACAAGTTTATTTGTTGATGCGTTTATTTGTTTATAAAACTGAAAACTGTAGCTGTTTATTAATTAGAATCATACTTAAAATGCATCCAAGTGCCGTAAATAATATGCATAATGCCAAAGCCCAAAATCCAAAGCCAAAAGCCATAACCAGGGAGTAGGGCAGCAATTAATCCTAAGACGATTTCAGTTAAACCTAAATAGCGGATATCTCCAATGCTGTATTTTGAAGCATTTATTAACGCCAATCCATAAAAAATAAGCATTAAAGCACCTACTTGTCCGTATTTTTGTTGATTTAAGATAATTAGAATGTACAAACCACCAACAACCAAGGGAATTAAAAAGTTAATAACCAAGCGCCGTGAGGTGGCATCCCAAACTTTAGAACCGTTTTTCTTGGCCTTTTTGGTAGTTAAGATAATACCTGTTACAATACTTAGTAATGCAACTAAAATTAAATCTAACAGTACCCATTTAAATATTTGACCATCAAGCATTAAAACTCCGTAGCTGAAATTCATCACTAAATAATAGGCAATGGCGGCTCCAATAAGGGCGTAAACACCAGCCATTATTCCCGATAGGCCACTTAATGAAATAAAGCGAGACGATTTGTTCATTAAATGCTTGATCTCGCTAATGTCTTTTAAATAATCTTTAGAATCCATATTAAAGTACTTTGAAATACAAAGTAAATAAATAATTCTGAATATAGCATCGTAAAATTTTGTTAAGTTTGAAAAAAGAATACAAATTAACTAAAAATGAAACCTGTAGACGAGTATTTTTTAAATCAGAAAGAGCCTTATCAATCCATTATGCTTTATGTGCGAAGCATTATTTTGAATACATTGCCAGAGGCAGAGGAGCGTTACAGTTATAAAATTCCGTTTTATAATTGCCACAAAAAGCCCATGATTTATTTGAATATTTTAAAAGGCACCAATTATGTTGATGTGGCTTTTGTGCAAGGCATTTTGTTAGAAAAACAATTTCCTGTTTTAAAGAATGATAATAAACGCAAACAAGTACGCTCTATCCAACTAAAAACGTTAGAAGATTTAGACCACGCCAATTTTTTTGCATTGCTTCACGAGGCTTCCAATTTACTTAGTAAAAGTAAAAAAGCTTGGTTTATTTAGTTTTGGTGTGCTTTTTGTTTAATTTGTAATAAATCCATAAGGTTGTTACCGATAAAAATATCCAAAAAATATCTATAAAGAATAGTTGAAACTGTTTATTGCTAAACGAATTCCATAACCAGTTGTTGGTTACAATTCCATTTGAAACAGGAATAAGTAAGCCTAAAATACTGCCCATTAATAGTGTGTATTTGTTGATATAGTCAATGTCTTTTTTTATTAGGAAAAATGTAGTTAATAGCAACCAGCCTAGAAAATAAAAATAGTATATAAAAGTTTGTCCTGATGGTTGAAACACCTTTACGGCAATAAACGAAGCCGCTGTAATGGGATACATACTTAAACAAATAGCCAAATAAATTCTAACAACCCAAAGGTTAAAGCGTCTTTTCTTTTCGGGAATGTTTTTTTTGTCGCGAGTGACTAACCATATCATCACACCGGAAATAATAACAAAGCAAGATATAATGCCTAATACAAAACTAACCAGTTTTAGTGCATAGCCACCATAATCGCCAAAGTGCAACCTAAAAAGGGTGTTTTTTACACCATCTAGGTAAGTAGTATTTGAAGGTTCTTTTTTTGAAATTAGTTTATTGGAGCTTACCTTGTAAATGGCTTCACCAGTACCATTAAATTTGGTGCTATAGTTTAAATGCCCTCCAACCAACACGTGCATATTTGCATTGCCATAATTAAAAACATGCATTTCGGTAACATTAAAATCGTCCCAAAGGGCTTTCGTTTTTTCAGCATAACTATTCACGTTAAAGTCGGTTTTTATAGCGTCGGTTTCTAAATTGAAATGTGGATAGCTATACCCTAAATCGCCATAAAATTTAGCTTGGTCGCCATTATATAAAACCATAACATTTGGAGCGACCAAAAGTAGTTTAATCATAAAAAAGGCTCCAGTTACGGCATAAACAAATTGAAAAGGCAAACCTATAATTCCTAAAGCTGTATGTGCATCGGTCCATAACGTTTTTAATTTTTCAAACGGTCTGAACAAATAAAAGTTTGATACTATCTTTTTCCAGTGAACTAGAACCCCTGTAATAATGGCAAATAAAAAGAAGAAAGCAATAAAACCAGACAGATAGTAGCCAAAAGGGTAGGGTATTTGTGCTAAAAAGTGCAACCGATATAAGAATTCACCAAGCGAGTAAGATTCTAAGTAAGATGTTTTTGAATGGTCATTGGTGTCTAAATAAAAGAATGCTGCGGTTTTGGCATTTGTTGGTGCTAACGTATCTTTTGAAGCCGAAATAGAAATGCTAACTTCTTGTTCTACATGGTGTTTTCTTATTTCAATATCCCTTCCGTACAAATGGTATTTTAAATCCAATGAATCCAGAATGGTATTAAAATTTATGGACATGTCATCAGTAATAGCTACAGATTCATTACGCTCCCAGTTCACAATATCATCTTTAAAGAATGAAAACGAACCCGCAAAAAAGATAACATACAGTACAACACTAATAACAATGCCACTTACTGTATGTGTATGAAAAAGAATATTATAAGTTCTGTTTTTCATTATAAAGAAATAGGGTGGTAAATTTTACTTAAATAAACAGTTACCGAAAATAATAAAGTTAACAAAAGGTATATGCCCCATATTTTCCAGCCGTTTTTAGCCAAAAAAGCTAG
The DNA here is from genome assembly GCF_003425985.1 of Mariniflexile sp. TRM1-10. Taxonomy (NCBI): domain Bacteria; kingdom Pseudomonadati; phylum Bacteroidota; class Flavobacteriia; order Flavobacteriales; family Flavobacteriaceae; genus Mariniflexile; species Mariniflexile rhizosphaerae. Next base: position 3,107,593 of record NZ_CP022985.1, read on the forward strand.
AACCATTAAACCTGCCCAAGCAATAAATGCAGAAAATGCTCCTGTAATAATAACGTTAACATGATTTATCCAAAATGCCAATGCCATATGAAATGAAACCGATACCAAATAGCCACCTATAAAACCAGCAGTTATTTTAGCAAATCGTTGCCAGTTTGATGAAAAATATTTTGGGTTTGCAGGCATGGTGTTAATATTTAAAGGATAAAGAATTCGGTGTAAAGCACTAATAAAAAAAGAATTAAAATAGATCTTGGCTTTATAATTTTAACGGGAGTGAGTATAACTACCAAACTACCAAGAGTCATTAAAGTCACACAGAAATGTAAAATACCGGCACCAATACCAAATGATAAACCAAGCAATATACAAGACGCAAAAAGCAAAGTTATACCTAATAACTTTGCTTTTTTATTGTTTTTATATGTCCAAGTTTCAAAACCAAATACGACGTTTTTTATAGCTTTTCGTGAGGTATTGTACAATATATAAAAGGCCAGATAAAGTATTAAGAGCGCAATTGAAATCATGGGTGATGTTTATAAATTATAGAATGGAATAGGTAGCACAATGCCAAATAAATTGATAGTCTTTACCATTGTAAGTTTCTGGAACTTCTTCTTTAGTTGTAGTTTCTACAATATATTTTGTTTTCCAAGGAAGCTTAAACGATACCATGCCATTTTCATCGGTTTCCAAAGTTTTGGACCATAAATCGGCGACAAATACTTTTAGTTCGTTTTTAGCAAGTGGTTTGTTTTTGTAAAGTACTTGAAGTTGTACTTCGCTATCGTTTTTAGAAACATCTTTTACTATAATGCCAGCTTCATTAACCGCAGTAGTTTCAGTTATTGTATTGCCAACTTGCACTTTAGCTGTAGAATGATAATGCGTTTTAAAAATACCGAAATCATACTGCGTATAGTCAATCACATCAATTTCGTTATTGTTTAATACAACCGTGTAAGTGCCATTGGTTTTAGGTGTGAATTTTGCTAGGTAATGATCTTCAAAAGCGGTTGTTTCTAATTTTGTTTTATTTCCTTTTGCATCAATAACCCAAAGCGTAAAGTTTTTAACATTTGGAAAAGCTTCGCCGTTTACTTGTTCAATTACACCATAAGTATATTCTCCGAAATATACTTTTACGTTTTGTTCTATTCCTCTTGTTCCAGTAGTGTTGGTTTCAATCCATAAGTAATGTGCAAAAGATTGCGCTGTTACTGCTATTATTAAAGCCAAGGTTAAAATTGTTTTTTTCATGTTATGTATTTTATGAATATTATAAATAGTTCAGTTTTTAAAAATTGTATGTTACTGTAAATCTTCCGTTTATTCCTGGTTCAGATTGCCAATATAAATAAGTGCCATAATTAGAACCAGAGTATAAATACTCATCAAGAATATTGTTGATGTTCAGTTGCACACGAACTTTATTGTTCTTCCAAGAAAGACCACCATCTAATCTAAAATAATCTGGTAAATCGGTTTGGTTATCGGCTCCCCAAGACCATGCAGAACGATCTACTTGATATTGGTAGCCTAATGATACTCCAAAACCTTTAAATTTGGATAAGCTGGAAAAGTTATAATTAAGCCAGCCATTGGTCATGTGTTTTGCGTGACCAGCAACTTTTTTTCCAATATTAGCTGGGTTGGTATCTTTTGTTATTTCCACATTGGTATTCGCATAGTTTAAGACGATGTTTAGTTCTGGTGTAATTTCTCCTTGCATATCAAATTCGATACCTTTAGATTGAATTTCGCCAAGTTGGATAGAAAAATTTATGTCTTCAGGGTCTGTTACTAATACATTTTCTTTTGTAATCTGATAGACGCCAAGAGATGTTTTTAAACGACCGTCAAAAAAAGATTTTTTAATCCCACCTTCAATATCTTTAGCTTCAACAGGATCAAAAGTGTTTCCAGATTTGCTAACTCCATTTTGACCTAAAAAGGATTGGTCGTAAAGGGCATAAGCGGTAAGTGTAGGTAAAATATCGGCACTTAAACCAAATCGAGGTGTGAATTTTTTATCGGTCTCAGCCTTACCAAGTGTAACAAGTTGGGTATATCTTCCAGCAAGGGTTAATCTTAGTTTGTTTTGTAAAAAGGCTAATTCATCTTGGGCATAAAAAGCTCTTACGGTAAAGCCCGTGTTATGGGCGTTTGCTCTATCCCTTACTTTTTGGGTTCTATCAAAAACAGGTGTTATGGTATTGCCATAAACAGGGTTGTAAATATTAAATGGTTGGTTTACATCTATAACAATAGATTGGTTCCAATCTGCCCAGTATTCTTTCTGGCTATAATCGAAACCAGCTAAAACGTTATGGGTAATGCCTAAAGTGTTAAAGGTTCCGTAAAGGTATGTTTGGAAATATTTCCCTAAAGAGAGTGCATCCCATATACCAACATAACGTGTGGCATCTCCCGTATCTTCAAAATTCCAAAGCCATGTGGAATTTCCTTCTTGGTCATATCTTAAATACGCAAATTGTGTTTCAAAACTCCAGTTTTTAGAAATTTCGTGTTTTAAATTGGTAAATAAGGTTAATTCTTGAATATCTGTAACAGGGTAGTTGTTATCGGTGAATTTAAAACCTCTATCCAAGCTACCATAGCCATTGGCTGCTGGTGCAAAAATATAAGCAGAGCCAATAAAGCTTTCTGCTTGTTGTAGATTCAATTCTGTAGTAATGGAGGTTTTATTGGAAATGTTGTAAGTTAATGCTGGTGCAATTCCAAAGCGTTGGGCATCTTCATTTCCACGATGTGTATCAGCTGTTTGATACATGCCATTGAAGCGATATAATAGTTTACCATCTTCGGTTAATTTTCCACCAAGATCAACGGTACCCCTATAATAATCAAAACTACCACCAGATAATGATATTTGTGCAACAGGTGTACTGGTTGGTTTTTTAGTAACCACATTATAGAAGCCTCCTGGTTCTCCGGCCGACATCATAAAGCCAGCAGGTCCTTTTACAAATTCAATTCTATCAACGGTGTTCATGTCTTCCGACAATGGTCCCCATGTATCTTGTACATTTACACCATTTCTAAAAGCAGGCAATCTAAAGCCACGCATATTCACTCTAGCAAAATGCCCCCAGTGTTCCAGCATAGTAACACCACTTACGTTTCTTATAACACCATCCATGATATTTGTGACTTGCTGGTCTAAAAGCAATTCGCTACTTATTACTTGAATGTTTTGTGGAAGTTTTACCAATTCGCCTTTAAGACGAAGTGCAGACGATGGTTTTTTTTGAGAATATTTATTCATTTTATGGCCTTCAACTACAATCTCGGTTAATTGTTCTTGGTTTTCGATTAAAACAATATTTGGGGTATTGGTGGTCTCATTATTTTTTACAGTTACAGTAATTTTTTGTGAATTATATCCTATATATGATATTTCTAATGTATAATTCCCAGATTTCAAATTATTAATATAAAACGCACCTTGGTTATTAGTTGTGGTGCCTTTTTCTAAACTTGTTATTATAACGTTTACGTTTTGTATGCCTTTTCCTTGAGTAGAAACCACTTTTCCTTTAATAGAACCATTTTGTCCGTAAAAGAAGTTTATAGAAAAAAGTACGATTGTCACTAATAATAATTTTTTAATCATATTTTTGTTATTTGTAATTAGTCTAAATAAATTTAGGCAAAAATAGAACGGTTTTTTAATTAATAAATGACGTGGTTTGGAAAAAATAAGACGTGATAATAAAAACTTTAAACGATTGGATTTAATAGTGCTAAATACGAGCTTGAAAAATTATATAGCATCTGAAACAAAAAGGGAAGCAAAAGCTGGCGTTCTGTTTTTAGAATATAAACTTTTATCAAATTTTGGCAGTGGTTATATAAACGAAATACACTTTAACAATGTTACCATATCAATTAGCAATTTTGTAGTTAAAAGCGATGTGACAATTTTTAACAAGAACGAAAACATCAGATTGCAACTATCTTTTATGTTGGAAGGCGGAAAGACTATTCGAGTAAATAATAACATAAATGAAATAAATTACAGTAAGCAAACATCGTATATGGCTTATATTGAATCGTATAGTGGGTATAACAAAATTTATGCTAATAGCCCATTTAAGGAAGTTAAAATTAAACTACCAACAACATTTTTAAGCCATTACAAACTGTTGGAAGACATCAATTTTAAAAGAATGGATGATAATGATTTAATAGTTCCAATGAGCAGCGATATTTTTTCAATCTTATTGGATTTAGAGTCCAATCATGTAAAAGGTATTTCAAGTAAGATTTTTTTAGAAGCCAAGGTACTCGAGATTCTGGCCATTCAAATTGAAAATTATAAAAAAAACAAAACACGAAGTATAGATGTTTTAAGTAATAAAAACGTTGAAAAATTATTTCATTTAAAACAGTTTTTAAAAGAAAATCTAAACAAGAACTATACAATACAGCAATTATCTATTAAAACTGGTTTGAGTGAAAATTTAATTAAAACCGAATTTAAAAAATTATTTAACTGTTCTGTAAATGCCTTTTTTAAACATGAAAAAATGAATAAAGCAAAGTATCTTTTGCAACAAACCGATTTGCCTATATATCAAATAGCAGATGATGTTGGTTATAAAAATGCCACACACTTTAGTGCGGCATTTAAAAGGTTTTTTAAAGAAAACCCTAAATCTTTTAGATAAAAATAATAAAGATATTAAAAATGCTTCCAGAAGCTAATACACGCTATAATAAATATAGTGTTGCGATGTGCTTTCGGCAGTATTGCTAGTTGTTCTAGTTACTCCAAACACGTGATTAAAAAAGTAGGTTTCATTAAGTTTCTCAGTAACTACAGTACGTTTATGGTTTTTCTAATAGCCACTAAATTGGTAAGTAATTTTTCTAAATTATCTAAATGTAGCATGTTTGCACCATCACTTTTCGCATTTGCGGGGTCGAAGTGGGTTTCAATAAACAAACCATCCACATTATTTACAATGCCAGCACGGGCAATTGTTTCAATCATATCGGGTCTGCCACCAGTAACGCCCACGGTTTGGTTGGGTTGTTGTAATGAATGTGTAACATCTAAAACCGTTGGTGCATATTGGCGCATGGTTGGTATGCCACGGAAATCTACAATCATGTCTTGGTAGCCAAACATGGTGCCTCGGTCGGTTATCCAAGCTTTTTTATTTCCAGAATCGTACACTTTTTGTACAGCGTGTTTCATGGCTTCCGGACTCATAAATTGTCCTTTTTTAAGGTTTATTACTTTGCCTGTTTTGGCAGCAGCAATAAGTAAATCGGTTTGGCGTACTAAAAAAGCAGGAATTTGTAATACATCTACATATTGAGCAGCCAATTCGGCATCCGAAATTTCATGTATGTCGGTTACTGTTGGAACATCAAAAGTCTCGGAAACTTTTCTTAAAATAGTTAATGCTTTTTCGTCTCCAATGCCCGTAAAACTATCTACTCTGCTACGATTGGCTTTTTTAAAACTGCCTTTAAATATATACGGAATTTCTAATTTATTGGTAATTTCCACTACTTTTTCGGCAATTCGCAATGCCATGTCTTCGCCTTCTATGGCACAGGGGCCACAAAGCAAGAAAAAGTTGTTTGAATTGGTGTGTTTTATTTTTGGGATATCTTGAAGATTCATGTGTTTGTTTTTTAAGGTTCTGGGTTCAGGGTTCATAACTTGTCTCTTAATTCTTGATCCAATGTCATTAAGTTAAGGAGAAGTGAGTCAGGTTGAGCGCAGTCGAAACCCTTATCAAGCTCTTTTTTGTTAAGCATTTCGCAAGCTGCGCTTCTATCTTCAAATAAAAATATATTTTCATTTTCGATAATGCTCAATGTGACAATTTAGAATAAACACGCTTAACTTAATGACATTGATTCTTAATTCTTAATCCTTAATTCCTAATTTTGACTATGCTCGTTTTATGTTTTATATTTTAATGCTGTAAAGATAAGATTAATGAAGCATATAAATAATGACTTTTTTAAATTGGAGTGAATGCCCAAAGTTGATAAGTGCATTAGCGATAGAAATGGCAGCCTTTTTTGTGCGCGCTTATGCGCAAAAAAGCTATAATGGATAGCGCGACCCTTTGTGTCTTAGTAACTGAGGGTCTGTGAATAAATAACCTATACATTTTGACTTGTTCTTTTGCCCTTTTTCATCGTTGAAATTTTAAACCGTAGCTACTGGCTATGCTTGAAAATTTGGCCTTGAAAAAGAACAAAATACCTTCGTCAATTTTGTACACTTTATTTATTCACAGACCCTTACATTTATTTTTGCCTAAAAAGTTTCTGGACACAAATGGTGATGTCCAAAATAAAAATATTGTATAATTTATCCATTAATTATAATTACCTTTGCACGCTTAAAATAAGGCACTATTATGGCTAATATTAAAAACATTGCAATTATTGCGCACGTTGACCACGGTAAAACGACGTTGGTTGATAAAATTATGTATCACTGTCAATTATTCCGTGAAAACGAAAATACAGGTGATTTAATTCTTGATAATAACGATTTAGAACGCGAACGAGGTATTACAATTACTTCTAAAAACGTTTCGGTAATATACAAAGACACAAAAATTAACATCATTGATACCCCTGGTCACGCCGATTTTGGTGGCGAAGTAGAGCGTGTACTTAATATGGCAGATGGTGTGCTATTATTAGTTGATGCTTTTGAAGGCCCTATGCCACAAACACGTTTTGTGTTACAAAAAGCGATCGATTTAGGATTGAAACCCTGTGTGGTCATTAATAAAGTCGATAAGGAAAACTGTACACCGGAAGAGGTACACGAAAAGGTGTTCGATTTAATGTTTGAATTAGGTGCAGAAGAGTGGCAGCTAGATTTTCCAACAGTTTACGGTTCGGCAAAGAATAACTGGATGAGTAATGATTGGAAAGACCAAACGTCTAATATTGAGCCATTATTAGACATGGTTATTGAGCATATTCCTGCGCCAAAAATTGTGGAAGGTACGACACAAATGTTAATTACATCACTAGACTTCTCGTCGTTTACAGGTCGAATTGCTATTGGTAGATTAACCCGTGGCGGATTAAAAACAGGACAAAACATTTCTTTAGTAAAAAGAAACGGAAGCATCGTTAAAACAAAAATTAAGGAAGTTCATATTTTTGAAGGTTTAGGACGTAAAAAAGTAGATGAAGTTCAAACAGGAGATATTTGTGCACTTGTTGGTTTAGAAGGCTTTGAAATTGGTGATACTGTAGCCGATTTTGAGAATCCACAAGGCTTAAAAACAATTGCAATTGACGAACCTACCATGAGTATGTTGTTTACAATAAACGATTCGCCTTTCTTTGGCAAAGACGGCAAGTTTGTAACCTCACGTCATATTAAAGATCGTTTAACTAAAGAGCTTGAAAAAAACCTAGCACTACGTGTTAACGAAACAGATAGTGCTGATAAATTTTTGGTATTTGGCCGTGGTGTATTACACTTATCGGTTTTAATTGAAACTATGCGCCGTGAAGGTTACGAGCTTCAAATTGGGCAGCCACAAGTTATTATTAAAGAAATTGATGGTGTAAAATGTGAGCCAGTTGAAGAAATGACGATTGATTTACCTGAAAGTGTTTCTGGTAAAGCCATTGAAATGGTTACGATGCGTAAAGGTGAAATGTTAAGTATGGAAGCAAAAGGAGACCGTATGGTTTGCCAATTTATGATTCCATCTAGAGGTATTATAGGTTTAAGAAACCAATTGCTCACCGCAACTGCTGGTGAAGCTATTATGGCACACCGTTTTAAAGAATACCAACCGTTAAAAGGAGGCATTCCTGAGCGTCAAAACGGCTCTTTGGTGTCTATGGAAAAGGGGCAAGCGATTCCTTATTCAATTGACAAATTACAGGATAGAGGTAAGTTTTTTGTGGATCCGGGTGAAGATATTTATGAAGGACAAGTTATTGGTGAAAACTCTCGTGGTGACGATATGACCGTTAACGTAACAAAAACTAAAAAGTTAAGTAACGTACGTTCTTCGGGTGCTGATGATAAAGCAAGAATTATTCCAGCTATTAAGTTTAGTTTAGAGGAAGCTTTAGAGTATATCCAAAAAGATGAATATGTTGAGGTAACACCCAACCATTTACGTTTGCGTAAAATTTATTTAACTGAAGTAGATAGAAAGCGAAATAAATCAATATAATATGGAATTCTTAGGAATTTCAGACGTAGAATGGATAGGGTATGCCGCTATGGCAACCGTTTTAATTTCATTCTTAATGAAATCAGTTAATAAGTTACGAATAGTAAACTCCTTTGGGTGTTTACTATTTGTGTTTTATGGCGTTTTGTTAGAACCATTATCAATGCCAATTATCATTACAAATACAGCTATTTTCTTCATAAATGCCTATTACTTGTTAAAAAAATAACGATTTTATTTTTAATATATAAATTCTTACATTTTAAAATTTAAATTGTAATTGATACGTAAAATGATTTTGTATATTTGATTTCCTATAAAAAGCGTGAAAACAAATCATTTAGCTATTTTTCAAAACATATTAATTGGTTGAAAACAGAAAACCTTGGGTAATTGAAAAAAATAATCGATTATATAAATAAAAATGTTCTAATTAAAGTTACTTCGTTACAGGCAGCTTCAGTATTAACCAGAATAATTGCCGGTATATTAACTTCAAAGGCTATTGCTATTTTTATTGGCCCAACCGGATTAGCGTTAATAGGAAACCTACGTAATTTTGTAAGTTCTTTTCAAACCATTGCCATTCTTGGTTTTTATAATGGTGCGGTAAAATATATTTCAGATTTTAAGGATGATGTTGAAGCGCTAAGTAAAACTATTTCTACCATATTTTACGTGGGGTTTATATCCACCATTTTAGTGTCATTTTTTTGTTATTTTAATGCACAATTTATAAATAACGTTATATTTCCTGACTACAACGATTATGCTTTTGTAATTAAGGTTTTTGCAATGGTACTGCCGTTCTATGCTTTAAATATGTTCTCATTTTCAATAATGAATGGCTTTTCAAAGTATAAGATACTTATCGTTATTAATATTATTGGGCAAATATTAAGTGTTTCGGTAGCATTACTTTTAATCTATCAAAATAGAATCAATGGGGCATTAATATCAGTAGTCATTGCAGAGTCGTTAATATTTTTAATAACCTTAGTAGGTATTATAAATAGGCGTAGTTTGGTTCCCTTAATTAAAGTTAATAGTATCAGTTTTAGCTTTTTAAAAAAAATGAGTACGTATTCCTTGATGGCTCTTTTTTCGGCTGTTATAATGCCTTTGGTTGCCATTGCTATTCGTTCTTATATTATTGAAAATGTAGGTTATAAAGATGCTGGTTTTTGGGAAGCCATGACAAGGATTTCTAAGTATTATTTAATGCTTGTTAGTTCGTTAATGGCGTTGTATATCTTACCAAGATTTTCTGAAATTGATGATATTAAGGAATTTAGAAAGGAAGTATTCAGCTTTTATAAAACAGTTATCCCTGTTTTAGCTATCGGATTGGTTGTTATATATCTTTTAAAACCATATATAGTGGTGCTTATTTTTTCAGAGGATTTTAAACCTGTTGAAGACTTGTTTTTATGGCAATTATTAGGCGATTTTATAAAAGTACTATCTATGGTAATAGCCTACCAGTTTTTAGCAAAGAAAATGTTTTGGCACTATATTTTAACTGAAGCCTTTTTGGTTATTATATTATATACTACCAGTGTTTATTTTATAGATTTATATGATAATGGACAGGGTGCTGTCATGGCTCATTTTGTTAGTTATGTTATGTACTATGGCATTATTTTGCTCATATTTGGCAGTTCACTTTTTGGGGTGGATGCAGAGAAGAGTTGAAAACTTTAAACAGTATTAAAAACACAAGTCTTTTTAATGATTAAAAAAAACATAAAAAATTATAATAATAATTTTTTGCTTAAAGTGGCATCCTATAACTCTTTAAGCGTTTTTTTTAGACTTGTTTCCGGATTTATTGTATCTAAATTCATGGCTATTTTTATTGGTCCTTCTGGTATTGCTATAACAGGTAATTTGTCAAATTTCATGCAATCATTAGAGAGTTTATCCTCTTTAGGAATGAAAAATGGTGTAATAAAGTATGTGGCAGAAAATAAAGATGAACCAACTAAATTGAAACAAGTTATTTCATCAGCTTTTTTTGTTACACTTTGTATTGCATTATTTTTGTCCACCTTACTTTTTTTGTTTTCTAAATCTATTAGTTTATTTGTTTTTGATAAAATAGAGTATTCATTTTTGTTTGAGGTCTCTGCATTGATGATGCCATTTTACACTTTACAAGTTTTTTTTATTTCGATATTAAATGGATTGAAAAAAGTAAAAGAACTGGTTCAAATTAATATTGTAGGGTACATATTAACCACAATTTTAATTGTTTTTCTTTTATACCGAGAAGAACTAAAAGGTGCTTTAATAGCTATTGTGTTAACACCGTTTTTATTGTTTGCTTCACTTTTTTATAAATTTAGTTCATTTAAATTTATATTTTTAAATATAAATTTAAACTTTATTTCTAAAGTATATATTAGTAGAATTGGTTCATTTTTTTCAATGACCTTATTTTCGGGTATTATGTTCCCAATTATATATTTGTTTATTAGAAATTATTTAATAGATAATGTTGGTGTAACAGAAGCTGGTTATTGGGAAGCATCAAGGAAAATTTCAAATTACTACATGCTTTTTATATACACATTATTTGATTTATACTTATTGCCAGTATTATCTGAAGATGCAAATAAAGTGAAGTTTAGAGCCACTATTTTTAATTTTTATAAAAATGTATTACCTATTGCTTTATTGGGTTTTGTTTTAATTTATTTTCTTAGATTTTTTATAATAAAATTGGTTTTTACAGATGAATTTTTAAAAATGAACGAATTATTTGGCTGGCAATTATTAGGAGATTTTTTCAGAATTGTTTCTCTTACTATGGCGTATCAGTTTTTTGCTAAAAAAATGAGTTATCATTATGTAATATGTGAAATTTCTCTCATGATTTTTATTTGTTTTTCAAGTATTTATTTAATAAACCATTTAAGTGTACTAGGAGCCGTAAAAGCACATGCTTTTAGTTATATATTTTATACATTGCTAATGTTTTTGGTTTTTAGAAAACAACTTTTTAATACATATGAGGCTAAGTAAGTTAAATAATATTCAGTTTAGTATAGAAATCAAGTTCCTTGTAACTGTTTTGTTTTCTTTTTTTGTAGAATCTATTTTTGTTGAATTTCAATATCAACGAATATTAAATTTAATAGAAAACCTCTTGTTTGCATTCATTTTAATATATACCCTTTATTTTTTAAGTCATACCAAATTAAGGCGGTTTTATTTTATAAGTGCATATTTCTTTTTTAGTGTAATTGTATTTATAGAAACCTCCTATTATTACATTTTTAATGTAAACATTTCACCATCTTCATTATACGTTTTGTTGGAAACAAACAATACCGAAGCCAATGAGTTTTTGATGTTTTATTTAGACAAGGTTTTAATAGTTTACGGTATATTTTTATTTGTTTTTTTTATTGCAGGGGTTGTTAGATGTAACATACATTGTTGTTTGTCAAAAAAAATACGTTTTAATTTTAAAAGTTTATTAATTATCGTAGTCTTAATTTTAATTGTTTTTAGAACACCTTTTAAGCATCAAAATTTACCCTATCTAATTTTAAAATCATTATACGTGGTGTATTTTGAATCTAAAGTTTTTGATAACCCAACCTATCAAAGTGATACTGGAATATTTAATGATGTTAATCTAGTTAATAATAATAACAACAAGTTATATGTAGTAATCATAGGCGAATCTACAACTAGAAAAAACATGTCCTTATATGGTTATGGTAGAAAAACAAATCCATTGCTTTCAAAACAAAATGGTTTGAGGGTTTTTAAGAATGTTATTAGTCCACACGCAGGAACTACGGCTTCGCTAACCAAGGCACTTAGTTTGGATAATTATGAGAACTCGAGTAAGGAGAAAGGTTCTATTATACAACTTTTAAATGCAGCAAACTTTGAAACGTATTGGATTTCCAACCAACAGCCCGTTGGCTTTGCAGAAACCGATATTACTAAATTAGTCTATTCTTGTAACAACAAATTTTATTTAAATACAGAAGATACAGAAGAGTTAAATTTATATGACAATGTGATTTTTGATAAAATTGATTACGTTATCAACAATAATTCAGATAGAAATAAAGTGCTATTTATTCATTTAAAAGGGACTCATTTTTATTATGAAAACAAGTATCCGGACTCTTTTAATACATTTAAAGATAAGCCCAAAACTCAAATAGCTATAAATGAAAGTGAGTATAAATTTATTAATGAATATGATAATGCAGTAACTTATAATGATTTTATAGTAAACACAGTTATTGATAAAATTAAAAGAAAGCGTTCAGAAAGTTTTGTGTTGTACTTTTCTGATCATGGTGAAGAGGTGTATCATACAATTAAATTTGCTGGGCATAATGATGATGTTGGTACTTTGCCCATGTTTGAAATCCCCTTTATTTTATGGGAATCGAAAGATTATAAGTTAAAAAACAATATTAAAATTGAATTAAATAGGCCTTATATGACGGATGATTTGTTTCATAGTATTGCTGATTTATGTGGAATAGATAATAAATATGTAGATTTAGAAAGAAGTATTTTTAGTAAAAGTTTTAAAAATAGAAAAAGAGTTATTTTGAATAATAAGGATTATGATTCCTTATTGAAAATTGAGAATACCAAAAACTAAATATTATGAAAATTTGCATTGTTACACCATCTTTAGGTTTTGGAGGTGCAGAACGCTCTGCTGCAATGCAATCCATTATGTTGTCAGAAATGGGTTATGAAGTTCATATTGTTTTAATTTCTAATTTAAAATCTTATGATTATAAAGGAACACTTTGTAATCTTGGAATACTAAAAGATAATAGTAATACATTTTATGATAAAATAAAACGAATTAATTTTTTAAGAAAATATTTAATAAAAAACAAGTTCGATTTTATTATAGACAATAGATTGCGTAATAATAGTATCATCCATGAATTTGGAATATGTAAATATGCTTATAGAAAATTTAAGGTCATATATGTTATTCACAGTTCGTCCTATAAAAAGGAAATACTCCAAAATTTTTACTTAAAAAAATGGTTGTTAAATAGTGCTCATAAAATAGTAGCAGTTAATAATAGATTACTTGATTTAATAAGGCCATTCCATAATAACAAAAATATGGTATGTATTGAAAATGCCATTGATTTGGATTATATCAGATTACAATCAAACGAATCATTAAATATTCCATTTTCATATATTTTATTTTGTGGTAGATTGGATGAAAAAAGTAAAAATATTAGCTTGTTAATTAATGCATACGCCTTATCGGAAATTTATATTAAAGGAATTAAATTAATTATTCTTGGCGATGGACCTGATAAAAGTGATTATGAACAATTAGTAACTCGTTTAAAGATGAATGATTATATTATATTTAAGCCATTCAATTCCAACCCATTTGTATACATGAAACACAGCTTGTGTACAGTGTTAACTAGCTTTTATGAAGGATTTGGATTGGTTCTAATTGAATCTTTAGCATCAGGAACTCCAGTTATTTCTGTAGATTGTGAAACAGGTCCGTCAGAGATTGTTGAACATAATGTAAATGGATTACTTATAGATCCTGATAGTGTAAATTTGCTTTCAGAAGCATTTAAAAGTGTTATTGGTGATAAGGATATGTTAAATAGATTTAGAAAAAATGCTTTGAATAGTGTACAGAAATTTAGAAAAAATGTTATAGCTGAAAAATGGAGAGTTGTTTTAGAAAATTAACTTACATAGTTTATTATTTATAACTACTTAAATTACACCCTAAATTTCTAAGTAAGAGTTTCACTTTTATAAAGATTCTTAATAACTGATTATTCATTTTTAAAAGCAGTTGTTGTTTCCAATTCAAATTGTTAAAATCAATCTTGCTAATTAATTCTCTTGCTTTCAGGTTATTATTGACCAGTTTATATTGCTTAGCAATGGAATACCTATTAAAATCTAAATACTTTTTTAATGAAGGCTTTGAGTGTGCTGTGGCTTCATAAGCATCGAGATTGATAAACTGCCGCATATTAGTATTGGTATTTGAAACCCTATTATCAGAATGCAAATTATGAATAGCCGTCACAGTATTACAAAAACCCACATCATATTTTAAACCCACTCGTATCCACAAGTCCGTATCTTCACCCGCACCAAGCGTAATCTTTGTATCAAAATTTCCAATTGTATCAAAAACTTTTTTAGGAATCATAACTGCAGATGTCCAAGCGATGCTATTTATTTGGCTCGACTCAAAATAATCGGCCACAATGCCCATCCAATTGGGTGTTGTTGGAATATTTTTATAAATGGAGTTTATTTTGACTGTATTAAATTGTTTCACATAAGCCGTGGCATATAACCCACAATTAGGCAATATTTTATACAAAGTTTTTAAAGTTTCTAAATGGTTTGGATACCAATAATCATCAGCATCTAAAAAGGCAACTAATTCTGCTTTTGCTTTTTCAATTCCCAAGTTTCTTGCAGCAGAAACGCCCTTATTTTCTTGAGAATAAATTTGAATACGTTTATCATTGATTGATCTTACAATTGCTTCACTATTATCAGTTGAACCATCATTAACCACAACAATTTCAAAATCAACAAAGCTTTGCGCCAGCACACTTTCAATGGTAGATTGAATGTGCTTTTCTTTGTTATATAATGAGATTACTACTGAAAAATATGGCGTCATATATGGTGGTCTATATAACAAATGTAGCTCAATTTGTATAACTGTAACAATGTGATGGATGGATTTTTACCCGTTAGCTGCTTTTCAAATGAAGTTTGAAACCATTTGAAAAATAATCCAAAAACAATGTGTAACTTATTCTTTTTGAAGGTTTTGAACAGTTCAAGCAAATCATTTTCGCAACTAGTAATTTTTGATGTTATATACAAATGATGCAAGGTTTCAACGGCTTGTTTTATTTTTTTTAAATAGGTGCTGTTGTCTTCAATACCTAAGTGAAATACTTCGTTGTCAATGTGAAAAACCTTGGTGTTTCTAGCTTTTAATAACGCACCAAAATAATTATCGTAGCCATAATCTTTACTTTCAATCTGTGAATTGATACTTAAAAATACAGTTTTTTTAATTAAAAAATTTGCTGAAATGACAATTTTATAAGGTGTTTTGTTTCTTATTAATGATGATACTTGCTCTTTGGTTTTTCCGTATTTCCAGCGTAATGTGTGATTACTTTTTGGTGGTTCTTCATGATATGCAAAGCCACCATAAATAGCGTCAACATTCGTTTTTAAAGTATTTAAATAGTTTTGAATAAACTGCTCACTTTTAGGCAGCACATCTGCATCTAAAAATAATAACCAGTCGTATTTGGCAGTGTTTGCCAATTGTTGTCTAGCTGCAATTCGACCTAAATTGGTTTGTGATATTTCGTAAGTGGTATTTGATAGATGTGATATAATTTTATTTTCAGAAGTATAAAACTCTGAGGCATCATCATATGCTAATATTTCAAATTCAATACTGTTTTCAACACATTGATTATGTATTTCTTTAACTAAAGGAACAATATCATAATTAAAGGTTGGTATTAATATTGAGAGCATTATTTTGTAGCAATTAAAACTGTTTCGGGTGATTTAAAACCAAAGTAAAGATTATTATCTAAATTATTGAATGATTTTACAGAAACATTAAAACCCGCATTTTCTAATCGGTTTGTTAATCCTTCAACAGAATAAACCCTAACATGATCGTCTTGTCCAAAATGCTTTAACCTATCTTCTGGTAAAACAATCGAAAAATCTTCATAGATAGCGCCTTCTTTAAATGGGGTTTGGATGTAAATTTTCCCGTTAGGCTTCAATACTCTATAAAGTTCGTCCATTGCTTTATGGTCATCAATAATATGTTCCAATATATGATAACAAATGATGGTGTCAAATTTTTCCGATTCCTGATTAATATTGGTGATATCAAATTTATAATCTGCTAAAAACTCATTTTCAAAATCACTACTGTAATAATCAATAGATTTTATCTTTTTTAGGTTTCTGTAAAGGCTTCTTGAAGGCGAAAAGTGAAGGAGTTTCCCTTGAATGTCTCCTTCTTTATTAAGTAGGTCCCAAAGTCTTCTATTGCGTGCTAAACTTCCGCAAAACGGACATATTAAGTCGTTGGTTCCTAGAGGTATAAATGCTTTAAGTTTTTTGTTGCATACGTTACATTCGTGTTTGTTTCCTAAATATAAAATACCATAAAACTTGCGGAGAAGTAATTCGTTTTTAAATAAAATTTTTTTAGGTATTAGTGATTTTATATTCTTTTTAAGAAACCTGTACATAATCACCCCTTTCTCTGCTCCACTTCAAAAACCTGACTATCTTCACACTTCAGCGTTTTACTAGGATATTTTAAAAGCAAAGCATAATCATGGGTAGCCATTAAAATGGTATTGCCATTTTTATTGATTTCCTGTAAAACCTCCATAACTTCTATACTGGTTTGAGGGTCTAAGTTTCCAGTAGGCTCATCGGCAAGGATAAGCTCGGGGTTATTAAGCAAGGCTCTGGCGATAGCTACACGCTGTTGCTCGCCACCTGAAAGCTCGTGCGGATATTTAAAGCCTTTGGTTTTCATGTCTACTTTACTTAAAACTTCTTCTACGCGTTTATTCATTTCGTTTTTGTCCTTCCAACCGGTCGCCCTTAAAACAAATAGTAAGTTTTCGTTTATTGTGCTGTCCGATAGTAGTTTGAAATCTTGAAAAACAACGCCCAATTTACGTCTTAAGTAAGGAATATCGTTTTCTTTCAGTGTTTTTAAATCAAAATCCACAATATGTCCTTCGCCTTCGGTTAAAGGTAAATCACCGTAAAGTGTTTTCATAAAACTACTTTTTCCGGTACCCGTTTTTCCAATTAAATATACGAATTCACCTTTATTAATTTCAACATTCACCTTAGAAAGTACCAAGCTATCACCTTGATATATAGATACATTTTTTAATTGTAAAATAGGATTTGACATATGTAAAGTATATTTTGTGATGTAAAAGTATTATATAAAAATTGAAAGTTGAAAGTTAAAAGTAAAAAGTTTCAAAGTTTCAAAGTTGCAGAGTTGCAAAGATTCAAAGTTTCAGGGATTCAAAGCTGCAGAGATTCAAAGTTTCAAAGTTTCAGAGATTTAAAGCTGCAAAGCGTTTTTTTTCTGATTGCTGCAATTGTAACTGCGACTGTGACTGCAACTGCGACTGTGACTGAACACTGCAAACTGAACACTGCAAACTGAAAACTGCGACTGCAACTGCAAACTGAGACTGAACACTGCAAACTGTTTTTTCAACTTTTAATAAGTCGGTTTATAATTATAGCACAATTGTTGCGTTATAAGATTTGTATTAAATTATCTTTGGGTTTAAATTAAAAAAGAATCGTTAATGACTATAAAAAACAGTGTTTCCCTTTTGGTTGCCATAAGTTTTAGTTTTCAAATATGGGCGCAACAATCTGCCACTTATACTAGCAATTTAGTAGAGTATCAAAAAGCTTTGTCGCTTTATAATAACCAACAATATCTTGCAGCACAATCCTTGTTTGGAAGTGTGAAAAAGGACACTAAAGAAGCGGTTTTATTGTCCGATTGTGCCTATTATATTGCCAACTGTGCCGTACGTTTAAATCAGCAAAATGCAGACCAATTGGTAGAGGATTTTGTAAAGGACTACCCAACAAGCACCAAGCGGAATACCGCCTATGTTGATGTGGCCGATTATTATTTTACCAACGGAAAATATGCCTATGCCAGAAAGTGGTACGATAAAGTTGATGAAAACGCACTGGGAAGAAATGAAAAAGAAAAGTTTTATTTCAACAATGGCTATTCAGCGTTTTCAAGTAAACAATATAAAGAAGCGAAGCAGTATTTAACACGCGTTGAAAACTCTAAAGAATACGGGTCACAAGCTAAATATTATATTGGTTTTATGGCTTATGAAGGTGATGATTACGAGAATGCCAATAAGTATTTTGAACAAGTAAGCGACCAAGAACAGTACAAAGAGAAGTTGTCATATTATCAAGCAGATCTAAATTTTAAATTAGGGAATTTTGAAAAAGCCATTCAACTGGCAAAAGATAAATTGAAGAGCAGTGATAAAAATGAGGTATCGGAACTATCAAAAATTATTGGAGAAAGCTATTTTAACTTAAAACAATATGCCGAAGCCATTCCTTATTTGGAAGCTTACAAAGGCAAAAACGGAAAATGGAGTAACACCGATTTTTATCAATTAGGATATGCCCATTATAAACAAGGCGATTACGAAAAAGCCATTTCAGAATTCAATAAAATAATAGGAGGCACCAATGCCATTGCCCAAAACGCCTATTACCATTTAGGTGAAAGTTATATCAAATTAAACAAAAAGCAGGAAGCTTTAAATGCATTTAAAAATGCTTCCGAAATGGATTTCGATTTAAAGATCCAGGAAGACGCTTGGTTAAACTATGCGAAAATCAGTTACGACATAGGGAACCCATATCAATCGGCACCACAAGTTTTAGCGGGGTATTTAGACAAATATCCTAAAACAACTTACAAAGAAGAAATTGAAACCTTGTTGATTGATTCGTATATCACCTCTAAAAACTACAAAGAAGCCCTTAGATTATTAGAAGGCAAAAAGAGCTTCGAGAATAAAGTAGCCTATCAAAAAGTAGCGTTTTACAGAGGTTTGGAATTGTATAATGAAGGCAATTATTTAGAAGCCAAAAATCTTTTTGAAGCATCTTTAAAAGAACCACGCGATGCTAGTTTTACAGCAAGAGCAACTTTTTGGAAAGCAGAAACCGATTATAATTTAACCAACTATGATGCGGCTTTAATCAGTTTTAAACAGTTTCAGCAACAATCGGCTGCGACAGTTACACCAGAATATAAAAACATAGATTATAATTTAGCTTACACCTATTTTAAGCTGAAAAACTACTCACAAACCGCCCAGTATTTCAACCAATTTATTGCATCAAACAAAGGAACAGGGAATGTCAGATTGAATGATGCTTATCTGCGTTTAGGCGATGCCTATTTTGTGTCAAGCGACTATAAAAATGCTATCAATGCTTATGAAAGTGCTATTAAATTAGGCACTAGCGATGCCGATTATGCCTTTTTCCAAAAAGCCATAAGTTCAGGTTATGTGGGGCAAGAGTCTAAAAAAATAAAAGAATTAGAGCAGTTTATTACAGAATATCCAAAATCTAAACTTCGCGATGATGCCATGTACGAACTTGGTAATACCTACGTAAAAGCTGGTGATACCGATAAGGCGATGCAGGTTTACAATCGTCTGAATTCAGAATACAAAATGAGTTCGTTTGTGCCAAAAGCCTTATTGCGTCAAGGTTTGGTGTATTATAACGGTAGTAATAATGAGCAAGCACTAAGTAAATTCAAGCAAGTAGCAAGTGATTACCCAGAAACACCGGAAGCGGTACAAGCGGTAGCAACGGCACGATTAATTTATATTGATTTGGGCCGTGTTAATGAATACGCCAGTTGGGTAAAAACCTTAAAATATGTGGAGGTAACCGATGCCGATTTAGACAATGCTACTTACGAAGCTGCCGAAAAGCAGTATTTAGAAAACAACACCGATAGAGCCATTACGCAATTCAACGGTTATATAAACCAATTTCCTAACGGTTTACATGCATTACAGGCGCATTTTTACATAGCTCAAATGTATTATAAAAAGGGATTGAAGGACAATGCAGCACCTCATTATAAATATGTGGTTGATACGTCAAGAAGTGAATTTTCAGAAGAAGCATTGTCTCGATTATCGCAATTTTATTTGGAAACCAAAAGCTGGAACAAAGCCATGCCGTTATTGGAGCGTTTGGAAGATGAAGCCAACTTTCCGCAGAATGTGGTATTTGCACAATCAAACTTAATGAAAGCAAATTATCAATTGGAAAATTACGACACAGCAGTAGCTTATGCTGAAAAAGTGTTGGCTAATTCAACTATTGATAACAAAATTAAAGCCGATGCTAATGTTATTATAGCACGTTCAGCCATAAAAACAGGCAATGAAACCAAAGCAAAAGAAGCTTATGCAAAAGTAGAAACGGTTGCAACGGGCGAAACGGCAGCCGAAGCGTTGTACTATAATGCATACTTTAAAAACAAAGAAGCCAATTATGAAGCTTCAAATACAGCGGTTCAAAAATTAGCAAAAGATTTTTCAGGTTATAAATATTATAGTGCCAAAGGATTAGTGCTTATGGCAAAGAATTTTTATGCTCTAAAAGATGCCTTTCAAGCCACTTATATTTTAGAAAGTGTGATTCAAAATTTCACGGAGTTTAATGATGTGGTTACAGAAGCAAAAGCAGAATTAAGTAAAATTAAAGCACAAGAAGCAAAGACTAATTCGTCCATTCAAACGGGAGGTAATTAGTTTTTTGGGTGTTGGGTGTTGGTTGATGGTTGTTGGTGAGTCGTGAAACGGGACCATAAATCGTCAATCGTGAAACGGGAATCAAAAATCGTGAATCGTCAATCAAAAATCGTTAAATGTTAATCGTGAAACGTGAAATGTGAATCGTGAATCGTCAATCATCAATCGTCAATCATCAATCGTCAATCATCAATCGTCAATCATAAATCGTAAATCAAAAATCGTCAATCGTAAATAAAAAAAAGTATGCGTAAGCACATAAAAAATATCATATTAGTCGTTTTTACACTTAGTGTAACTCTTGTGTTTTCACAAAAGAAAACCACCGATACTATTAATACTGGAGTTATTGATGTTGTAAAACCATATACACCAACCATATCGGATGCTTTTAAGGTAAAGGAAGTACCTTCGTTGAATGACGAAACTACCCAAACTAAAAAGGAAATTAAATACAATATATTTTCATTTCCGGTAGCATCTACGTTTACACCAGCTAAAGGTAAAGCTGCGACTGTAGATAAAGCAAAACCTATCAAGTTATATGATAACTATGCGACATTGGGCGTTGGTACCTACACCACCATTTTAGGTGAAGTGTATTTAAACCATGCCATCAGTCGTACCGAAAGCGTGGGTGGTTATGTAAGCCATCATTCCTCTGGAGGAGGTATCGAAGGGCTGTCTTATGATGATGATTTTTTAAATTCAAAAGCAAACGTGAACTACGCATCACGCTTACGGGATTTGGCGTGGAATGTTGAAGGTGGGGTAGGATACCAAAGATATAATTGGTATGGCGTTCCGGAGTCGCAACTGGCTGTATCGCAATCCAATAATATTGAAGTTGACCATTCTTTTTTTAATGCCCATTTGGGTGGCGATGTGTCTTTTGAAGATACCTATATTAATTCCGCAAGTTTCCTGTTCAGGCGTTTTGGCGATAACCAAGGTTCAGCAGAAAACAGGTTTACATTTAAAACAAAAGTAGATGTGCCTATCAACGATTTTGAAATTGCAACCGATGTGGTGATTGATTATTTAGGCGGAAGTTTTGATAGAGGTTATAATACCGTTGATGAACTGAATTACGGAAATATTCAAGTAGGTGTTTCGTCAACATACGAATTAAAACAAGACGATTTAACCTTGAATTTAGGAGCATCGTTGTTTTACATGAGAGATAATGAAGCGAATGATAGTAAAATTTATTTATACCCCAATGTAACGGGAACGTATAGATTGGTAAACGATGTACTGATTGCTTACGGTGGTATTCAAGGTGATTTAATTCAAAACTCGTATTATGGTTTTGCAACCGAAAATCCGTTTGTATCACCAACGTTGTTTATCACCCCGACCGACCAACTGTATAACGCGTATGTTGGTTTAAAAGGAAAAGTAACCAGCAATGTTAGTTATAACATTAGCGGACATTATGTAGCCGATAGAAGTAAGGCTTTGTTTAGAAATAACGAAATCACTTTAACCACTCAAGATTATTCGTATGGCAACTCGTTCGGTATTGTTTACGATAATGTGAAAACTTTAGGAGTTGCAGGA
This sequence comes from Mariniflexile sp. TRM1-10, assembly GCF_003425985.1. Taxonomy (NCBI): domain Bacteria; kingdom Pseudomonadati; phylum Bacteroidota; class Flavobacteriia; order Flavobacteriales; family Flavobacteriaceae; genus Mariniflexile; species Mariniflexile rhizosphaerae. Next base: position 3,129,809 of record NZ_CP022985.1, read on the forward strand.
GAAATAAATGTAGATGTGAACAGAAACTTTAAATTGGCTTTAAAAGCAGAAACATTCAGCTATACAACCGATGATGAAGCCGAAGCATGGAACTTACCGGATTTTAAAGGCTCTTTGTTTTTAGATTATCAAATAAGCGAAAAATGGTTTGCTGGGGCTAATTTGTTTTATGTGGGCGAGCGTAAGGACCAATTCTTTTTAAATGATGGGTCGACGGCTACCACACCATTTACCGTAACTTTAGATAGTTATTTCGATGCCAATGCCCATGTAGGGTATCATGTAAACGACCAACTTTCCATATTTGTAAAAGCGAATAATATGGCGAATGAAGGGTATCATAAATGGCAAAACTTTCCGGTGCAAAGTGCTCAGTTTTTAGCGGGTGCTACTTATAAATTTGACTTTTAATCCTCACGAAGGTGGGGGATCTTATAGTTGTAAAGTGATCAAACTTTTTAGACAGCCCCCCTTTTCAATCGAAATTCATATTTAAATGAGAAGACTATTCTTAATTATTGTATTTTTTTGTTTTAATTTTTGTGTTTCGCAGAAAGCCATTCAAAAATTAAATCTTTCACAAGCTGCTTTGGAATTAACCAAGCAAAAAGTGACTTACGATCCCAGTTATTTCTCAATACCTTATCCCAATGGTGATGTTCCTGCAAATAAAGGGGTTTGTACAGATGTCATAATAAGGGCCTATAGAAAAATGGGTGTGGATTTGCAGAAGGAAGTACATGAAGATATGAAAGCCCATTTTAAATGGTATCCAAAAACATGGGGGTTAAAAACGCCTGACAAGAATATTGACCATAGACGGGTTCCAAATTTAATGACTTATTTTGAACGTCAAGGAGCTGATAAGCCAATAACCAATAATGCTAAAGACTATATTCCAGGAGATGTCGTTTGTTGGAATTTAAGTGGCGCCATAACGCATATTGGAATCGTCGTTAATAAGAAATCAAACGATGGAAAGCGCTATTTGATTGTTCATAATATTGGTGCAGGACAAGTTTTAGAAGATTGTTTGTTTGATTTTAAAATTATTGGTCATTATAGGTTCAAAAATTAATTTTTTGTCATTCCTGCGAAAGCAGGAATCTTTTTAATTGAAATTCTTGTTTAAATGAAAAGGCTAGTCTTAATTATTTCATTTTTTTACCTCAATTTTATTGGAGCTCAAAATGATTCCATATTTATAAGGAAAAATATTGAGCCATATGCTGATAAGCCAGTTTACAAAACAGATACTATTATTTTTAAGAACCCTAATTTTAGAAACATTTTAATTGGAAATACAATTCTGCCTCAAACAAGTAATCAGCAAGGAGCTAAATCCTATGGACTTTTTTTTGAAGAATTTAATGTGAAAGATTGTTTAGATAATGAATCGGAACCAAAACCAAATAAAATTATTCAAATAACTAAAAAGAAGAATGAATGGGTAATAAAAGCTTTAGTCTATACTAATTGTTGTCAAGATTTTTTAGCTGATGTTTCAGTTTATAATGATAATACAATAAATATTATGTTTACTAATTATGGAATGTATTGTTTTTGTAGTTGCCCTTTTGAAATTACATATAAATTTAGAGTAGAACCTTTTGATGGTTTAAGTAAAATAAAATTCGTTTCAATCAATGGAGAAGCTACAACAAAACTGGAGTAAGCAATTTAGTTTCTCAATTATGAGATTCCTACCTACGCAGGAATTAAGCGAGCCAAATAATCAAAATGATCACCTTCTAAAACCAATTCACATGTCAACCCAACAGTTTCACAGGCCAATTGCAGTTTTTCAAAATCTAAATACAGCCATTTCATAGGGGCTTCTTGTTTGCCTTTATAACTTAAATAATAATCGAGCTCACCGTAGTAATTGGCATTCATATCCATCCAAAAACCACCATCTTCGTCTTCGTACATGTATTTAATGTCAGATGAATCAATTAAAATCTGTCCGTTTGGATTTAATAAGCTTTTTAAATGCGTTAAGTATTTTGATACGTTTACCAATTCCTGAAAAATCCCTGTGCCATTCATTAAAAGTAATATGGTATCAAACCTTTCAGATTCATCTAAAATATTTTTTACTTCAGCATGTAAAACCCCACGTTGTTTAGCAACTTCTATAGCGCCTTTTGATATGTCAATCGCCTTTACCTGAAATCCTTTTTCCTGCAAATACAAACTATGGCTTCCCGCACCACATCCCACATCCAAAACACGGCCTTTTGCTAATTTCAATGCTTTTTGTTCCTGTTTGGGCATCTCCTTAAATTCCCTAAACAAATAGGGGAGCGGTAGGTCATCTTCCTCCGATATGTTGGTAGACGTGATGATGTCTTCGGTATAATGTCCGTTTTGGTAATCTAGCAAGGCTTTTCCGAAAAGGTCTTTCATAGAAAATTTTTATTTTTCATTTCCGTGAAGACGGAAATCTATGTGTATAAATATTGATTCGTGAATCGTGAAATGTGAAACGTAACTAAAAATCATAAATCGTAAATCGTCAATCGTAAATCGTCAATCGTCAATCGTCAATCAAAAATCGTTAATCAAAAATCGTAAATATTCTAAAGTTTTGTTCTATTTTTAACTTCGAACTAAAAACCTGAAACTTGGAACAAATAATAAGCAATCTTCCAAAGCTCGCCAAAGATAAGCATAACGAGAATAAAAAATTCTTTGCCAAGCTAAAAAGCAAGCCGCCTAAAAATTTAGACTATGTGATGCAGGACTTACATGAGGCTGAGTTTAAACGCACCGATTGTTTAGACTGTGCCAATTGCTGTAAAACGACAGGCCCGTTGTTTACCGACAAGGATATTGAGCGTATTGCCAAGCATTTTAAAATGAAAACACAGCAGTTTATCAATCAGTATTTACGTATTGATGAAGATAACGATTACGTGCTGCAAAGTGTGCCCTGTACTTTTTTAGGAGCTGATAATTATTGTGCTATTTACGAAGTACGCCCCAAAGCATGCCGCGAGTTTCCACATACCGATAGAAAAAAGTTTCAGCAAATTTCTAACTTAACGTTGAAGAATGTTGCCATTTGCCCTGCTGCTTTTAATATTGTTGAAGAAATGAAGAAACGGATTAGGGGTTAGTTTTCAGTGTTCAGTCGCAGTATTCAGTGTTCAGTCGCAGTCGCAGTATTCAGTCGCAGTATTCAGTATTCAGTATTCAGTTGCAGTGGAATTTAATCTAAACACAGATGCTGGAATAACATGTTTCTTTTTTGAGTCTTTGCAACTCTGCCACTTTGAATCTTTGCCACTTTGCAACTTTACAACTTTACAGCTTTACAACTTCACACCTTTTTCACTATATTTAGAATAAAAAGCAACCCATTGGAAACTCTTTTAAACTATTTTGAAACGATTCCATCATCACACCGAAGCTTGATTTTAGTGGGAGGATTGACTTTTTTTTGGCTTTTGGAAGGTGCTGTTCCATTATTCAGATTCAATTATAAAAAATGGCAACATGCGGTTCCTAATATATTTTTCACCTTAACAACCATTATTGTCAATTTTTCACTAGCTTTTTTATTGTTGAAATCGGCAGATTGGGTCATGGCAAACAACTTCGGGGTTTTAAATTGGCTGCCCGAAATGCCCCTTTGGTTGTATATTGTTTTAGGCGTGTTTTTAATGGATTTTTTCGGGGCTTACTTGCCTCATTTTGTAGAACATAAAGTCAAACCTCTTTGGATGGTGCATTTAGTGCATCATTCCGATCATAAAGTAGATGCCACCACGGCAAACAGACATCATCCTTTAGAAAGCGTTATTCGGTTTACATTCACGCTGATGGGTGTTGTAATTATTGGTGCGCCTATGGGGATTGTACTGTTGTATCAGTCCATGTCTGTGGTAGCTACACAATTTACGCATGCCAATATAAAATTACCTAGAAAAGTGGATCGTATTTTAAGTTACGTGCTGGTGTCGCCCGATATGCATAAAGTGCACCATCATTATAGGTTGCCTTACACCGATTCCAATTATGGCAATATCTTTTCAGTTTGGGATAGGCTTTTGGGAACGTATATGGAATTAGACAGAGACCAATTAATTTACGGGGTCGATGTGTTTCCAGATGAAAAAGAAAACAGCACAATTAAAGGTTTATTGAAGCAACCATTTCAAAAGTACAGAAAACCTACGGTTACTAATCAATAAAAATAGCTTCAAGCTCCTCTCCAAAATCTTTCATGGAAACCCCTGTTAAATTGGTTAAAACGGCAATAACCAGTTCCTCTTTAGGATACACCAACAAAATAGAGGAAGCGCCAACACCACCACCTGTATGGTAATATTTTGGCGTCCCATTTTTTGAATGTCCTATCGAAAAACCAATGCCGTAACCTGTTATTTTTCCCGTTTTTAAACGTTGTGAAGTAATGATTTCTGAAAGTGCTTCTTTAGATACCAGTTGGGGTGAGATTATTTCGTTTCCAAACTTTATAACGTCTTCTGAAGTTGACAAAAAGCCACCGCCAGCCACTTTATATTCGTTGGCAACAGCTTTGGCAAACACGGGTTTCTTGAATGTGGTTGCGCTATAAAATTGCGTTTTATTTGGAACCATGGCATCAGAGATATCCATCATGGTATGGTTCATTTGCAAAGATTTAAAGATGGAATCGTTAACGAAGACATCAAAAGGTTTGTTGCTGACTTTTTGAATAACCTCGCTTAGTAGCACAAAACCATGGGAACTGTAATTAAATTGCGTACCAGGTTCAAATAAAAGTGGGTCGTTCTTAAACAAATCCAAGCCTTCGGTAATACTCATTTTTTTGTTTAAAGCATATTCGGTGTCGTCTCTGTAATGGCGAATGCCGGCTAAATTACCTCCCAGTTGCCTCACCGTGAAATCGTAGGGTTGTTTTGGGTAATCGGGTATGTAGTTATAAATGCTGGAATCTAAGTCAATAAGTTTGTTGTCAACTAATTTCGCCAAAGCAAGTGCCGTTATGGATTTAGAGATACTGGCTATTCTAAAAATGGTAGTGTCTGGTTTTACAGGGGTTTTAGGGTTTTTGTTTGAATATCCAAAGCCTTTGGACCAGATAAGTTCACCATGCTGGGATACCGAAATAGACATGCCAGCTATTCTGTTTTTCCGCAGAAATTTTTTAGCCAGCTTTTTGGCTGTCTTGGTTTTAACCTCACTTGGTTTTTCGATGGTTTGACTAAACCCTATAGCGCTTAAAAGGAGCATTAAGGAAGCAATAATTCTTTTCATTTTGTAAATCGTGAAAGGTGAAATGGTGAATCGTGAAAGGTGAAAACGTGAATCGTGAAAACGTGAAACATAAATCAAAATTCGTTAATCATAATTCATAATTCATAATCCATAATTCGTAATTCGTAATTCGTCACTCGTAAATCGTGAAATGTGAAACATCAATCAAAAATTCGTTAATCAAAATTCATAATCCATAATTCGTAATTCGTAATTCGTCAATCGTCAATCGTCAATCGTCAATCGTCAATCGTCAATCGTTAATCGTGAAACATAATTCAAAATTCATAATCCATAATCCGTAAATCGTAATTCGTAATTCGTCAATCGTAAATCATCACTCATAAATCAAGTATTTATCCCTAACTTTCCTAAACCCATCCAATCCCTGTTGCCACGATGCTTTTATGTCGGTTTCCGTTAAGCCATCTTCAATTTGCTGTTGCAATTTTTTTGTTCCTGCCAATTTCGTAAAAAACGAATTAAAGAATTCAGATTTATTTTGAGTAGCTCGATAGGCATTTATTAGGTAACTTAAATCCAATCCGTTTAATTTTTTAGTATGGGATAAATTCATTCCGTAACAAACTTTATTTTGATATGGAGGCTGTTTAGCACCTTCGTTGGGTTGTGGGGTAAAGGAGTAAGTATATTTGGTTTTATCTAAAAACGGACTCCCAAACACTTGAAACTGTTTATCTGTTCCACGTCCCACACTCACATTCGTGCCTTCAAAAAAGCACAAACTCGGGTATAGGTTAATAGCTGTGTCGTTTGGCAAATTCGGACTCGGTTTTATGGGTAAACTATAAGCTGTTTGGTGGGTGTAATTTTTAATAGGAATCACTTTCAATTCACATGAAACACCATTTTTTAGCCATTTTTCACCGTTTATCATAGTAGCATATTCACCAATAGTCATGCCATGAACCACGGGAATGGGGTGCATGCCCACAAAACTTTTATGCTCCATTTCCAAAATTGGCCCATCAACGTAATGGCCGTTGGGGTTGGGGCGGTCTAAAATCAGTAGAGGTATATGGGCTTCGGCACAAGCTTCCATGACATAATGCAATGAGGAAATATAGGTGTAAAACCGTGCGCCGACATCTTGAATATCAAAAACCATCACATCAATATGTTTAAGTTGTTCTGGTTTCGGCTTTTTATTATCACCATAAAGCGACACAATAGGAACACCCGTTTTGGTATCCACACCATCCTTAATATGTTCGCCAGCATCGGCAGTCCCCCTAAAACCATGCTCCGGGGCAAAAACGGTTTTTATGTTTATGTTTCGTGATAGTAAGGAATCTACTAGGTGGGTGTGGCTGGGTGTTGGGTGTTGGGTGTTGGGTTCTGGGTTCTGGGTACTGTGTACTGGGTACTGTGTACTGGGTTTTAGGTCTTGGGTCTTGGGTCTTGTCTCTTGGTTCTTGTCTCTTGTCTCTTGTCTCTCGTCTCTCGTCTCATGTCTCTCTTTAAAGATAACTGACGTCTGATTAGCCACAATACCAACACGTTTGCCTTTTAGCAATGGTAAATAAGCATCTGTTTGGTTTGCACCGACTATGGTTGTTGGTTGTTGGTTGTTGGTTGTTGGGTCTTGTCTCTTGTCTCTTGTCTCTTGTCTCTTGTCTCTTGACTCTTCCGTCTTTAAACTCTCAATTTTCTCCTTCGAAAAGTTTCCGCAAGAAATCATTCCTAAAACAAATAATAAAACTGTATTTTTGACAACATTAAACCGCATAGTATATTTTGAATTACGAGTTTTTTTTAGCTAAACGTATAATAGGCAGCAAAGCGTATAAAAGTAGTGTTTCGGCACCAATAATAAAAATTGGTATTGCAGCAATTACTATCGGTATGGTGGTGATGATGGTTGCCATAGCAACAGGTATCGGGCTTCAGCAAAAAATCCGTGATAAAGTCGTGGCGTTTAATGGGCATGTGACCATCTCCAATTACGATAGCAACAATTCGCAAGAAAGTTTATTCCCTATATCTAAAAAACAGGATTTTTACCCCGAATTTAAGTCGGTTGAAGGCGTGAAACACATTCAGGCCGTGGCTTCCAGATTTGGTGTTATTCGCACCGAAACCGATTTTGAAGCAGCCTACCTAAAAGGTGTGGGTGCCGATTATGACTGGGCATACTTTAAGGACTTTTTAGTTGAAGGGAAACTACCGGATTATACCAAAGATAGAAACGAAGATGTTTTAATCTCACAATATTTAGCCAATAGGCTCGGGTTTAAAGTAAACGATACCTTTCAAATGGTGTTCCCTAAAGAGGATGCCGAAAAGCTGCCCAACATCATTACCTATAAAATCACAGGTATTTACAATTCGGGGTTTCAGGAGTTGGATGCGCAATACCTTTTGGGTGATATTCGCCATATCCAGCGTATTAATCAATGGAACGACGATCAAATAGGCAATTTTGAGGTGTTTATAGACGATTACGACCAACTTCCCACAAAAGGCATCGAAATTTACCGAAGCACGCCATCAACGCTTAATACCCAAACCATCACCGAAAAATACGCCTCCGTTTTTGAGTGGATAAACATTTTCGATAAAAACATTTATGGGATTATTGGCATCATGATTTTGGTAGCCGGCATCAATATGATTACCGCATTACTGGTTTTAATCCTGGAACGCACCCAAATGATAGGCATTTTAAAAGCCTTGGGAAGCAACAATTGGAGCATCCGGAAATTGTTTTTATACAACGCCAGTTACCTCATTATACTAGGTCTTTTCTGGGGCAACCTGATAGGTTTAAGCCTGTTGTTTGCGCAAAAATATTTCAAGCTCTTCCCATTAGACCCCAGCGTATATTACGTCACCGAAGCCCCTGTTTACATAGGAGTGGGCTACATTGTGGCTTTAAACATAGGCACCATGCTCCTGTGTTTGCTCATGCTTTTGGTACCCTCGTACATCATCACCAAAATATCGCCGGTAAAAGCCATCCGCTTCGAATAATGTTTTGGGCGTTACCCTTGGGGGTCGCGCTATCCACTACTAGTTTTGGCTCGCTGCGCGTACTCGCCAAAAGCTATCCGTTTCTATCGCTAACGCAGCCCCAATGTCATTAAGTTAAGCTTGTTTATTCTAAATAAGTTAAGCCTGTTTATTCTAAATTGTCACATTGAGCTTGTCGAAATGCTTAACAAAAAAGGACTTGATGGAGGTTTCGACTGCATTCCTGACCCACTTCTCCTTAACTTAATGACATTGAATGTACCCCACATACAAAGACATTTTACAACCCTAAAACCTGTGTTTTTAGCAAAATTCTCGCAAAAAATCGATGAAATGCACATATTTGCCCCATACCTTGTTCGACATTCCTTCGAGGATTCTTCGGGAATCCTTCGTAAAATAGGGGTTTTTACGAACAATCCTCGAAGGAATGTCGAAGGAGACTCGAAGAAAGCCCTAAGAAACACCTAAAATGGGGTTGGAAACAACTTGAATATTATAAAGAAATGTTTGTAGATGTAAATCAGATTGGTGTTGCGAAGTGAAAAAAATAGGTAAAATTCGGTGCAAAAAAAAATCATTTTGCAGCCAATCGACAAAAGTTTAAACCAGTTCAATATTTGGATTGAGGTGAATTAATAGTTCTATTTTTTTATAAAATGGATTCAAGGGAGTCATTTTACAGTCGATGTTAGGATATAGTTCCTCTAAACAATAGAAGTTTATATTAAAACTATTGAATTTTATAATAAAAACATTACATTTATGTAGGGCAATTTATTGAAAAGTAATATATTGCATACATAAATAGTGTAGCTATAATTGTGTTGCTATTTATTGTGGTTGTACGAAGATTATTAACTAGGTTTTAACAACGGAACATATGAAAAACAAATTGAGAAAATTACTCAGGTTCGGACTTACATCATTTGCAATTGGACTATTACTTACCAATTGTGAAAAAGATAGCGCCCAAGAAGAAACCATTTCAGTTGATGAGCAAGAGCCAACCCTAACTCTCAAGCATTATTCAAAAACAAATATTGAAAAAAACACCAAGCTTGTTTCAAGGTTAAAGGAATTCAACAACGAACTCATTAAAAACAAATCAGCCAAACAGACAGGCAAAAACGTCTACAACAAAGAATACGACTTTACCATATATACAGATTCGGCCACATACATACAAAACGGCGATTACCATTCCTACACCTTTCCCATAATTCAGGGAGCTGACGAGAAAATAACCAATGTCATGTTCGAGCTGAACGACCAAAACGAATATGACGCCTATTTGGTAAATTACGATTATTCTGCAAATGAGTTAAAATATAAAGATTTTAAATCTTTATCAATGAAAACCTCTATCAAACCTTTAAATTTATCTTTCAGTTCGCTATTTTCAAAAACAAAAACAGCATATGTATGTGTTTATTCCTATGAATATGTTAGAACCGGATCCCATTTCACAAATGGTGATAGTAATTTAATTGAATTTGACTATGGTTGGGTACTAACCGCCGGACATTGCGAAACTGTTCTTTATTATGACGAAGATTATAAGGAATATCATGAAGGTAATACGGCTACCATAACTATTGGTGGAACTACTTATGGAGGCACTGGTGGCTCAACAACCTCACCTACGCCATCGCCTTTTGATAGTGAAGAACTGATAAAAATAGACATTGTTAAAAATAGATTAGGCTTGAACCATCCAGAAAGGTTATGGATTGATAAATGGGAAAATGGGCAGTATGCCTTTCAATTATATGATTTGCTTAAAATAAACTCATTTTCTGCCGAAGCTATAGAGTTTGGTAATAATGCTATTGAGGCTTTAATGGTCGGCCAAGAGTTTGATTTTATAGAATCCTTCCGATCTCCATTTAATGTTGATTTAAGTGGAGTTAAACCCGATGTTGACCCTAATACGACTGAGCGTGATAAAGAGGTTTTTATGAATGTTTATAATAAACTTATAGAAACTACAGAGTTTAAAAAGTTGTTTATCGATGTTTTTGGAGAAGATAGTAGGTTTACAGTTAAATTTGAAATTCAAGACAATTTACAATGTGGGGATGCGGAAAACCCAAATGGTTGTACGACTGCAATAATAGAATCGGTTGATGGTAATCCAACTAGCATTAAAAATAATTTAATAACAATTTCAATAGATAAAACCCATTTAGAAACATCTTCATTTATAGATATAGCTAAAACTATAATTCATGAAGCTATTCATGCAAACATAACCTTACTTCAGGTTAAGGATAAAAGTTTGGCATTACCTTTGACGTATAGTCATTCAGCAGATACGTTTGCATACATATTGAAAGAAAGATTTAATAATGATGATCACATTTTTATGGCTAACTATTATATACCAACTATGAGTGCAATTCTTAAATCAGTAATGCCATTGTTATATTCGCCAGAAAGAATACAGCAAATACTTGACAGAACTATAATTGATATGACTGGCTCTGGTTTAGGAGAATTGGAAAAATTTAATTTTGAACATTTTTACGAGCATTATCCTTGGTCTGGTTTGCATAAAACATCAGAATTTGCGGCTAATTTCGTCATTCAAAGAGATTATGCTTTATATATTGGCTATGTTCTCATAGCAAGAGAGTTTGGACATTAACTACCATAATTATGAATAAATCAATATTAAAAATAATTGTTTTTCTTATTAGTGGCTTAACATTGTACGCTCAAGATTTAGAGGCGGTTTTAAAAGCCGACACCATTTATGTTAACATAAATAAAGGTTTTTCTGTACATGAAAATAAAAGTAAAAAGTCTGTTCATCTTCCTTGTTTTTATTATTCCTATTATGATAATGATATAAAAGAAGGCATATCATTTTATACCTGTAAATGGCTTAACGAAGAGCCACCAGAAATAAAAATATTAAGCCCCTCTTTTCTGAGTGATAAAACAGTTATTGATTTAGATTTTATAAAAAGAGTAGACATTAAAATTATTTCAAGAAAATTTAGAAAAAAAATATTTTATGTCATAAAAGATATCGCTTGCAACAAAATAGAACTTACTGAAGCAGAATTTAACAGCACCTATAGCTCTGTAAACGATTATAAAAGAACTTATATTGAGGAAAAATCAAAAGAATAAATAAAAAAGTACTGCTTATAATCGAGTAGAAAGCCGCTCTCAAGCGGCTTTGTTTTTTGATTAGGCTCATGTGAAGTTGAAATTTGGGATCATCCAAACCATTACAATCCTGAGTTTCTCTTTGTTGGATGCATGGCTTGATGCTCTTTAAACTCCCCGATTTCGTCCTTTAAGGTTTTGTTGAGGTTTTGGAGCAGGTTGTTTTGGAATTTCATAATACCAATTAAATCGTGCATGGCGTTTAGGTTTTCTAATTGTTTGAAGACTATCTCTTCTAAATGGGCTTTGGTGTATCTTGTGCTCATAGTGCTTAATTTGATTTATATATTGTAATACAATACAAATATATACTATTTTATAATATTTCACAACATATTTTTATATTGTAATTTCGTATATTAATATAAAGCAGTTAAATACGGTACTAAATATATTACTAGGCCATATAAAAAAGCTTTAAAATGACTTATAAATGGTCAAAATGAACCGAATTAAAGACGTACTAAAAGAACAGGGGAGAACTCAAACATGGCTATCTGAACAACTTGGGAAAAGCTATGTAGTAGTAACAAACTATTGTAATAACAATGCACAGCCAAGCATTGAGGTACTCCGAAAAATTGCAAACATATTGAATGTTGATGTTAGAGTATTATTAGTTCCGACAAAAGATAATAATCTAGAAGACGAGTGAAAGGAAAACGTATGTTGCCACAACCCTGAGAAGTCTGTGATTTCGGGGCAATATAAAAGAAAAGCAAGCATATAAAAATGATATAACTACAATTGTGTTGTTGTTTGTTGTGGTTGTATGTTTGTTAGGCACAAGCTGAAAAAATGAACATGAAATACGAAATACCAAACTCATATAATTGGTTCGCGAAATTGAATCTGACTCAATTCATTCCATGGAATTTTGAAACGGAAATTAACCAGAATTCTTCAATAAACGAACGATTTAAAATTGAGTGCGAGCAAAACAGAGAAGTTCTAACCTTTGGACGAAGACAAGATATGGACACGTTTGTCGGATTTGAAATTGAGGATGGAAAAGTGACGGAAAATGTAATTGTTTTTCACCCATCTTTTGGGACAAATGTTAAAGGTTGGAATATAATCGAATCTGAACATTCAGACTTCTTTGATTTTATGCAAAAAAGAGTTTTGCCTGAAATGAAAGAATGGATTCCTGAAGATGATGTGAACGACTATATTTAAAAATAAAATCAGCTCTGGGAAGTCTGCGACTTTGTAGCAATATAAAAGAAAAGCAAGCATATATAAGAAACTACATTTTGCAATAAGGTGTTTAAATAGCTTATTAAAAAGTAATATATTGCATACGTAAATCGTATAACTACACTTGTATTGCTGTTTGTTGTGGTTGTATGGTTGTTGCGCCTAATTTGATAAACCACAACTAATGGGAATTTTAGAAACTTTCGGGTTTAAGAAAATATTGAACTTGACCGTAGATAAGGAAAAATCAAAATTCATTGAATTTTTGCAACAAAAAACCAAGCCGAATAGACTATTTTTCTTTGATATATTTGACCAAGAACAAAAGGAATTTTATGGAAAATTGAGTATGGAAAAGTTCTGGTTACGAAAAAAAAGTCAAAGCTTATTTCCTGAAAGTCCATTTGCAAGTGCGGAAGGAAAAATTAAAAGTTCTTCGAATAAAACTGAACTAGAAATAAAACTTATTGGATGGAATTGGTTCGTTCTTTTTTGGCTTTTGGGGATGTCATTAGTTTTTGCACTAGCATTAAATGATATAATCAGAACTGAATCATATGGTGTTCTTATAATTTTTGTGCCTGTTTATTTGATTTTATATTCGTTAGGAATATTTAAAATAAGAAAAGGAGTAAAAAAGTTGGAACATTATATAATAACTGAATTAAAATAAAAACGTGCTACAACAAGCTGGTAACCGTTGTACAAGCCAGCTCTGAAGTCGGTGACTTCATAACAATAAAAAAAAACAAGCATATAAAAATGATATAACTACCATTGTATTGCTGTTTGTTGTGGTGGTATGATTGTTGTTCTTAATAACCTAAAATGAATTACCAATACCAAAGAGGTTGTGAATGCGGAAATATAGATTCTTTAGAAGTCTCAAAAATTGAGGCTGCTTTCGAATTAAATTATCTATCATTTTCTAAGAGTGAGTGCTCAAAATGTGGTGAAAAAAAAATGTCATTTGGAAGCATCAATAGCCCAGAAATCGATAGAGAGTTATTAACCATATGGGCAGAAAACATCGATTATCTTTTTTGTCCACTAGATGAGGGTTTAACGCTTGCACAATACAAAGAAAATATAGATTTATATTTGGAATTTATAGATGATGAAATAATAAATGCTGAAAAGAAAAATGTTTTAATTGAAGCATTGTGCGTAATGATTTATGACAGAGTAGATAAAACGGATAAAGAAGATTTAGATATTATAAATAAAATTGCGACTGAATTAAAATTAAGGGAAAATCAAGTTCTATTTTCACAACATTGGATAATGGATTATATAAAAAAGGTATCATTTCCAATAATCGGAGTTGAATATAAGAACAGCTTAAGTTCAAAAGTAGATAAAGAAAATCATAAGGATTATTTGGAATCTATAATCAAGGAATCAATTGACAAGCGGAATTCTAAAAATAAACTTTGGGCTAAAATTAAAAACATTTGGAAATAAAATGACTATGCACAAACCAGATCTGAGAAATCCGTGACTTCATAGCAATATATAAGAAAAGTAAGCATATATAAGAAACTACATTTTACAATAAGGTGTCGTTTTTTTATTTTTAAATACCTTATTAAAAAGTAATATATTGCATACGTAAATCGTATAACTATAATTGTGTTGCTGTTTGTTGTGGTTGTATGGTTGTCAGGCACTATGTAAACCAATCATTCATGAATAGTCTTTTACCTTTTATTATTTCTTTCTTTTTGCCAGGAGTTGGACAGTTTCTCTTGAAAGACTTTAAAAAAGGAGGTGTCATTTTCTTGTCTAATAGTGTTCTGACCTATTTAGTTATAAAGGTTGGCTTCCTAGACCTTGTTCCCATATGGGCACCGCATATAATTTTTATGATTTGGGCTATTTTCGATATATACGACAAAATTGAGAATCGTGATGGAAAAAAATCAGCAACAAGATCCCTTGCATTTAGTCTACTCATAGTAGTTGTTTTGTTTCCTTTGACTTTGACCCTTTTTACAACTGGACTTTTTAAAGGAGCAGAATTCATTTCTAATGAATATATCAACGAGGATAGGACAAAAGCAGAAATGAATGAAATCTCAACTGAATTGGAACTTTATAAAAGTAATTATGAAGTATACCCAAAGAACTTCGAATCATTCATCGGACAAAAACCAATTTGGGGAAGTTGGAAAGCAGATAGTTGGAAAAATCCTTATAAGTACGAATTAATGGACTCTTTAAATTACAAATTAATTTCTGCTGGAAAGGATGGTATTTACTTTAATGAAGATGATATTATCAGAAGTAATTAAAAAAGCACAACCCTATAGGGTATAGCCAACTCTGACCAACTCCCATACTAACATCACCCGACAGACATAATTCAGCAAGTTTCGGATTTTATAACAGCGATTTAGTTCTGACATTTGCGACATAAATTCAGAACAATGAACGAGCAACAACAAATCAATTATCATAGAATTGCAGAAGCAATAGCGTACATAAAAGCCAACTTCAAAGAACAACCTAACCTTGACGAAATTGCGGAGCAAGTGCATTTAAGTCCGTTTCATTTTCAGCGTTTGTTTAGCGAATGGGCAGGAACGACACCCAAAAAGTTTTTGCAATACATTAGCATTGAACACGCCAAAAAATTATTGACCGACCAACAAGCTACACTTTTTGACACCGCTTTTGAAACAGGACTTTCAGGTACGGGACGATTGCACGACCTTTTTATCAACATTGAGGGAATGACACCAGCCGAATACAAAAACGGTGGAAAAAATCTTTCCGTCAATTACAGTTTTGCAGAAAGTCCTTTTGGAAACCTGATTGTTGCTTCTACGCAAAAAGGTGTTTGCTATATGGCGTTTGACGATGACGAAAGCCATGCATTAAACGGTTTAAAGCAAAAATTTCCCAATGCCATGTTCCAAAGGACATTGGATTTGATACAGCAACATGCGTTATTCATTTTTCAAAACGAATGGAGCAAATTACCCGAAATAAAATTGCATTTAAAAGGCACAAATTTTCAACTGAAAGTTTGGGAAACACTTTTGAAAATCCCAATGGGGCAACTTTCTACTTACGGCACTATTGCTGGACAAATTGGCAACGCAAACGCTTCCAGGGCCGTTGGAACGGCTATCGGAAGCAATCCTGTCGCATTTCTTATTCCTTGTCATCGGGTTATTCAATCATCGGGGAACATTGGCGGTTATATGTGGGGCAACACACGGAAAACCGCCATCATTGGTTGGGAAAGTGCAAAAACCGACATGTTGGAAATGTAGCAAGATTCGGGTTTTGAAATGGATGCAGGCACAAGAACTTTGTATCAAATTTAAAATCTAAAAAATAAACATTTATTTTAATTCACGGCTCGCGGCATAGACCATGCTGTAACGCCTTTTATACAACAAAAAATGTTAGAAGAAACACCTTGCGAAAAAGTGTACCAGATGCATACAAGTCATTCACCATTCTTTAGCCAGTCCAAAGAATTGTGTGATATTTTTTTAAAAATTGCTGCTTTTTAAAATGGAAAAAATAAACGCAATAGATTGGAATGTTATTACTGATGACATGCACCAAAACGGTTTTGCCGTGCTTCCCAATATGTTGTCAGACCAACAATGTGAAGCATTGAAAGCAGCATATAACAACCCAACGTCTTACAGGAAAACGGTAGTAATGGAACGCTACCGTTTTGGGTTGGGCGAATACAAATATTTCAATTATCCGTTGCCCGATAGTATTCAACGAATAAGGACAGCCATCTATCCGAAACTTGCTCCTATTGCCAATATGTGGTTTAAAGCGTTGAATATTGACAAACAATTTCCTTTGGAACACGTAGAATTATTGCAACAATGCCACGCCAACAATCAGCAAAAAGCAACTGTTTTGATTTTGAAATATGGCAAAGGTGGTTTCAATACATTGCATCAGGATTTATACGGCGATGTTTATTTTCCCATTCAAACCGTTTTGTTTCTGAACGAACCCGACAAAGATTTTACAGGCGGAGAATTTATATTGACACAGCAAATTCCAAGGGCACAATCCAAAGCGATTGTATTGAAACCAAAGAAAGGCGATATGCTGATTTTTACAACCAACTTCAAACCCGAAAAAGGAACAAAAGGTTATTATCGGGTGAAAATGAAACACGGTGTTAGCGAAGTTAAAAGCGGAGAACGCTACACGTTGGGAATTATTTTTCACGATGCGTTAAGTTAGAATGATACAGCATAGCGAAATTTCAGATGACGATTTACGGAGTGAAATCAAACAGCAGAAAATTAGTTTTGGAGGTAATAATAAATTGAAAATTTACGGAACTTTGTCTTGTACATCGGGCAAGAAAATGAAACGGGAAAACAGGGTTTTCTTTCTGACGGAAAAAGAAGCCATCACAAACAGTTTCCGCCCTTGCGGACATTGTATGAAACAAAAATATCAGAAATGGAAGCATGAAACTATTTGACGACATCACGGACAAAGCAAAAAATTGGTTGCCACAAGACGGAACGGTCAATTATTATGGAAAACTTTTGACGACAGAACAAGCAGACTTTTATCTGAACAAACTATTGGAAACGATTGAATGGCGAAATGACGAAGCGATTATCTTCGGAAAGAAAATCATTACCAAACGCAAAGTAGCGTGGTATGGCGAGAAACCTTTTGAATACACGTATTCCAACACAACAAAATATGCCTTGTCGTGGACAAAGGAATTATTGGACTTGAAAACATTGATAGAAAAAGAAACAGGCGAAACGTTTAATTCCTGTTTGCTCAACTTGTATCACAACGGAGAAGAAGGAATGGCGTGGCACAGTGACGGAGAAACAGACTTGAAAAAAGACGGAGCAATCGGCTCACTAAGTTTCGGGGCAGAACGGAAATTTGCTTTCAAACACAAACAGACCAAAGAAAAAGTAGAATTGATTTTAGAACACGGAAGCCTTTTAGTAATGAAAGACATAACCCAAACACATTGGTTACACAGACTTCCACCAACTAAAAAAGTAACGACACCGAGAGTAAACTTGACATTCAGGACAATCATTAATTAAACTGACCGAAAGACAAAAGAGCCGCCGCCAGGCCCTGAGAAGTTTGCGACTTCCTAGCAATATAAAAGAAAGGTATAATACAAATAGGTAACTTTGAACAGTAATCAGGTAAAAAAAACAATCCCTCAATTTTATATTTAAACAAAAGTAGTTTCTATCTTCCAGAAAAATTATGGTGTTGCGTTGCCGTAAAATAATCCCTAAATATTCTATTTAAAACGTGCTGATCACTACAAGCCTTAACACCCAAAAGGGGATAGATATTTAAAATAGCCTTAGAAATTTCTTTAACCGAAGCCGAAGCTGTTGCGTGTATGGTTTCAATATATGCTTCAGTAATTACTGTGTCGCTAGTGGTGAGTAATTCAATGTGTTCGGCAAATTTATAAAGTTGTTGGTTGGTTTTAAGGAGTACAGAATAAAACGGTTCTAATGTTTCGTGCTCTAAAATTGTGGCGGCTTCTTCCAGATAATGTTCTGCCATACCTAAATAATTCACCCAAAGTGTGAGGTCGGCAAACACCGAAAAAGGAATCTTAAAAATAGGCTGTGGTAAATAAAAGGTATTGTAAACAAAGGCATATTTAGAGGAAACCACAGCAGAGTTGACCTGAAACGAATGGGTTGCCGTTGCCTTTAAGCCCATGGCGCCCCGGTTTTCTATAATACTAACCGCTTCTTTTGGAATCACAAAGGAATACACTAATGGGGTACCATCGTCATTCAGCACAACATCACCATCGGCTATAATTTTGGCATTCAATGTAAAATGGGTGAGGTAAGGGGCACCCGTGGCATAATGCCATTCCCCGGAAATACTGTAAGTATCGCCCTGTTGTTCCGCCGTTCCAAAAACACCACCACTCCCTCCAAAACACACGCTTTTTTTTGGTGATAAAAAAATTTCGGAGCGGGTTTCGGGTTGTAGATTACCAATAAAATAGTTGGCGCCACTGCAAAGTGTTACTGTCCAACCCAAACTACCATCTGTTTTTGCCAAGCCTTGAAGTTTCTGCAAACCTTCGGTAAGCGATAATTCCAATCCATTATAAGCTTTAGGAACCCAAATGTTCCAAAGGTTGTTTTTGGTAATCCATGCCAATACTTCAGACGTAAAGACGGGAGCTTCCAATAGACTAGATTGTTTTATATGCATTTCTTGGTTCATTTAAAAACGTGAGTTCGATTTAAAAACAATTCTATATTAAGGATAAACCCCACTATTAATGGAGGTTGTCACCTTGAGCGCAGTCGAAAGGTTTTAAGACCGATAACTTATATAGGTTTCGACTGCGCTCAACCTGACATAAAAGGCTAAGTAGCTTATTTTAAGTTAAACACATTCTTGAGTATATCGAATTCACGTTAAAATTGAGTAACTTTTTCATTGTTAAACATGGTTATCCGATAAAACTTTCTGTCAAGCTGAGCTTGTCGAAGCTATTCTATTTTCTATAGTCTATTTTCTTTATTCTATATTCTTTTAGCAAAGCGGTCTTGAATCTTATCGAACACTAATGATTGTGTATGGTGAAAACAATCAAAGTTTTGTAACGTCAATCTTAAATAATTCGGCGGCATTTTTCCAAAGAATCAATTCCTTTTTTTCTTCGGGAAGTTCTAATTGATTCATAAATTTTAAATAAGATTTCATGTTCGAAATAGGCCAGTCGGTACCATATAGCAAGTATTTGGGGTCGCCGGCATAGGTGATCATTTCTTCAATTTCTTTCTTCATAAACCGTTCAAACTTATCGGAGAAATCGCCTAACACCAATCCGGAAATATCGGCATGTACATTTTTGTTTTTGTAAACCACTTCCATACAGTCTTTTATCCAAGGATTTCCAACATGGCAAATGACAATTTTTAAATCGGGGTAATCAACAGCTAAATCGTCTATATGCAAAGGATGTGAGTATTTTATTTTCCCTGTTGGGGCATACGTATCACCAGAATGGAACATCACTGGTACATCAAACTCGATGGCCATATCGTACACCACTTTCAGTCGAATATCATTAGGGTAAAACGGTTCGTAACCAGGATAGAACTTTAAACCTTTAATAAGTCCCATGTCCAGATACTCGCTTATTTCTTTTAAATCACGATAATTATAATTTAGATAGCTAATACCCGCAATGACCCCAAGATTATGTCGTCCGCTAATGGCTTCTACCACTTTTTTGGTACTTGGTCTGTGTTCGTTTACTTTATAAGACGAAAGCACCAACGAATAATCCACCTTGTTTTCTAACATCGTATCGGTTAGTTTGTTAAGGCAATCTTCTAAAGAGATGACTCTGTCTTCATGGTAGTTGTTAATATGTGTGTGAACGTCAATAATCATGGTGTGAAAGGGGTTTTATTATAAAAGTTATTAGTACATGAGAAAAATCCAAATATGTTCAGATGTCAGTCTGAGCGCAGTCGAAGACATTGGAAATATTATTTTAATAGCATTTCGACTGTACTCAATGTGACATTCTTCAATTTTTGTCATGTACTAATGTTTTAATATTTCCAAACCAATACATCAGCGGTTTTCATGGCTTTTGTTCCAATTAAAATAGTGGCGTTTGCAGGAAGTTCCATGGTGTAAACCTTATCGGAATAATTTACTGCAATACCAAAACCATCACGGTATTCAACCATAATGCCTTCTGGGTAGTTTTCAATAGGAATGTGTTGCTGTTGGTATAATTGCGTTAATACTTGTTTCTCAAGACCGCCATTTTTTGAATCCACTCCAATATAGGTGACGGTGCCTTTACCTAATTTGCGAGACACCACAGCTGGCGTGCCTGCATAAAAATTGTTTTGGAAGCGTGCCCAAGTCTCCGTTTCTTTATTGGGTTTTAATAAATCGCCCCAGCTTACCCATTCAAATTCTTGATTGTTGAATGTAATTTTACCAGGAGCATGTGGCATTAACAAATCATACGATTCAATTTCTGCACCAATTAATTGCCACATAGGTTCGTAAAATTTGGCTTCCCAAAGATGCCCTTTTCTATTTTGAATTCCCGAACGGCAACTTAACACCAAATGCCCACCGTTTTTGGCATAGTTGGTTAACTTGTCAATCATTTGTTGGTCAATCATCTGGTAAGCAGGTGCTATTAAAACCGGATAGTTTGAAAAATTGGTGGAATCCCTAACAAAATCTACAGGAGCTCCAAAGGATTTTACGGCTTTATAATATTTTAGAAAGTGCGCTTCAGTATTCCATTCTGTGGTTTGTTTATTCAAATTGATGCCCATCACATTATCGGCATTGAACAAAATACCTGTTTTACGTTTTATATACGATTCTGGTAAGGTTGCCTTGGCATCATATTTTTTTCGTAGGGTGTTGATTTCACTCATAAACTGACTGAATTCTTTACCACCTGTGGTTTGCGTAACGCCATCGGGTCCCACAATGCCGTAGTGGTATTGCTCGTACCCATACAGCGGTGCACGGTAGCGGTAGGTACAGGTAAATTTACTGCCACCAGCAAATACATGCCATAGCCACATACGCATAGCACCAGGTAATGGTTGCGGATTGATACTTCCCCAATTTACTTGTCCGGGTTGTAATTCCATAACGCCGTACATGCCTTTTAAGGGTCTAAAAAAGTCGTTGGACATGGAAATACGCGAATACTCACCAACCCGATAGCCTTGGGAACCAATACCTAAATCGCTACCATAAACCATATAACGTGTGTAACAATCAAAATCCAATGCTTTGCTCATGCCCACATAACCCACATGGTACATGGGAATATAATTGGAGGTTATCCATTGGTTTTTAGAGGCATATTTGCGAATTTCAAGAGCTTGCTCGTCTAAAAACGACGCGGTTTCATGATCGGCAAATCGGTAATGGTCCAATTGCGAGTGTAAATTCATGCCCCATTGTCTGTGAAGAGGCAGGTTAATTTCATCAAAACTGCTGTATGTGCCACTCCAAAAATTATTTCCCCATGCTTCATTTAAAACATCAATGGTTTTGTATTTGTCTTTTAACCACTCCCGATAACGTTGTAATGCATCGTTACCATAATCAAGAAAACGACGCGGTTCGTTGTCTATTTGCCAACCTATAACACGTTTGTCGTTACCGTATTTTTTTGCCAGTTCCGCAATCATTTTCATGGAATAGCTGCGGTAGTAATTGTTTGAAAAGCTTGCGTGCTGGCGCGAACCATGGTCCATTTTAGAGCCATCTTCATCGGTAGCAAGAATGTCGGGATGTTTGCGAACCAACCAAACTGGAGGTGTTGCGGTAGAAGTACACATGATGACTTTTAATTTATATTTGGCAGCAAGTTCTAAAGCGGTGTCCAACCATTTAAAATCATATCTGCCTTCTTCGGGTTCTAATTGTGCCCAGGCAAATTCGCCAAAGTGGGTAAATTCATAGCCCATTTCAGCAATATTTTTTAAATCGCGTTCCCATTGGTCAGGATGCCAATGTTCGGGGTAGTAATAAACACCTACGGTTGTTAGGTCTTTAGCTGGAAAAAAGTGTTCGAACTGTTGTGCCAAACAGTTTATGCTTAGCAGTATCACAAAAGCAATAAGGAGCGTTTTTGTTGGTTTGATTTTAAATGTCATGGTGTTCTACTTGGTTTTTTTATTTTTTTATTTGTAATATATTGATTTTTAGTTATTTTTCTTCAATATCATTAATATGATGTTCTAAAGCTTTTACGGATATTTGAATTTCGATAATTAGTAATACTAATGATATAATTAATAAAATAAGAGCCATGCCAAATACCCAAATGGCCAGTGTTTGCTGCTGTATATAAATTAAAAACATGGTTAACACACACAGCAATAAACTTGAAATACCAAAAATTTGCATAGAGCGCGTTAAGTACAAGCGTTGTTTGATATTTTTTATTTGAGCAATTAAAACCTTGTCTTTGTTCTTTTTATACTTGCTATGTAAATCCCTAATAACCGCTGCGTAAGCTAAAAACCTATTGGTATAAGCTAGCATTATTAATGATATTGCCGAAAACAGAACAGCAGGTGTGGTAAGCGTTAAATCTTCCATTTTATAAGAATTTAACCAAATTTAGAAACTTTAAAGTTTTTATGGGTATATTTTGCTTTAAAATATTTTTTACTTTAGGAGCATGCAAGAAGATTTTATACACTATATCTGGAAACATAAAAAAATTGATCTAAATAAATTGAAAACGACCCAAGGAGAAGCTGTTTTAGTAACTTCGGTGGGGCAGCATAACTTTAATTCAGGGCCTGATTTTTTTAATGCGCAACTTAAAATAGGAAATCAGCTTTGGGCGGGCAATGTGGAAATCCATATCAAAGCATCCGATTGGTTTTTACACAACCACGAACAGGACAAAGCCTATGATAACGTTATCTTACATGTGGTTTGGGAACATGATACCGATGTGTTCAGAAGTGATAATACGGTTATTCCAACGTTGCAACTCAAGGAATTCACGAGTAAGGATGTTTTAAATAATTACGAAAAACTCTTTTCAAAAAATGGTAAATGGATTAATTGTGAGAATGATTTTGCATCGGTTGACGATTTTGTTTTAAGCAATTGGTTGGAACGCTTGTACTTTGAAAGATTGGAACGTAAGTCAGGAACGATTCAAAACCTTTTAAAAGAAACAAAAAACGATTGGGAAGCCGTGTTTTTTATAATGTTGGCTAAAAATTTCGGACTCAAGGTCAATGGTGAATCGTTTTATAGTATAGCTAAGTCCATCGATTTTGCCGTAGTTCGGAAATCCCAAGCAAGTCAACAAACTTTAGAAGCGTTGTTATTTGGTCAAGCCGGTCTGTTGGAGCAAGATGTTGAAAACGCCTATTATTTAGAATTGGTTGAAGCCTATCAATTTTTAAAGCACAAGTTTAAATTGGAAAACAATGCGGTATTGCCCTTGCAGTTTTTTAGATTGCGTCCACCAAATTTTCCAACGATTAGACTCTCGCAATTGGCAAGTTTATATTATGAACATAAAACCCTATTTTCAAATGTTATTGAAGCTGAAAATTTAGAGGATTTTTATAAGCTGTTTAAAGTGTCGGCTGCATCGTTTTGGAATTCACATTACACGTTTCAAAAAACATCTAAAACGTCATCAAAAAAGCTGACCAAATCGTTTATAGATTTATTACTAATCAACACCGTGTTGCCTATTAAATTCTGTTACGCAAAAGAAAAAGGGCAGGAGGTAGATTCGGTAATTTTGAAAATAGCTTCAGATATTGCTTCAGAAAAGAACAGTATTGTAGACGCTTTTAATAATTTAGCAAAAGTTTCAAATGCATCGTTACAATCCCAAGCACTCATTCAGCTTAAAAATGAATACTGTGATAAAAACAAATGTTTGCAATGCGCCATTGGCAATTCATTAATAAACGGTTGAAAGGTTAAAAAGTTATAAGGTTAAACGGTTAAAAAGTTAATAGCTTATAAACAAATCAACGCATAAACATTTAAAACATTTAACATTAAAACCTGTAAACTAAATTTTAGTATTAGTATGTGACTAAAACTGAAGAGTGTCACATTGAGTATTATCGTTGAGTATTATCGAAAATGAAAATATATTTTATTTGAAGATAAAAGTGCAGCTTGCGAGGGGTTTATGAAAGTTGGGAATTTAGTTAGGTCTCGACTTTAGTTTATCTTGAGCGAAGACGAAAGGCTCGACCTGACATTAGTGCACAAACAAACAGATATAAATAAAGGTTATATCGACTTTACGAACTAAGCCGTTAACAACTTATAAACGAATAAACAAATCAACGCATAAACATTTAAAACATTTAACTTTAAAACTTGTAAACTAAATATTAAATTGCAGTATGAACGGAATATATAGACCATTATTATTTTTTCAGAAACACGGCTATTACGTGTGTCAGCGTATTGCAGAGCGTTTAGGCATTAGGGCAAAAGTTGTGCGGACATCTTTCATGTATTTAACTTTTGTAACGCTTGGTTTTGGGTTTGCTTTGTACTTGTTTTTGGCATTTTGGATGCGCATTAAAGATTTAGTTTATACCAAACGATCTTCAGTTTTCGATTTATGAATCCGCTTATTAAGTTTTTTAAAACCAAAATTTATACAGCCATTTTTTTACTGGTTGTTATATTGTCAATTGGTGTTTTAGGGTATAGGTTTATTTCAAATTATTCATGGATTGATGCCGTTTACATGACGGTAATAACATTGACTACCGTTGGTTTTGGCGAGGTAATACCATTGGATTACAATTCTAAAATTTTTACCATATTTTTAATATTAGCCAGTGTTGTAATAATGGGTTATGCACTTTCTATAATAACTGAATATATTTTAAGTAAAAACAATTTTGAAGAATTAAAATATAAAAAGATGCAAAAAGATATTAATAGTTTAAAAAACCATGTGGTTATTTGTGGTTATGGAAGAAATGGTAAACAAGCAGCAATAAAACTGTTAACGCATAAAAAATCGTTTGTTGTCATTGAAAAGGATAGAGATCTGGAAGAACGTTTGAGGTTAGACAATGTTCCATATATCATAGGAAACGCTAACGAAGACGAGGTGCTCATGCAAGCAGGAGTAGACCGTGCTTCCAACTTTATTTCGGCGTTACCTAATGATGCAGATAATTTGTTTGTGGTACTTTCAACAAGACAAATTAATAAAAACATCCATATTATTAGTCGAGCATCAAATGAATCGTCTTATGATAAATTAAAGTTTGCAGGCGCCAACAACGTTATTTTGCCCGATAAAATTGGCGGGGACCACATGGCGTCTTTAGTAGTTGTGCCAGGCTTAATGGAGTTTTTGGACAACCTTTCCATTGTTGGAAAATCAAGCATCAATGTTGAAGAAGTAGCTGTAGAAAAGCTATTTAGTAAGCAAAAAGTAAAAACCATCAGGGATTTAGACCTTCGTAAAAAAACAGGCTGTACCGTAATAGGTTATAAAGACGAAAATGGGGAATATACTGTAAATCCGGAAGCGGAGTTAGAGTTGGCACCACATTCTAAAATCATTGTTTTAGGAAGGCCAGAACAAATAAAAGCACTAAACTCAACTTACAACATTAAGTGATGGATCCCCGATTTTAACAGCCAATGTTTTAAAAAATCATTTTTTTTTAGCATCTTGCCGACTTTTACTGAGAATCTTTTAAAAAAAACAACTAAATCCAATCTTTCTTATGAAGAAATATCTTCTTTCAACTTTCACTTTATTATTACCATTTTTAACAATCGCACAAGAAGTAACAGAAAAAGGGCTCGATGAAAAAGTAAATGATGCCTTCATGCCTTTTGCAAATTGGTGGGAAGGTTTTATTTTGACTAAAGTTCCCATTGGAGAATATCAAATTCCTTTTGTTGTGCTTCTTTTGGTTCTAGGAGCCTCATTTTTTACCATCTACTTCAAGTTTCCTAGTATTACCAAATTCTGGACGGCCATAAGTACCGTAAGGGGTAAGTATGTTGATATTGAAAAACATGGTGTTGCTAAACTTTATAATAGTGATGAAGCATTGGCGGTCGAAGACATTCCGAATACCATAAGAGATGAAAGTGCTCATGGAGAAGTGTCGCACTTTCAGGCATTGGCAACGGCTGTTTCCGGAACTGTTGGCCTTGGAAATATCGCAGGAGTTGCAGTGGCAATAGGAATGGGTGGACCAGGAGCTACTTTTTGGATGATTGTGTGTGGGTTGTTAGGAATGTCGACCAAATTTGTGGAATGTACCCTCGGGGTAAAATATAGAGATGTAGGTAAAGATGGCACTATTTATGGGGGGCCTATGTATTATTTATCTAAAGGGATGAAGGAAATCGGTCTTGGGAGATTTGGAAAAATATTAGGGATTCTATTTGCTCTTCTTTGTGTAGGGGCGTCGTTTGGTGGTGGTAATGCATTTCAATCAAATCAAGCAGCTGTACAAATAAGTACCTTGTTCAATTTAGAAGGCGGATCCAATGGTGTTATTATAGGCATTCTATTGGCTTTTTTAGTTGGTATTGTTATTATAGGTGGTATAAAACGTATTGCTAAAATCACCGAGAAAATCGTGCCTTTTATGGCAGGCCTTTATATTTTGGCAGCATTGGTTATTATATTTGCTAATATCAGTGATATTGGGTTGGCATTTTCATTAATTATTGACGGGGCATTTTCACCTATGGCAGGTCTTGGTGGACTTATGGGTGTATTGATTGTAGGGTTTCAAAGAGCGGCTTTTTCTAACGAAGCAGGAGCAGGTTCTGCAGCTATAGCCCACTCTGCGGTACGTACAAAATATCCAGCATCCGAAGGTGTTGTGGCACTTTTAGAGCCATTTATTGATACCGTTGTCATTTGTACTATGACTGCTTTGGTTATTATTTTCTTTAACATTAATGGCGCAGAACCACAAGCCATATTTGATTATACGGCGCAACATGGAAGTAGTGTGATTTTAAAATCAACCGGATTGCCAATTAGCGGTGTCGATTTAACGTCTTTGGCATTTGATTCGGTCATTCCCCATTTCTCATATGTATTAACCATAGCTATTGTATTGTTTGCCTTTTCAACCATGATTTCTTGGTCTTACTATGGTTTGCAATCATGGAAATATTTATTTGGAAAAGGTAAAAAAGCCGATATGGCTTATAAAATATTATTCTTGTTTTTTGTAGTAGTTGGTGCGGCTGCAACTTTGGATGCCGTTATTAAATTCTCTGATGCCATGATTTTGGCATTGGTATTCCCTAACATGATAGGTTTGTTGTTCTTATTTCCTAAAGTAAAACAAGAAATGAAACGCTACTTGGACGCTATTTCAATTAAAAAAGAAGCTATTCAAGAAGGTGCAGAGGACATTACCAAGCA
Organism: Mariniflexile sp. TRM1-10; assembly: GCF_003425985.1. Classification (NCBI taxonomy): domain Bacteria; kingdom Pseudomonadati; phylum Bacteroidota; class Flavobacteriia; order Flavobacteriales; family Flavobacteriaceae; genus Mariniflexile; species Mariniflexile rhizosphaerae. The sequence continues at coordinate 3,157,401 of NZ_CP022985.1, forward strand.
CATGTAAAACATTAATTAGAGTAGTATATGAAATCCCATTTCACGTTTTCTAAAAATCAGCGAAATGGGATTTTTATTTTAATTCTGCTCATCATTATTCTGCAATGCATTGGTTTTTATATGGATTTTTCTTCTGAAAAAATTGATGTCAACAAAACCGAACTTTTAAAATTTCAAAATGAAATAGACGCGCTTCGTTTGGCAAAAATAGAAGAAAGAAAACCAAAGATATATGCTTTCAATCCCAATTATATAACGGATTACAAAGGAGCAACTTTAGGAATGACGAATGAAGAAATTGATAGATTGCTTGCTTTTAGAAAACAGAATAATTGGATTAATTCCGTGAAGCAATTCCAAGAAGTCACCAAAATATCAGACTCTCTTTTAGAAGCAATTTCACCCTATTTTAAATTTCCGGATTGGGTAACGAATCCACTTCCTAAACCAGAATATAAAGAAGCATATAGTAATAATAAACCAAAAACATTTCAACAAAAGCAGGACTTAAACAAAGTAACAGCACAAGAGTTGCAAAATATAAACGGTATTGGCGAAGTGCTTTCCGAGAGGATAATAAAGTTTAGGAATAAATTTCCAGGCGGGTTTATTGATAATGTACAATTACAAGATGTGTATGGGTTAACACCAGAAACCATTCAGCGAATCAATGAAGAGTTTGCTGTAAAAACACCACGACTTATAAAGAAAATAGTGCTGAATAAAGCAACTGTAGACGAGTTGGTTACCATTCAACATATCGATTATAATTTGGCATTTGATATTGTTGAAGAACGCCAGTTGCGGGAAGGTTATAAATCGTTCGAAGAATTAAAAAAAGTAAAAGACTTTCCTATAAATAAAATCGATATAATTAAATTATATTTGTTGCTTGATTGAAAAAAAGCATAAAAAAGAAAGCATAAATGAACAGTATGTACTTCACGGAAGAGCATCATCTTTTTAGAAAAAGCCTTCAGGATTTTTTACAAAAAGAAGTCGTTCCACTTATTGAAACTTGGGAACAAACAGGGGTTATCGATAAATTCATTTGGAAAAAGTTTGGAGATATGGGCTTTTTCGGGATTAATTATCCCGAAGCTTATGGCGGTTTAAATTTAGATTTATTTTATACTGTTATCCTTTTAGAAGAGCTACAAAAAATAAATTCAGGTGGTTTTGCAGCAGCTGTTTGGGCACATGCATATTTGGCCATGACGCATCTTAATACCGAGGGAAGTGAAGCCATCAAACAAAAGTATTTAACGCCAAGTATTGCTGGTGATAAAATAGGATGTTTATGCATTACAGAACCTTTTGGTGGTAGTGATGTGGCGGGAATGCGAACGACGGCTGTTAAAAGCGGAGACCATTATATCTTGAATGGTTCCAAAACATTTATTACCAATGGTGTATATAGCGATTATTTGATAGTAGCAGCAAAAACCAACCCAGATTTAGGAAATAAAGGCATTAGTATTTTTGTTATTGACAGAGAATCGGCTGGCCTATCGGCAACCAAATTAAACAAGTTGGGTTGGCGTGCATCCGATACGGGTGAAATAGCTTTTGATAATGTTCAAGTGCCAGTTGCTAATTTAATGGGTGAAGAAAATAAAGGCTTCTCTTATATTGTAGAACACTTTTCTTTAGAGCGTTTGATAATGGGAATTAATGCCCATGCCCGTGCAGAATTTGCTTTGGAGTATGCATTGCAATACATGTCCGATCGTATGGCTTTTGGTAAATCCATTGATAAATTTCAGGCTTTAAGACATACTATTGCCGATTTATACACCGACATGGAAATCTGTAAAGAGTTCAATTATGTGGTAGCATATAAATTGAACAAAGGTGAATATGTTGTAAAACAAGCCACCATGTCTAAACTTAAGTCAACAAAAATGGCCGATGAGGTTATTTACCAATGTTTACAGTTTTTAGGTGGTTATGGTTATATGGAAGATTACCCCATGGCAAGACTGTTTAGAGACAGTAGGTTAGGACCTATTGGTGGAGGAACATCAGAGATTTTAAGAGAGATTTTAGCAAAGATTATCATCGATAAAAAAGAATATAAACCAACAACGTAAAAAAATTCAGAATTCAGAATTCAGAATTCAGAATTATTTTTATATTTGCACCCTGAAATTCTAAAAGAGAGGAGGTTAAGACACTATGTTAATAATACCAATTAAAGAAGGAGAAAATATAGATAGAGCGCTAAAGCGTTTTAAAAGAAAGTTTGATAAAACTGGAACTAAACGTCAGTTGCAAGCACGTAAACAATTTACAAAGCCATCTGTAGAACGTAGAGCGCAAATACAAAAAGCACAATACATTCAAGGTTTAAGAGATGCAGAAGATATATAATTTCTGTTCTCATATATAAATTAAGATCCCGCTATAGGCGGGATTTTTTTTGCTCATAATTTATGAATATAAAGTTGCGTTCTAAACTTTAAACTTTTAACTTTAATAAATCAAAAAGTCTAATAATCTAACAATCTAACAATCTACAAAAAGATGCCTTTCAAATCGTTTACAGATTATCTACTGTTGGAAAAAAACTATTCAGCACTCACAGTAAAGGCGTATCAAAACGATTTAGACACTTTTTTGGAATTCATTAAACTAGAATACCAAACCGACTCTGTTAATCAAGTTAATTATGTTCAAATCCGCACATGGATTGTTTCATTGGTGGAAAGTGGTTTGTCCAACCGAAGCATCAACAGAAAAGTTTCAGCATTAAATACCTATTATAAATTTCTTCTAAAAACAAGTACCATTCAGGTAAACCCATTAATAAAACATAAAGCCTTAAAAACACGTAAAAAAATTCAAATTCCATTTTCGGAAGCTGAAGTGTCAACCGTTTTGGATGATTTTAATTTTGAAAATGATTTTGAAGGGATTCGTGATAAGTTAATCATCGAATTATTTTATTCAACAGGCATAAGAAGAATTGAGTTGGTAGAGCTGAAACTGTTGAGTTTTAATTTAGATAACAAAACGTTAAAAGTGCTAGGAAAAAGAAATAAGGAGCGTATGATTCCGTTATTAGAATCAGTGATAATCACCTTAAATTTATATTTGAAAGAACGAAGTCAGTTGTCGAGTATTATAGATAGTGATCATTTATTTTTAACCCAAAAAGGAGTTAAAATATATGAAACACTTGTCTACAGAATAATAAATGATTATTTTAGTAATGCATCTAGTAAAGTAAAAAAGAGTCCGCATATATTAAGACATTCTTTTGCAACTCATTTGCTTAACCAAGGTGCAGATTTAAATGCTGTTAAAGAACTTCTTGGGCATTCAAGTTTGGCAGCGACTCAGGTTTATACCCATAACAGTATAGCAGAGTTAAAAAAGGTGCATGTGAATTCACATCCAAGAAGTAAAAAGTAAAATGTATAATTATTGTCTAACCTAAATTTCATTAGTATGAAAGTAAACATGCAATCAGTTAATTTTAATGCAGATAAAAAATTAATAAATTTCATTCAAAAGCGAATGGATAAATTAGATACTTTTTATGATAAAGTCATTCAATCGGATGTTTTTTTAAAAGTAGAAAACACAAGTGATAAGGAAAATAAAATATTTGAAGCAAGGGTTAGTGTGCCAGGAGATAGTTTTGTTGTAAAAAAACAATGCAAAAGCTTTGAAGAAGGTGCAGATATGGCAGCATCATCACTAGAAAGACAATTAAAAAAGAGAAAAGAAAAATTAAGAGCACATTTATGATAAAATTTCTTAAAAAATGTTTTGAATAAAAAAATAAATCTATACATTTGCAGTCCGTTAGAAATAGCGGACTTTTTTTATGCATAAAAAGTATAAAAAGCCGATGTAGCTCAGCTGGCTAGAGCAGCTGATTTGTAATCAGCAGGTCGTGGGTTCGAGTCCCTCCATCGGCTCTTGAAATTTTGAAATGGCATCAGGAAATTGATTAAGGCTATTGGATTTGCCGAAAGTTAATGGGACGAGAAGTTTATCCTGAGCTAAGTCGAAGGGAGTCCCTCCATCGGCTCAGAAAAAATAAAAAAAGCGAAGTGTAAAAAGTTCGTTTTTTAAGTTCTTTAAAAAGAGTGAAATAAGTTAATTGGGGAGATACTCAAGCGGCCAACGAGGGCAGACTGTAAATCTGCTGACTTAGTCTTCGCAGGTTCGAATCCTGCTCTCCCCACAAGCAATTTTTAATAAGGAGTTGTCAAAAGCTCGCTTTTGTAAAACTGCGTTTAAAAACTGTTTGGATTGGGTCACCAATCCAGGAACACCGAACAAATGTGAGGTAATCCTATAAAAACATGAACTTTGAAATATTGAAACTATACAAGTGGAAAGCTTGTTAAATTGCGGGAGTAGCTCAGTTGGTAGAGCGTCAGCCTTCCAAGCTGAATGTCGCCGGTTCGAACCCGGTCTCCCGCTCTAAAATTCCTGCGAAGGCAGGAATCTCATTTCAAAATTGTTTTGGAGAGAGGATGTAAAAACTTATGAGTTTTAGTTTAAGCCTAAAATCTTAAACTTGAAACCAGCAATTAAAACCGCCGGTGTAGCTCAGGGGTAGAGCGTTTCCTTGGTAAGGAAGAGGTCACGAGTTCAATTCTCGTCATTGGCTCTATTATTGAAAAGATTAGAACACACTAATATTATTATATAACTAAGATTAAATTATTTAAAAAACATGGCAAAGGCAACTTTCGATCGTTCAAAACCACACTTAAATATTGGTACAATTGGACACGTAGATCACGGTAAAACAACTTTAACTGCTGCTATTACTAAAGTATTAGCTGATGCAGGTTTATCAGAAGCAAAATCATTTGATCAAATTGATAACGCTCCAGAAGAAAAAGAAAGAGGTATTACAATTAATACTTCTCACGTAGAATATTCAACAGCTAACCGTCACTACGCTCACGTTGACTGTCCAGGTCACGCGGATTACGTAAAGAACATGGTTACTGGTGCTGCTCAAATGGATGGTGCTATTTTAGTAGTAGCAGCTACAGATGGTCCAATGCCACAAACTCGTGAGCACATCTTATTAGGTCGTCAAGTAGGTATTCCTCGTATGGTTGTATTCATGAATAAAGTGGATATGGTTGATGACGAAGAATTATTAGAACTAGTTGATATGGAAATTAGAGATTTATTATCTTTCTATGAGTATGATGGAGATAATGGACCTGTAATTGCTGGTTCTGCTTTAGGTGCACTTAATGGTGAACAAAAATGGGTAGATACCGTTTTACAATTAATGGAAGCTTGTGATACTTGGATTGAAGAGCCGTTAAGAGAAATTGATAAGCCTTTCCTAATGCCTATCGAAGATGTATTCTCTATTACTGGTCGTGGTACTGTAGCAACTGGTCGTATCGAAACTGGTATCGCTAAAACTGGAGATCCAGTTGAGATTATCGGTATGGGTGCTGAAAAATTAACATCTACTATTACTGGTATCGAAATGTTCCGTCAAATCCTTGATAGAGGTGAAGCTGGAGATAATGCTGGTATCTTATTAAGAGGTATTGAGAAATCTCAAATCTCTAGAGGTATGGTTATTGTTAAGCCAGGTTCTGTAACACCACACGCTAAATTTAAAGCTGAGGTTTATATCCTTAAAAAAGAAGAAGGTGGTCGTCATACACCATTCCACAACAACTACCGTCCACAGTTCTACGTACGTACAACTGACGTAACAGGAAACATAGCGCTTCCTGATGGTGTTGAAATGGTTATGCCAGGAGACAACTTAACTATCACTGTTGAACTTATCCAAAAAATTGCAATGAACGTTGGTTTACGTTTCGCAATCCGTGAAGGTGGTCGTACAGTAGGTGCTGGTCAAGTAACTGAAATTTTAGACTAAACAGTTTAATATATCATAAGCTAAGGTATTCCGTGTTTTCGGAATACCTTGACTTATATTTACGGGTTTAGCTCAGTTGGTAGAGCACTGGTCTCCAAAACCAGGTGTCGGGAGTTCGAGTCTCTCAACCCGTGCGAAGCAAAGGATTGTGAGCGAGAAGTTTATGCTGAGCGTAGCTGAAGTAAGTCTCTCAACCCGTGCACATGGAAGATATTGCTGAAAAGTAAATGTCTTATAATAAAGAATTAGAAATAAAGATTTCACTTAAAAATCAATTTTAAATTGATAGACAGAAATTTTTAATCTGTTGAAAAAAATATATAAATGGCTGGAATTGTAAATTACGTAAAAGAATCGTTTGGCGAACTTAAAAATAATGTGAGCTGGCCAACTTGGGCAGAAGCACAAAGTTTAACTGTTTTAGTTGCTGTATTTTCAATCGTGTTCTCCTTAGCAATTTGGGGAATCGATACGGTATTCAGTAAAATGATAGCATTTTATTTTCAATTGATTGGTTAAAGAAGAAATATGTCTGAGGTAAACGAAAAAAAATGGTATGTTGTTAGGGCTGTAAGTGGTCAAGAAAATAAGATTAAAACTTATATTGAGAATGAAATTGCTCGATTAGGTCTTCAAGATTATGTTGATCAAGTATTGGTTCCAACTGAGCGTGTGATTCAAATACGTAATGGAAAAAAAATTCATAAAGAGAAAGTTTTCTTCCCAGGGTATATAATGATCCAAGCCAATTTATCAGGAGAAATTCCTCATATTATCAGGTCGGTTACAAACGTAATTGGTTTTTTAGGTGAAACAAAAGGCGGAGATCCTGTGCCATTAAGACAATCTGAAGTAAACAGAATGTTAGGTAAAGTTGATGAGTTATCGGTTGAGGAAAATTCAACTGTGGCTATACCTTTTACAAAAGGAGAAACGGTTAAAGTTATTGATGGACCATTTAATGGATTTGATGGTACTATCGAAAAAATAAATGAAGAAAAGCGTAAACTAGAAGTTATGGTGAAGATTTTTGGAAGAAAAACACCATTAGAACTAAGTTATATGCAGGTTGAAAAAGTATAATAATTGTTACACTATATAAAAGATACGGTTTTTTGCTTCCAAATTAAAAAGCGTATCAACTTAAATTATTAAAAATGGCAAAAGAAATTGGTAAAGTAGTTAAGTTACAAGTTCGGGGAGGTGCTGCGAATCCGTCGCCACCGGTTGGACCCGCTTTAGGTGCTGCTGGAGTTAACATTATGGAGTTCTGTAAGCAATTTAATGCTAGAACACAAGATAAGCCAGGTAAAGTATTACCTGTGGTTATTACAGTTTACAAAGACAAATCATTTGACTTTGTAATTAAAACTCCTCCGGCTGCAGTACAATTATTAGAAGCGACCAAGTTAAAAAGTGGTTCAGGAGAACCAAACCGAAAAAAAGTAGCTAAAGTTTCATGGGATCAAATCAAAACTATAGCAGAAGACAAAATGGTAGATTTAAATGCATTTACTATTGAATCTGCTATGACAATGATAGCTGGTACCGCAAGGTCTATGGGTATAACCGTGACTGGAAACGCACCAAAGTAATCTATTAAAGACATTAAAAAATGGCAAGATTAACAAAAAAGCAAAAAGAAGCTTTAGCAAAAATAGAAAAAGGGAGAGTTTACTCTCTTGATGAAGCATCTGCATTAGTAAAAGAAATTACTAATACAAAGTTTGATGCATCAGTAGACATTGCTGTACGTTTAGGAGTTGATCCTCGTAAAGCAAACCAGATGGTAAGAGGTGTTGTTTCACTTCCTCACGGAACTGGTAAAGACATGAAAGTATTAGCATTAGTAACTCCAGACAAAGAAGCAGAAGCTAAAGAAGCTGGAGCAGATTACGTAGGTTTAGACGAATATCTTGATAAAATCAAAAATGGTTGGACCGATGTTGACGTTATTATTACTATGCCAAGTGTAATGGGTAAGTTAGGTCCTTTAGGACGTATATTAGGTCCTCGTGGTTTAATGCCTAACCCTAAAACTGGTACGGTAACTATGGATGTTGCTAAAGCTGTAACAGAAGTTAAAGCTGGTAAAATTGACTTTAAAGTTGATAAAACCGGTATCGTACATGCCGCAATTGGAAAAGCATCTTTTAGTGCTGATAAAATTGCTGGTAATGCAACAGAATTAATTCAAACATTAATAAAACTTAAGCCAACAACTGCTAAAGGTACTTACGTGAAAAGTATTTTCCTTTCTAGTACTATGAGTCCTAGTGTTGCTGTTGATCCTAAAGTTGGTTAAATTAGTTAAATACTTTTATTATGACAAGAGAAGAAAAATCACAAGTAATTGAGGAATTAACTGCAGAATTAGCCAATAATGCTAACATATATTTAGCAGATATTTCAGGATTGAACGCAGGAACAACCTCAGATTTACGTCGTGCTTGTTTTAAAGCAAACGTAAAGTTAGCAGTAGTTAAAAACACATTACTTGAAAAAGCAATGGAAGCTTCCGAAAGAGATTTTGGAAACCTTCCTTCAGTTTTAAAAGGAAATACATCCGTGATGTATTCTGAAACAGGTAATGTACCAGCTAAGTTAATAAAAACCTTCCGCAAAAAATCAGAGAAACCTTTATTAAAAGGAGCATTTATTGAGGAGTGCGTTTATATTGGCGACAACCAATTAGACATGTTAGTAGATATCAAGTCTAAAGAAGAGTTAATAGGAGAGATTGTTGGATTATTACAATCGCCTGCTAAGAACGTTGTTTCAGCACTTAAATCAAGTGGTGGTAAACTAGCTGGCATATTAAAAACACTATCTGAGAAAGAAGGATAGTATTAAGCAGTACGCACTATATTACAATTATATTACAATTAAAAATTTATTAAAAACGATAGAAAATGGCAGATTTAAAAGATTTCGCAGAAAAATTAGTTAACCTAACAGTAAAAGAAGTAAATGAGTTAGCTACAATATTAAAAGATGAGTATGGTATTGAGCCTGCTGCTGCAGCTGTAGCAGTTGCTGCTGGTCCTGCTGCTGGTGGTGATGATGCTGCTGAAGCTCAAACTGAGTTTACAGTTGTATTAAAAGCTGCTGGTGCATCTAAATTAGGTGTTGTTAAATTAGTTAAAGAATTAACTGGTTTAGGATTAAAAGAAGCTAAAGAATTAGTTGACGGAGCTCCAAGTAATGTAAAAGAAGGCGTTTCTAAAGACGAAGCTGAAGCTTTAAAAGCATCTTTAGAAGAAGCTGGAGCAGAGGTTGAGCTTAAATAAGCTTAGCTACCAAAACACATAAAGGTTTAGGTCTGGAGTTTAACCTTCAAGACCTAAACCATTTTGCGTATATAATAATTAGATACGCCATAACTATTATTTTTTAATCAAAATTCCGTCCATTGATGTTATCAACACAAGCTGAAAGATTAAATTTCTCGTCTATTGTAAATAGAACAGAATATCCAGATTTCTTGGATATTCAGATTAAATCCTTCCAGGATTTTTTCCAATTAGAAACAAAGTCTGAAGAGAGAGGCGATGAAGGTCTATATAATACCTTCATGGAGAACTTTCCCATTACTGATTCTCGTAATCAATTTGTTTTAGAATTTTTAGATTACTTTGTAGATCCTCCACGTTATGCTATTGATGAGTGTATAGAAAGAGGACTTACTTATAGCGTTCCGCTTAAGGCAAGGTTAAAGTTGTATTGTACAGATCCTGAACATGAGGATTTCGAGACCATTGTTCAAGATGTGTACTTAGGAACGATACCTTACATGACGCCAAGTGGTACTTTTGTTATCAATGGTGCAGAACGCGTAGTAGTATCTCAATTACATCGTTCACCAGGGGTGTTCTTTGGCCAGTCATTCCATGCAAATGGCACAAAATTATATTCGGCAAGAGTTATTCCTTTTAAAGGATCTTGGATTGAATTTGCTACCGATATCAATCAGGTAATGTATGCGTACATTGACAGAAAGAAAAAGTTACCGGTTACAACGCTTTTCCGCGCAATCGGGTTTGAGCGTGATAAAGATATCTTAGAAATTTTCGATTTAGCTGAAGAAATTAAAGTTTCTAAAACTGGATTAAAAAAATACCAAGGACGTAAATTAGCAGCTCGTGTACTTAACACATGGCATGAGGATTTTGTTGATGAAGATACAGGTGAAGTAGTATCCATCGAGCGTAATGAAATTATTCTTGATCGTGATACTGTATTAGATAAAGATAATATTGAAGAAATTATTGAAGCAGATGTTAAAGCGATTCTTTTACACAAAGAAAGCGCAGAACAAGGTGATTATGCTATTATTCATAACACGCTTCAAAAAGATCCAACAAACTCTGAAAAAGAGGCTGTTGAACATATATACAGACAATTACGTAATGCGGAACCACCCGATGAGGAAACTGCACGTGGGATAATTGATAAATTATTCTTTAGTGATCAACGTTACTCTTTAGGTGAAGTTGGGCGTTACAGAATGAATAAAAAATTAGGTCTTAATATTGAAATGGATAAGCAAGTGCTTACCAAAGAAGATATTATTACCATTATTAAATATTTAATCGAGCTTATCAACTCTAAAGCTGAGATTGATGATATTGACCATTTATCTAACCGTCGTGTACGTACCGTAGGTGAACAATTATCTCAACAATTTGGCGTTGGTTTAGCACGTATGGCACGTACGATTCGTGAGCGTATGAACGTTCGTGATAATGAGGTGTTTACACCAATTGATTTGATTAATGCCAAGACATTATCGTCTGTTATTAATTCTTTCTTTGGAACAAACCAGTTATCTCAGTTTATGGATCAAACCAATCCATTAGCAGAGATTACGCATAAGCGTCGTTTATCTGCACTAGGACCAGGTGGTTTATCTCGTGAAAGAGCAGGTTTCGAGGTACGTGACGTTCACTATACCCATTACGGTCGTTTATGTCCAATTGAAACTCCTGAGGGACCAAATATTGGTTTAATTTCATCACTTTCAGTATTTGCTAAAGTGAATGGCATGGGATTCATTGAAACACCATACCGTCCAGTAACTAATGGCGTTGTTGATATTAAACAAGCGCCCGTTTATTTAAGTGCTGAAGAAGAAGAAGGTAAGTTGATAGCTCAAGCAACTGTTAAAGTTGATGGAGAAGGTAAGATATTACACGATAAGGTAATTGCACGTATGGAAGGTGACTTCCCTGTAATAGACCCAACAAGTCTACATTATACAGACGTGGCACCTAATCAAATCTCATCTATTTCGGCCTCTTTAATTCCGTTCTTGGAACATGATGATGCGAACCGTGCATTGATGGGATCTAACATGATGCGTCAAGCCGTTCCATTATTATTGCCACAAGCACCAATTGTTGGTACTGGTTTAGAGCGTCAAGTAGCATCAGATTCCCGTGTATTGATAAATGCTGAAGGAAACGGTGTAGTACTTTACGTAGATGCAAACGAGATTAAAATTAAGTACGATCGTACCGAAGATGAAGCTAAAGTAAGTTTTGATAGTGATATTAAAACATATCAGTTAATCAAATTTAGAAAAACCAATCAAGGGACTTCTATCAACTTAAAACCAATCGTGGTAAAAGGAGATAAAGTAACTAAAGGTCAAGTATTATGTGAAGGCTATGCTACTCAAAAAGGAGAATTAGCATTAGGAAGAAACATGAAAGTGGCCTTCATGCCTTGGAAAGGTTATAACTTCGAGGATGCGATTGTAATTTCTGAAAAAGTTGTACGTGAAGATATCTTTACATCTATTCATATTGATGAGTATTCATTAGAAGTTAGAGATACGAAGTTAGGTAACGAAGAGTTGACTAATGATATTCCTAACGTTTCTGAGGAAGCTACTAAAGATTTGGATGAAAACGGAATGATTCGCATTGGTGCAGAAGTGAAACCTGGCGATATCTTAATTGGAAAAATTACTCCAAAAGGAGAAAGCGATCCAACTCCTGAAGAAAAATTATTACGTGCAATCTTTGGAGATAAAGCAGGGGATGTAAAAGATGCTTCTTTAAAAGCTTCACCATCATTAAATGGTGTTGTTATTGAGAAAAAATTATTCTCTAGAGCAGTAAAAGATAAACGTAAAAGAGCTCAAGATAAAGATGATATTGTAGCATTAGAAGCTATTTACGATAGAAAGTTTGAAGATTTAAAAGAAATTTTAATCGAAAAGTTGTTCAACATTGTAAACGGTAAAACCGCTCAAGGTATTTATAATGATTTAGGTGAAGAAGTATTGCCAAAAGGTAAAAAATTCACTCAAAAAATGTTAAATGCTGTGGATGATTATGCACATTTAGTGTCTGGAAAATGGACAACAGATGATCATACAAACCAATTGGTTGCCGATTTAATCCATAACTACAAAATTAAAGAGAACGATTTACAAGGATCTTTAAGACGTGAGAAGTTCACTATTTCTGTAGGAGATGAGTTACCAGCAGGTATTATTAAATTAGCTAAAGTTTATATTGCTAAAAAACGTAAACTTAAAGTTGGTGATAAAATGGCGGGTCGTCATGGTAATAAAGGTATTGTTGCTCGTATTGTAAGAGCAGAAGATATGCCTTTCTTAGAAGACGGAACACCAGTTGATATTGTATTAAACCCACTTGGGGTACCTTCTCGTATGAATATTGGTCAGATTTATGAAACTGTTCTTGGATGGGCTGGTCAAAAATTAGGACGTACATATGCGACACCTATTTTTGATGGTGCTACTATAGATCAAATCAATGAATTGACAGATGAAGCTGGAATTCCAAGATACGGACATACTTACTTATATGATGGTGGTACGGGGCAGCGTTTTGACCAACCAGCAACAGTAGGTGTTATCTATATGTTGAAATTAGGACATATGGTTGACGATAAAATGCACGCACGTTCTATAGGACCTTACTCATTAATCACACAACAGCCTCTTGGTGGTAAAGCACAATTTGGTGGTCAGCGTTTTGGTGAGATGGAGGTTTGGGCTCTTGAAGCTTATGGTGCTTCAAGTACTTTGCGTGAAATCTTAACTGTAAAATCTGATGATGTTATTGGTAGAGCTAAAACTTACGAAGCAATCGTGAAAGGTGAACCAATGCCAGATCCAGGACTACCGGAATCTTTCAACGTACTTATGCACGAATTGAAAGGTCTTGGATTAGACATAAGATTAGAGGAATAAAAAAATAGTATACAGTCGCAGTATTTAGTTTCTATTAGAGATTGAATACTGAGACTGAGACTGAATACTAAAAGAAAATGGCAAGAAAACAAGATAAGAATACAGTAAGGAGATTTAACAAAATCTCAATTGGTTTGGCATCACCAGAGTCTATCTTAGCAGAGTCTAGAGGTGAGGTTTTAAAACCGGAAACTATCAATTATCGAACTCACAAACCAGAAAGAGATGGTTTGTTCTGTGAGCGTATTTTTGGTCCTGTAAAGGATTACGAATGTGCTTGTGGTAAATATAAAAGAATTCGCTACAAAGGTATCGTTTGCGACCGCTGTGGTGTTGAAGTAACAGAAAAGAAAGTACGTCGTGATAGAGTAGGACACATCAATTTAGTTGTGCCTATTGCTCATATCTGGTATTTCCGTTCATTACCAAATAAAATAGGGTATTTATTAGGGTTGCCATCTAAGAAATTAGATATGATTATTTACTACGAACGTTATGTAGTAATTCAACCCGGAAATGCTAAAAATGAAGAAGGTGAACCATTACAAAAAATGGACTTCTTAACTGAAGAAGAATACTTAAATATTCTTGAATCACTTCCTCAAGACAATCAATATTTAGACGACTATGATCCAAACAAGTTCCTTGCTAAAATGGGAGCTGAATGTTTAATTGAGTTATTATCTAGAATTGATTTAGAGGCTTTATCATACGAATTGCGTCATAAAGCAAACACTGAAACGTCTAAACAACGTAAAACAGAAGCTTTAAAACGCTTACAAGTTGTTGAGTCTTTAAGAGAATCAAACAATAACAGGGAAAATCGTCCAGAATGGATGATCATGAAAGTTATTCCAATCATTCCACCAGAATTACGTCCTTTAGTGCCGTTGGATGGTGGTCGTTTTGCAACGTCAGATTTGAATGATTTATACCGTCGTGTTATTATCAGAAACAACCGTCTAAAAAGATTGGTAGAGATTAAAGCTCCTGAAGTTATTTTACGTAACGAAAAACGTATGCTTCAAGAGTCTGTAGATTCATTATTTGATAATACTCGTAAATCTTCAGCTGTAAAAACCGATTCTAACAGACCATTAAAATCATTATCAGATTCATTAAAAGGTAAACAAGGACGTTTCCGTCAAAACCTTTTAGGAAAACGTGTTGATTATTCGGCACGTTCGGTAATTGTTGTTGGACCAGAATTAAAATTACATGAATGTGGATTGCCAAAAAATATGGCAGCAGAGCTTTACAAACCTTTCGTCATTAGAAAATTAATTGAAAGAGGTATTGTAAAAACTGTAAAATCTGCAAAGAAAATTATAGACAAAAGAGAGCCTGTGGTTTGGGATATCTTGGAGAACGTTCTTAAAGGACATCCAGTATTACTAAACCGTGCTCCTACGTTACACAGATTGGGTATTCAAGCATTCCAACCTAAATTAATAGAGGGGAAAGCAATTCAATTACACCCATTAGTATGTACAGCGTTTAATGCGGATTTCGATGGTGACCAAATGGCGGTTCATTTACCATTAGGACCAGAAGCTATTTTAGAATGTCAATTATTAATGTTGGCTTCTCATAATATCTTAAACCCTGCAAATGGTTCACCGGTAACGGTACCTTCTCAAGACATGGTACTTGGTCTTTATTATATGACCAAGTTACGTAAATCGACTCCTGAAGCTAAAGTTAAAGGTGAAGGTTTAACATTTTATGCACCAGAAGAAGTTGAAATCGCTTTTAACGAAAAGAAAGTAGATTTAAATGCGGGTATAAAAGTTAGAACATTAGATATTAATGCCGATGGTAAATTAGCACCAACAATTATTGAAACAACTGTTGGCCGTGTATTATTTAATCAAAAAGTACCACAGGCAGCTGGATTTATCAACGAAGTTCTTACTAAAAAATCATTAAGAGATATTATTGGTAATATCTTAAAATATACATCGGTTCCTGAAACTGCAGATTTCCTTGACTCTATTAGGGATTTAGGATTTAAGTTTGCATTCCAAGGCGGTTTATCATTTAGTTTAGGTGATATCATCATTCCACCAGAAAAACAAGGCATGATTGATAAAGCTAATAAGTTTGTTGATGGTATTATGGGTAACTATAATATGGGACTTATTACGAACAACGAGCGTTATAACCAAGTGATTGATATTTGGACTTCTACCAATGCGGAATTGACTGAATTGTCTATGAAACGTATTCGTGAAGACCAACAAGGATTTAACTCAGTGTTTATGATGCTTGATTCTGGAGCGCGTGGTTCAAAAGAACAAATTCGTCAGCTTACAGGTATGCGTGGATTAATGGCCAAACCTAAAAAATCGAATGCAGGTGGTGGTGAGATTATTGAAAATCCAATTCTTTCTAACTTTAAAGAAGGACTTTCAATCTTAGAATACTTTATCTCAACTCACGGTGCTCGTAAAGGTCTTGCGGATACGGCTCTTAAAACGGCTGATGCTGGTTACTTAACCCGTCGTTTAGTGGATGTTTCCCAAGATGTGATTATTAACACAGAAGATTGTGGAACATTAAGAGGTGTTGAAGTAGAGCCATTGAAGAAAAATGATGAAGTTGTAGAAACACTTGAAGAAAGAATTGTTGGACGTGTTGCATTAAATGATGTGTACGACCCATTAACAGACGAATTGTTAGTAGCTTCAGGACAATTAATTGAAGATGATATTGCTAGAAAGATAGAAAATTCTCCAATTGAAAGTTTAGAAGTACGTTCTGCTTTAACTTGTGAAGCGTTACAAGGTATTTGTGCTAAATGTTACGGACGTAACTTAGCTACCGGAAAAATGGTACAACGTGGTGAAGCTGTTGGTGTAGTAGCTGCACAATCTATTGGAGAGCCAGGTACACAGTTAACACTTCGTACGTTCCACGTAGGTGGTATTGCAGGTAACATTTCAGAAGAAAATAAATTAGCAGTTAAGTTTAACGGTATTGCCGAAATTGAAGATTTAAAAACTGTTAAAGGCAAAGATGGTGAGGGTAATGATATCGATATTGTTATTTCCCGTACATCTGAGATTAAGTTAATTGATAAGAAAACAGGTATTACTTTAAGCACGAATAATATTCCTTACGGTTCTAACCTATTGGTAAAAAATGGTCAGGAATTACAAAGAGGCGATGTTGTTTGTACTTGGGATCCATATAATGGTGTTATTATTTCAGAATTTGCTGGAAAAATTAAGTACGAAAACATTGAGCAAGGTATTACCTATCAAGTTGAAATAGATGAACAAACAGGTTTCCAAGAGAAAGTTATTTCTGAATCTAGAAACAAGAAGTTAATTCCAACGCTTCATATTGAAGATGCTAGCGGAGAAACTATTCGTTCATACAACTTACCAGTTGGTTCTCACTTAATGATTAACGACGGAGAGAAAATTGGCGTTGGTAAAATTTTAGTGAAAATACCTCGTAAATCTGCTAAAGCAGGTGATATTACAGGTGGTTTACCACGTGTAACCGAGTTGTTCGAAGCACGTAATCCTTCAAATCCTGCTGTTGTTAGTGAGATTGATGGTGTGATTTCTTTCGGAAAAATTAAACGTGGTAACCGTGAGATTGTTGTAGAATCTAAATTAGGTGAAGTTAAAAAATACTTAGTTAAATTATCTAATCAAATTCTTGTTCAAGAAAACGATTATGTAAAAGCAGGTATGCCTTTATCAGACGGTTCTATAACTCCAGACGATATCTTAAACATAAAAGGACCATCTGCAGTTCAACAATATTTGGTAAACGAAGTACAAGAAGTTTACCGTTTACAAGGTGTGAAAATTAATGATAAACACTTTGAGGTTGTTGTAAGACAAATGATGCGTAAAGTACAGATTATTGATTCTGGTGACACCCTTTTCTTAGAAGATCAATTAGTACATAAAGATGATTTTATCCAAGAAAATGATGCTATTTTCGGATTAAAAGTTATTGAAGATGCTGGAGATTCATCAAACCTTAAACCAGGTCAAATTGTAACACCTCGCGTTTTAAGAGATGAGAATTCAATTTTAAGAAGAGAAGACAAAAACCTTGTGACTGCCAGAGATGCGAAACCAGCAACGGCAACACCTATATTACAAGGTATCACTAGAGCATCACTTCAAACGAAATCATTTATATCGGCAGCTTCTTTCCAAGAAACTACTAAAGTACTTAATGAAGCAGCAGTCGCTGGTAAAGTAGATAGTTTAGAAGGCTTGAAAGAAAACGTTATTGTTGGACATAGAATACCAGCAGGTACGGGTATGCGTAGATATACTGATATTATCGTTGGCTCTAAAGAAGAGTTTGACGAAATGATGCAAGTAAAACAAGAATTAAATTATAATTAAAGAATTCCCGCGAAAGCGGGAATCTTTCATTTAAAGGAAAAACTAAAATGGCAGACGAAAAGGATAAACCAAAACCAGGTCAAATTAATATAGAATTGGATGAAAATGTAGCCGAAGGGATATATTCTAATTTAGCTATTATTAATCATTCTGTTTCAGAGTTTGTTGTAGATTTTGTTAGTATTATGCCTGGAGTTCCTAAAAGTAAAGTGAAATCTAGAATTATATTAACACCACAGCATGCTAAGCGATTACTTAAAGCTTTAGGTGATAATGTAGCTCGGTTTGAAAATGCTCATGGTGAAATTAAAGATTACGAGCAACCGCCAATACCATTGAATTTTGGTCCGACAGGCCAAGCATAGTAAATAATATGTTTTATACTTTTGGAAGGTTGCTCGACATGTTTCAATGAGCAACCGCCAATACCATTGAATTTTGGTCCGACAGGCCAAGCATAGTAAATAATATGTTTTATACTTTTGGAAGGTTGCTCGACATGTTTCAATGAGCAACCGCCAATACCATTAAATTTTGGTCCGACAGGTCAAGCTTAAAAAGTAAAAATCCCATTGAAATTTTCAATGGGATTTTTTTATACTTTTATTTACGAGGCTTTTTTGTTTAAATTCTTTCGATATTTCAGTGCTCCTGACGGACATCGTTTGATTTGATTTATAATACGATTGGTTTCGGTACCATCTAAATAGATCCAAGGTATAACGCTGGTTCTAAAAACTTCCGATAAGCCTTTAGCACATTTTTCAGCATGAATACACTTGCAGGGTTCGTAGGTTACAGTAATATCGTCATTACTGAATTCGTTTGTATAAGTTTCCATAAGCGTTCATATTTGGGGTATGAATTTTACTTGTATTAATAATATCATAAAAATACCTAATAAAATAAACAATATGATAAAAATAACACATGAAAATTATCATATTATTTATTTATACCCAATAATAATCGTTGATTTACTAAAATTCGGAGGTAAAATGGAATTTTATATTTGGATATGTTTGCTGAGTCATCTGTAACGAAAAGGCAGAATCGGCTAAAAATACCAACTGATTTTGTTTGTCTTTTGCTAAGTAACGCTGTTTTACTCTGGTAAATTCTTTGTATTCATCGCTTTTAGAGTTTTTAGGATCTACCCAACACGCTTTAAATACATTTAAACTTTCGTAAGTACATTTGGCACCGTATTCATGTTCTAAACGGTACTGTATAACTTCGTATTGAAGTGCACCAACAGTTCCAATAACTTTTCGCCCATTAAGTTCCAATGTAAATAATTGGGCAACACCCTCGTCCATTAATTGGTCAATCCCTTTAAATAATTGTTTGGATTTCAAAGGGTCAGCATTATTAATATATCTAAAGTGTTCAGGAGAAAAACTGGGGATTCCTTTGTAATTTATAGCTTCGCCTTCGGTTAAGGTGTCTCCAATTTTAAAGTTCCCTGTATCGTGTAACCCCACAATATCGCCTGGATAGGAGATATCTACAATTTCTTTCTTTTCAGCAAAAAAGGCATTAGGACTTGAGAATTTTAATTTTTTACCATGTCTTACATGTAAATATGGTTTGTTTCTTTCAAATGTACCCGATACAATTTTAACAAATGCCAAACGGTCTCTATGGTTAGGATCCATATTAGCATGTATCTTAAAAACAAAGCCTGTAAATTTATCTTCCTCCGGTTTTACAAGGCGTTCTTCACTTTGTTTTGGTCTTGGTTTTGGTGCTATTTCAATAAAACAATCCAGCAACTCGCGAACACCAAAATTGTTTAAAGCAGATCCAAAAAATACAGGTTGTAAATGGCCGTCTAAATAGGTTTGCTTATCAAATTCAGGATAAATACCTTCTACCAATTCTATTTCATCTCTTAACTTTTTTGCAGCTTTATCACCAATAAGCTTGTTTAGTTCTGGGGATTGTAAATCGGAAATCTCAATGGTTTCTTCAATGTTTTTTCTGCTGTCTCCACTAAATAAGTTAATGTTTTTCTCCCACATGTTATAAATACCCTTAAAATCATAACCCATGCCTATAGGGAAACTCAAAGGCACTACTTTTAAACCTAATTTTTGTTCAATTTCATCCAATAAATCAAAAGCATCTTTACCTTCTCTATCCATTTTATTTATGAATACAATCATAGGTATGTTTCTCATGCGGCAAACTTCAACTAGTTTTTCAGTCTGTTCCTCAACACCTTTGGCAACATCAACAACCACGATAACACTATCAACAGCTGTTAGGGTTCTAAAAGTGTCTTCAGCAAAATCTTTATGTCCCGGCGTATCAAGAATATTAATTTTAGTGCCGTTATACTCAAAAGCAAGTACCGAAGTGGCAACCGAAATACCACGTTGACGCTCAATTTCCATAAAGTCACTGGTCGCACCTTTTTTAATTTTATTGCTCTTTACAGCGCCAGCTTCTTGTATAGCACCCCCAAAAAGTAATAATTTTTCGGTTAGTGTTGTTTTTCCAGCATCGGGATGTGAAATAATACCAAAGGTTCGGCGTCTGTTAATCTCCTTAATAAAACTCATAATAATTTTGCAAATTGGTCTGCAAAGATACTTTATAATTTATGATTTCAGAATCCTCATATTATATTTTATAGATAGAATTATTATATTAATGTTTTACTTGGTATTTTTGCTTTCTATGGAAGAAGAAAAAGTAATTCTTGTAAATGAAAACGATGAACAAATAGGCACCATGCCTAAAATGGAAGCACATGAAAAAGCATTGTTACATCGTGCATTTTCAGTATTTGTGTTTAATGATAATAATGAATTAATGCTGCAACAACGCGCAGCCCATAAATACCATTCACCCTTGTTATGGACAAATACCTGCTGCAGCCACCAACGTGTTGGGGAAACCAATATTCAGGCAGGAAAGCGCCGCTTAATGGAAGAAATGGGCTTTGTTGTAGAATTAGAAGATACGATTTCGTTTATTTATAAAGCACCTTTTGATAATGGTTTAACGGAGCATGAATTCGACCATATCTTGATTGGGAAATACAATAGCACACCAATAATCAATCCAGATGAAGTGGCCAGTTGGAAATGGATGTCGCTTGATGCTGTGAAGAATGATATTTTGGAACATCCAGAATTTTATACCGAGTGGTTTAAAATTATTTTTGATAAATTCTACGAACATATAAATATTTCAAAATGAAGGTAACAGTTAGTAGAAAGGCGCATTTTAATGCTGCGCACCGTTTATATAGAAAAGATTGGACTCATGAAAAAAACGATGAAGTGTTTGGTAAATGCAACAATCCAAATTTTCATGGGCATAATTATGAATTAATTGTAAGTGTCACGGGCGAAATTGATAAAGAAACGGGTTATGTCATAGACATGAAAGTTTTAAAAGACATCATTAAAGATGAAGTTGAAGATGCTTTCGATCATAAAAATTTAAATATTGAAGTACCCGAATTTAAAGATTTAAACCCTACTGCCGAAAACATTGCAGTTGTTATTTATAATAAGATGAAGCCGAAAATTGATTCAAAACTAAGTTTGGAAATAACACTTTTTGAAACACCACGTAATTTTGTAACTTATTCAGGAACCTAAAAATGATAGACACTTTATATCCAATTAAATTTGCACCCATTTTAAAAGACAAAATTTGGGGAGGGCAAAAATTAAAAACCTTGCTTAATAAAAAAAGCGATTTACCAAATATTGGTGAAAGTTGGGAAATTAGTGATGTAGAAGGCGATACGTCCATAGTTAGTAATGGCAGTTTAAAAGGACAATCATTAAAACAACTTTTAGAAACCTATAAATCTGATTTGCTAGGACTAAAGAATTATGAAATTTTTAAAGATAAGTTTCCCTTGCTCATCAAGTTTATAGACGCCAAAGAAGATTTGTCTATCCAACTGCATCCGAATGATGAATTAGCGGCAAAAAGGCATAATTCCTTCGGAAAGACAGAAATGTGGTATGTATTTCAAGCAGACAAAGGTTCTAATCTTATCGTTGGTTTTAATCAAGATATGACACCTGAAAAGTATTTAAAGCATTTAGAAAATAAAACACTTACTGAAATCTTAAACTTCGACGAAGTTAAGGAAGGAGACACTTATTTTATTGAAGTAGGGCGTGTACATGCTATTGGAGCAGGTGTTATGGTGGCTGAAATTCAACAAACCAGTGATATTACTTACAGGGTTTATGATTGGGATCGCGTAGATGCTAACGGTAATGAACGTGACTTGCATAACGATTTGGCCATAGATGCCATCGATTTTAATATGCCGGATAATTTTAGAGTGACTTACAATAAAACCGAAAATCAATCAAACGAAATGGTGAGTTGCCCATATTTTACAACGAACTATTTAAAAGTTAATAAAACACTTCAAAAAGAAAACCATCATGATTCCTTTATTATATATATGTGTGTAGATGGTGAAGGCGAAATTAAGGCAAATGGTTTTTCAGAAGCCATAAAAAAGGGAGAAACTATTTTACTTCCAGCAGCTATTAAAGATTATGAGATAGCTTCTAAAGATGCGACTTTATTGGAAGTGTATTTATAGAATTTGTTTAAACTTTTCATAAAAAAAGAAATTCCCAAGAGTAGTATTCCTTGGGAATTTTATTTAACAAGCAGTTCTATTCGTATTGTACCTTTTCTCTACTGGAAAATCAAACAAAGCACTGCAAATCCGTTCTTGATAATTTGTAGTGGATTTTGCTTTTGTAACAGTTATGTTTACTAGATAGCCTTCTTTATTTTGTTTCACTAATTGGGCTTGAATAGTCAGTTTATCATTCAAAAATGCATTTTTGTACATTTTAAATTTAAAATCGCCAATCTCTGGAATGTCTTGTAAATAAAATTCTTTTACAGGGTAAGTAGCAACAGTTTTAATTTTATCATAAAGTACATGGGGCAATAAAAAGCCATTACCATTACTTATATCTTTTGTTACTATAAATGGGGTATTTATGTGATGTGTTTTCATGAGTTGTTTTTTTATGGGTATAATAATAAAGGTGTTAAGTTATGTCTATGGTATGTGCTATACATGACGTTTGCACAAGTGGCATTGATAAAAAGTTGGATTTTCTGTTTAATGGATTTTAGAGTTTTCATATGTAATTAATTATTGTTTTTTAAAGGTCATATGGTATCGCCTCATTTTTATTGGTGTTTGCTTGTGGGTTGTTAGTGGCGATTTCATGATTTTAAAGATTTAATTGATTTTAAATAAAAAAGGTGCCTTTAAAAAAAGCACCTTTATTTGTTATAGTTATAATTGTATTATTTAACGTTTATTCAAGATGCATATAAGTTTTGTGTTGGGTCATAAAACGAACCACCGCCTTAGCCTGTTGAGAGGTAAGGTTACAAATTTGGTTATATGACAACTTTATTGCATTCATCAAGACCAAATGTAATAATAATTTTTTTAAATTAGTCATGTTTTATGAGAATTTTGATTAAGATTAATGTAATTTTGCGTCAAATTAAAATATTGAATTATGGCAAATGTTAGAAACCTAAAAAAAGATATTAATTACGTTTTAGGGGATATTATAGAAGCGGTTTATGTTTGGGAGTTAACAAACGCAAGCAAAGACAACAAGAAAAGTGAAGCAATTATTGATGAAGCTATCAAAACGTTTGATGAATTAATTGCTAAAGTAAATGCTAAAAATGTAGAGAATTCTAAAGCACATTTTAAGGCTATTAATGTTGAGTTGGAAACTAAAGGAAGAGCATTAATTGAAAAAATTAATAAATTAGCATAATTTTTTTTGCGGACTGCTTGCAAATATGATTTTTGCTATTATATTTGCACCCGTAAATGCCGATGTAGCTCAGCTGGCTAGAGCAGCTGATTTGTAATCAGCAGGTCGTGGGTTCGAGTCCCTCCATCGGCTCTTAATAATAAAAAAAAGACCTTTCTAAATGAAAGGTCTTTTGCTTTTTATAAAGGGGGGCAATTACTTCTCAGATTCTTTTATTTTGTCAATAAACCCCTGTAATTCTTTACCATATTTAGACGCTTTAACTTTTGGTGTTAAAACGCTATTGATGGTGTCTAAAAATTTAACTTTAGCATTGTAAATTTCAGTTAGGGCTAAGTAAGGTGCCACTTCACTGTCTTTATGGTTCAAAGCAAAATTAACAGTAAATAAATAACGGCGCTTTAGATTACTATCTGATTTTTTTTGAATAGTATTGTATTCGGACGTATCACCTTTCTTTAGTGCTTCAAAACCTTCTTTAATAAGATCTAGATTTTGCTCATTAAAACGCGTTCGCATCAATTTGTATTCTTCAAATACTTTTTGTTGTTCAGAACCATTAATTTTTGCGCCAAATCCAAAGTTCTTAACAGAGGTTGTTATTTCGGTTAGGCCTTTATCTGCAAAAAATACAATTTGGTCTTTTTCAGAGCTGTTTTTATCTAAAAACAAATAAAAGACTTCAGGTGATTCTAAAGAAGAAGCATGTAATGTAATATCCGATTGACCATTTACTGCTACGGTATCGATTGTAATAAGATTGTCATTCTTTGCTTTTTTCAAATAAAGAACTCCTTTTTTTAAACCATTTACATGAACCTTTACAGTTAAGTCATGTTGTTCTTTGCTGCAGGCTAAAATTACAAGCGATAATAGGATGTATATTATTTTTTTCATTAATTGATTAATTTTTTAAAACGCAAATATCTTATAATTATATTTTAAATGCTAGAGAGTATCTAAGTTTTATCCTTTGGTTCTTTTATGCGGCTTTTTCCGTCATACTTCAGCTGTTTTTTCGATCCGTAGCCATGTACCTCTCCTTCGCGGCAGCCTGGTTCCTTCGCTAAAAAGGTTTCCAGACCTTTTTTATACGCTCGGCCCTGTCTGATGAAAAAAAGCACTATAAAATATTCCAAAAACAACATTTAGGGTGTCTCTATTGGTAGTTAACTATTTTATAAGTTTCTTGTTTTAGGTTACTGCCATTTTTATTTTATATTTTTTTATGGAATTATTTGTTTTGGCACAGTAATTGTGTTCTGTTTGTTAGTTATATTCTTATACAAGGTTTATTGAGTGGTTACTTTAAACTTAGAAATTGTAACTCATATTTTAGTTGGTTAGTTAGTAAAAAAGCATCCTTTATAGGGTGCTTTTTTTATGTAAAAGCATTTTTTAATAGTGTATTTCATCGATAATATCAAATATTTCATCTTTAAATGTTAAAATTAAATGTATTTCAACGAATTATAATGTATTTTGTCGTTCTAATTCATTTTTAATTATATCTTTGAAGTGTACTAAATAATATACTTTTTAGTTCAATGGATTAATTAATTAATATTTGCATTATGTCGTCGATATAGAAACCCTAAATCTACTTCGTAATAAAAAAAGCAAATTGAAAGAAAACCGAGTTTGAGGGAACTCGGTTTTTTTGTTTTTATATTTTGACTGAATTATATTTTTGGCTTTTATAAACCTAAATAGAAGTAGGCCCAATAGATTAGCAAAAACTGAATAGGAATTCTTAGAATAAGTAACCATTTTGGCAATCCTGCTGAAGCTTGTTTATTAGAAAGCATATAAAAATGTACCAACAGGAAAACTATCAACATGATAATGATAAATACGAGGGATATGTTTTTAACCAAGGGAATGCAAAGCATAATGCCTAGAAATATTTCTGCAATACCACTTAAAAACACCAACAATTTATGGTTTGGTAAATAAATAGGCATAATACGTAAATACATTTTAGGTTTTATAAAATGATTGATTCCTGCTGCTATATAAAGTGTAGCCATTAAATACAAATGCCACGGATAGTTCATGTACTAAATTTAATTTTCTCTAAATTAGCATAATTTGTAGTATATATGAAATGTTGTGTAAGGTTTTTGTTAGTATTTGTCTGGTTTGGAGCATTTGCCCAATTACCTGATGGGTTTGTGTATGTAAAAACTATTATTCCAGATTTGGATGTAGAACTGCAATACAATACCTCTAATAATTTTGTTGGTAAACGTATTGATGGCTACCAATCAAACAAACTCATATTAACCAAACAGGCTGCTTTAGCTTTGAAAGAGGTTCAGGAAGCATTACTAGATAAGAATTTATGCCTGAAAGTGTATGATGGGTACAGACCACAACGGGCTGTAAACCATTTTATGCGGTGGGCTAAAGATCTTAATGACACGATTAATAAACGGGCATTTTACCCAGATGTTGATAAATTGGATTTATTCGTTGAAGAGTATATTGCAGTCCGATCGGGACACAGTAAGGGCAGCACGGTAGATGTAACCATTATAAATGGGAATACTGGCGAACCCTTGGATATGGGCAGTAATTATGACTTTTTTGGTCAAGCTTCTTGGGCAAATTATAAAGACATTACCGAACTCCAAAAGGCTAATAGGCAACTTTTACAAGAAGTCATGCTTAAATTCGGTTTTAAAAATTATCCGAAAGAATGGTGGCATTTTACCTTAAAAGATGAGCCATTTCCTGATACGTATTTCGATTTTCCTGTAAAATAAAAACCTGCCTTTTTTAGAAAGCAGGTCTTCTGTTTTTTGATTGATGTTTTTTCGTTTTATTCTTTATCTAAATTCTTGGTCATATTAAAGCCAATAAATAGGCCTAATCCTGACATTAAGAAGATAGTTCCAGGGTAGGCTACATCATCTATAACTCCTAGACTATAAACCAGGAAGGATGCGATAAAGACGCCAAGTCCAATAGCCATTAATAAAAGGGCCAAATTTAATAGAAGTACTTTCCACATTGGGGAACGATGACTTCTGTTTCCCATAAAAATACTGGCATCGGCACCTTTTTCAATAAGTGCTAAACGTTCTTTATTTCTTGTAGATAGGTATAAATATACGATTCCAAAGATTGCAAGAAATAAACTGATTGGTATTAAAATATCTTCCATAATTGTTTGTTTTTAATTGATTAAATTTAATGTGTTCATAGCTTATGACGATGGGTTTCGAATTTAGGTTACAAACAATGACCAAATATTTTTTTTAATCTAAATAATTCCCCGAGCTCTGCCGAGGATAGGCTGTTTCAAGAAATTTTTTATTGTTTGTGTAACCATACACTATTTAATATCGTCTTAGTATCAAAATGACTATCAACGACCAATATTATATCAATTTAATTTTAAATGGAGATACCAATGCATTTCACATATTGGTAGACCGTTATAAAGATTTGGTGTATTCGTTATCGTTGCGCATGTTAAAGAATAGGGAAGAGGCCGAAGAGGTTTCACAAGATACCTTTGTGAAGGTTTTTAAGTCGTTACCAAGGTTTAAAGGCGATTCAAAGTTTTCAACATGGATTTATAAAATAGCTTATAATACCTGCTTGGATAGACTGAAGAAAAATAAAAAGTTTTATAATGATGTGCCTATTGATGAATTTACCGAACATCAAGTGAGAACAATTGATGATGCTTTAGAAAATTTAGAAGCTAAAGAGCGGGAGCAAGCCATTCAGGATTGTATGTCATTATTGCCCAATGAAGATGGTTTTTTGCTAACTTTGTATTACTTTGAAGAGCAGTCTTTAGACGACATTTCCAAAGTGATGGGTTTAACTCCCAATAACGTAAAAGTAAAGCTGTTTAGAAGCCGAAAAAAGCTAGCAGCCATTTTAAAGCAGCGATTAGAACCAGAAATAATTGAAAGTTATGAACGAGCAAACAGATAAATATTTAGACCAATTAGCTAAAAAAGTTATGAAAGATGCGCCTTTGGAAACGCCTTCTTTTGACTTTACAAATACTGTAATGTCTCAAGTTTCAGGGTTAAGCCACAACAAAGTAATTGCGTATAAACCTTTAATTTCAAAAACGGGTTGGATTTTTATTTTGGTTGGATTTTTAATCTTGGTCTTTTTTGTGCTATTTGGAAATCAAACATCCTCTTCTGGGTGGTTAAATACGATTGATTTTAGTATGTTTTCTAATAATGGCATTGCTCAAGCACTTTCAAATTTTAAAATACCAAGTTTTACAATATCTAAAACGTTAACGTATGCTATTGTACTTTTTGGCGTGATGGTTTGTATTCAAATATCATTTTTAAAACATCATTTTAATCAACGGTTTGAAAATTAGTGTTTGGTACCTCCAAATTATTTTCAATTGTTCTTTTGTTTGCCAATTCAATTTCCTTACGCATTTGTTTGATGGTTAAAGTGCTTCCATCATGACTCCATCCAGGCGAGCCAAAGGCATACATAAATTTGTGATATAGATTTGGACTCTTTTTCATATCGTTCCAAATGTCTTTATATTCATGCGTTAATATCACCAAAGGATTATAGGAATTTGGTGGTTTTGTTACACCATATTCAATATCTATATTCTCATCTAATTCTTTCCAGGTTCCAAATAGTTTATCGAACATATTTAAAAATCCACCATGATTTTTATCCATATATTCTATGTTTTTAGCATGATGTACTTGGTGCATGGTGTGGGTATTAAATACTTTTTCAATGATTCCCATTTTTGGAATGTAAGCAGAATGTAACTGAAATTGCCAAAGCGCTTCGATTCCTAAGCATACAATGACCATCTCGGGCGGAAATCCTATTGCGGGTAGCCACATGTAAAATAATGGTTTATATAATATGGTGAACCAACCATTTCTAACAGCTGTTCCCAGATTGAAATTTTCTGAAGAATGATGCACGATGTGTGCTGCCCATAAAAAGCGTACCATATGGTTTTGTCTGTGAAACCAATAATAGGTAAAATCGTCTAAAAACTGGCAGGCTATCCAAACGGGCCAAGAATAACCAAAAGATTCCCAACCCATAATATTGGTGCGAATGCCATCAACCATAGGGTTGCACAATTCGTATAAGTAATTGAAAATAATTATAGCAGAAATAGTTTTTATTAAAGGCGCTATAACTACCGATCCAACGCCCATTGTAAGACTGGAAGCTAAATCTTTCCATTTATAAAGACTTTTATGGTCATGGGTTCTACTGTAAGTAAGCTCAAGTAAAATGAGCCCCAAAAAAAAGGGAATACCATAAACTAGTGGGTTTGTAAAATCCATTACTGTTTAAATTTTAAATCCGTTAGTTAGTATGGTAGGGAGAAGTCTCTTGATCTTTTTTCTTTTGGCGAAGATACTTAATATATAACGTAATTTCTTGTGATTTAGTACCAACGTTTCTTTTTCTTTTTGGAAGATTCACTTTTGCGCCCTTTTTTGTGCTTGCTTTTTCCGGGTGTTCGGTGTATTTCTTTTTTTGCTTTAGGGTCTAATGGATACGGATGGTCTTCAATAACGTCCAGTTGTAATTGAATAAGCTGTTGAATGCTTGCTACATAGGTTTTTTCATCGGCAGAACAAAACGAATAGGAGTTACCGGATTTTCCAGCTCTAGCAGTTCTTCCGATACGGTGTACATAAGTTTCCGGTACGTTTGGTAAATCGAAATTTATTACCGCATCCAGTTCGTTTATGTCAATACCACGTGCCGCTACATCGGTAGCTATTAAAATATTTACTTTATTGGTTTTGAAGTTGTTTAAAGCTTCTTCTCTTAAATTCTGACTTTTATCGCCGTGGATACTATCCACTTTGTAACCGTTTTTTTTAAGGGTTTGTTCTAATTTTTCAACCCCAAATTTGGTGCGTCTAAAAATAAGAATGCTGCCTTTAATATCGTTTCTTAGTAAGTGCAAACACAATTCTATTTTATTGCGTTTTGGCACGTAATACAATACTTGGTTGACGTTTTTTGAAGTGGACGAATTTGGTGCGACTTCAACACGCTCGGGCGTATTTAATATGGTGTTTGCCAGTTGCTCTACTTTAAAAGGGATGGTTGCCGAAAACAATAAAATCTGTTTTTCTTTGGTACATAAACGCTCAATTTTTTTAACGTCGTCTATAAAACCCATATCCAACATTAAATCGGCTTCATCCAAAACCAGTGTTTCAATATAATCGAGGTTAATAATATCTTGTTTGTGCAAGTCGAGCAAACGCCCAGGCGTAGCAATTAAAATATCAACCCCTTTTTTTAACACATCAATTTGAGGCTCAATGGAAGCACCTCCAAAAACGACCGTCGTTCTTAAATTGGTATAAGTGCTGTATTTTTTGAAATTTTCGTCTATTTGAATGGCTAATTCGCGCGTAGGGCTTATAATTAATGCTTTAATTTTCTTGCCTTTTTTACTGGCATCTTGTTTATCGAACAATAATTGTAAAATAGGCAATGCAAACGCAGCGGTTTTGCCTGTGCCGGTTTGGGCAGATACAACCACATCTTTTTTTGCTAAAACCAAAGGAATGGCTTTTTCTTGTACCAATGTAGGGTTATCGTAACCAGCTTCGGCAATGGCTCTTAAAATGGGTCTGTTAAGTTGTAGGTCTTTAAACGACATGTATGATGATTTGCTGCAAAGATACACAAAAGTTGTTAGGCTAATTTTTATTATATTTTAAGGTAGTTGGGTGCTAAACATTATCTAATTTTGCAGCGCAATTATAATGAGCACAATAACCCATGGTACAATACAACCCCAAAGACTGGATTACTTTTATTTTTAGATTTCATAAATCGGATACGTTCAGAAAACTGATTCCTATGATGCTATTTATAGGTGCTTACACAGGTGGCGTCGGGTATTTGGAACTTGAATATTGGAAATTATCCGAGAAAAACCATTTATCAAACATTACCGTCATGCATGGTATGCTGGGTTTCGTCATTTCCCTATTGTTGGTGTTTAGAACCAATACAGCTTACGACCGCTGGTGGGAAGGTAGAAAACTATGGGGTGCATTGGTTAACAACAGTCGGAATTTAGCCATGAAGCTCAGTGTTATTTTAAAAGAAGAACATGATAGGGTGTATTTTAAGAAATTGATTCCTAGCTATGCTTCTATATTGTCAAAACATTTAACCGATAAAGAAACCAGTTTGCAATTGTATGATGGGATAGAATTAGACAATCACAAGCACCGACCAAACCAAGTGGCTACCATGATGTACCAAAAGGTTAACGATTTGCATGAGCAAGAAAAAATTACGGGCGACCAACTTATTATTTTGAATGCCGAATTACAGTCGTTTACAGATATTTGTGGTGCTTGCGAGCGTATTAAAAACACGCCCATTCCATATTCATACAGTGCGTTTATTAAAAAGTTTATCTTTTTCTATATCATGACCTTGCCCTTTGGTTATGTGTTTAGCTTGGGGTATTACGCCATCCCAGTCGTTATTTTTATTTTTTATGTATTGGCAAGTTTAGAGTTGATTGCCGAAGAAATTGAAGATCCTTTTGGGATTGATGCCAACGATTTACCT
Organism: Mariniflexile sp. TRM1-10; assembly: GCF_003425985.1. Classification (NCBI taxonomy): domain Bacteria; kingdom Pseudomonadati; phylum Bacteroidota; class Flavobacteriia; order Flavobacteriales; family Flavobacteriaceae; genus Mariniflexile; species Mariniflexile rhizosphaerae. The sequence goes on from NZ_CP022985.1 coordinate 3,188,292, forward strand.
ATTGAAAAGATTTCGGCAAATATTAAAAAGCATGTGGAGGAGATTATTTAGGGGTGCTTAAATGAATTGAAAGTATTATAATAGTTTGATGTGGAGCTTTTATGCATTTATTTAACATGTCCCTTTTATAGAACTCATAGGATCTTTACAATTCTACTATTTTAAAAATAGCCACGAATACACTCTGTTTTTATAAGTGCATTCGTGGCAGAACCCTATTGTTATTCAATCTCTTTATGTGTGCTTACCGCAATACGATTCCAGGCATTAATGGTAACAATAACCATAATAATTTGTGCTATTTGGTTTTCGGTAAAAATTCTAGTCGCTTTCTGGTAAGTGTCTTTGCTTAGACCATTTTGATGAATGAGTGTGATTTCTTCAGTCATCGCCAACACCGTTTGTTCTTCTTCAGTAAAGAATTTGATGGCTTCTTTCCATGCGCTCACCAAAAAGATAGGCTGATTGGTTTCTCCATGTTTTAAGGCCTCTTTGGTATGCATATCGATACAGTATGCGCAATTATTGATTTGCGACGCACGAATTTTGATCAGATTTTTTAATGTTTTAGATATATCAGCCTTTGTTAAGTAGCTTTCTAATCCATACATAGCTTTATATGCTTGCGGTTCTACTTGATTGATGTTGATGCGTTTTTCCATTATTTTGTTCTTTAAATTTAACAATACAAAGTTGGAAAACAGCCAAGAAGAAAAACTTAAACTGGTTTAAGAAATCCCTTTTTTACGGATTTCGCTTAAATACTCTGGAGTGAAATTCAAATAAGAAGCAATGAGGTATTGTGGTACACGCTGTAGAAATTCAGGCTGTGCTTTTAGAAAATGATAATAGAGTTCTTCCCTCGAAAAACCATAAAGAAATTTAATTCGCATTTGAGCAGCAGCATAGGCTTTTTGATAAATACAACGGAAATATTTTTCCATAACAGGATGTGTTTTCAAAAGTTTTTCATAAGCCATTTTATCTATATACAAGAGTTCTGTATTTTCTACAGCTTGAATATAAAATTCTGTAGGCGATTGGTTTATAAAGGAGAATGTTTCAGTCATCCACCAATTTTCTATGGCAAATTCGGTAGTTTGCTCTGTGCCTTTTTCATTTATAAAAAATTTACGGAGAATGCCATTTAATACAAAGAAATTGGATTTACAAACCTGTCCTTCTTCAAGAAGATTGTCTTTTTTTAGTATGCTTTTAAATTGGAAATAGGATAGAATATCTTCAAACTCTTCGCCGCTAACAGTTGCGAATTTATTAATGTGTGCTTTAAAAATATCGGACATGTTTTGGATTTAATGTAAATTTATGTAGTTACAAATTACATAAAAAGTAAACATATAAGTTTACAAAAAACAAATTAAAATCTGAATTCATCACAAAACCAACAACCCATGCTCTCGTAAAACGTTCATGGATTTAGAAAACCAAAACAACTCAAAATCCTCAAACTGACTTTCAAAATCTTTTTTTAGTTCTAAAAATGAGGGTAGTTGTGGGCTGCTTGGGCGCAACGAATCCAGCTTATTTAAAAACCAGTTGCCTTTATCTTTATCTAAAGTCACCGTAAAGGTTTCGGTTGTCGTATGAAATAGCGCTTGCAATGTGTGATAGGTTTGTCCCTTCTTTGTTTTGGATGTTTCTATTACCAAAGGCTTTGTGCCCAACCACAGTATTTTTGCAGTTGGTTTGATGTTGAAATGAACATCAGTTTCTAAACAGTTATAAATAAAATCGGGTTTAATGGTGGTTTTCGGGATTTTAAAATCAAACCAATCTTGTAACGGCAATTCAAAGCCAATGCCGTGCATATAGTTAAAAAGTGACTTTTTCAATCCGAAACTGAATTGGTTGTGGTCAATGCCCGTCGTGTCGGTAAAGGCGATATCGTTATTGGCAAACGTAATGGGTTTGGTATTTGGGATGATATGGTATTCAGCAGGGTTTAAGCCAATGGGGCTGTGTGCTGTTAAGGCGAATTGGTGCCAAAACCCCGATTGCAACACGCCAATTTCGAATAATTGACGCACCATTTCCAAACTATCCACAGTTTCCTGAACGGTTTGCGTGGGGTAGCCATACATTAAATAGGCATGTACCATGATGTTGGCTTCGGTAAAATTGCGTGTGACTTGCGCCACTTGTGCCACGGTGACGCCTTTGTCAATAAGTGCCAATAACCTATCGGAAGCCACTTCCAGTCCGCCAGAAACCGCAATACAACCTGAGGCTTTTAGCAACAGGCACAAATCTTTGGTGAAGTTTTTTTCAAACCGAATGTTGGCCCACCAAGTAACCGTGAGTTTACGTTTTATAATTTCTAAAGCTAGGGCTTTCATGAGTGCAGGAGGTGCTGCTTCATCAACAAAATGAAACCCTGTTTCGCCCGTTTGTGCTATGAGTTGTTCCATGCGGTCCACCAATAATTTGGCAGCAATGGGTTCGTAAATTTTAATATAATCCAACGAAATATCGCAAAACGTACATTTGCCCCAATAGCAACCGTGTGCCATGGTGAGTTTGTTCCATCGTCCATCGCTCCACAAACTGTGCATGGGATTGGCAATTTCTATGACAGAGATGTACTTGTCTAAAAGTAAATCGGAATAATCGGGTGTGCCGAGATCACTTTGTTTGTAATCTGGTTTGGTACTGTTGTTTTTATAAACGACTTTTTCGTTTTCTAAAAGAAAGGTGCGTTTATACCCTCCTTCGGAGGGGCTGGGGGAGGATAATAATTCAATTGGCAATTCGCCATCATCCAACGTAATAAAATCGAAAAATTGGAATACCCGAACGTCTGTAACCGACCGTAATTCGGTATTTGGGAATCCGCCTCCCATCGCTATTTTAATATGGGGGTAGTTGGTTTTTATATATTGGGCACATCGAAACGCACTATATAAATTCCCGGGAAACGGTACTGAAAAACACACCAGCCTGGGTTGAATACTTTTTAGTTTTTCTTCAAGAATGTTTAAAGTAATCCTATCAATATATGTTGGCTCATTTTGTAATTGTTGGTATAAGTCATCAAACGAATTGGCACTGTGCCCCAAGCGTTCGGCATAGCGACTAAAACCAAAATTATCATCGATGCATTCCACAATAAAATCGGATAAATCTTCAAGATATAAAGTGGCTAAATGTTTGGCTTTGTCTTGCATACCCATATTACCGAACGCCCAATCCAATTCATCCAATTGCTCAAAACGAGATGCTTGTGGTAAAAAATGATTGGTGCAAATTTGTCTGGCGAAGGTTGGTTTTTTGCCTTGTAGAAAGGCAATGATATCATCCAAAGGTTGTAAATAAGCGTCTCTTAGCGTATAAATTCTTTGTGCATTTTCAGAAGTGATGCGATTATTTTTAGCAGCTAATTCAAAAAGATGCTGAAATGTTTTTTTTGAAAATAATTCTAAAATCACTTCAATACCCAAATCCATTTGAAACGAAGGGATGTTTTTAGTGTTTAAAAAACCTTTTAAATAGCATGTAGCAGGGTAGGGCGTGTTTAATTGCGTAAACGGAGGCGTGATGAGTAAAAGGTCTTTCAAAATACTACATAAATTATGGTAACAAATATAGTTGAAAAGATAATGTGTTTCTTCGTCACCCTGAACTTGTTTCAGGGCCACATTATTTTCCAATAACTATAGTATGCTGAAATTAAAAAAGGATGAACTAAATTATAAACGCACGCAACTTCTCTCTTTTTCCTAAAGGAAGTGCATCATTTTCTATAGCTAAAGCTACGTGTTCTTGGTTTTTATGTTTTGAAAACAACAGGTTGTAAAACTGATGTGTTGTTAAACTGTTTTTGGCGGGTTCAATAAGGGTAAACACATCGCCTGTTTTTACGAAACCTTCCTCTAAAATGCGTACATAGGTTCCTGGATAGCCGTGTTCTATAAATTGCTTTAATACATTTTGGTTTCCAAATTTTACTCCGAATTTAAAACAAGGCTCTCGAGGTTGGGTTATTTGTATTAAAGCTTTGCCTACTTTATAAACGTCGCCAATATGTATCTTGGTTTCATCTAAGCCAGAAACGGTTAGGTTTTCGCCAAACATGCCGTAGTTCCAATTTAAATCGGGATATAGGTTTTTCCAATAGTCATAATGATTTTCAGAAAACAAATAGCAGGCTTTAAATTCGCCACCGTGGAATTTCCTATCGGTTACTTCATCGTCTTTCACGTTTTCTTTTCCTAGGTAAATAGGCCGATTGGTTGGGATTTTGTAAATGCCCGTAACGACTTCTTGACCATTAAAAATAATGGTGGTTGGTTTCGCTATGTTGGTGGAGGTTATTTGCATGAATTAAAGTTTAAATAATTTATTCAACCATCTCTAGTTGTCCTAAGCTATAAAAATCATCACTTTGCATTTTAGCTATAAATTTATATGAATTCCCATCTATTTCATAGATGTTTACCTGTATAGGTTCTGTTGTTACTTTTTCATTGTTTTCGTCAAGCTCCCAAATATTATATCGACAATCGCTTAACCATTCTATTCTCGAAGTTATTTCACCAACCTTAGTCGTTTCTATTTGTTTGTTTCCTTTTCTTTTAATACTCACCAATGTTCCATCTGGAAGTTGATAGCTAAACTTTCCTTCTTTAAAAGAACCACAAGCTTCCAATTTTATATTAAATTTAAATTCATTTTCGGAATTTATTTTTTCAGAAATTTTATCATTAAGTTTTGCTCCCCATTCGACTCCCGCCTGCATGGACTCTTTAGATATTAGAGGAAACTTACTTACCATTTTTTGACCAGCCTCACTTTCGTAAAACTCAATTATTGAATCAATCTCAGATTCTGTTAAATGTTTCTTGTAAATTGGAATTAGTATTTCAACCAAATCATTAAAACCATTTTTTCTAACTTCATTTTTTAAAATGTGCCAATAGTCTTCACTAATAATTTCCTTGTAATTTTCTTTTTGCATCTCTATGAGATTTTCCAAAATGGCGTCGAATCTTTGACTTGACCCTATAACATTCATCATTTTTTGTATTTTTTTATCTATACTTGTTTCTTGACAATATGTTGATGGTATCGTTGAAGTTAAAAATAATATGAGGATAAAATATTTCATGATTTAATAATATAATTAGGGTCAATCTGTGAGAAAGTTTTTATTATAAAATATTAGAACTAAAGTATGCTTTTCTTCTCACACACACAATAAAAAAAACCACTCTGAATTCACAAAATGGTTTTTGATTTATATAGGATGAGATTCCCTCCTTCGAGGGAATGGAAGATTACTTAATCATCTCATAACTGCGCTTAATAAATTTAGTAAGTTCTTCACCTTTTAATAAACCTTGGGATAAACGTGCTAAATCCAAACTTTGGTTAATTAGACGTTCTTGTTTGTTTTTGGTTTTAGTTTCTAAAATCTCACCAACTAATTTAGAGTTTGTGTTTACTACCAAATTATACATTTCAGGGAAACCGCCCATGCCAAACATACCGCCACCGCCAGTTTGCTGCATCTCTTTCATACGACGCATAAATTCCGGTTGTGTAATGATGAACGGTGAGGCATCACTATCCATAGCTTCTAACTGTACCATGAATTTTTCTGAAGGAATGACTTCTTTTAAGAGGGTTTCTAATGCTGTTTTTTGCTCTTCAGTTAATTTAGAAATCTCGGTGTCTTCTTTTTGTATTAACTTGTTGATATGATCACCATCTACACGTGCAAAGTTGATGTTTTCTTTAGTGCTTTCCAGTTTCTGAATTAAATGCGATACGATAGGCGAATCTAACAACAATACTTCATAGCCTTTTGTTTTTGCAGTTTCAATATAAGCATGTTGTGCTTCTTTATCGGAAGCATATAAAATGACTAATTTGCCATCTTTATCGGTTTGATTTGCTTTTATTTTGTTGAATAATTCATCGTAGGTATAGTAGGTGCCATCGACTGTCGGATAGAGTGCGAAATCGTTCGCTTTTTCAAAGAATTTTTCTTCTGAAAGCATTCCATATTCAATCACGATTTTAATATCGTTCCATTTTGCTTCAAAATCTTCACGGTTATTGTTGAATAACGATTTTAATTTATCGGCAACTTTCCTAGTAATGTAAGATGAGATTTTTTTAACCGCCCCATCGGCTTGTAAATAACTACGCGAAACGTTTAAAGGGATGTCTGGTGAATCAATAACACCGCGAAGCATGGTTAAAAATTCTGGTACAATACCTTCTACATTATCAGTAACATACACTTGGTTTTGGTACAGTTGGATTTTATCTTTTTGGATATTGAAATCCTGACCCATTTTTGGGAAATACAAAATACCGGTTAAATTGAACGGATAATCTACATTTAAGTGAATGTTAAATAAAGGCTCTTCAAACTGCATTGGATACAATTCGCGGTAGAAATCTTTATAGTCTTTATCATTTAAATCGGTAGGTTGTTTAGTCCAAGCTGGATTTGGATTGTTGATGATATTATCAACTGTAATCTTACGTTGAGGTTCTTTGGTTTCTTTACCGTCTTTATCAGTAATTGTTGCAGGTTCATGCTCTGGATCGTTAATTTCTTTAGTTCCAAATTTAATTGGAACTGGCATAAACTTGTTATATTTCTGTAATAATGCACTAATACGAGACTCTTCTAAAAATTCGGTAGAGTCATCAGCAATGTGGAGAATAATTTCAGTACCTCTTTCGGTTCTGTCTGATGCTTCTAAAGTAAATTCAGGCGAGCCGTCACAAGTCCAATGAGCAGCAGGTGCATCAGTATGCGATTTTGTGATAATCTCTACTTTTTCAGCGACCATAAATGCTGAGTAGAAACCTAATCCGAAATGACCAATAATTCCTGAATCTTTAGCGGAATCCTTATATTTATCCAAAAACTCTTCAGCACCGGAAAAAGCCACTTGGTTGATGTATTTTTCAACTTCTTCGGCAGTCATACCCAAACCTTGGTCAATAACATGAAGCTTTTTGCCTTTTTTGTCTATTTTAACCTCAATTTGTGGGTTGCTATACTCCGATTTAGATTCTCCTATGCTTGTAAGGTGTTTTAGCTTTAAAGTAGCATCGGTACCGTTACTAATTAGCTCACGTAAAAATATTTCGTGGTCGCTATACAAGAATTTTTTAATGAGAGGGAAAATGTTCTCTACGGAAACATTAATACTTCCTTTTGTCATAATGAATTTATTATTTTTTCTTTTCCGTGAAGACGGAAAACTGTTAAACATTCGTTTTTAATTTCCTTAATAGGGTTAGTCAACAAAAATGCCAATTAATAAAATGTGACAAACTGACATTGTTGACTACCGAATAGCGATTGATGATTACCGATTTTTAGAATGAATTTTAATAATTGGAATTTTGTTTGAGTTGTTGTACTTTGTATTCTATTAAATTGAGGGAAGTATGTATAATTCAAAAATTATAGGATTAGGTAAATATGTGCCAGATAATGTGGTTACTAATGATGATTTAGCTAAAATGATGGATACCAATGACGCTTGGATACAAGAACGTACAGGTATTAAAGAACGGCGTTGGATAAAAGAAGGAACCGATGATACCTCGGCAGTTATGGGAGCAAAAGCTGCTAAGATAGCTATTGAACGTGCAGGCTTAACCAAAGACGCTATTGATTTTATTGTATTTGCGACTTTAAGTCCCGATTATTATTTTCCTGGTTGTGGTGTGCAAATTCAGGATTTATTGGACATGCAAACTATTGGTGCTTTGGATGTTAGAAACCAATGCTCGGGTTTTGTGTACGCCATTTCGGTAGCTGATCAGTTTATTAAAACGGGCATGTATAAAAATATTTTGGTTATAGGAGCCGAATACCATAGTAATGGATTGGATAAAACGACGCGAGGTCGTGGAGTAACTGTTATTTTTGGTGATGGTGCAGGTGCCTGTGTGTTGACTAGGGAAGAGGACACTACAAAAGGTATTTTATCAACCCATTTGCATAGTGAAGGCAAGTATGCTGATAAGTTAATTGTTGCTTCACCGAGTATTGCACATTGGGTACCGGAAATTTTGGAAGCTGGCGAAGAGGATGTATCGTATTTTCCGTATATGGATGGAACGTTTGTGTTTAAACATGCTGTCGTTCGTTTTAGTGAGGTTATTGAAGAGGGTTTACAAGCAAACCATTTGAAGAAAGAAGACATAGATATGCTTATTCCGCATCAAGCGAATTTGCGTATCGCACAATTCATTCAAAAGAAGTTTGGTTTAAGCGATGATCAAGTTTTTAATAATATTATGAAATATGGTAATACTACCGCAGCTTCTGTTATTATTGCACTTACTGAAGCTTGGGAAGAAGGCAAAATAAAACCGGGAGACAACGTGGTGCTTGCTGCTTTTGGAAGTGGTTTTACTTGGGCAAGTGCTATTATTAAATGGGTATAAAATTTATTAGTATTAAAAACGAAAAGCCCAAAACTTAACGGTTTTGGGCTTCTCTAGCTATTAATCAACTTCAACTAACACTTTACTATTGTGAAGAATCTGATATAGTAGACGTATAATATTGTGAAATATTGCATCAATATATCTATTTAACTCATTTTTAACACAATACAAAAAAAACTCGAAAGATAATTTTCGAGTTTTCATGTATATGGATACAAATCTTTGTTACGGAATTTTTTATGCGAAGGTGACTAACTCTTATAATAATTATTCTTCCGTATGCTAGATTGTATCATATTACAACGTTTTGATAGTGTGCATATTGTGTGAAATTAGTGTTTTTTTTAAATTTAACATTTGTGATAAAAATAAATTCTAAAAAAGCAAAAACCCAAAGTGGAACTACTTTGGGTTTTCTTATTTAACAGCAAACATTAATACTAACCATCAACTATTAATGCAAGCTATTAAATGGTGTGTTACATAAAGCCTCCACCACCGGATTCTTCATTATTATCTCTGCTCTTTCTAGCTTTAGCACGGTATTTTCCGCCACCAAATCTATAAGATAGGCCAATATTCCATGTATTGCTTTCCCAGTTAAAGGCACCGTTTTGAACAAATGGTTTTTTACCATTAAAAGCAAATTCCATAGTGTCGAAAACATCATTCACATTAAAGCTAAATGTTCCTTTGCCTTGAGCAAAACCAACCCGGGCACCAAGATTTACAAAATACATAGGTTTTCTATCAAATTGTAACGATCTGTTTTTTCCCCGGTAAAAACCAAAAGCTGTGAAACTCACTGTTTTACTTAAGCTAAAATTGTTGAACATTCTAAAATTCCATGCCACATTGTCAATTTCATCAATGTTGGTTTCAATATCATCTATAGTTGCGGTTTCTATAGGGGCCGTTAAACTTTCAGCAATACCTCTTTGTACTTGTGAATATAAATCGAAACTGGAATTAATATTCCACCATTTTGTTGGTTTGTAATTGGATGATAATTCCATTCCATAAGCGGTAGTGTTATCAAAATTATCATGAGTTAAGATAACACGTCCAGAATTAATGTCGGTTCTATCTATAAATAGGGCTCTATTCATATCATCGTTAATGATACGGTAAAAGATACCACCAGTTACAGTACCTTTTTTATCTTTTAGTGTTCTGGTATAATTAGCTTCAATGGAGTTTGTGAATTGTGGTTGTAAGTCAATATTTCCATACGATGAAATTAAAGGGGAACTCCATTCTTTAATAGGGTTTACTTGGTCTATGCCCGGTCTATCAACACGACGACTGTAACTTAATTGGTATGAGTTTTTTTCAGAAGGGGAATAAGTGAAAAATATGGATGGATAGAGTTCGAAATAATCATTCTTAAAAGTTTCGGTACTTGCGGCTTCCGATGATAATGCTATGGCATCTTCGTGCACGTTTTCAGCACGTACACCTATTTGATAGCTCCATTTTTCAAATTGTTTGTTAAAGTTAACATAAGCTGAGTAAATGTCTCTCGTATAATCGAACGCGGTGCTTGGAGTCGGTCTTAAAACACCAGCATTGTTATATGAATCACCAGTAGATGCGTATGCAATATCCGAATTAAATAAACGTGCTTCTAATCCTAATTCTAATTTAGACTTTTCACTTAACGGATTTATATAATCTAAATTTATGGTTGTGCTTTTTCTGTCGGTATTATTAAAATCTTTATAATCTTTATTTGATCCTAATAAGAACATAAAATCAACAGGTCTATCATCTTCAAAAATATTATAGTCAACTTCTAGTTCTATATTATGACCTTCTTTTGAGAAATCGTGTTTGTAATCAAAATTATATTGTGACGATAGGTTGTCGCTGTTAGAAACAAAAAGTTGGCTTTGATTGAATGATGCATCATTATAAAATATAGCATCTGTTTGTCCATTATTACTACTTTCAGAGGTGTTCTGCGTAGTGAAAACAGACACGGTGTTTTTATCATCTAAATAAAAATCAACGCCAACCTTATACAAATGTGATTGTCTTTTATCTAAAAATTTAAAGAACTGTTCCGAGTTGTTTTCGGGTCTAGATATAAAACCTTTATTTCTGTTTTTAGAGATATTGTTGCTATAACTGCCATACAAATTGAATTTTCCGTTGCGGTAATTCATATCCAATGAGCTATTGAATTTAGCTTCTATTTGGTGGGTTAAACCAATGTTTACATTACCGTTAAAACCTACCATCGTGTTTTTGTGCAGTATGATGTTTATAATACCACTCATGCCTTCAGGGTTGTATTTTGCTGAAGGATTGGTGATTAATTCAATAGATTTTATAGCTGTTGAAGGAATTTGTTTTAACAATTGTGCTGTTGGTATGTTAGACAATTTACCATCAACCATGACACGTACATTTTGGTTTCCTCGTAAGCTAATATCACCAGTTTGAGCATCAACACCAACCGAAGGAATGCCTACCATTAATTCGGATGCGCTACCTGTTGCAGCTAAGTCTTTACCAATGGTTATAACTTTTCTATCTACTTTTTGTTGAATTGTTGAGGTTTCTGCAATGACAGTGACTTCGTCTAAACCTTCGGCGGCTTCTTCTAAAAAGATATTGCCTAAGTTTATATCGTAACTGCCTTTTTTAATTGAAACTTCTTTTCTAATGGTTTTGTAGCCTATATATTGGATACTTACTATGACTTTTCCCTCTTCAACTTTTTCAATTTTAAAGCTACCGTCTTCAGAAGTAATACCACCTGTTAAAACTTCTTCTTTAGTGTTCTTTATTATGATGTTTACGTAGGGTAAGGGCTGTTTTAAAGTAGCGTCTAATACTTTGCCGGATATAGTACCGGTTTTGTCGTCTGACAATTTCGGATTGGTAGCATGCGTTTTGTTTATTATAGACAAGAGGAAAACGCATACTAAGAATGATTTTTTCATTTGATTGATTGTTTTTTGATTGAATATAAACTAGACGAAGATTGTTATAATCTGTTACTGTTTTATTGTACATTAACATCCTTTTAACATTCTGACATATATTGTCAAATTATTGAACAGTAAAGAAAAACTTTTTGGACAGGCATCGACCTTTAAAAAAATATTAAATATTAACATATGAAACACCCATGAGACTGGAATTCGGACACATAAGGATGATTATTTAGGGTGTTCCATCCGATCAGATTAAAATAATAAATATAAACAGATGAATAAAAAAACGTTGGTGCTTGGGGCATCTTTAAACCCTAGTAGGTATTCAAATTATGTAATTAAAAAACTTGTAAGTCAGAATATTGAAACAGTAGCTTTAGGGTTGAGGCAAGGTGTGGTTGCAGGTGTGACCATTCATACAGAATTGGTGTCTTTTGAAAATTTACATACAGTAACCTTGTATCTGAACCCTAAAAATCAGATCATGTATTATGATTATATAGTGTTGTTAAAACCGAAGCGCGTTATCTTCAATCCCGGAACCGAGAATCCTGAGTTATATAAAATTTTAAAGGAGAATACTATTCCTTTTGAAGCTGCTTGTTCGTTAGTGTTGCTTTCTACGAATCAGTATTAATCCTAAAAAGGAAAGGAATCCGTTTAAGATTAAAATAAAGAATCCGAAATCAAAATCGAGCCATTTTAAGCTATTTATACTTATTATATAAGATAATATAGGCGATAGAATAGCTATAACGGGTACTAATTTATCTTTAACCTGCCATTTTGTAAAGAGTCCAAAACTGTAAAGACCTAAAAGTGGTCCATAGGTATAACCTGCAAAAACAAATAGTTTGGCTATAACACTTTCATCTTTAATAATATATTTAAACGCTACAATAACCAATATTAGTAATAGGGAAATTAAGATGTGAATTTGCTTTCTTATGGTAATTTGTTTTGCCGTATCGTATTTTTTTTCGATGTCTAGAATATCTATACTAAATGATGTTGTTAAGGCTGTTAATGCACTGTCGGCACTACTATAAGCAGCGGCAATTAGGCCAATAAGAAAGAAAATAAAAATGCCAACACCCAAATGGTTTTTTGCAAGTATGGGGAACAGTGCGTCTTTGTGTGCATCAATACCAAGTTGTTGGGCATATACAGTTAAAAGTAAACCTAAACTTAAAAAAATAAAATTGACAATCGTTAAAACAATCGTAAACCAAAACATGTTTTTTTGTGCATCTTTAAGCGATTTACATGTTAAGTTTTTTTGCATCATATCTTGATCCAAACCTGTCATTACTATTGCTATAAATGCGCCAGAAATAAACTGTTTCCAAAAGTAATTTTCAGACTTATAATCATCAAAGAAGAAGGTTTTAGACAAATCACTATCTAAAATATAGCCTAAAAGATTACCGCCGCTTATGCCCAAATCGGTACTAACATAATAAATGGAAACCCCTACAGCAATAAGCATAAATAGGGTTTGAAGCGTATCGGTCCAAATAATGGTTTTTATACCCGATTTAAACGTGTACAGCCAAATTAATGCTACAGTTATGGTCACCGTTTGCCAAAATTGGATGCCTAATTCGTCAAACAATATTATTTGTAACACATTTGCAACGAGATACAACCTAAAACTAGAACCAACAACACGGGAAATTAAAAAAAACGACGCTCCGGTTTTATAAGCATAGTTTCCAAAGCGTTCTTCCAAATAGGTGTAAATAGATGTTAAATTGAGTTTATAATACAAAGGGAGTAACACGGTTCCAATTACCAAGTAGCCTACTATATAGCCAAAAACTACTTGCATATAGCTGAATTGCGAAGCTTCAATCCAACCAGGAACCGAAATAAAAGTAACCCCAGATAGTGAAGCACCAATCATTCCAAAAGCCACTAAATACCATGGAGCCGATTTGTTCGCTTTGAAAAAAGCATCGTTAGAGTTTTCTTTTCCAGTGAAATAGGATATGATAATAAGCATTCCAAAATAGGCAGCAATAAGTAGAATGATTTGTGTAGCGCTCATGTGTTTAGATTAGGTAGCCAAAATACAAAATTAAAACAGTTTCTTGGAATGCATATTTATTCTTTTGTATTGCATTCTTTAAGTTGTGCCAAAAAGTGTTAAATTCGCAGTCTATGGAATTCTCTTCAAAATTACTTGAACGTGCTGTTAACGAAATGTCGCAATTGCCAGGGATTGGTAAACGCACCGCTTTGCGTTTGGTGTTGCATCTGTTAAAGCAGCCTAAAGAGCAAACAACGGCATTATCTGAAGCTTTGCAAACCATGCGGAATGATGTCAAGTTTTGTAAATCGTGCCATAATATTAGTGATGTCGATTTATGTGAAATTTGCTCAAACCCTAATAGGGATGAAACCCTTGTTTGTGTGGTAGAAGATATTCGTGATGTTATGGCCATTGAAAACACCAGTTCCTTTAAAGGTCTTTACCATGTTTTAGGAGGTAAAATTTCGCCTATGGATGGTATCGGTCCACACGATTTAAATATTGTTTCATTGGTAAACAAAGTAAAAGAAGGCAAAATAAAAGAACTTATTTTTGCGTTAAGCTCTACAATGGAAGGCGATACCACCAATTTTTATATTTTTAAACAAATTCAGGAGTACCAAGTTTTTACATCAACCATTGCTAGAGGCATTTCGGTTGGCGATGAATTGGAATATGCCGATGAGATTACCCTTGGAAGAAGTATAGTTAATAGAGTGCCGTTTGAATCTTCTTTAAAACTATAATGATCTTTTGAAGTTATCTATTGTTATACTAAATTATAATGTCCGTTACTTTTTAGAACTCTGTATAAAAAGTGTACAAGCGGCAATCGAAACTATTGATGCAGAAATTATTGTAGTCGATAATAATTCTGAAGATGGTAGTTGCCAAATGGTGAAAGATTTATTTCCCGAAATTACACTAATAGAAAACAAAGAGAATTTTGGGTTTTCAAAAGGAAATAATATAGGTGTCTCTCAGGCAAAAGGCGAGTATTTGTGCATTTTAAACCCAGATACGGTTGTTGCAGAAGACACGTTTACATTACTTTTAAGCTTTGCTGAAAGTAAGGAAAAAATAGGGATTGTAGGATGTAGGCTTATAAATGGATCTGGTGTTTTTCTGCCAGAAAGCAAACGAAATATTCCTTATATAAATGCGGCATTTAAAAAAGTATATGGAAATTCAGAAGCCTATTATGCCAATCATTTAAATGAAAATGAGATAGGGAAAACCGATATTTTAGTTGGTGCTTTTATGTTGATGAAACGAGATTTATATCATAAGGTAAAAGGGTTTGATGAAGATTATTTTATGTATGGTGAAGATATCGATTTGTCTTATAAAGTATTAAAATCGGGTTACGAGAATTACTATTTTGGAGCTACAACGATCATTCATTACAAAGGAGAAAGTACATTAAAAGACAAATTTTATGCACGTCGTTTTTATGGTGCCATGCAAATATTCTATAAAAAGCACTTTAAGAAAAACCTGTTGTTTGACATGTTTGTTTGGCTTGGTATTAGGGTGGTTTATTTGTTTAGAAAATTGCCTGTAGCCAAAGAAAAACGTATTAGTGGTTATGTTTTTATTTCAGATAAAATGAATGATGCTTTGCAACTAGCATTACCAAAAAAGCTAAGTTTAAAGTCGAATTTAAACACCCTTGAAAATGGAACAGAGGTTATTTTTGATGCTAATAAGCTGAGTTATAAAGAAATTATAGTAATGATGAGTGACACTAAAAAAGATAAATCCATTACCTACAAAATACTACCAAAGCAGGCTAACTTTATACTTGGAAGCGATAACACCATAAGTAGAGGTGAAATTGTTGTTTTAAATTAGTTTTGTTATAAATAATTTAAAAAAATCAATGTTTTTTAATTAATTTTGCAAGCGGAAAATAGAAAAGAAGTATTACGTTATTGATATGGCAAAGTTTGAACTTAAATTACCCAAAATGGGAGAAAGTGTTGCAGAGGCGACTATAACATCTTGGTTAAAAGAAGTTGGAGATACAATAGAACTTGATGAAGCAGTATTGGAAATCGCAACCGATAAAGTGGATAGCGAAGTACCAAGTGAAGTGGATGGTATTTTAGTTGAGAAATTTTTTAATGTAGATGATATTGTTCAAGTTGGGCAAACAATTGCAATCATTCAAACGGAAGATGATGAAGATGGTACTATTGAAGAAGTTTCAGAAACACCTTCAAACGAATCTCCTGTAGAAGAAGAAAAAGCCGCAGCGTTTGTAAGTCAATCTATTGCTATAGCTAAAGAAACAGCGACACCTGTAGTTTCAAGTGAAGATCGTTTTTATTCGCCCTTGGTTAAAAATATAGCTAAAGAAGAAGGCGTTTCGCAGCAAGAACTCGATAGTATTGTTGGGACCGGCATTGATAATCGTGTTACAAAAAATGATATTCTAAACTATATTCAAAATAAATCTGGTAAAACCGAAACAGGAATACCTGAAACTGAAGCTCCGGCTGTTAAAACCATTCAACCTGAAAAACAAAAACCAACTCCAACGCCAGTTGTAGTAAGTGGTGAAGATGAAATTATTGAAATGACCAGAATGGGCAAACTTATTGCACATCACATGGTAGAATCGGTTCAAACATCAGCGCACGTTCAAAGTTTTATTGAAGCTGATGTTACCAAAATTTGGAACTGGAGAAATAAAGTAAAAGATGCGTTTTTAAAACGTGAAGGTGAAAATTTAACCTTTACGCCCATTTTTATGGAAGCAGTGGCTAAAGCACTTCGCGATTTTCCAATGATGAATATTTCCATACAAGGAGATACGATTGTTAAAAAGAAAAATATCAATTTAGGAATGGCTGCATCGTTGGCGGATGGGAATTTAATTGTGCCGGTTATTAAAAATGCCGACCAGCTTAATCTAGTAGGCATGACCAAACAAGTTAACGATTTGGCAAATCGTGCACGAGCCAACCAACTGAAACCCGACGATATACAAGGTGGTACTTATACAGTAACCAATGTAGGTACCTTTGGCAGCATTATGGGAACACCTATTATTAACCAGCCACAAGTCGGTATTTTGGCATTGGGAGCTATACGTAAAGTACCTGCAGTGATTGAAACCAACGAAGGGGATTTTATAGGTATCCGTTACCGCATGTTTTTATCGCACTCTTACGACCACCGTGTGGTAAATGGTGCCTTAGGAGGGCAATTTGTAAAAGCCGTTAAAGATTACCTGGAAGCTTGGGATAGTAATAGGGAAATATAAATTCCTGCGGAGGCAGGAATCTCAATAAAGAATTTTTTTTAAACGAACTATCCTCGCAGAGCCACAGAGGTATTTCGCTCGTTTCATTTTGGCTTTTGGGCCAAAAATCAAAATTCTCTATTTGGATTCCCATTTTCACGGGAAATCGAAGATTCGACGAAGTCAATGACAATTTCAACGAAAACCTCGACGCAAACGTCGAGGAATTCTTTTCGATCAAAATAAATTTTAAAAGACGAATCCAATTTATTAAAAGGTTGGGTTTCCTTATTTTTGTAATTGTCTATTTAAAGACAAATTATTCAACAGAAAAATAAAACTAATGAATTTAAACCTCACCAAACCCATTTGTTTTTTCGACCTAGAAACAACAGGTGTAAATATAACCACCGACCGCATTGTTGAAATTGCTATTTTAAAAGTGCACCCTAACGGAAAGGAAGAAAGCAAAACATGGTTGGTAAATCCAGAAATGATCATTCCAAATGAAGTGATAGCTATTCATGGCATAACAAACGAAGATGTTGCAGATAAACCAACATTTAAGGAAGTTGCCAAAGATATTTATAACATGATTAAAGATTCCGACTTAGGAGGTTTTAATTCAAACAGGTTTGATATTCCACTATTGGCAGAAGAATTATTGCGTGCTGAGGTAGATTTCGATATGAAAAACCGTGTAGCGGTAGATGTGCAAACCATTTTTCATAAAATGGAACAACGTACCTTAAGTGCCGCCTATAAGTTTTATTGCCATGAAGAGCTAGAAGGCGCACATGGAGCAGAAGCAGATACCAGGGCAACTTACGAGGTACTAAAAGCACAAATAGCTAAGTATGATGAAATAGAAAACGATACGAAGTTTTTAGCAGAGTTCAGCTCTAGAAAGCAATTTGCAGATTTTGCAGGCTTTATAGTTTATAACAAACAAGGCGAAGAATGTTTTTCATTCGGAAAGCACAAAGGTAAGTTAGTTACCGAAGTTTTAGAAGCCGAACCGGGGTATTTTGGATGGTTGTTAAATGCCGATTTCCCATTGTACACAAAAAAAGTATTAACAGCTATAAAACTTAGAAGTTTTAATAATAAATTAGGATAGAAGCCGCAGTATTCAGTAACAGTTTTCAGTTGACATGGATAAATGTTCGTGTATTCGTGGCAAATCAACTTAACAGCAAACAACCTTTCAACAAACGATAATGAAAATCATCTGTATTGGTCGTAATTACACCGAACATATCAAAGAATTGGAAAACGAAAAACCAACAGATCCGGTGGTGTTTTTAAAACCGGACACGTCTATTCTGTTGAAAAAACAACCTTTTTTCATTCCCGATTTTTCAAATGATGTACATTATGAGGTGGAGATTTTGGTTAAAATCAATAAAATAGGAAAGTATATCGATAAAAAATTTGCACACAAGTATTATGATGAAATTGGGTTGGGGATTGATTTTACGGCACGTGATTTACAAAGCGAATTAAAAGCAAAAGGATTGCCTTGGGAAAAAGCAAAATCGTTTGATGGCGCTGCTGTTGTAGGTAAGTGGTTACCGGTTTCAGATTTTAAAGATGTCAATGCGATTGAATTTTCTTTAAAAAAAAATGAAAATATTGTACAATTAGGAAATACAAGCCACATGCTTTGGAAAATTGATGAATTAATAGAATATGTGTCAAAATATTTTACTTTAAAGATTGGAGATATTATATTTACGGGAACTCCTGCGGGAGTAGGCAAAGTATTTGCAAATGATAAACTTAAAGGATTTATAGAAGATAAAGAAATGTTCTCAATAACAATAAAATAAATGGAACGACATTACAAATTATTTAGGGTACGCGAGTTAGCAGATAACGATGAAGATTTTATTGCGACTTTAGCCGAAGCTTTTTTGGAAGAAGTGCCAGAAGACGCCGAACGACTAAAAAAAGCGGTTGCAGAAAAAGATTATCATACGACTTATCAAGCGGCGCATAAAATGAAACCAACTGTCGATTTATTCGAATTAGGGGTGCTTGATACTTTAATTGAAGTCCAAGATTGGGGAAAATTTGAAAAAAGGGATTTAGATATTTCTTCTCAATTGGCTATTGTTATTTCGGCTGTTGATAATGCTGTAGCTGAAATAAAATCAGATTTTAATTTATAATGCTAGCCGAAATAATCACCATAGGCGATGAGCTTTTAATTGGTCAAGTTATTGATACCAATTCTGCGTTTATAGCAAAACATCTTAACAAAATAGGGATTTCCGTTTACCAAATAACATCGGTTCAAGACGATAAAGCACATATCCTTAAAGCCTTAAAAGATGCCGAGAATCATGTAGACATCGTTATTCTTACAGGTGGTTTGGGGCCAACAAAAGACGATATTACCAAAAAAACCATCGCCGAATATTTTAATGATACATTAGTAAAAGACGATTCGATTATAGAAAATATTGAAGAGCTCTGGAAACATTATACTGGTGGTTTATTACTTCAAGTAAATCGCGATCAGGCGCTTGTACCTTCAAAAGCAAAAGTGCTTATGAACAAATTGGGTACAGCTCCAGGTATGTGGATGGAAAAAGACCATAAAGTTTTTATATCACTTCCAGGAGTACCTTACGAAATGAATGCCTTAGTTGAAGAAGCGGTGATTCCAAAGCTAAAGGAAAAATATAATTGCCCATATATTTTACATAAAACCTTATTGGTATATGGTATAGGTGAAAGTGCCTTGGCAGAACGCATTGAAGCATGGGAAGATACTTTGCCAAAACATATTAAATTAGCCTATTTACCAAGTTTAGGAAAAATGAGGTTGCGTTTATCGGCAAAAGGATCCAATGTTCAGGAAGTAATCAATAGTGTTCAAAATGAACTTGATAAAGTCATCCCATTAATAAAAAACGAGTTTGCAGGTTTTGAAGAAGAAGACGGTTCTGTAGAAGTTGTTATTGCAAAACAGTTAAATAAATTAGGAAAAACCTTAGCTATTGCCGAAAGTTGTACGGGCGGCATGATTGCAGAACAATTTACGACACATCCTGGGGCTTCGGCTTTTTTTAAAGGTGGCGTAGTAACCTATTCAACTGAATCTAAAATGAATGTTTTAGGTGTTTCAAAAGCAGATATAGATGCCTTTTCGGTGGTAAGTGCTCAAGTGGCAGAGACTATGGCTAGTAATGCACTGCGATTATTCCAGTCAGATTTCGCTGTGGCAACCACAGGAAATGCAGGGCCTACCAAAGGTGATTCAGAAGCAGAAGTAGGAACGGTTTTTATTGCCATTGCTACAAAAAATGGTGTGTATTCAGAAAAGTTTATGCTAGGAAATCACCGTATAAAAGTGATAAGTAAGGCGGTAAATAAAGCTTTGGAAATGCTTCTGAAAGAAATTTTTAAAAATTGATAAAAATTAGGTTGTCATAATACAAAGAATTTGTATATTTGCACCTCGATTTTAAGCAACAAAGAAATTTAAAGTTATAAATAATGTCAAGAGTTTGTGAACTTACAGGTAAGAAGGCAATGGTTGGAAACAACGTGTCTCATGCAATGAATAAAACTAAACGCAAATTTAATGCGAATTTAGTGAAGAAACGTTTTTACATTCCAGAAGAAGACAGCTGGATAACTTTGAAAGTTTCTACATCTGCTCTAAAAACTATCAACAAAATAGGTATTACTGCAGCAATTAAGGATGCAAAATCTAAAGGATTTTTAAAATAATAGCTGTATTTAATAAGTAAAAAGAAATGGCAAAGAAAGGCAATAGAATTCAGGTAATATTAGAATGTACAGAGCATAAAGAGTCTGGGTTACCAGGAACTTCAAGATACGTTACTAAAAAGAATAAAAAGAATACGCCAGATAGAATGGAAATTAAAAAATTCAACCCTATCCTTAAGCGTATGACAGTTCATAAAGAGATAAAATAATAAGTCATGGCAAAGAAAACAGTAGCATCGTTACAAACATCTTCTAAAAGATTAACAAAAGCGATTAAAATGGTAAAATCACCTAAAACAGGTGCTTACATGTTTGTTGAATCAATCATGTCTCCAGAATTTGCAGACGACTTTTTCAACAAAAAGTAAAAAAAGCTTTTTAAAATATACAAAGCTGCTTTCTTCATTGGAAGCAGCTTTTTTATGTTTATATTTGAAAGTCAATTTTCTGCCATAATAGCAGTAAAAATTAGCGGTAAGAATATTGCAATACCAATTTGGGAGTCACCAAAGGGGGTGGGCTTCCATTCGTAAGTTAAAATTTTAAACTTATGAATATAAATACGTCGCTATATCTTTTTTTTGAAGAATAGAAAAGAATGCTGCTTCAAATGCGGAGCATTCACAAATTCAAAAACGTTAAGTGGTGGGTAATTCCTAACAAAATACGTATCAACAAATAAACAAATCAACGAATAAACGTTCAATAAATGAGTTTTTTTAAAAAAATATTTTCATCAGAAAAGAAAGAAACCCTTGATAAAGGTTTAGAGAAAACCAAAACGACTTTCTTTGGAAAATTAAGTAAAGCCGTCGCAGGTAAGTCTAAAGTAGATGATGAAGTTTTAGATAATCTTGAAGAAGTTTTAGTCTCTAGCGATGTTGGAGTTAACACGACCCTGAAAATTATTGAGCGTATTGAAGCACGCGTTTCAAAAGATAAGTATTTAGGAACCGACGAACTTAATGTTATACTTCGTGAAGAGATTGCAGGTTTGTTAAGTGAAACAAACTCGGGCGAGGATTCCGAATTTACGATTCCTCAAGATAAAAAACCGTATGTCATCATGGTGGTTGGTGTTAATGGTGTTGGAAAAACTACCACCATTGGTAAAATGGCTTACCAATTTAAAAAACAAGGATATCGTGTGGTTTTAGGTGCTGCCGATACGTTTAGAGCTGCTGCCATAGACCAACTTCAAGTTTGGGCTGATAGAGTAGGTGTGCCATTGATAAAACAATCTATGGGTTCCGATCCGGCTTCTGTAGCATTTGATACTTTGAAAAGTGCTGTCACTCAAAACGCCGATGTGGTAATTATAGATACTGCGGGTCGTTTGCACAATAAGGTAAACCTTATGAACGAGCTCACCAAAGTTAAACGAGTGATGCAAAAAGTAGTAGATGATACGCCTAACGATGTGCTATTGGTTTTGGATGGTTCAACTGGTCAAAATGCTTTTGAACAAGCAAAACAATTTACTGCAGCTACAGAAGTAACATCTTTGGCGGTTACAAAACTAGATGGCACCGCAAAAGGTGGTGTGGTTATTGGAATTTCAGATCAGTTTAAAATTCCTGTGAAATATATTGGTGTTGGAGAAGGTATTGAAGATTTGCAGGTATTTAATAAATTTGAGTTTGTCGATTCGTTTTTTAAATAAGTATCTTTGTCATTCCCGCGAAGGTGGGAATCCACTTTAGAATAATAATTTTTGTTTGTTACTTATGCTTTTATTGAAACAAAAGCTGTTTAATCAATCAAATCATTAATCTTTTCCCAAAGGTCATTATCAAATTCTGTAGGACCAAGTTCGTCTTCATTTCCGCTATCGCCCATACGTACTATCACCAGTCCTTTACTCGGAATGATGTATAATTTTTGGTCGAAAGCACCTAAGCCCGCAATTAAATCATCGGGAGCATTCGGAATTAATTTCCCCGAGAATAAGGTTTCAGAACCTGGTATTTTATAGTTGCTCTTGCCATTTAACCAATACAAATACCCATAAGATTTGTTTAAATCTTGTGAAGTTGTAGTCATTGCATTAAAATAATTCTGATCCTCTAAAATGGTTATTTTGTCCCAAACGCCTTTATTTAAGTTCAATAATCCAAAGCGCGCCATACTTCTGGCATTACTAAAATAAAGATTTAAATAGCTGCCTGTCTTAACCCAAGATCCTGTCATTCCTATTTTGTTGCGTATTTTGGTGTTAAAGTAATCTTTAAAGTCTTGTTGTACGGCACCTGTAACAATATTATCTAGTAAGGTATAAGCGCCTTGGTGGTAATACCAATACGTACTTGGTTCGTTTTTATAAAGCAAACATTCTGGGTCTGTGCAAAAGTTTTGGGGTACGGTATAATCAAGTCCGGTCGTCATGGTTAAATGGTTACGTACCGTAATTTTTGCTTCTTGTTCTGGAGTAAGTGATGACCACCCAGTGCCCATATAATTTGAAGAAGGGTTATCAATCGACAAAAAGCCTTCTTCTTGTGCAATCCCAACGGTAAAAGCGGTTAAGGTTTTTGCGGCCGAATTCCAAGAGTGTAGACTGGATTGCCCAAAATCACCAAAATACTTTTCAATAACTATTTTTCCATCTTTCAAAATAATAAAAGCATCCGTAGTATTTGCTTCCAAAAAATCATAAAGTGGTTGTTCTGCACCGGCATTCCAATCTAAATCTGTAATAGATTTTGTTTCCCAAGAATTAGAATTTATAGGTGGGAAATAAAGGGCTTCGGACTCAGTAGGTTCATCTTTAGAGCAGTTTAAAAGAGACAATACACTAATAAACAATAAAAAGTATAAACGTTTCATAAAGTAGGTTTTAATAAATAAGACATTCAAAGATATAAAAGGTTTAATTATAAATGGTTAGAAAGTTAGATTGTTAGAAAGTTAGATGGTTAGACAGTTAGATTTTAGGCGATTAGAGAGATACTTTTGTAAAACGACAAGATACTTCTTTTGCGATTTGCTTTTTTACACTTCATGTCTCACGTCTCACGATTCACGAACCCAACACCCATTACCTGTACCATATGGGTTAAGAATTTTACTTTTAAGATTAATTCCTCATCCTTTTTAGAAATATCTTTAAAGAAATAAATATTTAAAAAAAAACTTATACTATTTTAAAAAAAACCTTATACTATGAAAACATTAGAAGATTTATTCGAACATCAATTACAAGATTTATATAGCGCAGAAAGTCAATTAGTAGATGCATTGCCTAAGATGGCAAAAGAAGCAAGTGATAGCGACTTAAAAAAAGCTTTTGAGAACCACCTTGATGAAACAAAAGAGCACAAAAAAAGAATTAAAGAGATTTGCGACGAATTGGATGTATCTGTTAGTGGTGAAACTTGTAAAGCTATGAAAGGCTTAATTAAAGAAACCGAAAGTTTTATTGAAGAAGTTAAAGATGCAGAAGTTAAAGATGCCGGACTTATTGCAGAAGCACAACGTGTAGAACATTACGAGATTTCTGGATATGGAACCGCTGTCCGCTATGCTAAAGAATTAGGACATAAAGATATTGCGAAAAAATTGCAGAAAATTCTAGATGAAGAATACAATGCAGATGGCAAATTGAATAAATTAGCTGAAAGCAGACTTAATAGAAAAGCTATTAGTTAATTTAATTAGTAGCTGTACTGCCTATGAAATTAATTAGCTATTATAAACTAATTAATATTTATAGGCAGTTTTTTTATGCATAAATTTAAAGCTTAATGCAGTATTTTATTTATTTTAAAATCCAAGAGTATTTTAGCAACTAAAATTATAAATCACTTTAATATCAAACAATACTATGCCGGTTTCCGTAACTCGAAAAAACCTATATTTTAAACCAGACTCCAGTAGAGTCCTAGCTCGATTTTTTAATAACGGCGATGCCAGAACTATTAATTTGGTAAACCGAATAATGACCTTAAGCGAAGCGGAAGTTAAACATGAACTTGAAATTACACTTAAAGAATTTGTAGGCAGACATAGAAATATTTCAGATATTTATTTAAAACATGCAAGTAATTATAAGAACATCATAAATTCCATTGGGGTAGATTATGCGAAACTTTCTTTAGAACGGCGGCTTTTAATTGGTTCTTATAGCACCATGGAATACTCTATAGAGTCGGCAGCTTTATTCAATCCTTCCATAATTGAAGATTTTGATCAAACTTTTTT
Organism: Mariniflexile sp. TRM1-10; assembly: GCF_003425985.1. Taxonomy (NCBI): domain Bacteria; kingdom Pseudomonadati; phylum Bacteroidota; class Flavobacteriia; order Flavobacteriales; family Flavobacteriaceae; genus Mariniflexile; species Mariniflexile rhizosphaerae. Next base: position 3,212,911 of record NZ_CP022985.1, read on the forward strand.
AGAAGAAGGAGAAAAAAGAGTTATTATATCTTTTAGGGCTACAGGAGAAGGGCACTTATCATCCATAGTTTTTAGAAAAGGCATACTGGATGCCTCCAATAATTTAAGAATGGTAGCGGTTCATAAACATATAGATTTTCCGATAATTAAGAAGAAAAAATCGTATAACAAAACACGATTTATGAAAAAAATGGAAGAAATGAATATTCCAAAAGAATATTCTTCCCCTATAATGGATGCCTTGCCAAAGCGATTTGAATATTACATGTTAAAGGAAGCTGTTAGAAATATACTAACATTGGATATTGATGAACAACGACGAACGGCTCTTAAAGAAATGACATGGCTCGTAGATTCTTATTATGATATTGAATTTCATGAAGATTCCAAAATATCAGGACGCGTTATTTTTCCTATATCTTCTTCGGAAAGTCGTGGTATTGAAGACGCCAGATTTGTACGCTTTACGGATGATGATGGTTCTGAAAAAATCTATGCTACTTATACTGCCTATGATGGTTTTACCATACTTCCGAAATTGATTTCCACAAGTGATTTTATAAATTTTAGAATTATGCCTATGCATGGCAATGGGGCACAAAATAAAAACTTCGCACTTTTTCCTCGTAAAATCAAGGGTAAATATGCCATGTTGGCAAGAATTGATGGGGTAAATAATTATTTATTTTATTCAAATAGAATTACATTATGGAACAATCCGATTAAAATTCAAGAACCAAAATACCCATGGGAGTTTACTCAAATAGGTAATTGTGGTTCACCCATTTATACCGATCATGGTTGGCTGGTTATTACACATGGTGTAGGACCTATGAGACGCTATTGCATTGGTGCTTCCTTGTTGGATTTAGAAGACCCAACTAAAGAAATAGGGCGATTAAAAGAACCCCTTCTTTCTCCTTTGGAAGAAGAAAGAGATGGGTACGTGCCAAATGTTGTGTATTCTTGCGGTAGTTTAATACATAATAACCATTTAATATTACCTTATGCGGTATCTGATTATGCGTCTTCGTACGTAACTGTTAATCTGGATGATTTGTTAACGACTCTTATAGCTGAAAGCTAGGTTGTTTTTGCAAATCCTACAGAAGAAGTAACTCATGGATTTAAACGATGTCCTCAAATGCACATCTGGACAATAAATAACTTACTGTAGACTCTGCTCCTTGGTTTAAATTCACATTATGTTCTTCCAAACCATCATGACAACCACCTGTACAAGGGTTGTAAACTATTTGTTTTAATTGGTTGTTACCAAGAAACCAACTAAATGCAATTTCCATTTTATCATCATAACCTTCAAATGGAAAAAAACGATTAAATTGTTTTAAGGCCAATATGGTATAAGCCACATCTATGGGTTGCTCACCACCTATGTATGCCGATGATTTATCCTCAAATCCTTTTATTAGCCAATTTTGGTTTGAAATGACTCGAATAGAATCCTCTTTAAAGATTTTTGAAAGTAAAAAATCAAAAGATTCTTTTGCTATATGTTTAAATCTATTATTTCCGGTAGCTTTCCAAGCGTATAAAAGTGATTCTGGTAAAACGCTGTTCGCATAGGTAAGATAAGGTTCAAACCAATTCCAATCTTTTTCAGCATGGAAAGCGTACAATTCCGCAAGCTTATTTGCCAAATCATTTATAATGGTGTTTGTTTTTATATCATTCTCTTTTAAGTTGAAGAAGCACAATCCTTTTATAACAAAGGCAAGTGCCCTAGGTGATTTAAAATGCTGAACTTTTTGGTTAAAATAGTTAATAGACCATGTCATGTTTTGAAGTAATGTGATATCCAAATCAATACCTTCTTCCATGAGGTAATAAGCGTATCCTAAAGCCCAAATAGCTCTGCCATTTGAATCTTCTAAATTTACTTCATTATTTTGCTTTGTGAATTTTTTGCCCTCATTCACATAGTTCAAGAACAACCCATTATCTCGTTGACATTTTAAAATGAAATTGATATATGTTCTTGCTAGTTTTAAAACTTTTGGATTTTGTGTTATCTTATAATAGTCACAAGCAGCAATAAGCGCTCTGGCATTATCATCTAAAGTATACCCCGAACCAATATCTGGGGTGTTGATTTTTGAAAATTGAATAATACCAACATCTGTGGTCATGGCTTCTAGATGTTTTAAATTTATTGGCGGTTTTTTGTATTTTAATTTGAGCGGCTTTTTTATTTCTTCAGAAAAAATAAGAGCATGTGATATTGCAGAGTTTTCCCAAGAAGTAGACATTGCCGTGTGCAGTTCTTTCATTTTCATCTTATGTCTTAAATCATCATTATTCAATAGGTCAATAACTTTATGCGCCAATTGTTTAGAGTCGCCGAAATCAAATAATACCTCAGTTCCATTCCCATTAGATAAAACTTCTCTAGCATGAGGAATAGGTGTAGATATAATAGGGCAGCCACAACTAACGGCATAGGAAAATGTACCGCTTACAGCCTGATTAGGATCTTTTGAAGTAAATAAATAACAATCTGAAAGTTGCAAATATTCCAGTAATTCTGGAAGAGGTACAAATTTATTTATGAACCTAACATGATCGTTTAATTTTAATTCTTCAACTTTTTTACGTAAAAAATCCATGTAGGCATCGCCCTCTTCATTAAAAAGTGTGGGATGTGTTTTACCTACTATAAAAAACATGATGTCATGATGTTCTTTTATAATTTCAGGCAAAGCTTCTAAAGTGGTTTCTATATTCTTTCCTGGTCCTAAAAAGCCAAAAGTTGAAATAACTTTTCTATTTGATACATGATGTTTTTCTTTGAGTATGGATTTGTCTTGGTGCTTAACCAAATGTGTCCCATGGGAAATTAGTTTTATTTTGTTTGAATCTACTCCGTAAGTGTTTCTTAGTAATTCGGCAGAAGATTTTGTCATAACCGTAACTGTATTTGCCAGAGCTACTAATTCTTTAACATGCTTTTCTAAAATTTCATTGGGGTTAGGTAATACCGTGTGAAATGTAATAATGATGGGCTTTGTTATGGCCTTCATAAAGTTTATTAAGGAATCTTCGTTGTTTTTAAACAATCCAAATTCATGTTGAATCATAACGATTTCTAAATCTGGTTCTGAGTTTATTTTATTAGCAAGCTTAGAAAAAGATTGTAAATCATTGATGTTTAGAACCATGTAAATATCTTCTGTTTGGTAAGTATGGACTTCGGGGCTGGAGTCTAAAGCACATATTTTTATGTCAAAGCAGTGTTCGAATTTGTTTTCTAAAGCATTTTTTAAATCGTTGGTATAGGTTGCAATACCACATTCTCTCGGGGGATACGTAGCAATAAGCAATATTTTTGGCAGGTTTTTAGGTTCTTTAATTTCGTTTCTTAAGCGTAATCTTTTTTTGCTGACTTTTCTTTTAATATTTATATCTCGTTTCATACTTTTAAAATTTTGTTATTTTACATTGCTTTCACATCATTTACCATCCATTATGGCTAAGTTATTCTTTTGGAAAACTCATTATTAGCCTTAATAAGATATTTGTTAACCCAATCAAATTGGGATTAATAATGGAAATCTATAAAAGAAATGTTGATATAATACAACATTGTCGATGCGTATGTACTATTAATGAATCACTCGTAAAACCAATAACCACGAGAACCAATGAACTTTATTTTTTGGTTTTTTCTTCCTTACTGGTATCAGCTAAAGGATGGTCTTGCATACCGAGACCGATAATTTTTATAATATTAACTATAGAATTGTAAAGCATTAATATCACTACAATGAGGCCTGAGGCCAAAATACTTGAAATAGCCAACGACATGTAATAGATAAAATTAAACCAGTTGTTAGGTACAGCATCCGATTCCGTTATAGGGAGATTTAATAATAAAAAAGACATAACGGAAGCAATAAAAACGGTTGTATCTAATTTAGCTATTTGAAGCACATGTAAATAATGATCTTTCTTAAGTTTTGATTTTGAATTAGAGCTAATGCTTAATACTGTTAATAATAATGCCAAAATAGTGGCCGATGCTAAAGCAATAGTATTACATAGGGTATTAATTCCCGCTAAGGATTTTTTAATAAGTGCTTTCGCTTCATAACCACTCAACTCCCCTAAAAGTAAGGTTCCCAAAAAGATTATAAATAAAGAAATAACACCTCCTAAGATGGATCTTTTTGTATATCTAGTGGTTTTCATTTTTTATAGTTTAAAGCTATGGTGCCATAAAATTTAAAGTTTGTTCACTGTAAAAAATCATTCTTTTATTGATTTGAATCTTCTATATGGCGTGTATTGGGTTCCATATATTTCACAAAATCGGAAGGTGATTTTATTTTTATGACTTTTTTCCCCATTAGCACTATGGGGAATGCTAAAGTTTCTGGATGGTTTTCTAAAATACGAAGCCAATCGTGTTGATCCAAATCAATATTTTTATTTCCATAGTGTTTTACAAAATCGGGGTGTTCTCTATTAATTAACTTTTCTATGCCTACATTAAGAGCCTCGGCCATTTCAGCCCAATGACTTCCAGGAACTTTGGTTTTAGAAACATCAATACCCAGTACCTTTTTTTCAGAAGAAACCACATAAGCATAAGCCTGCTTTCCAATTGAAGTTTCACTGCTGTAATATATTCTAATTTCGTTATCGTTATTTGCTATGATGCCCATAAGTATATGTGATTGAGGTAACATACAAAGAAAAAAAATAACTTTTCAAAAGATTAACCCAATCGCATATTATAATAACCCATAAATAAAATTTAATGAAAATATGTTGTTTTGAAGAAGGAACGCTATTGGATTAATTTTTAATTCAATTCAGTTTAAAGCTTTTCCATTTTAGTTTTTAATTTGAAAATATATCAAAGTGAATGTATTATGAAAAAGCCAAATAAGTTTCCGGAACAAAAACAGTCCCAACCGGGTGAAGAACATAGAATGGTTCCCAAGCCAGAATTGATACGCAAAAACTACCAAGGATCAGGAAAATTAAAAGATAAAGTTGCTATTGTAACTGGTGGGGATAGTGGGATAGGTGCTAGCGCAGTGTTGCATTTTGCTCAAGAAGGCGCAGATATAGTACTGATTTATTTAAAAGAAACTAAAGATGCGAATGCCATCAAAGAGCAAGTTGAAAAAATAGGTAGAAAATGCATTCTTATTAAAAAGGATTTAACAGACGAAAAAAATTGTGTGTCTAGTGTAGAAGCATGTATTAAGGAGTTTGGGAAGCTAAACATTGTAGTAAACAATGCAGCCATGCAGTTTCCTCAAGATTCCTTAACAGATGTAAGTAAAAAACAATTGCAGAAGACCTTTGAGACTAATATCTATCCGTATTTTTATTTAACCAAAGCAGCGTTAAAATACTTAAATAGTGGTGATGTTATAATAAATACGAGTTCTGTAACAGCATATAGAGGAAGTAAACACCTTGTAGATTATGCGAGTACAAAAGGTGCTATAGTAAGTTTTACAAGGTCATTATCGGCTCAATTGGCCAAGAATGGAATTCGTGTCAATGGAGTTGCTCCAGGCCCTATTTGGACGCCGCTTATCCCAGCCAGTTTTGATGATGTAACCGATTTTGGTCAAGATACTCCAATGGGTAGAGCAGGCCAACCCAGTGAGGTAGGACCTGCCTATGTTTTTTTAGCAAGCGAAGATGGCAGTTATATTACAGGGCAATTTATTCATATTAACGGTGGCGAAATTATTGGAGGTTAAAGGCGGTAACCGTGAAGATGAAGTTGTGTTATTTACTGAATCTCCAGTATTTTATTATAAATTTGACCATCCATGTTTTTTGTTTTTTTTATATAAATCCTTAAATTTGTATGAGTTGCATACGAAACATACATATCCCGAATCTATTGCCGAAGAAGTTAAAATAGCCTTGTCGCATTATCCAGAACTAGCGGAAGTACCCATAGAATTTAAGTTTAAAAGTAAAATCCGAAAATCTACTATGCAGGCACAGCCCGAATTTTGGAGTTTTTTTTGTAATAAATCCAATCGGAAATATAAGGTATTAATTACTACATCTTTTAAAATTGGAGATAGTATTTATTATACTAAAAATATCCCGTCAAACGTGCTTATTGGTTGGTTCGGACATGAATTAGGTCATATTATGGATTATCAAGATCGGAGCGGTTTAAATCTTATTGGATTTGGCTTGGGCTATTTATTTTCAGAAAAAGCAATGAAACGTGCCGAACGTAGTGCCGATTTTTTTGCAGTTGCGCATGGCATGGAAACCTATATTTTAGCTACTAAAAATTTTATTTTAAATGAAGCTAATTTTTCAGAAATATATAAAAGGAGAATGAAACGATTTTATCTCTCACCAGAGGAAATTATGATTTTAGTTAAAGAGCGCGAGGAACAGGCAAAACTTTCTGGTCAAAAAGGATAATCAATTGTTTTCTACAAATAATTCCCATTCAGTAAATTTTTCTTCGGACATAACACGCTCCATTTTAACTTGCCCACCTTTCTTTTTATTTACAGCATTCCATTCATAAAAAATAGCCGATGGAACGGTTTTTACTTTCACGCCTTTTAATGCTTTAGAACGTGCCACACCATAATTTTTATTAGCTTCTTTTAGATAATCATCTAATGATTTAGCTAATAAATCAGGCTTAATGTCTTCAACTGTGCCCAAATACCAACTATGGTAAAATTCACCGTCATAGCGTTTTGCACATATCGTATATTCCTTTATTTCAATATCAAAGCTTTCTTCAAGATATTTAATGGCATCATCAAGTTTGTTAACAGAAAGCTGAGACCCTACGGTGTTTAAAAAAAATTTTGTTCGCCCCGTTATTTTAATTTCTGCTCTTTCAATGTCCGTAAATTCAATAGTATCTCCAATAACATAACGCCATGCACCCGCAACCGTGCTTATTACTAATACATACTCTTTGTTTAATTCCACATCATCAATGGTAAGGGCGGGAGCATGAGGTTTTAGTGAGCCCTCTTCAGTTATATAATCTGGTGAAAAAGGAACAAATTCAAAATAAATACTATGATTTGTTGCTAATTGCATAGCATCGGTTTCGGGTCTGGTTTGGAAAGCAATAAAACCTTCAGAAGCCAAATAGGTATCAATAACGGTAATGGGTCTACCCAGTAAGGCATTAAAACTTTTTTCATAAGGACCAAATGCCACGCCACCAGAAGTATATACTTCTAAATTTGGCCAAATCTCATGAATGTTCTTTGCTTTGTTATAAAAAATAACTTCAGCCAACATAAGCTCAATCCATGGAGGAATGCCGCTTAAGGCACCTATGTCCCAATCTTTGGCGTGTTGCGCAATTTGATGAATACGCGTATCCCAATCTTTAATTTGGGCAATATCTTCTCCGGGTTTGTAATAGCCTCTAAACCACGAGGGAATATTACGAGCACTTATACCGCTAATCTCACCTTCTAAATGTTCTTCTTTTTTGACTAAATCTGTAGAGCTACCCAGCATTAATATGCTTTTTTCGAAGAAAGAAGCGGGCAAATTAAAATTACTTAAAGCCAATATTTGTGCAATTCCAGTGGATTTTATGCTTTCAACCATGGCTTGGGTTACAGGAATGTATTTACTGGTTTTTCCGGTAGTACCAGAGCTAAGTGCATAATAGGATGGATTTTCAGGCCAAGTGACATTGGTGTGTCCTTCATGGATTTTAGACCACCACTGTTCATGAATTGTATTGTAGTCAAAATATGGTATATTTTCAGCAAATTTTTTTTGAGCATCATTCGACTCCAAGATAGCCTTAAAATCATAAAATTTACCAAAAGCTGTATTTTTGGCTGTCACTAATAAATGATTTAATACCTCTTTTTGTTTTTTTTGAGGGTTGGATGTTGGCGTTAATTTTTCCGTTAACTCTATAGCGCCTTTAATTATGTTTCCTATGATATTCATAAAAGCTAATTTAACACCAAATAAGAGGAGTCAATTAGCTCCTCTTATCATATTAGTGTGACTGTCATTATAATTTTAAGCATTAAAAACTTGTTTTTCATGTCTACCTTCAACAACCTCTTCAATAATTTTATTTATAAAAGCAGGCAAATCTTCAGGGCTTCTACTTGTTATCAATCCAGAATCTACAACGACCTCTTGGTATTTCCAATTTGCACGCGCATTAATAACATCATCTTTTATGCTGTGATATGACGTGACTGTTCTGTTTTCTATAACTTTGGCACTAATTAACAGCCACGGCGCATGACAAATGGCGGCTACAGGTTTTCCTTCTTTAAAGAATTTCCTTATAAATGACAAAGCATCTTCATTAACCCGCAAGGAATCTGGATTCATGACACCTCCAGGCAATACGAGCGCATGATAGTCTGATGCATTAGTGTTTTTTACTAATTTATCTACTTGTATGGTCTCTCCCCAATTTTTATTATCCCAACTTTTAATCTCACCTTCTTTTATAGAAATGATATCTACTCGGGCGCCTTGTTCTTTCAGGGCATTTAAGGGCTCGAATAATTCAGACTTCTCAAATCCATCCGTAGCTAATATGGCGATTTTTTTGTTTTGTAATTTCATGTTCAAAAATTTTTTATGATTACTATTTATTAAGTCTTGTTTGTTAAGCTGTTTAAATATATTAATAGTAATATAAAAGCACGTGCTTTATTGCGATTTTGATTGACTTGATACCGTTGTTCGTTATGATTTGAAAGTAGAAAAACAAGGCAAAGTTTATGGCTTCGTAGCCCCGCTCAATTCCTGTATAATCTCAGAAAACAAATGGTAAGATTTAATGCGGTCATTGCCATCGTATATGTTCGTCACGACAATGAGTTCATATACCTGTATCTTCTATAAACATTTTGCTTTACAGGTTCAGTTTTGCTTTTGTAAGTTTTACCTATCCAGTGCATTCATTTATTTGTATATTTGTGCAAATGAAAATATTAGCATTTATATTATCGATCTATATCTTCGCGCTTAATTTAGCACCTTGTGAAGACAACGTTACGTTTGATAATGACGCTAACACAGAAGCTTCACAAGATATTGGGGACAATCATCAACATCAACACCAAGATGCAGACCTATGCTCGCCTTTCTGCCATTGCCACTGCTGCCCTATATATACTACAGACTTTGCTATTGCAGATTACACCATAGCAACAGTGACTATTTCTTCAGAAGTATTTTTTTATTGTAACGGATTAGAAAAAGATTTCAATTCGTCTATTTTACAACCACCACAAGTTTAATAAATACCTGCGAAGGCAGGTATCTTATAAATTATTGTTGCCCATTTTAATTATGGACAAATTACCATTATTTATAATTCATTAAACTTTTTCTATGATTAACAAAATCATTGATTTTTCAATCAATAACAAATTCATCATTGGTTTGCTTACGCTTACCATAATTGGTACAGGTATTTGGAGTATCACCAAAGTACCTATAGATGCCGTTCCAGATATTACAAACAACCAAGTACAGGTCATTACACAAGCGCCCAATTTAGGAACTGAAGACATTGAACAAATTGTAACCTACCCAGTAGAAGTAGCAATGAGCAACCTTCCTAATGTAATCGAAATTCGTTCCATTTCGCGTTTCGGTTTATCGGTAGTTACTATTGTCTTTGACGATGATATGGGTACCTATTTACCACGTCAATTAGTGGCAGAAAAACTAAACGAAGTCAAAGAGCAAATTCCTGCTGGTTTTGGCGTGCCCACCATGGGACCTATTACTACTGGTTTAGGCGAAATTTATCAATACACCCTAAAAGTACAACCCGAGTTTAAAGACACTTACTCAATTACCGAATTGCGTACCATGCAAGATTGGATTGTACAACGCCAAATGGCGATGGTAGAAGGTGTGGTTGAGGTAAATGCAATAGGTGGAAAAATAAAACAATATGAAGTTGCCGTAGATCCCAATGAGTTAAATTCCATAGGGTTAACCATAACCGATATATTTGAAGCACTAGAAGCCAATAATCAAAATACAGGTGGTGCCTATATCGAAAAAAACCATCAAGCTAATTTTATTCGTGGCGAAGGTTTGGTGCGAAATCTGGATGATATTAAAAAGACGGTTGTAAAAACCACTAATAATATACCGATAACTATTGGCGATATTGCTAAAGTGCAGTATGGTTCAGCCATTCGTTATGGTGCGTTAACACAAGATGGTGAAGGTGAGGTTGTCGGTGGTTTGATCATGATGCTAAAAGGTGCAAATTCCAACAATGTTATAGAAAACGTAAAACAACGAATTACCGAAATTCAAAAATCTTTACCCGAAGGTGTGGTGATTGAGCCGCTTTTAGATAGAAGTAAACTCATTGGCGAGACCACTTCTACCGTGGCGACCAATCTTATTGAAGGCGCATTAATAGTCATTTTTGTGCTCATATTTCTTTTAGGAAATTGGCGTGGTGGTCTAATTGTAGCATCTACTATTCCCTTGTCTTTATTATTCGCATTTATATTAATGAATGTATTTGATGTTTGGGCAAATCTCATGAGTTTAGGTGCCATAGACTTTGGTATCATTGTAGATGGTGCGGTCATTATTGTAGAAAGCACGGTGTTTATCATTGCTTCACAAGTATTGAAAAAGAAAAAACTATCCTCAAAAGAACGGGATAAAGTGTCTTCTGAAGCATCCAAAAAAATGATGAATACGGCATTTTTCGGTCAGCTAATCATATTAATCGTATTTCTGCCTATTTTGGCATTGCAAGGTATTGAAGGAAAGATGTTTAAACCTATGGCACTGACCTTTATTTTTGCCATGATGGGCGCCATGATTCTCTGCCTTACCTATGTGCCAATGATGTCTGCCTGGATATTAAGAGCTCCAAAAAACGATAAACAATCCTATGGCGATAGATTTGTGCATTGGGTAGAAACTAAATACCAACCCTTGTTGGAAAAAGCTTTATTAAAAGGAAAATGGGTTATAGGTATTGCGGTTATTTTGTTTTCTATAACGGTTTTTATGTTCACCAAAATGGGAGGCGAATTTATACCGCAACTCGATGAAGGTGATATAGCCTTTCATGCCATTTTAAAACCAGGGAGCTCACTTACCGAAACCATTGAAACTACGACAAAAATAGAACAAATTGTAAAAGCTAAGTTTCCAGAAGTGGAAAAGGTTGTAAGTCGTATTGGTGTTGCCGAAATACCAACAGACCCCATGCCTATGGATCTGGCCGATGTTTTCGTCATTCTGAAACCAAAAAGTGAGTGGACAACGGTTGCTTCAAAAGATGAATTGATAGAAAAAATAAAAGAAGCGGTTGAAATAATCCCTGGTGTTAACTATGAGTTTTCTCAACCTATTGAAATGCGTTTTAATGAATTGCTTGAAGGCGTTAGAGAGGACATTGCCATAAAACTTTATGGAGAGGATATTGATGTGCTTTCGAAAAAAGCCGAAGAAATATCAAAAATAATTGCAGGTACAGAAGGTATTGGCGATATGAAAGCTGAAGCTACTACAGGCTTGCCACAAATGACCATTACATACAATCGGAATAAACTGGCACAATATGGTCTACAAATCAATACCCTAAATAAAACCGTGCAATCGGCTTTTGCAGGAGGCCATGCAGGGGTTATTTTTGAAGGTGAAAAACGCTTCGATTTAATGGTACGCTTAAGCGCACAGAATCGTGAAGATATATCAGATGTTCAAAACCTATACATTAGTTTGCCCTCTGGCACTCAAATTCCGCTTCGCGAAATTGCCGACATATCCTATAAAGCAGGACCGATGCAAATTAGTAGGGACAATACTAACCGTAGAACCTATGTTGGGATTAATGTAAGAGGCCGTGATGTAAAATCATTGGTCACCGAAATTAAATCAAAGTTAGATGCACAATTAGAACTACCATCAGGGTATTTTATCCGTTATGGTGGTGCTTTCGAAAATTTAGAGCGTGCCAGTAATCGTCTTCAAACCGTTGTTCCATTGGCATTATTACTTATTTTTATACTCATTTATTTTGCATTAAAATCGTTGCCACAAACCCTTATGATTTACATAGCCATACCGATGGCAACCATAGGCGGTGTTTTTGCCTTATGGCTTCGGGACATGCCATTTAGTATTTCAGCAGGTGTTGGGTTTATTGTACTGTTTGGTGTGGCGGTTTTAAATGGTTTGGTCATGATTAGCGGTCTCAACGAATTAAAAGAAGAAGGTGTGACCAACCTTAAAGATCGCATTACAGAAGGAACTAAACGAAGAATCAGACCCATTATGCTTACGGCTTTAACCGATGTGTTAGGGTTTTTGCCAATGGCAGTTTCAGCATCGGCAGGTGCAGAAGTACAACGTCCTTTAGCAACCGTAGTCATTGGTGGTTTGTTGACTTCTACGTTATTAACCCTTTTTGTGTTGCCTATATTATACCATTGGGTAGAGCGCAAATCTTTTACCCTAAAAATGAACAAAAATATGGTAACAGCCACAGCCGTCATAGTATTAATGCTAGCTTTTCCTAAGCATGGCAACGCACAGCAAATAACCGATACGCTTCCAGAAATAAGCTTACAAGAAGCTGTGTCACTCTCAAAAAACAAGTATCCACTGTTAAAACAAAAACAGTTGGAAATTGAAAAACAAGAGCGGTTAAAAGCTACTGTTTATGACTTTGGAACTACGCGAATTTTCACAAGCGGCGAAGAAATTAATAATGAAACAGGCGTTTATACCATCATTGGTATGGGACAATCAAATATAGATGTATTTGGGATTGGAGCTAAAAAACACTTACAGGAACAGCGTATCCAATTGGCACAGAAAGCCTATCAACTGTCGGAATTAGAACTGGAATTGGAAGTTAAGAAGGCTTGGGCAAAATGCTACCAGATGAAAAGACAATACAACTTATATAAAGAGTTGGATTCTATTTACACCAATTTTGAGCAAGCAGTCACGTTGAACTATGAGGTGGAAGCCATTTCCAAGTTAGAGTATTCGGCAGCTAAAAATCAAGCATTTCAAATTCAGAATAAAAAAGCACAAGCCTATAGTGATTATATGATTGCCTTACAGCAGTTGAATCTTTGGTTGGTTTCTGACGAATTTTACACCGTTTCAAATGAGTTTGAAGATTTAGAGACCGACATAAAGGAATTCAATGTCGAAACGCATCCATTATACAGCTTTTCACAAAACAAAGTAAATGAAGCCGAAGCCAATTATAAAGCGGCAAAAGCAGATAATTTACCCAAATTTAATCTGCAAGGTGGTTTGCAAAAAGTAGGAGGCAATTCAGGATTTTACAGTTATCAAGCAGGCATATCCGTTCCGTTTTTATCTGGTATAACTAAAGCAGAGATAAGAACGGCAAAAATCGATAAGGAAATTGCGGCAACCCGATTACAGTTTCAAAAGCAAGAAATACAATCACAATTTGTACAGGCCAAAGAAAATTACAGTAAATGGAAAACCTCTTGGGAGTTCTATAAAAATGACGTATTACCAGTTACCAAAGACCAAAAAGTTGGAGCTCTATTGGCGTACCAAGAAGGTGAAATAGATTATGCCACCTTTACCCAACTGGTGAAAGAAGCGATTCAGTCTGAATTGGAAGCTCAAGAAGCTTTAATAAATTATTTAAACAGTACATTTCAATTACACTACTTTAATCAATAAAACAATGGAAAACAAAGCATATAAATATATAGCCTTCCTTTTTATATCACTATTAATAATAGCTTGTGGCAATAAGGAAAACCGTACTGATAACGATGGGCATTCCCATAATGAAGAAGTTGAACATGTAGACGACGAAGTAATTCTTACAAACCAACAATTTGAAGCACTTAAAATGAAAATAGACACACTTGTATTACGCAATATGAGTGGTTATGTTGAGGCTAACGGCACGTTGGAAGTTCCACCACAAAATGAAGCTGCCATCACTACTGTTGTTGGTGCAAATGTGGTGTCTATTACAGTTATTGAAGGCGACAAGGTTACTAAAGGCCAGATAGTGGCTTATTTGTCTCATCCTAATATTATACAAATGCAAACCGATTATTTAAATGCTTACAGCCATAGTAATTTTTTAAAGAAAAACTATGAACGTCAACAAAAATTATATGATGCAGGTGTGGGTTCCGGTGCTAATTTTCAAAAGGCAGAAGCAGAATATGACGCCTCAAAAGCCATGGTAAATGGACTGGCGGCACAACTTAAAATACTAAATATCAATACAGCGTCTGTCCAAAATGGTATTATAGCACAACGCATTGCATTACGCACCCCAATAGAGGGCTTTGTGCAAAAAGTAGGAGTAAAAACTGGGCAATATGTCGAACCACAAACCGAGTTGTTTGAGATTGTAAATACACACCACATACACGCCGATGTTATGGTGTTTGAAAAGGATGTATATAAAGTAAAGGAAGGTCAAAAAGTAACGTTTACGGTACAGTCTGTACCAGACACCGAACTTACGGCAGAAATCTATTCAGTTAGTAAAACCTTTGAAGAAAATCCGAAAGCGGTTCACGTACACGCTGAAATTGAAAACAAAACAGGCCATTTAATTCCTGGGATGTATATTCAGGGCCGCATTCAAATAGATAATATCCAAACCATAGCATTACCGGAAAGTGCCATTGTAAAAGATGGCGATCGATCTTATGTGTTTTCAGCAGAAAAAGAGAATGACGATTGGTCGTTCTCTCCTGTTGAGGTTATTCTGGGTGCTAAAGATGGTCATTGGGTTGCGATTCAATTTTTAGAAGACCCAAAACCTCATACAACATTTGCCTACAATAATGCTTATTACCTTCTTGCGGAAATGAAAAAAGGTGAAGCGGAACATTCACATTAACTATGGAAAGCTTTCGGTTTTAATCTTCGATTTCCATCTTCAGAGTATATAAAAAATCCGTAATACAATTGATTATTATTTGTTTACGGATTTTTATTTATGCGATATTGTACAGAAAATAGCTTAAACAGTCTCTTAATCTTCATAGAAATTGGCTGCTTTTTTTAATTTTTGTTGCATGCGTTCCCTAAGGCTTTTAGGTTTTAAAACTTCTATGGAATCACCAAATCCCAAAATCATACGTTCAAGTTCAAAATTGATTTGTACAAAAATATTAAAGATAATGCCATCATCTGTCTTTTTTATAATTCTCTGTGAACTATGAAAAGGTTTGGTTATAACATAAGGGGCATTGTGTCTATCCACCCAAAATTGAATGCGTTCAGCACGGGTATTTGAAACCGTTACCCCAATAACATCTTTATAAAATGCGTCTCCATTAAAGTTATCATCTATATAAGGAATGGACGTATCATAGGCAATTTCAACAATTCTATCTAAAGCAAAAGTTGAAATTGGCTTTTTGGCAGACGTTTTACCAACTAGAAACCACCGATTATTAAACTCTTTTAAGATAAAAGGGTGAAAAACAATTTCCGAAGCTTCACGGGCTTTAAAGGATTGGTAGGTAATTCGCAAAACCATTTTTTTAAGAATGGCTTGATATAAAACATCCAAATGTTCTAATCCTTTTAGTTTTTCATTCTTATCCAAATGAATGATGGCAGACTGATGTGTTTTCTCGGTATAAACCTTATCCTCTAATCGCTGAATAATACCTCCTAATTCAGAAAAAAGTGAGAAATCTTTAAATTGTTTTAGCATCTCAACAGTTTCGGAAAGGACGTTCATATCATTTTCATTTAGAGGGATGTCAGTAATAGAGTAGCCTTCATCGTCATATTTATAATATTTCTTATCATAAACAACTATGGGCGCATTATAACCTAATTTGTCGCTACGCATCATTTGAATGTCTAATTGTATAGTACGTTTGCTAACATTTACATCCCTTCCTTCATACTCATATAGGGCGTCCGAGCATGCTTCAATTAAATCATCTAATGTCCATTGCCTATAGTGGTTCTGTAAACATTTATCTATCGTTTTATAGCGTATTAATGCATTTTTATTGAGTGCCATTACAGTGTTTCAAGTTCTTTTTTTAGATTATTCCTAGCTTGTATCTCAAATAGATCGTAAAAGGTGTCAGTGTGGTAAATATTAGGTTTGTGTAAAAAATGGTTCAACACTTTTCTTCTTCCCTTTTTATACATGAAACTTGGAACAGACGCATATTCCTCCCTGATGTGCTGTGTGTATTGAAAATATGTTTCCCAAGGCTGACCAAGAATGGCAATATCAAAATCAACCATCCATTTTTCATCTTTATTTTTACTAGGTATGTGGTCTTTCGTTACCATAATAAGATGAAATATGCGCTCAATAGATTTATCATCTAACGCCGTCTTTAATAAATACTTTGTGGCTAACTCAGCACTGTGTAATTCATTTTTTTTACTCCAAATACTATAGACAATATCATGGTAGAAAATGGCATAGGCCACTTCGTTAGGATATTGCAATTGATCTTTATAAGTATCGAAGTACTTGAATAGCTCCCATAGATGATCGAGGTTGTGATACTTTCTAAAAGGCTGCTTATAATTTTCTAAAAGTTCCTCCCAGTGCTCTTTTATTTGGGTGTCATCATCAAACCAATGACCAAGTACTCGATAGAACCTCTCTTTTAAATCCATCTGAATAATTTTTAGAAATTTAGCAATTATTATTTACTACGCAAAATGATTGCGCACATTGATTAAATATTTGCTTCGGAATCATAAATAAGTCATTATAAAAGTGACTTAAAAGTAGTACGCCGTCGAACAGGGAGTCGACGGCGTTTAAAATAAATTGGAAATGAAAAATAAAACAGAAATTACAGGACACACATTAATTGAAATGGGTTTTAAGTCAGGAAAATGGTTTAAAGAAGCTTTAGAGCATATTAATGAAATGGGATTGGAAGGAGCGGCTTTAGATAGCTATTTAGAGCAGTTTAAGTCACCAGACCCGATAGATTTACATGAAAATGCGATGCCATTTTCAATTAATATTAAAGCTGGGAACGCGTTGGAAGAAACAAATGTGAATGAGGTTATTGAAACCATGAATGTACTAATGAAAACGCCAACTTTAGTTGATGGTGCTATTATGCCAGATGCCTGTCCTACAGGTTCATCAGGAACGATTCCGGTGGGTGGAGTTGTAGTGGCTAAAAATGCCATTCATCCAGGAATGCATAGTGCCGATATTTGTTGTTCTGTGATGTTGACTGATTTTGGAAAAGCAGACCCTAAAGATGTTTTAGATGCTGCTCATAGCGTCACGCATTTTGGTCCAGGAGGGCGTTCCAGGGAAAATCAATTTAGGTTTCCTATGGATTTGTTAGCAGAAATAGAGGCGAACTATTTTTTAAATGACCAAAAATGTATTTCAGCAGCAAGGTCACATTTGGGTACTCAAGGAGATGGCAACCATTTTTTATTTATTGGTAAATCTAAAAACACAGGAAATACCATGATGGTTACACATCATGGAAGCAGGGGATTTGGAGCTAATTTGTATTCTAAAGGCATGAAAGTAGCAGAGCGATACCGAAAAGAATTGTCGCCAGATACACTAAAACAAAATGCTTGGATTCCTTTTGAAACAGAAGAAGGAGCCCAGTACTGGGAAGCATTGCAGATTGTTAGAAAATGGACAAAAATAAACCATGAGTGTCTTCACGATGCGACTTTAGAGAAATTAGGAATCGAAAAAGAGAATAGATTTTGGAACGAACATAATTTTGTATTTAAAGATGGTGATTTGTTTTATCATGCAAAAGGGGCAACTCCTTTAGATAAAAAATTTATGCCAGATATTACAGGACCAAGATTGATTCCTTTAAACATGTCTGAACCCGTTTTAATTGTGGAAGGTGGGACTACAAAGCGTAATTTAGGTTTTGCGCCTCATGGTGCAGGAAGAAATATGAGCAGAACGCAACATAGAAAAAGTAAAACAGGAACCTTCCAAGATATTTTTAATGAAGAGACGGAAGGGTTGGACGTTCGATTTTTCTCTGAAGAGATTGATATCACAGAACTGCCAAGTGCATACAAAAATGCCGAAACCGTAAGAAATCAAATGGAAGAATTTGGTTTAGGAAAAGTTGTTGACGAAGTATTACCTTTTGGGTGTATTATGGCTGGCGATTGGAAGAAAAATGCGCCTTGGAAAAAAAGAAGAAATAATGAGAAATGAAATACTTAATAAGTTAAAACAAATAGAAGAAGATAGAAATATAGAAATCTTATTTGCTGTAGAATCGGGAAGCAGGGCTTAGCAGACAGGGGCGGATAAAGTGAACCATTTTCGGCGGATGAAAACGGGTATAGCTATATTATTATAAATCCTTTTTATGACTTAGGCTAGAATTGTTCTTAATAGTGTAATAACCTCCATTTTTTAGTGATTTATTTTGACTGCTTTTTAAATAAGTACATTTTTAAACAATTCTATTTTATAGGGAACGTACACTCCAAAAAATGGTTTAAAAATTGTACGGTTAGGGTCACAAAAGTAAAGAAGGCTTTCAAGAAAATGAAGGTCTTTTTTATATAATAAAATCAATCTAATGCATTTTTTGTTACAAACCATCTCCACCCAATAATTGCCATTTGTAGTTTGGTTGCTTTAGCTAAATCTAATTGTTTTTTAGAGTAACTGGGGAGTATCAGTTTATTAACCTTTGCTAAAAATTTGAATACTTGCTTTTTCATTTTAAAATACTTCTTAGAAAACAAAAATAATAAAACTTATTCTAGACTAAGTTTTACGTTTGTTGGCTTATATAATCGAAAGTATAATAACGATTATAAGTTTGGCAAGTGTTATCATCATTTTAGGTTTTTAAGGTTAGTAAATAGTTTATTACATCAATGTTTTTTGAAGGTACATTTTTACTAAAATATAAACCTGAAATTTTACCAAAATCTATGAATTTGCATACAAATATGTAAGCCTAAAAATGATATATCTATTAATATTTTATATAGTGCCTTGGTTAATGTTATAAAATGTAACTATATATTATATTTTTAATTTCATTTTAAAACATTTATAGGCCTTTTTTGAAACTTTTTTTATTGAGCAAGGGGTTGTTTGTTATAAAAATGGCATGATTTATCCATTTTGATCTTTTTTAGGTTTAATAATTTTATGAACGGTATATTAGTACATAATAAAGATCCAAATATATTCAGATGTCAGTCTGAGCCTTTCGACTGCGCTCAAGATAAACTAAAGTCGAAGACATTGGAAATTTCAATTTTTCTCATGTACTAAAGAACAATTTATTGAGTTTAGTTAAAGTTTTACAGAGAGATTTAAAAATAGTTTAAGAGCTATATATTTGTAAAAAAAAAGTTTCTATGAAGGTAAGTCTCCTCTTATTTATTGTTTTTTTGATACCACGATTAGGTTTTAGCCAAATAGTAATAAATGAATTAGATTGCGACACACCCGGCATTGATGATGTAGAGTTTGTGGAATTATTATCCGAAACCCCAAATTTTTCATTGGATGGATTTGTGTTGGTTTTTTTTAATGGTTCAACTAACGGGCAACATACAAGTTATTTCGCTTTAGACTTGGATGGTTATGAAACCGATGTTAATGGGTTGCTATTAATTGGGAGTATAAACCTGTCACCGTTTCCCCAATATGTTATAGCACCAAATAGTATTCAAAATGGCGTAGATGCCGTAGCTATTTATAAGGCTGATGATTTAGATTTTGAAGAACCAGTAAAGGCCTATGTAGATGATACACTTATCGACGTTTTAATTTACAGAACAACACAATCAGATGGAAACGAATTTGTTTCTATTTTTTCAGCATTCAACCCAAGTATTCAAATAATTAGTGAAGGTGCAACCAATAACACCAACTCAATCCAAAGGAATAACGATGGCACTTATACCGTAAAATCGCCAACACCAAGGCAATTAAATGATGGCAGTGGTGTGGTTTTAAATGGCATTTTAATGACGATAGTACAAACGAGTTATAATGAAGGTGAGACGTTAGATATTGTATTGACGTCAGAACAAACCCTAACCTCAGATATTAGTTTTACCATTACCTTAAATAACGGAACTTTTAATACCTCTGATTTTACAGGGAATACCTCTATAACCATTCTAAATGGGACCAGTACATCTTCAACAAGTATAACGTTAATTGATGATGATTTTGACGAAGGAGACGAAGAAATGCTTATTAAATTGTTGGGCCTGGTATCACCAAATTACTCATTAAATAATAATTTACGAATTCGGGTTGTTGATAATGATTTTCAAGTGGCTCCTTTTGGAACGCCTATAAATCCGACTTATGGTATGGTAACAAGTACACAGCCGGCAGGCTATTATAATAGTTTAGATGGACAATTTGGTAGTGCTTTGCATCAAGCCCTGCAAGATATTATAGCCGAAGAAGGCGTGGTAAAAGCACAAACTTATGCAGATATAATTGATATTTTAAAAGAAGCCGATCAAAACCCATCACATAGCAATCAGGTTTGGTTGGTATATAAAGAAATGGGTCGTGCTAAGCTGGATTACCAAACGACCTCCAACAGTATTGGTAAATGGAACAAAGAACATATATTTCCACGTTCGCGAGGTGGATTTAATAGTATCGATTTAGACGAAATTGCCGATGGTAAAAGTGTATTTTGGAATACAACAGCCGATTCTTTACGTCACGGAAACTCCGATGCGCATGCGTTGCGAGCAGCCGATGGACCAGAGAATAGCAGTAGGGGTAACCAGTTTTATGGCGAGTATAATGGCCCTTCGGGCACTTTGGGTAAATTTAAAGGCGATGTGGCTCGAAGTGTTTTTTATATGGCAGTGCGATATAATGGATTGGAAATTGTCAATGGCTATCCCGAAGGTATCAAAGGGCAGTTTGGAGATTTAACAACGCTTTTGGATTGGCATAGAAACGACCCGCCAGACGATTTTGAAATGAATAGAAATAACGTCGTTTATACTTGGCAGTACAATCGAAATCCGTTTATTGACCAGCCAGATTTGGTTGAATATTTGTGGGGAAATAGGGTTGGGCAAGTGTGGAGCCAATCATTAGCTACTGATGCAAAAGGTTTTTCATCCATTAAAATATTTCCAAACCCTACTATGGGTACCGTTTTTATAAATGGTATAAAAAACGATACCGTTATAGACGTGTTTTCGTTAGACGGAAGAAAGCTTAAAACGCATGTAATCAATCAAAATACTTCATTAGAGCTACATGTGTCGCGTGGTATTTATTTGCTTAAAGTATCTTCTAACGGCAAAATACACACACAGAAAGTAGTCGTTAATTAAAAACACTTCACAGAGTTTAAAAAATACTGTGAAGTGTTTTGTAAATTAGGGTAGGTAGGTTTTTTACTTCTTTTTGGTTGTTATTTCAATCACACCATGTTTGCCTTTTTCGCCGTATTTTTTTATGGCATGATCACCTTTTAAAACATTAACTGAGGCTATTTTGTCTGGATGTATTTTTTCAAATACTTCTTCTTTTTCTTCTTTTCCATCTATTATATATAAAGCTTCACCACTTAGTTTAATAGTGTGTTTCGTAGTGTGTTTTGATGAATTTTTTCTTTTGGAAATTGAATCAAAAGGTTTTTTAACTATAAGGTGATCTTCCCGTTTATCTTTCTTTGTTGTAATTAAAATAACACCCTCTTTTCCTTTATCACCAAACAATCTGGTAGCATTTTCACCTTTCAATACATCTATTTTCTTAATGTGGTTAGGGTCTAATACATTCATATCTTCTTTAGATATTTCTTTGCCGTCAACAATAAATAGCGGTTGTTGTTCTTGGTTGGTATTGTAATTGGTATGAGTGTTATTTGTTATAATAATAACTTCATCTTTTGCTTCTTCTCTATAAGTTTTAACTGCTTCTTTCTTTTTGTTAAAATGAATTGAGTCATTTGTGTATTCAACAACAGATATGCTGTCTGAAGAAATATTGTTTCGAACAGATACCTTCCATGGAGATGTTTTATTGGTTTCTTTGGAATCTTCAATCTCACTTGTTTCTTTATCAAGTATACTTACTCCAATGGTTTTTTCTGTTTTAAAAAAGTAAAAAGGTTTTATAGGTTCATTCTTAGTATTGTAGGCATTCCAGGTAGCACTACTACCTCTTTCATTTTGAAATTTGGTAGTGATACTAACAATTTCTTCCTTTTCATTTCTTTTTAAGTTCGTATAAGCAAAATCTATACTGTCTTTTTTAAGCTCACTTTTTGTTTTTTCTAAATCATTGTCGGTTAAATCTTTATTAAAAATAATTTTTATATCCTTGGAATTATCGGGGTTTAAAGCTCTGTTATTTACTTCTTGGATATAAACTTCTTCGGTATTAAAGCTCATTAAAAATAAGGCTAAGGCAGGAATAACTAAAGCATACTTCAGTTGATTGATCTTTTTTGATTTTGATTTGTGTAACATAACGATTCGTTTTTTGATTAATGAATTATAAAAAGGATTACTTAAAGCCATTTGATGAGATGGCATACTTGTTTTAAGTAAGGTGTATTGATAGCTTTTTTTGCAGTCGGTTTTGGTTGCAGTAACCGCATCGGCTATAAATTCTAAATTTTGTTTTAAATCTTTATTGTATAGCCAGATAAATGGATTAAACCAAAGTAGAACACAACTTATGTGCGTTATCAATATATCGAATGAATGACTTTGTTTTGCGTGTACTTTTTCGTGGGTAATTATTTGTTCAAGCTCCGTTTTGCTAAATGGTATTGGGTTATAGACTATCCAATTAAAAAACGAAAATGGCGATACATTATTAGTCGTTTTTATAAATCGATAACCATCAATTTTTTCACCTTTGTTTTTAATAAACACAAGAGCCAAAGATGTAAACTGAACAATAAACCGAATAGAAAAACACACAACCCCCAGGCCGTAAATTAATGGTAAATACTCTAATAAATTAAAAGGTTTTTCTACGTTTTCGGTTGTAATAGATGTTTTGAAAATATAACCGGAAAAGTCTAAAGGGGGTGCCTCTACATAGATGGGTATGACTATAAAAGGCAATAAAAAGGCAGCAACTAATCCTATTAACAAAAACCATCTATTTAACTCAAAAAAGGTTTCGCGTTGTAATAATATTTTATAAATTATATAAAATAGGGCTATAATAGCACTGGCTTTTATTAAATATTCCATAATTATTTATCCTTTTCGATTAAAGCAATAATCTCTTTTAAGTCTTCAACGCTAATCTTTTCTTCTTTAGCAAAAAAGGATACCATATTTTTATACGAATTATTAAAATAGTTATCAATAGCCACTATCATAAAGCGTTTTTTATAGTCCTCCTTACTTACAATAGGGTAGTATTGGTGGGTCTTTCCGTAGGCATTATAACTAACATAGCCTTTGTCTTCTAAGTTTCTAATAATGGTTGAAAGGGTGTTATAATGTGGTTTGTCATCTTTAATTTCAGCTAAAACATCTTTTACAAAAGCCTTTTCAAGCTTCCATAAAATATGCATAATTTCCTCTTCTTTATTTGTTAACTTTTCCATTGAATAATGATTTTTTATTCCCGTGTAGGCGGGAATCTTCGTAATTATACTTTTTATTGATGCAATACAAACATATAACTATTTTTATAGTTATACAACTATGTATTTAGTTATTTAACTAAAATTTAAGTTTTCATTCGTTGTTAAATAGAACTAGGAAGTCTAATTTTAGCTCAGGATAAAAACTTTTAACTTTTAACTTCAAACTTTTAACTTTCATTTATCTTCGCAAAAAAAAATAATAGAATGAGTATAATTTGGGTTGTTTTAGGATTTGCATTATTAGTAGTAGGCGGGGAATATCTTGTTAGGTCGTCGGTAGCTTTATCATTTAAGTTTAATATATCTAAAATGGTAATTGGTATGACAGTGGTATCGTTTGCAACTTCAGCCCCCGAATTATTAGTAAGTCTACAAGCAGCCTTATCGGGTTCGCCAGCTATTGCCATTACCAATGTAGTGGGGTCTAATATTGCTAATATAGGTTTGGTCTTAGGTGTTACCGCTATGGTAGGAACTATTGTTGTGGATAAAGCTTTTTACCGTCTTAATTGGCCTATAATGATGGTGTTCTCCATTGTGCTATACTATTTCCTTAAAAATGACAATATACTTTCAGCTTTTGAGGGTATGGTGCTTTTTATGGGCTTGGTTCTATTTTTAATAATTTTAATAAGAAGTACCAAAAAAGATACTGTTGTAGAAGAGGTTGATGAAACATTAGCTGTGGTTTCCAATTTTAAAATAGGTACATGGTTGACCATTGGTGCCGTATCATTATATTTTGGTAGTGAGTGGTTGGTAGAAGGTGCTAAAGCAATAGCTTTATCTATTGGGGTTAGTGAAGCAGTTATAGGGGTGTCTTTAATAGCTATAGGTACAAGTGTTCCAGAGTTAGCGGCATCTATAATTGCAGCTGCTAAACAAGAAAAGGCTATTTCTTTGGGGAATTTAATTGGGTCCAATATTTTTAATATCGCTTCAGTTTTAGGCTTAACGGCTATTATTAAGCCGATACCTGTTACGGAATCATCAATCCTTACAAGTGATATTTTCTGGATGCTAGGTTTCGCTTTTGTATTATTACCGTTAGTGCTTTTGCCTAAGAAATTTGAAATTAACCGAGCTAAAGGATTCTTTTTAGTCTTTGTTTATGGTATTTTTATGTTTTTACTGTTTACTGCTGGAAAGTAATTTACTAGTTATTACTAATAAAAAAGGGTTTGCAATTTGCAAACCCTTTTTTATTATGAACAAAATGTATTTAAAATTAAACCTTAGCAGATTTAACAGTTTTAATAATTCTAGCTGCAATTTTGTATGGATCACCATTAGAAGCTGGACGTCTGTCTTCTAACCAACCTTTCCAACCTTTATTTACAGTAATTAAAGGGATACGGATAGATGCACCTCTATCAGAAATTCCATAAGAGAAATCAGTAATAGAAGCTGTTTCGTGTTTACCAGTTAAACGTTGGTCGTTAAACTCACCATATACTTCAATGTGTTCTTTTACAACTGGGCGGAACGCTTCACATATTTTTTCGTAAACTTCTCTAGAACCACAAGTTCTTAAAGTAGAGTTAGAAAAGTTTGCGTGCATACCAGAACCATTCCAATCCATATCTTTTCCAAGTGGTTTTGGGTGGTATTCAATATAGAAACCATATTTTTCAGTTAATCTGTCTAGTAAATATCTAGCAATCCATAATTCATCACCAGCTAATTTTGCACCTTTAGCAAACAATTGGAATTCCCATTGTCCACAAGCAACTTCTTGGTTAATTCCTTCAAAATTTAAACCAGCTTGAATACATAAATCTGCATGCTCTTCAACTAAATCTCTACCATGTGTGTTTTTTCCACCAACAGAGCAGTAATACATACCTTGTGGTGCAGGATAACCACCAACAGGGAAACCAAGTGGTAACTGTGTTGCAGTATCCATTATAAAATATTCTTGCTCAAAACCAAACCAGAAATCATCATTGTCATCATCAATAGTAGATCTACCATTAGATTCATGAGGTGTTCCATCGGCATTCATAACTTCAGTCATTACTAAATATCCATTAACACGCTCTGGATCTGGATAAATTGCTACAGGCACTAATAAACAGTCTGAAGATCCACCTTCTGCTTGTCTTGTAGAAGATCCATCAAAAGACCAGTTTCCTATTTCTTCAAGAGTTCCTTTAAAGTTTTCATGCTCTTCTACTTTGGTTTTACTTCTCATGTTTTGAGTTGGGTAATAACCGTCTAACCAAATGTATTCTAATTTAATTTTTGCCATAATTTTTTAAAATGAGAAATTAATAATGTTTCAACAAATATATATTTTTATTAAGATACTTTATATCTAAGGGGGTGTTAAAGTAAAAACCTAAGTTATTTTTATTTATACCCTATTTTTTTAAGGCTTCTATTAAAAAAAGTATATTTTTTTATATAAATAATGAAAAATTCTTAACACAAAGAAAACATATTGTTTATGCTATATTTACGATATTATTACTTTTGTAAAAAAAATCAATAACTTAAATTAATAAGAGCCAATGTCTACTTTAAGATTTCATGCTATTAAAGAATCGCTTGCCAATAAGCCTGTGTTGGTTGAAGAGAAAGAGCGTCGTTCCGATTTGTTTGGAAAAAACGTTTTTAATGAAAATACCATGCGCCAATATTTAACCAAAGATGCCTTTATTGGTGTTATGAATGCTATTCAATTTGGTAAAAAAATTGATAGAAATATCGCAGACCAAGTGTCGTCTTCCATGAAAGATTGGGCATTATCAAAAGGGGTGACGCATTACACGCATTGGTTTCAACCATTAACTGGAACAACTGCCGAAAAACATGACGCTTTTTTTGAAACCATAGGTAATGGTATGGCCATTGAAAAATTCGGAGGTGACCAATTGGTGCAACAAGAACCTGATGCTTCCAGTTTTCCAAGTGGCGGTATTAGAAATACATTTGAAGCTAGAGGCTATACCGCTTGGGATCCTACATCGCCTGCATTTATATATGGGACAACACTTTGTATTCCAACGATATTTGTGGCATACACAGGTGAAGCATTAGATTATAAAACGCCACTATTAAGAGCCTTAAATGCGGTGGATAATGCAGCCACCGATGTCTGTAAGTATTTTGATAAAAATGTAAAAAAGGTAACCTCGTCTTTAGGTTGGGAGCAGGAATATTTTTTAATCGATAAAATGTTGGCAGCCAGTAGACCAGACATTACCTTGACAGGGAGAACCTTATTAGGACATTCTTCCGCAAAAGGCCAACAGTTAGACGACCATTATTTTGGATCTATCCCAAACAGAGCATTGAACTTTATGCGCGAACTGGAAACGGAATGCATGCTTTTAGGGATTCCTGTTAAAACACGTCACAATGAAGTAGCACCAAACCAATTTGAATTAGCGCCAATTTTTGAGGAAGCTAATTTGGCGGTAGACCATAATTCCTTATTGATGGATATTATGGGCAGGGTTGCTTCACGTCATAATTTTAAAGTGTTGTTACACGAAAAGCCATTTGCCGGCATTAACGGTTCGGGTAAGCATAATAATTGGTCGCTTTCAACCGATACGGGAGTCAATTTATTAGCGCCAGGAAAAACCCCGATGAGCAATCTCCAGTTTTTAACCTTTTTTATTAATACTATAAAAGCGGTTCACGAAAACGAAGCATTGTTAAGGGCATCTATAGCATCGGCAAGTAACGACCACAGGCTGGGTGCAAACGAAGCGCCTCCTGCAATTATTTCAGTCTTTATTGGTGAGCAATTAACCAAGGTTTTAGAAGAACTGGAAGGCGTAACAAAAGGAAAGCTTTCACCAGAGGAAAAAACAGAGCTTAAACTTAATGTTGTTGGTAAAATACCAGACGTTTTACTGGATAATACAGATAGAAACCGAACATCGCCTTTTGCTTTCACAGGGAATAAGTTTGAATTTAGAGCTGTTGGGTCTTTAGCAAATTGCGGCAATCCAATGACGGTTTTGAATACGATTGTGGCCAAGCAATTAATAGATTTTAAGAAAGAAGTAGATGCTTTAATTGATAAAAAAGAATTAAAAAAAGATGAGGCCGTTTTTAATGTGTTGAGAGAATATATAAAATCTACAAAAGCGATTTTGTTTGAAGGAAATGGCTATGGAAAAGAATGGGAAGATGAAGCTAAAAAACGTGGCTTAAGCAATAATAAAAATACCCCGGAAGCTTTAAAAGCTAAAATCTCAAAAAAATCAATCGCATTATTTGAAGACATGAATGTGATGAGTAAAATAGAATCTGAAGCACGTTATGAAATAGAAATGGAAGCCTACATTATGCACATTCAAATTGAAGGACGTGTGTTAGGTGATATTGCTCGCAACCACATCGTGCCAACCGCAGTTAAATATCAAAATATTTTAATTGAGAATGTAAAAGGCTTAAAAGAAATTTTTGAAGACAACTACAAAAAAGTATCACAAGAACAAATTAATTTAATTCAAGTCATTTCAAGCCATATTGAAGCTATCAATGCGAACGTTACCAAAATGACCGATGAGCGCAGGAAAGCCAATACCATAGAAAACATAGAAGATAAAGCCTTGGCGTATTGCTACCAAGTAAAGCCTTTGTTTGATGATATCCGTAAGCACTGTGACAAGTTGGAATTATTGGTAGACGATGAAATTTGGCCACTAACAAAATACCGTGAGCTTTTATTTACCCGATAAAATGTAATTTTCAAAATCCCACTGTAAAAAGCGGGATTTTTTAATTCAAAAAATTAACTTTGCACCTCAATATCATACTATGAGTCAAGAAGTTTCTAAACGCTATGCGCAACGTGGCGTTTCTGCATCAAAAGAAGATGTTCACAACGCTATAAAGAACATCGATAAAGGATTGTTTCCTAAAGCATTCTGTAAAATAGTTCCGGATTATTTGACAAATGACGACGATTATTGTTTGATTATGCATGCAGATGGTGCAGGAACAAAATCTTCCCTTGCTTATATGTATTGGAAAGAAACTGGTGATATTTCTGTTTGGAAAGGCATTGCACAAGATGCGTTAATTATGAATATTGACGATTTATTATGTGTTGGTGCGACCGATAATATCATGCTGTCATCAACCATCGGGAGAAATAAAAATTTAATCCCAGGCGAAGTGCTTTCAGCGATAATTAATGGTACTGAAGAATTGATTTCCGAATTAAGGAATTTCGGTGTGACCATTCATTCCACAGGTGGCGAAACAGCTGATGTGGGTGATTTAGTGCGCACCATCATAGTCGATTCCACCGTAACTGCACGTATGAAGCGCAGCGACGTTATTGATAACGCCAATATTAAAGCAGGCGATGTCATTGTAGGGTTAGAGAGTTATGGGCAAGCAACTTACGAAAAAGCCTATAATGGCGGTATGGGTAGCAACGGATTGACCTCTGCACGTCATGATGTTTTTAACACCTATTTAGCACATAAATACCCTGAAAGTTTTGATGCGTCGGTTCCGGAAGATTTGGTGTACTCAGGAAATGTGAAATTAACAGATGCTGTTAAAGATTCTCCAATAGATGCTGGTAAACTTGTTTTATCTCCAACACGGACCTATGCGCCAATCATCAAAAAAATAGTATCGGAATTTAAAAGCGATAAACTTCACGGTATGGTGCATTGCTCAGGTGGGGCGCAAACCAAAATTCTTCATTTTATTGATGAATTTCATATTATTAAAGACAATATGTTTCCTATTCCACCGCTGTTTAAGTTAATACAAGAACAATCGAAAACCGATTGGAAGGAAATGTATCAAGTGTTTAACTGTGGGCATAGAATGGAGTTGTATGTGTCGCCGGAAATTGCAGAAAGCATCATTAATATATCAAAAGCATTTAATGTTGATGCTAAAATTATTGGTCGTGTTGAAGCATCAAAAACTAAAAAGCTTACAATAAAAAGTGAGTTTGGGGAGTTTACATATTAGATTTCCGTCTTTTTCGCTAAAACGGAATGATTATTGATAAAAATGTAATTTATCAAAACCAACTTTACATTATGAAGCACGTTTTATTAGTAGCTGTTTGTTTCTTTTTTCAGCTTGTACAATCTCAACCAGACACTTTATTTTTAAGAACAAAAGCAGCAAAATATGATGGCCCCGTATGGGTCCAAAAAAATAAAGCTTCAGTAAGTTTAAGCGAAGTCGCCTTTGTTAACTGGAATTCCGGAGGTACTAATTCTATTTCTGGTCTTTTAGGAATGGAATCTTCGGCCAATTATACCGATAAGTATTTTTCATGGCGAAACGATGTTGTAATTAATTATGGTGTTAATAAACAACAAGACAGAGAGCTGAGAAAAACCGAGGATTTGTTTGAGCTGAATTCAGATATTGGTTTCAAGCCAGATAGTATTTCAAATTGGTACTATTCAGCAAAACTTAATTTTAGAACCCAATTGGCAAACGGTTATAGATATCCGGATAAAGACATGCCGATTTCAAGATTGATGGCTCCGGGGTATTTGTTTTTTGGGGGTGGAATGGAATATGGTAAAAATATAGAGCAATTGTCATTTTACTTTTCGCCACTAACATTAAAAGCAACATTTGTATTAGATGAAAATTTGGCAAATGAAGGAAAGTTTGGTGTTACGCCTGCTGTTTTAGATAGTGAAGGTAATGTTATTGTTCCAGGGAAACGTGTTAGAAAAGAAGTAGGTGTTTTGGTAAATAATAGCTACGAAATGGAAGTCGCCACAAACATTAAGGTAAAGCAGCAGGTAAGTCTTTATTCCGATTACATAAATAACTTTGGAAATGTAGATGTTGATTGGAGAATTGACTTCGATTTTAAAGTGAATCATTTTATAAAAGCAACACTTGGTTCTCATTTAAGATATGACGATGATATTAAAACTATCATACCATCGGAGATTGAAGGAGAGACCGATGAGGCTGGGGCCAAAGTGCAATGGAAACAGTTTCTAGGTATTGGTTTTGCAGTTGATTTTTAAATTGTTTGTTTAATGCTGACTTTGAAAATTTGTTAACTTTTTAATGTTAATAAATAATTAAATAATTGATAATCAGTTATTTAATATAAATGCTTTGTAAACTTTATGACATTTATCATGTTTTAAGTTTTATTTTTTTTGTTACTTTATGGCTGTTATTAGTAATAACATTTAATCTCCATAAATAAAACAAAATGAATCAAGAAGTCGCCAAAACCCCACCCAAAACGTATTCGCAAGATGAAGCTTTCAATGCTTCCTTAAGTTATTTCAATCAAGATGATCTTGCTGCACGTGTATGGTTAAATAAATATGCCCTAAAAGATTCTGAAGGGAATATTTATGAGTTAACCCCAAACGACATGCATCAACGTATTGCTAAAGAATTAGCAAGAGTTGAAAAAAAATATGCAAACCCGCTATCTGAAGAGGCCATTTTCGATTTAATTAAGGACTTTAAATACATCGTTCCCCAAGGTAGCCCCATGGCAGGAATTGGTAATCCATATCAAATCGCATCACTTTCAAATTGTTTTGTTATTGGAAATGTGGGGGATTCCGATTCTTATGGAGCCGTCATGAAAATTGACCAGGAACAGGTGCAACTTATGAAACGTCGTGGAGGTGTTGGTCACGATTTGTCACATATACGTCCTAAAGGTTCTCCGGTAAACAATTCAGCATTGACATCTACGGGCATTGTTCCTTTTATGGAACGCTATTCAAATTCAACTAGGGAAGTTGCACAAGATGGTAGGCGAGGTGCGCTTATGCTGTCGGTTTCCATTAATCATCCAGATTCAGAAGATTTTATAAACGCCAAGTTAGAGCAGGGCAAAGTTACGGGCGCCAATGTATCGGTTAGAATAGACGATGCTTTTATGGAAGCGGTTAAGAATGATACTGAATATACCCAAAAATATCCAATCTTTAGTAGTCAGCCAAAAGTGTCAAAAACCATTGATGCTAATTCCTTATGGAAAAAAATTGTACATAATGCTTGGAAATCTGCCGAACCCGGTATTTTGTTTTGGGACACGATCATTAATGAATCTGTGCCCGATTGTTATGCCGATTTAGGTTATAAAACGGTCTCTACAAACCCATGTGGTGAAATTCCGCTGTGCCCTTATGATTCTTGTAGATTGTTAGCCATTAACTTATTTTCTTATGTCGAAAATCCATTTACAAAAGAGGCTAGTTTTGATTTCGATTTATTTAAAAAACACATAGCGGCAGCACAACGTATTATGGATGATATTATCGATTTGGAATTGGAGAAAATTGATAATATCCTTCTTAAAATAGATGAAGATCCAGAGTCGGACGAGGTAAAAGCAATCGAGCGTAACTTATGGATTAACATAAAAAAGAAAGCCCAAGAAGGTAGAAGAACCGGTATTGGCATCACTGCTGAAGGTGATATGTTAGCCGCTTTAGGAATTAAATATGGAAGTGAAGCAGGTAACGCCTTTTCATTAGAAGTTCATAAAACCATTGCCATTGAAGCATATAGAGGTTCGGTACATTTGGCTAAGCAGCGCGGTGCGTTTTTGGTTTTTGATGTAGAACGCGAAAAAAACAATCCGTTTATTCAACGTTTAAAAGATGCCGACAGTCAACTGTATTATGAAATGTTGGAATATGGCAGACGCAACATAGCCTTGTTGACCATTGCTCCAACGGGAACCACTAGTTTAATGACGCAAACCACATCAGGTATCGAACCTGTATTTTTGCCCGTTTATAAACGAAGAAGAAAAGTAAATCCAAACGATAAAGAAGCACGTATAGATTTTGTTGATGAAGTAGGTGATTCTTGGGAAGAATATGTGGTATTCCACCATCGTTTCAAGCAATGGATGGAAATAAACGGCATGGATACTTCTAAAAATTATTCCCAAAAAGAGATTGATAAATTAATTAAAAAATCACCTTATCATAAGGCAACATCCAACGATGTGGATTGGTTAAGCAAGGTAAGTATGCAGGGCGCTATACAAAAATGGGTAGACCACTCCATAAGTGTCACCATTAATTTGCCTAACGATGCAACTGAAGATTTAGTTGGTGCCTTGTATTTAAAAGCATGGGAAGTAGGTTGCAAAGGCGTAACCGTTTATAGGGATGGTTCGCGTTCGGGTGTGCTAATTGCTAATGATGAGAAAGAAGACAAGCAGCAAGAATCCTTAACGCCTTTTCCTGTAAAACGTCCGCAAATCTTAGAAGCTGATGTCGTTCGCTTTCAAAATAGCAAAGAAAAATGGATTGCCTTTATAGGGTTGATAGAAGGCAGGCCTTATGAGATTTTCACTGGTTTAGCCGATGATGAAGATGGTATTTTAATACCACGTTGGGTAAACGAAGGCTTAATAATTAAAAATAGAAATGAAGATGGTACGTCTCGTTATGATTTTCAGTATAAAAACATAAGAGGCTATAAAACCACTATAGAAGGCTTATCGCATAAGTTTAACCCAGAGTTCTGGAACTATGCCAAGCTTATTTCAAGCACCCTGCGTCACGGGATGCCCATCGATAAAATTGTCGATTTAATCAATAGTTTACAACTAGATAGCGAATCTATTAACACGTGGAAAAATGGGGTAGTGCGTGCTTTAAAACGTTATGTTGAAGATGGCACCCAAGTAAAAGGACAAACCTGCGATACTTGTAAATCGGAGAATTTAATATACCAAGAAGGCTGCTTAACCTGTAAGGATTGCGGGTCTTCTAAGTGTGGATAATATTTTTAATAATGATTAGAAAAAGGAAGTTGATTTATGATTGGCTTCCTTTTTGGTTTTTGAATATTGGCATGTTTGTTTAAAGATATAGTGTATCGACTCGTTTTCGCAGCTTAAGTAACTAATCAGTAATATAAACCGAATAGGGGATCTGCGAGTACTTCCGTAAACAGAATTGTATTAGTAATTAATTTATAAGGAATTATCCGCAGTTATTTTTTCGATATTATTGTATTCAATCCAAGATTTTAGTCTTCCTACATAGAACATTTTAAGATAATTTTCAGATAAAAAGATATTCGACCAGTCAAACCTTTGTGCTTGGACACCAAGATAAAAAACAAAAACAGCTAATCCTGCTTTAGGAATTAATTTCAATTCATTGTCGGATAAAAGTCTAATGCTTTGATAGCCTTCCAAAAAATGTTTCATTTTCAGTTCATATTCTTTCTTGTCGGGTTCAATGTGAAATAATTGCTTGCAAAAATAGCCAACGTCTAAAATTTGTGCGCCATTTCCACAAAAATCAAAGTCGAAAATTGTAATTTCTTTTTCATTTGTCACCGCCATATTATCATACCAAACATCCATATGAACAACTCCCTTTTGAATGTTTTCAAAATCAGTTTTTTGAAAGAACCCACCAATCTCTCTGATGAATTCCATTTCTGGCAATTTCTCTGAAAAGAATTTTTTTAAATGTTCATAAGGTAACTCTAAAAGTGATTCGTAGTTATAAGAAATTCGGTCGATGGTTCTGTTTGAAGTAAGGTTGTGAATTTTAGCCGTTAGTGAGCCAATTGAAAAACAAGTCTCTTTATCAGTAAATCTAACTTTGTCTCCTTGCGCAAACGAAAAAAGTACGACGTATCTAATTCCTTCTGGTGCATTTATTATTTGAATGAATTCTCCGTTTTTATCTTGAATGGGAAAAGAAACACTTAAATTATTCTCTCTTAATAAATTTAAAAGTTCTATTTCTTCAATAATTTCAGATTTTGACCTCCAATTATGACTGTAAACTCTTAAAACATATTTTGTTTCGTTGTCGGAAAGAAAATAAGTGTGATTCATTCCGGTTCTAAATAGTTCACAATTGAAATTCCCATTCAATGGATAGTTATCTTTTGTAAATGCACCTAATTCTTTTGCAGAAAGAATAGAATTTGTAACTGGGAATGTTGTCATTCTTTAATTATTAAATTGATTGTTCATTGATAAAATCAGTTTTTACAGAAACCCGTAGTTCCCCGCTAACATAAGCATTTTACTGTGCCATTAAAAAGCTAACATTGGCTTTTTTTACGTTAATAAGGACTTAATTTACTCTCATAGCTTACTCTCTTTACTTTTTTATGCCGTCACGAGTGAGACGCCCGCGATAGTGGTGAAAGATTATTTTTTAATCGATAGACCCCATACTTACATACTTATAATCCTCAAGTTCTTTTAGGTTTTCAATATATTTCGAACAACCATTTTTTATAAGGTAAATGGAGTTCGAGGCACCAACGATATGTTGATACATATGGTCTGTTATTATAATCGCTTTTTGATGGTTTTCAATCTCAATTAAAGAGGTTATTTTTTCAATATATAAAGGCGCTATATGGGAAAAGGGTTCATCTAGCAACACGATTTTACTTGAGGATTTTAATATTAAATAGACTTCAACAACGCGACGTTCGCCACCAGAAAGTCTATTGAACTTTAAGTTTTCAAATAAAGCGAATGATGGAAAGCTATTGATAAAATCAATCCAATCTACGTTAAAGAGTTTGAAAGCTGTTTTTGTCTTTAGACTATTTGGTATAAAATGATGTTGAGGTAAATAAGATACTAATTTGGTTTGATAAAGCGGTTTTAAAATGGGTTTGCTGTTTATTCTTATTAATTTGTATTTGGGGTTTAATGTCCCAAAAATAATTTTTAATAAGCAGCTTTTTCCGCAACCGTTACCTCCTAAAATACCTGTTGTTTTTCCCGTTTCAGCTTTTAAATAAATACCATTTAAAATGCGTTTTTCTTTAAAATACAGTTCTACGTTATCTATCTCCAAAATCATATAAATGCCTTTATAGTTGAAAGTAGGGAAATGGTTAAAAAAGCATCGATGATAAAAAATATAAAAAATAATTTGAAGGTAGAAATGCCTAAATTTTTATAGAATATTAGTTTTTGTTTGAAAGAAGATTCATTAATAAAATATGCCAAGAATAGAATCAAGAAAATTTTTGCTATAATTACTAAGGACATATAATTACCCAAAAGTACGAACAGGAATATACTTAATCCAAACGACCAAAATAAAAAGGGCTTGTAGAAGTGAAATATGGGAGTTAATTGTTGCATAGCATATAGATAACGACTTAAAATTAAGAATATTTTCAGTATTCAATTATAAGATAAAAGTTATAATATATAGAATTCATAAATTATCGTATTTTTGCCCCACAATTTAAATAGGTAGATGTTAGACAAGTTACAAATAGTAAAACAACGTTTTGATGAGGTGAGTGATTTAATCATTCAACCCGATATCATGACTGATCAAAAGCGTTACATTGCATTAAACAAAGAATATAAAGACCTTAAAGTACTTATTGGCAAACGTGATGAGTACATTGAGGTGACCAATAATTTAGCTGAAGCTGAAGCTATTCTTTCTGAAGGTGGCGATCCCGAAATGGTTGACATGGCTAAAATGCAGTATGAAGAAGCCAAAGACCGCATTCCTAAACTGGAAGACGAAATAAAATTCCTTTTAATACCTAAAGACCCCGAAGATACTAAAAATGCCGTGGTAGAATTACGCGCCGGAACTGGTGGTGATGAAGCAAGTATTTTTGCGGGTGATTTGTTTAGAATGTACACCAAATACTGTGAAAGTAAAGGTTGGAAAGTAGATACGGTAGATTTTAGCGAAGGCACCAACGGTGGTTTTAAAGAAATACAATTTGAAGTAACGGGCGAAGATGTATATGGCACTTTAAAATTTGAAGCAGGCGTACACCGTGTACAACGTGTGCCACAAACCGAAACCCAAGGGCGTGTACATACCAGCGCTGCAACTGTTATGGTGTTTCCAGAAGCCGAGGAATTTGATGTGGAGATTAATCCAAAGGAAGTTAGAATTGATTTTTTCTGTTCATCGGGTCCTGGTGGTCAGTCGGTAAATACAACCTATTCGGCAGTGCGTTTAACGCATTTACCAACCGGATTGGTGGCGCAGTGTCAAGATCAAAAATCGCAACATAAAAATAAAGAAAAAGCATTTAGGGTATTACGTTCGCGTTTATATGAAATGGAGCTGGCCAAGAAAAATGAAGCAGACGCTGTAAAACGTGGTTCTATGGTATCTTCAGGCGATAGAAGTGCCAAGATTAGAACCTATAATTACCCGCAAGGGCGTGTAACCGACCATAGAATTGGCTTAACACTTTACGATTTATCGAATATTGTAAATGGTGACATCCAAAGAATTATTGACGAATTACAATTAGCCGAGAACACTGAAAAGTTAAAAGCTAATAGTGATGTGATTTAGTCCCTATCTGACTCTTTCCCAAAGGGAAAGACACTCAGAAGAATAAAATAAGTAGTAGCAAGCACATAACAGTTTCCTCCTTTGGAGGATTAAGGAGGAATGACAACAAACCAATTAACAACCCAAATCAAACAAAAGAAATCCTTTCTATGCATAGGTCTGGATGTTGATTTGGATAAAATCCCACCGCACTTATTACAAGAAGAAGACCCTATTTTTGCTTTCAATAAAGCGATTATAGATGCAACCCATCAATTGTGCGTTGCTTATAAACCAAACACGGCATTTTATGAAGCCTATGGTTTAAAAGGATGGAAAGCCTTGGAAAAAACCATCAATTATATAAACGAAAACCATCCAGATATTTTCACCATTGCCGATGCTAAACGTGGCGATATTGGCAATACCAGTACCATGTACGCTAAAGCTTTTTTTGAGGATCTAGCATTCGATTCGGTTACGGTGGCGCCATATATGGGAAAAGATTCCGTGGAGCCTTTTTTAGCGTTTGAAAACAAGCATACTATTTTATTGGCTTTAACCTCAAACGAGGGGGCATTCAATTTTCAAACGAAAACGGTTGATGGAAAGGAATTATACAAACAAGTTTTAGAAACCTCAAGAACTTGGAAAAATGCTGAAAATTTAATGTATGTAGTTGGTGCTACTAAGGCAGAATATTTAGCAGCTATTAGAAACATTATTCCAGATAGTTTTTTATTGGTGCCCGGAGTTGGGGCGCAAGGTGGTAATTTACAAGACGTTTGCAAATATGGGATGAATGCCCAGGTTGGTTTGCTAATCAATTCTTCAAGAGGTATTATTTATGCATCCAACAACGAAGATTTTGCGCAAGTCGCAGCAGCTAAAGCATTAGAACTTCAGCAAGAAATGCAAACTATTTTATCTAAACAGTAATCATCCGTTTACGGAATTCGGGTAATCAACTTTATGGGTGTCTTCTACAAAGTTTGATATTTTTTTTTCAAATTCCTTTAGACTAATTAGCTTGTTTAGGTTGGGTTTAATTCTGCCAACTTTACAAAAATGTGGACTCATACTTCTTTTTTATATAAAGTACGGAAGTTTATGGGTTTTAGACGTAACTAAAAAGTTAAAGAATTAATAAAAAAGTGGAAATAAACAAATTTCTTGAAACGAACAACCCTTGGGAATTCTTTAGATTAAGATTTTACTTGATTTCTTGAAAAATATCGAAGGGTATTTAACTTGTTAAGTAATCTCATGGCACGGAATTCGGCAAGATCACTAAGCTCTGAATCTGTTTGACGGAAATTGTATGCCTGCTCCATCAGCTCTTTATATCGCTCATCGAGTTTTTTTTGACGATTTTTTATGATATCATTGGTACTCATATATACTACTGAATAACAGTTAATTAAATATACATTTTTTATTCATAAATGAGAAAAAATATTTAATTTATTTTTCAACCACTAGAAAAAAATCAATAAACAAGGCTGTTTTTTATGCCTTTTAATCTTGCAGTGCAAACACTTTCTTTAATAAAACGGTCGTTCTAGACGATATATTGTTGCGAATTTCTTTCTCTTCAACAGCAATCATGGTATAAACACCTTTTAGAGCTTCATTAGTAACATAATCTGTTAAGTCAGGATTAACATCCGCAGTAAAAGGAATGCTGTTATACTTATTTATAAGATTGGTCCAAATTTTATCGGCACCCACTTTACTAAACGAATTTTTTATTACAGGATTGAACTTTGCGTATAAAGCGGTTTGGGTTTTACTGTTTAAATATTGGGTTGCTGCATCGTCTTTACCTAATAATATGTTTTTGGCGTCGGCAAAAGTTATGCCTTTCACGGCGTCAACAAAGATGGGGGTTGCTTCTTTAACGGCATCTTCGGCAGCTCTGTTTAGTGCTTTTAAGCCTTCATCGGCTAATTTGCTTAAGCCAATATCTCTAAGACCCTTATCGACTTTTTGTAATTCTTCGGGTAATAAAATCTTAACCAAGTCATTTTTATAAAACCCATCGGTTTGAGTCAGCTTTGTAACTTGTTTTTCAATACCAAAATCCAAGGCTTGTCTTAAACCCGCGGCAATTTCATCATTTCCTATACCTACACCTTGTGGTAATTGATTAACAACTTGTTGTAATTCTGCACAGGCAGTAATATTTAAAACTAAAAGGACTACTAAAATTTTACGAATCATGGTTTTTTAATTTGGGGTTTGTAAGGATGGTAAATATAGGTAATTACGAGAAAATAACAGTCTTATTATTATAAACCATGACTTTCCTGTTAGTGTGCAGTTTAACTGCGTTGGCCAATACTATTTTTTCCAAATCGCGCCCTTTGGCGATTAAGTCTTCAATAGAATGTGAATGCGACACACGGGTAACGCCTTGGTCGATAATAGGGCCCGCATCTAATTCTTCGGTCACATAATGGCTAGTAGCACCAATAATTTTTACACCGCGTTTAAATGCCGA
This sequence comes from Mariniflexile sp. TRM1-10, assembly GCF_003425985.1. Classification (NCBI taxonomy): domain Bacteria; kingdom Pseudomonadati; phylum Bacteroidota; class Flavobacteriia; order Flavobacteriales; family Flavobacteriaceae; genus Mariniflexile; species Mariniflexile rhizosphaerae. The sequence goes on from NZ_CP022985.1 coordinate 3,252,297, forward strand.
ATGGTATGGTTTTGCACCCACAAAAGCAGGTAAAAATGAATGGTGAATGTTGATTATTTTATTAGGATATCTAGCAATTATTTTTTCAGGAATAATTTGCATGTACCTTGCTAAAACAATAAAATCAATTTGATATTTTTCTAATATTTCCAATTGCTTTTGCTCCGCTTCTTCCTTTGTGTCTTTGGTAACAGGAATATGGAAAAAAGGAATTTTAAAACTATCGGCAATCGGTTTTAAATCTAAATGATTACTAATTATAAAAGGGATTTCCAAATTGAGTTCTCCGGAATTGTAACGCCCCAATAAATCATATAAACAATGATCGTATTTAGAAATAAACAAGGCCATTTTAGGTTTTCTTGCCGAAGAGTAAATACGCCATTTCATTCCAAAAGTATCAGCTAATGTATTTTTAAATGCCTCTCTAAAACCATCAGCAGTAAAAGATTCATGAATAAATTCACTTTCTAAACGCATAAAAAAGATGTTTTGTTCTCTATCAACATGCTGGTCTATGTAAACAATATTACCTTGTTTTTCGGCAATAAAATTAGTTACGGAAGCAATGATATTCGGACGGTCTTTACAATGAATTAAAATAGTAATCTTTTGCATTTGGTTTAAAATAATTTAAGTCCAAAATTAACCTAAAAATTAGATACGTATAATGAGTGATTATAATTTTAGATAATCGTCTGTAAATGGTGTGTTTTTTTGAATATTTCGTAAATTTGAACCGTATATATCAATATTTTTAAAAATGATGCAGATAGCAGCTTATAACCCCAAGCATAAAATTAGAATTGTAACAGCGGCATCTTTATTTGATGGACACGATGCATCCATAAATATTATGCGTCGTATTATTCAGGCGACAGGTGTGGAAGTGATTCATTTAGGGCATGATAGAAGCGTGGAGGAAGTGGTAAATACGGCCATTCAAGAGGATGTTAATGCTATTTGCTTAACCTCATATCAAGGCGGACACATGGAGTATTTTAAATACATGTTTGATTTGTTAAAGGAAAAGGGTGCAGAGCATATAAAAATTTTTGGTGGTGGTGGTGGTGTTATCTTGCCTTCCGAGATTAAAGAGCTAATGGCATATGGCATAGCTCGAATTTATTCACCAGATGATGGTCGTGAGTTGGGCTTACAAGGTATGATTAACGATTTGGTGAAGCAATCGGATAGTGCTATCCCATCCCTAATCCTTCCCAAAGGGAAAGGAATGGAAACATCTTTAAAAAATAAAGAGGTCAATACCATTGCGAGATTAATCAGTTTAGCTGAAAATAGACATCAAGAGTTTACGGAAATTTTTAAACCAACAGGTTCCTCTTCTTCGGAGAAGTTAGGTGGAGTCGTATTAGGAATAACCGGAACTGGAGGTGCAGGAAAATCTAGTTTGGTAGATGAATTGGTAAGACGATTTTTAGTTGATTTCCCTGAAAAAACGGTTGGAATTGTTTCGGTAGACCCTTCAAAACGAAAAACAGGTGGAGCGCTTTTAGGCGATAGGATTCGTATGAATGCCATAAACCATCCACGCGTTTATATGCGTAGTTTGGCGACACGTCAATCTAATTTGGCTTTGTCAAAATATGTACATGAGGCTATTGAAGTACTGAAAGCTGCCGAATATGATTTAATTGTTTTAGAAACTTCTGGAATTGGACAATCGGATACCGAAATCATAGAGCATAGCGATGTGTCATTATATGTTATGACGCCAGAATTTGGTGCTGCAACTCAGTTGGAAAAAATTGATATGCTTGATTTTGCCGATTTAGTAGCTATAAATAAATTTGATAAGCGCGGAGCTTTAGATGCGTTGCGTGATGTGAAAAAACAGTACATGCGTAATCACAATCTTTGGGATGTGCCTCAAGAACAGTTACCGGTTTTTGGTACGATTGCTTCGCAATTTAACGACCCAGGAATGAATACGCTTTACAAAGCGGTTATGGATAAGTTGGTTGAAAAAACGTCGGCAGATTTACAGTCAACCTTCACCATTTCAAATGAAATGAGTGAAAAGATTTTTGTTATTCCCCCGTCAAGAACGCGTTATTTATCTGAAATCGCCGAGAACAATCGGGCGTATGATGCTAAAGCAAACGAACAAGTTGAAGTCGCACAAAGGCTTTACGGTATTTATAAAACTATTTGTTCAGTAGTCAATGTCCCGTCGAGCGCAGTCGAGACGTCTTTCTTAGATAAATTGGGTTTAAATTATGATGGGGTTCTGAAACAAGTTCAGGATGACAATGATAAAAACTTTTTAGCTCTATTGTTTAAGGAATTCAACCGAGTAAAACTAAATCTCGATCCCTATAATTGGGAAATTATCATTGGTTGGGATGAAAAAGTAAATACATATAAGCAACCTGTTTACACATTTAAAGTTCGTGAAAGAGACATAAAAATAGACACCCATTCAGAGTCGCTTTCGCATTTACAAATCCCCAAAGTAGCCTTACCTAAATATCAAGCTTGGGGCGATATTTTAAAATGGGTATTGCAAGAAAATGTACCAGGAGCGTTCCCATATACTTCAGGTTTATATTCTTTTAAAAGAATGGGAGAGGACCCTGCGCGCATGTTTGCAGGCGAAGGGAGTCCAGAGCGTACCAATAAGCGTTTTCATTATGTAAGTGCGGGTTTGCCAGCAAAACGTTTGTCTACCGCTTTTGATAGTGTGACGCTTTATGGAAGTGACCCCGATTTACGTCCCGATATCTATGGAAAAATAGGTAACGCCGGGGTAAGTATTTGTTGTTTGGATGATGCTAAGAAATTGTATTCTGGTTTTAATTTGTTTGATGCCATGACGTCGGTTAGTATGACTATTAATGGGCCTGCTCCGATGCTTTTAGGGTATTTTATGAATGCAGCCATAGATCAGCAATGTGAAATTTACATCAGTGAAAATGGACTGGAAGCAGAGGTTGAAACCAAAATAGCGAAACTTTATAAAGGTAAGGTACGCCCTAAATATCATGGTGAATTGCCCTCAGGAAATAATGGTTTGGGCTTGATGCTTTTAGGAGTTACAGGAGATCAAGTGTTGCCAAAAGAGGTTTACGAAAATATAAAAACAAAAACGATTACGCAAGTTCGCGGTACAGTGCAAGCCGACATTTTAAAAGAAGACCAAGCTCAAAATACCTGTATTTTCTCCACGGAGTTTGCACTGCGCTTAATGGGCGATGTGCAGGAGTATTTTATTGAAAACAATGTTCGTAATTTCTATTCGGTGTCTATTTCTGGGTACCACATTGCCGAAGCGGGTGCCAACCCTATTACACAATTGGCTTTAACCTTATCTAATGGTTTCACTTACGTGGAATATTATTTAAGTCGTGGCATGGATATTAATAAATTTGGACCCAATTTATCGTTCTTTTTCTCGAATGGCATCGATCCCGAATATGCTGTAATAGGTCGTGTAGCCCGAAAAATTTGGGCTAAAGCCATGAAGCTTAAGTATGGTGCTAACGAACGTGCTCAAATGCTTAAATACCATATTCAAACCTCTGGTAGAAGTTTACATGCACAGGAAATCGATTTTAACGATATTCGCACTACGCTACAAGCTTTGTATGCCATATATGATAATTGTAACTCGCTACATACCAATGCGTATGACGAAGCCATTACCACACCAACCGAAGAATCGGTACGTCGAGCAATGGCTATTCAGCTAATAATAAATAAAGAATTAGGATTAGCAAAAAACGAAAACCCCATTCAAGGCTCGTTTATTATTGAGGAATTAACCGATTTGGTAGAAGAAGCCGTTCTTTTGGAATTCGATAGAATTACCGAACGCGGCGGTGTTTTGGGTGCTATGGAAACCATGTACCAACGCAGTAAAATACAAGAAGAAAGCTTGTATTATGAAACATTGAAACACAACGGTGCGTTTCCAATAATTGGCGTGAATACCTTTTTAAGTAGTAAAGGATCACCAACGATTTTACCTGTGGAAGTTATTCGTGCTACCGAAGAAGAAAAGCAATTTCAAATAAAAACATTAGAAAACCTTCACCGTGCTCATGATACTGAGGCTCTTTTAAAAGACCTTCAGCAAAAAGCAATTCATAACGAAAATATTTTTGAAGCTTTAATGGAAGTTTGTAAAGTATGCTCATTAGGACAAATCACAAATGCTTTATTTGAAGTGGGTGGGCAGTATAGAAGGAATATGTAAACCAGCGCCAAATAATTTCAATTAAAAGAGAAAATTCTTTGCAACAAATGCATCTTTTTAAATGTTTGTTCGTCTATTATATGAACTTTAAAAATAGATATTATGAAAAATAAAGAATGCACTTGTAATTGCGAAAGCTGTAAAAGCGGTCCATGTGAAAATTGTACATGCGAAAACTGTACATGTAGTAATTGTAACTGTTAAATGATTGCAACTGTTAAGTTTAATTTAAATTGAATATAAGCAGTGTTTATTTTAGTAATTTTAAGCTAAAGTAAGCACTGTTTTTATAATTGTAGTTATGCAAACCCAAGACATTTGGAACACCTATTCAAACGATATCAAACACTTTATATTAAGTAAGGTGAAAGATGTGGTTGTTACAGACGATTTGCTTCAGGAAACCTTTATAAAAGTACACACCAAGCTTGATACTTTAAAAGATAGTAATAAATTAAAGTCGTGGTTGTTTGCAATTGCTAGATATACGGTTCTAGATTATTTCAGAAATAATAATATAACTTACGAAATGTCTGAAGCAGATATGGTTTTTGACGACCAAAAGTTAGAGCATACTAAAGAAGACTGTTTAAAAGGTATTATTAAAAGCTTGCCCAAGAAATATAGAGATCCTTTGTTTTTATCTGATATTAAAGGAATAAAACAAGCTCAAATATCAGAACAGTTGCATTTGCCGTTACCTACCATAAAGTCCCAAATACAGCGCGGTAGAAAATTAATCGCGCAAGGCTTTATAGTTTGCTGCGATTTTAAAGTGAATGATGCAGGCTATCTAGTTGGAGAGATTAAAGAAAAAGAAGACTGTAAAATGTGCCATTAATAATTTAATCTAAATAATTCCCTGAAGGCTCAGCCTCGGGGTATCCCAATTCACCTCTCCTATGGAGAGTTCAGAACTGTCCGAAAAGGCGGTTTAGGATGAGGTGAAAAACAAAATTTCCGTTTTTGACACTGAAGGTCAAAATCAAACAGGTGAAACCTGTACTGAGCCTAGTCGAAGTATGTCTCTATGGCTCTGCATCCTTTAGGTAGTCTGTTTCAATAAATTTTTATTTCCATCAAATTGAGTCCTATATATTGGATGCTCTAATTCAATATTAATAGCTAATTAATATGGCGATGAACAAACTTTTTAATAGCGTTCTTCATCGCCTTTTTTTGCAAATTAAAACCACTCATGGACGTATGTAAACCCTTGAACTAATATTCTTTAAGAAATTTTTCGATTATCAATTCCCAGTGTAATTTTATCCTGTTTAAGTTAATTACTAGACACAATTTACCCAAATAATTAAAATTTATACCTATGGAAACGACACTTAAATACAAATTCAAGAGACAATCCGAAAATCATTTAGATTGGTTAATAAACATTATCAAATCTGAAAGATACTTTGAAACAGAAGCTACTTTAATAAGTAATAACAACACACGGTTTTTAGATTAAAAAAACAAGACTCTCAGTTGTTTTTTTAGAATCCTTGTATTAAAATAATATAGGGATTTTTTTTATCTTGTTACAAAGTTAACATCCAACTGCGTTGCAATTGTTTAAACTTTTTTAATTCGTTACGTAAAATAGGCAAGAAGTCTTTTCCGTTACTGTTAGAATGTTCTAAGCGATAGGAATTTTTATAAAGCATATTTGTAAGACGTCTTAAAGATGCAATATGTTTATGCTTTCTATCTGTATAGCGTTCCATTTCGGCATTAACAATTTCTGGAGCTAATGAAACCGATTGTTGAACGATGTCACCCGAAAAATAAATGTTAGTATCCTCTGTACCATCACTTTTTAAAGCAGACAAATCATGATTTAAATACATAGAAATACTTTGGGATAAGGTAAATATCTCAATAGCTTTTTTATATATCGGTAATTCCGATAGATTTGATGGGGTATTAGATAGCATATTTTTTTTTCTAAGCAACTTTATCAAAATTACTCACAAGAATTAACAAACAGCTTTTCATTTTAAAGTAAAAATGTATATTTGCTTTAGATATTAATTTATTGTAGTTAAATTTCTTTTAAAATGAATTTAGATAATCTTAACTGGAAGATTTTGAGGTGTTTGCAGGAAAACGCGCGACAATCCAATGCCGAAATTGGTAGGCAAGTGGGGATTAGCTCACCAGCGGTTTCAGAGCGTATAAAAAGAATGGAAGATGCAGGTATTATATTAGGTTATAAAACCGTGGTGTCACCATTAGATATGGGATATCAGCTAAAAGCCATTATAACTTTACATGCGTTTATTGGTAAGTTGAAACCTTTTTTAGAGAAAGTTAAAACCTTCGACGAAGTTTTAAACTGCTACAGAATTACCGGTAACGAAAATATAGTCATGGAAGTGCTTTTAAAAAACCAAAAGCACTTGGAAACCTTTATAGATCAGCTTATTATTTATGGTGAAACCAAGACACAAATAGTACTATCTCATGTAACACGCTACAAAGAAGTGAAGCCTGCTAAATAGGTTTTAATATGCTATTTTACGCGCCAAGGCGGATTTTTTCTGTTGTTTCCAGCATGATAGATTATAATTCTGTTGCCATCTAAATCATTTAAATGTGCTTCCCGCCAAAGCCAAGGTTTGTCTTCTGGCTCGCTTAAAAAAATGATTCCTTTTTGTTTTAAAAGTAAAATAGTTTCATCAATATTTTCATTTTCAAAATAAATCGATATGCCAACACCCCTTGGTAGTTCGTCTACTTTATGAATAGATAATGTACTATCCCCATCCGGGCATTCAAACCTTACATACCTTGGAAGTGCATTTACAATGAGATGCAGTCCCAAAATTTTGTAAAATGTTACAGCCTTTTCAACATCTAAAGAAGGAATGGTTATTTGGTTTAAATTCATTATAGCAATCGTTTTAAGTTTAAATTTCGGTTTAGGACAAATAAAATGATGGCGCTAATAAGTGCAATTATAGATACTATATACCAGGTATTATCAAACCCAAGGGCAGCGGTCATTTGCAAACCAGCGTTATGACCAAAAATATGTGCAATTGAAAACGATATGGAATACAGTGCCATATATTCCCCTTGATTTCCTTTTTTAGCTCTTTCAACCGCAAAGGCATTAGAGAACGGGAAAGCAATCATTTCGCCTATGGTCATTAAAAGCATGCCAACAACTAAAACTCCAGACCAAGTGGTAAAATTTAATATAAGCAAACTTAAACCCGTTAAAATAGCACCAAAAAACATCAATCCTAGTTTTGTGTAGGTAGTATTTTCCAACCACTTGATTAAAGGCATTTCAAATATGAAAATAAGAAAGCCGTTTAGCCCTAAAATAAGCCCAATTTGAAGTTCACTTAGTGTATGAACATCTTTATAGTAAATAGTTATGGTTGAAAAATATTGTAAGAACACTATCCCAAATAATGCCATGGCTACAAGGAAAATCATAAACGCATAATCGCCATATGCCGAAGCGGGATTATTATTTTCAATAACATCCAAAACTTTTGCTTTTTTAGGGTGCAATACTTTGATCATCAAAAAGGTAGCAATAATACATGTAATGCCGTCAACCCAAAACAAACCAGCATACCCAAGTCCTGTAATAATGAGTCCGCCAATGGCAGGCCCTGCCGAAAACCCTAAGTTTATAGCTAAGCGTATAAGTGTTAGCGATCGTATTTTGTTTTCGGGTTTGCTATAAGCGTTTAGCGCCACAAACATAGCAGGTCTAAAAGCATCAGCAACAAGCATGACTATAAAAATACCAATACAAATAGATGCAAACGTATTTAAGTATTGCAAAGCGATAAATAAAACACCAGTCGATAGTAGGCTTCTAACCATTACTTTATAATATCCAATTTTATCGGTTAATTTACCTCCAATCCAAGAACCAGCTACCGAACCTAATCCGAAAGCACTCATAACCCAACCTACGTGGCTTACCGTAAAATGCAGGTCTTCCTTTAGGTATAATGATAAAAATGGAATCACCATAGTGCCCGCCCTATTTATAAGTGTTATGAGAGCAAGCCACCATATTTCTTCCGATAAGCCTCTAAAGGTGTTTAAATAGTTATTAAAAAGTGTTTTCATTGGTTAGTTTTTAATCATGTTAATTTTTTTGATTAAAAGTCGATTATCGACTAAAAATAAAAAGTCCGACTGTGAAGTCGGACTTTTACATATTGTAATAATTTATAATCGTATCACCTAAATATATAAAAAGCCCGACCTCTTTTACGAGAAGTAGTGAATAGCATCTTACAAATGGTGACGTTGTTACGCATTTTTATTTTTTATGAGTTACAAACTTATAGAAAATAATCATAAGTTGTACTTTTGAATTTAAATTATATTTGAATGAAACCACTAATAGCCCTATTGGTATTTTTAACTTTTTTTACAAGTTGTGCCCAAGAGAAAAAAATGATTAAAGGAGACACCGAGTTTCAGCGCGAACTAAACGCCGAATATAAGGATGCCACAACATCGCCTTTAAAAGATAAAGACAGAAAGCATTTTGAAGGTTTAGATTTTTTTAAGTTCGATGCCGCTTATGTCGTTAATGCTAAGTTTGAAAGATTTCCAAATGAAAAACCTTTTGAAATGAAAACTTCAACGGAAAGACGCCCCATTTATGTAAAGTATGGTGAGCTTTCATTTGAATTAAAAGGAAAACGTCATAAGCTAAATATCTATCAAAATTTAGGATTAATTGAAAAGGAAGGTTACGAAGATTATTTATTTCTGCCTTTTTCAGATGAAACCAACGGATTGGAAAGTTATGGTGGCGGTCGTTATATAGATGCCCGAATACCTAAAGGCGATACTATGGAAATTGATTTTAATAAGGCCTACAACCCATATTGTGCTTATAACGACAAGTATTCTTGCCCCATTGTACCACGTGAGAATTATTTAAAAACCAGAATAGAAGCAGGGGTAAAGGCTTTTGGGAAGCATTGATTAAATACAAGAACCTTTAGACAGTCTCTTAGTTTAGCTTAGAATAGTATGTTTTTATGCTTTGTTATTGGCTATATTATTTATAATCCTTACATTCAGAATGGAATGTAAATAAGTTTTCAGCATTTTTTTCTAACAATCTAACCTTCTAAAAAAACAAGTAAGATACTTTTACCAAGTAAATATTATTTCTTTTTTATAGGACTGATGGTGCATTTGTTTCAAGTTTTTATTTAAGTACAAATAACCCATCTATTCTTCAATATCTTTATCTTTTATAGCAATATAAATTTCGGCAACTAAGTCGGCAGGGTTTGGTGTACTAGTAGGTTCTGTTAAATAAGTTTCAATCATTGGACCATTTTCGGCCAATTCAAAACCGTTTTTTTGAATATATGCCATAGCGGTTTCCCAAGCGTCTCTTAAATGGCTGTAATTTCCTTTTAGTGTTGTTTTAACAGCTTTAAAACTATCAAATTTGCCAGTAAGAATATCATCTCCTTCGGCAGTTATAACTTGTTCTGTCGTAGGAACGCAACATGAAAATATAACAGCGTTGTTGTCATCGTCCCATTTTAAATAATTTATAAATGGTGTACCAGCTACAGTTATGTGGTTTTTTAAAGCATAGTTTTCAACTTTAGGAAGCATTTCTTGAATTTTGCTTTCTAATTCGCTTATTTTACAAGAGGCGGTATTGTACAAGTAATAACCACCACTATGGTTTGTAATGCCATTGACGGTTATGCTGTATTTTTTCATTTCAGCAACAACAATGCTGTCTAGTTTTTCTAGACTTCGTTCGTAATGTAGGCCAATTTGTTTTTCCATCCCCCCTGTAAAAACGGTGCGGGCCTTAAAACCAAAAGGTAAATCCTTACTGGAAATTGTCCAAGTAACATTGGTACTGCCATTGGCATTTGGTTTAAAATCCCAAATAATTTCAGAAGTAGGAAACTCTGCCATTTGCATCTGCTGTTTAATGTATTTATTGGCAACAGCTTCAATTGTTTTTATTGTTCCCATACCATCTTTGTCTTCCCAAGTATAGCTTCCTCCAACATCTTTGGTTTGCTTGGGTAGTGTAATCTTCTTGTTAGGATTTGCCTCCACCCAAGATGACCAATCTTTCCAATTTTTAAAATCAATGACATTGTTATAAATAACAGCAGCAGGTGCCTTTATGGTTCGTGTTCTGCTAACTTCAAAAGTGTTGGGTTGCACAGAAATGTATATGGAGGTGCCTATAATGGCTATCAATAATAAAAATGCGATGTACTTAAAAGCCTTCATTTTACTTTTTTTGAAAAGATAAGAATCAAAGATAAACAATTTAAAATTCTCGTTAATAAATTATTACATTTGTACTTTAAAAAATAAATATTTAATAATTAAAAAGACTTAAATAAATGTAATCAATAATTAAGACGGAATATCTATAACTTTTTTTATAAAAATAACAAATACAAACAAATGAAATTAAAATCAATTCTAGGTTTTGTGCTCATGGGTGCACTGGTATTTTCTTGTGGAAATGAAAAATCCAAAGAGAATAAGGAAGAATTAAAAGTAAAAGACACGGCGTTTAATTACCATGTCGATCAGTTTGCCGATATTAAAGTGTTACGCTATCAAATTCCAGGTTGGGAGAATTTAACCTTGAAAGAACAAAAATTGGTGTATTACTTAACGCAGGCAGGTTTGTCTGGACGCGATATTATTTGGGATCAAAATTATAAACACAATCTTAAAATTAGAAAGGCTCTAGAAAGTATTTATACTAATTATACAGGTGATAAAACCACTGAAGATTGGAATGCTTTTGAGGTTTATCTAAAGCGTGTTTGGTTTAGTAATGGCATTCATCACCACTATTCAAAAGATAAAATAAAACCAGGGTTTTCATCGGACTATTTAAAACAATTACTAGCCGAAACCCATACGGTTTTAGAGGGTGAAGCTTTTGAGGTTATTTTTAATGATGTTGATGCTAAAAAAGTGAATCAAGCCAAAGGAGTTGATAATGTAGCGCTTTCGGCAGTTAATTTTTATGGAGATGGTGTTACAAATAAAGATGTTGAAACCTTTTACGCTTCTAAAAAATCGCCAGACCCAAGCAAGCCATTGTCATTTGGCTTAAACTCGCAATTGATAAAAGAAAACGGTGTGCTAAAAGAGCGCGTTTATAAATCGGGAGGTTTATATGGGGCTGCTATTGATGAAATAATTAAATGGTTGGAATTAGCCAAAGGTGTTTCAGAAAACGAGGCACAAGCTAATGCTTTAGGTTTGTTAATCTCTTATTATAAAACAGGCGATTTACAAACTTGGGACGATTACAATGTAGCGTGGACGGCAGCTACCGAAGGCAATATAGATTATATAAATAGTTTTATTGAAGTGTATAATGACCCATTAGGTTACCGAGGATCGTATGAAACTATTGTACAAATTAAGGATTTCGATATGTCTAAAAAAATGGAAGTACTTTCTGAAAACGCCCAATGGTTTGAAGACAACTCGCCATTAATGGAGGCTCATAAAAAGAAAAATGTGGTAGGCGTCTCCTATAAAACCGTCAATGTGGCTGGTGAAGCAGGGGATGCATCACCAAGTACACCTATTGGAGTTAATTTACCCAATGCCAACTGGATTCGTGCCGAGGTTGGAAGTAAATCGGTGTCTTTAGGGAACATTGTAGATGCTAGTAATAATGCTGGGAGTTCAGACAGGCTGAAGGAATTTGTAAATGATGAAGAGGAATTAGAATTGGAAGATACCTATAGTAAATTAGCCGATAAATTGCATACGGCTTTACACGAAGTGGTAGGGCATGCATCGGGGCAATTAAATCCAGGCGTTGGAGAAACTAAAGAAACATTAAAGAATTATGCGTCAACCCTTGAAGAAGGTCGTGCTGATTTGGTAGCTCTCTATTATTTATATGATAGTAAAATTCAAGAATTAGGGTTGACAGACAACTGGGAGAAAACAGGCAAAGCAGCATACAATGATTATATTAGAAATGGCCTTTTAATGCAATTAATCCGTTTAAATTTAGGTGATGATGTTGAAGAAGCTCATATGAGAAACCGTCAATGGGTTTCCGCTTGGGTTTTTGAAAAAGGAAAAGCCAATAATGTGATTGAAAAGATTATTCGCAACGGAAAAACTTATTATAATATAACCGATTATTCAAAATTGCGAGCACTTTTTGGGGAGTTATTACGCGAAACACAACGTATAAAATCTGAAGGCGATTTTAAAGCTGCCGAGGCTTTAGTGGAAGGTTATGGTGTAAAAGTAGATCAAAAAATCCACGCCGAAGTATTAGATCGTAATAAGCAATTCAAGTCTGCACCATATACTGGTTATGTGAATCCTATATTGGTTGCAAAAACAAACGAAGCAGGTGAAATAATTGAGGTTAACGTCATGCAACCACAAACATTCGTAGAACAAATGCTTGATTATAGTAAAAAATATAATTTCTTACCAGAGGTAAACTAAGAACTCATTTAAACTTTTTTGATTGAAGCGAAAATCAGTCATTTTATGCTCGGTTGAAGGCTTTTATGAGTTGCATAGCAGGGCTACGGAAGGAAGAAAAGACAAAAAGCGAGTGCAAAAGGACGATTTTTTAGCCAATTGTGAAAAGTTTAAAAGAGTTCTAAGACTAATTTTTTAGGATAGCTAATAAAATATAAACAGAATCTTGATCAAGGTTCTGTTTTTTTATTGACACTAAACACCAAAAGAATAAGATTTACAACTATAAGAGCACTGATAATAAGAATAATATTCATGATTTTAGTTATGTTAGTTACTTTTTAGATGCACGATTTGAAAAAAGGTTGCGTCAAATTATTAAACTGAAGTGATTTAAATTTTTTGTTTGTAAGCGAAAAATTCGGCTTTAGCTTCATAATGAAGTCTTTTTTATGTCGCATAGCAGTGCTACGGGACTTAAAAAAGCCAAAATTAGGGAGCAAAATGTGAATTTTGCAGGTAAAAGAAAAAGTTTAAATAACTTCACTAACTATAAAACATGATAAAAGTGTTTTTTCCTAGTACGAAATATGATTTTTTTAATAAAATTTTATTACTTAAAAATAAACTTGATTGCAGCAATCAATGCTATAAAACTTATAAAGGCAATCAATATCCAAATACTGCCAGCATAAAAGCGTTTATGTAGTTTTAAATCTTTTCGGTAAGTGTAGCCAATAATGATGGCGAACACAATAAAAAATAAAACACCAAAAATGATTTGACCTTTACTAAACATATGACTAATTTTATGCAAATTTAATCAATAATGATGAGATTCCCATCTTTACGGGAATGACTAAATTAATATTTATTATTTATGAAAAATAAGATTGAAGCAGTAAAAGCATTCCATACGGCATTTAAAATTGGACACAGAGAAACCCCTAAAGCCGATTTAGGTGCTGATAAAAACAAGTTGCGTTTTAATTTAATGAAGGAAGAAAACGAAGAGTATTTAGAAGCTGCCAATAATAACGATTTGGTTGAAGTTGCCGATGCCTTGGGCGATATGCTTTACATTTTATGCGGTACCATTATAGAACATGGTATGCAGTATAAAATTGAAGAAGTTTTTGACGAAATACAGCGGAGTAACATGAGTAAATTGGGTGCAGACGGACAGCCTATTTATAGAGAAGATGGCAAAGTGTTAAAAGGTCCTAATTACTTCAAACCTAACATCGCTTCTATTATAGATAAATAATTATAAAATCAAACCATTAGTGCCCGATTAAAGAAACAAGGCTTTGCTAAAAGAAAATAGACTATAGACTAAATGACAACAAATTGATATTCAAATGTCTATTTGTATGTCTGTTTTAAATAAAAAGTTTCTTGAAAACAGACTAAAGGAGACAGTGCCTTCGGGGAATTATTTAGATTAATTATTACAAAAAGCAAGGCCACGAATCAGTAGTCTCTTTAAAAAGCATTATCACTGTGTTTGCAGAGAATTGTAAAAGTTGTATCGGACAACAATGAAATCAAATAGCAAATTTAGGATCATAAAAAAAGAGAAGCGCTTGGCTTCTCTTTTTTTACATATTTTAAGTTAAATATTAATCAACTTTATAACGCCACCCAAATGGGTCTTCGGCTTTATTGGTTTGGATATCCGTTATGCGTTTCTTTAAATAACTGGCATAGGTTTCATCCAATTCAGGTAAATCGAAATCCTCGTTTTTATAGCCAAATCCCGATATTGGTGAAATAACGGCTGCAGTACCTGCTCCAAACATTTCTTTTAAAGTTCCGTTTTTAGCCGCTTCAACAACTTCGTGCACCGATAGTTTTCTTACTTCAACAGCGATTCCTTCAGCTTTGGCGAGTTCAATAATACTCTTTCTGGTAATACCATCTAAAATACGGTCGCTTGTTGGGCCAGTAATAAGGGTATCGTTTATACGCACAAATATGTTCATAGCACCCGCTTCTTCAATATATTCATGGGTTGTATCATCGGTCCAAATAACCTGCTGATAGCCTTTTTCAACTGCTAATTGCGTTGGGTAAAACTGTCCTGCATAGTTACCACCGGCTTTAGCAAAACCAACACCTCCATTAGCAGAACGTGAATAAGTTTGTTCAATTAAAACTTTTACTTTTCCAGAAAAATAAGCTCCAGAAGGTGCAGTACAAATTAAAAATTTATATTCGTTTGCAGGCGATGCATGAAACCCGTTTCCAGAGGCAAACACAAACGGACGTATGTACAAAGAACTTCCATCGTTTGTTGGAATCCAATCTTTGTCAACCTCTAAAAGCGCTTTTAAACCATCCATAAAATAGCTTTCTGGCAATTCTGGAATAGCTAAACGTTTTGACGAAATATTTAATCGTTTAAAATTTTCTAACGGACGAAATAACCAGACATCTCCATGAGCGTCTTTATATGCTTTCATACCTTCAAAAACCGATTGCCCATAGTGGAAAATCTTAGCAGAAGGGTCTAAAGTAATGGCTTGGTAAGGAACCACTTTTGGTGCCTGCCACTTACCATCTTTAAAATTGCACTCAAGCATATGATCAGAAAAAACACTTCCAAAAGCCAAATTATCAAAATCTACCTCATTCAGTTTGGTAGTTTTAGCTTTTATAATCTCGATGTCATTGATTATAGGGTTCATAAATCTTGTTATTTTATGTTACAAATTTAAGTAAAAACGTTTTTAAAAAAGCGGTATATTTACAACAAATCATTCAAAAGTTAAATTTTATTACATGAAGCCCCTAGTTATTCTCAGTTTTTGTTTGTTTTTGGTTTATTCATGTAAAGATAAAGATGCATACCAGTCGTTTGGTAAAGAAATCACCGTAGTAGAAACTATGGAGTTATCGGTCATGGCATCGCATTATAAGTCATTGCAAGCTGGAGATAGCATACATGCTAAAATAAAAGCAAGAGTGATGGATGTTTGTCAAGCAAAAGGTTGCTGGATGATTTTAAATTTAGAAAATGGCAATGAAGTGATGGTGAAATTTAAAGATTACGGATTTTTTGTACCAAAAGACATTGCTGGAAAAGAAGTTATTGTAAATGGAAACGCTTTTGTTAACGAAGTTTCAGTAGAAGAGCAACGCCATTATGCCGAAGATGCAGGAAAAGCCGCTGGCGACATAGCAAGTATAACCCAACCAAAACGAACATTTTCTTTTGAAGCCGATGGCGTTTTAATACAACAATAAGTGTGGAAAGAGAAGTCGTTATTACCGCCGATGGTTCATCAACCATTCATTTACCGGAATGGGACGAACAGTACCACTCCAAACACGGTGCCATACAAGAGGCCTACCATGTGTTTATAAAACATGGGTTACAGCATTTTTACAATGAAAAAAATACCTCTAATGAAGTCACTTCGGGAGCAGTCGGGGTTGTTTCAGAATTAAACACGTATGGTTCCCACGAGCGCAGTCGAGAAGTCAATAATAAAATATCTATATTAGAAATAGGTTTCGGTACGGGTTTAAACGCTTTTATAACCCTTTTGGAAGCTGAAAAAATAGGTATTGGTATTGATTATGTTGGAGTTGAAGGTTATCCGGTTTTAACCGATGAAATGATGCAGCTAAATTACCCCGCTCAATTAAAAGCAGAAGATAAAGAGCCGCTTTTTAAAATGATGCATGAGGTGTCTTGGGAAGAAAAGCATTTGTTTTCAAATAATTTTTCCCTAACGAAACAAAACCGCTTTTTTTCAGAAATAACCGAAAAAGATTTATACGATCTTATTTATTTTGATGCCTTTGGTGCGCGTGTACAACCCGAGTTGTGGACAGAAACCATCTTCAAAAAAATGTATGATGCCTTAAAAGAAAACGGTGTGTTAGTAACCTATGCCGCTAAAGGAAGTGTACGTCGTGCCATGCAAGCCGTAGGTTTTAAAGTTGAAAAACTCCCTGGCCCACCCGGAAAACGTGAAATGCTTCGAGCAACGAAGCATTCAACGACTCCACTCAAATAGTTTTTGGAGTTAAATGCTCAGAGCCACAAAATAGTCGCAGTGAACAGTCACAGTGAGCAGTTGCAGTAAGAGTTGCAGTAAGCAGTCGCAGTAAGCAGTTGCAGTAAGCAGTCGCAGTAAGCAGTCGCAGTAAGCAGTCGCAGTAAGCAGTCGCAGTAAGCAGTTGCAGTGAACGGTTGCAGTAAACAGTCGCAGTAAGCAGTTGCAGTGAACAGTTGCAGTAAGCAGTTGCAGTGAACGGTTTAACTTCCCTGAATTAGAGTTGATTGATTCACTTTTTGCGCTTCACGTCTCACGGTCAAGGTCAAGTTCAACCCCAGAACCCAAGACCCATTAACCACCAACCATTTTTGTTAAACCTAATACAAAACCATAGTCAATAGTCATTTCGTTTCGTAACTTTAATAAAAAATCGAAAATGCGAGTTTTAATTACAGGGGCGACAGGACTTATTGGGCAAGAGATTGTAAAACTTTGCCTCGCTAACGACATTGCGGTAAATTACTTAACGACTAGTAAATCTAAAATAAATCAATCTGAGAAAACACAAGGTTTTTATTGGAACCCTAAACAACAAGAAATTGATCTGGATTGTTTTAAGGATGTTGATGCTATCATTCATTTAGCAGGAGCAACCATATCAAAGCGTTGGACATCCACTTATAAAAAAGAAATTATTTCAAGTCGAAAAGAAACGACCCAGCTGTTAGTCCATAGTTTAAAAACGATCGATCATACTGTAAAACAAGTCATTTCGGCAAGTGCCATTGGAGTATATCCAGATTCATTGATTAATTATTATGATGAAACTTTCAAAAATTTTGATGATTCATTTTTAAGTCATGTGGTACAAGTTTGGGAAGATGAAGTAGATGCTTTTTCTAAACTTAACATTACAGTGTCTAAAATTAGAATTGGTTTAGTGTTATCCAATAAAGGTGGCGTACTTATGGAAATGGCTAAGCCTATAAAATTTGGATTAGGAGCCGCTTTTGGTACAGGAGAACAATGGCAATCGTGGATACATATTACCGATTTGGGACAACTATTTTTATATGTGTTAAAGTATCGATTAGAAGGCGTTTATAATGGCGTAGCACCAAGCCATGTAACAAACCAAGAATTCACTAAAACCATCGCCATGACATTAGAGAAACCATTCTTTTTACCTAACATCCCTAGGTTTTTTATGAAACTGATTTTAGGCGATATGCACACATTGCTATTTGATAGCCAACGGGTAAGCTCTAAAAAAATAGAAGACAAAGGTTTTTATTTTGAATACCACCATTTGCAACCTGCTTTGGAGAATTTGTTGAAATAAAAACCAAGTTAGTAATTGTCTATTTAAGTTTAAAGGTTAAAAATTGTTTCTGTTTTTCATTTGAACCAAAAATAACCATTTGAGAATTATACGATGAGCTTCCATTTACAGGATAAAATATTATGTCATTATATTTATTTAAGTGAATAGCATCACATGATATTTTTCCATCGCCATCAATTTTTACGGCATAAAGGTTTGAGTTTTTTTCTGTGATATTGCCAAAATTCCCGTGTTCAAAGTTTAAATTATTTTCAATAGGCTTAATGTTTTTACGCTCATTAAAAAACATGTATGTTTTGTCATTATTAACAAAAGCAGAACAAGACACTAATTTATCGTTATTAGAATATCCTAGTTGATGTTTATTGATGTTTTTTGCCCAAATCAAGTCTCCAAATTCATTTAGGCGAATAGTAACAATATCGTTAAAATTATAAGAAACAGAACTTGTGGCTCCCATTCCTGCCATGCTATAATGCATGCTAGATTCAATAAAAAATTCTTCAGCTACAATTATATATCCGCTATCTTTTAAAGGTTCTATGTTTTTTATTAAATACTGTCCTGTTCCTTTATAGCCTTTAGTATCATATTTGTTTTCAATGAATTCTGAAGAGAGCTTCTGAAAATTAGATTTTATAATTTTCATTGATAATTTGTCTATTGAAAAAAATGCTGTACCTGTTATTTTGTATTTGTCCTCGTATTTACCTGTTATAATATCTTTCCCTATTATAATATCAATTAAATTCAAGTCATTTTTTTCCGAGAATAAACCAATACAATATACTTGGTCTTCATTTAATTTTAAATTAATGGTATTTACCAAATTATTTTCAAGATTTAAAAGTGTAGATTCTGTTTTGTCTTTTGTTACTTTAAAAACTTCAAAATGATAATTAATATTATCTTTTATTTCATTCTTTCGTTTATTATGGAACACTTTTCCTAAAATATAAACTTCACCATTATTATCAATTTTTACATTTTCAATATCAAATAATTTATCTTTTTCAGTATGTGTAAATTCCTTTTCCCAAACGGTTTCAAGTTTACTGTTGAGCACATGAAGTTTGTGTTTTTCATCATCTTTTGAATCGGAGTCTATATGAAAAACAATGTATTCACCATTCGGTGAAAATTCCATATTACCTTGATAATTGTTGTCTATTTTGTCGTTTAAAGCAGAATAAATAAATCCCGGAAATCGTTTTACATCAACTGAGAATATTTTTTTTCTTTCAAACTCATTCCTATTATCTAATGAAATATGCACAAAGCAATCAATAGTTTTTTCTCTTTTATTTTGAACGTATTCTAAAACGTGTAGTTTGTTTTGATTTATGGATATACCCGAGAGCACACCTTTTTTATCAGTTTCTATTTTATAATTGTTGTAAGAAAGTGAGTTTTGTAAACTGTCCCAATGCTGTATTATAAAACCTTTTGAATTGCTATGGTTATACTGCATAGATACAAATTCATCATAGTATCTTATGGTATAAATACCACCTTCATTATCTTCAATGGACTTTATAAGTTTTGTTTTTACAAAAGGCTCAATGAAAACTCTACTTTTTATAACGGAATAATCTTTATTCTGCCCATTGCATATTATGGTAATGGTTAGCGAAAAGATGAATAGTAAATTTTTTTTCATTCAATTGTTTTTAGTACTAAACGAATTTAACAGAAACTTTTTACAAAGCAAAAGCGTATTGTTTTTTTTGCAAAAAATATTTTAATGACATTATGACATTTTTAGAATAATGGCAGTACTTTTGCCAACCAATTTAGGTATTTATATAAAATTGAGATACAGCAATGAGTAAAAAGGAAAAATCAAACGATATAGAAAAAGAGCAGCTTGATGCTGTGCAAAGTGAAGCGGTTGACGTTGAAGAACAAGTTGTTGAAGAGCAAGTTGTTGAAGAACAAACGGTTGAAGAGAAACTTCAGAGCGAATTAAAGCAGGAGAAAGATAAATTTTTACGCTTATTTGCTGAGTTTGAAAATTATAAAAGACGTACCTCGAAAGAGCGTATCGAGTTATTTTTGACGGCCAGTGAAGATGTAATGAAAACCTTATTGCCAATTTTAGACGATTTTGAACGCGCATTAAGTCATATTGACGACGAAAAAGAAGCAGAAGCCTTACGCAAAGGTGTGTTATTAATCTATAATAAATTGGTAAGCACTTTAGAACAAAAAGGACTTAAAGTAATTGCTGTAGAAAAAGGCGAAGCATTTAATGCCGATAACCATGAGGCTATCACGCAAATACCAGCTCCAACGGCCGATTTAAAAGGAAAAATTATAGATGTTGTAGAAAAAGGCTATAAGCTGGGCGACAAGGTCATTCGTTTTCCTAAAGTAGTAATAGGACAATAAAACTGAACCATGGCTAAAAGAGATTATTACGATATATTAGGTATTAGTAAAGGTGCTAGTGCTGCCGAAATAAAGAAAGCTTACCGAAAAAAGGCAATTGAATATCACCCCGATAAAAATCCCGATAATAAAGAAGCTGAAGCTAAATTTAAAGAAGCAGCCGAAGCTTACGAGGTTTTAAGCGACGAAAATAAAAAAGCCCGTTACGACCAATATGGTCATCAAGCCTTTGAAAATGGCGGTGGATTTGGCGGTGGAGGCATGAATATGGACGACATATTCAGCCAGTTTGGAGATATTTTTGGCGGTGGCGGTTTTGGAGGCGGCTTTTCTGGTTTTGGCGGTGGCGGTGGTCAACGTCGTGTTAAAGGAAGTAATTTGCGTATTCGTGTAAAGCTTACTTTAGAAGAAATTGCTAATGGTGTAGAGAAAAAAATAAAAGTAAAGCGTAAAGTTCAAGCACCAGGAACTACGTATAAAACCTGTTCTACCTGCCATGGTTCCGGACAAGTAACCCGTATTGCTAACACTATTTTAGGTAGAATGCAAACATCGGCACCATGTAATGTGTGTGGTGGTGCAGGCCAAATTATTGACAAAAAACCTGCCGATGCCGATGCGCAAGGCTTGAAAATTTCGGAAGAAACCGTATCTATCAAAATACCTGCGGGTGTGGTAGATGGGATGCAACTTAAAGTGTCAGGAAAAGGTAACGAAGCGCCAGGGAATGGTATTTCGGGTGATATAATAGTGGTCATAGAAGAAGAACAACATGAAAAACTACAACGTGAAGGTGATAATTTACATTACGATTTGTATGTAAGTTATCCAGATGCTGTTTTAGGAACTTCACAAGAGATCGATACCGTAACAGGAAAAGTGCGTATAAAAGTTGAAGCCGGTGTTCAATCTGGTAAAATTTTACGCTTACGCGGAAAAGGAATACCTAGCATTAATGGTTATGGTAAAGGTGATTTATTAGTACATGTCAATGTTTGGACACCAAAAACTTTAAGCAAACAACAACGTGAGTTTTTTGAAGCTATGCAGAATGATGAACATTTTGCACCTAAACCAGATAGCACCGATAAATCTTTTTTTGAAAAAGTAAAGGATATGTTTTCATAATAGGAACTCGTTTAAACTTTTTTTATTGATGTAAAATGACAATTTTTCAGCCAATTGTGAAAAGTTTAAATGAGTTCTATAAGTGATAAAAAAAAAATCAAGTAATCGATTATCTTTTTTAAAAGTTCTGGTATAGTTTTCATGATTTTTAGAAAAAAAAACATATATTTGGTTTATCACTAATTTGTTTTAGTGATATTTTTCTTTTTCATAGCAATTTTTTTCCCATCCTTAATCTTTTTTAAGGGTGGGTTTTGTTTTTGTAAGTACTTGTTATTTGGAGCACAATCGAAGGGTTTATGTGTGTTTATTAATTTCAGTGTCAATCTAAATAATTCCCCGATGGTTCTGCCTCGGGATTTGCTTTGCCAGTTCGTTTTGCTCGTGCTCAATTGACCTCTCCTTTGGAGAGGCCAGAACTGCCTTTTTTTGGCAGTTCTGGGTGAAGTAAAATATAAAATTTCGGTTTTTTGGCTTCGAAGTCAAAATAAAACAGGAGAAACCTGTACTGAGCCTAGTCGAAGTATACCTCTATGGCTTTGTCTCGAGGATAGTCCGTTTCAAGAAATTTTTTATTTCAAAAAAATCACAAATTATAGCTAAAGCATTAAGCTCATGCTTTAACATTTAATATCTTTACAAACTACAAGTCAATTTAAAATCACGAATGAGTAACTTATTAGAAGTTAACCAGGTTTCTAAAAACTTTGGAGACTTTAAAGCCCTTAACAATGTATCTATTTCAGTACCGAAAGGCAGTATTTTTGGGTTGTTAGGACCCAATGGTGCAGGAAAAACAACTTTAATACGCATTATTAATCAAATTACCATGCCAGATTCTGGTGCAGTACATCTAGATGGGGAATTGCTTAACGCAACTCATATAAAAGATATTGGATACTTGCCAGAAGAACGAGGTTTGTATAAAACCATGAAGGTGGGAGAGCAAGCCCTTTATTTAGCGCAATTAAAAGGATTGAGTAAAGCCGAAGCAAAAGAACGCTTAAAATATTGGTTCGAGCGTTTGGAAATTGGTGATTGGTGGAACAAGAAAATACAGGAACTATCAAAAGGGATGGCGCAAAAAATACAGTTTGTTGTAACGGTATTACATCAGCCAAAACTATTGATCTTTGATGAACCTTTTTCGGGTTTTGACCCTATTAACGCAAATTTAATTAAAGACGAAATTTTACGTTTACGTGAAGACGGTGCAACAGTTATTTTTTCAACACATCGTATGGAATCGGTTGAGGAATTGTGCGACGATATTGCGCTCATTCACAAATCAAATAAAATACTCGACGGAAAATTAATTGATATTAAGCGACAGTATAAAATAAACACGTTTGAAGTAGGTGTAAAAGCGTTTGATAACGACGCTTTAAAAACCGAATTATCACAAAAATTTGATGTCTCTTTAGCCAATTTTAAAACCTTGGAAGATGATTTAAAACTCAACATCAAACTTAATACAGGAGATAAGCCAAATGATTTATTGAGCTTTTTAACATCAAAAGGAGACGTATCCCATTTTGTGGAATTGATACCAAGTGTAAACGATATTTTTATTCAAACCATAAAGAATAGTAAATAAAATGAACCATTTACCACTTATAATTAAGCGTGAATACTTAACGAAAGTTAAAAACAAATCGTTTATAGTGATGACGGTTTTGAGTCCGCTTATAATTATAGCGCTTATATCGGTAGTTACTTATTTATCGCAGTTAAATAACGATAAAGTTCGTGTTATTACTGTTTTGGACGAATCGGGGTATGTTAAAAACATCTTTGAAAACACCGAACGAACAACCTATCATATTTTAGAAAACATGTCGCTTACAGATGCTAAAAAATTGGCTACAGAAACGGGATCGGTTGGTTTGTTGTATATAGATAAGCCAAACTCACTTGATGATGTTTCAAACCATATTAAGTTTTATTCAGAAGAATCACCACCACTTTCTTTAATTTCAGATTTAGAAAGCAAATTAGAGCATAAACTTACCGATATAAAGCTTCAAGAAAATGGTGTAGATGTAGCCATGATCAATGCTTCCAAAGTACATGTAAACATTGGCCAAGAAAGTTTTGCTGGCGAAAAAACATCTAAAATAGACAGTGTGATGAAACTCGCTTTTGGTGGTGCGGCAGGATATTTATTATTTATGTTCATCATTATTTATGGTAACATGATTATGCGTAGTGTTATTGAAGAAAAAACCAGTAGAATCATTGAGGTTATTATTTCATCGGTAAAACCAATACAACTCATGTTAGGGAAGATTATAGGTACTTCGTTAGCAGGGATTACCCAATTTATTATTTGGCTTGTTATTGGGGGGGTATTGTTAAGTATTGTATCCTTTCTATTTGGCATAAATATACAAACACCACAGCAAGACATGGTGCAGCAAGCCATGGCAAACCCAGAATTGAATATGCAGATTCAAGATGTCATTAATGCATTTTATAACCTTCCTTTAGCTAACTTAATAATAGCATTCATACTGTTTTTTATAGGTGGCTATTTGTTATATAGCTCGTTATACGCCGCTATTGGTGCTGCGGTTGATAATGAAACCGATACCCAACAATTTATGATACCCGTAATTATGCCGTTAGTTTTAGCAGTTTATATAGGTATTTTTACGGTTGTAGAAGATCCTCATGGAACTGTTTCGGTTGTGTTTTCGTTTATACCATTCACATCGCCGGTAGTTATGCTTATGCGTATTCCGTTTGGAGTGCCTTTATGGCAACAGTTGGTTTCTCTTTTGATATTAATTGCTACCTTTATGTTTACAGTTTGGTTTGCTGCAAAAATTTACCGAGTTGGTATTTTGATGTACGGTAAAAAGCCTACTTATAAAGAGTTGATAAAATGGATTAAATATTAAAAATGACGCAGGAATTTAAAATGATAGCAGCAGCGGTTGCCAAGAGTTCTTTTTGGAATGACATAAAAGCATTCCTTAATAAGCATTTCGATTTTAGCGAAAGTATCAGCATTTCGGTAAAAGATATTTTAATAATTATAACCGTTATTTTTATTACAACTTTTGTTTTAAGAATTGTTTTAAGAATAATTACACGAAAACTGCCAGAAGATGACAAAGGCAAGTTTAATGTGGTTTTTGGATATTTTAGATGGCTGATTTATTTGCTTATTTTACTTGTGACCTTGCATGGTGTAGGTGTAGATGTTACGGCAGTTTTTGCAGCATCTGCAGCGTTAATGATAGGTATTGGTTTAGCATTACAAACGCTGTTTCAAGATATTATTTCTGGGGTATTTATTTTAATAGACCAAACAGTGCATGTAGGCGATATTATTGAATTAGAAGGGAAAATAGGGCGGGTTGAAGAGATAAAATTAAGAACGACAAGAGCCGTAACCATAGATAATAAGGTATTGATAATCCCTAACCATTTATATTTAGAAAACAGTCTTTATAATTGGACACAAAATGGCTTTGATACTAGAGAATCTGTAGAAGTTGGAGTTGCTTATGGCAGCGATGTGCAATTGGTAAAGAAGCTGTTAATTGAAGCAGCAGCTGTAAATAAAGACGTTTTGTATAAAGATGATATTGCTGTACGGTTTACTAATTTTGGTGATAGTTCTCTAGATTTTAAAGTTATTTTTACCATAAGTGATAGTTTTAATGCTAATGCTATAAGAAGTGACGTTAGGTTTGAAATAGATCGACTATTTAGAGAAAATAACATTAGTATTCCATTTCCTCAACGTGATATTCATATCATTCAAAAACCAGATCAAAGCGTGAGTCTGAGATTGGATCAATCGGAGTTTAATACCAATTTGAGCAAAGATTAAAATAGTTACAAAAATTAAAAATATACATACGTAGATATCTCTTATCTAATATTTACGTTTTAAAATTTAAAAAGAAGTATGCCTAAAATATTAATTATAGAAGACGAAGCTGCCATAAGACGCGTGCTTGTTAAAATTCTTTCAGAAGAAAACGAATCGTACCAAGTTGAAGAAGCCGAAGATGGATTAGCAGGTTTAGAGAAAATTAAAAATGACGATTTCGATTTGATTCTTTGTGATATCAAAATGCCAAAAGTGGATGGTGTTGAGGTTTTAGAGGCTACAAAAAAAATAAAGCCAGAAATACCTATTGTGATGATTTCCGGTCATGGCGATTTAGATACCGCTGTTAATACTATGCGGTTAGGCGCATTTGATTATATATCAAAACCACCTGATTTAAACAGGTTACTTAACACCGTTAGAAACGCGTTGGATAGAAAAGAACTGGTTGTTGAAAATAAATTGCTTAAAAAGAAGGTCAGTAAAAATTTTGAAATGATTGGAGAAAGTGCTGCGATCTCCCATATAAAAGACATCATTGAAAAAGTAGCCCAAACCGATGCACGTGTGCTTATTACGGGCCCTAATGGAACAGGGAAAGAGTTGGTAGCACATTGGTTGCATCAAAAAAGTGAACGTGCTAATGGACCAATGATTGAGGTGAACTGTGCTGCCATCCCAAGCGAACTCATTGAAAGCGAGTTGTTTGGTCATGTAAAAGGTGCTTTTACAAGTGCTGTAAAAGACAGGGCGGGAAAATTTGAAGCAGCCAACGGCGGTACTATTTTTTTAGACGAAATAGGCGATATGAGTTTGTCTGCCCAAGCCAAAGTATTGCGAGCGTTACAAGAAAGTCGTATACAACGCGTAGGTAGCGATAAAGATATAAAAGTGAATGTTCGTGTGGTTGCAGCCACCAATAAAGATTTAAAAAAAGAAATTTCCGAAGGCAGATTTCGTGAAGATTTATACCACCGACTAGCTGTTATTTTAATACAAGTACCGCCATTAAATGATAGGCGTGATGACATTCCATTGCTGGTGAATCACTTTGCAGAAAAAATTGCAGCAGAACAAGGTACGGCCAAAAAAGTATTTTCAGATAAAGCTATAAAGTTACTTCAAGATTACGATTGGACAGGTAATATCCGAGAACTTCGTAATGTGGTAGAGCGTTTAATTATTTTAGGCGGCGCCGAAGTAAGTGAAACCGACGTGAAATTATTTGCATCAAAATAATAAAGATAAAAAAACGAGGCTGTCTTCTAAAATGTCTAGTTCTATGTCATATTGCTTGTCGTTATTGGTAATCAATATTGGTTTCGACAAGCTCAACCTGACAAATTATTAAATTTAAAGGACTTTTAGCCTCTTTTTATTGGTCACAGAAATAGTTAAAACTATGCACTTTAGTGCATTTCCCTTTTAGGTTCTAGAAATTTTTACCGCAAATTCGCTGATTACCAAAAATGTTAAAAATTTGCGAATCTGCGGTAAAATTTCACCGATTAATTTAGCAAACTAACCTTGCAGATTAGTCTGCAAACAAAACTATGGACTTCAAGTCCATAGGAGAGTGGTTTATTTAGTTTATTTTGATAAGATTTAGTTTTTCTAAGTAAGTCATATTTATATCTTTCGTAATATTTAAATAGTATGCTTTTATAGCTTCAACATTTTCAGAAAGTAAATCGGTATCATTTTTATCGTAAGAAGGTAATTCGGAAGTGCTACCATAAGTTTTCAAAACTTTATTACAGGTTGAAATATTTAGGTTGAGTGCTGCCTTATGCTCTTTTATGAGCATTTCTTTTTGCAATTGAAGTTCTTTGCTTTTTTGAGCATCCAGTTTTTTTAGTATTTCTTCCTCTTTTAATTTGAGTGCCAATCTTTGTTGCTCTAGTTTCTCTTTTTCTTGTTGCAAAGCGTCCAAATCGTTGCCAACTCTTTCAGTAGCAGTTGCAACGGATTCTGTATTTTTAGGAATCGTGCATTTGTTTAATTCAGTAATCGAATTTTGAGTAATTTCTTTAGCTTTTTTCACAAAGTAACGGCCATCTTCATAAGTAGGTGCTTTTTCAACTTTTTCAATAAGTTCCATAGCATTGTAAGCCAATTCGAATGCTGCATCACATCCACATTCTTTTAAATTAATTTTAGCATCTCCAAAAGATTTTAAAGATTTGTCTGCATAATATTTTAAATGTTGGATATTATTGGATTCGTAGGAATCTTTAACGTTAGAATAGGCATAAATAAGGTTGGAATCAGCATCGGTACACGCCGGATTTTGCCCCTGAAATTCAGAATAAACAATAAAAATCAGGAAAAATAAGTAAATTTTTTTCATGGTAATTTGGTTAAGTTAATAAGTAGGTGCGACGAAAATAACAAATTTTCCCGAATAGATGTATTTCTTAAAGCATTTATTCTAAAGAATTCCTAGGGGCTTGCCCCGTGGTTCTCTCTTTTACCTCTCCTCGAGGAGAGGTAAAAACTGTCAGACAGTTTCGGGTGAGGTGTCATAAATAAATTTTGGTTTTGGTGCCTTTAGGACAAAATAAAACGAGCAAAACCTGTACTGGGCCTAGTCGAAGTATATCCTTATGGCTCTGTCTCCTTTAGATTGTTCGTTTCAGGAAATTTGTTTATTTCTTTTAGTATATTTATAAAAATATTTAAAAACGCCATCGATTTTATGAAAAATTTCTCACCCGAAGATTTCAAGGTAACCTCAAAAATATCTTTAAAAAATAGCCCAACAAAACGAGTAATTGATAAAGCAGAAGACCAATTAGAAGACCTAAGAAAAAAATTAGGGAAACTTCAGGACACGATGTATGCCCATGGTAAGTATGCCGTATTGGTGTGTTTACAAGGCATGGATACTTCGGGTAAAGATAGTTTAATACGTGAGGTGTTTAAAGAGTTTAATGTAAGGGGCGTGGTGGTGCATAGTTTTAAAGTGCCTACAGCATTAGAGCTAAACCATGATTATTTATGGAGGCATTATATAGCGCTTCCAGAACGAGGTAAGTTTGGTGTTTTTAATAGAACACACTACGAAAATGTGCTGGTAACTAGAGTGCACCCTGAATATATTTTAGGTGAAAACATTCCGACTGTTAATACGGTACAAGATATTGATGATGCTTTTTGGGATGCCCGTTTTGAACAAATAAATAATTTTGAAAAGCATGTAGCCAACAATGGTACGATTATTTTCAAGTTCTTTTTAAACCTTTCCAAAGAAGAACAAAAATACAGGTTGCTTCGTCGCTTAGATAAACAAGAGAAAAACTGGAAATTTTCTCCAGATGATTTAAAAGAACGCAAGCTGTGGGATAACTACCAAGCTTGTTATGAAGATGCCATTAACAGAACATCTAAACCGCATGCGCCTTGGTATACCATTCCAGCCGATGACAAAGATTCTGCACGTTACATGGTTGCAAAAATTATGTACGATACTTTAATAAAATATACCGATATACAAGAACCGGAATTAGACGATAAAATAAAAGCAAAAATGTCTTTGTACAGGCAAGAGTTAGAAAGTGAGTGAGTTTTACAGATTCGCTACATGTTTTTTATGATTTCATTTAGACATAATACTTGAACTCATTTAAAGTTTTTCAATTTGCTAAAAAATTGTTGATTTTAGCTCTGTTTTTGCCTTTTCTTCCTTCCGTAGCGCTGCTATGCAACTCAAAAAAGCCTTCAACAGAACTAAAACCCCCTAATTTTCGCTTAATTTCAAAAACTTTAAATGAGTTCTTTTAATAAATATTATTTTTAGCCTTAAATTAAATAACGTATGAAAAGAACTTTTACAGTACTATGCTGTTTTTTTATTTTAATAGGAAATGCCCAAACCGATGAGGCCGTTATAAAAAACATATATAATACCTCTTTAACAAACGGGAAAAGTTACGATTGGTTAAAGCATTTATCCATTCAAATTGGGAGTCGTTTATCGGGTTCTTTAGGAGCCGAAAGAGCCGTGGCTTACACAAAAGAGGAACTTGAAAAATTAGGCTTAGATAAAGTTTGGTTACAACCCGTTATGGTACCAAGATGGGTTCGTGGCGCCAAGGAATATGCCTATATAGAAACAGCACTGGGAAAAACAAACACGGTAAATATTTGTGCCTTAGGTGGTTCGGTCGCTACGCCAACACTTGGGATAAAAGCAAATGTTGTTGAAGTTAAAAATTTCGAAGAATTAGAAGCACTTGGAAAAACCAACATAGAGGGCAAAGTCGTTTTTTATAATCGCCCGATGCAGGCTAATTTAATTAGTGCCTTCGATGCGTATGGAGGTTGTGTAAATCAGCGTTACCAAGGAGCGGTAGAAGCAGCAAAGTATGGCGCTATTGGCGTAATTGTAAGATCGATGAATTTACGTTTAGACAATTTACCTCATACGGGAAGCATGACTTATGACAATTTACCTGTTGAAAAACGAATACCAGCTGCCGCAATAAGCACAAACGATGCCGAAATATTAAGTACCATGCTGCAACTTGATAAAAACATCAAAATATATTTTAAACAAAATTGCAAGCAATTGGCAGACGTACAATCTTATAACGTTATTGGAGAAATAACAGGAAGCCAATTTCCAAACGAATATATAACAGTTGGAGGCCATTTAGATTCCTGGGATTTAGGCGATGGTTCGCACGACGATGGAGCAGGAGTCGTGCAGTCTATGGATGTGTTGCGGTTGTTGAAGGAAAATGGTATTAAGCCAAAACGCAGTATTCGTGTCGTACTATTTATGAATGAGGAAAATGGACTTCGTGGTGCTAATAAATATGCCGAAGAAGCCAAACAAAAAGGTGAAAACCATGTATTTGCCTTAGAAAGTGATGCAGGAGGGTTTACACCACGGGGGTTTAGTTTTGATTGTAGCGATGCCAATTTTAATCAAGTATTAAGTTGGCAACACTTATTCAAGCCCTATTTAATACATTATTTTGAAAAAGGCGGAAGTGGCGCCGATGTGGGGCCTCTTAAAACGGAAAAAAATGTGTTGGCAGGTTTACGGCCCGATTCGCAACGCTATTTCGATCACCATCATGCTAGTAACGATACCTTTGATGCCGTTAATAAACGCGAATTGGAATTAGGTGCAGCCACCATGGCATCGTTAGTGTATTTGTTTGATAAATATGGCTTGAAATAATTAACAATTAGCAATTAACAATTAACAATTAACAATGAGCAATTAGTAATGAACAATGAACAATCCAAAACTTGAACCCAGGACCCAAAACCTAGGATTCAGCACCCATTAACAATGAAACAATTTATATTCATATTTATTTTAGTAAGTCCAGTGATTATGATGGCCCAAACAAATGGGGAATTACCATATTACGAAATTCCCGAATACCATGAAGCATCATACACAGCAAATTCAGTAGCTGCTAGAATGATAGATGGTTTAGGCTTTAGATATTATTGGGCTACTGAAAGTTTAAGAGATGAAGACTTAAATTTTAAACCAAGTGAAACGGGACGGGCAACTATAGAAACCATCGCGCATATTTACGGGTTATCTAAATTTATTAGAAATAGTGTTTTAAGTGATAATAAAGACACTAATAAGTCAGAACTCGCTTTTGAGGTTATGCGTAAACAAACATTGTTAAACTTAAAAGTGGTGTCTGAGGTGTTGTATAATACAGATGTGCCTTTTCAACTAGAAAATACCGAAGTGCCATTTTGGAATATTATTAGCGGACCCATTTCAGATGCGTTGTGGCATTGTGGGCAAGTGGTGCTATTGCGCCGTTCTTCGGGAAACCCGTTTAATTCTAAAGTCAATTTGTTTAGTGGTAGCGTTGATGAATGACTTTTATAAAAACTTTCCCTCACATCTTTATATCGTTGCATGATCTACTTTAGCGCTTCTAATAGTCGTCAGTTCTTCGACATTTTTGCAACTAATTATAAAGTAACTGATTTAATAAAATTGCTTTGGAAGTATAGGGGCTTTGAACACGCTTTGTTTGATGCTAAAGATAAATGATTGGTTTTTTCATTGAGATGGGATTGAACTAAAATGATAAAAGTTGTATTTTTTTCTTAAATTTACTAAAATATTTTTAATGCTTTTGAGTTGAATAGAGAGGTCTTTATAAACGAAAAAGTAATATTACAAACTGAATTAATTTAATTGTTTTTATTATTCAGTAAATCAGTGACCCTAAATAAAATAACTATATAACAACTTATTATTAGCGTTGCATTTTGTAACTGCAAATTTCTAAGCGTATTCCCATTTAAATAGTATACTTAAATACAAAGAATATTTAATAATCAAAAGTTAATTGAAATAATATGTAAAAAAGATAATTAAAATGAAATACAAAATCCTACTACTGTTTTTTATCCCGTATTTATCCTTTGCCCAAGTTGGGATAAACACCACCGATCCCAAAACTACATTAGATGTCAATGGAGCCGTTACACATAGAGAGACAAGCTTTACCGTGACTTCTAATGCGGTTAACATTAATACAGAAACTTCATTGGCCAATATTACAGGCACTGCTACCGGTACTGTTGCGGTTACGGCATATACTCCTACTATCAATGGCCACATGTTAACCATTTCTAATAATACCACAGGCGGTTTTGGTGCAACATTTGCAGGAACCACTATTCCCAATGCCCAGGCCTTAGCTTTTGTCTATACTAATGGCGCATGGAAAACTACAATAACTAATCTCTACAACAGTGATGGTACCCTGACGGGCTATCGTACTGTAGCCTTAGGGGCTAATAATCTTATCTTTACAGGTACGGGGAGAACTGAATTCAATGCTGAGGGGGGGGTAGGATTTACTGGAGATACCAGAAGGGGGTTAGCGAAAATATATGATATTGGCTCAGGTAATGTGTTTGGTATGGAACAGGTTACATGGGACCAGGGCGGTGGCCCTTCATTTACGCCAGCACTGCGGTTGTTTACATCAAATTTTTCGGGAGCATATCTCGCTTTTGGTAAATATACCTCTGCAACCAATTATTTTGAATTTGCAAGATTCACTCCTACAGGTGATTTTGGCATTGGTAATGCATTTCCAACTTCTACCTTTCATGTAACCGGCAGTATTTCCAATAGCATTACTATTATTTCCAGTGATTTAACATTAGATGCAAGCCATAAAACCGTAATCATTCCAACTTGGGGGTCTGCATTTACCGTTACGTTGCCGGCTGCTGACACAAGATACGGGAGAATTTATACCATTGTCAATAATACAGGTGGTGCAAAAACCATAGGTAGTTATATTGATTTAGCCGGGACTACTGTGACGACTATCGGTACAGCAAGCAGTGTTGAAGTACAAAGTGATGGTACTGACTGGTATCAGATACGATAACTTAAAAAACAACTAAAATGAAAAGTAAAATCCTACTTCTGTTTTTTATCCCTTATTTATCCTTTACCCAAACAGGGATAAATACTACCGACCCCAGAACTACATTAGATGTCAATGGAGCAGTTACATATAGAGAGACAAGCTTTACTGTGGCTTCTAATGCGGTCAATATTAATACACAAACCTCTCTTGCCAATATTACCGGCACCGCTACAGGTACTGTTGCTGTAACGGCATATACTCCAACTATAAATGGCCATATGTTAACCATTTCCAATAATACCTCAGGTGGTTTTGGAGCAACGTTTTCAGGCACAACCATTCCCAATGCTGAAGCCATTGCGTTTGTCTATACCAATGGCGCATGGAAAACGACCATGGGGTCATCGACCGTATCAACATCCAACATGTATAATAGTGACGGTGCCCTGACAAGCAGTCGCACGGTATCCCAAGGAGCTAATAGTCTTGTTTTTACAGGCACAGGAAGGGCTGAATTCCAAAACAGGATGGGATTTGTCAAAGATACGCGAAAGGGGGTTGCGGCAATTTATAATGAAAGCACAGGCGATGTGTATGGTATCGAGCAGGTTTCAGGTTCCCAAAGTGGTTCAACTCCAGCACTTCGTTTGTTTACAGCAAATGCGGTATCGGCACATCTCGCTTTTGGCAAATATACGACCGAAACAGCTTATACTGAATATGCAAGGTTCACCAATACGGGCAATTTTGGTATTGGTATTACTGTGCCAACCTCTACGTTGCATGTAAATGGCAGTATTGCTAATAGCATTACCGTTATCTCTAGTGACCTGACATTAGACCAGACCCATAAAACAGTAATCATTCCACTTGGATCTACATTTACTGTTACATTACCTGCAGCATCAGGAATATCAGGAAGGGTTTATACCATCGTCAATAATACAGGTGGTTCGAAATCACTGACAGTAAATTATATTGATTTAACAGGAAACGCTGTAAACACAATCAATGCAGCAAGCAGTATCGAAGTGCAGAGTGATGGTACTAATTGGTATCAGATACAATAGTTGACTATAAAGACAATTAAAATGAAAAATAAATTTCTACTACTGTTTTTTATACCGTATGTGTCCTTTACTCAAGTTGGAATAGGCACCACCGATCCTAGAACCATGTTAGATGTCAATGGAGCCGTTACCTATAGGGAGGCAAGCTTTACTGTAGCTTCTAATGCTGCTAACATTAATACAGAAACCTCTATTGCCAATATTACGGGGACTGCTACTGGCACTGTTGCTGTAACGGCTTATGTTCCGACTATCAATGGTCATATATTAACCATTTCCAATAATACTTCAGGTGGTTTTGGAGCAACGTTTTCAGGGACAACTATTCTCAATGGTCAGGCAGTCACTTTTGTTTATACTAATGGTGCATGGAAAACGACATTAGGATCATCAGTAACAGCAACCAATATTTACAACAGTAATGGGACACTGACAAACAATCGCACGATAGATCAAGGCGCTAATAATCTTATTTTTACGGGTTCTGCAAGGGCTGTATTCCAAAATAGGCTTGGATTTGCCAAAGATACACAATGGGGAATGGCAGCAGTATATTTTTCTGCTTCAGGTGATTCCTATGGTCTGGAGAAGGTTTCAGCTGCCCAAACTGGGACAACTGATGCGTTGCGTTTGCTTACATCCAATTTTACAGGGTCTCCACCACATCTCGCCTTTGGTAAATATACGAATTCAACTGCTTTTACTACCTTTGCGAGGTTTATCAACTCTGGGGAATTTGGCATCGCAATTATACCTACCTCTACCTTTCATGTAAAAGGCAGTGTAGCTAATAGCATCACCGTTATTTCTACCGATCTATTATTAAATGAGAGTCATAAAACAGTTATCATTCCACTTGGGTCATCATTTACAGTTACATTACCTGTAGCGTCAGGAATGACGGGCAGAATTTATACCATCATCAACAATTCTGCCGCTTCAAAATCCCTAACAGAAAATTATATTAATTTAGCCGGGAGTTCTATAAATACGATCAATGCAGCAAGCGGTATAGAAGTACAGAGTGATGGCACTAATTGGTATCAGATACGATAGACCGACTCGATGTCATTAATTATATATACCAAGTTTTAGCGAAGATGATCTTTAGATTGACAAATAAGGATCGGCACAGTATCATCCAGATGATTATCAATCAGTTCTTCAGGAAACCTGTTTCGTTCTAAAGTTAATTTGTTGGTGGTAGCGTTGATGAATGTTTTTATAAATAACTTAGCCACCACTTATCTTTATTAGTAGCTTTATAAACCATGTATTTCTTACTTGGAAAATAAAGAAGTATAATGACTCCAGCCCATACCATATAAACGACCATTAAGGAATATCCATAATTTATAAGATTGGCATTTTGAAATGCTTCAGCAGTAAGAATCATGTCTTGCCAATTTCCACCAAAAATTAAAATCCCTATAATTGCTAATACGTGAATGACAAAAATATGTAGGAAATAATAAAACAATGGCACGCGTCCAAATACTAAAAAGAAGTCTGTGAATTTATTTTTTACCGTTTCTATACCGTATAAAAATAATAATGCAGGTCCTAAAGTAATGAGTAAATATGAGAGTGATGGTGGGTATTTGCTAACATTAAAGAATGATAATATGGTTTTAGTGGAGGTGTCCTGTATAGTCCACGGCACCAAATCGCCATATACATTACTACCTCTAACGATAAAGAACAGAGCTATTGCGGCGAATCCCAAGATAAGTAGCCATTTTTTTCTAATGGATGCATTGAAGTTTTTTGCATAAAAATGCCCAAAACTATAGCCCAAAATTATGACTCCAACCCAAGGCAATATAGGGTAGTAGATCCCTATAAGTCTGTTGGAATCGGTGGTAATTTGGCTTCCTTGGTGCAAAATGTACCATAGAATAGCTCCAATGCTTTCACCTTTAAGTAAAATAGTGTCTAATAAATTGTGGCCAAGTATTATGATAAAACCAATAGCTATTAAAATTTGTTTAGGAAGAAAGATTAAGAAGGATAAGATGACCATGCTCAACCCAATAGCCCAAATAACTTGAAGTACCACAAAGCCATAGTTAATATCGAACCACCAGATAAGATTATTAACGGCTATTTCTAAAAACACAAGCCAAATGCCACGGGTAAACAAAAATTTAAAGAGTTCTGGTTTCGTTTTTTTGCTCCCGTATAAAAATGCCGAAGTGCCTGCTAAAAACACAAAAACCGGTGCACAATAATGCGTAATAAACCTGGTGAAAAACAAGAAAGGTGTGGTGGTTTCTAAGTTTGTAGGATTGGAAAAAAACGAACCGTAATGAAAATAATCCCTAACATGGTCTAATGCCATAATAACCATTACAACACCTCTTAAAATATCTATGGACTCTATACGGTTGGTTTTTAATGGCATAATATTTTGCTTGTTATTTTGCAGCGTCATTAAAAGACTATTTAAGTTTTATCCTTTGGCTCTTTTATGCGCCTTTTTCCACCATACATCAGCTATTTTTCGGTACATAGCTATGTACCTCTCCCTCGCGGCAGCCTGGCTCCTTCGCTAAAAAGGTCTCCCAGACCTTTTTTATACGCTCGGCCCTGTCTGACAAAAAATGTCCTATAAAATATTCCAAAAACAAAATTTAAACAGTCTCAAAGTTGTTTGGCGTCTATATATTGCTGAATGGTTCTTATTTTTCATCTTTTAAAGTCCATAAATGAGTTTTTGGGTGTTATATACGGTTTTCCTGTTTTTTTAACTGTCAGATGGAACACTCTTTATTATCATCTTGTATGTGAATGGGATTTTCATAAATGTCTCATAAAGTTTTTTTTATGGTTTAATTTTGGAATAAAGACGTAGGGGAATATCTTATAATATTAAATAAATTATTGAATATTAGCAAATTAATTTGAATGATATTGATGTCATGGATTTAGGGCAAAAAAAAATGCTTAACACTTGTTAAACATTTTTCACAAAAAGGTTATAGTTGGTAAAGTTTATTTAACCAATTGTTTTTCCTTTTTACTAGCAAAGTCTATTTCTATTTGATTGTTTAAAATATCTTCAAACGTTTCTCTTTTTCTTATTAAATGTGCTTTGTTGTTGTACCATAAAACTTCGGCAGGTCTAAATCTAGAGTTGTAGTTACTTGCCATAGAGAAGCAGTAAGCACCGGCATTTTTAAAGCATAATATGTCCCCTTCATTAATCTCTGCAATGCGGCGGTTGTTGCCAAAAGTATCTGTTTCACAAATGTAGCCTACAACGGTATAAAAACGCTCACGTCCCTTTGGGTTTGAAATGTTTACAATATCATGGTGTGACCCATAAAACATAGGACGTATTAAATGGTTAAAACCAGAATCAACTTGTGCAAAAACGGTCGAGGTTGTTTGTTTAATAGCGTTTACTTTAGTTAAAAAGCTTCCGGATTCGCTCACTAAAAATTTACCAGGTTCAAAAGCCAGTGTTAAATCTTTACCATATTCTTTACAGAAAGCATTGAATTTACTAGATAATTTTTCGCCTAGTTCTTCAATGTTGGTTTCGATATCACCTTGTTTGTATGGTACTTTAAACCCAGAACCAAAATCAATAAAATCTAAATTTTTAAATTGTTTTGCGGTTTCAAATAATATTTCACTAGCATATAAAAACACTTCAATATCTAAAATATCACTACCAGTATGCATATGAATGCCATTAATGGTCATTTTGGTATTTTCAACAATACGCAATATGTGAGGTATTTGATGAATCGAGATACCAAATTTAGAATCGATATGTCCCACAGAAATATTAGCATTTCCTCCAGCCATAACGTGCGGATTTATACGAATGCAAACAGGTGTTTTTGGATGCTTCGTGCCAAATTGCTCTAATATGGAAAGGTTGTCAATATTAATTTTAACGCCAAGTTTTGCAGCCTCTTCAATTTCAGTTAGTGATACACCATTGGGCGTAAAAATTATTTGTTCTGGTAAAAAACCAGCAGCTAAACCCAATTGAACTTCTTGTATGGAAACGGTGTCTATTCCAGAGCCTAATGAGTTAAAAAGTTTGAGTATAGATATATTAGATAATGCTTTAACGGCATAATTTATTTTAAGATGTTTAACATTTTTAAAAGCATTAGTTAGTCTTTTATATTGACTTTCAATCTTTTCGGCATCATAAACGTAAACCGGACTCCCAAAATCTTGTGCAATTTTCAGCAATTGATTTTCTAACATAATTTAAAATTTTCGTCAAAGATATTTCTTTACGATAAATAAAAAAGAAATAAATAAAAAATTATACAAATTAAACAAAATGTTAATTATATAACAACTTTAAAAAAATAATTTAAATTGGGTGTTTTACCAATTAAATATTAGGGTAAGTTATCATGATTATTTACATTTGCGCTTCTTAAACTATTTAGCAAATTATGAATTTACACGAATATCAAGGTAAAGAAATATTAAGCAGCTTTGGAGTACGTATTCAACGTGGTATTGTTGCTCAAAACGCACAAGAGGCAGTAGTCGCTGCAAAACAATTAACAGCAGAAACAGGTACAAGTTGGTATGTTATAAAAGCACAAGTCCATGCAGGTGGACGTGGTAAAGGTGGCGGTGTTAAACTTGCTAAAAACCTGAAGGAAGTAGAAGAAATTGCAGGAAAAATAATTGGGATGAACCTAATTACACCTCAAACGTCTGCTGCTGGAAAAAAAGTACACCAAGTTTTAGTTGCAGAGGATGTTTATTATCCTGGTGAAAGTGAAACAAGCGAATTTTATATGTCGGTACTTTTAAATAGAGGTACAGGACGTAATATGATTATGTATTCTACCGAAGGTGGTATGGATATTGAAACAGTGGCAGAAAAGACACCTCATTTGATTTTTACGGAAGAAATAGATCCAACCGTTGGCATCTTGCCATTTCAAGCAAGACGTATCGCTTTTAATTTGGGATTATCTGGTAACGCTTTTAAAGAAATGACAAAGTTTGTTACCAATCTTTATACAGCTTATGTAAAATCTGATTCTTCTTTATTTGAAATTAATCCGGTTTTAAAAACAAGTGATAATAAAATATTAGCTGTTGATGCTAAAGTAACGATTGATGATAATTCGCTTTTCAGACATAAAAATTATGTTGATTTACGTGATGTACGTGAAGAAAGTGCCATTGAAGTTGAAGCTGGAGAACTAGGTTTGAATTATGTTGATTTGGATGGTAATGTTGGATGTATGGTTAACGGTGCTGGTTTAGCAATGGCAACTATGGATTTAATCAAGCATTCAGGTGGTGAGCCAGCAAACTTTTTAGATGTTGGTGGTACAGCAGATGCTGCGCGTGTAGAAGCTGCTTTTAAAATCATTTTAAAAGACCCAGCTGTAAAAGCTATTTTAATTAATATTTTTGGTGGTATTGTACGTTGTGACCGTGTGGCACAAGGTGTTATCGATGCTTATAAAAACATGGGAACTATTAATGTACCAATTATTGTACGTTTACAAGGAACCAATGCGGATATAGCTAAAGAATTATTAGACAATTCTGGTTTAGCAGTTTTAAGTGCTACCGAATTTCAAGAAGCTGCAGATAAAGTACAACAAGTATTAGCTTAATTCCTGCGAAGGCAGGAATCTAAATATAAAACAAAAAGAGCAACATTAATCGTTGCTCTTTTTGTTTTAGAATGTAGTAGGCTTTTCTTTATAATTACCAAGTGGTATTTGCTTATTCAAAGTAACCGCTTCCGAAGGTAGTACAATAAGCAAAGTACCTAAAAACTAATGGTGTGTCATGCCTTAATAATTAAGTCTGGATAATATTTTAGACTAAATTGTTTCTTTTTAGCTTTCAAAAAAAAGTACTTATTGCCTACAAATTGCAGAAACGCTAACTAATTCTTATTCCAAGTGGTATAGAAAAGGGATGTAGATCAATAGCAAAATATGGATCCTCAATTCATTTTTTCTGAGAAAAACAAGCTTGTCCGAATGGGCTACTAAAATAATCATATCTTTATAGCTGAATTCCAAATCAATTCGTCATGAAAAAACTATTACTTTTTTCAACTGTACTTCTTTGTTACACATGTTCTTTTGGGCAAATAACAGTAAGCACCTTAGCAGGTTCAGGAACTGCTGGTAATGACGATGGTACAGGAACTGCGGCTAGTTTTTATCAACCACGAGGAGTTGCTGTTGATGCCTCTGGAAATGTATATGTAGCAGATTATGTAAATCATAAAATCCGTAAAATTACGGCAGCAGGGGTAGTAAGCACCTTTGCAGGTTCAGGAACTGCTGGTAGTGACGATGGTACAGGAACTGTGGCGAGTTTTAGTGGGCCATTTGGAGTTGCCATTGATGCCTCTGGCAATATATATGTTGCAGATGCTCCAAACCATAAAATCCGTAAAATTACGGCAGCAGGAGTAGTAAGCACTCTGGCAGGTTCAGGAAGCATTGGCAGTACAGATGGCATAGGAACTGCGGCTAGTTTTTATCAACCACGAGGAGTTGCTGTTGACGCCTTCGGCAATGTATATGTTGCAGATGCTCAAAACCATAAAATCCGTAAGATTACATCAGCAGGGGTAGTAAGCACTTTTGCAGGTTCAGGAACTGTTGGTAGTGACGATGGTACAGGAATTGCGGCTAGTTTTAGTTGGCCATCCGGAGTTGCCGTTGATACCTCTGGCAATATATATGTTGCAGATATGGATAACAATAAAATCCGAAAGATTACATCGGAAGGGGTGGTAAGTACCTTTACAGGTTCAGGAGCTTATGATAGTACAGATGATACAGGAACTGCGGCTAGTTTTAGAAATCCCTTTGGAGTTGCCCTTGACGCCTCCGGCAATGTATATGTAGCAGATGCTCAAAACAATAAAATCCGTAAGATTACGTCAGCAGGGGCAGTAAGCACCTTTGCAGGTTCAGTAAATGAAGGGAGTGCAGATGGTACTATTTCTGCTCGTTTTTTCTTACCAGTTGGAGTTGCCGTTGATGCTTTTGGTAACGTGTATGTTGCAGATTGGGGCAACCATAAAATACGTAAAATAGTAGATGCTTCTTTATCCAATGCAGATTTTGATATTGCTTCAAACATTGTAATATATCCAAACCCTACCACTAATTTTGTAACTATTAAGGTAAGCGATTTATTAGATGCAAAATTACAAGTAATAGACATAACAGGCAGAGTGTTACTCAAACAAATCCTTGATAACGCTACAAATAGTGTTGATATATCTCAATTACCAAATGGTCTTTACTTATTCAAAGTAACCGCTACCGAAGGTAGTACAATAAGCAAAGTAGTTAAAAACTAATGGTGTCATACCCATAAATTAAACCGCCCTTGTAGGCATTTTTTTTAATGTTAAATCGCATTCAGAATTGCGTCTAAATACAATTTTTGAATGAGCCACAGCTGTTGAAGTCCATGAAGTACAGTTTTTAAAACATAAAACAACAAATGCCTGATTGTGTATTTCTTGGAGACAGTGGTAATTTGTCAGAAGCCATTCAGTTAGATTTTTTTAAACAGTAAATATTAACATAAGACCCGAGCCTGAAAGGCAGACAGGAGAAGCAAACACCTAAAAGAGCAAATCAAAAAGAGGATAAGCCGCAACCTCATATCTTTAGAAAATCAAGAAAAAGAATTGAAGCTTTATTTTCACAATGATGCAACTAATTCAGAATTAGAAATGATTATGCTAAAACTTTTAAGGTTATAAAACAAAATCTGAGCGATAGTAAACTGGCAAAGCAAGTTTAGCAAAAATCACAACTCAAACTGATAAAATTATTACCAACCGTTTTATCAAAAAGTCTTTTTTATAAACTTTTTTGTGACGTTTTCACGGAAGCTTCGCCTTTTTCAGTTCCAGACTTGGTGCTTGGAGCTTTTTCTTTATTGGCCTCTTTCTTAGGCATCGGCCCTCGTAAATGAATAACCAAACCATTTAAAAAGTTTCGCAAAATCTGGTCACCACATTCCATATATTTTGGGTGGTCTTCACTCCTAAAAAAAGCACCAAGTTCACTTTTGGAAATTCTAAAGTCCACAAGCTCCAAAATCTTTACAATATCATCGTCCCGAAGCTTCAAGGCAACGCGTAGTTTTTTTAATATATCATTATTTGTCATATCCATAATTTTTACACTCAAATATAGGTTACCGTTTATCGATAATGTATTTAAGAGGATGCTTTTCTAGCGTTTTTGTAATTTTTTGTAAAGATACCCTAAATATTTATTTTGTTTAGCTTAATTTAAAATTATTTAATTACGGTTAACTGTATGTAAATCAGTTAATTAACATGTTGATTTTTAATTTAATAATAAAAAATTTTTATTAAAAAAGCATCAAATTTTCAGCTTGAATATTTTTTTTATTGATGAAGTAAATAAAATTCACGACCAAATACTCTAGTGTTTTCGATAAGTTACATAATATCTACGATTATTAAATTATTGTTGTGCGTATCTTTATAATGTAATTAATTAATCCCTTGAGACATGATTAATAGAGTAGAAAAACTGAGTCTTCTGTCAGAAATGATAGCTTTTGCTAAATATGATAAAGACATAAAACATATAGAGTATAACTTTTTGCTTGGTGTTGCTAAACAACTTGAAATTTCGAGAGAAGATTTCGATTATTTGATTGAGCATCCCATTAATTATATTCATTTAAAATCGCATAGTGAGCGTATTGTTCAATTTCACCGATTGGTGTTATTAATGAACATTGATGGTAATAGTAGTGATAACAATTCTAAAAATGTGATCAAGTTATATAACTTTGGTTTACGTATGGGTTTAAGTCATGAGTCTATTACCAAGGTATTATATTTAATGGAAAGTTTTCCTAATAAAATTGTACCACCAGACGTGTTGATAGATATTTTTAAAACACAATATAATTAAGAACTCGTTTAAAATTTTCATAATTGGCTAAAAAATTGTCCTTTTACACTCGCTTTTTGTCTTTTCTTCCTTCCATAGCTCTGCTATGCAACTCAAAAAAGCCTTCAACCGAGCATAAAATGACTAATTTTCGCTTCAATCAAAAAAGTTTAAACGAGTTCTAAGTGTTCTTAGCTAAGTTTTAATTTGCGTGTTTTATTTTTAACCTACTTATGGTTATAGAAAAGCTAAGAGATTAAGCTTTTAGCTTTTCTATTTTTGTTTGGTATTCTTTAATCTGATCACGCAGTTTTGCAGCGGCAATAAAGTCCAGGGCTTTTGCAGCTTCTTCCATAAGTTTGCGTTTATCACGAATTTTCTTTTCTAATTCGG
Organism: Mariniflexile sp. TRM1-10; assembly: GCF_003425985.1. Taxonomy (NCBI): domain Bacteria; kingdom Pseudomonadati; phylum Bacteroidota; class Flavobacteriia; order Flavobacteriales; family Flavobacteriaceae; genus Mariniflexile; species Mariniflexile rhizosphaerae. The sequence goes on from NZ_CP022985.1 coordinate 3,295,463, forward strand.
GTTTGGTTAAATAGGCGCTTTCGGGTTCGGCTGCTTTTAAGGCTTCCAATTCATAACTGTACGTACTAATTGAATTTTTTGTTAATGCATTATCTAAACTCTTATTTAATGCTTTTGGGCTGAGGTTGTGTTTTGTATTATAAGCTATTTGTTTTTCACGTCTGTAATTGGTTTCATCAATTGTTTTTTGCATGCTGTTGGTAATTTTATCGGCATACATAATGGCTTTGCCGTTCAGGTTCCTAGCGGCTCTACCAACGGTTTGGGTAAGTGAACGTGCCGAACGTAAAAAACCTTCTTTATCGGCATCTAAAATAGCAACCAAAGAGACTTCGGGCAGATCCAATCCTTCACGCAATAAGTTGACACCCACCAATACATCAAACAACCCTTTACGTAAATCCTGCATGATTTCTACACGCTCCAAAGTATCTACATCACTATGGATGTAGCGACAACGAATTTGAATTCTATCAAGGTATTTAGTCAATTCTTCCGCCATGCGTTTGGTAAGTGTGGTAACCAATGTGCGTTCGTCTTTTTCAACTCGCTGCTGGATTTCTTCAATTAAATCATCAATCTGGTTCAAGCTTGGGCGTATTTCAATAATAGGATCCAATAACCCTGTTGGCCGAATCACTTGCTCCACATAAATACCATCCGATTTCTTTAACTCGTAATCGGCCGGGGTCGCACTCACATAAATGACCTGATTTTGAATAGCTTCAAACTCTTCAAATTTTAAAGGTCTGTTGTCCATAGCAGCAGGCAATCTAAAGCCATATTCTACCAAGTTTTCTTTTCTACTTCGATCACCACCATACATGGCGTGCACTTGCGAAATGGTTACATGGCTTTCATCAACCACCATTAAATAATCGTCTGGAAAATAATCGAGTAAACAGAAGGGGCGTGTACCGGGCAAACGGCCATCTAAATAGCGCGAATAGTTTTCAATACCCGAACAGTAGCCCAATTCACGAATCATTTCTAAATCGAATTCGGTGCGTTCTTTAAGACGTTTAGCTTCTAAATGTTTGCCAATTTCTACAAAATAGTCATGTTGTTTTACCAAATCGTCTTGAATTTCCTTTATGGCGCCCTGTAAAACATCGGGTGAGGTAACGAACATGTTTGCCGGATAAATAGTTAGCAAATCATATTTTTCAATGACTTGATTCGTTTGGATGTTGAACGATTCCATGTCTTCAATTTCATCACCAAAAAAGTGAATTCTAAAGGCATCATCGGCATAACTTGGGAAAATATCTACGGTATCGCCTTTTATTCTAAAGTTTCCATGATTGAATTCCCCTTCGGTACGCGAATACAAACTTTGTACTAATTGATGCAGTAATTTAGTTCTGGAAATTACTTGGTCTCTTTCTAAAGTGATGACGTTTTTTTGAAATTCGATAGGGTTTCCAATACCGTAAATACATGACACCGAAGCCACCACCAATACATCCCGACGGCCAGAAAGTAGCGAAGAAGTAGCACTTAAACGCATTTTTTCTATTTCTTCGTTTATAGACAAATCCTTTTCAATGAAAACACCGGAAACAGGAATGTAAGCTTCTGGTTGGTAATAATCGTAATACGATACGAAATATTCCACCGCATTGTTTGGAAAAAACTGTTTGAACTCGGAGTATAATTGAGCTGCCAACGTTTTGTTGTGTGCTAAAACTAAGGTAGGTTTTTGCACTTCTTGAATAACATTCGCTACCGTAAAGGTTTTTCCTGAACCTGTAACCCCAAGTAGGGTTTGGTATTTTTCGTTGGAACGAATGCCTGAAACCAATTGTTTTATGGCTTCTGGTTGATCGCCTGTAGGCTTAAATCCCGATTCAATTTTAAATTTCATTTGTAATTTTTATTGACATTTATTTATCAGATATCATTCGCAATAGTGGTAGATATGAATAATATCAAATTTTTTCTATGCTGATTTCATTCTGAAGTAATTTAAACTTTTTCTTTTACCTGCAAAATTCACATTTTGCTCCCTAATTTTGACTTTTTATATTCCGTAGCGATGCTATGCAACATAAAAAAGGCTTCATTATGAAACAGGGTCGAGCGTAAAAAATAACCCAGTGGGTTATTTTAGTGAACGAGCCAGCTGTCGTAGGGTTAAATTTTTTGCTTACAAACAAAAAGTTTAAATAACTTCTCTGTAAAATTAATGAAAATAAATGTGTTAGCGCTTTAATGTAAAGTGTCCTTTTACTTCGAAAGGATCCCCATCCTGAATAACTTTAGCAACAAACCAATAATCATCTGAAGGCATATTTTCGCCATTATACGTGCCATCCCATCCATGAGATGTTTGTGGCAAGGTTTTCAATAATTTACCATATCTGTTGTAAATATAAACAATGGTTCCTGGTAGTTGCTCGATGCCTATAATATGCCAAGTGTCGAAAGTACCATCGTTATTTGGTGTGAAAAATTTAGGAATATCTATGACTACAACTTCGGTGGTTACGTCTTCGCAACCGTTTAAATCCCTGATGGTTACTAAATGAACGCCAAACGTAACGTTTTCAAATACATTAGATGTTTGGGGCTCGCCATCATCTAAAATAAAAACATAATCACCAACACCACTAACATCCACGGTAATACTATTTGGGTCTGCAAAATCTACCGTCGTGGTAAAGTTTATTCTGGCATCTTCCGATTCTATAACTGAAAAGAATTTAGTATAGGGACAATCCTCTGAAACCACATGTGGAGTCGTCACAGTTACCCAATAATTGCCTATTTGCGAAACATCATTTAATATAATTTGAGGTGTTGTTTCTCCGGTTGACCATTCGTAAGTGTCATCTGGGTTTCCTGTATAAGCATCAATAACCAATGGTAAGTTGTTGATACACATAGGAACAATATCGTTTATAGGTATTACAGGAAGTGGGTTTACTATGGTTGTAAATTGTGTGATATCGTAGCAGCCTGTGATGTCGTTTTCTATTCTTGCGTAAATAACTTCCCCATTAAAAGCAGCATGTAAGTTCCCTAATGCGCTAGCGCCTGTTTCGGCATTTGCTAAATCATTGTAATAGGTAATAGTATGTGCGCTTGCATCTTGTGTCCCTAATATGTCATTTGCAGTTACCGATAAATTGAATTCAAAAAAGCCATCAAAATCATCATCACAAGAAATTAAACTAGGTGTTGTATTGGCAACGGGGTTTGGGTTTATTTGTAGAACAAAATCTTGTACAATAAAACAGCCTGTTGTATTATTAGAAACTCTTGCATAAATGGTATGATTGCTTGCTGTGTAATTGTAGGTATTTGGTAAAGGATCTGTGTTAGTATCAGCATCGTTTGGAGTGTTATGATAGGAGATTGTAACACCATTTGTATCGTTTACAATCATGCTGTTAACTAATGCTAAATCATAAGTATCACTATCATTATCACATATTTCAATAGTACCAATAGTATTGGTTGGAGGTGGTGTGTTTACAATAAGATCTAAAGGAATAACACTATAACAGCGTGTTAAGGTGTTGGCAATTTTTATATAAACGGTTTTTGAACTTGAATTATAACTTGAAGGATTTGGAATTTCATTTGAATTGTCCAAGCCATCATTAGGGTTGATGTCGCTGAAATTTTCAAAGTAGTTTATGATGAGATTGCTTTGTACGCGGTCGTTTATTTCAAAATCGGCAGTTTCTAAATCAAAGGTTGTCATGCCATCATAATCCGCGTCGCATTCAATTAAAGGAGCCGATACATTGGTAACATCGGGTGGCGCAATAATATTGATGCCTAATTCTTCAACAACAAAACATAACGAGTCGCTACTTTCGATTCTAACAAAAAGTGTTTGTGGGTTTGTAGCGTTGGTGTATTGTGCTGGTAAAGGATTGGTGTTGCTTTCAGCTTGTTGATATGTTAAATGGAACGAAATATTTAAATTATCGGTAGAGCCTTCGGCAATCTCATTTCGTTTTTCATCTAAATTGAAAATATCTTTACCATCGTTACTGGCATCGTCACAAACGCCATAATCCTCAAAAAGGGTGTTATAAACTGGGTTTGGAGATACTTGTAATATAAATGATGCCGTGCCAAAACAGCTAGCATCGGTTATATTTTCGACTCTAACATAAATGGTTTGCGGACTTTCAATATTTTGATAAGAGGTGTTTTTGTCAATCGGAATAGTTAAAGCAGCATCTTCAAAATAAAACACGTCTTTACCTGTTTGCCCGTTTAGTATTTCGGTATCTTTTTCAGATAATAAAAAATTTGCAATACTATCGCCATCATCTTCACAGACTTTATAATTGCTTATTTCAGGAAAATCGGGTAGTGTGTTCACTATAACTTCAAAAGATTCAATAGCGTAACAGCCTACTGGAGAAAGGGCGTCTTCAATTCTTATATAAAGTGTTTGTGTATTGGAATTGTATGCCGCTAACTGAGCATCTGGAATGGGGTTTGTACCCGAATTGGCATCCTCTAAAGATCTATGAACACTAATGTTCAAATCTGTTCTATCGGTTACTGCTTCGTCAATTTTATCGTTAAGATTGATTATTGCAAACCCATCAGGATTTCCATCATAATCATCACAGATAGGAGGAATGTCGTCTGGTTTACTTGTTGCCGGAGCTACCAATACTTCAATGTCAAAGGAGTTTACAGTATGACATCCCGTATCTATGTTTTCAATACGTGCATATAGTGTTTCTACGGGTTGTGTATTGGTGTAAAATGGTGGAAGCATATTGATATTGTCTTCGGCATCTTGTGACGTTGGGAAATAAGTAACGGTAAAATTGGTATTGTCATTTCTAATGATATCATCTAAAGAATGCAAATCGATATCTACAATACCATCATCGTCGGTATCACAATAAGGTAATGGACTTGCGGAGTTAAATAATAATATGGGGTTGACTAAAAGTGTAATCTCAGTCATATCAGAGCAACCTGTGTCGGTATTTTCTATTCTTATGTATAATACTTTTGGACTTATTGCACTGAATAAGTCGCCTTTAGGAATGGCGTTGGTATTGGAGTCTCTATCTGCTTCAGTATGATAAAAAGTAACCTCGATAGGAAAGGGTAAATCATTTGCAATGTAAGATTCAACAGTATATAGATTAAAGTCCATAGTATCTGTATCAATATCATTGTTATCGCACAATGCATAATCACCCGTATCTGTTGCTGTTAATAGTAAATTGGTGTGAATTTCTAATGGCACGATAGACGCACATCCGGTATTGTCATCTTCAACCCTAACATATATGGTCTGTTCTTCAAAGTTTGTGTTTTGGTAATTGTTAGGGTCTGTAATTGGATTGGTGCCCGTTTGGGCATCATCATCACTTTCATGAAAAGTTGTTGTAACATTGGGTAAACCAGCTTCAATATCGCTAATAATTTGTGTTAAATCGAAATTGGCAAAGCCATCATGGTCTGCATCACAAGCATCAAGGTATCTGGTATCTCTATCTACTATAGGGCTTACGGTAATATTAACTGTTAATGATGTAGTATTTACACAGCCAGTTTGGGTGTTAATTATGCGTGGATATACTGTGTAACTATAAGGGGTAGTAGTGTTGATATATGGTGTTCCTAATGGGTTAGCTCCCGTATCGGCGTCGGCAGGCGTGTCGTGATAGGTTACGGCTAAATTACTTTGGCCATTTGTTATTTCATCATCCTTTTCGTTTAAGTACACGACAGCGTGGCCATCAGGATCATCGTCGCTATCGCAAACTTCCAGTGGTGTGGGGTTTGTTATAATTGGTGCTTGATTAACAACCAAATCAAACGTTGTATATGAAAAACAATTGCTGTCTAAATCATCAATCCTTACATAAATGGGTTGAGGAGAAGTTGTATTGGATATAGGTGCAATAATTTCATTGGCATTACTTCTAGCTTCGGCTTCGGAGTAGTGGTAACTAAATGTGTAATTTGAAAAAGGGGTGTTGTCACGGATATTATCACTAAGTTCTGTATTTTTTGTTGAAAGGTCAAACGTTTCAATACCATCGCCACTGACATCATCGCATAAATGATAATCGGTAATCGGGGGTATAGGTTCTTCGGTGTTAAGTACAACAACAATTTCATCTTCTTCAATACAATCATTGCCGTTTAATGATACTGTTGCTTCTACTCTATAAGTGCCATTTTCAATAACATCTAAAGTTGGATTAACAGCACCTACAATTAAGTTATTATCTAGATACCATGCGTACGATGCGTTTGGGTTTTGTATATCAGCATTTAAGGTCGCTAAACTGCCACAGGTTGTAATATCGTCGCCTAAATCCAATATGCTAAAACTATCACCTTCTATAAAAACGGCTGAATCGGATTGAAAATCATTTTGATCGGCAATAATTAATTTAATGTGGTATTGTACGTAAGGTGTAATGGTTGCAGATGCGGTTAATACGGTAGTTCTACCATTGTAATTGGTATCGCCTAAATCGTAACCATCAAAATATTGTGCGTTTTGGGCTGGACAAATAGGCCCGTTACTTCCGTAAATTTCGTCGTGAATGGTATTTGTACTTACAGGTGTTGAGGTTCCAGGTATTACCGCTATATTTTGATAGGGATCTGTGCTACCTGTTTCTTTAATAAGAAATACAAAGCCATCGGAAAATTGACAAGGATTAATACCAAAATATTCTTCGGAAGCTAATAAATAATTAAATTGAAGCTGATTGGAAATAGAAACGATATCAAATTCTATGGAGGTTGCATTTAAGGTGTTGGATATACCTAAAGCAGTTTCTAAATCGGTGTCTGTTCCCCAGCTTGAAGATCCTTCGCTTAGTGTGGTGGTTATTTCATTGTTACCACCAGAGGTGGCATTTCCAGTAGAAAGCATGATACCGTTTTGAAACGGAAAGTTAGAGCTACCTCTTTCAAAATACGCATAACTTGAAAGACCACCTGAACTTCCGTTTACCGATGATGTTATGTTCGTAATGTCAACACAACTATTTCTAACCAAATTGTCTTCTATAAGTTGTTGTAAACCAACCGTTCCATCAACTGTTATTTGTTGGGAAAGCAAGACATTACAGCTACAAATTAGTAGAAGTAAGGTAAGGTAGTTATATAGGTTTCTTTTCACTTTGCTTTATTTGGGTAATAAACTTGCTAGTGTTAAGTTTATATCTTGCGAAAAGTAGATAAATTTTAGATGAAACGCAAGAAAAATAGGGTGAAATGCACTTTTTAGTTGTTTTTAGGTGAAAAGTTTATCGTTTTAAGGTAAAATGACTCTTAAATATCCTGCCATCTTGAAGTTTTACGGAAAACCAATAATCGTCTACAGGTAATTCGTTTCCATTGAATAAACCATTCCAACCGGCGCCTAAAGGATTTATTTCTTTAATTAATTTTCCAAATCTATCAAAAATAAGGATTTTAGTATGGGGTTGAAACATACTAGAAACCCCATAAACTTGCCACGTGTCGTTATAGCCATCACCATTTGGAGTGAATACTTTAGGAAAACCTATTACCGACACGTTGTCCTCACTAAAACCGCAATTGTTTTTCACGTCTTTTACGTAAACAGTATAAAAGCCAGGATGTATATTTTCAAATAAATTGGTGTCTTGGTATGGAGCTATTAGTTCTTTGTTTTCGTTGAATAGGGCGTATTGGTAAGTGCCTTCACCAGAAACAAGAACAGTAATGGTATTGTTTCGGGTGACATCTTTAACTTCAATGTCATCAATAGTTGCAATGTTTGAAGGTTTAACAGTGATTTTTCGGTCCTTACTGCAACCATTGGCATTTGTTACAGTTACTGTGTAGATTCCAGGGGTGTTAATGTCAATTTCAGGGGTGTTTTCTCCAGTCGACCACTTGTATGTGTAATTGCTGGGAATATCGTTAATAATACCGGCTTCTAAGGTAATAGGCTGTGGGGCATAGTTTAAGCAGTACCATTTTTCTTCATCGGCTTCAATAGTTGGTAGCTTGTTTACAATCAAATTTACTTCGCTAATGCCATAACAGTTATTGTTATTTTCTACACGGGCAAAAATAGTTTGTAAATAAGGATGCTTATTATTTTTAAAAACACTATTTAAGTTATTTTGTTCTAACAAAGCATCATCATATGTTTCAAAATAAGTAATGGGAAAAGTAAAATTGTTTACTGTTTGTATTTCGCTTGTAATAGTATCCAAGTTAAAGGTGTTAATGCCATCTTCTGAACCTAATTCATCACATAATGGTTTGGGTGTGAAGGTGTTTATTTGTGTTATGCTAACATTTAAAGTTAGCTCGGAGAAGTCGAAGCAACCCGTGTTGGTATTGATCACTTTTACATAAACTGGAAGTGGATTGTTTGCATCAAATCCATAAGCATTTGGGGCTGGTATTTCATCCATTCTAGCGGCATCAAAATAAAAGCTAGTGGAAAGCTCTGTGTCATTACCAGTTAAATAGGCTGAAGCTTCATTTAAATTGATTCTTGTAATACCACCCATAATACCATCTTCGTCACATTGTGTTAATGTGTAATTGTATGCTACCGGATTTGGACGGAATGTTATGTTTGCTATACCTTCAAGTGTTTTATCACATTCACCAGTGTTAGGATCTATAAAAACTTCGTACAAACCGGTTTCCATAACCTTTAATTCGAAGGTGTTGTCAGGTAATGTTACGCCATTTTTTTTCCAAATATAAGTGGCTCCAGATATTTCCGGCGATTTTAAGGTGTAACTATCGCCCTCACATAAAAACAGTTCAGTAGATTTTGAATCGTTCCCAATAATATCGATTTTCTCGGAAAAAAATGATGTTATAAATGGTGGTAAGCCTTGTCGGGCATCATTACTTAATTTAAGACTGTTGTGTACATAATTACAAGCTGCACCAATATTGTTTGGTTCGTTAATAACGGATAAATACGGTAAGCCTATATTATAAGAGGTGTTCATAGCTCGGTAAATTTTTCCATTAGGACCTAATTGTAGGCCACCTCTATAGGTTTGCCTGTGGTCAATAACAAACTCGCTATTACTAATATTTGTGGCTGTCAGGTCGTATTGAAGCAATGCGCCGTATTGTGCAGCAGGGTTAAAGCCCTCCTCTTCATTTGTTTGATAGTATGTTGAGATGTATAATAATTCATTGCTTTGGGAAAATTCTACACCATAAGAAACCTGTGGTTTTTGTCCGTTAAGAGAAAAGCTGATGTTTATAGGCTTCTCATTACTTATCACCCCTGTTTCTTTATCAAAATCGTATAAGAATAGTCCAGATGTAGCATTTGAGCTTACTAGTTTTGTACCATCGGGAGATAATTTTAAATAGCCCCTCGCATCTATAACGTTTGTTGCTTTAGAGGTAATAGGAGTGGGATTTATTCCAGTACTACTCACTTCATAAGCAAAAAAGGTGTTATAGAAATTAGCTGGATTTGTGCTATTTGGAGCAAGCGTAATAACCCAAATAGATTGGCTAACACAGTCTTTTACAACGGCGGTTACTTTTTCGGAACTAACAGGGAGTAGGTTGCTGTTTTTTGTAGTGACATTTCCTAAACCACCATTTAACGTCATGTCAACTATAGAATAATTAAAGCCAAAATTAGGGTCGTTTTCACCAACAGATGTATCAACAGTGAAAATGTAATATATATTAGGATCGTTTGGTTTTGGAACTACAATAGCAGACTGGGTACTTGAAGGGTCTCCAAATAGACCAAACCCATTGGCCATGGCATCATGGTTTTTGTTCCAAACAGTCACGCCATCGGTATAAAATAATAAATTACCATTGGCATCAGAAATAGTTGTACAACCTTCAGTAGTACTTAATTTTCCATTTGTCAATTCTGTAACGGTACCATTATTGTTAAAACGAATACCTGCATTATCTCCAAAATACCAATTAGCTGCCTCTTTTTGCGAAAAGCAAACAATGGTACTAAATAAAGCGAATGTTAATAATGTTTTTTTATTTATTGATAGCATAGCTACCAAAGATATTATAAATCCCGATTTTTTAATAATCTGTACGACAAAAAGATAAATAAGGCTGTCCAACCCAGTACAATGGCAATTTCGTACCCATGCACCGCATAGTCGTAGGTTAAATTTGCTTTATCTGGGAATTTAGTCATGACAATGCGCTGGAAAGGTTGGTCGATGAGTTTATACATGGATTTTAATGGAAAGAAATTTTGGATTTTTTCAGCTAAATCTGTATTTAATTTCCATGCCATGAGCCCGAATAGCAACCATTCTAAAATAAAGAGAATAAATAAAAATGCCAGAGCAAAAGCAGAGCGTTTTACGAGCATACCAAAGAATAAACACAAACTAAAAAAGCCCATGAGTTTTACAAAGTAGGCCACTAAAAAATTGGTTTCCCTTATAATTATAGAAAATTCATTATAACTAGAATAGTACAAACCAATACAAATTGAAATTAAAAAAATCAATACTGTTGAAACCAATGAAAAGAATACAATGGTATAAAATTTAGAGAGTATAAATTCCTTCTTGCTTAACCCGTCAATGAGGTTTTGTTTTAAGGTTTTATTGCTGTATTCATTACCAATCATGCTTACGACTACAATGGCAAAAAAGAATTTGAATTGCGAAGCAAAAAAGGTTGTTAAATGCCAAATTATAGGAAAGTTGAAAATACCTAATTCTCCTAATTCTAATGTGAAAAATCCAAAAACGTTAATTTTTAAAGAAGAAAGAAGTATAACGAAAAACGGTAAAATGAATGAAATGAATATGAGTATTTTGCTTGTTCTATTAAGCAATAATTTTTGTAGTTCTAAATTTAGAAGTCGTAACATGTGGTTGGTTTTACTAGCGTTAGTGCTTATCGGTTAATTGCAAAAATTGTTCTTCTAAACTTTCTTTGCGTTGGACTAAATGGGTGAGAATAACGCCTTTTTCAATCAGGAACTTGTTGAGGTCGTCCGATTTCATAGGTTCGTTTAAAAACGCAGTCACTAAAGAATCTGTTACTTTAATTTTTCCGAAAGCAGGATTATTTTCTATTAATTTGATTAACTCATCTTGCTTATTACTTTTAAGTTCGAAAAAACCATGACTGGAAATCATTTCATCAACTCTACCGGAATATAATTTTTCGCCTTTGCGAAGCACCACCACATGCGAGCATACTTTTTCTACTTCGTCCAGTAAATGTGAAGCTAATAAAATAGTGGTGCCTTTTGAAGCTATTTGCTTAATTATTTCTCGTATTTGGTGGATGCCTTGGGGATCCAAACCATTGGTTGGTTCATCTAAAATTAAAATTTCGGGATCGTTAAGTAGGGCAGAGGCTATGGCTAAACGTTGTTTCATACCTAACGAATAGGTACTGAATTTGCTGTTTTTTCGTTCTAAAAGACCAACAACCTCCAGTTTTTCGTCAACTTTATCATAATCCACACCTTTAATTTTGCAAACTAATTTTAGGTTTTGGGTAGCTGTCATGTATGGGTAAAAGTTGGGCCGCTCTATAATGGCACCTACTTTTTTTAAAGCATTGTGGGTAGTCGTGTTGCCATCAAACCACTTAAAGTCACCACTGGTTTTATTTACCACGTTCAAAACAATGCCTAAAGTAGTCGATTTTCCGCTGCCGTTAGGTCCCAAAATACCGTATACATTGCCTTTGTTTATAGTAAACGAAAGCTCTTTTACAGCTGTTAAATACCCGAATTTTTTTGTGAGATTGTTAATGGTTAGTATTGGTTCCAAGATTCATTTTTTTTATTCAGAAGAAAATTCTGTTTGGTTAGTTTTAGAAGTATGACGATAGTTTGTTTATTTTGTTACATGTTTAAAAAAAATCCGAAGATTAAATGGTATTATAGCCTGTCCTTTTGATAGCCATCGGGAGTGGTAACAACCTAAAAAAATGTTACTTTTGAATAACTTTATATATTATGGACGATTTAATAATATCAAAAAAGAAGCCTTCTTACCCTATAATGCCTGAGTTGCACGGGTATCTTTCTGAATATAATAGAAACATAAAATTGCCCATTTTTTATGATGATTTGCTGCGTTTTCAAGGGTCGATTGTGGTTTATGATAAAGAAGATAACGATACGCTTTGGATTCGGGTTTATTACAATGAGTTTGAAAGACAGGAAATTGAATTGTCGTTAAAGAAGGTGTACACCATTTTGCATTCTGATGGTAATGAAAACACCTTGCCGTTTTTAAGCGTAGATGCGATTGATTATTGCACGTTTGGAAACTCGAAGCCTTTTAGAATTAAAATTCGAAATATTCTAAACGATAACTATACCTATTTTTATATTAAAACCGCCGATGCTTCTAGAATTTATGGCTTGGAGTTGGAGCATATGCTATCACCCTACAATTTAAATTTTTTGGTTTATAAAAATACGTTGATAGAAGAGCATATTGCTGGAATTCCTGGTGATGAGTTTATTAAGAATTTTTTGCCTAAATGCGAGAAATATGAAAAATCGCAAATAGCTAAAGAGTTTGTTAAGTTTAATGAACGCTGTATGATTAGGCTTTTGGGCGATATGCGTTCGTATAATTATGTGATTGTGCCAACCCACGATTTTGATCATGTTGTTTATAAAATTAGAGCGATAGATTTTGATCAACAGTCTTACGAAGGAAAATTTAATATTTACAGACCACAGTTTTTTAAAGAAAATTTAAAAATGGTGGAATTGGTGTCTGAAACATTTCAAAAATTATCGATAGACCAGTATAAAATAGAAGAACGTTCTATACTTGTAAAACGGTTAAAAAGTTTTCATGGACGTATTGATAAACTGTTGGATTGTATGGCTGAAGATATCATTTCCAAAGAAGAAAATATAGATTTATTAAAAAATAAGATTTATGATTATACTTTAGATAAAGCTTTTTTGAAGTGTAAATCTATGGGTCAAATATTGAAAAAGTCTTTGGAGTATTTAACCCATAATTATGAAAATGTAAACCCTGAAAACTTGAAGTCCAGATGACTTATTTTAAATAATAAGGATTAATTCCAATTTTCGTCAAAGTCTAAACCTTCGTAGTCTTCTATGTCCAAATCGTCTTCAAATTCATCGAAATCGTCAAAATCGTCATCGGCATCAAATATTTTTTCTGGAGCTTCATCGGGTATTTGCCCATGTACAAACATTAAGTTTGGATAATCTACGGTTTTTGCTTCTTCAACAATTTCTGCTAATTCAACAAAAAATGTCCACATACTTAAAAAGTCGTACACATAAATAAGTCTGGGTTGAAGTTCGTGAACGACGTCGTTAATAATAGTTTCGTTCATTAAACGTGCCGAAGCATCGTCACTTAAATCAAATAATGAAATCTCTTCACCTTGATTCCATTGGCTATCACTTAAATAAAAGGATGCCATTTCGGTACCATCAAATCCAAACGATTGAGTAATAATATTATGTAAATCTTCAAGGGTATCGGTTTCTCGAATTTCTAAATCGCGAAACACATCATCATCAATGTCGTTATCAAGTATAACTCTAAATCTATAAATCATGGTAATAAAATATTTTGCAAATGTATGCTTTTTTATATTATTTGCTAAATCTGTGCAGTGTAAAAGTCATGATGCTTAATAAAAAAAACGCACCTATTTGATGTGCCACACCTAACCAAACAGGTACTTGTAAAATGATAGTAAATACGCCTAACAAAAATTGGATACCAACCATAATTAATAGTGTATGTATGCCTTTCGTTTGCATTATAGTAAGCGTTAATTTTTTTGACTTTAGCCAAATTACGACGATGAACAAAACCACAATATAGGCAAGCATTCTATGTACAAACTGCACACCACTTTTGCCTTCAATAAAGTTTTTGTACAGCGGGGTTTGTTCGATATAAACCGTTTCGTGCATAAATTTACCTTCGGTCATCATGGGCCAATGGTTATGTATAAAACCAGCATCTAACCCCGCAACAAAGGCACCATAAATTATTTGAAGTAATAAAACGGCAAGTCCCCAACGAATTAGGTTTCTAAATTTTATATTGATATCTTTTTTGTTTGGAAATATCAAGTCTAAGGCCACCCAAAATGTGTAGGCAAAGGTTACAAACGCCGTTGTTAAATGGGCTGCTAACCTATAATGACTAACATCTGGCATGTCTACCAAGCCACTTTTAACCATGTACCAACCCATAAAACCTTGAAAAGCACCAAGACCTAGCAGTATGATGGCCTTTTTAATGGTTGGTTTTGTAAGTTGTTTTGTAATTAGAAAATATAAAAATGGCAACAGAAATACGAGTCCAATCATTCTGCCAATAAAACGATGTAACCATTCCCAAAAATAAATATCCTTAAAGTCTTGCAGATTAAAATGATTATTGAGTTTTTGGTATTCAGGATATTGCTTATACAAATCGAACGCTTCATGCCATTCCGCCTCATTCATGGGGGGGAGTGTGCCAGAAATTAGTTTATAATTTGAAATAGATAAACCAGAATGGGTGAGTCTAGTTATACCACCAACAATTACCATAATAAAAATAAGTAAACATCCTGTTAATAACCAATAGATGACTTTTTTGTTGTCTTTTTTCATTTTTTTAGAGTTTCAAAGCTTCAAAGCTTCAAAGTTTCAGAGCTTCAGAGTTTCTGAGTTAGTTAGTTAGTTAGTTAGTTAGTTAGTTAGTTAGTTAGTTAGTTTTCGCTTTGCCGCTCTACTACTTTGTCACTTTGCTACTTTATAAGTTTTCATACGTTGATTTTTTTAATAAAACTGGTAAACATTCGTTCAATTTCTCTTGTGTTTTCATATAGTTTGTTGAAATTTTCTTCTTTCAAAAACTTTAAATTATGAGCTATTTCAATTTGCGTTTGTAATTCGAACAGAGAACTTAAAGCAATATTCAAAAATCTTAAATAATCTTTTGTCCCTTCTCTTCCGTAACCTTCGGCTATATTACTTGGTATAGATGTAGCCGATCTTTTTATTTGTGATGTTAAAGCATATAACTCGTCTGAAGGGAATATTTTGACTTCTTTGTAAATATCCGTTACCAAAGACATAGTTGCCAAATAAGTAATTTTCTATATGTATGCTCGTTTTTCATGGGTTTTTATTTTTGGTTTCAGAGCTTCAAAGTTTCAGAGTTTCAAAGTTTTTTAGTTAGTTACTTCTCGCTTTGTCACTTTGCTACTTTGCATCTTTGCTACTTTGTAACTTCCAAACCCAATCGTTCACCTTCTTTCAGCATTAATTTATAGGCTGCTTCATAATCGTTTGGAATATCGCCTTCAAGTATAGCTTCTTTAATGGTTTCTTTAATGATGCCAATTTCTTTTGAAGGTTTTAAATTGAAGGTTTCCATGATTTCTTCTCCCGAAATAGGTGGTTGGAAATTTCTAACATGATCTCGCTCTTCAACTTCAATAATTTTTTCGCGAACAATTTTAAAGTTGTTGTGATATTTATTGAACTTTTTAGGGTTTTTTGTGGTAATATCGGCTTCACAAAGCGTCATTAAATCGTCTACAAAATCGCCAGCATCAAAAACCAATCTACGAACAGCAGAGTCAGTAACTTCATCATTTGCCAATACAATAGGGCGTGAACTCATTAACACCATTTTCTGAACAAATTTCATTTTTTCATTCAAAGGCATTTTTAAACGTTTGAATAAACGATATACCATTTTAGAGCCTTCAAATTCGTGTCCATGAAACGTCCAGCCTACTTTTTTACTGAATTTTTTGGTTGGTGCTTTTCCAATATCGTGTAATAAGGCCGCCCAACGCAACCAAAGGTCATCGGTGTTTTTAGCAATATTATCAACCACTTCTAGGGTGTGATAAAAATTGTCTTTATGGCGTTGGCCTTCAACTTCATCAATTCCTTTTAGAGCAATGAGTTCGGGTAAAATAAATTGTAATATTCCTGTTTGTTCTAAAAGTAAAAAGCCAATGGAAGGGGTTTCACTTTCAAGAATTTTATTCAGTTCTACGACAATACGTTCGTTGGTTATAATTTTAATCCTTTCAGAATTTCTAGTAATCGCATCTAAAGAACTTTGCTCTATGGTAAAATTTAATTGTGTTGCAAACCGAATAGCACGCATCATACGCAGCGGGTCGTCGCTATAGGTGATGTCTGGATTTAAAGGGGTTCGAATGATTTTGTTTTCTAAATCTTGAATACCATTAAAAGGGTCGAGTAAATTACCGAAATGGGTTTCGCTTAAATCTAAAGCCAAGGCATTTATAGTAAAATCACGACGGCTTTGGTCGTCTTGAAGTGTGCCGTTTTCAACCGCTGGGTTTCTGCTATTTTCGGTATAGGATTCTTTACGGGCGCCAACAAATTCAACTTCAATGTCATCATATAAAAGCATGGCGGTTCCATAGGTTTTAAAGATCTGTACTTTTGGTTTGTTCGGTAGGTTTTTAGCAACTTGTTTTGCTAATTTAATACCATCTCCAATGGCAACGATATCAATATCTTTTGCGGAGCCACGTTTTAAAATAAAATCGCGTACAAAACCACCAATGACATAGCTGTCTAGATGTAGTTCTTTGGCAGATTTGGAAATTATTTCAAAAATAGGATGATGTAAGGCTTCTTTGTAATTCATATTTTTTTTCGCCACTAATACACGAATTTTTTTAATCAATTTTGGAAATATCACCAATAGCTATCTGAGATAGCTCGCAAATCTTTTACAAAATTACTCTTCTGTGCTGTAAATAGTCTTTATGAAAATTTGCTAAAATGGCTAATTTGTTATCACTTATTTTTAAATAATTTAGACATTGAGAAATGTGCTTATCATGGATACCATCAGAATATTTTATCTCTAGGATGATTTTATCGTTTACGATGAAATTAGCATAAAATTTGTGAGATAGTATAGTGTCTTTATACTTTACACAATATTCTTTTTCTCTCTCGAAAGTTAAATTCATATTCAATTGCATCTTTATAAACAATTTCTGAAAAGCCGCTTCCTAAATTATTATACACTTCAAATAAAACGCCAACAATATCATAACTCTCAGATTTATATAATAGGTCAGACATAAATATTAGTGTATTAGTGGCTATATTTTTATTCCCGTATAATTTTCACAACCCCATTATTGCTTAACTTAATAATTGACGATGGTTTTGCGCATATTTTTTCGTGGTGCAAATTTACAATATAGTCTACACCTTTTAAAACCTCTTGTTGTATTTCTTTAAATGAATTTGGAGTAGGGTAGCCACTAATATTTGCCGATGTTGAAACAATAGCACCATTTAACCTCCTTGAAAGTTGAAAGCAAAATTCATCATCTGGAATTCTTATAGCAATGGTGCCGTCTTCTGCTATTAAATTGGGTGCTAAATTTTGAGCGTCATCATAAATAATAGTGGTTGGTTTATCGGTAACATCAATAATATTTAAGGCCACTTCAGGCACTTTCTTTACATATTTTTTAAGCATCCTGTCATCAGCAACCAAACATATTAAAGCTTTACTGTCTTCGCGTTGTTTTAGGGCATATACTTTTTTTACAGCCTCGGGATTTGTAGCATCGCAACCAATGCCCCAAACGGTATCGGTTGGATATAGAATTAAACCACCAGATTTTAAAGTTTGTAATGCTTTATTTATTTCTTCATTCATATTATGAACCTTATATTTGCAACGCTGCAAATTTACAACAGAAAATTAATATGATTTGTTTTAAATTGAAGTAGATTACACAACATCATTTTTTTGAGTATTTATTTTGTTTGAATGAAGGAAATTAAAGTTTTTAATACAGGTTTAAATAACGATTTTAAAGAAACGTTAACCAAGGTAATTCATAATTTTGATACGTATGAAGGAGGTGTTGGTAAGCGAAACATTATTAAAATAATTCCTGTTGAAGGTGTAAGTTTAAACATTAAAGCTTTTAAAACTCCGAATGCGGTAAACAAAATAGTTTACAATTTTTTTAGGAAAAGTAAAGCACAACGCTCGTTTGAGTATGCAAATAAACTTTTGGAGTTAGGTGTGGGCACGCCAAAACCTATGGCGTATTTTGAGTATAAATCGGTTTTCAGTTTCAATAAAAGCTTTTATATAAGTGAGCAATTGGATTGCGATATGACTTACCGAGAACTTACCAAAGATTTTAACATACCCGATTATGATATTATACTAAGGGCTTTTACTCGATTTACCTATGGTTTACATGAAAAAGGGATTCGTTTTTTAGATCATTCGCCAGGAAATACATTAA
Source organism: Mariniflexile sp. TRM1-10 (assembly GCF_003425985.1). Taxonomy (NCBI): domain Bacteria; kingdom Pseudomonadati; phylum Bacteroidota; class Flavobacteriia; order Flavobacteriales; family Flavobacteriaceae; genus Mariniflexile; species Mariniflexile rhizosphaerae. The sequence continues at coordinate 3,313,733 of NZ_CP022985.1, forward strand.
TTAAAAAGAACGAAAATGGTTATGATTTCTATTTAGTTGATTTGAACAGAATGCAGTTTGGACCTATGGATTTTGAAACCAGAATTAAAAACTTTGCACGTTTAACCATTCATAAATCAATGGTGGAGGTGATGAGCGATGAATATGCTAAATGTTCGGGGGAAGATTTTAATACTATTTTCAATTTAATGTGGCAAGAAACAGAAGCTTTTCAAGAGAAGTTCCATAGAAAAAAAAGACTAAAAAAGAAGCTTCTGAAAAAATAGATTAGGACTTAGTTTTCCAAAGCCTATAAAGTTTTACGTATTTTAAAAACGTTACATTGTAGGTTTGAACACAAATAACCAATCCGTTTAAACCATCTAAAAAACCCAATCTTAAAAAATAAGCTTTAAAAAATGCCCAAGCTGGTCTGTAAATAATTTTCCAGATAGACGATTTTTTACCTAATTTATAATAAGCTTCGGCAGCAATGGTTGAAAAGCGCTCTACTTTTAAGTTGTGGTCTGAATAATCGCGATAAACCCAATGCAACAAGTCTCCTTTTAATTTGCCTGCTTTAAGCCCTTTTTTTAATTTATAGGAATCGTGCGGATTAATACCTTCCCATTCGCCACTCCCTTTTTTAAATAAGCGTAGTTTTTTGTCGGGATACCAATCGGAATGCTTTATCCATTGCCCACAATAATTATTCAGGCGGTTGCAATAATAACCATCAAATTGCCAGTTGGATTTAGTTTTTAATATGCTGTTTTTTAAAGGTTTAGAAAGGGCTTCATCACCATCAAGTGATAAAATATAGTTATTATTTGCCAAAGAAACGGCATAGTTTTTTTGTTCAATATACCCTTCAAATGGATGTTGAATAAATGTAACATGGAATGATTTGCAAATTTCGGGCGTTTTATCGGTAGAAAATGAATCGACTACAATAATTTCGTCAGCAATATCAGTTAATGAACTTAAACATTTTTCTAGATGCTCTTCTTCATTGTATGTTATAATTACTGCTGAAAGTTTAATCATTTATTAGGGGGTTTGTAGGTGTAAAAGTATATTAAATATTTTTAGAAGTTTAAGATTTACCAAAAATAGAATGAATTTTTAAGCGTCTAAAAAATGAAATATTCCTTTTTTCTGGTACACCATTGACTTTGATGTATGTTCTTACTGTTTCCACCATGCGTTCGGCGGATTTACCATCATTATATGGGTGAAATTGGCTGTTTATGTATGCTCTAGATTGCGAAAAGGGATCGTTTTCTAAATTTATTTTCACTAATGTTTCCAATGCGTTATAATCATTAGAATTTTCCCAATTTATATTTTCAGAAATACTTTTAAATGTTATAACAGGTTTATCAAGCAAAATAAATTCATAAATGACCGATGACGTATCACTTACCAGTAAATCGGCTACCAATAAAAATTTGATAATGTTCTTTTCTTCTTGAAAAATAATATTTTGGGTGGTTTCGGCTAAGGCTTTATAAACATCAAGCCATTCTTTAGCCATTAACGGATGAAATTTTAGCAAAATAATATACTCAGGATGTTTATTGGCGAGTTGCTTAATTTGGTTAACTAAATGTGGTCCAGATGTTAATTTTGGCGAAAAAGTAGGAGCATATAAGATTACTTTTTCGGCATGGTATGTTTTTAAAAGTTCTGTTTTGTAATTGGCATACTTATTTTTGTCTTTTCCGTAAATGTCTAGTTTTGGCCAACCTGTTTCAATAACATCAAAGTTTTTGTGTTCTTTTTTAAGTTCATTAAACTTATCTGTAAAATAAGGCCCTTGTGTTAGGTACAAATCAAAATAATGCCTAATTCTAAAATGCCCTTTTTTTTCGCCTGCTAAACCATGAAATATTTGTGTTTTTAAGCCTCTTAGATAGTGTGGGACTTCGTTACCTGGTACAAAAATAACGTCACTTTTGTAAGTCCTTAAATCAGCAATTTTTGTAGTATGTTTATCAGATTTAAAAGGAAAGTCATTATAAATATGTTCTTTTATAAACCATATAAAGTCGTCATTATTAACTTCAAGAACTTCTTTTATGGGTTCTAAAATACCGAATGCATAATTATTTTGACAAAAAAGAATAACTTTCATTACAGTAAATTATTCACATTTTCTAAATCTTCAATAAAATCAATTTCCATGCAATTAAATGCAGAAATATCAACAGCCTTAATTTTGATATGGTCTTTTTCAATGGCTAATTCAAGACCTCTTTCAAAGTAATCATTATCATCACATTCTTCTAGGCGGTCAATAAATTTTAAAATATCAGTTGATGAAATAAAATTGATGCCTACAGCTTCACCCAAACCATTTTTTACAGTTTTAGAAAGCTCGTTAACAAAACCATCTTTAAGGGTGTATTTAACTTCTTCATCAGCAACTTTACTTGTGTTTACAGCAACAAACGATTGGTTTTGCTTAATATATGGATTAAGTATGTCAAGTAGCTTTTCGTCAAAAACAACATCGCCATTAAACCAAAGCACCGATTTGTCTCGGTGTTTTTTTAAAGCTTGTAGCAAACTTTTAGAGGTGTTTGTTCTATCAAAAAATGGATTGTAAACATAGGTTAGCTCTGGAAAACGTTCCATTATTAAGTCTTTTTTAAAACCCACAACAACATTAATGTCATCAATATTATACTTTGAAGCAATGTTTTCGGTTTGCATTTGCATAATGCTTTTTCCATTTTTTAAAGAGGTCAATGGTTTTGGAAGAGGATTGCCTAAACGTGACCCTATACCTGCTGCTAGAATTATTATTTTCATCTGTTTATTTTTATTGTTTAGTTTGGTCAGATGGAACACCCCTGAATAATCATCCCGTGTATGTTAATGCCATTCTCATGGGGGTTTCATGATATTATTTCAATCTTTCGCTAATCCAATTAAAAATATTTTTTAATGTTTTATCATTAGCCATATCCAAGCTTTGGAAGGTTATAAAAAGTTTGTTTTTATTCCGTTTAAACAAATATAATTTTAAGTTGGTTAACCAAACCTTTTTGTAGGACCTGAAATAAGTGAGTTGTGAATTATTTCTATAGTGATAAGTGTTTTTTTTAATCTCTAAATGTTCAGAAAGTGAAGATATGATAAATTGATTTTCATTTCTAAATCGATATTTAACATTATCCTTGAGGATATCGTTTTTCGCGAAAAAATCTTCTAAGGTAGATTTTCTAACACAAACAGGGGTGTGAAAACGCCTTACATATTTATTTGTTTGTGCTAATTTAGCACTGTTCTGCTGAAGCTTTTTAAATCCAGTACCACTTTTATTTACAGGTTTCCCCAAATAGGAGAGCACACTGTGATACAGGTTTCTTAATGTTCTATCTTCATTAAACTTTTTCCATTTTCCTCTAATTATTGGCTGACCTGCAATGAAAAAGTCATCTACAGACGTTTCACGCATTATAAAGGTGTCGTCATTAAAAATAATAAAGTGCTCCGATAAACCAGGTATTCTAAAAAGCATTGAACCTATAGAACAAGAGTTGAAACAAGGCAAATACGCTTCATATCCGCGGAAAATAACTTTATGGTCAATTAATTTTAAATTAACATTTTTGCTTTCGGCTAACGTTTTAAGATTGTTAAAAGATTCAGGAGTTTGGTTATCTGTAACTAAATAAATATTTTTTATAAATGGAGCAAATTTTATAATAGATCTTATGGCGATATCAATTTCACCTATAGAATTATAACGTTTAAGATGTTCTTTTGACGAGAAGTTTATTTTGGCGTTAGAATATGCCGCTATTTTTTCTTGCCAGTTTTTATCATTACCATCTACCCATGTTATTACAGCATCAACTTGGATATTAGGCTTAAGTTCTATCATAAAATTTGCTCTAAGTTATATTTAGTTTTCTTTAAAAATATAAAAATTGTAATTGTTTATATTAAACCGCTACATCGTTTTCACGAAGCGCATTGTTTAGAGATGTTTTCTTATCGGTACTTTCTTTACGTTTTCCTATAATTAAAGCACAAGGCACTTGGTATTCGCCCGCAGCAAATTTTTTGGTATAACTTCCAGGAATTACTACCGAACGTGCTGGCACGCGACCTTTCATTTCAATAGGTATGTCGCCTGTAACGTCAATTATTTTGGTACTCATGGTTAATACCACGTTAGCACCTAAAACAGCTTCAGTTTCAACATGTACACCTTCAACAACGATACATCTAGAACCAACAAATACATTATCTTCAATAATTACCGGAGCTGCTTGTAAGGGTTCTAAAACACCACCAATACCAACACCGCCTGATAAGTGTACATTTTTACCAATTTGAGCACAACTTCCAACTGTAGCCCATGTATCTACCATAGTACCTTCATCTACATAAGCACCAATATTAACGTAACTTGGCATTAAAATAGTACCCGCAGAAATGTAAGCACCATGTCTTGCAATAGCATGAGGCACTACACGAATACCTTTTTCGGCATAGCCTTTCTTTAACGGAATTTTATCATGGAATTCTAATGGACCACATTCAATGGTTTCCATTTTCTGGATAGGAAAATATAAAACAACGGCTTTTTTAACCCATTCGTTCACTTGCCATCCGCCTTCAATAGGTTCGGCAACTCTTAATTCACCTTTATCTAATAAGTCGATTACCTGTCTAATGGCAGACATCGTTTTGTCTTCTTTTAAAAGGTCTCTATGATCCCAAGCTTGTTCAATGGTTTGTCTTAATTCGGTCATTTGTATTTTAATTTTTGGCAAATATAGTAGTATCTACTAAAAAACAGGAACGAAACATCCATTAATATGGATTTTGAAAGTTATTAAAAGGTGTCGTTAATCGACAATTTTCCAAAAATTGCTAGCTCATTTTTCCTTTCAAAGAAAAAAATAATCCGATGAAATGCATTTTTGGGGTATTTGGTCTTACAAAACAAGCGTTTTATCTATTTGTCGATAAAAAATTGTCGCTCCACTACTAATCGAAAATACAGATGCATATAACTAATTTATTATGTACAAGCTTTCATGTGCCTATATATTTGTCTCATCAAACAACAACAAACAACATGAAAACAAACGTTTACATATTATTAATTTTCTTATTAGCTTTTTCTTTTGGAAATGCACAAAGCACTACCGAAGTTGTAAAAGTTGAAACTAATAATACTGTTTCTGTTTCTGAAAATGACAAACAAGTTACTGTTGAAAACACAGTTAGCACTGTTAATGTAAACGAAGCTATTTTAATCGATGCTTCTGAAGTAAAAGAATCTATCGCTCGTAGCAGTAGTGATATTAGACTTTATTTTAACCGTTTAAGAAATATAGATAACTTAAATTTGTTATTTCCTAAAATCAATAAAGAAGTAAAAGCTTAAACCAAACAAGAGTTCATATTCAAATATTTAATAAGGTTAAATTATAAAAAGGCTTTCTTTAAAAAGAGGGCCTTTTTGCTTTCATACCAATTATTACGGTAAATTCAAATAGTAAATGGTATTATTGCTTTATTTTTGCCTTAAAGAAATGATATGGCTCGCATTTTAGCAATCGATTATGGTATGAAACGCACTGGTTTAGCAGTAACCGATGCGTTACAAATTATAGCTTCTGGGCTTACCACAGTTAACACCAACGAACTGCTTTCTTTTTTAAAGGATTATATAAGTAAAGAGCCTGTTGAATTATTTATAGTTGGTGAACCTAAACAAATGGATAATACGGCATCTGAAAGCGAAACGTTAATTGCCCCATTTTTGAAGAAATTAGAACAGCAATTTCCCAATATACCCATACAACGTATTGATGAACGCTTTACATCTAAAATGGCGTTTCAAACGATGATTGATAGCGGCTTGAAAAAAAATCAACGAAAAAATAAAGCGTTGGTTGACGAAATCAGTGCCACACTTATTCTGCAAAGCTATTTGTATTCTAAGTAATTAGGATTTTAGACATGTTGGATTGTTACTACTACTTCTCTTGGTTCAAAGTACACAATTCATAATTCATGATCCTATTTTCTATTCTCTATTTTCTCTTGGTTCTTGATTCTTTTCTCTATTTCCTGTTTTTCAAAAGAATTTATTACTTATTAATACAACCAATAAATTATAAGTATTGTATTTTTGCAGATAATAACAGAAATTATAACCATGATTTTACCCATTGTAGCCTATGGCGACCCTGTTTTGAAAAAGGTAGGAGTTGATATAAATAAAGAATATCCAAATCTGGATATTCTACTAGAGAACATGTTCGAAACCATGTACAATGCTAATGGCGTTGGTTTAGCGGCACCTCAAATAGGATTGGCCATTCGATTGTTTATTGTGGATACCACGCCCTTTTCAGATGATGAAGAATTGACCGAAGAAGAACAAAAAGCACTAGACGGATTTAAACGCGTCTTTATTAATGCCAAAATTATAAAAGAAGAAGGTGATGAGTGGGCATTCAATGAAGGCTGTTTAAGCATTCCAGACGTTCGAGAAGATGTTTTTAGAAAACCAAAAGTAACTATTGAATATCTTGATGAAAACTTTAAACCGCGTACCGAAGTTTTTGATGGATTAATTGCTAGGGTTATTCAACACGAATATGACCACATTGAAGGCGTGCTGTTTACAGATAAACTATCAAGTTTAAAAAAACGTTTAATAAAAGGAAGACTTGTCAACATATCTAAAGGAAAGATAGATGTAGAATATCGCATGCGTTTTCCAGACCAAAAAAAGAAACGATAATATTTGCAAGACATCAATAAACAGTTGATATTTGCTTTTTTCAAAAAATAATTTATGAGTTTAGAAAAAGTTTTAGCTATAGCAGGGAAGCCCGGATTGTACAAATTAATTGCACAAACTCGTGGTGGTTTTGTAGCAGAGTCTTTAATTGATAAAAAACGTTTGTCGGTTAATGTGCAGCAAAATGTAAGCGTTTTAAGTGAAATAGCAATTTATACTTTAAGTGAAGAAGTGCCTTTAAAGGAAGTGTTTAAAAACATTAAGAAAAAGGAAGATGGCGGACAAACTTCGGTTAAAGCTAAAGATAGTAAAGATGTGCTAGAAGAATACTTTTTTGAAGTGTTGCCAGATTACGATGAAGACCGCGTATATGTTAGCGATATTAAAAAGGTAATCCAATGGTATAACTTATTACAGGAACACAATATGTTGGATTTAGAAGAAGATTCTAAAGCTAAAAAAGAAACAGTTAAAGACGAAGAAGAATAAAAAAACTTTCTTTGTTTTTTGTTAGATATCAGGCATAGTTTCGACATAGGAATTATGCCTTTTTTAATTGATAATTATGAATATTCCCAAACCAAAAATTAAGCACATTGTTTTTTTACTTGTTATAGCGGTTTTAATAATACCCCAAACAAGAAAACCCATTCAAGTTTTGTTACATAAAGCGATCTCATTTATTAGACCAGTAAGTGTAAATGAAGAAAAACTAACTAAAATCCCGAATTATAATTGGAAATTAATAGATAAAGACAAAGCAATTTTTAATTTTGAAGACACCAAAGGAAAGGTTGTTTTGATTAATTTTTGGGCAACTTGGTGTCCGCCATGTATTGCCGAAATGCCAAGTATGCAAGCGCTTTATAATGATTATAGTGATAAGATAGTGTTCCTTTTTGTTACTAACGACTGGTTTAGTAAGGTTGATCCGTTTTTAGAAAAAAACAATTATACCTTTAAAGTGTATAGGCCCGCAGAAGCATATCCTGATTTTTTCAATATTCCAACCATTCCAAGAACATTTTTAATAGACAAGGAAGGGAATGTTGTAATTGATGAAAATGGGGCTGTCAACTGGAACAGTAGTAAAATAAGAACCACGATTGATGATTTATTAAAATAGAAGTGATTTAAACTTTTTCGATTGAAGCAGGACGGAGCGTGAAAAAATAACCCAGTAGGTTATTTTAGCGAACGGGCCAGCCAGCGCAATGGCAATTTTGTCCAATCGAAGCCTTTTTAGAATTAGGGTCGAGCGTAAAGAAAAGGTTTAGTAAATCTTTTTAGCGAAGGAGCCAGCTTGTCGCGTTGGAAAAGCTACGGAAAGAAAAAAGACAGGACAGAACGTTAAGAAACCGTAAGGTTCACGAACACGTATTTTTCAAATAATTAAGTGTCGTGAGTAAACAGTCCTGTGGTCTGTTTTAGTGAAATCGAAGATTCGGCATAGCCAATGGGCCGGGAGGCGCCTAGAGCAAAAAAGGGCGATTTTTTAGCCAATTGGAAAAAGTTTAAACCACTTCATAATCGCACTATTTATTTTCAATAGATTTTACCACAAAGAGATTTAAAAGGATAAGTGTAAAAGCATATACTGTATCTTCAATAGGAATGGTAAATAATCGCATATTCAAATTTTCGTAATGATTATACCAAACCACCTCATTTTCAATAAAACTTCCTGTTAAAATTCCATTCACAATAAAAAAGGGGATAAGCATTACCAAAAAAGTTACTAAGTAAGATTGTAGGAGCTCTGGCTTTTTGATAACGACAATAAGCATTAAAATTGTAGCTAAAGAAAAGTTAGCAAATGTGTACCATTTGTTATAATTATAGATTGAAATGATGAGAAAACCAAGCATCAATACATAGCTTATTAATTTAGTAATACCGCTTGATAGTTCTAAATTAGGAAAGTAATGTAATAATGCATAGTGTGTAAAAACACAAGCATAAGGAATACATATAAAAAACAGCCATTCTTCAATAGGTAAGTTAACTAATTTTATGCCTAAAAAATAATTTGGATTAAATCCCCAAATGCCATGTTGGGTAAAAAAAACATCCCAAGGAATAAAAATGAGCATACTAATTAGAATACCAATTCCTAAAGACTTCCAATGATTGTAGAACTTTAATTTAGGGTGAAAACTATAAATAAAGGGAACAGATAAAGAACCTAAATTTAAAAGAAGATACAAATAAGTCATTCACTACTTTTTAAAGTATTTAAAAGGGACAAACAACATCCCAAAACATTCACCTTCTTCTTTGTTAATATGCTTGTGGTGCATTTTGTGTGCACGTCTTACGCCTTTGGCATACCAATTATTGGCATTTCTAAATAGTTTAAACCGTTGGTGTATAAAAATATCGTGTACCAAAAAGTACGATAAACCATAGGCAAAAATACCAACACCAATAGGTAAACCAGCCCAAAAAATATGATACTTCCATAATAAAAAGCAACCAATACTTATGACGGCATAAAAAACAAAAAAAGCATCGTTGCGCTCAAACCAACTATCGTGGTCTTTTTTATGGTGATCTTTATGCAAACTCCATAAAAAACCATGCATCACATATTTATGGGTAAACCACGCCATAAATTCCATAAAGCAATAAGTTGCTAAAAAAATAAGGATCCAAAGTACTGTTTGCATGTTATAAATTTACATTAAATTTAATTGATACTTTACATAGCTTCTCATTAAGAGCTCTACTTTTTTTGGATTAGAAACGCGTATTCTAGCATTTCTAATTTGTAGAGCGGGGGTTTTTTTTAGTTTTTTTAATAATTGCTTGTAGTATCTATAAGCCATAAAAACGCCAAATTTAGCTTCTATGGGTAGCTTTTTAATGCCACTCAATCCTTTTTCAAAATCGCTTACAATATCATTAATGATGTGTTGTTTTGAGGTTTCATCTAAATTATTTAAGTCCACATTTGGAAAATAACTTCTATTTAATCCGTCAAAATCTGCTTTTAAATCCCTTAAAAAATTTACTTTTTGAAATGCAGAACCCAATGCCATGGCAGTATCTTTTAGGTCGTTGTATTTATCGTTATCGCCTTTTACAAATACTCTTAAGCACATAAGCCCAACCACATCGGCAGAACCATAAATATAATTTTTATATTCTTCGTTTGTTAAGTATGCGGTTTTGTGTAAATCTAAACGCATACTATGCATAAAGGCATCGACTAGTTTTTTGTCAATGTTATATTTATGAAATGTGTATTGAAATGAATTTAAAATTGGATTTAAACTAATTTTATCTTTTAAAGCAAGTTCTAAATCTTCAGAAAATCTATTGAATAAGACTTCTTTGTTGTAATCGTGGAATGAATCAACAATTTCATCGGCAAGTCTTACAAAGCCATAAATGTTATAAATATCATTTTTTATAGATTTATATAACATGTTGGTAGCTAACGAAAACGATGTGCTATACGTTTTTGTTATATTTTTGCTGCAACTATGCGAAACGGTGTCGAAAAGTGATTTCATCTGTTTGTTTTTATTGTTTTTTAAAGGTCATATGGTATCGTTTTATTCCTATTTGGTGTTTGTTTATAGACACTTGTAGTTAAGCGATTTTATGGTTGATGGTGTTTTATAACTAAATCTGCTACTAGTTTTCCTGAAATCAAGGATGGTGGAACACCTGGACCGGGAACGGTTAATTGACCCGTAAAAAATAAATTTTTCACTTTTTCACTTTTCAATTTGGGTCTTAAAAATGCTGTTTGTGTAAGCGTATTAGCCATCCCATAGGCATTTCCTTTGTATGAATTGTAATCTTTTATAAAATCGTTAATGCAAAAGCTTTCCTTAAATATTACTTGATTTTTTAAACTTTGAGACGTTAAATTTTCAAAGCGGTCTATAATTTTGTTGAAATAGATTTCACGTAGCTCTGGAGTGTCTTCCAAACCTGGTGCAAGCGGAATTAAAAAAATACCAGCCTCTTTTCCTTTTGGAGCTACACTATCATCTGTTTTACTTGGGAAACTGGCATAAAACAATGGGTTTTCTGGCCATTTTGGATTATCATAAATAGCTTCTGCATGGCTATCAAAATCAACATCAAAAAATAAAGTATGATGATTTACATTGATTAGTTTTTTATGGAAACCCACATAAAAAAGTAAGGAGGAAGGCGCAAAGGTTTTTTTGCTCCAATACATTTCGGAGTATTGTCTGTACGGTTTCTCCAATAAAGTTTCTGTGTGGTGATAATCGGCACCGCTTACTATAATATCACTTTTATATGTTGTTCCGTTAGAAATAATTCCAACTGCTTTACCATTATTTATGATGATTTTATCGACAGGACTTTCTGTTTTTATGGTAACGCCAAGTTCCTTTGCCAATGTTTCAATCGCTAAAATGACTTGATACATGCCTTTTTTAGGATGAAATGTGCCAAGACCAAAATCGGCGTAATTCATAAAGCTATAAAATGAAGGGGTGTCACTTGGTTTGGCACCTAAAAATAGCACGGGAAATTCAAGGATTTTTACTAATCTATCATTTTTAAATGCTTTTCTAACATCCTTTTTTATAGTACTAAAAAACTGATTTAATTTTTTAATGGTTGCTGGGGTTACTAATTCTAAAGGTGAAACGCCCGGGTTGTAAACTAAGTCTTTAATGGCAATGTCATAATTGCTTTTAGCTTTTTCAATAAATGTATTTAGTTTTCTGGCGCTGCCTTTTTCTTCGTTTTCAAAAGCTATTTTTATTTTATCAAGAGTATCTTCAATGGTAATAAAATCATCCTTCCCAAAATAGACGCTATAAGCAGGATTTAATTTTTCCAATGAATAATAATCTGAAGGTTTTTTGTTGAAGTCTGAAAAAAAGCGTTCAAAAACATCAGGCATCCAATACCATGTCGGACCAATATCAAAAACAAATCCCTCTTTTTTTAGTTGTCTTGCCCGACCACCAATCGTGCTGTTTTTTTCAAACATGGTAACATGATAGCCCGCTTTAGCTAAGTAGCAAGAAGCAGCTAAAGATGAAAACCCCGAACCTATTATAAAAATTGTTTTCTTCATTTTGTTTAACAAATGTAATAAAAAGTTAAACAAAAAAATGAATGTTTATAAATCTTTAACTAAATTTTCGATGGATTTATGGATTGTAATATTTTTTGGAAGTTCGTTATTGCTATAATTATTTAGTTTTTGACCCAGTAACAGCAACTTTGTGCTATTGTTGTTTAGAAGTAAATTGCTAAAATCTTTTAGATAAGCAGTAATATTTTCTTCTTCAGGATACACCGTAAAGTAAGATACGAAGCAGATGTCGTTGAAAAAATTAAAGAGCTCTTTTAAGCTTTCCATAGGAACACTTTCTCCTAAAAAAATGGTATGGTAGCCTTTACTTCTTAATTGATAATTAATAAATAATAAACCGATGTCATGTACTTCGTGTTGTGGTAAGAACAATACAAAGGTTTTTGTGTTTGGTTGAGGGTTTAAACTTTGTAGTTTTTCAATATTTAAAAGGATTTTTTGTTTTATAAGTACCGATATAAAATGTTCTTGAGCAGGCGTAATGGTGCTTGTTTGCCATAATAAGCCTATGTCATTTAGTAGGGGAAGAAATGTATTGTAGAATATATTTGAAAATGAATTGGTTGCAAGCAGGCTGCTATATGTATTGTAAAAAAGCACTTGATCAAAATTAATCATGGCGATTTTAAAAGCATTAATAGCATAATCTTCTGCTTTTCCTTTTAAAGCCAATTCTTTAACTTTGGTAGCGATTTCTTCTTCTTTTAGCTCAGCAATTCTTGAAATTTTTAAACCATTGTTGTTTAAATATGACACGTTAAGCAACTTTTTAAAACTTTCAAGGCTGTAGTTTCTAATGTTGGTGTCCGACCTGTTTGGAGTAAGTAAGTTATAGCGTTTTTCCCAAATCCGTATAGTATGTGCCTTGATACCAGTAAGATTTTCAAGATCTTTAATGCTGAAGTTAATCTTGATATTGTTCATTGATAACTATTTAAAGTTAAACAAAAATATATGGAACATTTGATTAAATCAACAAAAAGAGAAGGTTTTAATATTTTAATGAAGAAAAGTGCGCACGAGAAGACTCGAACTTCCACATTCTAAGCGAATACCAGCCCCTCAAGCTGGCGCGTCTACCAATTCCGCCACGTGCGCAAAATGAACTTTAATATGATTTGAAATATTTCAAATTAACTTTTGACGGTGCAAATATAGTGATTTGGGTCTTACCTTAAATTAGTTTTTTTTGGAATATTAGCTATTGCTTCTAAAAGACAGTTTTACTGCTAAATGGAATTGTTTAAAAATAAAAAACCACACCTTATTGTAAAATGTAGTTTTTTATATGTTATCTTTTAATGATTTTAAAATGATTAATTTCTACCTGCCATTACGCCACCATCTACGTTATAAACAGCACCTGTTACCCAAGATGCTTTCTCTGAAAGTAAAAAAGTGATTACGTTGGCTACATCATCAGCGTTTCCAACCCTACCGATTGGGTGAAAATTATTAAAAGTGTCTAGTGTTTCAGCAACTTTTTCTGGTTCAATAAAACCTTCGTAAATAGTTGTTCTTACAACTGCTGGCGAAACTGCATTTACACGAATGTTGTATTGAGAAAGTTCCATTGCCAAATGCTGTGTCAAGGAATGTAAACCCGCCTTTGCCATTGAATAGGCTGTTGATGGCGTTGCAGCAACCGACTGACTTGCCCACATGGAACCAATATTAACAACAGAACCCTGTTTGTGTTCTATCATATTTTTTACGACTTGTTGTGTAATAAAAAAAGTTGCTTTGTTAAGGTCAAGGTATTTGTCATAGTCTTTGGAAGTGTGTTCTAAAAAGGATTTCGGAACAAAAACACCAACGGCATTCACAAGTAAATCTGTTTGTCCAAGCGATTTTACAAAGTCAATAGCTTTGTTTACCTCTTCCCACTTTGTGAGGTCCGCTTTAAAAGTTTTAACTTCTCCGAAAGTGGAAAGTTCTTTTTTAGCTTGTTCAATTTTGATGTCTTGATGACCAATAATGGCTACCCACTTTGTACCTTGTTGTAATAATTGTTTTGCAGTTTCTTTTCCAATTCCACTGCTTCCTCCCACAATTAGGGCTGTTTTGTTGTTAAATTGATTTTCCATTTTGAGTATTTTTAGAAATTTGCTCTCTAAGACTCAAAAATTGAAAAAAGATGCAAAAAAAATCACGAAATATTTTTAAGTTGCTTTTTCTCCGCTTGAAGTTCTTTGCATTGTGGCTTAATATCAAAGCTTATCATTTCACCTTTTTCGTCAAATGCTACGTTGCAACATTCTAAAAAACGTTCTTTGAGTTTTACTCTGCCTCTTTGAATTCGTGATTTTGTATTTGGTAATGTTAAGTTTAGTTTTTCGGAAATCGTTTTTTGTTCAATGCCTTCAAGGTCATACATATAAAGCGGAATAGCGTATTTGTCTGGCAGTAAATTCAAAAGCGCTTTGATATATTCTGAAGCTTCACCAAGTAGAGATTGTTCATTTTGTTCATGTTGAGGGTCCATGTCAAAAGGAATGGTTTTATTAACTTTTTTGTAGTAGTCAATAATTGTGTTTTGCGTTATTTTATAAAGCCAAGATTTTAAATGCAGAACCGTTTTTCCTTTTGAGCAAAATTGGTAACTTTTCAATAAAACGTCTTGAAGAATATCATTTGCATCATCATTGTCGGCTACTCTTTTTTTTATGTAACCAAGTAATGATGCTTTGTATTCTTCCCAAATTTCAAATATGTTACAGTCGTTCATTTTGTTGTGTCTTGCGAGGTTTAAAGTGGTTTGGCAGAGTTGCAGCCAACTAGTTTATAGGTCTGATTTTATCTATCCTACATGTCTAATTTAAACAGATAGCTCGGATAAATACCTCCTTTTTTATGACAACAAAAATAGGGATAAATAATTATAAATCATCAAGCGGACTTTTTACCTGTTGTAAACTTATCATGTTTACATGGGTATATATTTCAATAGTTTTACTACTACTGTGTCCAAGTAATTCTTGAATGTAACGCAAATCGGTACCTTTTTCTAACATATGGGTGGCATAACCAGTAAAAAGTAACGTTTTTTTTGTAAAGCTTGGTTTTAAACATTAACAGATCCCTTTGTTTGGACAAACCCCTATCTAACAAAAAGACACCCGAACCGTTGTCGAACAAAACCTGCTGGCTTTTATCATCTGACGTCAATCATGTACTATTCCCATTCTTAATAAAAGTGGAAATCTAACTTCTCTTCTTAGCTCAAAACCCCAATTTTTTTCAATATCAGAACGTAATTGATCAGTTGGATTAAATCCATTTTTTTTAATAAAATGTTTCACTGCCGACCAAGTATTTATGTAACCTATTACATGTTCGGCTGTCCAGTAAATCCTATTAGTAAATTCTGGTGTTTTTATTTCATCAAAGGGAAATGGAATAGTTTGATAATGTTCGTCAATATAATTTCGCTCTTTGTCCCAATAAGCCCCTATAGTATTGTTATAAAATTCCGTAATGACAGCATCTATTTTTTCTGATATTTGTAACCTTCCATACCCAATGACGCAAATCAGGGCATTGTGTTTTGCGGTTCGCCTCACCTCTTTATAAAATTTTTGAAAGTCAAACCAATGAATAGCTTGGGCTATTGTAATTAAGTCAAATTGCTTTGCTTCAAAATTCGTATTTTCTGCTGGTTGAATGGAATAGACGATGTTATCTGCTTGAATGGCATGGCTTATTTGTGTCTGGCTAATGTCTGTTGCATGTACTATGTTGAATGTTTTTGCCAATTCAAAGGCTACTTGCCCGTTTCCCGTTCCACAATCCCAAGCTTTGTTTTTGCATCGTAAAATGCTGTTTAAATAGCTATAAAAATCTGAAGGATATTGAGGCCTATATTTTTTATAGCTATCGGAATGAAGGGAAAAATTATCTTTCATATGTCTGTTTCTTCATAATTTAGGTTATTAATTTTAATAACTTTATAATGATAGACTATTGGCTCGTGGTTCGCCACTTGTTCAGACTTTCCTTAATCTCCTTTAATATTGCTACGAAGTCACAGACTTATCATAGCTATTAGGTAACCTATTTATTTGTCAATTTCTATTTTTAGTTCCTCCATTTTCTTTTCAGTCATAGTAGCTGTTTTTGACATTCCATTTATTAATTCAAATGTCAATGTCAAAGCTATTTTTGAATCTAAAGCCATTTTGGTTTCATGAAGAATATGTGTTAATGCATTTATTGCAATTTGTAAAGATTTCTTATTGCTCTCTAAATTAATATTTTTTTCAAAATACTTCCTTGATTCATATCCAGCTTGAAGAGGTAAAAGGAAGGGCTTATTGTCAATAGGTATAGTTAGATTTATATTTCCCCATTCTAATTCACCGACATTTTGAGCATAACTTTCAAAAATCGAAATTAATGTTGGGAAATTTTTAATGTCAAATTTTGGGACTATTTTATTTCTTATTGTCCCAAAAACAGATTCCGAAGGTAAGTCATTCCAATTTTCTACAATGTTAGGACCTACAAGTAGTTCATTTATTTTATCTGAAAAAACTGCTGCACCTGGTTCAAATTCATGTTCATGAATCGAGAATTCATTAGCTACTTCTATACAGCGTTCAGCAGCTATAGTTGAAATTAAGCAAATTGCATCCTCAACTCTAACTCCATTTTTTGTTTGAATACTGTCATAAACAAAATTCACTAATTTTTTTGTCAGCTTTTCGTCTGTTGGTTTTGAGCTAAAAAAATCAAATATTCCCATAGTTTGTTTCTAATGTTTTATAACAGCCATATAGCTGGCCGTACCGGCCATACGATCTTAGTTATTGGCAGTCGTTTTTTATCACCATTTTCCGTAGAAAGATGAAATGTCAAAATAATAAGAAACTTCTTGTCCGTCTGCATTTTTGAATCTTAATTCGTCATATGGTTTTCCTTTATGTTCAAGTAGAGATTGTCCCAAAAGTTCACAGTCGTGACAATTTTTTCTAGCATACTCGTATTCCTCTGCAATGCTTTTTACTTTTATTGCATTTTCAATTGATAAACCATCTTTAGCAGAATCCTTTGATTTTGTGTCTGAAACTCGGGTGTCTATAAAAGTATAATTCTTATCCTCAAACTCAACTTCAGTATTTATCATTTCAAATTTAGCTTGGTCTTTATTAAGTAAAACATACTTATAAGTGTCTGTTTCATCAGAGTTTTCATGATACTCAAAAAATAATTTTCCTTTAACCCACCAATTTCCTTTTTCTATTAACTCCTCTGTTTCGCCTTCATAAGTGGTTTTAAAATTTAAAATAAAAGTACCATCATCACTTCTTGTCATCTGCCAATCTTTTTTTAAACCTTGTACTTGTTTATCGGTTTCAGAGCCTTCCCAAATTCCGACAAGATTTTTGTCAATTTGTTTTCCATTAGATAAAGTTTTTAAGGATGAGCAAGAACTCAAAGTTAAAGTCACAACTGTAATAACTGTAAATAGATTTTTAATTTTATTCATTTCTTTTAATTAAAAATTACGGCCAATGTGTTTGGCTATGGTTTCGTTGCTTGAAAATCCTCAAGGATTTTCCGCCGTAAACCAAATGTAGTAAAAATACATGGAATTTTATGCTGAAAATTCCGAAGGAAGGAACCATAGTCTTTATTAAATCGATTCAGTCAAAAGGACGTTCATGTTCGATCGTACTAAACATGCGAATACTTAGTTATTCTACACCGTTTTTTCCGTTCTATTATTCCGAATTAACTTTATCAATTTTATGATTCCATATACGATTAAATGGAAAACAGGAAAGATAAATCCGTAAAACAAGACGACTAACGAGCCACCACCACTAAAATTCTCTTTGTCACTGAAAACATAACTCATTAGTCCAGCATAAAGGGAATAAAAGATTAAATGATACCAAAACTCCTTCTTTTTTGATGTAAAGAATAAACCATATAAAATTAGGGTAAAAGTAATTCCATAAATGAAATATAACATCGAAAATTCACTATCTGTTGGAATCATTTAGTTGCGTTTTTCAAGTTCCGTTTCTAATTCAATTCTGTTTTTTTTA
Source organism: Mariniflexile sp. TRM1-10 (assembly GCF_003425985.1). Taxonomy (NCBI): domain Bacteria; kingdom Pseudomonadati; phylum Bacteroidota; class Flavobacteriia; order Flavobacteriales; family Flavobacteriaceae; genus Mariniflexile; species Mariniflexile rhizosphaerae. The sequence goes on from NZ_CP022985.1 coordinate 3,331,641, forward strand.
ATCATTCATCTCGTATCCTTCCCCTAATTATAATTCTTTTACAATCCTTCAATTATTGGTTTCTCAAAGTTAACCCATGTCTCATACCCCTTATCATTTAAATGAACGCCATCTTTGGTCAGTTCCTTTATTAATTCACCATTTGTATCTACAAACTGATCATAGAAATCAATAACCTCATAATAACCTTTTACCTCATTTTTTCTAATCATTTTATTTACCAAAAGAATATCTTCTTTCAGATACTCTCTTCGAGTGGGTAAAAGTGTACGCACATAAACCTTCGTAACTGGTGATTTACGATGAATTATTTTTGCTATTTTCAATATATTTTTTCCTATATATTCGGGCGATGGAACAACTTTATCATAATTTAGATCAGGATTACCTTCTTCGTGATGAAGGCTAAACAAGTCATTAATTCCAATTAGGATAAATACAGCTTTTGGTTTAAAATAGGTGATTTCATTTAAACGTTTTAATACACCATCAGTAACATCTCCGGCAATTCCCCGGTTACGAATAGGCGCTTTTCCGAATTTCCCACTCCAATCGAGCCCGCCTTCTGTAATACTGTTACCAATAAATACAATTTCCCCAAACTCCAGAGGTTCCTTTTTAAACGCTTGAATACGTTTTGGGTAATAGTTTTGTGTCCAGTTGTTGTGATAACGGGATACGACTTTTTTTGTTGGAAATAATCTTGTTAGTTCTTTAGTTGAAAGTTGGGATGATTGTCCAAAAGTGTTGATACTTAATACCATCAAAAATAGGACTGAAAATAATTTTGTCATAATTCAAATTTAGTGATTTCTATGTAACCATGTCTAAATAAAACGATATGCTAAGCGAAGTTTAAAACGTCGTTTATTTAAAAACATTACGACTTATTGTAAAATGTAGTTTCTTATGTATACTTACTTTTCCTTTGATATTGCTGCGAAGTCACAGACTTCGAAGATCCAGAACCAAGTAATTATTTTTGCATTGTGTTGGTAAATCGTTTTTTATTTTTCTTTTATTTCAATTGTTATTTCTTCTTCCTCAAAATCGTCTAAATTTATAGTCGGAATGTTTTTTTCTTCTTCAGTTCTTAAGTCGGGACAATTTTTTAACTCAGCCCTTTTTTTAAATTCCGATATAGTTTTCTTTTTCCAAGAATCTAAATTTGTAGAATCAATTTTATCAAAGTCAAATTCCGCTTTATTCAGTTCCATTTTGTCCCAAGTATAAGAGCTTTTTAAAACAATTCTATCTTTGGTTTTAGATAAGACAATCAATGTGTCATTGTTTATCATAAGTCGATTAACAGAAGAGTCAAAGTCCGAAAGAATAATTCCGTTGTCTATTTGTTTAACTTTATGAATCCAAATAATGTCAGATTTACTTGAAAGCATAATTGTGTATTGGTCAGTTATTTTATATTCATAATAACTTCCATCTTTGTTGCATTTATACCAAGTTCCAACTATTTCTTTTTGACAAGATGTCTGAAAAATTAAAAGGAAAAAAGCAAATATAATTTTCAGGTATTTCATTTTCAAATGTTTGCCAACAATCGTTTAACCACAATAAATAGCCGCACCATTGTAGTTATACTGTTTATGTATGCAATATATTACTTTTTAGTAAGGTATTTAAAAATAAAAAACCACATCTTAGTGTAAAATGTAGTTTCTTATATATGCTTACTTTTTCTTTTATATGCTACGAAGTCACAGATTTCTCAGAGTCTGGCGTGTGTAGTCTGTGTCTTTGAACTATTTTTCCGCAATTTCTTTGAGCTTATCCAAAGCCTTTGGAAAAGTCTTGTTGAAAAAATCAATATAGTCTTCCATTGAATCTACATCTACTGTTACGGTTGTCACTCCGTTGTTTTCTTCAAAAGAGTAATTTTCCAATCCGCCTGCCCATTTTTCAACTTCAGCACCTTCGGTAATTTCATTTTCACCGTCTAAAATTCCGTAATGGCGAATGGAAACAAACCGGAATGGCATGTTGTCCGCAATTTCAGATACCATTCCACCCCGTTTACCATTTTTATCCGTTCCGATAAAGTAGATTTTTGCCCCCTTTTCCCAGCTTCCTTCATAAGTTGAGGTTGGATTAAATTCGGATGTCCATTGCTCGTATGTTTTAATATTGTTAATGCCAAGCATAGTATTGTAAACCTTCTCAGCAGATGCGTTAATGTCTTTCTTGAATTGTAGTTTTTTCATGATCTATGTATTGGTTAAAATTTTTGGTTCTGTGGTATGTTGATTAATTGTCTTTTTACAATGCACGCCAACAACCACATAACCACAATAAATAGTAATTCAATTGTAGTTATATCATATATATACGAATATAATAAAAAATCCACCTACAAAAAACAAAAGATATTTTAAAAATGTAGGCACTATAGCAGTCTTATTTCACACGTATTCGCCCTTTGTTCGGACAAACCCCCATCTAACAAAAATACACCCGAACCAGAGACGAACAAAACCCGAACAAAATCTTATAGATGTTACTCTTCTTTAATATTGATATGAATTCTGTGACTTGAAAAGAGGGTTCAGTCAAAAGGACATTCATGTTAGGTCGCACCGACCACTCGGACGCTTAGTTATGGGCAATAGTTTTTATTTCCCATCTGGTTTTGGTGGAGCAGGAGGGATTTCCGTACTATTCATTCTTTCTTTATATTCTTTTTTTAATATTTGGTCTGTTTTTGTTTTTATTTGGACAACTTTTGAATTCGGATTTTCAGTATGAAAATAAAGGTCAATTTGAAACCTTGCTCTAGTTTTGTCAGAATAACGGCATCGGAATATATTATAACCTTCGTCAAAAACAATCACGTCAGAAAACATAGTTGAGTTTTTGAATTTTTCAATTTCCGCTACACAACTTTTAAGTTTCTTATGTATGTCATTATTGATATTATCAAAATATTGTAGAATGGATTCATCATTATTTTTTTGTAAAGCAACAATGATTTTAACAGTAGTTTTTCTTTGATTCTCAAGGATTTCTTTTTCAGAATAGTTTTTAGTTTGTCCGAACGAAAAGAAACAGGTTATTAATATTAGAAATGTTAATCTTATCTTATTCATTTTCTCAAATTATTGCCAACATGTTTGTGTAAAGTTGCATGTTTTTAGGCGAGGATTTTCCGAAGGAAAATCAGAAGCCAGCAAACGGGCAACTAACTTTGGATTAGCTAAAACTAACAATTTTTTATACTCGGTGTTGAATTTCAATATCATTTCTAATAACTTTATAAGAACCTTGAAATACATATTCAAATAATGGTTTTTTAGACTCTTTGCAAAGTAGAAAATCCTTCAATGTTGAATAAAAATCATTTGAAAGGAAATCATCCTTAAAGTCAGTCAGTAAATTATTGTCGAATTTGTGCAATGTTTCAGTTTTCTCAAATTCTACCTCGATAATTTTTAAATTATTAGATTGATTTTTATATGATAGTCCATAAATTCCAATCAAGTATATCATACAGTCTTTTAAATTTCCAAAAAAGTAACTTGATTCAAATCTATTTGGTAATGCAACTGATTTTGAAGTTCTAATTAAATCTTGTCTGACTTTTTCTAAAATGTAATAAGTAAAATATCTGAATTCAGATTCGAGTATAAAATTTTGAGATTTAATTTCTCTTTTAATATTCCTTAAATCATTTTTCAGTCTATTTCGAGTAAATACTATTATCTCTTGAGATTTTAATTTCAGCCAAATTTGTTTAATTGATATTTGATGATATTCAGAGCAATCATAAATTAAATCGAAAAGGTTATTTAAGTCAGACAATCTCTTTATCATATTACCGTCGATTCGATTGGCGGTATTAATAATTGCTCCATTTTCAGGAATGTTTGAAACAACTTTGTAATAATATTTATTGCTTTTATTCAATTTGAAATTACTGTACTTTTCAGCTTGTTGCCAACATCTATATAACCACAATAACAGCATCACTATTGTAGTTATATCGTTTATGTATGCAATATATTACTTTTTAGTAAGATGTTTAAAAATAAAACACACACCTTATTGTAAAATACAGTTTCTTATAGATGCTTACTTTTTCTTTTATATTGCTACGAAGTCACAGAATGCATAGCCTGGGTTTAGCTAAAACTAGCAATTTTTTATATACTGTGTTCAAGGCGTTCATGTTTGGCCTTACCGACCACACAAACCTAGTTATTACCTGCTGGTTTTTAATTCTGTTTGCTTTTTGAAAATCAGATACATAGACCAAAGTAATAATATTCCAAAGCCTAAAAACATTGTTATTGTTTGATATGAACTGAATTCATCAATTTTTATGTCTATAATTGGCGAAACAAAAAAGTAAATTACATTATATGTGATGTGAGAAAAAATGCTTAACCAAATATTTAGTGTTCTAAGATAAACATAACCAATTATTAGGCCACCGAGAAAAGTTGTTAGGAAACCAGAATCGCTAAATGTATGTGCAAGTCCAAAAATTAAAGCAGAAATCCAGAGTGCTTTAGAAAAACCTTTAGAATTGAAGATTTCTTGAGCAATTATCCTACGACAATAGAGTTCTTCTAATAGGCCCCAAGCAATTATAAATCCAATTAATAGAACTGATTCAGATATTGTTCGATTAACTTCGCCAGTCCAATCCCAACCCATTAATTTATAGTTTAGTAAAAGAATAAAGTAGTCAAAGATAAAAAGACCGATAATTCCAATTATAATTGGAAAGAGATATTGAATTTTGAAGTTTGAATTTTCTTTTTTTGGAAGTAAGTTTGGATTAAATTTAATTAAGAAAAAACCAGCAATAATAATGGATAATATTTTAACAATTCTTATTGTCCAATAGTCTATAAGACCAGAAGAAAATTTAAATCCAAGAAGCAAAATAAATAAACTTAAAAATAAATTTAGATAAAGGTTTTTAGTCATATTTTAATCAGTATTCAATTAATTTTCTGAGCATTTTTTTCAACTTGCAGGTAACAACCACATAACCACAATAAGCAATTCAATTGCAGTCACATCATCTACATCTCTACGAATATAATAAAAGTCCACCTACAAAAAACATAAATGGCATTTAAAAAAAGAATAGGCGGTACAGCAGTCTTATTTCACATTTGTTCACCCTTTGTTCGGGCAACCCTCCATCCAACAAAAATACACCCGAACCAGAGACGAACAAAACCCGAACAAAACCCCTACTTTTTTGGGCACTTGTGTCAATATGTTTCAATATGTGTCAATATGTGTCAAGGATAGCATAAAAAAAAGACCCAATTATTTTATAACTGGGCCTGATTTGAGTTTGGTTCTCGATACCATCCCGATAAAAAAAATCGGAATCACTCGAACTGATAAGTAGTGTTTTAAATATAAATGCGTTTAGTCTTCTTCTAAAGCCGTTAATTCAGCAATTTTACAAATGACTTGGGTCGCTTTTATCATGCTTTCAACAGGGACATACTCGTAGCGTCCGTGAAAGTTATGTCCGCCAGCAAATATATTAGGGCAGGGGAGGCCTTTATAGCTTAATTGTGAGCCGTCAGTGCCACCACGAATGGGTTTGATTATAGGTTCAATATGTAGTTGTTTCATGGCTTCTTCGGCAATACCTACAATATGCATGACAGGTTCTATCTTTTCTCTCATATTGTAGTATTGGTCTTTTATTTCAACACGAATAACTTCCCTTCCGTATTGCTCGTTTAGCTCGTTGGTTAACTTGTCCATGACGGCTTTACGTGCTTCAAAATGTCCAAAATCGTGGTCGCGAATAATGTATTCCAAAACAGTTTCTTCTACGTCGCCTTTTATGGCGTATAAATGAAAAAAACCTTGATATTCATCGGTATGCTCGGGTGTTTCAAGACGTGGTAATGAGTTGATAAATTCTTGGGCAATGTACATGGAGTTTACCATTTTACCTTTGGCATAGCCTGGGTGTACTATTTTGCCTTTCACTTTTACAACAGCACTGGCGGCATTGAAATTTTCATATTCCAGTTCGCCTATTTGACTGCCATCCATAGTGTATGCCCAATCGGCTCCGAATTTTTCAACATCAAATTTATGGGCACCTCTGCCTATTTCTTCATCGGGAGTGAAACCCACTTTAATAGTGCCGTGTTTAATTTCAGGATGGTTGATTAAATATTCCATAGCCGTCACAATTTCGGTAACGCCCGCTTTATCATCGGCACCTAATAAGGTCGTGCCATCTGTAGTGATTAGGGTTTGCCCTTTATATTGGAGTAAATCTTCAAAATAATCGGGAGACAGTATGATGTCTTCCGCTTCATTTAAAACAATATCCTTCCCATTATAATCCTCAATAATTTGAGGGTTTACGTTAGCACCCGTAAAATCGGGCGAGGTATCAAAATGCGAAATAAATCCAATAGTTGGCACAGCATGCGATACATTGCTAGGTAATGTAGCCATAATATAGGCGTTTTCATCAATACTAACATCCTGCATGCCTATGGTTTTTAGTTCTTCGGCAAGTTTGTTGGCCAAATCCCATTGCTTGGCAGTGCTGGGCGTGGTGTTTGATGTAGGATCCGATTCGGTATCGATAGTAACGTAACTTATAAAGCGCTTAATGATGTGTTCTTTTGAAATCATTTGAAATGAATTTTAAAGTGTTAAGGTAAGATATTTTGAAATTTGAGTGTGAACTCGTTTAAACTTTTTATAATTGGCTAAAAAATTGTCCTTTTACACTCGCTTTTTGCCTTTTTCTCCTTCCGTAGCCCTGCTATGCAACTCAAAAAAGCCTTCAACCGAGCATAGGGCGGAGCGTAAAAATAACCCAGTGGGTTATTTTAGCGAACGAGCCAGCTGGCGCAGGGTTAAATTTTCGCTTTAATCAAAAAAGTTTAAACGAGTTCTATGATAATCAAATAACCTTTTGAGGTTCAAAAGTACGATTATTAATTTTTTTGCTTTTGGAAAGGCCGATTTTTTATTTACAATATTTAGAAGTACTTTTGCATAAATAATACAGATGTACAAATTACTACTTCGCCCGTTATTTTTCTTGTTCGACCCTGAAAAAATTCACCATTTTACGTTTTCATTAATAAAATTCAGCTCTAAAATCCCAGGTTTTGCTGCTGTTTTTAGAAGTTTATATGTTGTGAATGATAAGCGGTTGGAACGAAACGTATTCGGACTTACTTTTAAAAACCCAGTGGGGTTAGCAGCAGGATTTGATAAAAATGCGGTGCTGTATAACGAACTGGCAAACTTTGGATTTGGCTTTATTGAAATAGGCACCGTCACACCCAAAGCACAAGCAGGAAATCCTAAAAAGCGTTTGTTCCGATTGAAAGACGACCAAGGTATTATTAACCGAATGGGGTTTAATAACGAAGGTCTTGAAGCGGCTATAACCCAATTAAAATCCAACAAAGGCAAACTGATTATTGGTGGGAATATTGGAAAAAATACCAACACGAAACCCGAAGATTATACTAAAGATTACCTAGAATGTTTTAATGCGCTGCACCCTTATGTAGATTATTTTGTACTGAATGTAAGTTGCCCAAATGTGGGAAGTCATGCCAAACTAAACGACAAAGAATATTTGGAAGAATTGATTGGAGCCGTACAAAAAGCAAATCTAAGTTTTAACAAGCAAAAGCCCATTCTTTTAAAAATCGCTCCTGACTTAAACAACATCCAATTGGATGAAATTATAGACTTGGTTGCTACCACCAACTTAGATGGTGTTATAGCCAGTAATACATCCACCGACAGAACGGGTTTAAAAGCCTCAAATGAGCAATTGGAAGCCATTGGAAACGGCGGATTAAGTGGACAGCCTATTAAAGATAAAAGCACGCAGGTGATTAAATATCTAGCGGATAAAAGCAACAGAGCCTTCCCAATCATAGGGGTTGGAGGCATTCATTCTGCCGAAGACGCTTTAGAAAAAATAGCAGCAGGTGCCGATTTAGTACAAATTTACACGGGGTTTATTTACGAAGGACCTAGTTTGGTAAAAGCGATAAATAAAGCGATTCTAAAAGGCTAATGCTTCTTGTTTGTTTACAATTGGGACTTCGACAAGCTCAGTCTGACACTTGAGTACTAAATTGACTTTAAATTATAATCAAAATTCGTTATAAATTAAATTTCCTCAATTTCACACAACGGATTAATAATTAGTTGTTTATATATTGTAAAAATAGAAAAGTAAATCAATTTGTTGTCCTTGAGTCTATAGTCTATTTTCTTTAGTCTATTATCTTTTAGCAAAACAGTCTTGTTTCTTTTAGCAAAGCGGTCTTGAATCTTGAATCTTTGAATCGAACACTAATGATTTCCAATGTCTTCGACTACACTTAAACTGATATTTGGATTTTTGTCAGATACTAAATCTTATTTTATAATCTTTTTGGTAACTGTAGAACCTTTGCTTCTAATGGTTAATAAGTACATACCTGAACTAAGATTGCCCACATGTATTTGCTTATTGATTAAGTTTCCGGTTAATACCGCGTTTCCGGTTAAATCGGTTAGATTATAACTGAGGGTTTCGTCCATATTTGGAGTGTTAACATACAGTATGTCGCCCGAAATGGGGTTGGGGTATACCTTAACAACCGCATCGGATATGGGCACGTCAATGGTTTTAATAAATACGTTGTCAATCGCAATGTCACCATCCCAATTATTGCCTCTAACAGCTCTAAAACGCACATTAATAGTTTGGTTTGTATAAGCTGATAAATCAATATCCTTTATTAAAAAAGCATCCTCTTGATGTTTTTGTTGGCTTCCAATAAGTGCGGGAATCACATCGTTTATGTAACCATCTTCCGTTTTAATGTCAATATGTAATTCGCCAATACCTTTTCCATACATGTGGTATGAAAATTCCAGCCCCGAATTTGGGTTTGTGATAGCCATACACGGTGAAAGTAATTCGGCAATGTCACCAGGTTGTGCACCCGAAGCTTCGGCATACATATAGGTATTGGATGGATTATTTGCTGTTTTGACCGAAGTAGGTCCTGTGCCGCTTGAAGTTGTTTCCCCTTTATTTAAAAGCCAGTTATAGCCATGCTCTGTGCTGTCTTTTACAGTCCAATTAACATCGCTTTGTAAACTGTAAGATTCAAAATCTTCATTAAAAAGTGATTCAGCATTACCGACTTTTATAAATTTTGAATAGGTTTTTTTTATAGTTCTGTGTTTGTTTGAAACGGTTAACGTGACATCATAAACCCCACTTGTAAAAGTATGCGACGGGTTTGGGATGGTATAATCAATCACACCATCACTATCCATATCCCATGCCCATGTGGTCATGTTTTCGGAACTGCTTTCAAAATTTACAGTTAACGATTCATCGCAAGTTTGACTAACATCTGCTGTAAAATTGGCATTAAACGACGGGCAAGCCAAATAGTTTTTAGCCGTAAGATAAAAGGCGTACATGCGCGCTAACTGTTGTTGCGAAAAGTGGGAACGACACCCTTTCTTGGCATAAGACATGATATTGCCTGTATCTGGAGTATAAGTGTTACCGTTAGCATCAGTTTCGGTTCCAATATACTGGCAAAAATTGTTAACGTTTTTGCTAGTTAATTTGGGGTCGGCAGGCGTGTCGCAAATACCATCGCCATCGGTTTCGCAATTGCTGCCATCTACCAATTCGGTGGTTTTTGTATCATCTGTTCCATGCGTGTGCATTAATGAGAAAAAATGTCCCATTTCATGTGCCAATGTAGAATCGTTGGTGACACAACTATTTTTCATAACAATCACATCATTTCTGCCTTCGTTATCAGCGTAACCGCAAATGCTCTCCTCCAATGCGTTTTCTATATTCTCTGCAAAGTATATATTTATTAACCCCGCAACATTGGTGGTCTCTATTAAGTTTTTTTCATCACCTTTCTTTAAATGGCAAAGGCTGTCTTGGTTAATGTAGTTAATGCCATCACATAAAAAGAATTCCATAAAAGCACCGGCATATAGGGTATTTAAATCGGAAATAGCCGTATTAAGATCTGCCTCACTAATACCTCCAGTTCCGTTGGAATTGCGAATAATATGCGCTTTAACAGGAATGGAATTCATGAGTTTTGTAGACGATACGCTTTTAGACAACCGCTTTTGCATAAAAGCCTGCTCATGGTTTTTAAGTTGCGGTTTTATGCTGTTATAAAATGCTGTGGATTCTTTTGTGGTAACGGTTCCGCATGAAACTGTTTCATTTTGGGCAACGGTATTTATGCCAAATGATAACAGTATAAATAATAAAAAAGTAGGTAATTTAGGTTTTAAAACATGCATTTGGGGAAAACATTTTTTCAAATGTATTCCTATTCGCTATTTCAGAACAATAAAAACGTTGAACCGTGAGATTTATCGACTATTTGACAATAAGTTTGCTGGTTTTGGTTTTCCCATCCATAGAATTCAGTTTAAACAGATAAAGACCTTTACTTAAGTTCGTTAGATTTAGATTTATTTTTGAAAGGCTATTACCTGTTGGGATGTCTTTTACCAAGCGCCCTAAAACATTATAAAGTTGAATGGATTTTAAGTCGCTATTTTGAATGTTGGAAACCGTAACATGTCCTTTTGTTGGGTTCGGGAATATTTTAATGGTTTCAATAGGATGATGGCTAACAGTATTTAATGTTGAAGCATTATAAGTAAACGTTATAGTGCCCATTTTGTTCCCATTTATCGGTGCACCTGTTATTTTAAAAACACCTACACGTGGGTTGCTTACGGCATTAGCCGAGGTGTAATCGGTACCATCATCGGTACCCGCATCATAGGCAAAAACATCTAAGGTAAAACTGTCTTTCCAACCGTTGTTGACACTATTGTTTCCAGACCTTAAGTCGATGCTATTAACGGCAATAAACCAATCGGGACTTGGAGCCACCATGGAAACCAAAGTTATTAAAGGGAAGTTTTCGCTTACTTGTAAATTGTCAATAGAGAATGTACCAACAGCACCAGCTAAATTACCGGCATTTATCCACTGGTCTGCTTTGTTAGTAGAAATGGCGGTGTTAACTTCACTCATAAAATTGGTGTTGTTGCCTAATTCGGCCATATCTTTAATACCATCGGTGTTGGGAGAGACGACTCCTAATTCAAAAAACGCGTTAGCGGTATTATGGGTGGCACCAACAAGCTCCGACCAATGCGCATCTTCAGGAACCGAAGTATGGTCGGTCGCATTCCAAATAGTTGTAAGTGATATGCTGTAATCTGCAGTGCTTTGGCCAAAACCACTTACTGAAAGTATCAGTCCAAAAAATAAAGTTAAAGTAATGTTTTTCATCTGCTTATTTTTATTGTTTTACATCTAAAGAATTCTCAGATGGCTAAGACCCGAGAATAGTCTGTTTCAGAAAATTTTTTATTTAAGTCGACTGCTTTTGTGAATGCTTACAAAAAGTAATTTTGACTAATGACTAATGACTAATGACTAATGAGACTCTGAGTAACAAAAAATTACACAGAGAAATAAAATGTTCACATAAGTTTTTATAGAATTTATATTGACTTTTTCGCTTCAATCAAAAAAAGCCAAGTTGAGTTCATAAAATAATAGTATTTTTAGCATCGTATTTTAATCAACATAATGTCAAGCCAAATAAAGATAATAGAGTGTCCACGAGACGCTATGCAAGGCATCAAACAGTTTATTCCAACAGAGAAAAAGGTGCAATACATCCAGTCTTTATTGCGTGTTGGTTTTGACACGATTGATTTTGGAAGCTTTGTTTCGCCAAAAGCCATTCCGCAAATGGTTGATACTGCCGAGGTACTATCCATGCTGGATTTAAGCAATACAACAAGTAAATTACTTGCCATTATAGCAAATACTAGAGGTGCAGAAGACGCTTGTAAACATGCTGAAATAAATTATTTAGGCTATCCGTTTTCAATTTCAGAGAATTTTCAAATGCGAAATACGCACAAAACCATTGCGCAGTCAGTTGTAACGCTTTCCGAGATTTTGGAAATTGCCAACAAAGCCAATAAAGAAGTGGTTGTTTACATTTCTATGGGATTTGGTAATCCGTATGGAGATCCCTGGAATGTTGGTATAGTAGGCGAGTGGACCGAACGTTTAAGCAGTATGGGCGTTAAAATTTTATCGTTGAGTGATACGATAGGTAGCTCAAACCCGGAAAGCATTCAGTACCTGTTTTCAAATTTAATACCACAATATACCAATATAGAGTTTGGTGCCCATCTACACACCACGCCATCTACCTGGTTCGAAAAAGTAGATGCCGCTTACAAAGCAGGCTGTAAACGTTTTGATGGTGCTATTCAAGGTTATGGTGGTTGCCCCATGGCAAAGGATGAATTAACAGGTAATATGCCCACTGAAAAGTTGTTGTCGTACTTCACTTCCCAAAAAAACAACAGTCTAAATGCCCTGAGTTTTGAAAGTGCCCATAATGAAGCTACTAAGATTTTTACCGTTTATCATTAAGTTTAAGTTTTTAATAATCATATAGTTATAAAGTTAATTTAAATTTAATCTAAATAAACTTTGTGATTCTCATTTTGTATTTTATTTTTGCACGAGAATTAATTTATTATTTATATCAAGTCTAAATAAAGCAAAATGAAAAGAATCTTATCAATGGTAGCAGTAGCTGCGGCATTAATGACATCATGTTCAAATGATGATGACAACAATTCAAACCAAATAGAAACCCCTGCGACTTACGTTTTTACACGTGATGGGTCATCAACTGTTAGTTTTGGTGGTCAAACCACACGTATTACTATGGCTGGTGAATTGGTTTCGGCTTTAAAGGTTAATACAAACACAGCAGAACAGTTACAAGCGATGTTTGAACATGTTGAAGGAAATGATGATTTTTCTGAAGCAGACCTTAATGCATCTAATAAAAATGTACGAAGCAAAGTAGCTGCTTCTAAAGATTATTTTTCAGCTAACACGACGGTATCAAACGCTATCAAAGCAGATTTTGATGGTTGGATTGCAGAGCAAGCTAACACGGTATTTGTTAATTGGGACCTTGCTGCTACAGCTGGTTCAGCAGGTCAGATACAACAATTGGGTGGAGGTTCTATCCGTTATGTAAATGGGAAAGGATTGGAATTAAACCAAGCGGTTGCTAAAGGCCTTATCGGTGGTTTGATGGCAGACCAAATGCTTAACAACTATTTAAGTACATCAGTTTTAGATGAAGGCAGTAACATTGTAAATAATAATGACGATATTGTTGAAGCTGGGAAATCTTATACCACAATGGAACACAAATGGGATGAGGGGTATGGTTATTTATACGGTGCTGAAGAAGATCCAGCAGTTCCAACGTTGCAAGCCGATAGTTTTTTAAATAGCTATTTAAGACAGGTGGATGCAGATAGTGATTTTGCAGGAATTGCCGATGCAATATATGAAGCTTTTAAATTAGGTAGAGCAGCCATTGTAGCAAAAGAATACGATGTTCGTGATGCCCAAGTGCAAATTATAAGAGAGAACATTTCTAAAGTTATTGCAGTACGTGCTGTACATTATTTACAGGCAGGTAAAGCATCGTTAGCGGGTAACGATAACGCAAAAGCGTTTCATGAATTATCTGAAGGATTTGGTTTTATTTACAGTTTACAATTTACTAGAAAACCAAATACAGATGTTCCTTATTTTACGAATACCGAGGTGAATGCTTTTGTAGAGGATCTTATGGCTGGTAATGGCTTTTGGGATGTTGAAGCAGCAACTTTAGATGCCATATCTGCTGAAATAGCGACTGAATTTGGATTTACGGTTAATGCAGCTGCAAACTAAAGATATTATATTAGTTTCTAACATAAAGCAGATGGATTACTGTAATAATCCATCTGCTTATTTATATTTGCAAAATATTTAGATTAATTAAGTTATGATAAAGAAAATCGTTTCAGTAGTCGTTTTAACTATAGTAATGGTTGCCTGTAGTGGTTCCGATGATGGTGACAATAAAACGAAAGATAATTTTGATAGACAAACCATGCTTATTAACTGGGCAGATAATATCATTATTCCCGTTTTTCAGGATTTGAATACTAAGTTAGAAACTTTGGTTACTGCAAAAAACACATTTGTGGCTACACCAGATCAAACCAATTTAGACGCTTTTCGTACCGCATGGTTAAATGCTTATAAAGTATGGCAATATGCTGAAATGTTTAATATTGGTAAAGCTGAAGCCATAAACTACGCCTACCAAATGAATATTTACCCAACGACAGTGGCCGATGTTGAAGCCAACATAGCAAACGGTACTTATGACTTAACACACTCCAATAATAACGATGCTGTAGGATTTCCAGCATTAGACTATTTATTATATGGTGTCGCATCCGATGATGCTGCCATATTAGACATATATACTACAAACGCTAATGCTAGTGGCTATAAAACATATGTATCAGATTTGGTAGATCAAATGAAATCGCTCACACAAACGGTTTTGAACGATTGGACTTCGGGTTATAGAGATACGTTTATTAACAGCACTACAAATACCGCAACAAGTTCTACAAATAAATTAACAAACGATTTTATATTTTATTACGAAAAAGGGCTCCGTGCCAACAAAATAGGAATCCCAGCAGGGGTTTTTTCCACAAATCCGTTGCCTGATAAAGTAGAAGGGTATTACAATCAAGAAGTATCTAAAGATTTGGTTTTAGAAGCGATAAATGCAGTTCAGAATTTCTTTAACGGAAAAGCTTATAATACTTCTTCAACCTCAAATAGTTTTAAAGCTTATTTGGATTATTTGAATGTTACCATAGGTAGAGAAGATTTAAGTACTTTGATAAACAATCAATTAAATGTAGCTCGTACTAAAGTACAAGCTTTAGACGCTAATTTTTCAAACCAAGTGAATACCGATAATTCTAAAATGACCATGGCTTATGACGAGTTACAAAAAGTGGTTATACTATTAAAGGTTGATATGGTACAAGCTTTCAACATTAGTGTAGATTATGTCGATGCTGATGGCGATTAGTTATAATAATGGCGATTACTTATATTAAATAATAAAGCAACTAAAGATTCTCTAATTCGTTAGGGAATCTTTTCGTTTTTTATATGGATTTCAATCTCAAAACATACCTAAGTACAAAAACAGATGCAGCACCATTAGCTGTATTTCGTATGTTGTTTGGCATGATGATGTTGTTTAGCATCATTCGTTTTTGGGCTAATGGTTGGATTGAAACCTTATACATCAAACCTAAATTCCATTTTCCGTATTACGGTTTCGAATGGGTGAAACCTTT
The DNA here is from genome assembly GCF_003425985.1 of Mariniflexile sp. TRM1-10. Lineage (NCBI taxonomy): Bacteria > Pseudomonadati > Bacteroidota > Flavobacteriia > Flavobacteriales > Flavobacteriaceae > Mariniflexile > Mariniflexile rhizosphaerae. The sequence continues at coordinate 3,346,962 of NZ_CP022985.1, forward strand.
GGGAGAAGCCACCTATCTTATTTTTATAATTTGTGGGATTTCAGCCTTACTGGTCACTTTAGGTTTTAAATACAGACTAGCGATCATCGTTTTTTTTCTGAGTTTTACTTACATCGAACTCATGGATAAAGCCACGTATTTAAATCATTATTACTGTATAAGCCTCTTAAGTTTTTTAATGATTTTTTTACCGGCCAATGCCTATTTTTCAGTTGATAATCTGTTTAAAAGAACATCTTATAAAAGCGTTCCCAAATGGACTATAGACAGTGTAAAACTCCTTTTGGGCATTGTCTATTTTTATGCGGGTTTAGCTAAAATTAATTCCGATTGGTTATTAAAAGCCATGCCATTAAAAATATGGTTGCCATCTAAATACGATTTGCCTTTTATTGGTGAAAACCTCATGCAACAGGAATGGTTTCATTATGCCATGAGTTGGAGTGGGATGTTATACGATTTATCCATTCCGTTTTTACTAGTGTACAAAAGAACCCGATGGGTGGCGTTTGCCCTAGTCGTGTTTTTCCATGTGTTTACCCGAATACTGTTCCCAATAGGCATGTTTCCTTTTATCATGATTGTCTCGACACTTATTTTCTTTGATGCCAAGTTCCATCAAAAAATCATTTCAATTTTAAAAGGCATCCTCAAACCGTTCACAAGAGCATATAGAATAGATTATAAAGAAGCTTTTAGTTTCAGAAAACAACATATAGTATTACCTGTTTTAGCTGTGTTTTTTGCCATTCAAGTCGTATTTCCATTTCGCTACCTGTTATACCCTGGTGAGTTGTTTTGGACCGAAGAAGGGTATCGGTTTTCGTGGCGCGTCATGCTCATGGAAAAAATGGGTTATACCACCTTCACTATTAAGGATGCCAAAACAGGAAAAGCATTTGTAGTTAGAAATTCCGATTTTTTGACGTCATTTCAAGAAAAGCAGATGAGCTTTCAACCTGATTTTATATTGGATTACGCCCATTATTTAGGCGACCATTTTACATCACAAGGGCATAAAAACGTCCAAGTATTTGCTGAGAGTTATGTGGCATTAAACGGGCGGTTAAGTCAGCCATTTATCGATAAAACTGTCGATTTATATAAAGAAAAAGAATCATTCCAACATAAAACATGGGTTTTACCATTTAAAGATGACATTAAAGGATTTTAAATTAATTGTAATCCTATTTATAGGAATCCAGACATTTGCACAACATAAAGTTTCGGGAGTTGTTACTCATGCCAACAATCAATCCATTATAGAGGTTGAGGTTTACGATAAAGTTTCAGGATTGCTGACCAAAACAAATGCTTCTGGCTACTACGAATTTAACACCAACAAGGAACATATCACGTTGGTATTTTTCTCTTATGATTTTGATGTAGAAGAAGTCCCCGTAACCGTTTCAGGAGACACCGAAGTGAACGTGGCCCTAAAAAAGATGTCGGTAAACTTATCTGAAGTAGAGATTACCGCTAGAAAGGCAAAAGCGTTTGAACTGTCACGTTTAAAAGATGTTGAAGGTACAGCCATTTATGCAGGAAAAAAAACAGAAGTCATTTTGGTTGATCAATCTATGGCTAATTTGGCATCTAATAACGCACGCCAACTTTACAGTCAGGTAGCTGGGTTAAACATCTACCAAAACGACGATGCGGGTTTACAGTTGAATATTGGCGGTCGTGGTTTAGACCCCAACAGAACAGCCAATTTTAATACGCGCCAAAATGGGTATGATATCAGTGCCGATGTGTTGGGATACCCAGAAAGTTACTATACACCAGCTTCTGAAGGTTTAAAAGAAATACAAGTAATTCGTGGTGCCGCTTCGTTACAATACGGCACACAGTTTGGAGGTTTGATTAACTTTAAAATGAAAGAACCAAACCCCAACAAACCCATAGAATTAATCACAAGAAATACGTTGGGCAGTTTTGGCTTATATACCAACTTCACCAGTTTAAGCGGTACGAAAGATAAGTTTAGTTATTATACCTATTTCAATTATAAAACAGGTGATGGGTTTAGACCGAATTCAGAATTTGAGTCTAAGAACGTTTTTGCGCATGTGGGCTACCAGTTTAACGACAAAACCAAAATGACAGGCGACGTCACCTACATGCACTATTTGGCGCAGCAAGGCGGAGGACTAACCGATACGATGTTTGAAAATGACCCCTACCAAAGTAATCGTTCTAGAAACTGGTTTCAGGTAGATTGGTTATTATATAATGTAAAACTCGATCATAAATTTTCAGAACAAACCAATTTTACTTTTAATTTGTTTGGGTTGGATGCTTCAAGAAAAGCAGTAGGGTTTAGAGGGGATCCATATCCTTCAGGCATGAATAAGAATCCAATAGTTGTTGATGATCTAAAAGAATCAGATGGTAGTTATTTTTATAATCGAGATGTATTAATAGGAGATTTTAAAAACTGGGGTGCTGAAGCAAGGTTATTAACTAAATACAATTTGTTTGGTAATGAATCAGCTTTTTTAATTGGATCTAAGTATTATAATGCAAATAATAAAGGTATTCAGGGAGCTGGAGATAAGAGGGAGGAACCTAATTTTACAATTTATAATGAGGAGTATCCCGATTACCCGAATGTTTCAAGTTTTAAGTATCCAAATAGGAATTTAGCAGTTTTTGGAGAAAATATTTTTAGATTTTCCGATAAGTTTTCTGTTACACCAGGATTTAGATTTGAGTATATTAAAACAGAAAGTGAAGGAACATATTTTACTAAAAACTACGATAATGCAAATAACTTAATTTTTTCAGTTGAAAATGAAGATAATCGAGTGTTCGATAGATCGTTCGTGTTGTTAGGTATTGGTACAAGTTATAAGCCCAATTCTTTTGCAGAAATGTATGGAAATATATCTCAAAATTATCGTTCAGTAACATTTAACGATATTCGTTCGGTAAGCCCAACATTTATTATAGACGAAAATATTACTGACGAGGAAGGTTTTACTGTAGATGTAGGGGTAAGAGGAGAGCTTAAAAGTTCTGTTTCTTACGATTTTGGAGTTTTTGGTGTTGCCTATAATAACAGAATTGGGGATATTTTGGATAATAGAGCCAATAGGGTAAGAACTAATGTAGGGGATGCGTTTATTTATGGATTAGAAAGTTTTATAGACTGGAATGTTTTAGAGATATTTAAAAATTCGTCATCCAAATATAAGTTAAAATTAGGTCTAAATTTAGCCTATATAGAATCAGAATATACCAAGTCTTTAAAAAGTGGCATACAAGGAAATACTGTAGAGTTTATTCCTAAGCTTAATATGAAAACAATGTTAAAGTTTGGTTACAAAAATTTAATGGGAAGTATTCAATATTCATACTTATCAGAGCAATATACCGATGCTTTTAATTCTCTAAGTGCAGAAAATGGGGAACTACGAGAAGGTGTGGTAGGACAAATACCTAGTTATGATGTCTTGGATGTATCATTAGCTTACACATACAAACGTTTCAAACTGGAAACAGGAATTAATAACCTGTTAAATAACGCCTATTTTACAAGACGTGCCACGGGGTATCCAGGTCCAGGAATCATTCCATCGGAACCAAGAACTTGGTATGCGACATTACAAATTAAAATCTAATCGAAAAGAATTCTTCGAGGTTCTGCCTTAAAGATAGTATGCTTCAAGAAATATTGTTTAATCGATAATTGCAAATTGATAATTGATCATGTCAGACTGAGCGCAGTCGAAGTCCTATTACCAACATTGTTGATTATTTATTACTGTTTATTGTTGAATTGTTTAATCGGTAATTGTTAATTGCAAATTGATAATTGACCACGTCAGACTGAGCTCGTCGAAGTCCTTATTATTTATAAAGTTACAACAAGCTCCTGACATCTGATTATATTTGGATTTTTATCATGTACTAAACGATTTCTTTAGGTTTTATTTAACATTTATATATTAAACTTTCTAATGATAGTTAGGTCTAATGCATAAACCTAACTAAAAAACCACATTGAAAAAATTAGTAGTAGTACTGTCGTTATTTATTTCAACAACATCATTTGCACAAAAATTTACTTTAGAAGGCGTTGTTAAAGACCAAAACGCTCATGTTTTAGAAGGCGCTACGGTATATCTTCAAAGTATTAAAGACAGTATCCCCATATCTTATGGTATTACAAATAAAAATGGCGAGTTTTCATTACAGGTAAATACCGAGAACGATTCCAAGGCTATTTTCAATATTGCCTATATGGGTTATAAGCCATTTAAAAAGGATATCGATGTGCCTGCGGGCAAGCAACTAAACTTAGGAAGTCTGACGTTAGACGATCAGGTTGAAGAATTAAACGTGGTGTCCATCATCGGGAAAGCGCCCCCTATTTTAATTAAAAAAGACACGATAGAATATAATGCCGATAGTTTTAAAACCATGCCAAATGATAAGGTGGAGGATTTATTGAAAAAATTACCAGGGGTCGAAATAGATCTAGATGGCATCATTACGGTCAATGGGGTTGAAGTAGAGGCCATTAATGTCGATGGGATGCGGTTTTTTGGAGAAAAGAATGGTGCTATTGCTCTAAAAAACATTCCTAGTAATGCTGTTAGTAAAGTTCAGGTAACCGATTATAAAACGGATATGCAGAAATTTACAGGTGAAGAATCTGATTCCGGTACTAAAGAAATAAACCTGAAAATAAAGAAAGGACAAAATAAAGCCTATTTTGGAGATGTCAATTTGGGCTATGGCACCGATGAAAAATACCAAGCCAATGCCAACCTGTTTCAGCTTATTGATGGCAAGCAATTAGGCATTATTATGGGGACAAACAATATAAATATGTCCAAAGGATTTAATTCGTTGCCCGATGCCGATTCCAGTAATGGCTATATAGAATCCGATTTTTTAGGCGCTAATTTTTCTAAAGGAAAATGGAACGAAACCCGTGTAAATGCCGATTATAGGTACAGTAACCAAAGCACCGATAGGGCACAAAAAAGTTATACAGAGAATTTCCTGCCCGATTTAAATTATATAACCAATGCGACTAGTAGAGGTTTTAATGATTCTGATAGTCATGATGTGGGGTCGGATTTAAAATTTCTTATTAAACCCAAAAACAAAAGCTCTAGAAACCATGTGCAATTATCGAATGTCACCAATTTTAATAGCTCAAATAACGACTCTTTTTCAACGGTAGATCGAATTTCGGAATATGCCAATGGTGATTTAGTAGGTACCTATTTTTCTGAAAATAATTCGAGCAACTCAAGTTATAATTTTAACAACGATTTTAGTGTCACCTCAAGAGTCGGAAAAAAAAGAGATTACTTTAATATAGGGTTTAGTACCGCATTCGATAAACAAGATGCTGAAGGTTCAAACTATTCTAGAAATGATTTGGAAAGCAGCAACACCAGTGTTGTGCAAGACCAAATCTCAAATACCAATAATTCGGGAGCAAGAATAAATTTACATGCCAGATGGAGCAAAGAGTTATTGAACAATTTTAGAATCATACCAAGGTACAGTGCGACGGTAAACAGCCAAAAGGACGAAAAGTTTATTTACGATTTTGATGAAAATGATGCCGATTATACGAGTTTTAATGACCAAATAAGCGTAGATAGTCGATACATCGCTACTACCATTCGACCAACATTAGGACTGCGATACGATTACAAGGAATTTCGTTTTGAAGTGAATGGTTCTTACACCAATACGTTTAGAAATTATAAAGACCATATTATTAATGCACGTAATTTTAAAAATGCGTTTGAATATGTAACTTATTCGGGTAGAATACGTTATCGTGACGAAAAAGGCTATAAAAACATCACTTTGGATTACGACCAAAATGTTAACCTACCATCCATTAGCCAATTACAGCCCATTTCCGATGTTAGTAATATAACCAATATAAGAACTGGAAACCCTTTTTTAGAGCCAGCCGTAAGTCATGAGATTGATCTAAAATACCAAAATAATATTGCGTTTAATAATATTAATGTTACGGCAAATGCCAAGGCTGAATTTGTACAAGATAAAATTATTAATTCGACCATAACAGATTCAGATTTAGTACGCTATACAACCTACGAAAATATAAATGGCGATTATCGTGTTTCGGGAAATACGGCTATTTCAAAGTCATATTTCAGCAAAAAAAATAATTTCAATATCAATTTAAGGTTTCATGGTGATTATAGAAACATTAAATCCATTCAGAATGCTGTAAGATTCACAACAAAAACGCATACGCTTAGACCATCGCTGTCATTAAGTTATTCACATAACAAGAAAATAGATATAAGCACATCTTACAGTTATGCGATGACTCATACTAAATACGATACCAATACATATAACGATAACGATTATTTTGTACAGAATTTAAGATTGGAATCTTCTGTGTTTTTTCTAAAAGATGCCTTTTTTACTAATAAAGTATCGTACCGATATAACAGTAGGGTAGGTGATGATTTTGATGGTGCTGCTGTTTTTTGGAATGCAGGATTAGGCGTGCAGTTATGGGATAATAAAGCAACTTTAACAGCAGTTGGCTATGATATTTTAGGAAAAAATAATGGCTATAATAGGTCCGTTTCCGAAACGGCTATTCAAGATGTAGAGAATAAAATATTAGAACAATACTTCATGCTAACCTTTGTTTATAAATTTGGACGATTTGCAGGCCAAAACATGAATATGGGTGATAGATACCAAAACAGGTCCGGCGGCGGTTTTAGAAGACGTTAAGGTTGTTGGAAAAAATTAAACGAAATGAGATAAATTTGAATAGTATTTTCTTGTAGTTTTATGCAATGATGAGTTTTAGAATGTATTATTTTTTATTTCTACTTATTTCAAGTCTGTCTATGAATGCAAAGGAATGGAAAAGTTTAAGAATCTACCATAAAATCACCCATACGGAAAACCTGTTGCCTTCCGATTGGTTAAAATCCGATAGAATAAACAACACAGCTGTTTGGAGACTTGCCAATGCTTTTAATCTAGAAAACAATCTACCCCAAGAGTACACCACCATTGCAGAGCGTAAAGATTTTTACAAATGGGCAAATGCTGAAGTTGAAAAACAGGGGCACCAAGTTGTTTGGTTTAAAATGGTGCATTTTATTTCCAGCAAATTATACACCATGGAAACGTTTCCTAATGTTATTTTTGTGAATAAAAAGATGATGACCTATGCCAATAGTTGCAGCGAGTCGGTTTTTGAAAATTCATTCCCTGAAATAAATACCCTATTTAAATCAACAGCTATTCTAAATGGAGAAACTGGTTTACAATGGGATAAAGCTATTTTGTACAAAGAGCAGTATGTTTGGGTTAATGCTATTATTAATAACATTGATTCCCATAGTCTAAAAAAGATGGGAAATATTTTAAAAGGCAAGTGTTTGTATGGAATATTTATCCCAAAAGCGATTCGATTTACAGGTGATTTAACCAACAAAGACATGCGGTATGAGTACGCTTTAAACACACTCAGGGGGTATTTTGAAAATACCAACCGATAATTTGTTGTTGTTATGAACTCATCTTGACTTTTTGTTTTTAACCGAACCTGCCTGCCGGCAGGCAGGAATGAGATAAAATTTGTACAGATGAGGCGCTTCTTGCAAGGCATAGCATCGCTACGCATAAAAATAGTAAAGAAATATGGATAAATTTTAGCCATTTTTTAGGAAATAGAGAAAGTCAAGATAAGTTCACTTATTCTTTTGGTTTTACGCAATTCAAACAGAAAAAAATGTGTATATTTGCACGCAATTATAATCATAATTGCACCATGACTGCACATCAAAATAAAATTCTAGGAGAAGGGTTAACCTATGATGACGTTCTACTAGTTCCAGCATATTCAGAAGTACTTCCACGCGAAGTTAATATTCAAACAAAGTTTACACGCAACATTACCATAAATGTGCCTATTATTTCGGCAGCTATGGATACCGTTACCGAAAGCAAAATGGCTATAGCCATGGCGCAAGAAGGCGGTATTGGTGTATTGCACAAAAATATGACTATTGAAGCACAAGCTTTAAAAGTTAGAAAAGTAAAACGTGCCGAAAGCGGTATGATTATAGACCCAGTAACGTTGCCACTTACGGCCATAGTGAACGATGCAAAAAAAGCGATGGCTGAATACGGTATTGGTGGTATTCCTATTGTAGATGAAGATGGAACGCTAAAAGGGATTGTAACCAACCGAGATTTACGTTTTGAGCACGATAAAAAACGCCCCATAGTTGAGGTCATGACTAGTGAAAACTTAGTAACTGCTGCCGTTGGAACCTCTTTAAAAGATGCCGAAAAAATACTTCAACAACATAAAATCGAAAAACTGCTTATTGTTGACGACCATTACAAACTATCGGGTTTAATTACGTTTAGGGATATCACAAAATTGAGTCAAAAGCCTATGGCTAATAAAGACCAGTATGGACGTTTACGTGTTGCTGCAGCTATTGGCGTTACGGGCGATGCGATTGATAGAGCCGAAGCTTTGGTAAATGCAGGCGTCGATGCGGTGGTAATTGATACCGCTCACGGGCATACCAAAGGTGTGGTTGGTGTACTAAAAGGCATTAAAGCGAAGTTTCCGAATTTAGATGTAATTGTTGGTAACATTGCTACGGGAGCAGCAGCGAAATATTTAGTAGAAGCAGGAGCCGATGCCGTGAAAGTTGGTATTGGTCCGGGATCTATTTGTACAACACGTGTGGTTGCAGGTGTTGGTTTTCCTCAGTTTTCAGCAGTTTTAGAAGTCGCTGCAGCTATAAAAGGCACAGGCGTTCCGGTAATTGCCGATGGTGGAATTCGTTACACAGGTGATATCCCTAAAGCCATTGCAGCAGGTGCAGACACGGTGATGTTAGGGTCGCTATTAGCAGGAACTAAAGAATCGCCAGGTGAGACTATTATTTATGAAGGCAGAAAGTTTAAATCATATCGTGGGATGGGGTCTGTGGAAGCGATGAAAGAAGGGAGTAAAGACCGTTATTTTCAAGACGTTGAAGACGATATTAAAAAATTAGTACCAGAAGGTATTGTAGGTCGTGTGCCTTATAAAGGTGATTTATATGAAAGCATCCATCAGTTTATTGGTGGTTTGCGTGCAGGTATGGGCTATTGCGGAGCTAAAGATATTGCGACTTTAAAAGAAACAGGTCAGTTTGTAAAAATTACGGCGAGTGGTATTAATGAAAGTCACCCGCATGATGTAACCATTACCAAAGAATCGCCTAATTATTCCAGATAGGTTTAGGTTTATTGATAAAATTAAAAGGGCTTTAGTAGACATATTAAAGCCTTTTTTTTTGGGATAGTTCCGCTTTGAAATTGTTGCATATGTACCAATTAAACCAAACTAAAAGCTAAATTCGACTAACTTTTAGAAGGTTAAATTTGCCTTTCGAACCTTGCTGCGATGATACTGATTATGAATATCTGTATAAAGTGATACAACATAAGTGGAAGCAATATAATACCTGCAGATGCCGTATTTTGAAATAGTATTTTAGAAAAAACGGTACCATGTACTAATGATTTTTTGGTGCCGCAAAATTGTGCTGTGATGCGATCCTCTAAAGTAAAACCTAAATATTTTGCAATCTGTTTAATAATCAAAAAGACGACCACAAATAACCCAATAACAGCAGTTAAAATGAGTAGTAAATCGGAAAAGTTAACTGAGTTAAAAACATGTTCTGTGAACGATTCAGCAAAACTTTTGTAAATGATAAGTAAGATGATAGCCTTATCAAATAAGGTGAGATATCGTAGATGTTTCCTAACAAAATCGCCTAAATAGCGTTGTAAATACATCCCAATAATTACTGGTAATAAAATTTCGGTAAGTAGTTTTAAGTAAATGCTTCCTAAGTTGAAATCAGTGGTGGTTTCTTGTAAAAATAGTCCCATCCATAGAGGAGTAATAATAATTCCAATAAGTCCAGAAATACTAGCGTTAAATATAGCAGCCGGAATATTTCCCTTTGCAATGGACACCATAACTACAGATGATGACACTGTTGAAGGAAGCGCTGCCAAAAACATAAACGCCAACCAAATTGTATGGTTGCTTTCGTTAGATATAAGCGGATAAAATCCCATAACAAGTATTGGAAATAAAATAAAGCTTGATGATTGCACCAAGAGATGCAATCTCCAGTTTTTTAAACCTATTCTTATCTTTTCCGGGCTTATCTTTAACCCATAAAAAAAGAAAATTAATGATACCCCAATACTTCCAATAAGGCTTAAGGGAACTGGGCTATTTTTACTGCCCCAGTTGGGAAAAAAATAAGCCGTAATAACAATGGCTATTATAGCCAGGACAAATCCGTCTAGTTTTATTTTCAAAAGCTCTTGATGTTTTTAATGACAAGTTTAGGTAACTAAATTTTCAAGACTACAAAGCTACACATATTGACTTGCTCTTTTAGGTTCTGAAAATTTTGCCGCAAATTCGCAGATTACCTAAAATGATAAAAATTTGCGAATTTGCGGTAAAATTTCACCGATTAATTTCGCAAACTAACCTTGCAGATTAGTCTGCAAACAAAACTATGGACTTCAAGTCCATGGTTTATTTTTAGCCATAAACCTGTCCTCTATGTGGTTTTAAAGCATCTCGAATGGGTTTCATGTTTGCTTCATCTACAACCAAATATGCGAGGGCATGCACATTGCTTATAGTTTCAAAGCCTGTAATTGTGATGTCCAATTTTTCTAGTTGGATGTATTCTTTTAAATGAATTTCATGATGTTGTGCAATTTTAATGGCATCTGGACCATGAAAATCCCATATTAGCTTTAATTTCCGCATAGTATTATAATAAAAAACAATATTGAAAGGTAAAAAAATATACTGAACTCGTATAAACTTTTTTGATTGAAGCGAAAATTAGTCATTTAGTACTCGGTTGAAGGCTTTTTTGAGTTGTATAGCAAGGCTACGGAAGGAAGAAAAGACTAAAAGCGAGTGCAAATGGGCAATTTTTTTAGCCAATTATGAAAAGTTTATACGAGTTCACTGCTTAAAAATGAAATTTTTTTATGTTTTTAATCGTTTTTAAAAGCAACTTGCATTATAGCTTTATATTGCTATTTTTGTGCTATCATAATAAATTTTATTCAAATGAACTTTAAGTATTTATTTATTTTAATTTTTTCAGTATTTATTACAAATGTTAACGGTCAATCTGCTAATAAAGACATATTGTTTAGTATTGATGATGAACCCGTTTATGTTTCAGAATTTTTAAGGGTTTATAATAAAAATTTAGATTTAGTTCAAGATGAATCCCAAAAAGATGTAGATGAGTATCTGTCGCTTTTTACCAACTACAAACTCAAGTTAAAAGAAGCAAAAGCTTTAGAACTTCAAGAGAAGCCAACATACATACGCGAGTTGGACAGTTACAAGAAGCAATTAGCAAAAAGTTTTATTACAGATGCCAAAGTAACCGATGCTTTGGTGGAAGAAGCATACGAGCGTATTTCTAATGATGTAAAAGCATCACATATTTTAATAAAGATTCCAGAAGACGCGAACCCTAACGATACGTTGACAGCTTATAATTCGATTTTAAACTTGCGTAATAGAGCTTTAAAAGAAGGGTTTGATAAAGTAAGACAAGAAGTGCATAATGGACAAACGGTTTATGGAGAAGATTTAGGCTATTTTTCAGGTTTTAGAATGGTTTATCCGTTTGAAAATGCTGCGTTCAATACCAAAGTTGGCGATATATCACAACCGTTTAGAACTCGGTTTGGGTATCATATTGTATATGTACAAGACAAAAGAAAATCTAGAGGCGAACGTACGGTGGCACACATTATGGTTGTAGAAAAACCGGGCGATTCCTTAGCTGAAAAGCCAGAAAATAGAATCCAGGATATTTATAAAAAGCTAAAACAAGGTGAAGATTTTGAAGCTTTGGCAAAACAATTTTCAGATGATACAAATTCAGCACCAAACGGTGGTATGTTGGCGCCATTTTCTAGCGGACAAATAAACTCCAACGAGTTTGAAGGTGCTGCTTTTGGTTTAAATGAAATAGGCGAGGTGTCCGAGCCTTTTAAAACGCAATACGGGTGGCATATTGTAAAATTGTATGGCAAAAAGCCAATTGCGTCTTTTGAAGATATGAAATCGGAATTGGAGCAAAAAGTAAAACGTGATGAGCGTTCTAAATTAATAGATGAAGCTTTATATACTAAGCTTAAAACAAAATACAATATTCCAGAGGAACAACCTGCGTTAACGTATTTTACATCTATTTTAAATACCGATTATTTTAAAAGTACTTGGCAACTTCCTAAAGATTTTACTGCCGATAAACCACTGGTTAAAATAGGAAACAAGCAATTAACATATAAAGATTTTGGCGATTATTTAGTTTCGGTGCAACGTAATACTGCTGCAAAGACCGATTTTAAAACCTTGGCTTCAAAACATTATAACGCGTTTTTAAATACGAATTTAGTAACATATCAAGAAGATAATCTTGAAAACGAAAACGAAGAATACGCCCATGTGGTCGCCGAATATAGAGATGGATTGTTATTGTTCGATTTAATGGAAACCACCATTTGGAATACGGCTAAAACCGATTCTTTAGAAATTCAGGATTACTACAACTCAAATAAAAATAAATACCTAACACCAAAACGTGTAGATGCCGTCGTAGCTTCTTCAAAAGATCAAAAAACGTTAAAAAAAGTAGGAAAACTGTTAAAAAAGGGGATGGCATTACAACAAATTAAAGCACTTGTAAATAGTAATGATAAAATAGACGTTATCTTTACAGTAGATACCATGGATGTCAACCATCAAGCATTACCAAAAGGTTTTGAGTTTAAAGAAGGAATATCTAAAATATACAATCATAATAATGCTTTTGTTTTGGTTCAAGTAAAAGAGGTGCTGCCGGAAACCCAAAAAACATTAGAAGAAGCTAAAGGTTTGGTGATAAGCGATTATCAAGCCTATAAAGAAGAGAAATGGCTAAAAGAACTCGCAGAAAAATATAAAATAGTAATAAACCAAGAGGCTTTAAAAAATGTAAAGTCCCAAATAAAAAACCAATAGGTGCAAGATAAAATCATCATATTTTTTCTCTTAATATTAGTAACCTCGTGCGACTTTTTTAAGAAAACAGACGACAGGGTTGCTGTTGCAAGGGTTAACGATACCTATTTGTATTATGATGATATTAAAGATTTAGTTTCTGAAGGCACTTCCAAAGAAGATAGTATGCTGTTGGTTCAAAACTTTATTAAGCGTTGGGCTACTCAGCAGTTGTTTGTAGATGGAGCCAAAGTTAATTTAAGCGAATCTAAACAAGCAGAATTTAATAAGCTGGTAGAACAGTATAAAACCGATTTATACACCAAAGCATATATTGAGGCCTTAGTAAAAAGGGATATGAATACGGTGGTTACTAAGCAAGAAGCCGAAGCTTATTACAATGAAAATAAAGATATATTTAAGTTAAATGAAGAATTACTTAAGTTTAGGTACATTCATTTGGACGAGAACATCAACAACTACAACGCAATTGTAGAAAAATTTAAACGCTTCAATTCCAAAGACAAAAAAGACTTAGAAGCTATTTCCATACAGTTTAAATCGTACTCGTTGAACGATACCATCTGGATTAAGGTCAACCAAGTAATTAGCAAAATTCCTGCTATTACCCTTGAAAATAAAGATCAACTGTTAAAAAAATCTAATTTTGTACAACTCAAAGATTCATTAGGAGTATATTTGATGCAAATTAACAACGTTTTGCTGCGAAATGATACGGCGCCTTTAGAGTACGTAAGGCCAACTATAGATCAGATTGTTGTTAATAAAAGAAAGCTGGAACTTATTAGAGAATTAGAAAAAGACATTACTAAAGATGCTATTAAAAATAAACAATTTGAAATTTACAAATAATTTGAAACAACTCGTTTTTTTATTCATAACCCTACTCATAGTAAATAATATATCTGCACAAGAAGTAATAAACGACGAGAAAGTACAGGAAACACCTAAAAAAGTAGATTCAACGAGTACCCAAAATGCTAAAAAAGTTGATGGCGTTGCAGCCGTTGTGGGTGATTATATTATTTTAGATTCAGATGTAGATAAAGCCTATTTGCAATTACAAGCGCAAGGTGTTAACACGACCGATATAAAACCATGTGAATTATTTGGGAAATTATTAGAAGACAAATTGTATGCACATCAAGCGATACAAGATAGTATTCAAGTTTCTGACTCCGAAATAAGAAAGAATGTAGATTACCAAATCGAACAATTCTTGGCACAAACGAATGGCTCTATGGAAAAGCTTTTAGAGTTTTATAAAAAGGACGATGAAAAAGCGTTTAGAGACGAGATGTTCGAAATTAATAAAAGCAATCAATTAGCAGCTAAAATGCAGGCCAAAATTGTTGAGGAAATTGAAATAACGCCTGAAGAAGTACGCGCATTTTTCGAAAAAATCCCTAAAGACGAACGTCCAACATTTGGAACCGAATTAAAAGTAGCCCAAATAGTTGCAGAACCTAAAATATCAGAAGAAGAAAAACAACGCGTTATTAATAGGTTAAAGGAGTTTAAAGCTGATATTATTGAAAACGGAGCTAGTTTCCGTTCTAAAGCCATACTGTATTCCGAAGACCCTGGGTCGGCAAGTAAAGGTGGAAAATATACCTTGAACAGAAAACAACCACGAATGGTTAAAGAGTTTAGGCAAGTAGCGTTTTCACTTCAAGAAGGTGAAATATCTGAACCTTTTGAAACCGATTTTGGATATCATATCATTCAATGTGAAAAAATTAGAGGACAAGAATACGATGTAGCCCACATCTTATTATCACCAAAAGTATCTGCCGAAGCTGTAAAAGAAGCAAAAGAGCGTTTAGAAAACGTAAGACAGCGTATTGTCGAGGGTAAAATATCGTTTGCCGATGCTGCAAGGGAAGCCAGTGATGAAAAAGAAACACGTGGCGATGGCGGGCAATTGATAAACCCAACCACCCAAGATTATAATTTTGAGTTAACCAGAATGGAACCGGAGTTATATTCACAAATCCAAAACTTAAAAGACGGTGAAGTTAGTTTGGTATTAAAAGAAGAAGACCGAACCGGTAAAATCAAGTTTAAAATTTTAATGGTCACTGATAGAATAGACGAGCACGAAGCAGATTATGCACGCGATTATTTAAAAATTAAGCAACTGGCTTTAGATGAAAAAAAGATAAAAGCAATTGCAAAATGGCAGGAAGAAAAGATTTTAGATACTTATATAAAAATTAGTGGAGAATATAGAAATTGTAAATTTTCCAGCAACTGGTTAAAAAAGTAATAATATGTCTGATGTAGCTGCTATCGAACAATTTGTAAAACGATATAAAGATTTAAAAACAGAAATTGCCAAAGTTATTGTTGGTCAAGATGAGGTTGTAAATCAAATATTAATTTCTATTTTTTCTGGCGGACATTCATTACTTATTGGTGTGCCCGGTTTAGCAAAAACCTTGATGGTAAACACCATTGCACAAGCCTTAGGGCTGGAGTTTAAGCGCATTCAATTCACACCCGATTTAATGCCGAGTGATATTCTGGGCAGTGAAATTTTAGACGAAGACCGCCATTTTAAATTTATAAAAGGCCCCATCTTTTCTAATATTATTTTGGCAGATGAGATTAACAGAACACCTCCAAAAACACAAGCAGCTTTATTGGAAGCCATGCAAGAACGTGCAGTAACGGTAGCTGGACATCATTATAAATTGGAGTTACCCTATTTTGTATTGGCCACCCAAAATCCTATTGAGCAAGAAGGCACGTATCCATTACCAGAAGCACAATTAGACCGTTTTATGTTTGCTATTAATTTGGATTACCCTTCTTTTAAAGAAGAAGTTGAGGTTGTAAAAGCAACCACTTCAGACAATCAAGCAAAAGTGAATGCCCTTTTTTCAGCAAAAGAAATAACAGACTTTCAGCATTTAATAAGACGTATACCAGTAGCAGATAATGTTGTTGAATACGCAGTAACTATGGTTGGTAAAACTAGACCAAATGGCGACACTGCTAGTGAGCTAGTTAAAAATTATATCGATTGGGGAGCAGGCCCCAGAGCTTCACAAAACTTAATATTGGCAGCTAAAACACATGCTGCCATACAAGGTAAATTCTCTCCCGATATAGAAAATGTTCAAGCCGTAGCCCTTAGTATTTTAAGACATAGGATTATTAAAAATTATAAAGCCGAAGCTGAAGGTATTACCGAAACACAAATTATTAAGAGTCTATTTTAAAATAATAGGTATGGAAAAAACTCTATGTATATAAATTATAAACATAGAATTTTTGGGCTGGACGTAATTAGGGCAGCAGCCATTATTTTAGTTTTACTTTCGCATACTACATTATTGCTATTTCCTGATAAGGAAAATACACTACTTACCATCATTCGCTTTTTTGGAACCATAGGAGTCGATTTATTTTTTGTATTAAGTGGTTTTTTAATAGGTGGCATCATTTTAAAGCAGCTCACTCTTGAAAAAACAGCATTAAAGGATTTTGTCCATTTCTGGATAAGACGCTGGTTTAGAACTTTACCCAATTATTTTTTAATTCTTATTCTAAACATTTTTTTAGTATATGTTTTTTATGGTGAAATAGTAAATGGTATAAGTCATTACTTTATTTTTTTACAAAACTTTTCAGAAGAACAACCAAATTTTTTTACTGAATCCTGGAGTTTGTCAATTGAAGAATACGCCTATATCGTTGGTCCTTGTTTATTGTATTTTTTAGTTTTGATTTCAAAAGGGATTCCAAAACATTTACTGTATCTATGTGTAACCGTGCTAATAATTTTATGTGTTACCTTGTTTAGGTATCATTTTCATGTAAACAATGTAATAAGTTCAGGTCAACAATGGAGTCACCAATTACGGAAAGTAGTTATTTATAGAGTCGATAGTATTTATTACGGTTTTATTGGAGCTTATTTTTTTATGTACTTTAAACCTATTTGGGAACGGTATAAAAAGCATCTTTTTTATCTGGCTTTTGTCATTTTTATAGGTTTGCATACCATTATTTTTGTCTATCATATAAGTCCGGAAAACACATCTTTATTTTATAACATTTTCTATTTGCCAATAGTGTCAATAAGTTTGCTTTTGTTTTTTCCTTTGGCTACTTCTTTAAAAAATGAGAGTATTTTGAAATCGAAAATAACCAAAATAAGCATTCTGTCGTATGCCATCTATTTGATAAATTATTCTATTGTGTTATTAAGCATTCAATATTTTATAGATGTATCACAGGCATCCTTCATCATTAAAATAGTAATTCTATTTATGTATTGGTTATTATCATATCAACTTAGTTACTTGCTGTTCGTGTATTTTGAAAGGCCAACAACGAATCTAAGAGATAAAAATTTTTTTAAAACAAGAATCGATTAAATAATCATCATTATTAATCTGAAAATATTGAAAAAAATATAATCAGATTAATTTAAAATGTGACTATAATAAATCGCAATATAGAACAATTGTATTGCAGCGTTTGTTTTTACTTCTAAAGATTAATTTAGTAATTTGCGAAACTTTTAAAAAAACAAAAAATTAACTAGAAGACATGGCATTTGGCACTGATTTATTAATAGGGTTTTATGCTAGAAGACGAAATTTTATTCATGCTGTACAAGAAGTTGTTGAACAACTGACAACATTTTCACTTTCTTTAAAAATAGTTTACACTTTCCTTTGGGATAGTATACTAGTAGAAATCTTTGAAAGAGGTTTGGATAAGGTAGATTTTGCTTTAAACAAAAAATCAAGTCAGCATGCTTCCGCACAAGTGCCATTATCACAATTCATGAAAATCAATTTGATTTAATTGAATTTAACATTGAAAACATTTTTCTTATGAACATTTATGAAGATTACATCAAGGAGATCGAAGAACGAAAAGGTCAGGGGCTTAATCCAAAGCCAATTGATGATGCCGAATTGTTAAGCGCAATTATAGAGCAAATTAAAGATTTAGAAAATAAGCATAGAGTGGATTCTCTTAACTTTTTCATATACAATGTTGTGCCTGGTACCACGAGTGCTGCTGACGTGAAAGCTAAATTTTTAAAAGAGATCATTCTTGGTGAATCAGTAGTGGAAGAAATCACGCCTGCTTTTGCTTTAGAGTTACTGTCGCATATGAAAGGAGGCCCTTCTATTGAAGTATTGTTGGATTTAGCTTTAGGGGAGAATGCCACTATAGCTAAAGAAGCTGCGGAAGTTCTCAAGACACAAGTTTACCTGTATGAAGCGGATACAGCACGTTTAAAAGATGCTTATGAAAAAGGAAGCGCGATTGCGAAAGATATTCTTGAGAGTTACGTTCAAGCTGAGTTTTTTACTAAGCTTCCAGAGATTGAAGAAGAAATAAAGATAGTTACTTTCATTGCTGGTATTGGTGATATTTCTACAGATTTACTTTCACCTGGAGGTGATGCGCATTCAAGATCAGATCGTGAGTTACACGGTCAGTGTATCTTCGAACATAATAAAGAGATGCAAAAGAATCTTTTAGCGTTAAAAGAACAGCATCCAGACAAACGTGTGATGTTAATTGCTGAAAAAGGAACGATGGGAGTTGGTTCTTCAAGAATGTCAGGAGTAAACAATGTGGCGTTATGGACAGGCATTCAAGCTAGTCCATATGTACCATTTATCAATATAGCTCCAATTATTGCTGGTACAAACGGTATCTCTCCAATTTTCTTAACGACCGTTGGAGTAACAGGAGGTATTGGAATTGATTTAAAAAACTGGGTAAAGCAAAAAGATGCTGATGGAAATACAATATTGGATGCTGATGGAGAACCAGTATTAGAGCAAAAATATTCTGTAGAAACCGGTACGGTTTTAACGATAAATACCAAAGAGAAAAAACTATATAGCGGCGACCAAGAATTAATGGATATTTCGGCTTCATTAACCCCACAAAAAGTGGAGTTTATCAAAGCCGGAGGATCTTATGCTATCGTATTTGGTAAAAAATTACAAACATTTGCAGCTAAAACTTTAGGAGTTGATATCCCTCAAGTGTATGCACCATCAAAAGAAATATCTATTAAAGGTCAAGGTCTTACTGCAGTCGAAAAAATATTCAATAAAAATGCTGTTGGTAATACACCAGGAAAAATATTGCATGCAGGATCAGATGTTCGAGTTGAAGTAAATATTGTTGGTTCACAAGACACAACAGGTTTAATGACCGCTCAGGAGCTAGAATCTATGGCAGCTAAGGTTATTTCTCCAATTGTTGATGGTGCTTACCAATCAGGATGTCATACAGCTTCAGTTTGGGACAATAAATCCAAAGCCAACATTCCAAAGCTAATGAAGTTTATGAATGACTTTGGTTTAATTACGGCGCGTGATCCTAAAGGTGTTTATCATTCCATGACGGATGTCATCCATAAAGTATTAAATGATATTACCATTGATGATTGGGCTATCATTATAGGTGGCGACTCGCACACGCGTATGTCAAAAGGTGTTGCTTTTGGAGCAGATTCTGGAACGGTTGCTTTAGCTTTAGCTACAGGAGAGGCAACCATGCCAATCCCACAGTCAGTAAAAGTGACTTTTAAAGGGAATATGAAGAGTTATATGGACTTCCGTGATGTAGTTCATGCAACACAACAGCAAATGTTAAAACAGTTTGGAGGTGAAAATGTATTCCAGGGAAGAGTTATAGAAGTTCATATTGGAACATTAACCGCAGATCAAGCCTTTACATTTACTGATTGGACTGCTGAAATGAAAGCGAAAGCTTCTGTTTGTATTTCGGAAGATGAAACTTTAATCGAATCTTTAGAAATCGCTAAATCTAGAATCCAAATCATGATAGGGAAGGGTATGGATAACGATAAACAAGTGCTTCAAGGATTAATCGATAAAGCTAATAAACGAATTGCAGAGATTAAATCTGGTGAAAAACCTGCTTTAACTCCTGATGCCAATGCTAAGTATTTTGCAGAGGTAGTTGTCGATTTGGATGCTATTATAGAACCAATGATTGCAGATCCTGATGTTTATAATGAGGATGTTTCCAAGCGTTATACACATGACACTATCAGGCCGCTTTCATTTTATGGAGGAAATAAAAAAGTAGATTTAGGATTTATTGGATCTTGTATGGTTCATAAAGGAGACATGAAAATTCTTGCTCAAATGCTTAAGAATATTGAATCTCAACAAGGAAAGGTTGAATTTAATGCACCGCTTGTTGTAGCACCTCCAACATATAATATTGTTGATGAATTGAAAGCTGAAGGTGATTGGGAAGTATTACAAAAGTACTCCGGTTTTGAATTTGATGACAATGAGCCTAAAGGATTGGCTCGTACTAAATATGAAAACATGTTGTATTTAGAGCGTCCAGGTTGTAACCTATGTATGGGGAACCAGGAAAAAGCAGAGCCAGGTGATACGGTGATGGCTACGTCAACACGTTTATTCCAAGGAAGAGTTGTTAAAGACTCCGGTGAGAAAAAAGGAGAATCATTACTATCTTCTACTCCAGTAGTAGTTCTTTCTACAATATTGGGTAGAACCCCAAATTTATCGGAGTATGAAGCTGCGGTAGATGGCATTAATTTAACAAAGTTTAAACCATCCCATAAGTTGTTGGTTAATTAATCAACCAATTCATTCTAATATATAAGAGCTCAAGTTTTAGACTTGGGCTTTTTTATTATTAAGAACAGGCTCTTACTTTTCAATCTTAATAATTAATATGCTTTATTGCCTCTCTATAATTTTGTATATTGTACTACTAAAAAAAATGAATATTAAATTAATTATATAGATCCTATGGCTTTTGATATTGAAATGATTAAAGACGTTTATTCTCGCACGAAAGAACGCGTAGACATTGCTAGAGAAGTGGTTGGAAGACCATTAACCCTTTCTGAAAAAATATTATACAATCATCTTTGGGATGGAAACCCTACAAAGGCTTTCGAGAGAGGAAAAGATTATGTGGATTTTGCACCAGATAGAATAGCATGTCAAGACGCTACGGCTCAAATGGCTTTATTGCAATTTATGCAAGCAGGTAAAAGTAAAGTTGCTGTACCCACGACCGTACATTGCGATCATTTAATTCAAGCTAAAGAAGGTGCTGCTGCCGATTTAAAACACGCAAACAGTGTAAGTAGTGAAGTATTTAATTTCTTAGAATCTGTTTCAAATAAATATGGTATTGGGTTTTGGAAACCAGGAGCCGGTATTATTCACCAAGTAGTTTTAGAAAATTATGCATTCCCAGGCGGGATGATGATTGGTACCGATTCGCATACTGTAAATGCAGGTGGATTAGGAATGGTTGCTATTGGTGTTGGTGGAGCCGATGCGGTTGATGTTATGGCAGGTATGGCTTGGGAACTTAAATTCCCGAAATTGATTGGTGTTAAATTAACAGGTAAATTATCTGGTTGGACAGCACCAAAAGATGTTATTTTAAAAGTAGCTGAAATTTTAACCGTAAAAGGAGGAACAGGCGCTATTGTTGAGTATTTTGGCCCAGGTGCCATTGCCATGTCATGTACTGGTAAAGGCACTATCTGTAATATGGGTGCTGAAATTGGAGCAACGACTTCTACTTTTGGTTACGATGAATCCATGGAGCGCTATTTACGTTCTACCGATAGAGCAGATGTGGCTGATGCTGCAAATGCTGTAAAAGAATATTTAACAGCAGATGCTGAAGTTTATGCAAACCCAGAACACTATTTCGATCAAGTAATAGAAATCAATTTAACTGAATTGGGCCCGTTATTAAATGGCCCTTTCACACCAGATTTATCTACATCTGTTGGTAAAGATATGAAGGAGAAAGCAACGGCTAACGATTGGCCAATCGCCGTAGAATGGGGATTAATCGGGTCGTGTACCAATTCATCATACGAAGATTTATCGCGTGCATCTTCCATTGCACAACAGGCTATTGATAAAGGTATTAAAATGAAATCAGAATTAGGTATCAATCCTGGCTCTGAACAAGTGAGATATACTGCCGAAAGAGATGGGATTCTTCAAGTATTTGAAAGATTGGACGCTAAAATATTCACAAATGCTTGCGGACCATGTATTGGGCAATGGGCGCGTTATAGCGATCCTAAAAATGCACCAAAAAACAGCATTGTTCACTCATTCAATAGAAACTTTGCTAAACGTGCCGATGGTAACCCAAATACACATGCGTTTGTGGCTTCACCAGAAATCACGGCAGCCATTGCCATTGCAGGACGTTTGGATTTCAATCCGATGACTGATACCTTAATCAATGAGGATGGACAGGAAGTGATGTTTGATGAACCAACAGGGTGGGAGTTACCACCAAAAGGCTTTGCGGTTCAAGATAATGGTTACTTAGCTCCTGAAGTTGATGGAAGCCATGTACAGGTGAATGTGTCTCCAACTTCAGAGCGTTTACAATTATTAGAGCCTTTCGAACCATTAGGAAATGCTATATACGGCGCTAGATTATTAATTAAAGCATTTGGAAAATGTACTACCGACCATATTAGTATGGCTGGACCATGGTTACGTTTCCGTGGGCATTTAGATAATATTTCAAACAACTGCTTAATTGGTGCGGTCAATGCATACAACCAAAAAACAAATTTTGTTAAAAACCAATTAACTGGTGAGTATGGTGGTGTACCAGATGTACAGCGTCAATACAAAGCCAAAGGCATTAAAACAATTGTTGTGGGTGACCATAACTATGGCGAAGGATCTTCTCGTGAGCATGCTGCTATGGAACCACGGTTTTTAGGCGTTGCTGCAGTTATTGTAAAATCGTTTGCGCGTATTCACGAAACAAACCTAAAAAAACAAGGGATGTTAGGTTTAACCTTTGCTAATGAAGCCGATTATGATTTAATACAAGAAGATGATATTTTCAACTTTTTGGATTTAAAGGAATTTGCTCCCGATAAGCAATTAACCCTTGAAGCAGTACATGCAGATGGTAGCATAAATATTATCAAATTAAACCATACTTATAATGATGCTCAAATAGCATGGTATAATGAAGGTTCTGCCTTAAACTTAATTAAAAAGCAAAATGCCTCTTAGATTATAGTTATGACAAGTTATAAAAAATCCAGCAATTTGCTGGATTTTTTGATTTATAAAATTTAGCAAAAACATATATAATCGTGTTTTTACCAAAACACTTCATTAAAAAGTGAGTGCCATATTTATGAGACACCCGCTTTAAAGGATTATTACTTTTCATTGTTTGATTCTTTATAATTTCTAATTGGCACAAATCGAACCGAAATATGTGGCACAATGACTCCGAAATCGGTGGCACAATCCGAACCGAATTAGCCAAGCCCATCCTGTTTACATATTTCTTGGTTTTCTAATTATCTTTTCAATTTAATTCTATTCCTAAATCCATATACAATTCTTCCAGTTGAAAAGAAATCTCAATAACATAAGCTCCACTTTCTTTTAATTTTTCTATTTGTTTTAATATTCTATTAATTTCTTGAACTACATGAATATAATCCTCATACAAGATATCATTGTCAAATTTTAAAAACACAACATCAGTCTCTTCTAAAATCTTTTTTAGATTATTACTATCTATTATTTTGCCTTTATGCGTAAGCGTTTTATTTAATGATACTTTGAGTGTATTATGAGTATGCTTTTTCAAAACCTCATTAATATCTTCTTTTTTGCCAGAATATATTATATCTTCAAAATCATTATACCACATACTTGGAGGAGGAAGTGGTGGTGCGAAAGGAAATCCTTCTACCAACAAATCATTTTCTTCTTCCATAGTTAAAATTTCTTCTAATCCAAAGTTTTTAGCTGAACCATAGTTTCTAAAAGCAGTAGCTTTTAAGCCTTCAATATTTTCAGTCATATAAAATAACCATCTATGATTTGGTATATATTGCTTAATTTTAGAAACAAATTTGAATGGTGTTTTAATATCTGCATAAATTAAAACTAATGGTATGCCCATTGAAATATTCTTATTTAATTGATTTAAAAAAGTATAATTTACATCTTGAAAATATTCTAATTTTTTATCATCATTAAAAACTTCTTGGTTTTTTGTTATGTATAAACTATATAGGCTTGTTAAGTTATTTATTTCGATATCTTTGCCACCATTGGGTAAATTAATTTCGTTTTTTGGTTGCGTAAAGCCTTTTAAGGCAAGTAACATTATTAATAAAAAGGTAAATTTCATTATTTTTAAGTTTTAAGGCAACTCATTTTTTTGAGTTGCCTGTTTTCTAACTATAATTGTTTTATAAATTCTTTTTTTAAATCTTCATAAATTGAAAAGATTTCTTTTAGAATTTCATTTAGTTCTTCTTTTGATGAATATTTAGGTAAACCATATTTAAGTCTTTCAAAAGGAATACCTAAATCTTCTGGAAAAAAATCAATTCTTCCTTGAGGTTCAATAGTTTTTTCCAAAAAATCAATGTAAAGCAATGGTTCAACTACTCCTCCTTTCAAGACTATATGTAAAAAAAATGAAAGGTTATTATGTGTGTCTTTTATTTGATAGAAACTACCATTAGAAATATATTTATACTTATAACCAAACTCATCTAAAACTCCTTTTTGCAGTTGCATTGTAGAGTCTCTCATTCTGTTGTCAAAGTCATTGTGCTTTTCGCAAATTGATTGATAACGATTTACAAAGTTTATTTTTTCAAAAATTTGTTTAGTTTCCATAGATTTATTCTGTTAAATATTTAATTCTTATAAGCACATTATTATCAACATTAAATTGAGTTAACACTTGCTGAAATATAGTACTATTTTCAAAAAAAGATCTATTTGATAAAGGTATTTCCAAAAAGTAATCGCCATCTAGTACTTTATTATCAAAGAAACCTTTAAATTTAGGGGCATTTATTTCAGCTCCTTTAGGATATTTTGTAATTAGTTCCTGCAAGTAACTTTTAAAAGTTGCTGGTTTAATATCTACTAAAGTTGTGGCTTTTCTTGATATAATTTCTTGTCCTGGCATATAGGAATCCAATCGTTTACCATTTTTTAGAGTAACTTCATTATACTTATAAACATCTCTCGCTTTTTCATTAAAATCGTGTCCACGTTTAAATAGGACTTTAACTTCCTCCCAAGTGAGGTTTCTGCCTTTTTTAGCAGATAGATCTGCGATTTCCTGTCCAACCTCGATAATTATTTCATCATCAAGAAAGTCACCCTTTCTTAAAGCTTCATCAATTAATTCTCTTGTGCCTGGAGCATAACGTTCAAAATGTTGCAGGGTTTCTTCGGTTAATTCCTTTACGGTTCTTGTAAAAACCTTATCACCATTTTTAATGACTACTTTCCAAACTTTGTCAATGCCTTTACCTATTGGTTTTAATAGTTTAGAGCCGGGAACTATTTCAAGCATAAGAAAACCGCCACTTATAGCCCTGCTTTGCTCACCACCGTCAAAATCCTTACCGTCAATTAGGATAATGGCATCTTCAAGCGGTGTTGCGTATCTTCCAGCTATTTTCACTCCAGTCCAAAAAGCATCTAATAAAAAGTCGATGTCTGCTTTCGCCGTTGGTGATGGTGGTGGCATTCTGTATTCATACCATCTTTTCGTACTATAACTATAAATGTAATTGTAGCCGTCAGTAGGATATTCAGTAGCGGCAAGAGTACCAGCGTCTTTTTTGTTAATGATACGTTTGGTTGCCGATTGGTACAAAACAAGGCCATTATCCAACAAATACATTTTTTCACCAAGATATGGGGTATATGTAGCTTTATATTTCAGTGACGGTCTGTTTGGAAAAGTACCTGTTATTGAAAAGTCCCAACCCTTGTAGTTGGCAAGTTCAGCATCACAACGCATTTTGGCTTCGGTTAGAGCTTCTGCCGAGAACAAATTAGCTACCAAAAAATTATAAATTTCAAAAACAGTTTGGGCGTTGCTGTTAATCCAGCTATCGTACAGGAGAGGTTTTAAGTTTAGTTCACTTTTTACGACATTTATCTTCATCAGCTCCTCACTGTCAAAAGGCGATGGCGTAGGCGAGGTTGTTGAGCCACCAGTACCTCCATAAGTTGTTCCACCAATAGTTACGGTAGCAGTATTACCTTGATGATATTCTTTATAATCTTCTTCATAATAAAGAACAGTTTCGCAATATCCAGCGGTTAGTACCCAACCATAGTCAAATTCAATTAAATTACTATCCCCATTTGTGAAATGGGACCCGGTTCTAACATATTCATATGAATATACACATACATAAGCAGATTTTGTTCTTGCAAACAGGGAATTGAAATCCAAATCGATGGGTTTCATTGAGGTTTTCATTGATAAAGAATTAAAATCTTGGTATTTTAACTCATTTGCAGAATAATCATACCTTACCAAAAAGGCATCATATTCGTTTTGGTCGTTTAGCTCGAACATGACATTGGTTATTTTCTCGTCAGCTCCCTGAATTATGGGAAATGTGTAGGAATGGTAATTGCCGTTTTGTATGTATGTGGCCGAATCGGTGTAAATGGTAAAGTCGTATTCTTTGTTATAAACGTTTTTCCCGGAATATTTGCCCGATTTGTTTTCAATGACCTTGTCGTTGAATTCTTTTAGCTTTGAAACGAGTTTGGTATTTTTTTCAATGTTCTTTCTTGAATAGTGTTTGAGCGTGAATGTTGGTTCTTGGTTTTCAACTTGAATGGGTTCTTCTTGTACGTTTTCCTTTTCGCAGTTGGTCAAAAAAAGACAGATGGTGAATAACGTAAATCCGAACCTGAGTAATTTTTTCAATTTGTTTTTCATGTGCTCCGTTGTTTAAATTTAATTAAAGAGTGTTTGATAGATGGCATAAATAGCTTACAACTATCGTAATATAATTATTTCATTTATATCGTATAAACGAAATTAGATATTTTTTCTGACAACACCAAGTTGTTTTTACTTAAATTACTATAGAAAAATCCTAATAGCAAATCATCGGGATTTTCATTTTCATATAATAAAAATCATTTATAATTGTATTTTTACCAAAACACTTCGTTATGAATACAAGAGAACATCAGCTAAAAGCTTTTGATAGGTTATTGACTATTATGGATGATTTACGCAGCAAATGTCCATGGGATAAAAAGCAAACCATGGAAAGTTTACGCCATTTAACTATTGAAGAAACATATGAGCTTGGTGATGCCATTTTAGATAATGATTTAGAGGAAGTTAAAAAAGAATTGGGCGATGTATTGCTTCACATTGTTTTCTATTCTAAAATAGGAAGCGAAACCAATGATTTTGATATTGCCGATGTTTGTAATGGCATTTGTGAAAAATTAATTAGCAGACACCCGCATATTTATGGCGATGTAAAGGTTGAAAATGAGGAAGATGTAAAGCGAAACTGGGAAAATTTAAAACTAAAAGAGGGCAAAAAAAGTGTTTTGGAAGGTGTGCCAAATAGTTTGCCAGCATTAGTAAAAGCGAATAGAATTCAAGAAAAAGTAGCCGGTGTGGGTTTCGATTGGGAAGAACCCAACCAAGTATGGGAAAAAGTAGAAGAAGAACTTCAAGAGTTTAAGGATGAAGTGGAGAAAGGTGATAAAGATGCCATAGAAAGCGAATTTGGCGATGTCCTGTTTTCAATGGTTAACTACGCCCGTTTTTTAAACATCAATCCGGAAAATGCCTTGGAGCGGACCAATAAAAAGTTTACAAAACGCTTTCAGTACCTCGAAGAAAAAGCAAAAACTATAAATAAACCACTTAAAGATATGACTTTAGCTGAAATGGATGTGTTTTGGGAAGAAGCTAAAACCCTTTAATCGTATTAAAAGGTTTATTTGTCTTAAACATACAGAAATGCTTAGTTAATTGATAAATATTTATTTTATTTAGATAAATATTTAACCATTAATAATGTTTTTGAAAACAAATTACCTGTTATTCTATATAGTTTTTCTATTTATAAATAGCACCGTTTTTTCCCAAAATGTAGCTCCTACATTAACTGCAACGGGAAATCAATATTATTGCCCTAAAAGTCAAACAAAAATTGTTACCGATTTCAATATAGAAGATGAAGATGATACAGAAATAGAAGCCCTTTATGTACAAATTTCAGAAGGCTATATTAATGGAGAAGATACCTTAATTCTTTTAGGAAGCCATCCAAATGTTGCTACATCATGGAGTGCGTTGGAAGGAAAGTTAACTATTGAAGGAATTGCATCGGCACTTGTTAGTTATACAGACCTCACAGCGGCTATAAAAGACGTTGTTTTCCAAAGTACAAGTAACAACCCAACAAACAAAAGTTTTTCAATTACAATAGGCGATGCCAATTATTTGCCTTCTACGGGTCATTATTATGAATATATAGCTTCATACGGCATTACTTGGACAGATGCAAAGATAGCTGCGGAGAATAGAACCTATTTTGGTTTACAAGGCTATTTGGCAACTCTTACTTCTGCTGAAGAAGCCCAATTGGCAGGTGAACAGGCGGCAGGAGCAGGGTGGATTGGTGGAAATGATGTAGAAATCGAAGGTGTTTGGAAATGGGTTACAGGTCCTGAAGCAGGAACTGTTTTTTGGAATGGTGTTGCTAATGGTTCAACACCAAATTATGCTAATTGGAACAACAATGAACCAAATAATGTTAATGGTGGGGAAGATTATGCGCATATAACTGATCCGTCTATAGGCATTCCCGGAGCATGGAATGATTTAAGAGTAGGAGGCGATCCACCAGGGCTATATCATCCTAAGGGTTATATTGTAGAATATGGAGGCATGCCAGGAGATTTAGATTTAGAGATTGCGGCAAGCACAAATATTTATACTACACACATTGAATCTACTCAATCAGCATCCATTTGTGATGGAGGTACGGTTACTTTAAAAGCAAAAGCATCGCAAGGCGGTGATGTCTTATGGTTTGATGTGCCTACTGGAGGAATACCATTATATAAAGGAGATGCTTATACGGTGAGTATAAATGCGACTACCACATATTATGCTATGGCTTCAATAAATGATTGCGTAGCAGGCAATAGAATTGCTGTTACAGCTACAGTAACACAATCTCCGATTATAATTGCTGTAACTAACGATGTTATATGTGGCACTGGTAGTGGAACTTTATCGGCATCGGCATCAGCAGGTATAATAAATTGGTATGATACACAAATAGGAGGTACTTTATTGCAAACAGGAGCGTCATATACCATTTCAGGGTTAGATACATCTACAACGTATTATGTAGAGGCATCTTTAAATGGGTGTACAAGCACAAGAACACCAGTAACAATGGAAGTGTATCCAGTACCGGAGTTTGAAGTAGTAAAAACGCCAGTAATTTATTGTTTAGGCACAACTCCTATAACTTTGGAGACATTTAATGCTAAAGGAACTTATACCTATCAATGGACAAATGAAACAGGAGAAGTTATAAGCAATTTACCATATGTAGACGTAAATTCAGAAGGGCTTTATACCGTAGTCGCTACCTCAAATGGTTGCGATACTCTTTTATCGGTTTCGGTAAAGGAATCAGATGTAGCAACAATAACTTATGAGGATATTTCTATCGTAGAAGCATCCAGTAATAATAGCATAACCATAAACAATGCTAACAATAATTTAGGAATTGGCGATTATGAGTTTGCTCTTGATAATGTAAATGGTTCTTATCAAGATGAACCGTATTTTGATGATGTAAAAGCAGGTTCTCATGTTATTTATGTGAAAGATAAAAATGGATGTGGTAACGATCCTACGTCATTGGAAATTTTTATACTTGGTTTTCCTAAATTTTTCACACCAAATAATGATGGACAACATGATACTTGGCAGATTATAGGTTTAGGCACCGATTTTACCAACGCTTCAAAGGTAAACGTGTTTAACCGTTATGGAAAATTAATAAAGCAACTGAATGCTAAAAATGGTTTTTGGGATGGAACATTTAATGGGCAGTTATTAGCAGGTTCAGATTACTGGTTTGTGGCTGAATTGGTTGATTTTTCTGGAAATGTTAGAACTTACCGAGGGCATTTTAGTTTGGTTAGGTAACAAAACAAAGAGGCTGTCTAAAAAGTCCTTTAAATTTAATTTGTCAGGTTGAGACTTTTGTTAAAGTTTTTAACTAGCGAATGCGATGACGTATTTTGTGCAAGTTTAACAAAAAGTCACAATATTTCCGAGGCACAGCGTAGTGTTTATATACCTGTGGTTGAGTATGGTTTTCAGAAAATAGGGGTAGCGATTATGGTGCTTATTTATAATAATGCCCGAATGGTAGTCTAGCAAGCATAAAAATTTTCTGGGTGTGATTTTAAAAAATAATGTAGGATGAAAAAAATCAGGAAAAACGCAGGAGGGATCGATATCGGAGCCAAAAAAATCTTCATAGGTCTTGAAGATAAGGAGGTTCGCAGTTTTGATACCTTCACATCAGATCTGGAACAGGCGGTATCTTACTTAGAGGAAAACAATGTAACCTCAGTGGCCATGGAAGCCACGGGAGTGTATTGGGTCATCCTCTATGATATATTGAAGGCAAGAGGCATCGATGTATGGTTGGTGGATGGCAGGAGCACAAAACAAGTTCCAGGCAGAAAGACCGATGTAAAGGACTGTCAATGGATACAGCAATTGCACAGCTATGGTTTGTTGAACCGTTGTTTTGTTGCAGATGAACTGGTACATGAACTAAGGAGCTATCAACGCCTGCGCGAAGATCACATCCGTAGTGCTGCTATGCATATTAACCATATGCAAAAAGCACTGACCCTGATGAACGTTCGGCTAAAAGAAGTTCTGGACCAAGTTCACGGGGTAAGTGGATTGAAAATAATCAGGGCGATCTTAAAGGGCGAAAGGGATCCCGGGGTTTTGGTAAAGCTATGCCATGGGAGTGTGTTGAAAACAAAAAAGGAACTGATCCTTAAATCCTTGAAAGGGCACTACAATGAAGCAGGGCTATTTGCTTTGGGCCAAGCAGTGGTGTGCTATGATTTTTATCAACAACAAATTGCCGGTTGTGATCTGAAAATGGAAGAAGTCCTTAAAAAGATGGGGGCAAACCGGCCTAAAGTATCAAATAAGGCAACTCCACGAAAAAACGTGAGGCACCACAAACCAAATATAGAAGGAATGGACCGTTATCTATTGCAAATATTTGAAGGCAAAGATGCTACGGTCCTACCCGGTATAACAGATTATAATTGGATGCAGCTCCTATCGGAAATAGGGACTGATTTACATAAATGGAAAACAGAAAAGCATTTTACTTCCTGGTTGGGACTGGCGCCAAAACAGCACCATTCGGGCAAGATGAAAAAAAACTATAAGGCTAAAGGACAACCAAAGGCCGGCCTGATATTTAAGCAAGCGGCCACGAGCCTGCTCAACAGCAAGAAAATTGCATTGGGTGCTTTTGGCAGAAAGATAAGGGCAAAGAAAGGGGCATCACCGGCAATAAAGGCAATGGCAAGAAAACTGGCAGAGCTCTATTGGAAGCTATTTGTTAAAGGACTGTCATATGTAGAGAAGGGAATCAAAGATTATGAGGAGAAGATCTTGTTTAATAAACAAAAGAACATTATGAAAATGGCAAGAGAACTTGGTTTGTCAATTAGCTATAAAACAGCGGTTTAGCAAATACGTCAATGGTAGCTTGTCGAAACCGATATTGATTACCAGTAAGTTAAAATATTTCGACAAAGCCTGTGCTGAGCTTGTCGAAGTGCTCAATATGAAGGCATATCCATAATAATATAAACTATTGTTTTTCAATAAAATAGGTATTATATTAGAAGGAACAAACCCCGAAATTGCTCCAAACGGGCCAAAAACGGGGTTTTCTTTTAAAGTGTGATGCCAAAAATAATACGTTTAAGCGAATTTCAATACGAAATTCCAATTTTCGCCATCAATAAAGATTTTGATGGATTTTATGCCCAATTTCTAAAAACCGATTTGGGCAAAATTTACCTTTCCACGCCTTTTTCCGAGCTTGGTCAATCTTTCAAATTGAAAGATTCTAAAAAAGGAACCCATTGCTATTTTAGTCCCAAAGGGAAAATTGCCCTGATGATGCTCAAAAACTATTATGGATGCTCGGACAAGAAACTGATCGAGCTTTTGAATGGAAATATTTTCATGCAGTTTTTTTGCGATATTCTAATTCCCATCGATAAACCGCTGACCAACTTTAAGATCGTGAGCCAAATCAGGATGGAGCTTTCCAAGGGTTTAAATATTAGAAGATCCCAAGAAGTACTTGCCAAGAACTGGATTCCTTATATGAAGGACCTGGACAAAATGTTTACCGATGCGACCTGTTACGAGAGCGAAGTGCGTTTTCCAACCAATCAGAAATTGCTTTGGGAATGCGTTCAGTGGAACTACAGACAAATGGAATCCTTATGCCGCACTTTGAAAATCAAATTGCCCAGGACCAAATATCTGGATTGGTGCAGACGCTATAACGAGTATTCGAAAAAACGAAAGAAACAATCCAAATACCGCACAAAAGTAACCCGAGGGTTACTGAAATTACTGTACAAACTTAACGGTGCACTGGGTCAGATAGAAAATCAATATCCATTTGGATCCACCGCTAAATACAAGCGACAACGATCCATTATTGCCAAAGTTTACCGGCAACAGGCACAAATATTTAAAACAGGAAAAAGTGTTCCCGATAGAATCGTAAGCATCAGCAAAAGTTACATTCGTCCAATTGTGCGGGGCAAAGAAACCAAACAGGTAGAATTTGGAGCAAAAGTGAACAAAGTTCAAATAGACGGAATCAATTTTATTGAGCATATCCAGTACCGTGCCTTCAATGAAGGGACCCGTTTGCAGAGCAGTGTATCTTGCGCCCAAAACCTGACCAAGACTAAAATAAAAATACTGGGGGCAGATGCTATTTATGCTACCAATAAAAACCGAACATTTACCTCAAGTCGCAAAATCCAGACCGATTTTATCAGAAAAGGAAAGGCTGGTAAAAACAAAGAACAGCGTAAAATTTTGGCCAGAGAAATCAAAAAAGAACGTTCCACACGTCTTGAAGGAAGCTTTGGTAAAGAAAAAGAACATTACAACCTGAAAAAGATCAAGGCCAAAACCCAAAAGAGCGAGATTCTCTGGATTTTCTTCGGAATCCATACAGCCAATGCTCTTGAAATTGGAAGAAGAATTTACAGCTCTCGATTTAAAAACTTAGCTGCTTAAAAAAACGAAAGCTAACTTCGATGGGATACTTGTGTCCTGTTGGAAACAAAAACGCATTCTTTTCTATAAAATTATCCTTAAAAAACTCCAAATAACAAAAATGACCGATTTTGAAAATCAAAATCGGTCATTTTTTATGTTAGTTTTACTCAAAAGTACTCTTACTTCTGAATGTGCCTATGAACATAGAACTAGACTTTTTAGACAGCCTCTTTAATATAAATTTTAATAAAGCTCTTTTATTTTACTAAGCTTACTCTTCCACAATTTTAGGGCTTCTTTATGGGTTTTTATATTGTTGTGAACTTCTTTTACAAGTGGGTTGTCGTCTTCAACATTTGTAAAAAATTGTAGATTGTTTTCCAATTGATTGATTTGACTTTTTACTTCATCAATCTTTTTCCTTATAAAATAACGTTCGTTATCTAAATCTTTATTGTCGTCTGAAGCATTAATAATATCAAGTTTATTTTCAAACTTAATCATTTCTACTTCGTTTCTATCCATTTTTAGACTAGTTAGAAAATCTTCAATAGCTTTATTGAACTTGCCCTCTATGTAACGTTTGTCATTAGGAACCCGTCCTAAATCTTTCCACTTGTTTATGTATTCTTTTATGCTTTCAACATTTTTTTCTTTATCAGCAACTGGCTTTAAATTTTTTAGTGTTTCTAAAAGAGCTATTTTATTATTGAAAGCATCTAAACTTTCTTTATTTGCGGCATTTCGTGTCGCATGTAGTTTGTCGAAATAAAAATTACAAGCAGCCTTAAACCGTTTCCAAATTTTATCGCTGTCTTTACGGGGTACGTGACCTATTTTTTTCCAATCGCTTTGAATCTTTTTCATCAACGCGGTGGTTACCTCAAAATCGTCACTGTCTTTGTTGTCTTCGGCAATTTTAATTAAGTCTAATTTTTTTTGAAGATTGGTGTATTGGTCCTTTTTCAGGTCTTTATAAAACGCATTTTTTTGCCTGTTAAAAGTTCTTACAGACTCCTTAAATTTGGCCCAAGTGCTTTCGTTTACTTCTCTGGGGACTTTACCAATGTTAAAAAACTGTTCTCTTAAATCTTCAATCTCTTTAATTTTCTTTTGCCAGCCATTGTGCGAATTAGCGCCTTGTGCTGTTACCGCATTTATACTTTCAATAATTTCAAGTTTTTTTTCTAGGTTTTTTTCATAAACCTTATCTATCTGCTGATAATAAACTTGACGCTTATCGTTTATTTTTTTAGTTGCTGCTTTAAATTTTTCCCAGATAACTTCCCTATGTTCCTTATCTACAGGTCCAAGTTCTTCTTTCCACATTTTATGAAGCTCTTGTAACTCTCTAAAGGCACGCATCACGTTATCATCTGCGGCTAATTCTTCAGCACGTTCAATTATTAATAATTTACGTTCTAAATTATGCTTAAAGTCTAAATCGCGTAAGTCTCTGTTTAAATGTAAAAAGTCATAAAACATTTCTACATGGTGGTGGTAACTATTCCAGGCGTTGTTGTATTTGTCTCGGGGTATAGGGCCTGTAGTTCTCCAACGTTCTTGTAGTTCCTTAAAGTGTTTGTAGGTAGTATTTATGTTTTCTTCAACATTAATCAAACCTTTTAATTCTTCAATAATTTCAAGTTTGTCGGCTAAATTTTGTTTTAAGTTTTTTTCTAAATTCTGGTAATGATCGTTTAGCTTTTTTCGGTAATTGTTATATGCTTCTTTGTATCGTTTTTGTATTGGCGACACATAATAAAAATCTATTTCGTCACCACCATCGTTTAAAAATTCTTCTTTCTTTTCGTCTAATAACGCTTGAAACTTGTCTTTAAATTCACTATTAATTCCATCAACATGTGATTTTATGGCCTGAACTTTTTCGTTTTTCACAAGCCTTTCCAATTCAATGGTAAGAGCCTCTAATGACATGGTGTCGTAGGCTTTTACTTCAATAGTATGACGTTCCTTATTGCCTTCATCTTCGGCATCTTCGGCATTGGAATCTTCAATTTCATTGAAAACTTCGTCGTTTTGTTTGTCTGAATTTTTAATATCGTCGCTAGCACTTTCATTTTTGTCAATAGTTTTTTCTTCTGAAACAGATGGTGTATCTTTTGTTTCAGAATGATTTGTCTCTACCGACTTGTTTTCTTCCAAGACGTTATCAGAATGACTGGCATCCTTTTTAATTTCTTCTTTTCCTTCTGCTTTTGGCAGGTTATTTATATCAGACATTTTTAAAAATGTTAGGGTTCCTTAAATTACTTTTGTGTTTAAAGATACTAACAAGTCTATTATTTACAAAGTACTATGTGGGGTTTTAATGATTTGGAAGCTAATTTTAATGTAAATTCCAGATAGACCATGCCTTTTCTGCCTGTAATTTTAACATATTTAGGCCATTTATGGTTATTGCTTGTTGTGCTTTGCCTAATTTTAAAAATTTGGTTTCTTCAGGATTATAAATTAAATCGAACAAAATATGGTCGTTGGTAATAGCATTATAAGGAATATTAGGGCAGTTTTCTATATTAGGAAATGTGCCTAACGGTGTACTATTTACAATAATTTGATGGTTTTTAATGATATCTTTGGTAAGCGAGTCATAAGTGAAACTAACCCCCTCAGATTGTTTTCTGGAAACATAGTGGTAGGTAATGCCTAATTTTTTAAACGTATAAGCAATGGCTTTACTGGCACCGCCTGTGCCTAGAATTAATGCGTTTTTATGATGTGGTTGTAGATAGGGTTTTAAGGATTTTTTAAACCCATAACAATCGGTATTATAGCCAACTAATTTGCCTTTTTTTGTGATTTTTATAGTGTTTACAGCACCAATGGCTTTGGCCTTTTTGTTAATTTTATCAAGAAAAGGCATCACTTCTTGCTTATAAGGTATGGTAACATTCAATCCTTTTAAACCTTCGGTGTTGTTTATTATTGATGGAAATAAATCGATGCTTTCTATATCGAAATTTTCGTAAGTCGTATTGGTGATTTCTTCTTTTTCAAACTTTTCCTTAAAGTATGCTCTTGAAAATGAGTAGGAGATATTTCTACCTAAAAGCCCTAGTTTATTCATTGATTTTTCTGGTTTTTTGTCCGTAATATTCAAGTGCCAAAACTATAGCAATTCCAAGGAAAATAAAAGCGATAGCGTAATAAGTATCGGCATTGAGTTGAGGCATGTACCTTTTATAATTTAAAACGACTTTAGATCCAGTAGAATCTAATACATGCGTACCATCTTCGGCTAATTTATAAATGGTTTTTTTCCAAGGCCATACCACGCCCAAAGATCCAATTATAAAACCAATAATAGCCGAAAGTGTAATGCTTTTATAACGTTTTAAAATGTAACTTAAAATATGCGAAAAAGTCACCAAGCCAGCCACTGAACCCAATGTGAAAATAGCGAGTACTTTTAGCATTCTAATGCGTTCTGCATTATTAATAAACCCAAAATCCCCACCTAAAACCTCATAAAAAGTATCAAATAAAGCATTTACGGAATCTACCAAAAGCAACACATAATTCCCTAGAAGGATGAGTATAAAAGAACCTGAAAACCCGGGAAGTGTCATGCCCGAAACACTTATAATGCCACAAAAAAATACAAACCAAAGATTATCATTTTCTTTTGCAGGACTTAAAAAACTGATACTTAATCCAATTAAAATTCCTAGCGCTAAAGACGTGTAGGTTTTATAATTCCAATCTTTAAAATCTTTGTTTATATAATAAATAGAGCCGATGATCATTCCGAAGAAAACGCTCCAAATATACAATTCATAGTACTTAATAAAGTAATCCAATACTTTTGAAATGCTAAAATAGCTTACAACCATTCCGAAAAGTAGTAAGCTTAAAAAGCGACCATTGATATAATTATAAAAACTTTTAAAGCGACCATTGATAAGCAATTTAAAGGCTTTTCTATTTACTTTTTTGAGAGAATAAATAAATTCTTCGTAAAAACCAGCAACAAAAGCAACAACACCACCTGATATACCGGGCACTTTATTTGCAGCACCCATACCCAATCCTTTAAGAATTAGGAAAATTTTATCTTTGAATGTTCTGGTGCTTTCCATTATTGTTTTTTAGAACCTACCTTCTCAAGAATAAAAATAGTTAAAAATCCAAAAATCATTAAAAGGAATGCAAATGCTAGCATGCTTTCTCCTTGAAATGAAAAAGGAGAAACACTTTCTTGAAGTACGGGACTCATTATTCCCTTAGGATCAGTATGCCATGTTAACGTTTTTTTCCATGGCCATACTTTATTTAATGATCCTAAAATAAATCCAGTAAGTAGCGCTAAAGTGATATTATGATAGTGTTTAAAAAGCCATTTTAAAACGTGGCTAAAACTTAATAAACCAATAATTGCACCAGCAACAAAAATTGCTATTTTTTTTATATCGATGTCATGAATGGCATCGCTTAAGGTTTTATAAGCTCCAAGAATTATTAAAATAAAAGATCCAGAAATTCCAGGTAAAATCATGGCGCAAATAGCAATGGCACCAGCAACAAAAAGAAAATATGGGCTATTGTTAGTGGAGAATGCAGGAAGCATTGTAATATAAAAGGCAATGCCAGCACCAATAATAAAAGCAATAATAGCAGCTAAATTCCATTTTGTAATTTGTTTACCAACAAAATAGATACTAGCTATAATTAACCCAAAAAAGAATGACCAAATTAATATAGGATGGCTTTCCAATAAATATTTAGCAAGTTTCATAAACGAAACATAACTAATTATAATACCGCTTAATAATGCTAAAACAAAATTTCCATTAGCCTGACTCCAAAATGCTACAAAACCTTTATTAAAAAGGGTTTTAAAAAGTGACGCATTCACATTACTTATGGTAGAAACCAATTCTTCATAAATACCAGAAATAAAAGCAATAGTACCACCCGATACACCTGGAATGGCATCGGCAGCACCCATGGCTAACCCTTTAAGAGAAATGACGGCATAGTCTTTAATACGTCTTTGCATAGTTTGATTTTTAAGCTAAAACCAAAGGTATGGATTTTAGCTTGACGTTAGACTATTGATTTGTTTTTAGTAAATTTTTAACAAGTATTTTATTGGCAACTTCAGGGAATAGCTCGTCAATTATAAAAGTATATTCTTCGTTGTAACTTAAGCCGTTTTTTAAATGGAATATCCCTTTGTCGTTTTCGTTTAAAGAAAAATATAAACCAGCCAAACGATATTCTAATTCGGCATTTTCTGGATAAAACTCGACAGCTTGTTCAAAATTAAAAATTGCCGCTTCGGGTTCACCCAATTTAATTAATAAATCACCACGAGACAACCACGTGCTTAGCTCATAATTGCCTAGCTCTAATGTTTTTTTAAATCCGCGTTCGGCTTCTTCAAAAAGGTTTAGGCGTTGGCTGATTTGAGAATATAATTTCCAATAGGTTACATTTTCAGAATCAATATTAATGGCTTTATTAATATAGTATAATGCTTTTTGGTAGTTTCGCTTTCTGTTGTAATAACGTGTTATGGCAATCCAGCCTTTGTCTAATAAAGGGTCTTCATGTACCGTTTTATAGTAATATTGGACAGCTAGATCATCCTTTCTTAATTTTTCGTAGCAGAAACCAATTCGTAATAGTGCAAACGATGTAGGTTCATCTAGTTTTAAGGTAATGGTGTAGTTTTCTATGGCTTCTTCAAAGCGTTTTAGCTTTTCCAGCACTTTACCGCGTTCTATATAGGCACCCACAAAAGTGTCGTCTGAAATGATAGCAAAATCGAATGCTGCTAATGCTTTTTTATAATTTTTAAGGGTGTAATATTGTTTTCCTAATTGATGCCATGCCACTTCACAATAGGGGTTTTTATCTAAAAATATATTTAGATATTCGATAGCATCCTCTGTTTGGTTTAAAAATTCAAAACAATAGATGATGTTGTATAGAGCCGAATAATCTTCAATATCTTCCTCTAAACATTTCATGAAGTATTCTTTGGCTTCTTCAAATTGATCCAGAAATAAGTATTCCATTCCAATAAGTGAGTATAAATCGACTACATCATCAGTAAGTTCCAGTGCTTTTTTTAATACTTGAATAGCCTGTTCGTGGTCATCCTTTTTAGAAAAAATATTAGCCTTTTGAATGTAGATTTCTTCATTCATCGGGTCTAAATTATAAAGTTCGCTCAATA
The DNA here is from genome assembly GCF_003425985.1 of Mariniflexile sp. TRM1-10. Classification (NCBI taxonomy): domain Bacteria; kingdom Pseudomonadati; phylum Bacteroidota; class Flavobacteriia; order Flavobacteriales; family Flavobacteriaceae; genus Mariniflexile; species Mariniflexile rhizosphaerae. The sequence continues at coordinate 3,386,504 of NZ_CP022985.1, forward strand.
ACGTGTCTGCTTCAATAAGTTTATCTTCAAACACATAAATCTCAACTTTAAAAAGTCTTAAATTAATTGAGGTTGGGTGTTGGTCTAAACCTAATTTTATGGCCTTTTTGGCCAAAGCAATTTTACCTTGATTAAGGTAGTGGTGAATGATGTTTTCAAATTCTTCGGAATCGAAGAATAAAACATGGTTTGTTTTTAGCATCGATTCAAACTTGGTTAATGGTAAATCGTTATTGTCATCATGACTAAACTCCATAAGCACATTTGTAAAGTTCTACTTGATTAAATTTAATGTTCTATTTCTTTTTATTAGTCGTAATAATCAAATGTTTTTAACAAAGTAATGAACAGTTGTGGGTTATGTGCTAATAAAATATTATTATTTATTGGTTATCAATGAGTTGTGATTGATTATTTATTGTTAAATTTTGTTTAAAATATCGATAATAATAGAACAACCTTCAATAATTTCATGATTTGAGATGGTTAGCGGTGGTGTAATTCTGATAGCTTTAGGTTCGAAAAGTAACCAAAAGAGTATCAAACCTTTGTCATGACACTGTAAAATTACGGTGTTTGTTATCTCGGCTGAAGGGGTTATGATGGCAAGCATGAGTCCTTTTCCTCGAATATCTTCAATGAGTGGATGTACTAAAAGCTTACGGAATAATTGTTCTTTTTCTAAGGCTTGCGCCATTAAATTGCTTTCTGTTATTTCTTTTAAGGTAGCAAGGGCAGATGCAGCAATAACAGGATGCCCACCAAAGGTTGTAATATGGCCTAGTTTTGGGTTGTCTTGAAGCAAATTCATTAATTTACAGGAGGCTGTAAAAGCACCAATGGGCATACCGCCACCTAAACCCTTGCCCAAAACTAAAATGTCTGGAATACAGTTGTAGTTTTCAAATCCAAACAGTTTTCCTGTTCTGCCAATACCTGGTTGGATTTCGTCTAGAATTAAAAGAGTACCAACTTCGTCACAGCGTTTCCTAACTTTTTCTAGATACCCATTTTCAGGTTCAATAAAGCCAGCACCACCTTGAATGGTTTCTAAAATAACACCAGCGGTCTTTGTGGTAATATGATTTAAATCTTCTTCATTATTGAAAGTAATAAAACGAACATTTGGTAACAAAGGTCTAAAAGCTTGTTTTCGTTCTTCGTAACCCATAACGCTCATCGAGCCCATGGTGTTGCCATGGTAAGCATTTTTTGCCGAGATAATTTCACTTCTACCCGTGGCGCGTTTAGCTAATTTTAAAGCGCCTTCAATAGCCTCGGTGCCGGAATTAACCAAATAGGTGTTTTCTAAAGGGTAGGGCAGGTTTTTAGCCAATAATTTAGCAAGCTCTACAGCGGGTTTTTGAATGTATTCTCCATAAACCATCACATGTAGATACTTATCTAGCTGCTCTTTAATGGCATTTATAACTTTTGGGTGGTTATGACCTAAAGGCGTTGCCGAAACACCAGCAACAAAATCTAAATAAGCTTTGTTATTTGTGTCGTAAATATAACTCCCATTGGCATGGGAAACCTCCATAGCTAATGGGTGTGGTGAGGTTTGCGTTTGGTATTTGTAGAAATTGGACTTCACTGCTTATTTTTTTGATAGTTCTATTAATTCAGATCCCCATAAGCTAATACTATCATTTGTTTGAATGTCACTTATAACACATCTTAAATAATTTCCATCATCAACTTTTTCGCCTGTTAAGGTATATTTGGTCCATTTATCCGTTAAGTTTATTGGTAATGTATTATAGTTGGTATAATCACCTCCTTGCTCTTGAAATCTAATTCGAGTGATTCCCTTTCCTTTTAGCCAAATGGACCATTTAAACATTCCTTTAGTTTTCTTTATAACTGTTAGAGTATGACCATCACTAGAGCCGGTTCCAATTACATTAAAGGCAGTTGCTTTTCCTTCGGGATCGATTACTTTTTCAGAAGTAAGTTCAATTGCTACTTTTTGCCATTCTTTAGTATTAAAATTTTGATTAAACTCTAACAAATTACCAGTTGAACTTTCTTCTTCAGGAATATTTCTAGCAGCTTTGTTTATTACGAAACCTTGTCCGGCTAATTTGACGCGTTCCAGCAATTCTTCATCAAAAAAAGTATCTTGCGGAATGTAATCATCTAAGCCTTTTATAGTGGGTAAAATTAAAGGTTCGTCGTCTTTAAATAAATCTTCAACACTTAGTGGACGTTCATCTTCGCGCCAATCAAAACCTTTAAGGCGTTTTTCTTTTTCTGGGTATTTAGATTCTGGATACAAATCGCCATCAACTTGGTTGAGTCTAGAATATTCTTCTATGTCACCTTCAGAAAAAAGTATAGAAATACTTCCCGATTTGGCTTTGTCAATACCTATAAGTTCTTGATTTTCGTTTCTTGTATAGAAAATAGATTGTGCATTTTTAATGATATCTACTTTACGCAATTCATTTTTCTCGTTAAACAAGCCCACTAATCTAATCCCTGATATTTGATTGTATCCATCTGTACTTATGGTGTCCTTACTAATTATAAATGCATTGTTGAATACCAGCAGGGAATCTAACTTTTCGGTTTTTGGATTTGAAATTAAATGAATGGTATCACCTGTCATTTGGTTTTCAACATTCCAAAGAACGGGACGTCGTTTGGTTGAAAACACATCGGTTGATGATAAACGGCTTAAGTTTATGAACTGTGTGAGACCTGTTTTTTGGTTTGAGTGTATGGAATCTGCTTTTCCGCTTAAATCGGATTTATAAATTTTGGCATTGTAATACGCTCTAACAATACGGTTTTCTGGTTTGCCGGTTACCATTATTTTGTCGGCATGCATGTAGATGGAATCGTTTTCTTGCTTGGTTGCAACTAAGGCACGTTTTGTAATGAACAATGAATCTTGGGCTTTAAAAACCTCGGCGTAATGCCCTTTTGCAATGCTATGATTTATAGTGTCAGTTACTTTAATATTATTGGTTGCTGAGGCAAATTTTTTGGTATCATCAAAATACAAACTATCACCTTCTATAATACGGTCGTTGTAATGAATTTTAGAATTTCTTACGGCATAGCCATTTTTGTTTTTGGTGTCGTAAAATCCTTTTTCTGTATAGGTATTGCTTTCGGCTGTAACTATGGTTGAAGGACCAAATAAATAAGCATAACCCGTGTCAGAATAAAAATCGAAATAATTAGAGTTGATGGTGGCGTCTTTATTAACCAATACCACATCATCTACAAATTGGTATTTTTTTTGTTCCATGTAATACCGTCCAATTTTACTAGTAATAGTTCCTGATGTGTCTTTTACTACAGTACCACCATTCTTATAAAAGGCTTGTTGTTTTACACGGTCGTAATACAACGTATCGGATGAAATGGTAGAATTTGGATCCTTTAAAACCACATCACCACTGGCGAAAGCTAATTGGGTGATACCACTATATTCAATATATTTTGAGGTCATGTGAATGGTATCACCTTGAATTAGTTTCACATTTCCGTAGGCTTCAATAAAATTTTCACCGCTGTAATAAATGGCTTTATCGCTCCACATATTTATGCTTCCCTGCATAATATGCACTTGTTGCGATTCGTCTCGGGTTAAAACTTTCGCGCCGGGGTAGTTTTCTTCATCAATAGTTAACCTGCCAGCATATTCAATTTCAATTTTCTTCTTTTCTTGAGAATGGATAATCTCTGTTGAAAACAAGCAAAGAAGCAGTATGATATATAAAGTTTGTTTATTCAAATTCTAAAAGTTTGTTGCAAAAATAACGATAATTATATTGAACTCATCTTGACTTTTTCTATTTCCTAAAAAATGGCTAAAATTTATCTATATTTCGTTACTTCTTTTATACGTAGCGATGTTATGTCTTGCAAAAAGTGCCTCATCTATATAAATTTTATCTCATTTTCGGTTAAAAACAAAAAGTCAAGATAAATTCATTGTATAATTGTTTTGGTACAAAAAACGCTCCAAAAAATATTTTGGAGCGTTTTTTGAATATTTAGGTAAATAAACTATTTTCTAAAAATAGTCTGTTTTCTATCAGGACCAACAGAGACGATGGTAATAGGAATTTCAAGTTCTTTTTCTAAAAAGTCGATGTATTGGTTTAATGCCTTTGGAATTTGTGTAGCATCAGACATTTCAGTTAAATCTTCTGCCCAACCATCAACCTCTGTGTAAATAGGTTCTACATTTTCTGGTTCAATATTGTATGGGAAGTGTGAGATAACATCACCTTTATATTTGTATGCGGTACAAACTTTTAAGGTTTTAAACCCAGAAAGCACATCGCCTTTCATCATCATTAATTGGGTAACACCATTTACTTGGCAAGCGTATTTTAAGGCTACTAAATCTAGCCAGCCACAACGTCTTGGGCGTCCTGTGGTTGCTCCAAATTCGTTACCAACACGACTCATGGTGGCACCATCTTCATCAAACAATTCAGTTGGGAATGGTCCAGAACCAACACGTGTGGTATATGCTTTAAAAATACCAAAAACCTCGCCAATTTGGTTTGGAGCCACACCTAAACCAGTACAAGCGCCGGCAGCAGTGGTGTTGCTGGATGTTACAAATGGATAGGTTCCAAAATCGATGTCCAGTAATGAGCCTTGTGCACCTTCAGCTAAAATAGTTTTACCGGATTTTTGTGCTTGGTAGATGTATTCTTCAGAATCTATAAACTTTAATGATTTTAAAACTTCAATAGCTTTAAAGAATTCTGTTTCAAGTTCAGCTAAATTATACTCAATATTTACGTTATAAAAAGCAATCATAGATTCGTGCTTATCGGCCAATGTTCTATAACGTTCTTTCCAGTCGCTTAATTCCAAATCGCCCACACGAAGACCATTCCTGCCAGTTTTATCCATGTAAGTTGGTCCAATCCCTTTTAAAGTTGAGCCGATTTTAGCTTTTCCTTTAGAGGCTTCACTGGCAGCATCCAATAAGCGATGTGTAGGTAAAATAATGTGTGCTTTTCTAGAAATAACTAAAGACTTTCTGTAATCTACATTTTGAGCTTCAAGTTTGGCTAATTCCCCTTTAAAAATCACAGGGTCTATTACAACACCATTACCTACTAAATTGGTAGTGCCATCGTGAAATATTCCAGATGGGATGGTATGTAAAACGTGCTTTTGTCCATTAAAAACCAGTGTATGTCCTGCATTTGGACCGCCTTGAAAACGTGCAATAATATTGTAGTTAGAGGTAAGTACGTCAACGATTTTCCCTTTGCCTTCGTCTCCCCATTGTAGTCCTAGTAGTAAATCTACTGCCATTGTAAAAATTAGTTATTTAGTTGATTTTCTATTTCCGTAGAAATAAAGTGAATGATTATTAATTTCAATATCGAAAACTTCTTCGATGGTTTTTTTGATGGATTGTATTCGTGGGTCGCAAAACTCTATGACCTCACCAGTATCGGTTAGTATAACATGGTCATGTTGTCTATCAAAATAAGATTTTTCGTAATGTGCTTGATTTTGACCAAATTGGTGTTTTCTTACCAGTTTACACTCAAGAAGCAATTCTATGGTATTGTATAATGTTGCGCGAGATACACGATACTTTTTGTTTTTCATGCTTAGATATAGTGATTCTATATCGAAGTGTTCTTTGTTATTATAAACTTCTTGCAGTATAGCGTATCGTTCGGGCGTTTTGCGGTGTCCGTTGTTTTCTAAAAAGTTAGTAAAAACGTTTTTTACTATCTCTTGATTTTTTGTTTCTGCGTTTTCATCCATAATTTCGTCGCAAATTTACACATTTTTTACAGTCTAGTAACCTTATCTATACCATTAATTTTTTTAAGTTTATCTAAGAGCTTTTTTAAGAGGGTATTATTTTTTACTACCAGGTTAATTTTTCCTGAAAACACACCGCCATCACTTTCAAAACTAATACTTTTCATGTTTACGTGCATGTTCTCTGAAATTATTTTAGTAATGTCATTTACCAGCCCTATGTGGTCTATGCCCGTAATTACAATTTGAGCTAAAAATTCTTGTTGCGAGGAATCGACCCATTTTGCAAGCATAATTCTATAGGCATAATTAGATTGCAAACTCAATGCATTTGGGCAGTTTTTTTTATGAACTTTAATACCTTCTGAAACTGTTAAAAACCCAAAAACATCATCACCAGGAATCGGATTGCAGCAACTAGCTAGCTTATAGTCTAATTTTTCTTCTTCTTTTCCAAAGACTAAAGAATCGTAATTAGTGGTAACTTCATCTTTTTCAATCTCCTCTTTTTTTATAGGTGTTTTTTTAGAGATTTTACTTTTGATAAAACTCATTAAAGCATTGCTTCTAGAAGACGCATAGTCTTTAAGCATGTTGTTGTCTATAGTGCCAATGCCTACTCTGTAAAACAAATCTAAACTCGTTTTAAGCTTAAAAAAGCTCACTAATTCGTTTATAGACGCTTCGTTAAGGTTAATTTTTAACTGTTTTAATTTGCGTCTTAATATTTCTTTTCCTTCTTCACCAATGCGTTTTTTGTCTTCTTTTAAGGCAGATTTAATTTTGCTTCTGGCTCTTGCTGTAGTGGCGTAGTCTAGCCAGTTCGCATTTGGTTTAGCCATTTCCGATGTTAAAATATCCACTTGGTCGCCACTTTGAAGGACATGATTTAATGGTACTAATTTACCATTTACTTTAGCGCCACGGGTTTTCATACCCACTTCGGTATGTATGTTGAATGCAAAATCTAATGAGGTAGCACCTTTAGGTAGCGATTTTAATTCACCGGCAGGCGTGAAAACAAAGATTTCTTTTGAGTATAGATTGAGTTTGAATTGTTCAACAAAATCTACGGCATTGGTTTCAGGGTTTTCCAGTGCCTCTTGCAATTTGTTTATCCAGTCTTCTAAATTATCTTCTTTTTCGCTTTCTTGTTTGTATTTATAGTGGGCTGCATAGCCTTTCTCGGCAATTTCGTTCATACGTTCGCTACGTATCTGTACTTCTACCCAGCGTCCTTTGGGTCCCATTACGGTAATATGTAATGCTTCATAACCTGTAGATTTTGGCGATGAAATCCAATCGCGAAGACGAATGGGGTTGGGTCTAAAATGATCGGTGACAATAGAATAAATTTTCCAAGCTAGAAATTTTTCTGTTGAAGGATCGCTTTCATAAATTATTCTAATAGCAAACTTATCATAAACTTCATCGAAAGAAACACCTTGCTTGAGCATTTTTTTTCTAATGGAAAAAATTGATTTAGGGCGTCCTTTTATAGTATATGCTAAATTTTCTTTGTCTAAAGAATTTTTTATAACCTCACTAAATTGTGCTATATAAAGATCTTGTTCTTCTTTGCTTTCCTTTATTTTGTGTAAAATATCATTATAAACATCGGGTTCGGTATATTTTAAACTTAAATCTTCAAGTTTGGTTTTAATGTTGTAAAGTCCAATGCGATGTGCTAAAGGGGCATAAATATATAAGGTTTCAGAGGCTATTTTTTCTTGTTTGTCTGAACGCATTGAGTCCATAGTCTGCATATTGTGCAAACGGTCTGCAATTTTTATAATGATAACGCGAACATCGTCATTAAGCGTAAGCAGCATTTTTCGAAAATTTTCAGCTTGTAAAGACACGTTCATGTCTTTTTCTTTACTTAATGATGAAATTTTTGTAAGACCATCAACAATGGTTGCCACAGTTTTTCCAAATTGTTTTTCAATATCGACAATTTCATAATCAGGACTGTCTTCAACCACATCATGCAGCAATGCAGCAGCAATTGAAGTGGCATCCAATCCAATTTCTTGCGCCACAATTTTGGCAACAGCAATGGGGTGAAATATATAAGCTTCACCAGATTTCCTGCGCTGATTTTTATGTCCGTCTAAGGCAACTTCAAAAGCTTTTCGAATTAATTTTTTATCATCGCTAGTAAGGGTGGTATAACTAACTTTTAATAACTCTTTGTAGGCTTTGGTAATGGTTGCATTTTCTTTTCCAATTTCTTCCTCTGTCATAATTTAAAAGTAACATAAAGAATATTAACAACCAATAGTATTGTTAAATTTTATAATGATTTTTTTATAGGTTACGAATTTAAAAAAGCAACTAATTGAGCTACTGCTTTACCGCGATGCCCCATACTGTTTTTTAGATCTAGATCCATTTCGGCAAACGTATTTTGGTAGCCATTGGGTTTAAATATAGGGTCATAACCAAAACCATGTTCGCCTTGCTTCGTTTTTGTGATTTCTCCTTTGCAAATACCAGTAAAGGTGTATTGTTTGTTGTTTAGTTGTAAAGCGATGACTGTTTTAAATTGGGCGTTTCTATTGGGGTTGTCTTTTAATGCATCCAACAATTTATCAATGTTGTCGTTGGCATTTCGTTGTTCGCCAGCATAACGAGCCGAAAACACACCAGGCTCGCCATTTAACGCATCAACTTCCAATCCGGTATCGTCAGCAAAACAATCAAAACCATAGTTTTCTTTGATATAACTTGCTTTTTGAATAGCGTTCCCCTCAATAGTATTTTGGGTTTCTGGAATGTCTTCAAAAAATTCAATGTCTTTTAAACTAAGTAATTCTATATGATTTGGTATTAAAGCTTGTACTTCTTTAAGCTTATTTAAATTATTGGTAGCGAAAACGATCTTCATTATTTTTAAGTTTATGCCAAAATTAATAGGATTCATTTTAAAAATTTGTATTTTACCTGATAATAATCATTAAAAAAATAAGATGGTTATTTTTAATTTATAAAATAAAAAAACAAATAAATATGACCGTAAATTTTCAATACGTAGATGTAGATGTAAGCGAAACCCTTTCAGCTTTTACAGAAGAAAAACTAAAAAGTTTATTCAATAAATATGAGTTTTTAATAAGTGCCACCGTGTATTTTAAACAAGATGAAAATAAACACGACACTGGCAAAATATGTAATATAGAATTAAGTTTGCCTGGCCCTAGAATTTTTGCGACATCTACGGAACGAAATTTTGAAGTAGCTGTAAGAGAAACTATTAACGATTTGGAACGTCAATTAAAAAAACGAAAAGAAGTTTTTAAAACACATTGAATCAATTAGCAATTAACAATTAATAATGAAAATGTAAAGTGAAAATTATTAATTGTTAATTCATCATCATTCATTATTATCGGTGGTGGTAGGGTTCATTTTTTAAAATGGTAAACCCTCTATAAAGCTGTTCGATAAAAAATAAGCGAATCATTTGATGGGAAAATGTCATTTTAGATAATGATAGTTTCCCATTTGCTTTATTATAGACTTCCTGTGAAAACCCATAAGGACCACCAATAACAAAAACCAACTGTTTTATACCGGAATTCATGTGTTTTTGCAGATATTCAGAGAAAGCAACCGAATCTTGCTGTTTTCCGTTTTCATCAAGTAAAATTAAAACATCGGTAGCGTTTAGTTTATTTAAAATAAGTTCACCTTCTTTTTGTTTTTGTTGTTCTTCACTTAAATTTTTAGCATTTTTTATATCAGGAATCATATCAATTGAAAATTTAATATAAAAGCCTAATCGTTTGATATAATCATCCATTAATGATTTTAAATCATTATTATCCGTTTTTCCTATAGCAATAAGTTTGATGGTCATAATGGCAAAATTAGCATTTAGTAATTATGAATAATGAATTTAAATATGAAAAATTTAGAAAATTCGTAATTGTAAAATTAAATAAAGTAAATCTATTTCTTATTTTTGTGGCAAATCAACCTTATATTATGATAACACAAGAGCAATTTGATCAAGAAGTCAAGTCAATAATATCTAATGCTATTAGGGAAGATGTTGGAGACGGCGATCATAGTTCATTGGCATGTATTCCTGATAATGCCAGAGGGAAAGCTAAACTTTTGGTGAAAGACAAAGGCATTATTGGTGGTGTTAACTTTGCTAAAAAGGTTTTTGCTTATGTTGACAAAAATTTGAAGTTAGAAGTTCTAATTGAAGATGGTTCAGAAGTGACTTATGGTGATGTGGTTATGTATGTAGAAGGTTCAGCGCAATCTATATTAAAAGCAGAACGTACCGTATTAAATGCCATGCAGCGTATGAGTGCCATTGCTACAAAAACCAGAATGTTTGTTGATTTATTGGAAGGCACTAAAACCAAAATTTTGGATACTAGAAAAACAACTCCGGGCATTCGGGTGTTAGAAAAATGGGCCGTTAAAATTGGTGGAGGTGAAAACCACAGATTTGCATTGTACGATATGATTATGCTAAAAGATAACCATATTGATTTTGCTGGAGGCATTACCAAAGCTATTGAAATGAGCAAGCAATATTTAAAAGACACAGGGAAAGATTTAAAAATAATGGTTGAAGCCAGAAATTTAACCGAAGTTGAAGAAATTCTGCAAAATGATGGTATTTATAGGATTTTGCTTGATAACTTCGATTATGAAGATACCAAGAAAGCCGTAAAAATGATAGGGGATACCTGTCTGACCGAATCATCTGGAAATATTAACGAAACAACCATTAGGCATTATGCCGAATGTGGTGTAAATTATATTTCATCGGGTGCATTAACGCATTCTGTCCATAACATGGATTTAAGTTTAAAAGCTATAAAGTAGTTTTTTTTTTAAATATACTTTAATGTCAGTATAATGTACTTTTATTATAGAAGTGGTTTAAACTTTTTTAATTGAAGCGAAAATTAGTTGTTTTGTGTTCGATTGAAGGCTTTTTTGAGTTGCATAGCAGGGCTACGGAAGGAAGAAAAGGCAAAAACGAGTGCAAAAGGACAATTTTTTAGCCAATTGTAAAAAGTTCAAATGAGTTCATACTGACATTTTTAATTTTAATAACTTTGTTATGAATTTTAGAGACTGTTTAAGTTTTGTTTTTGAAATATTTTATAGGGAATTTTATTGTCAGACAGGGCCGAGCGTATAAAAAAGGTCTGGGAGACCTTTTTAGTGAAGGAGCCAGGCTGCCGCGAGGGAGAGGTACATAGCTATGGATCGAAAAATAGCTGAAGTATGGCGGAAAAAGGCACATAAAAGAGCCAAAGGATAAAATTTAAACAGTCTCTTAACGTAAATTATTAATGACAAAGCCTCTTGACGAAAAACTCGATAAAATTCCTATTGTAAATATTTTAGTGCGTTTTTTTAAACGAGCTAAACTACCGGGTCTTGAAGGCTTATCGTTTTACGATTTATTAGAACTTTATATAACGGGCATTGTAAAAGGCGCCTTAACCACAAGGGCAAGTGCCATTGCTTTTAGTTTTTTTATGGCAATATTCCCCTTTTTGCTCTTTGTTTTAATAGTGATACCTTATGTGCCTATAGACGATTTTAAAATCGAATTTTTAAGGTTTTTAGAATCGTTTTTACCACCAAGTACTTCCGAATTTTTCTTTAAAAATATTTTTGAAGGTATTGATAATTCACAACGGGGTGGTTTATTGTCATCGGTATTTGTGTTGTCTATTGCGCTTATGGCAAATGGTGTCAATGCGTTGTTTTCCGGTTTTGAAACCTCATACCACCAGCAATTATCCCGAAGCGTATTTAGGCAGTATTTAGTCGCTTTAGGTGTTGCTTTAATATTGGCTTTTTTGCTTATAATCACTATAGCGGTTTTGGGATATTTTCAAATTTATGTGGTGCAAAAAGTATTAGATACTTTGCATGATAGAGGATATGATGTGGCGGCACAAAGCGTGTTTTGGTTTAAAGTAGTTAAATATGTGTTTTTTGTATTTATAGTTTATATAGCAACGGCAACCATGTATTATTTCGGAACTAAAGAAGGAAAACATTCTAAGTTCTTTTCTGTGGGTGCTGGTTTTACAACATTCCTCATTATTTTACTGTCTTTCTTGTTTGGTATATATATTGAAAATTTTGGTCAGTATAATAAACTATACGGTTCTATTGGTGCGCTTTTAATTCTTATGTTTTATTTGTGGCTAAATGCTAACATTTTGTTGCTTGGTTATGAACTTAATGCGTCTTTAAATAAATTGCGTAAAAGGTCTTGATTATGCCATATTTTATAGACATCATTATACCTGTACCACTTCAAAAATTATTTACTTATAGCATAACTTCTGCCGAAGCCAATTTTTTAAAGCCAGGTATGCGTGTATCAGTTCCTTTCGGGAAATCTAAAATTTACACGGGTATTGTTTCTACACTTCACAACGACGCACCTATAGCTTATGAAGCTAAGGAAATCCATCAAATATTGGATGAAGGTCCTATTGTAAACGAAAAACAGTTACAATTATGGCAATGGATAGCTAATTATTACATGTGTACTTTGGGCGATGTGATGCGAGCTGCTTTACCCAGTGCCTTTGTTTTAGAGAGCGAAACGATCATAACAAAGCATACCAAAGTTATTGATGAATCTATTTTAAAGGATGATGAGTTTTTGGTTTATGAAGCGTTGCAGCATCAATCGTCTTTAAAAATCCACGATATCGCTAATATTCTTGATAAAAAAAATGTACTTCCGGTTATTAAGCGATTGATTGAAAAGGAAGCCATTGCTGTTGAAGAAGAAGTGTATGAAAAGTACAAGCCTAAATTGGTACGTTATGTTAAGTTGCATCCTCATTTTTCTTCGGAAACTGCACTACAAAAACTATTGGATGATTTAAGTAGAGCGCCCAAACAACACCAGGTTATATTAACGTTATTTTCCATTTCTGCAACTACAAAAAAGCCTGTAAAAGTTGCTGATTTGTCAACAGAAAGTGATGCGTCTTCCACAACAATAAAAGCATTAATAGATAAAGGTATTCTTGAAGAATATTTTATACAGACCGATAGGGTTCAGTATTCGGGTAATGATAATGAAGATTCAAAAAGCCTCAATGAATATCAAGAAACAGCATTAACTGAAATAAAAGAATCATTTAAAGAACAATCCGTTGTATTGCTTCATGGTGTTACATCTTCGGGAAAAACCGAAGTGTACGTAAAACTTATTGAAGAGGCTTTGGATAAAGGGCAGCAGGTTCTGTATTTATTACCCGAAATTGCATTAACAGCACAATTAATCACGCGTTTGCAAAATTATTTTGGAGCGCAGGTGGCGGTGTTTCATTCTAAATATTCATCGCAGGAGCGGGTTGAGGTTTGGAACCATGTTTTAAATAATTCCGCGAAAGCGCAAATTGTTTTAGGTGCGCGATCATCTATTTTCTTGCCATTCAATAATTTAGGATTGATAATTGTTGATGAAGAGCACGAGCAATCCTTTAAGCAATTTGACCCAGCACCACGCTATCATGCGCGTGATACGGCTGTTGTTTTGGCACGTTTACATAAGGCAAAAACGCTTTTAGGGTCTGCAACACCCAGTTTGGAAAGTTATTTCAATGCGAAGCAAAATAAATACGGTTTTGTTGAAATCACAAAACGGTTTAATGATGTGTTAATGCCAGATATTGAATTGGTGGATATTAAAGATAAGTTGAAAAAGAAACGCATGAAAGGGCATTTTAGCGATCGACTTATTGAAGAAATGACCGAAACCTTGCGAGGAGGCCATCAAATCATACTGTTTCAAAACCGACGTGGGTTTTCACCAATTGTAGAATGTCATACTTGTGGACATTCGCCACAATGTCCTAATTGCGATGTGAGTTTAACCTATCATCAATATAGAGACCAATTACGCTGTCATTACTGCGGATTTGTGGAAATAATGCCTAAAACCTGTTCAGCTTGTGGAAGTCCTGAATTAGACAATAAAGGTTTTGGAACCGAACAAATTGAGGAAGAAGTGAAACTTTTGTTTCCTGATTATAAAGTAGCCAGAATGGATTTAGATACCACACGGGGTAAATATGGCTATGAGAAAATTATAACCGCTTTAGAGCAGCAGGAAATTGATATTTTGGTTGGGACACAGATGCTTACTAAAGGTTTGGATTTTAGAAACGTTAAGTTGGTAGGTATCATGAATGCCGATAATATGCTAAACTTTCCGGATTTTAGAGCGCACGAACGCAGTTTTCAACTCATGCTGCAGGTGTCGGGTAGGGCAGGACGTACAGAAGAGCGCGGTAAGGTATTGATTCAAACCTATAATCCGCTTCATAATATTTTACAGCAGGTTTCTACCAATAATTATATTGATATGTATAACGAACAAATGAACGATCGTTATAATTACAAATATCCGCCCGTATTTAAGCAAATTAAAATCACTTTAAAACATAAGGATTATACTCGGGTAGATACCGCTTCAATTTGGTATGCAAAATCGCTACGTCATGTATTTGGGGATTTTGTTTTAGGACCCGAATCGCCACCAATTGCCAGAATTAGAAACCAATTTCATAAAAACATTTTGGTGAAGATTCCGAAGAAACAATCACTTTCAAAAACAAAAGAAGCTATCATTAAAATAAATAATAGCTTCTTGAGTGTAAAAGATTTTCGGTCGGTTAAAGTAATTTTAAATGTCGATAACTTCTAGTGAAATAGAAATTTGTAAACAAATTTCGTGATTGAACAATCCCGATTAAAATCGGGATTTCTGAAATAATAATATTATGAGAAACTGAAACAAGTTCAGTTTGACGAAGCTAGGCTTCTAAATATTATTTAGAGCATCAACCAGTTGGGTTTTCTTGTTCCTACTTAAAGGAATTTCGTAGGCACCAACTTCAACATTTTTACTGTTAAACCTATCAATTTTGTCTAGGTTGACAATATAAGATTTGTGAATTCTTAAAAACTTATTTTCCGGCAATTCTTTCTCAAAAGATTTCATAGTAGAAAGTACTACTAAGCTGTTTTCTTCTGTAACTAGTTTTACATAATCACCAAGGGCCTCAATCCACTTAATATCTTTGATATAAACCTTACGTTTTTTAAGATTACTTTTAACAAAGATGTGTTCACCTTCTTCTTCGTTAAAATCTTGAGTTAATTTGTGTTGCTCCAGAGCTTTCTCTACAGCTATATTAAAACGTTCTCTAGTAATTGGTTTATGTAAATAATCGGTAGCATCATAGTTAAATGCTTTAAAAGCATACTCTGTTTTACCGGTTACAAAAATAATTTGAGGTTTGTTGTTTAATACGTCTAAAAGTTCAAATCCGTTTAGCACTGGCATTTCAATGTCTAAAAAGATTAAATCTACTTGGTGTGTATTTAAACCATTTTTGGTTTCTAAGGCACTACTGTACTCAGCTATTAGGTTTAGAGCGGGATGGTTCTCTACTAACTTAACAATAGAGAGACGTTGTATTGCCGAATCGTCTACTACTACACAGTTTAAAGTCATAACATTTATATTATTTCGGTTAAGATATCGACAATAGTACAAAAAATTCGGCTAAAAACCAAAAAACATCGTTAAACTGTTTAATTTAACATAATTTTAACATTTGTTTCGTGTAGCAAATATACTATAAAATATAGTGATAATATAGTTGTGTAATATGTATTTATTAACTATTTTTGCACCCAATTTTTAACAATAAACACGATTTTTATGAATCATTATGAAACTGTTTTCATCTTAAATCCCGTTTTATCTGAAGACCAGATAAAGGAAACAGTAAAGAAATACGAAGATTTTCTTGTTTCTAACGGCGCTAAGATGGTATCAAAAGAAGATTGGGGGCTTAAAAAATTAGCTTATCCAATTCAAAACAAAAAAAGTGGTTTTTATCACTTATTTGAATACACGGTTGCCGGTGAGGTAATTAATACTTTGGAAGTAGAGTTTAGACGTGATGAGCGTTTTATGCGTTATTTAACGGTAGCGTTGGATAAACACGCTATTTCTTGGGCAGAGAGAAGAAGAGTTAAACTTAAACAAAAAGCTTAATTATGTCATCTATAGAACAACAATCTAAAGGAAAAAAAGACGGAGAAATTAGATATTTAACTCCTCTTAACATCGATACAAACAAGAAGAAGAAGTATTGTATGTTTCAAAAGTCTGGAATCAAATATGTTGATTACAAAGATCCAGATTTCTTGTTAAGATTTATAAACGAGCAAGGTAAAATTTTACCAAGACGTTTAACAGGGACTTCATTGAAGTATCAAAGAAAAGTGGCTGTTGCTGTAAAAAGAGCACGTCATTTAGCTTTAATGCCTTATGTAGCCGATTTATTAAAATAAAATACCGATAACAATGGAACTTATATTAAAACAAGACGTTGAAAATTTAGGATTTAAAGACGATGTTGTAACAGTTAAGAACGGTTATGGTAGAAACTTTTTAATTCCTCAAGGACAAGCTATTATGGCTACGGCTTCTGCTAAAAAAGTATTGGCAGAAAACTTAAAGCAAAGAGCTTATAAAGAAAAGAAAATAGTTGATGAGGCTAACAAAATTGCTGAAGCTATAAAAGCTTTAGAAATTAAAATACCTGCAAAAGTAGGAACAGGCGATAAATTATTTGGTTCTGTAAATAACATTGATGTTGCTGCTGCTTTAGAAAAAGAAGGGCAATCTATCGATAAAAAATTCATTACAGTTACAACTGTAAAACGTACAGGTAAGTATAATGCCGTAATACGTTTGCACAGAGAAGTAAGTGTAGATTTAGAATTTGAGGTTATTGCACAAGCTGAGTAATATCAAATAGATTTATATAAAAGCCTCAACATAGTTGGGGCTTTTTTGTTGTTTTTTAGACCTCACAGGTTTTTAAAACCTATGAGATCTTTTAAGCACAAAATTTAACTTTAAGTAATTTCTCCCCTTAGGGGAGGTAAAGAAAGGAATATGAAATATTCAAGACTTACAAAAGAACAGTTTGAAGAACTACACCAAGAGTTTATAAACTTTTTGGCAACACAATCCATTACTGCCGATGAATGGGCTAATTTGAAAACCAATAAGCCAGAATTGGCAGAAATGGAACTGGATGTTTTTAGCGATTTAATTTGGGAAGGTGTTTTAAACAAAGCTGAATATTTAGAACATTTTTCGGCACAACACATGTATTTGTTCCGTTTGGGAAAGAAAAAAATGAAAGCTATTGTTGTAAACGTAAAAAACAAAGCAGTAGATATCACCACACAAGAAGGTTATAATTGGCTTCGTGAAAATTTAATGGATGAAACTGTTGAATTTTTGCAAGCCGATAAAGAGTATACCGAAGATAAAAACCTTGACAAATTTAAAATGATTGAACAAGGCGCCGTAATTACCAAAGGCGAGTTGTTTAAGTATTTTAATAAATTGATAAATTGAATATGTTGTAGTGTTCAGTGTTCAGTTGCAGTGTTCAGTATTCAGGATGCAGTTGCAGTGAACAGTTGGCTTATTATTGGTTAGAAGCTGAGCTTTTTTAAAACAAAAGGACATCACTATATCTACTGTTTTAAACGAAACAATTTTTGCGACTTTACGGTTTTGTGTGATAAAAGAATAGTTTCGCTTTTTTTTAATGAAAAGACACGCCATGACGTTTTCATTAATTATTTTTGCTCCATTCCTGAGTAGGCAGGAATCTATTTTCATTTAAAACTATTATTTTTGCAATCCTCATCATACAATTACGTTGGTAGTGGTTTGATGCAGAATTTTAATAACTAATAAAAAAGATACCTGCTTTCGCAGGCATTAATATGGCTCAAAAACCAAGCATCCCAAAAGGCACCAGAGATTTTAACCCAGAACAGGTAGCAAAACGCAATTATATTTTTAATACCATTCGTGGTGCTTTCGAAACGTTTGGATTTCAACCTATTGAAACACCCAGTTTTGAAAACTCCGAAACCCTTATGGGAAAATACGGTGATGAAGGGGATAGATTGATTTTTAAGATTTTGAATTCTGGGGATTTTTTGAAAGATTCTCACATACTCTATAAATATTATAATGTTTTAATTAATCATTTTAATAAAGAATTTTACCAAGAATTGTTTTTAACAAATGATTTAAAAAATGTAATATCGAGTAAAATTGAAAACCCTTTGGAGCTTACTGAAAATGAGAAAGTTGATATTAAGAATAAATTCATCCTCTTTGAAAGAAAAAAAAGAGATTTACTGAAGCTTGAAGATGAGAATTTAATTACTGAAATTTTTTATCAGTATTCTGAAAATATCATTCTATCTACTTATATGATTGTGGCTTTGATGAAAAAGGAATTTGATAATCATTTATTATGGATATCTCATATTAATAGAATTACTATTACGATTATTGAATCGCTTTTCTCCAAAAAACTAGCTCCTATTATCTCCGAAAAAGCCCTACGCTACGATCTAACCGTGCCTTTTGCCCGTTACGTCGTACAACACCAAAACGAAATTGAATTCCCATTCAAACGCTACCAAATACAACCTGTTTGGCGTGCCGACAGACCACAAAAGGGCCGTTTTAGGGAGTTTTACCAATGTGATGCCGATGTGGTTGGTAGCAAATCATTGTGGCAAGAGGTGGAGTTTATTCAATTATACGACACGGTGTTTTCAGCATTAAAACTGGAAGGTGTTACCATTAAAATCAACAACCGAAAAATTTTGTCCGGCATCGCTGAGATTATTGGTGCTTCCGATAAATTAATTGATTTTACAGTAGCCTTAGATAAACTTGATAAAATAGGCGAGGCCAAGGTGAAGGAGGAAATGCTTTCAAAAGGGATTTCAGAAGCAGGGATTTCTAAATTACAGCCGTTGTTCACTTTATCGGGTTCTTTTGAATCACAAATTGAATCTTTAAAAGATATTTTGTCAACTTCCGAAGAAGGCAAAAAAGGGATTGAAGAGTTGGCGTTTATAAATGAAGCGATTTCAGAATTAGGCCTAAAAACCGCCAGTCTGCAGTTAGACGTCACCTTGGCACGCGGATTAAATTACTACACAGGAGCTATTTTTGAAGTCGCTGCGCCAAAAACCGTGCAAATGGGTTCTATTGGCGGTGGCGGACGTTATGACGACTTAACAGGCATTTTTGGTTTGAAAGATGTTAGTGGTGTTGGTATTAGTTTTGGTCTAGATCGCATTTATTTGGTATTGGAAGAACTCGGTTTGTTCCCTGAAACAGTGAATAAAAACGTGGATGTTTTGTTCATCAACTTTGGAGATAAAGAAGCTTTATTTTGTTTGAAAGCCATTAAGCAATTGCGTTCCGAAGGTATTCATACCGAATTGTACCCCGATGCCGATAAAATGAAAAAGCAAATGAACCATGCGAATAAGCGAAACATTCCGTTTGTGGTTTTAGTAGGTGAGGCCGAAGTTAGTTCAAACTCCTATACACTTAAAAACATGGTTTCTGGCGAGCAATTTAAAGTGTCTTTTGACGAATTGTTAACGCATTTAAAATAAAAAAGTCCTAAAAATTAATTTAGGACTTTTAAAGGATATTTTGAATAATGTATGAAGTGACTAATTCAAATTTTATTCTATAAATACCTTTTTAGAAATGATACCAGATTCGGTTTTTAGTTTTATAATATATGCTCCTGTACTTAAAGATTTAGGTTTATACGCGATGTGATTTTCGTTGGTTATTGCTTTAAATTCAAACATAGATTGTCCCAAAATATCAAATACTTCAATGGATGCAATATGTTTTAAGTTCGGGTTGTGAATAATAATACTTTTGTTTTCATTTGAAAAATACACTTGAAAGGCACTGTTTGATAAACCATCCGTATGTAAAGCCTGTGGATTGACAAATGTTATTTCAAAGCGATTTAAGTGTTTTCCAACGGTTAAATACACATCGTATTTGCGCTCTTTTAAATTATGGTAAATATTTAGTTGTTTGTCATGTAAATAGATATTGGTGCTATTTTCCATATTTTCCAGCGTATCGATTTTTATAGAGGCTAAGCCTTGTTTGCTGACCTTCACACCCAATGGAAGCGTCTGTTCTGCATCAAAATTGTTTACTGCTTGTATGATAAAATTATTGTTATTGAATATCCAAAACATATCTTCTTTATTGTCTTCGGTAAGCAGTGCATCGTAGCCAAGGTCAAAGTCGTTTGATGCTTTTTCGTCAACTCCAACTAATAATTGGCGGTGATATCCTTTTGGAGAATCGAACTTAAGCCTAATTTTTCTTCTGGTATCTCTATCAACATTTGATAAGGTACTTTGTTTGTTTTTCGTATTTGAATTTTTTATGAATATTGAAGTTGAGGGCGTTTCTTTTACAAAAACACGTTGGCTGTTTTTGAAAACAATAGTTCCTCCGCTTACAGCTTCTGTTTGTGATACGCTACTAGATAAAGGATCGGTAGCATTAACAAAAAATCCTTGGCCTACTGGTATATAACGCTGTGGATTTCCTTTAGTACTGGTTAAGCCTCCAGTATAGTTTATTCTGGTATCGTTGTTTATTGCTTCTGCACCACCCATTAAAGTGTAAACACCGTAACCGCCTTGGTATTCAGCTAGTACATGTGAGTTACTTGCAAAATGCTCCCAAAAATATAGCACACCGTTTATCACATTTTGAGTATTGTTTCCACCGTCTTTAATATTGTCTCTTATAAATTCATCGGCATCAATAGCTGAAGGGTATGGGTTGCCCACCAAATATTCATTTCCAGCCGCTATAGACAATGTAATATCTCCGTTATTAGGCTTACCATTAAATACATAATTTTGTGTCAGGGTTATGGCTCCACCAGTATTAGCAACACCTTTCATAGTGTAGCCTTCACCTGCTAATATCGTTCCTGTACGTCTTACATGTTGCCATTGACTGTAATTATCGAAAGCTTTATTGGCATATTTCCAAATCCAATAATCTGCAATTTTTATATTACTGCCAACAATACTGCCATTATATCCAGAGGTTAAAAAAGTGATGTTAGTTGGAGTTGCGGGGATGGTGCCGTTTTTAAGAATATTATCAATCATTCTATAACTATTGTTATTACTAATAGTGTTGCTTATGCCAACAGGCGATGACCAATAATTATAAGTAAATAGATCTTGAGAACCTTGTTGGTCGCGTTCTATTTTGCCTGAGCTGGTAACATCTAAAACACTGCCTTCGGTTTGAATTAATTGGGATTCATCATCCAGATCAATTAAGCCATCAAGTTTTAAATACCAACTATTGTACAATCCTTTATCTGCTTCAATGGAGAATTCTTTGCCAGTTTCTACAATAATGCCCGCGGTACCTTGGGTGTTATAGGTGCCATCTAATTGTATGTTGTGTTTTATATGAACAATAGACGCATCATCAGGATTGTCTTGTTTTGCCGTGATATCCCATTCACTTCCATGTAGCCAACTTGCCGTATTTGTCCAATCGCCATCAGCTGTAGTTTCATAAGGCAGTGGTGCTCTTTGAAAATAGATATCTTTAAAGTTGAACATTTTAGCTCCTGTTAATTGGTCTATAGTTCCCGTTTTTTTATCGTCTAAAATATCGTCTTTATAAGCATCCATTTTGTAATACTTTACCAAATTTGTACCTATAGAACCTGAAATGTCTATTGGAATAATTTTACCTCGGTTAAAACTATTGGTGTCATCCAGTTCTTGATAGACCATACGCTTAAGTTCATTGGGAGCTAAGGCAGTGTTAAAAACCCTGACTTCATCAATTTCACCTTTAAAATAGTTGTCGTTAGTGCTGGCTCTACCTATGGTAAAGTTTGATGTACTTGTAATGCCACCAGACGTGTCACTAGCTTCCTCTATACCATTAATATATAAAATGGTACTTCCCGAGGTTGTGGTTACCGCAACATGCATCCAAACACCTAAAGATGTAGTGCTGGTAGATGCTAAACTAACGCCATCGGCAACTGCGGTTACTGTATTGTCGGTATTTATTCTTAAATAAAAGTCATCCTGACCAGCAACCATTCTATTGTTTAAATTGGTATTGTCTCCTGCTGATTTTATAAAAGCCATAAGCGTAGCATCACCAGAGCTTATTAGGTTAGTATCTTCAACGTAGTCGTTGCGTCCATCAAAATATAGGCTGTAACTATCATCTAAATTTCTTGGTGATCCAAAAACAGTGTCATCACCATCTCTAGATGCCATAATACCATCACCATCGGCATCGGTTGTATCGTCTAAAACTCCTGCCGTATTAGGTAGGTGTGCATAGATTTCCATGGTATCGATGTCATAGATTCCTGTTAAGTTGTTATAAGGGTCTTTATAATCTGGTAAGCCATCACCATCAGAATCCAGTGCGTATAATGGGCTTGTGCCTTGACCAATATTTCCATAGGAATTTATATAGTTTTGGGTTCCAGAATCATGATGAAAATCATAAATATCTAAAATGCCATCCCCATAATATTCTATAGTACCATCACCTTCGGAGTCTTTTTCTCTAAACGCTTCGGTTTCTGGACCATCTCCCACACCGTTGCCGGTAATATCGCCATCGCCATTTTGAAAACCTGAAGGCGCACTGCTGCTTATGATGCCATATTCATCGACATCAAACAATCCATCATTATCGCTATCCAAATCTAAATAATCTGGTATGATATCTCCGTCAGAATGTATTGGGGCAATACCTTCCGTAGCGTCATGCATACCATTACCATTAGTATCTACCCATGAAGAAATACTTGTTAAAGTTGCTTTACCTTCGCTTAAACTGGCACTCGTAGGATTGCCTTCAACAACATCTGGAATGCCATCGTTATCAGAATCTAAATCGAACACATCGGCTGCACCATCACTATCCATATCGCAAAGGGTTTGTCTGATTTCAATATCATCAATGGCAAGATCGTTTCCTAAACCACCAATTTCATTGTTATAAAAAATGACTTGAAACTGACTGGTGTTGAATGTTAAACTAGCTGTAAATTGATGCCAGCTATTTATTGGGTCTCCGTTTATGGAAGGCGGAATATCACCTGTCGTTATCACAGCATCAAGTCCTGTTGCTGTATTTATTAAAACATTCCCATCCATATCTTTAAACTCGACTTTTATATTCGGACGCAATCTTGTATCAATGCCAGGAGACGTTGTTGTATCTAGGTTTAAAACCCAAAAGCTATAGGTAATGGGTATATTTGGCAAAGCACCATTGATATGTGCTGTGTAAAATATTTTAGGTTCGTGACTAGCATTAAACATAGCCATTCTGCCTTGGTAATTACCGGTATGATCTCCTCCTGTATACCAATATTGATCAGCCCATGAAGCTACTTCTTCGTTAGGTGTGTCATTTACACCATCTCCATCGGCTGCTTTGTAATAAACTGTATATTTACCATCGTTAAGATCTATTTGACTTAAGTCTGGGCATTCTGCTGTGTTTACGCCCACAGTTCCGTCTTCATAACAATAGGTGGTTACGGCATTATAGGACGTATTTATTGTGGTTCTATTGCCTTGTCCAAAACTCTCTTCCAAAAATTTATAAGTTGCTTGTGATGCACTGCTGGACAGGTGGCAGTTGTTTTCTTCAACTGAATCTGGAATACCATCATTGTCATCATCAAGATCAACATCATCATAGATGCCATCATTATCGCTATCATAAAATACTTTACTGCCTTCTGCTGATATGTTTATTTGATATAATGTTTCATTATTATCGTTTGATGTTATATTGATGACATCGTTTTGAACGCCTATTGTTGAAGTTGAAAATGACACTTTAAAACTTACATAGTTATTAGGTGTTATTGTGGCAGGAAAAGAAGGGCTATCGGTTATTGAAAACTCTGTTGCTCCAACCAAATTAATATCAGATACTGTTAAATCAGCTGTGCCTGTATTATGAATTTTAAATGTTCTTGTAGCTATTTCTGATATTATTTGTACTCTACCAAAATCGGTACTATTATTGATCGTGGGGATATTTGTGCCATCTCCAATGATGGAATTACCAGCGCCCGTGATGTCTATTTCTGGGGCTGTATATCCTTCAACTATAATATTATCAATGTAAACAAGATCACTATCATCACTAGCGTCGCATTGAAACCTTAGTCTTGAGTTAGCAGTGAATAAATATGTCGAGCTATCTAAAGTTACTGTTACATTCGTATAATTTGTATTATTATTGAAGTCCGTTCCTCCCACATAAGCTTTTACTGTTGTCCAATTAGTTCCACTATTATTAGAAAACTGAATCCAAAAATCTTCCCCTGTAGTAAAATTACTAGTTCTATAATCAAAGGTCATTGTGATAGAACTGTAAGTACTCAAATCAATATCACTTGTAGTCATTACTGATGAAGACGTATTATCTCTTAAATTAATAGACCAACTATTATTTAATGGTGAAGAACTGTTTCTAGAACAATCTGTTCCACCATCAATCCAAATACCCCAATTTGATTCGAAGTTTTCAGAATTTATAGTTACTTGAGAATATAGATTTAAAGAGAGAAATATACTAAAAAGTATAAAAACGAGAGAGTTAGGTAAAATAGCAATTTTTTTCACAATGGATTACATTTAGCTTTGGGGCTGATTGTTTTACCAAGCAAATGTATTTAAAATATCTATGAAATGCAAATTTAATCGATTAAATGCATTTCTATTGAAATTTAGATGCGATTAGTTATTTACTTTATATGTTTTTTTGTGATTTTTTTGGAGTTTGTATAAGGTCTTTTATTAAAGTTTTAGGAAAGCCCATTTCACTTGAAGACAAAGCTTTTATAAGGAATGTCAAAGAAGGTTGGGTAACGAGTTGGTGAGGGGACTTATTGCACTACATTTCAATATGAAGAAAGTTTGAAAAATTAGGTTTTTGGTAAGAAATAAAATACTATTCTTTAATTTAAAGGATTTCGGGGTTTGCTTCGCCAGTTCGCTTTGCTCGTACCCGCTTTTACCTCTGCTTGAGGAGAGGTCAAAACTGGTGGGCAGTTTTGGGTGAGGTGTCATAAACAAATGTCGTTTTTAGTACCATTAGGACAAAATGAAACTAGCAAAACCAGTACTGAGGCTAGTCGAAGTATACCGTATACCACTACGGGGATTGTTAGTTTTAAGAAATTTGTTTATTTAAATTTTCATAAACCCAAGCTTTCATAGCGGTTAAAAGAGGCGCTAACGATTTTCCTTTTTCAGTTAAACGGTATTCTACTTTTGGGGGAATTACTGGGTAAGATTTTCTGGTAATTACTTCTAGTTGTTCCAAATCTTTTAACTGTTGCGATAACATTTTCTGACTAATTCCTTTTATGGTTTTGTCAAGTTCATTAAAACGCATCACTTCATTGCTTAATAATACCCATATAATAACAGGCTTCCATTTACCTCCAATTTGTTCCATGAAAATTGTAATGGGACATTCTTCAGCTATAATATATTTTTCTTCAATTTTTTTTGTCTCTATTTCCATAATAAGAATAATTTTCCGAGTTAAAAGTCAGTTACTTACTATTCAGTAAGTACTTGTTTCAAAGTTAGTAATAATCTAGTTTTGTTCAAAAATAAATACAAAATGAATAAAATAATTATTATTACAGGAGGAACAAGCGGAATCGGGTTAGCTTGTGCAAAATATCTAATTGCAAAAAATTATCAAGTCATTATTACAGGTAGAAATGAAGAAAATCTTGAAAAAGCATTAAGCGAACTAGGAAAAAATGCCTTTGGATATATTTCGGATACAAGTGTGTTACATGATATTGACGGTTTAGTAAATCGAATTAAAGAGAACCATGGAACCATTGATGGTTTGTTTATAAATGCAGGCATTTTTAAATCGATTGGTTTTGAAGACACCAATGAAGCATTGTTTGATGAAACCATGAACATTAATTTTAAAGGTGCCTTTTTTACAGTGCAAAAGTTTATTCCCATACTTAAAAACCCTTCGAGCATTGTTTTGAATACGTCTATTGCTGTTTTTAAAGCATTTCCTAATGCGAGTGTTTATTCAGCAAGCAAAGCAGCATTAGAAGCCATTGCCAAAGTATTGAATCTTGAATTGGCACAAAAAGGAATCAGAATTAATGTAGTTAGTCCAGGAGTAACACATACACCAATTCAGAAAAAATCAGGAATGACAGACGAAGCCATTGATGGATTGTTGCAATATTTATCTGAAACTTCTCCCATTGGAAGAGTGGTTTTACCAGAAGATATAGCACCTATAGTTGAATTTTTAGTTTCCGATAATTCTTTGGTATTACGAAACGAGAAAATTGTGGTTGATGGTGGTTCGACACTTTAGAGACTGTTTAAGTTTTATCCTTTGGTTCTTTTATGTGCCTTTTTCCGCCATACTTCAGCTATTTTTCGGTCCATAGCTATGTACCTCTCCCTCGCGGCAGCCTGGCTCCTTCGCTAAAAAGGTCTCCCAGACCTTTTTTATACGCTCGGCCCTGTCTGACGAAAAAAAAACCTATAAAACATTCCAAAAACAAAATTTAAACAGTCTCTAGGTATTGAAATAGATGAAGAAATTATGGTTTAATAACCTGAATTCAGTTATAAAACTATGGATCAATAAAGCTACTTCTCTTTTAAATTGAAGTACCAAACAACTCCTTCCCTTTTTTTAAGGGAAGGTGGATTTGATTTCAGAAAAGAAATCAAAGACGGAAGGGTAAGGCATTTCGAAGATCTATATATAGAACCTTACGGGATTTAAAACCCTGACAGGTCAGTTTCTCTAAACCTAAATAGCAATCGAACAAGGTTAAGTCACCAAAACCAAATATTCCCATTTCCAATTATAAAAAATTATCTAGGTATTTGCTGACTCAAACAATGCAACGTACCGAAACCCCAAATAAAATCAGTGGCGGCAATTCCAATAATGTCTCTATCAGGGAAGCAGTCAGCAAGTATATTTAGTGCCATACGATCGTTAGCATCGTTAAAGGTTGGTACTAAAACCGTTTTGTTTAAAATTAAAAAGTTTGCATAACTGGCAGGTAACCTAATGCCATCAAAGTCTAAACGTTTTGGCATGGGTAAGGTTACTATATTTGGATGTTTGCCGTTTTCTAAAGTAGAAGTTTGTAAACGTTTTAAATTGTCTTGAAGTGGTTTGTAGTTAGCGTCTTTTAGGTTATCTTCTAAAACAGTAATAATAGTGTCTTCATTAACAAAACGAGCTAAGTCGTCAATATGTCCGTGCGTGTCATCACCTTCAATACCATTTCCTAACCAAATAATGTTTGTGACTCCTAAGTATTCTTTAAACACAGCTTCGTAGTCTTGTTTGGTAAACCCTTGGTTTCTCACCTGAATATTTGGGTGAAGCAGACATTCTTCCGAAGTCAACAAAGTGCCTTTTCCATTGACATCAATGGCACCTCCTTCCAAAACAACCGGTTTGCCTTTGTATGTGGCTTGTTCTAAAGGAATATTTAAAAATTCGGAAACTTTTGTAGGTACATGTTTGTCTAATTTATAGTTAGCATATTTTGCCCAACCATTAAAATTGAAATTGATGGCTTTTCTGGAAGTCCCATTTTTTACAATAATGGGTCCCGAATCGCGCATCCAACTGCGGTTGGTTTTATGAATAATGAAAGACAGGTTTTTTAAGTTAACATGTGCCGTTTCAAGCATAGTGGAAACCTTGCCTTTTAGTTTTTCGTTGGCAACAATTAAAATGACTTCTTCAACTGAAGCTACTTTTTTAATAAACTCAACAAAAGCCCATTGTACCGCTTCGTATTTACCCGGCCAGTCGTTACCATTATGAGGAAAACATAATAAAACACCCTGTTGTTTTTCCCATTCGGCAGGAAATATCCAATTATCAGCTTTCATTAATCAATCGCTCTTTTAGTAATGCCATCATATTTATCAATACGGCGGTCACGTAAAAATGGCCAATTTTGGCGAACATTTTCCTGTAAACTTAAATCGACTTCAGCTATTAAAATTTCTTCTTTATCTTCTGAAGCTTGTGCTAAAATTTCACCCTGGGGACCTGCAATAAACGATGAGCCCCAAAATTCAATGCCATTGGTGTCTGGAAGGTATTGTTCCAATCCAATCCTGTTAGCAGCGGCTACATAAATGCCATTTGCCACCGCATGACCACGCATGACGTTCATCCAAGCACCTTGTTGATTTTCACCATATTGTGCTTTCTCTTGGGGATGCCAACCAATAGCGGTAGGGTAAAATAATACTTCGGCACCTTGTAAAGCTGTTAATCTGGCAGCTTCGGGATACCATTGGTCCCAACAAATAAGCGTGCCAATATTTCCTTTTTTAGTTGGAAATGATTTGAACCCAATATCACCCGGTGTAAAATAGAATTTTTCATAAAAATGTGGGTCGTCTGGAATGTGCATTTTTCTATATAAACCAGCTTCAGTTCCATCAGTGTCAATAATATAAGCACTGTTATGATAAATACCTGCCATTCGTTTTTCGAAAAAAGGGACAATAACAACCACGCCCAACTCTTTGGCTAATGCGCTAAAAGCTGTGAACGATGTGCTGTATAAAGGTTCCGCGTAAGCGAAATTATCAACATCTTCACTTTGGCAGAAATAATGACTGCTATATAATTCGGGTAGTAAGATAACTTCTGCGCCTTGTTTAGCGGCGTCTTTAACCCATTGAATGCATTTTTTTAAATTATTTTCAGGTGTGTTATTCAGATTTAATTGAATAACGGCTATTTTGTATGTGTTTTTAGACATTACTAAACTATTGAAAATTTAATACAAAGATATGATTTTCTAAAGACTATTTATCCTTCTTATAAATCGGAATGCGATACGAAAGGGTATAACTATACCCAACGCCTATACCACTACTATCATAAGTTTTATTGAAACCTGGTATGTAAATGTTCTCAAAATTATTGGGTTCGGTTTCACTTGCCATAATTTTAAGCTGTACGTTTAAGCCAAGGTATAAGTTGGTTAATAGCTCTGTTTTAATGCCAAGTATAAGTTCTCCCCAAAAGGCTGTTAAGTCATTAAATTCTTTTAAATTGGATGATGAAAATTGTGGTGACCAATAGGGGTCGGTACTATAAATGGTATAGTTATTAAGTTTTTGACTAAAAGTACTGGCACCAACACGAAAGCCTGCATAAATCATGTTATCCATATCCAGCCAGTTTTGATATAAATTATAATCTATTCCTGCTTTTAGATAACTTCCGCTAGTCGTTACATCTAAATAGTCGGTGGTTGTATGTTTTTCTTCAATACCTAGTTCACCAGCAATGTATAAGCGTTTTTTTAATCGGAAATCGCCCGACACTTCAAAACCTGTATAATCATCATCAACAAAAGAGCGGATTAGTTTGCCAATATCGCCACCAACCCGAAGTCCGTATTTTTCTTTAATTTTTATGGAATCTTTAACAGTAGTTACAATGCTATCGTTTTGAGCGTTTAAAGACACAGAAAACAAAAGCATACACGTTAGGCTACTAATGAAATATGTTAAAATGTGTTTCTGTTTCATCTTCTACAGATTGATTATCGTTTAAAGGTTGTCTTGATTTGATCCAATTTTCCTCATTGTTTTCAGGCTCAACGGTAAGTGTTACGTTTTTATAAATGGTTTTGTAACCACAAGCGCGCGATACATACACTTCTTCTCTGGTATAATTGATAGTGATAATGTCGGTATTGCCATCATAATAATCATCGCTTGTGTCATCAGGTGTGCCATTATTATTTACAAAAGCGCCTTTCATAAGGACATACTGTGTTGTATCAGCATCGGTTTTTAAAGGCAGTATAATTTGTGTGGCAGAAACAATGGCATATCCTGGTAATACGTTATCATTATCTACACCGCCAACAAGTAAGCTCGTAACAGCTTTTTTATTTTCAGGATTCTCAACATCGTAAGCATCAATGATTAAACTAGGGGTTGTAGGGGTGCTTTCCGGACAAATATCATCGGGTTCGCAACTTATGGTGGCTCCAATTCCAGTGAGGATAAGCAGCATTAAAAGTAAGCTTGTTTTTTTCATTAATCTCTTTTCTGAGTTTATTTATTTGGTTAACCTAAGATTCTAGCTGTCTAACAATCTAACAGTCTAATAATCTAAATTACCGTTTTTCCAAAAGTACAACATTTTCAACATGAAACGTTTGTGGAAACATATCCACAGCTTGTGTTTTTGTAACTTTATACATGGCATCCATTAATTCTAAATCTCTAGCTTGGGTGGCGCTGTTACAACTTACATAGACTACTTTTTTAGGTGCAATATTTAATATTTGTTGCACCACATCTCTATGCATCCCATCACGAGGCGGATCGGTAATAATAATATCTGGATGTCCGTGCGCAGTAATAAATTCGTCATTAAAAACATGCTTCATGTCACCTACAAAGAATTCAACGTTATTAATACTATTTAATTGTGCATTTTCTTTGGCAGCGGTAATAGCGTCTGGAACGGCTTCAACACCAATTACTTTTTTTGCTTTTTTTGCTACAAACTGCGCAATGGTACCGGTGCCGGTATATAAATCGTAAACCAATTCGTTTCCTGTTAGACCTGCAAATTCCCGGGTTATTTTATATAGTTCAAATGCTTGGTCTGAATTGGTTTGATAAAACGATTTGGCATTAATTTTAAATTTCAAACCTTCCATTTGTTCAAAAATGTGGTCTTCGCCTTTATAGCAAATGACCTCTTGGTCATAAATGGTATCGTTTGCTTTTTCGTTGATGATGTATTGTAAAGAGCTTATCTGCGGAAAGGTTTCAGCAAGAAAATCCAATAACGAAATACGTTTAGCTTTGTCTTCTTTAAAAAATTGAATGACCACCATCACATCGCCCGTACTGGAAGTGCGAATCATCATGGTACGTAACAAGCCGGTTTGGTTTCTGGTGTTGAAGAATTCAAAACCATTATCGAGTGCAAATTGCTTTACGGCATTTCTAATAGTGTTTGAAGGGTCTGCTTGTAAATGGCACTTTTTTATATCAAGAATTTTGTCCCACATACCAGGGATATGAAACCCTAAAGCATTTCTATCGCCTAAATCGGCATCCGATTGTACTTCTTCTTGAGTCAACCAACGGCTGTCACTAAACGAAAATTCCATTTTATTTCTGTAGAAATATGGACTGGCAGCTCCTAAAATAGGTGTTATTTCGGGTAATTCAATATGTCCAATGCGGGTTAAATTATTAGTAACTTCTTTTTGTTTGTAAAATAATTGATGTTCATACCCCATATCTTGCCATTTACAACCACCGCAAACGCCAAAATGTTCGCATGCAGGTGTTGTACGTTTATCGGATAATTTATGGAATACCGTGGCTTTGGCTTCATAATAAGCTTTGCGGGCTTTAAATGTTTGTACATCTACTACATCGCCAGGGACGGTGTTGGATAGAAAAATAACCTTCCCATCGGGTGCTTTGGCTATGGTTTTG
This sequence comes from Mariniflexile sp. TRM1-10, assembly GCF_003425985.1. NCBI lineage: Bacteria > Pseudomonadati > Bacteroidota > Flavobacteriia > Flavobacteriales > Flavobacteriaceae > Mariniflexile > Mariniflexile rhizosphaerae. The sequence goes on from NZ_CP022985.1 coordinate 3,417,797, forward strand.
CCTTTGGCACCGGCATCTAAAACTTCAACGTTTGTAAACGCTTGCTTTTTTGTTCTTTTTGACATGCTGCAAAAGTAATGAAACGATTTACGATTTACGATTTTTGAATAACGATTTTTGTATGTAAAGTGGCAAAGTGAAGAGTAACTAACTGAGAAACTTTGAAACTCAGCAACTTTGCGCTTTTGAAACTCAGCAACTCTACAGCTTAGGGAAATTCTAAAAGTTATAAAGTAGCAAAGAGACAAAGCAGCAAATTGGTAAAGCTAAAAGTAACTAACTAAGAAACTATGAAACTCCGTGACCCAGAAACTTAGAACCTTTGCGCCTTTGAAACTCTGAAACTCTGCAGCTTTGCAACTCAGCAACCCAGAAACTTTTAAGAATATTTAGTAACTTGCAGCTCTATCTGGGGATGATTTCTCTCCCACGCTGCTTTTTCGAACACTTCGAAAGAATAAAGGTACAGTAGGAATGGTTATTTTATCAATTTAATTTACATTAAAATGGCTGTTTTAGAACAATTAACACCACAGCAAGCAATTGCATTAGAAAACAAGTACGGAGCGCATAACTACCATCCACTTCCTGTAGTATTAAATAGGGGTGAAGGAGTATTTGTGTGGGATGTAGAAGGGAAGCGATATTACGATTTTTTATCGGCTTATTCAGCTGTAAACCAAGGGCATTGCCACCCGAAAATCGTGAATGCTATGGTACAGCAAGCGCAAACTTTAACCTTGACATCGCGCGCCTTTTTTAACGATGTACTTGGTAAATATGAAAAATTTGCCTGTAATTTTTTTGGCTTCGACAAATTATTACCTATGAATACGGGTGCCGAAGCTGTAGAAACGGCATTAAAAATTTGTAGAAAATGGGCGTATGAAGTAAAGGGTATCGATGAAAATGAAGCAGACATTATTGTATGCGAAAATAATTTTCATGGGCGAACAACTACTATTATTTCGTTTTCTAACGACCCTGTGGCACGGAAAAATTTCGGGCCTTTTACAAAAGGATTTATAAAAATTGCATACGATAACTTGGAAGCCTTAGAAACTACTTTAAAAAACAACCCTAATGTTGCTGGTTTTTTGGTAGAACCTATTCAAGGTGAAGCAGGTGTTTATGTACCACAAGAAGGTTATTTATCAAAAGCAAAAGCATTATGTGAAAGCTATAATGTATTATTTATTGCCGATGAAGTACAAACAGGTATTGCACGAACGGGTAAATTGTTAGCAGTTGATCATGAAAATGTAAAACCAGATATTTTGGTTTTAGGAAAAGCTATAAGTGGCGGTGTGTATCCTGTCTCTGCGGTTTTGGCAAATAACAGCGTTATGGACGTGATTAAACCCGGCAACCACGGAAGCACTTTTGGCGGAAATCCAGTAGCTGCTGCAGTAGCTATTGCTGCTTTAGAGGTTGTTAGAGATGAACACCTTGCTGAAAATGCCGAAGCTCTAGGTAATTTATTCAGAAGTGAATTGAATACATATATCGAGACAAGTAAAATAGTCAACTTAGTGAGAGGTAAAGGCTTGTTAAACGCTATTGTAATTAACGACACAGAAGAGAGCGATACCGCTTGGAATATTTGTTTGGCACTACGCGATCATGGTTTGTTGGCAAAACCAACACATGGAAATATTATTCGTTTTGCACCACCTTTAGTGATGACTAAAGAACAATTACTTGATTGCGTCAGTATTATTGCAAAAACACTTAAACAATTTGAATAGTAGTTGTATAAAAAGCTTAAACATAAAAAAGCGGCCTTATGGCCGCTTTTTTATTGTTAAAATGAAAGATTTATTAGTTTCCTTCTAAACCTTGTTGGTAGCCTTTCATAAAATCTTCAATAAGATCTTTACGCTTTTCAAAACCGCCTGTAGATAAATCATAAATATTATAAAGCAAGGTTACGGCACATATTATGGTAACCACTAAAGCCACTATTTTTGCGGTATTCATTGCTTTTACATCGCCTTCATAATCGTCAGGATTTAATTCAGCTTCTTTTATTTTTTTGTTGGCTATGTAGTAAGCAGGTCCAGCAAATACAATTCCAAGACCTCCTAAACAACAACAAAGAAGTCCTAAGATAGACAGTATGTAAATAAGCGTAGTATTAAGATTTTTTTTCATAAATTGATTTTTTAATTTGTGTTAGATTTTCTTAATTATAAAACTAGCAATAATTATAATAACAGAAACAATTGCAAGTGCATTTATAATTTTATTAGAATATTTAAGCTTGAAAAAAAAGGATGCTATTATAAATAAACCTAATGGAATAAGGGTATAAACAGCAGGATACATATAAAAAGCAGATACAAAATCGCCATGGATTATTAAGGATAAAGACCTTTGAAAACCACAACCCATACAATCAAAACCAAAAATTTTTTTGTTTAAGCAAGGCAACATGTAATCATCTAAAGAAGACATACTTTAATTTTTAGTTTCCTTTCAAATTTATAAAAATTATAGAAGTGTTGTTGGTTTTTATTATTGAACTCATTCTTTAGCAGCCACAATAATTTTTTTGGTAAAGACCTGATCGTTTTTTAATAAAACATTTACAATATAAGCGCCATCGCTCAATCCCTTAGTAGAATAATTTTGTGTGGTTTCTTTAGAGTGTATTTTTTTATGAAGAACACGTTTGCCTGTAACATCTATCAATTCCAATGAATTAATGTTTATAGCTTTTGGATTATTTATAGTTAATGTGGAATTGTTATGATATACTTTAAGTGTTTTAAACGCTTCAAAATCATTGCTTAATGTGTTCTTAGTAAAAGTAACCTCAAAACGATTTAAATAATTTCCGGTTTCTAAATTGATATTAAAATCTTGATTATTTAAATCTACATAAGTGTCATTTTTAATATCATGAATGTAAATATTTGAAATGTTTTCAAAATTTTGAACATCAGCAATTCTAATCCTTACTGGCATGTTTTGAGCAACCTTAATAACTAGAGGGATTTTTAAACTTTCATCAAAAGGAAGTGCCTCGGCGGTGTATGAATCATTATCAATTATCCAATGGGCGTCAGACTTTAAAATATCGTTTGCATTAATCTTGGATTCCAATCCATAATCAAATCCTTCAGTAGCCGAAGCATGAAAAGTTTGTGCTATTTGCCTGGTGTAAGTGTTGTTAAAATCGATATTTAGTCTGAAACGCTTATAATCAGAAGGTACCATTGAGAAGCCACTACTTGTACTGGCTATCTTTTGTGTTTTTGAATTGGTTGTTTTAAAAAATTCACTATCTACATTTGTTTCTTTTACAAAAACACGATGGCTATTTTTAGCTTTAACTGTACCAGTAGCTGTGCCTTCAACCATAAAACCTTGCCCAATTGGGATGTATCTCTTAGGGAGTTTAGAGCCAGTGCCTACACCACCAGTGTTTATACTACCATCACCATTATAAGTATTAAAGGTTGCGGGTAATGGCGTTTCAGCACCGAATGGATCAATAGTATAAGAAGCATAACCACCTTGGTAATCGGCTAAATAATGAGAGTTGACATTCGGGTCTTGTTCCCAATAATATAAAGTTCCAGTTATAACCGCAGCATTTTCTGTGTCGTGGATATAAGCAAAAGCATCCATAGCTGACGGATAAGGATTGCCAACCAAAGTCTGAGTATTGTTTGAAACATTTACCGCAATGGTGCCATTATTTGGTTTGCCCCTAAAGTCGAAACGTTGAGCATCACTGGAACCCAGAGTACCCTTCATAGTAAATCCTTCACCAGGATTTATTGTGGTATTGCCTTGTACATGGATCCAATCGGCGTAAGTACTTCCTGTGATGTATTTCCAAATCCAGTATGGCTCAATGTTTAATGGTGTAGAAGTGCCATTATAAGTAGAAGAATGTACGTATGTAGCTGGATTGGAATTTGTTAAATCTACAACATCATTTAAGAACGAAATACCAAATGGATTATTTACTAAGTTATTGGTTTTACTTCCAATGGGGGAACACCAGTAATTATATTCATAAGCACCAACATTAGCCTCTTGATAAACGCTTAATTCTCCAACACCAGAATTTCCCGTAGTGCCTGTTCCTTGTATAATTTGCGCTTCATCTCTTAAGTAAATCTTACTATCAGTTTCATTTAAATTAATATCATCTTCAACAAAAACAATTTCATCGGTTATAAATACATAAGCATCGTTTCTTATAGACAGTTGCCCATAAGACAAAGCACATGATAACAAAAAGAGTATGACGAATTTGTTTAGCATTATTAAAAATAGGTTAAGTGTATAAGTAACAAAGATATAATTATTTTTTTACTTAATTATTCATTAAACGGTTAAAAATGCATTTGGGCGTTGTCTTAAAAAATGCTTTTTTTCCACATTTAATTTTAAAATCATTTTACTAAACTTAGAGACTGTCTAAATGTTGTTTTTGGTATATTTTATAGTGTGTTTTTTCGTCAGAAGAAGGTGTTTTGAGGTTTATAGTATAGCTACGGACCGAAAAAAAGCTGAAGCATGCCGGAAAAAGACGTATAAAAGAGCCAAAGGATAAAACTTAGACAGTTTCTTAAATAAACTCTAATTTTTGATGTAATTTTATGGCTATAAATTCAGATGTTAATAATGAAATATTTAAACTATATATTTATTGTGCTTGGTGCTGCTGTGGCTATTTATGCCAAAACAGGAACAGAGCAAAACCAGTATATTTTAATTGGCGGTATTGTAATATTGATGCTTGGTATTTATAGGATTTCGAAAACGATTCCTAGTAAAGATGACGACGATTTAAATAATGATGTAAATTAAAGCTTATGATTTTTGAAGTAGGCGACAAAGTTTTGGTTTTAGATGAAGCCATGACTGGTATAGTTAAAAAAATAGTTGGAAACACCATTTCAATTGAAACTGATGATGGTTTTTTGCTTGATTTTGAAAGTAATGAATTGGTTAAAAGGGCTTCTAAAGGAAGTATTAAAAACGACTTGTTTTCACATGCCAGTGCTGCTACAGCTTTAAAGGAAAAGGAGCAATTTGCCAAAAGAAAGCAAGCTAAAACTAGACCCAAAGACCGTTTTGAACCTACTATGGAAGTTGATTTGCATATTAATCAATTGGTGAAATCATCAAAGGGAATGAGCAATCATGACATGTTAACACTACAATTAGAAACAGCCAGACGCCAACTGGATTTTGCCATCTCAAAACGCATTCAAAAAATAGTTTTTATACATGGTGTAGGTGAGGGCGTGCTGAAAATTGAATTGGAATATTTGTTTGCTAAGTACGATAACGTAAAATTTTACGATGCCAACTACCAAAAATACGGTTTAGGCGCCACCGAAGTTTATATTTATCAAAATGTGCCCACTGGTTAATCTAAATGATTCCCCGACGATTCTGCGAGGAAAGTCTGTTTCAAATTTTGTTATTTAAAAGCTGGGGTTACTTTTCTATTAGGAGGAAATTCACTGCTTTCTAAAACACCAAAATAAAATTCGTCTTGCGACAAAATTTCCAAACTAATCCCTGTTACTGTAAGTTCGACCAAATAGGTTTTATAAATAATATGCTCTCTAAAAGCCGTTGCAGACACTGTAGATAACACTTCAGGGTTTAAGTAATCTGGAATACCGTTTAAACTAATATCGTTTGTAGGGTTTTTATCTGGAGATTGGTTTTCCTCATCTCGGGTTAAAACACCATCGCCATCATCATCATTATCTAAATAATCAGGAATTCCATTACCATCGGTGTCTTGCGCATCACTTAAATCGCCATCACCATTTGGATCTGGTTTTTCTAATTTAGTAGGTACATTGTCACCATCATCATCATCATCTAAATAATCTGGAATACCATCACCATCGGTGTCTTGTGCATCACTTAAATCGCCATCACCGTTTGGGTCTGGGTTTTCTAATTCGGCAGGAACACCATCATTGTCATCTTCAGTTAAAGAAGCTGTTATAATAGCTGTAGAAGCACTTTGATAATCTTGGGCTATTTTTATTTCTGAAGAAGGCACGTCACTACAGAATAAATCCGTTGGTAATGTCGCATTATTGTAAGTTCTGTAATTAAAGGTTCCTGATTTTGTTATGGTAGTATCTGTTCCTTTAAAACTTAAAATAGTTTCAAGTGTTAGAGAACTAATTAGCATGGATAAAGATTCTGATGGGTCGTTTTTGGTTTTGTAAAAAACTAAGTCAGTTTCTCCACAGGCTTGAAAAGCGTCGTCAAAATCAAAAGCAACATCTATAACATCACCATCATCACAGGTGTAAAAACTTAAAAGGCACACACTAAAAAGAACAAAAAATAATTTACGCATTCTATTTGGGTTTTAAGGCAAAAATAAACGAATTGTTAATTATAACGCAGTATATTAATAATAATTTTATTATGGTTTTTATTATGGTTATTTTTGCGCTTTAAAAAAAAACATGGAACAGGTATATTTTGATAACGCCGCTACGACACGAGTTAGAGATGAAGTCATTACTGCCATGACCGAAGTTTTGAAAACCAATTACGGCAATGCCTCTTCGTCGCATAGTTTTGGTAGGTCGTCTAAGGCATTGATTGAAAAATCAAGAAAAGCCGTTGCTAGTTGTTTAAATGTATCCGCAAGCGAGATTATATTTACTTCTGGTGGTACTGAAGCCGATAATTTAATTTTATTAAGTGCTGTTAGGGATTTAAAAGTAACACATATTATTACCTCTAAAATTGAGCATCACGCGGTTTTACACACTATAGAACAACTTGTTAAAGATTATAAAATTGCCGTTAGTTATGTTGATCTAAAACCAAATGGAAAGATTGATTATTTGCATTTGGAAACTCTTATGAAAACTGAAAATAAAACGCTGGTAAGCTTAATGCATATTAATAATGAAATAGGTAATATTTTAAATATGAAACGTGTAGCGAGCTTATGTAAAGTGAATAATGCGTTGTTTCATAGCGATACGGTGCAGTCTGTGGGACACTATAAGATGGATTTGCAAGATATTCAAGTTGATTTTATTGCTGGGGCAGCTCATAAATTTCATGGGCCAAAGGGTGTTGGTTTTGCTTTTATTAGGAAAAATTCAGGATTGAAACCATTGATCTTTGGTGGCGAGCAGGAACGAGGACTTCGAGCAGGGACCGAAAGTGTTCATAATATTGTAGGTTTGGAAATGGCTTTAAAAAGTGCTTATGAAAACTTAGGTAATGAAACTGCATTTATAAAAGATTTAAAACAACATTTCATAAATAAAATTGAAAGCGATATTCCCAACGCCACTTTTAACGGAAGGTCTGGTAATATGGAAAAAAGCACATATACACTGGTAAATGTATGTTTGCCAATACCACCTAAAAAAGCTGCTATGCTATTATTTCAGTTAGATTTAAAAGGAATAGCTTGTTCTAAAGGAAGTGCTTGCCAAAGTGGAAGTAACCAAAACTCGCATGTGCTGACTGAAATTCTAAGTGCTGAAGATTTGCAAAAACCGTCCATTCGATTTTCGTTTAGCATATATAATACCAAAGAAGAAATAGATTATGTGGTGGGGGTTTTGAAGGCGTTTGTTGATTAGTTAAAACTTCATAGTCGTTCTAACATTAAAAACCCTTGGCGTTAAATAATTTGGAATGGCGTATTGACGTTTCGTATATACATCGCGCACCCAAGTATTTGTAATAGAGTTTTGTACATCAAATATGTTATAAATTTCAAACCCAAAAGAGAGCTCTTTAAATGGTTTTTTCCAACCGCTTTCAAATTGCTTTTTAGCATCAACCAATACAAATTGCAAACCTAAATCGGCACGTTTGTATGATGGCAATCTATTTTGATAATTGTATGGGTCGGCATAACTTGGTGAGCCTCCTGGTAAGCCGGTGTTGTAGACTAAATTCAAATAGAGCTTCATATTAGGGACATTAGGCACGTAATCTTGAAACAGGGCAGCAAATTTTAAACGTTGGTCCGTAGGGCGTGAGATATAACCCTTGTTATCAATGTTTTCTTCTGTTTTTAAGTAACCAAAACTAAACCACGATTCGGTTCCGGGAACAAATTCCCCATTCAAACGCATGTCCAATCCGTAAGCGTATGCTTTGGCATTGTTGTTAGCAGCATAACGAATACGCACATTTTCTAAAGTATAGGGGTTGACATCCGAAAGATTTTTGTAATAAGCTTCAGAAGTAAGTTTAAAAGGACGTTCCCACATTTTAAAACTATAATCGTTACCTAAAACCACATGAAACGATTGTTGCGCTTTCACATGGGGTTGCACCACACCATCTGAATCTCGAAGTTCTCTGTAAAACGGCGGTTGGTAATATGCGCCCGCTGCTATTCTAAAAAGCATGTCCTTTTCCCAGTAAGGCTTTATAGCGAATTGTGCTCTCGGACTAAATACGGTCTGGTTTGACGAAGAAATATTATCTCCATTTACAGTCCAATTATGCACACGAACCCCGGCATTGTACCAAACATCACTGGTACCCATAGTGGCTCGTTTACTCCATTGCGCATAGGCTTGAACTCGATTAATCTGTGTGTAATTGGTAGCTCTTACATTTGTAAATGGTACTAATGGGCCACTATATGGCACATAAGGTTGCTCATTTGCAGGTATTGTTTTTGGTGGCCGAATAGAAAATCCAGCCGAATCTATGACTTCCCATTCAACCAATCGGTCGCGAATGTCTTCGTTGGTGTATTTTAAAGCCCATTCAATACGATGGTCATTAATTTTAAAATCGCCTTTATGCTCTATATTCGTAATTAGGGCATCTAGATCATTTCGTCCGTGATTCAATTGACTACCAACACCTCTGCTAAATTCAACGTCCCCTAAATTTTCTTCACCAATATTCGTATTCACTTCCCCTAAACGGTATTGTGCCAAAATATCAAAATGCTCTTCTTCGGTCGTATGGTATCTAGAAGCTATTAGTTTTAGCGTTAAATCGTCATTTGCAAAATAGGTGCCTTTAAAAGCACCAAAATACGTTTGATAGCGGTCTTTTTCCTGTCCTTCGTAAAACACTAAAAGGGCTATAGGGTCGGTAAGGGTGCCAAAATTTGTTTGACGTGTTTGTGGTTGGTAGTTGTATTTGTTAATGGAAGCGTTTCCTAAAAAACTTAAATGAAACTTGCTTGTGAATTTATAAGTGAAATAAGCTTGGGCATCGGCAAATGACGGTTTAAAATTGGTTTCGGTTTCTTTAGCATTTACTAGTAAACTATTGTCTCTATAGCGTAGCCCAACAATACCAGTGAATTTAGAATCTTTACTAATATTTTCAACAGAAAGACTTCCTCCCAATAAACTTAAATCGGCATTCGCTTCAAATTGATACGGATTTTTATAGGTAATATCTAAAACCGACGATAATTTATCGCCATATTTTGCTTGAAAACCACCTGCTGAAAAATCGACATTCTGTACCATATCGGTATTCACAAAACTTAAACCTTCTTGTTGCCCCGAGCGAACCAAAAAGGGTCGATACACTTCAATATCGTTTACATATACCAAGTTCTCATCATAATTACCACCACGCACCGAATATTGTGTGCTTAATTCGTTATTGTTGCTAACTCCGGGAAGTGTTAACAATAAATTTTCAACCCCAGCATTGGCGCCAGGGATTTTTCTAATAGTCTCAGGTTTTAGGGTGATGATGCCTTCAACATCACGTTGGCGTTTATTAGTAACAATTACGGCTGCTATTTGTTCTATAGATGTGCTCATAACTGGATTAAATTCGTAGTCTTCACCATTTTTCAAATTAAAAACACTTACGATTTTTTTGTATGAAAGATGCGAGAATTCAATAGTTACGTCTTGGTTCGCAGGTATTTCTAAGATATAAAAACCATTGACGTTGGTGACCGTTCCCATGGTATCGGTTTTAATGTTTACGTTTACAATGGGTGTGTTGTTTTCGTTTAAAATAATACCCTTTATGGTAGCAGTTTGTGAATAACCAACAAGAATAATCGAAAAAAAGAATAGGGTAAAAACGTAAAATTTTGTTTTCAAATGGCAGTTGTTAAGTGTTATTTCCTGAAAAATGTTGCTTCAAAAGTAGCACTATTTCCAACATTATCGGTTACAATTAGCTTAAAATCATTCTTAGTATCGGTAACGATATCGTCATTAAAATCGTAAGTAAGTGTTTTTGTTTTGTAATCATATTCCATTAAAATCCATTTGCCGTTTACAGTTGCTCGGTAATTAGAAATTCCTGAAACCGTATCGTTTATTTTAACTTTCAAAAATCTAAAATTGCTTAACCATTGCCCGTCTTTAAAATTTAAAGGGGATATAGTGGGGTTTACCGTATCGGTTGCAAGGGCATAAGTGCCCAATGTTTTTGTACTTGTTGATAATATATTACCCTCTCTTTTCGTGAATGAATATAAAGGGTATTTTTTATAGCCTACCAATCTAGCAATAAACAATTTGTCTTTATCGGGGTCTTTGTAATTACTAATATCGTAGCTTATCGTGAAGTTTTTTCTGGTAGGTACAATGTCTTTATGTAAAGTTAAAATATCGTTATTTACATCAAAATCCATATAGAAATTTTCATAAAAGGTATCGGGGTAAAAATCGACTGACACATTGCCTGACCTTAAATTGGTAGATTGATTTGCGGTAATATAATAAGGTGTTGTTTTTTCTACTTTGGGATTTGAAATTGTTGTTTTGTTACCTTTAATGTTGATGGTGACAAAAGATGCGTTGTTTTTAAAATCGGAAACACGAATTTTATAAACCGAAGCGGTACTGTCTTCAATCGTTAAAACACCATCGTTTAATATGGGTTTTAAGATACTTAATGGGTTGTTTTTTTTGAATAATTTTTGAATACGCCGTCTGTTACTAATATAATGTTCATAATCTATAAATTGATTGATGCATGATGACTCATCAAAAGAAAATATACTAAAATCGACTTCAAAATTCTGGTTACCATTTAAAAAGGTTTGAATATTGTAAACCCCGTTTGAATTTGCCGCCAAATCTTGTCGGTCGTTAGTTTCAATACCAAAACCAATATTTCCAAAAGCTTCAATGCTTTCAGTAATATAATCACCGCTTTTTAAAGGAATAAGTCTTAATTTTTGTTTAGAGTTTGATTTATTAACAGATGCATTTTCATCTAAAGCATAGGCATAAATAGCGCTAACGGTAGGCTTCGAATTGTCTTTTATATCAATACCAAAAAGCATCGGGTTCATGGGGCGTTCTTCTTTATCGCGAATTTCAAAATGTAAATGCGGTCCGCCAGAGCCACCGGTATTACCACTATATGCAACCAGACTGCCTTTAGTTACAGGCAAGGTTTCAGCACTTGGGAAGAGCTCAATTTCAAATGATTCTTTTTCGTATTGTTGTTTTTTAATATAGGCTTCAATTTCTGGCGAAAATTTTTGTAAATGACCATAAACCGTTGTGTAGCCATTAGGATGCGTGATGTATAAGGCTTTACCATAACCAAAATGGGCTACTTTAATTCGGCTCACAAAGCCGTCGGCACATGCCAATACTTTTAATCCTTCGCGTTGTTGCGTTTTTATATCTAAACCAGAATGGAAATGGTTAGAACGCAATTCACCAAAACTACCAGATAGAATAAGTGGGATTTCCAATGGTGGATTAAAATAATCTTGTGGATAATTGTTTTGGGCATTAGTAAATATTGAGAAAACTAAAAAAAAGGAAAAGATTAATCGCATAACAAAGTAGTTGCTGCTAAAATATTAATTAGTTATTAATGTGCAAAAGAATAAAACAAAAATCGAGCCATGGTATCGATTATGAGTAATAACGAAAATTTTAAAATTTTATTAAAAAACAATTGTAATTTATAAGCAGGTATGTTAACTTTGTGAGATAAGTATTGAAATTTGTAAATGAGTAATATTGAAGATATTGTAGATTCTTTAGAAAACAAAATTAGCAAGGTATTACACAAACTAGAGCTTTTGAAGCTTGCTAACTTGAAATTGACTGAAGAATTAAACGTTTCAAAGCAAGAAATTCAAAACCAAAAATTGCATATTGCAAGTTGGGAAGAAAAGTATGAAGCGCTTAAAATGGCAAATACAATGCTTGGTAGTGACAACAATAAAAGAGAAACTAAGCTTAAAATAAACGCATTAATTAGAGATATTGATCATTGTATCGCTCAGCTCTCAGATTAATTTTAAAAAATCAATGTCAGAAAAGCTTAAAATAAAGCTATCTATAGCTAATAGAGTGTACCCTTTAACTATTGATGCAAGTCAAGAAGAAGGGTTGCGAAAAGCGGCTAAAAACATTGATGCTATGATTAAACAGTTTGAGCAGAGTTATTCGGTTCGAGATAAACAAGATGTATTAGCTATGTGTGCTTTACAATTTGCTTCTCAAGTAGAACAGAAATCTATAGATAAAGAGAGTATAAGTGAGCATGTAGAGGAAAAGCTAAATGCGTTAAACAACTTATTGCAATCTCATTTAGTTTCTTAAATGTTCTTTAAAATAAACTAAAAGTTACTGCCTACATTAGTTATTTTTTTTGATAAACTCAACGTTAATTCTTTAAAAAGGGTGAGTTTAAGTTGTAAAAGCATGCTGCATGTGCTGAATTTATTTCGGTACCTAGCAGATCCTTGATCAGCTTGTTAGCCCTAAACTTGTTTTTAAGGAGTTTATACAAAATTTTAAGCTGGTGTAGGCTTTTTTATATACAAAAATTAACTAAACACAATAATGGATAACTCAATTATATTGATTGCTGGGGGCATAATATTAGGACTTGTAATAGGTTTTATTGTAGCAAAAACCTTAGAAAAAAACAATGCTTCCAAACTTGTTAAGGAAGCAAAAAAGAGTGCAGCTTTAATACTTAAAGAAGCCAATAGTGAAGGAGAGTCAATTAAAAAAGATAAGATTCTTCAAGCAAAAGAAAAATTTTTAGAACTTAAAGCAGAACACGAAAAAGTGATTCTGTCGCGCGATAAAAAAATGGCAGAAGCCGAAAAACGTATTCGTGATAAAGAATCTCAAATATCTAACGAACTGGCTAAGACTAAAAAGTTAAGTGAAAATCTTGAAATCAAAGAAAAAGATTATGATCACAGATTAGATGTGCTCGATAAAAAACAAGAGGAAATAGATAGATTGCACAAAAGCCAAGTGCAACAGCTGGAAGTTATTTCCAGTCTTTCTGCCGAAGAAGCGAAGTCGCAATTAGTAGAGTCTTTAAAAGGAGAAGCTAAGAATGATGCCATGGCGTACATTCAAAGCTCGATGGAAGAAGCTAAATTAACGGCAGAACAAGACGCTAAAAAAATTATTATAAACACCATTCAACGTATAGGAACAGAAGAAGCGGTTGATAATTGTGTCTCTGTATTTAACATAGAATCGGATGATGTTAAAGGACGTATTATTGGTCGTGAAGGACGAAACATTCGTGCTATTGAAGCTGCAACAGGGGTGGAGATTATTGTTGATGATACTCCGGAAGCCATTATATTATCTTGTTTCGATTCTGTGCGACGTGAAATCGCCCGTTTATCATTGCATAAATTGGTAACCGATGGAAGAATTCACCCTGCAAGGATAGAAGAAGTAGTAGAGAAAACCAAGAAACAAATAGAGCAAGAAATAATTGAAGTTGGTAAACGTACCGTTATAGATTTAGGGATTCACAATTTACATCCTGAACTTATTAAAATGGTCGGTAGAATGAAATACCGCTCGTCTTACGGACAAAACCTATTACAGCACTCACGCGAAGTCGCTAAACTTTGTGGTGTGATGGCTGCCGAATTAGGATTAAATCCAAAACTAGCTAAACGGGCTGGTTTACTACACGATATAGGTAAAGTGCCAGATGCTGAAACCGATATGGAAACCCCCCACGCTATTTTAGGTATGCAATGGGCTGAAAAATTTGGTGAGAAGGATGATGTATGTAACGCTATTGGTGCGCATCACGACGAGATTGAAATGAAATCGTTATTGGCACCAATTATTCAAGTTTGTGATGCTATATCCGGGGCACGCCCAGGAGCACGTCGCCAAGTTTTAGACAGTTATATTCAACGTTTAAAAGATTTGGAAGATATCGCTTTCGGATTTACTGGAGTTAAAAAAGCTTATGCCATTCAAGCGGGTAGAGAGTTGCGTGTTATTGTTGAAAGCGAAAAAGTAGACGACCAAAAAGCAGCCGATTTATCATTTAGTATTTCTCAAAAAGTACAAACTGATATGACCTATCCAGGCCAAGTTAAAGTAACAGTTATTAGAGAAACCAGAGCGGTTAATATTGCTAAGTAACAATTTCTGCGAAAGCAAAAATCTCAATACATCTAAATTATAACAAAAAAGTCCAGCTATTTATGCTGGATTTTTTATTTGGTATAAATTAAAAGTTAAAAGGATTTTTTTATTTTACCATCTAACCATCTAACCATCTAACCATCTAACCATCTAACCATCTAACCATCTAACCATCTAACCATCTAACCATCTAACCATCTAACCTGTCTAACTACCTCCTAGGATGAAACCGTTCTACAATCTCAGTTAAATGACTTTTATCCAGATGTACGTAAATTTCGGTAGTGGTGATACTTTCATGGCCAAGCATTAGCTGAATGGACCTTAAATCGGCTTTGTTTTTTAAAAGATGTGTGGCAAACGAATGTCTAAACGTGTGTGGGGAAATACTTTTCTTGAGTCCGATTTTTTCAGCCAATTGTTTTATAATAGTAAAAACCATCGCTCGTGTTAGTTGTTTGCCTCTACGGTTTAAGAACAAAGTATCTTCAAAGCCATTTTTAATGATCATGTGATTGCGGATTTCACTTCGGTATATATTGATGTATTTTTGGGTAATATCTATTATAGGAACAAATCGTTGTTTATCGCCCTTGCCTGTTACTTTAATAAAACCTTCCTCAAAAAACAAATCTGATATTTTAAGATTAATAAGTTCGCTGACTCGCAATCCACAGCCATATAAAGTTTCTAGCATGGCCCGATTGCGCTCGCCCTCGGGTTTGCTTAAATCAATAGCATTAATTAGGTCATCAATTTCTTTTTCAGAAAGCGTATCGGGTAATTTGCGCCCTATTTTAGGAGATTCAATAAGTTCTAAAGGGTTTGAAGCTATATAATCTTCAAACACCAAATAGTTAAAAAAACTGCGTAAACCGGATATTAATCGTGATTGAGAACGTGTATTGATTGTTTTTGCCGTTTCATAAATAAATTGCTGTATGGTTTCCGTTGATATGGAAATGGGAGACTCGTTGATGTGATGGCTGTCTAAATAAGAAATCAATTTAGCAACATCAAGGCTGTAGTTTTCGATAGAATTTTTAGATAAACCACGTTCAATCTTTAAATATAATTGATAGTCTTTTAGTGCGTTTTGCCATTTCATATCCGTAAAAATAGCGTAAATTTTATAATATAAATAGTATAATGCATACGTAATTATACCAGTTTTCCTTATTAATTGTTTTTAATAATTTGATTGTAATTAACTGATTTTTAATTTTTTATGAATTTTTGTTAATAAAATTGTTAATAACGTAAATAATTATATTAAAAATTCTAAAAAAAAGCATTTAATTTGCGTATAAACCAATTAAAACAATTTAAATTATGAAAAAACTATTTTTATTGCCACTTTTTGCGATTTTATCAATTGCTACTGTTAATGCTCAAGAATTTAACGCTGGATTAAATGTTGGATTGCCTTTGGGTGATATTGAAGACGCCTACACGTTAAACATTGGAGTGGAAGCAAATTACTTATGGAATGTATCAGAAGGATTTGATGCTGGTCTTTCTGCTGGATACTCTCATTATCTTGGAGATTCCGACCTTGGAGTTGACGATGCAGGATTCTTACCAATTGCAGCAGCAGGACGTTTTAATCTTTCAGAAGATTTTACTATTGGTGCAGATTTAGGTTATGCAATAGGAATCAGTCCTAGTGGAAACGATGGTGGTTTTTATTATGCACCAAAAGTACAATACGGTGTTAGTGAATCTTTAGATATTGTTTTAGCTTACAAAGGTGTAAGTGTAGATGGAGGTACATTTAGCTCTGTAAACTTAGGAATTGAATTTGGATTGTAATTTAAAAGTATATTTATGAAAAGGGGCAGCTAATTAACTGCTCCTTTTTTATTAAAAAGAAATGAATTAATCAGTTGAATGTGAGTTTTTATAAAAAAAAGTTTAAAAAGAAAGAAAAAGCATATGATAAAAATAAATTTTTTCTTGTTTTTTGTGAATTAATACTATATTTACTTAATATTTAAAAATCAATTAAACCAAGTTTATTATGAAAAAAATATTTATTGTGACTTTATTAAGTTTAATTTCTTGCTCTAATGATGAGAGTATCTTAACCGATAAAAATTTATCAAAAGCTTCTTATGATATGTGGACTTTTCCAGATGGAACTCAATTAAAATTATCATATGAAGAAAATGATGAAATAATTCAAGATGAAAATTTTAATTTATTTTCAAAAAAAATTGAAGACATTTCTAAAGAAAACAAAATTGCATTTGTTTTTAATGGTAAAGGAAAACCATATGATGTTGTATTAAATGAAGTTCAAACAGCTGTTCAAAGTAAATCTATTTCACCAAAGGCAACAAATAAGGTTTTAGGCCTTGTGTCACGTGTTACTTTTTATGATAACAATGATTATTCTGGTAGTGATTATTCAGAATTTGTGCTTAACTCTTCTGTTAATTATTATATGAAAGAATTCGAATCCATTTATAGAAACTATATTAATAATATAGGAAGTGGAGGTATTATAAATTTGCGCGGAAAAGTATCTTCTATTAAATTAGAGGGATGGTCTGAAGTTCAACTAACTTTATTACCGGAGTCCTACCCAATAAAAATAACTAATCATGATATTAATGTTAATGAGCCAAACCTTAGTCAGGTTAAATATGTTAAATTATCAGATATAAGGTATCCAGGGTCCTTTTTTTTAAATGCAGATAATAGATCAAATAGAGTAATAGTTAAGTTTCAATAATATAAAACCGAAGCTAACACCTTCGGTTTTTTTATGCCCTATTTTTATGAAAAGGGAGCAGCTAATTAACTGCTCCTTTTTTATTGAAAAAAAATGAATTAATCAGTTGAATGTGAGTTTTTTATCGATTAAAAAATTTTTAAGAAAGAAAAAAAGTATGATATAAATAATTTTTTTCTTGTTTAATTAATGGATTGCTATTATGTTTGCCGAATAATTTAAAACAATTAAACCAAATTTATTATGAAAAAATTATTATTGAGTGCTGTTATTGCGGTTTTCGCAATGAGTAATGTGAATGCTCAAGATGGAGGTCAAACATCTAAAGGAAAATGGTTAATAGAAGCTAACACTGGATTTGGTGGAGGCGGAGGTCTTTATGGACATTCTGCTAATACCGGTTTTGGTTTGACATCAATTAATGGAGAAACTCTTTGGGCAATTGGTGCTGAAGGAGGTTATTTTGTAATGGATGATTTAGCTGTTAAAGTAGGTCTTGGTTATGCTGATTTCGCTGGAGAATCTGCTTTTTCTTATAAATTAGGAGCTAAGTATTATATATCGAGTATGATTCCTGTTCAAGTTGATTTTACAGGATCTAGTGTTGACGGTTTTGACGAAAATCCACTATGGTTAGGTCTACAGGGTGGTTATGCTATCTTTTTAGGAGATAATGTAAGTATAGAACCAGGTTTAAGATATAACTTATCTTTAAATGAAGATTTTACAGATGAAGGTATATTTGAATTCCGTGTTGGATTTGCTTTACACTTCTAATTAGAAAATAAAATTTTATAAAACCGAAGCTAACACCTTCGGTTTTTTTATGCCTAATTTTTAATATATTTACCTTATGAAAAAACTAATCATCATCAACGGTCCCAACTTAAATTTGTTAGGTAAACGTGAACCAGCAATTTATGGCAGTTTATCATTTACCGAGTTTTTAGAAGAAATAAAAGGTAAATATCCAACGGTTCAAATAGATTACTTTCAATCTAATATTGAAGGTGTACTCATTGACAAACTACACGAAGTAGGTTTTGCTTTTGATGGAATTATCTTAAATGCAGGTGCTTATACGCATACCTCTATTGGTATTGGTGATGCTGTTAAAGGTATTGAAACACCTGTGGTTGAAGTTCATATTTCCAACACATTTGGTAGAGAAGAATTTAGACATCAATCGTATATATCACCTAATGCTAAAGGTGTTATTCTCGGTTTTGGTTTACAGAGTTATGAATTGGCTATTCAAAGTTTTCTTTAGACTCGTTCCTTTTAGATAAATAGATTTTTAGAAGTTTGCTCAAGCATATTTTAGACAAAAAAAAGTTCCGTAAAATCGGAACTTTTTTTGTTATCTAGCATTTCTAATAAGTCTAACAACCTAAGAAGTCTACAAGTGAATCACTTCCCCATAAGCATCGGCAACAGCTTCCATAACCGCTTCACTCATCGTTGGATGCGGATGCACTGCTTTTAATACTTCATGTCCTGTAGTTTCTAATTTTCTTCCTAAAACAGCTTCAGCAATCATATCGGTTACACCAGCTCCAATCATGTGGCAACCTAACCATTCACCATATTTAGCATCAAAAATTACTTTTACAAAACCTTCTTTGTTACCACCAGCACTTGCTTTACCAGAAGCAGAGAACGGGAATTTGCCAACTTTAATGTCAAATCCTTTTTCTTTAGCTTGTTTTTCGGTTAAACCAACACTTGCAATTTCTGGAGAACAATAGGTACAACCTGGGATGTTTCCGTAATCTAACGCTTCTACATGTTGTCCTGCAATTTTTTCAACACATAAAATACCTTCAGCCGAAGCAACATGTGCTAAAGCTTGACCAGGTGTTACATCGCCAATAGCGTAGTATCCAGGAATGTTGGTTTGGTAAAAGTTGTTTACTAAAATTTTATCTCTATCAACAACAATTCCAACATCTTCTAAGCCAATGTTTTCAATGTTTGTTTTGATGCCAACAGCAGATAAAATAATATCGGCTTCTAAAACTTCTTCGCCTTTGCTAGTTTTAACGGTAGCTTTAACACCTTTGCCAGATGTGTCTACCTTGGTAACTTCGGCAGAAGTCATAATATTAATACCACTTTTCTTAAAAGATTTTTCTAATTGTTTTGATACGTCTTCATCTTCAACAGGCACCACGTTTGGTAAAAATTCCACGATGGTTACTTCGGTGCCCATAGAGTTGTAGAAATAAGCGAATTCAACGCCAATAGCCCCAGAACCTACTACAATCATTTTTTTAGGTTGGTTTGCTAAGCTCATCGCTTCTCTGTATCCAATGACCTTTTTACCATCTTGTGGTAAGCTTGGTAATTCGCGAGAACGCGCTCCGGTAGCAATTATAATATGGTCTGCACTGTATTCTGTTCCGTCAACATCAACCTTTTTTCCTGGTTTAAGTTTACCGTAACCCTTAATAACGTCTATTTTGTTCTTTTTCATTAAAAACTGAACCCCTTTGCTCATACCATCGGCAACACCACGGCTACGGCTTACAACAGCGTTAAAATCTTTGTCATAATCTTTAACGGATAAGCCATAATCACCAGCATGTTTAAGATACTCAAATACTTGAGCGGATTTTAACAACGCTTTAGTTGGGATACATCCCCAGTTTAAACATACACCCCCAAGGTTTTCTTTTTCAATAACAGCGGTTTTAAAACCTAGTTGGGATGCTCTAATAGCTGTAACATAACCTCCAGGGCCACTTCCAAGAACAATAATATCGTATTTACTCATGAGATTTTTTTAATCGTTATTTCAGGCTACGAATTTACGAAACCTAATTCGAATAAAGAATTTAGAAGTCTATAAATTTATATCTTTATATTACCTTTGTTTTAAGATTTACCTTATGAATATATCAAGAACTAGTTTCCCCCGCATCGTAATTATAGGCGGTGGTTTTGCTGGTGTTTCGTTGGCAAAAGAGCTAGCAAAGCAAGAAGTACAAGTGGTTTTGCTTGATAAAAATAATTATCATACGTTTCAACCGCTTCTTTATCAAGTGTCTACAGGTGGTTTGGAACCCGATTCCATTGCATATCCTATCAGGAAAATATTGAAGGATTTTCCTAATTTTCATTTCAGATTGGCAAATGTTGAAGAAATAAACACCCTTGAAAATAAAGTGATAACAGATATTGGGGCACTTAAATTCGACTATTTGGTTGTAGCATCAGGGTCTGAAACAAACTATTTTGGAAATTCTGAAATTGAAAAGAACAGTATGGCAATGAAAACCATACCACAATCGCTCAATTTGAGAAGCTTAATATTAGAAAATTTTGAAGAAGCCCTATTGACTTCCGATTTAAACGAACGGAATGCTTTAATGAATTTTGTAATAGTAGGTGGCGGACCAACAGGTGTAGAGTTAGCTGGTGCTTTAGCGGAAATTAAAAAAGGCATCTTGCCTAAAGATTATCCTGATTTGGATACACGTTTGGCGCAAATTCATATCGTTCAATCCAGCGATTGTATTTTAAAAGGTATGAGTGATAAGGCATCTCAAAAAGCTGAAGATTTTTTAGAAAAACTCGGGGTTAACATATGGAAAAATGTAAGAGTAACCAATTATGATGGTAAAACAGTAACAACCAATACCGATTTAACGTTTGAAACCGCCACCTTGGTTTGGGCAGCAGGCGTAAAAGGCGCTGCTATAAAAGGGTTAGATGCAGGTGATTTTGTGACTATAGGTGAACGACTTTTAGTGAATGAATTTAGCCAAGTAAAAGGGTTTAATCATATTTTTGCAGTTGGCGATATTGCTTATATGGTTACTAATGAATGCCCTAGTGGGTTGCCCATGATGGCACAACCAGCTATTCAACAAGGAAAACAATTGGGTGAAAACATGGTTAGGCTCATTGAAAAAAAGCCAATGATTCCTTTTGTTTATAAAGACAAAGGAGCGATGGCAACCATTGGGCGGAATAAAGCGGTGGTCGATTTACCTAAATTTAAATTCCAAGGGGTTTTTGCTTGGTATGTTTGGATGTTTGTCCACCTTTTTTTCTTAATAGGTTTTAGAAACCGCATGGTGGTTTTTATAAATTGGGTGTATAATTATATCAGGTTTGATAGAGAAGCTAGATTGATTATAAGGCCTTATAAAAGGCATTTAAAAAAATAGTCTTTTTTTAGTACATGACAAAAAAACAAACATATTCAGATGTGAGTCTGAGCCTTTCTTAAGCTACGCTTTTATCTTCAAATAAAAGATATTTTCATTTTCGATAATACTACCAATGGCGTTTTTAAAATGGGGACTTCGACAGGCTCAGTCTGACAAACGACAAGCCAGTCTGACAAACTAAACGTTATTTTATATGGCTTTTTTTTAGAATAAAAATGATATCTCAATGTGACACCCTTCAATTTTTGTCAGGTATTAATTCTTTCAGCTTAAATCATCCGTAAAATGACGTTTGCCTTTTTCTTTACTGAATTTATCTTCATTATATTTTGAAGAATGCCCTTTTGGTATAGAAGTGATTTAAACTTTTTGTTTGCAGGTAAAAGAAAAAGTTTGAATCACTTCATAGATAAAGATTGCCAATGTTCATCTTTTAAAAGTTTTCCTAAAAATACGATTTGTCCAATGTGGTAGGGGTAATGGGCCAATTGCCTATTAATAGCTTCTATAACAGTATGTCCTTCGTTTCTAATGTAAATAATGCGCTCCAGATCTTCATTTTTTAAAGATTTTAAAACATTAAACAAGCAAAACCAACCACTTTCCCACGAAGCTATCATATCCTCTTTTGAAGTATATGTGTCTTCAAATTCCGAGTCGCGGTTACGCCAGTTTTTTTCGCCATCTTCGGTTAAAAAATTGGTCCAGCGGCTTAACATATTGCCAACAATATGTTTTGTAATAACCGAAATGGAGTTAGAAGCTTCATTACTTTGCCATTGCATTTCTTCAAAAGTCAATTGGCTAAAAGTTTTGTCACCCAGATTTTTATAGTATTCAAATTGCTTGATAACACTGACTAAATAGCTTTCCATATTCTAAAATTTAATCTAAATAATTTCCCAAAGGCTCTGCGAGGATAGTCTGTTGCAAGAAATTTTATTGTCAAATTTAAAATTCCAAATCCTAATGACCAAGCCTTGTCAACAAACAATTTAGTGTTCAGGAATAAATTTAAGTGCCGCACCATTTATACAGTGTCTTTTTCCAGTAGTATGTCGTGGGCCATCATTAAAAACATGTCCTAAATGCCCGCCACAGGTAGCGCAGTGTTCTTCATTACGCGAATAGCCTAAATTAGTATCGGTGCCAAAAGCAACGTTTCCTTTTATTTCCCTATCAAAACTAGGCCAACCCGTACCAGAGTCAAATTTATGTTCACTTTTAAATAAAGGTGTGTTACATCCCGCACAAACATAAATGCCTTTTTTGTAGTTCTTATTTAATGGACTTGAAAACGCGGGCTCGGTACCTGCTTTACGTAAAACATAATATGCCATTTCAGATAATTCAGTTTTCCATTCGGCATCGGTTTTAGATACTTTAAAAGTATTCTTGTTTTCTTTTTGGGCATTGCCATTACAATTAAATAACACGAATGCGGTGCAGAAAATGATCAGTTTTTTCATGTGTTTTTTAAAATTGGTCGAAATTAATAAGGAAACATAACAGCTCGGATAAAATGCTAATCATAGAAAATAAAAATAAAATTGTGTAAAAAAATTAAGGTACAATTTTTGTATTTTTATCGAATAATTAAAAAAATTAATATGAAACTGAAACATGCATTTATAATATTAGGAATAGTAGGATTAATTGTTTCGTGTGCAACGAATCCTTTTACAGGGAAAAAAACAATGGCGTTGGTGCCAAATTCCCAGTTATTTCCAACTGCTTTTGCTCAATATGACCAATTTTTATCTGAAAACAAAGTCATTAAAGGTACTCCGGAAGCAGCTATGGTGGCTCGGGTAGGGCAAAAAATTGCAGTTGCTGCTGAACGTTGGTTAAATGCAAACGGTTATACGGGTTATTTAAACGATTACAGATGGGAATATAATTTAGTAGATGATAAAGCAGTAAATGCTTGGTGTATGCCAGGAGGAAAAATAGTTGTTTATACAGGTATTTTACCCATTGCGAAAGGCGAAACGGGTTTAGCAGCAATTATTGGACATGAAGTGGCTCATGCTTTGGCAAATCACGGGCAACAACGTATGAGTGCTGCTTATGTACAACAAGGTGTTGCCATCGCTGGAAACATAGCTATTAAAGATGAGCAATCTAGAAACGCTTTTAATCAATATTATGGCGTAGGTTCCCAAGTAGGCGTGATGCTGCCTTTTAGTAGATCCCATGAAACCGAGGCTGATAAAATAGGATTGTATATTATGGCCATAGCAGGTTATAATCCTGATGAAGCCGCAGAACTTTGGAAACGTATGAGTGCACAAAGTAACGGACAATCGCCACCAGAATTATTAAGTACACACCCTTCAAACGATTCAAGAATTGCTAATCTTACTGCATTAGCACCAAAAGCGAAAGCAGAAGCAGCCAAATTTGGGGTGACTTCATTTAGATAGGTGACTTCATTTAGATAATAGTTTCTTAAGACGAAATTCAAAAATATTTACTTACTTTGAAGCTGCTCATAAAAGAGCAGCTTTTTATTTATGGCAGTATTAGAAAAGGGAAGCAAAAAACTTCTCAATGCTTGGGCGTTTTATGATTGGGCAAACTCGGTTTATACCTTAACCATTGCGTCATCCATATTCCCCATATTTTATTCCGCATTATTTTTAAGTGAAATAAAAAAGGTCCATGCTTTTGGAATGGAGTTTAAAAGTACCGCATTAATCACTTTCGTTACGGCGTTTACATTTTTGGTGGTAGCCATTACTTCTCCGATACTATCGGGTATCGCCGATTATGTAGGTAATAAAAAGAACTTTTTAAAATTCTTTTGTTACGTTGGAAGCGCAGGTTGTATTGGGTTATATTGGTTTGATATCACACCCGATAAAATTCATATCAGTTTGCTTTTTTACTTTATGGGATTAATTGGTTATTGGGGAAGTTTGGTGTTTTATAATTCCTATTTACCGGATATTGCCTTTCAAGAACAACAAGATAGAGTAAGTGCCAAAGGATTTTCGCTTGGATATATTGGCAGTGTTATTTTACTGATGGTTAATTTAGTAATGGTGCTCTATCCTCAAATTTTTGGATTTGATATTAGCATATCAGAGGCTATAAGAGAAAATGGGACAGAAGCTGAAATTATTGAAGCAACAGTGAGTGCAAAAAATGCAGCTTCTTTTGAAGCTATGAAAATCTCTTTTATTACAGTGGGTTTATGGTGGGCATTATTTAGCCAATATTCATTTTATTGGTTACCAAAAGGAACCTCTACGAGGCATAAAGTCACGAGAGATATTGTCTTTAATGGTTTAAAAGAGCTACGATTAGTCTGGAAAGAATTAAAACAAAATTTAAGATTGAAACGCTATTTATATGCTTTTTTTGTATTCAGTATGGCGGTTCAAACCATTATGTTAATTGCTGTTTATTTTGGAGAAGAAGAAATAGCTTGGGGAGGTGATGATGCAAAAAAAATAGGTTTAATAGGCAGTATCTTAATTATCCAGTTAGTCGCAGTAGTTGGAGCTGTTTTGACATCAAGAGCTTCAGCAAAATTTGGGAATATCAAGACTTTAATTGCTGTTAATTTTATTTGGATGTCTTTGTGTTTTTATGCCTATTTTATGGAAACACCTTTACAGTTTTATATAGCAGCATCTTTGGTAGGTTTGGTCATGGGGGGAATTCAAGCTTTAGCAAGATCAACCTATTCCAAGTTTTTACCGGAAACAGATGATACAACATCGTATTTTAGTTTTTATGATGTTGCCGAAAAAATAGGTATTGTAATAGGTATGATAATTTTTGCTTCCATAGACCAAATTACAGGGAGCATGCGAAATGGTATTCTGTTTTTGTTTTTGTTCTTTTTAGCAGGCATTATTTTATTGTTTAGAGTGCCGAAAACGTATGAAAACTAATGTAATCATTTATATTTGCTCATAATTAATTTATATTCAATGAAATTTTATAAAACTATTTTATCTATTACTGTTTTCTTATTTACAGCTTTAATCACATCATGTAATATTGAACCTTTTGAAGGAGATATACTAGATGACTCTAATTTATCCATTACATGTGATGAAGCAATTCAAAATACAGCAGATGCAATAACAAATTTATCTAAAGCGACAGAATCAAATTATGTTGAAAAGTGTAATGCTTATAAAAAAGCATTACAAGACCAAATTTTTGTTTGTGGAGATACTGATGAAACTATACAAATGGTAATCAATTCTTTAGATTGTGGTGAAGATAATCAACAAAATGATTGTGAGTCAATTACGATTAATGTTAATAATGCAAAAATAGCGTTCGATACTGCTAATGATTTAAATTACGCAGAACGATGTGTTGCTTATAAAACAGCCCTTCAGTCAAAAATTATTGCTTGTGGAGACACAGATGGAAATATTCAATCAATTATTAATAATTTAGGGGATTGTTCAATAGAAGGTGTAGGAAGTACTGATGGCCATGCTTTTATGACGGCAAATATTAATGGTGTTCAGTTTAATGATCTGAAACCAAATAGTTACCTCCTTTTTCACGAAGCAATTGGTTTTAATGGTTTTTTTAGTCGTTCAGATGACGATTATATTGAATTGCAAGGGAATAACACTTATGCAACCCCTACAACAATAGAAGTAAACACTAAAGAGATTAATATTTTTATTCCCAGCGCTTATTGGAAAGAAGGAACTTTTGTTTTATATACTAAATATGAAGATGTCACAAATCCTGAAATATATTATTCATATTTAACTTTTGATATACCTAATAATATTTCAAAAGAAGATTTAACAGGTGAAATAATAATTAACAAATTTAGTCTAGTAGAAAGAGTTATTCAGGGAACGTTTGAATTTGAATATAAGCTTGTTGATGAAACTGATAATACTGAACAAGGTCCCTTTACGGTTACAGGAACTTTTGATTATTCATTAGATGATGAGTATTTCGATTAATTAAAATTAAAAAATAGCTGTTTTTATCAATAAATAATCCCACAACTAAATAATCCCACAACGTCATTTGTTGTGGGATTTTTGGTAGGAATTATTTTATAAAGCAGGAATTATTTTATAAAGTAAAAATAATCACTTCTAGGCTTGGTTTTCAACATAGAAGGCAGCCTCTTTTGTTTTAGAACTCATCTTGACTTTTTTCAATTGGCTGCAAAATGATCTTTTCGCCCCATATCTCACCTGTTTTTTTACTCCGTAGCGCTGCTATGAAGTGCTAAAAAGTCAAAATCTGGAACAGGGCGGAGCGTATAAAAATAACCCAGTGGGTTATTTTAGCGAACGAGCCAGCTTACGTAAAGAACATTTTTCGCTTCAATCAAAAAAGTCAAGATGAGTTCTTAATTAAACGTGTTCCAATTCTCTTTTTCTCATATTTTTAGCTGCTTTGACCAAGTTTTTTAAAGCCTCTTTTGTTTCTGGCCAATCTCTGGTTTTTAATCCACAATCAGGGTTTACCCAAATATGTTGGTTAGGTAAAACATTTTTGGCTTTGGTTAACAAGGTCTCAATTTCTTCTAATGATGGTACTCGGGGAGAATGAATATCATAAACACCAGGACCTATTTCATTAGGATATTTGAAGTTTACAAAGGCATTTAATAATTCCATTTCAGAGCGTGAGGTTTCAATAGTGATAACGTCGGCATCCATATCGGCGATATTTGAAATAATATCATTAAATTCAGAATAACACATGTGTGTATGAATTTGTGTTTCATCATTTACACCACTTGCCGAAATTCTAAATGCCTTAACTGCCCAATTTAAATAATGCTGCCAATCTTCTTTTCTTAGTGATAAACCTTCTCGAATAGCAGGTTCGTCTATTTGAATAATTTTTAAACCATTTTTTTCAAGATCAACAACTTCATCTCTAATAGCCAAAGCTATTTGGTTGCAAGTGGTTGCTCTGGGCTGGTCGTTTCTAACAAATGACCATTGCAATATGGTTACTGGTCCTGTTAACATGCCTTTTACAGGAATACCGGTTAAGCTTTGTGCATAAGTAGACCATTTGACTGTCATTGGCTTTTCACGAGACACATCGCCGAACAAAATAGGTGGTTTTACACATCGGCTACCGTAGCTTTGTACCCAACCGTAGTCACTAAAGGCAAATCCGTTTAGCTTTTCTCCAAAATATTCAACCATATCATTGCGTTCAAATTCGCCATGGACAAGCACGTCTAAGCCTATTTCTTCTTGAAAACGAATAGAGTCTTCTATTTCTTTAGCTATTAAAGAATCATAGTCGTTTTGTGATAGAAGGCCTTTTTTATATTTTAATCGCCAGCTTCTAACTTCTTTGGTTTGTGGAAAAGACCCAATAGTTGTAGTTGGATACAAGGGTAAATTAAGTGCTTCTTTTTGTTTCGCTTGCCTAATTGAAAAGTTGTTTTCTCTATGGCTATCGGCCTCTTTAAGATTGGATATGCGTTCTTTTACGTTTTTGTTATGAATAAGTTTAGAACTTTTTCGGGTTAAGTTCGCTAGTTTGTTTTCTTCAAAAAGCGACAAATAGGCTTCGTTATTAGGAGCAGAAAGTTCTTTAAGTGTGGTTATTTCTTCTAACTTTTGTTTTGTAAAGGCGAGCCATTGTTTTATTTCTGATTGCAAATTGTTTTCTAAATCTAAATCGTAAGGCGTATGCAATAGCGAACAGGATGCTGAAATCCATATGTTTTCAGGATGGATGCTACTAGTGGCTTTTTCAATGATTTTTAAAGAGGCTTCAAAATCATTTTTCCAAATATTTCTACCATCTACAAGTCCTAATGCTAATTTAGTTTTAGGATTATAATTTTTAGATTCTAAAATGTCATCTAGCTGTGATGGACATCTTACTAAATCTAAATGCAGTGTGTCTACTGGAAGTTGAAGTGCGGTATCTAAATTTTCACCATAACAATCGAAATAATTGGCTAGGTATATTTTTAATTTTGGAAACTTAGCATGGATTGTTTCGTAAGTAGTTATTATGGCCTCACGTTCTTTTTCAGAAAGATTAAGTGCTAAACAAGGCTCGTCAAATTGTATATATTCAACGTCTAGATTTGTTAATTCTTCTATAATTTCAAAGTAAACTGGAAGTAATTTATCTAATAAGTCGATTCTATCAAATCCGGCTGCTTTTTCTTTCCCCAACAGCAAAAATGTTACTGGTCCAATTAATACAGGTTTGGTTTTGATGCCTAATGCTAAGGCTTCTTTGTATTCGTCAATAATTTTTTTAGAAAAGAATTCAAAATTTTGATCTTTTTCAAATTCAGGTACTATATAATGGTAGTTCGTGTCAAACCATTTTGTCATTTCCATAGCAGTGACATCTATATAATCTTTTTGATATCCTCTAGCCATGGCGAAGTACAATTCCAGAAAATTATTTTTATCAAAATTCTTATAACGCTTGGGAATGCATCCGAAGGTTAGGCATGCATCCAATACTTGGTCGTAAAAAGAAAAATCGTTTGAAGGAATTAAATCAATTCCAAGTTCCTGTTGTTGGATCCAATTTTGTTTTTTTAGCTCTGAGCCTGTTTTTAATAACTCACTTTTGTCAATTTTTCCAGACCAAAAAGCTTCATTGGCTTTTTTAAGTTCGCGTTGGCTTCCAATTCTTGGGTACCCTAAAATGGTGGTTTTCATTTCTTTATGTTTATAGTTTTTTAATTGTAAAATGAAACACCCTTTATAACCATCTTCATGTGTGAAGCTTTTTTCTTAGGGATGTTTCATACTGTGTATTAGTTTTAATAACTATTCAAAATTATGTTTAAAGAATAAAATAGCATAATTAAACAATATATTTAGTGATATTAGCTATTTTTGTTTATTATTTCAGATTTTTAATCTTTTTAAATAAAAAATGATGAGTTTTAAAGAAAATAATTCTGTAACAGCATTAGACGACATTGATGTTCGCATCTTGAAATTGCTGCAATCTAAGTCTAATTTAACGACCAAAGAGCTGGCTGCTAAGGTGAATTTGTCTACAACACCAGTTTTTGAACGGGTGAAAAAATTAGAAAAGGCTGGTTACATTAAAAATTACATAGCCGTTTTAGATGCTGAAAAGCTAAATAGAGGTTTAATGGTTTTTTGTAACATCAGGTTAAAGGAACATACTAGAGAAATAGGGAACCAATTTGTAAAAGACATTCTTTCATTGGAAGAAGTCACCGAATGTTATAATATTTCTGGAGATTATGATTTTTTTCTGAAAATATTGGTAAGTGATATGAAATCGTATCAACATTTTGTTTTAAATCATTTAGGAAGCTTGCAAAATATAGGAAGTGCTCATAGCACGTTTGTTATGGGAGAAATTAAAAACTCGTATTCGGTACCTATCTAAGTAAGTCGAAAAGTTTAAACGTTGTAAAGTAAAAAGGAGACATATTGTAAATAGTAGTTTAAAATCAATCTGTTGAGCCACTTTGTCTCATTTTAAAAAATAATTAAAGAAAATAAAGACACAAAAAGAGGTTGTCTAAAAAGTCCTTTAAACTTAGTTTGTCAGGTTGAGCTTGTCGAAACCGATATTGATTACCAATAATTAAACTATTTCGACAAGCTCAAGATGACATAGAACTAGACTTTTTGTCTCTTTTTTATGAACAGGTTTTTATTTAAGATTCAGCAGGTTTTTCAGCCTTTTCAATACTGATTTTTAGTTCTTGAGCTTTTTCATCTAAATCAATATGAATACTATCGCCTTCTTCAACGTGTGAAGTGATAATTTCTTCGGCTAAAGCATCTTCAATATATTTTTGAATAGCTCTTTTTAACGGTCTTGCACCATATTGTTTGTCAAAGCCTTTATCAGCAATAAAATCTTTTGCTTTATCGCTAAGTTTTAAAGTATAGCCTAAATCCTTAATTCTTAAAAGAAGTTTACCAAGTTCAATATCAATAATTTTATTGATGTCTTCTTTTTCTAAAGGATTAAACACCACCACATCATCAATTCTATTTAAAAACTCTGGAGCAAATGATTTTTTCAAGGCATTTTCAATAACACTTTTAGCATTGGCATCTTCTTGTGCTTTTTGCGAAGCGGTTCCAAAACCAATACCGGCACCAAAATCTTTAAGTTTACGAGCTCCAATATTAGAAGTCATAATGATAATGGTATTTCTAAAGTCAATTTTTCTTCCCAAGCTATCGGTTAAATACCCATCATCAAGTACTTGAAGCAACATGTTGAACACATCTGGATGCGCTTTTTCAATCTCATCCAAAAGAATTACGGCATAAGGTTTACGTCTTACTTTTTCGGTTAATTGTCCGCCTTCTTCGTAACCAACATATCCTGGAGGTGCGCCAACTAGTCTTGAAATCGCAAATTTCTCCATATATTCACTCATGTCGATTCTAACAAGTGCATCTTCACTGTCAAATAATTCACGAGATAATACTTTTGCTAATTGTGTTTTACCAACGCCTGTTTGACCTAAAAATATAAACGAACCAATGGGTTTGTTAGGGTCTTTAAGTCCTGCACGATTACGTTGAATAGCTTTTACAACCTTCGCAACAGCATCATCTTGACCAATAACTTTACCTTTAATAAGTTTTGGTAACTCGGCCAATTTATTAATTTCGGTTTGGGCAATTCTGTTTACAGGAATTCCCGTCATCATTGAAACGACATCGGCAACATTGTCTTCGGTAACAACTTCACGATGTTGTTTGGTGTCTTCTTCCCATTTTTCTTGGGCTATGGCTAATTCTTTTTCAAGACGTTTTTCATCGTCTCTAAGTTTAGCGGCTTCCTCATATTTTTGCTTTTTAACAACCGAATTTTTTGTTTCTTTTACCGTTTCAAGTTGTTTCTCAAGCTCAATAATTTGTTTTGGCACCTCAATATTTGTGATATGAACACGCGATCCGGCTTCATCTAAAGCATCAATAGCTTTGTCTGGAAGGAAACGCTCCGTCATATAACGATTCGTTAATTTCACACAAGCTTCAATAGCTTCAGGGGTATAATCAACGTTGTGATGCTCTTCATATTTTGCTTTAATATTGTAGAGGATTTCAATAGTTTCCGCAACCGTAGTTGGTTCAACAATGACCTTTTGAAAACGACGTTCCAAAGCACCGTCTTTTTCAATATATTGTCTGTATTCATCTAAAGTTGTAGCACCAATACATTGGATTTCGCCACGTGCCAGGGCCGGTTTGAACATGTTCGATGCGTCTAAACTGCCGGTCGCGCCACCAGCTCCAACAATGGTGTGGATTTCGTCGATAAACAAAATAACATCGTTATTTTTTTCAAGTTCATTCATAACCGCTTTCATGCGTTCTTCAAACTGTCCGCGGTATTTGGTTCCAGCAACTAAACTTGCCAGATCTAGCGTAACAACACGTTTGTTGAATAGAATTCTTGAAACTTTTCGTTTAACAATTCGAAGTGCCAAACCTTCGGCGATGGCCGATTTGCCGACACCCGGCTCGCCAATTAAAAGCGGATTGTTTTTCTTTCTTCTACTTAAAATTTGAGAAACCCGTTCAATTTCTTTTTCCCTGCCAACCACAGGATCTAATTTACCTTCTTCAGCAAGAACTGTTAAATCACGGCCAAAATTATCTAAAACAGGTGTTTTGGACTTTTTGTTTGTTTTGCTCGTTGGCGAATTAAAAATATCTTTTGACGCATCGTCTTCCGTATGGGAATCATCATCTTGAAATGATTCTGCTTTTGGTTCTATATATTCGTTATCGTTTGTTATCATAAATTTGAATTGTTCTTTAACGTTGTCGTAATCAACTTTAAGCTTATTTAAAAGCTTGGTAGTGGGGTCGTTTTCATTTCTTAAAATACAAAGCAACAAATGGGCTGTATTTATAGAAGTGCTTTGAAATAGTTTGGCTTCTAAAAACGTTGTTTTTAAAGCGCGTTCTGCTTGCCTAGTAAGATGTAGGTTCTTTTTTTGATTTGAAGCTACCGAAATATTTGGGTTAGCAGGACTTAATATTTCTACTTTGCGTCTTAGATGGTTTAAATCTACATCCAACGCATTTAAAATATTTATAGCCTTACCATCGCCATCACGTAAAAGCCCAAGCATTAAGTGCTCTGTCCCAATAAAATCGTGACCTAGTCGTAATGCTTCTTCTTTGCTATAAGCAATTACATCTTTTACTCTTGGGGAAAAATTATCATCCATAATTAGTGTCCTTTCTGCATTAAAAATACTAAAACATTTTACCAACGGCAAAAACTATACCTTAAAATATGTGAAATCGCCATTAGCAAGAAGTTTTTTGCAAAAAAAACACCACAGAAAACAAAGCGATACCATATGACTTTTAAAAAATAATTAATATTTACATATGAAAGTTGCTAATTGACGAAAAAATCTTTATAAAATCAAAATTTTGCATAGCATATTTATTAACGAAAAAAGCAGGTATAATTGTTAATAAAAAAACACGAAAAAATGGTATATAATGATTTACCATAACTATTGAAATACGTATATTAGCATGTTTTGAAAAACTCATAAAACTTAATTAAATTATTTATGGCAGAAGGAGAAAAATTGATCCCTATTAATATTGAAGATGAGATGAAAACGGCTTACATTGATTATTCAATGTCGGTCATTGTGTCACGTGCTTTACCAGATGTAAGAGACGGGTTGAAGCCAGTTCATAGGCGTGTGCTTTTTGGCATGCACGAACTAGGGGTTAGAGCAACAGGCGCACACAAAAAGTCGGCAAGAATAGTTGGAGAAGTTTTGGGTAAATACCACCCACATGGCGATACATCGGTTTATGATGCCATGGTACGTATGGCTCAAGAATGGAGTTTGCGATATATGTTAATTGACGGACAAGGAAACTTTGGTTCTATAGATGGAGATAGTCCTGCAGCTATGCGTTATACAGAGGCACGTATGCGTAAGATATCGGAAGACATGTTGGCAGATATTGACAAGGAAACCGTTGACCACAAATTAAATTTTGACGATACTTTACAAGAACCAACTGTTTTACCAACTCGTATTCCGGGGCTTTTAGTAAATGGTGCTTCTGGTATTGCGGTAGGTATGGCAACCAATATGCCACCCCATAATTTAACGGAAGTCGTTAATGGAACTATTGCATATATTGAAAATAACGATATAGAAATAGACGAGTTAATTAAACATGTTAAAGCACCGGATTTTCCAACAGGAGGTACTATTTATGGGTACGATGGTGTTAAGGAAGCATTTCATACAGGTAGGGGTAGAATTGTAATACGTGGAAAAGCTAATATTGAAGAAGTTCATGGGCGTGAGTGTATTATTGTAACCGAAATACCTTATCAAATTAATAAAGCAGAAATGATTAAAAAAACTGCTGATTTGGTAAATGAGAAAAAATTAGAAGGTATTGCCACCATTAGAGATGAATCGGATAGAAATGGGATGCGTATTGTTTACGTTTTAAAACGTGATGCGATACCAAACATCGTTCTTAATAAACTCTACAAATTTACAGCTCTACAATCGTCATTCAGTGTTAATAATATTGCACTTGTAAAAGGGCGTCCACAGCTTTTAAACTTAAAAGAGTTAATCCATTATTTTGTTGAGCACAGACATGAAGTTGTTGTAAGACGTACTACTTATGAGTTGCGTAAAGCAGAAGAGCGTGCCCATATATTAGAAGGATTAATTATTGCTTCAGATAATATTGATGAAGTCATTGCTATAATCAGAGCATCTGCAAATGCGGATGAAGCTAGAGAAAACTTAATAACACGTTTCGAACTTTCAGAAATTCAGGCCAAAGCTATTGTAGAGATGCGTTTGCGCCAACTTACAGGTTTAGAGCAAGATAAATTGCGTTCTGAATATGAAGACATCATGAAACTCATCATCGACTTAAAAGATATCTTAGAGAAAAAAGAGCGTCGCATGGAGATTATTAAAGATGAATTAGCTGTTGTAAAAGAAAAATATGGCGATGAGCGTCGTTCAACTATCGAATATGCAGGAGGTGATTTAAGTATTGAAGATATGATTCCTGATGAAAAAGTAGTGATTACTATTTCACATGCGGGCTATATTAAACGTACGTCGTTATCTGAATACAAAACACAGAATAGAGGTGGGGTTGGTCAAAAAGCATCAACCACAAGAAATGAAGATTTCTTAGAGCATTTATTTGTAGGGACTAATCACCAATACATGTTGTTCTTTACCCAAAAAGGAAAATGTTTCTGGATGCGCGTTTATGAAATTCCAGAAGGCAGTAAAACGTCTAAAGGTCGAGCCATTCAAAATTTAATAAATATTGAGCAAGACGATACCGTAAAAGCATTTATTTGTACTCAAGATCTTAAAGATGAAGCATATATAAATAGTCATTATGTGATTATGGCTACGAAACAAGGTCAGGTTAAAAAGACATCTTTAGAGCAATATTCACGTCCAAGAACCAATGGTATTAATGCTATTACTATTAAAGAAGACGATATTTTATTAGAAGCAAGACTAACTACAGGTGAGAGCCAAGTCATGTTGGCACTTAAATCTGGTAAGGCTATTCGCTTTGAGGAAGCCAAAACACGCCCAATGGGTCGTAGTGCATCGGGTGTAAGAGGTATTACACTTGCAGACAAGAATGATGAAGTAATAGGCATGGTCACTATTGAAAATCCGAAAGAAGAATCCGTATTAGTAGTTTCAGAAAATGGTTATGGAAAACGTACATATATTGATGATCCAGAAGATGGAGAGCCTGTTTATAGAATTACGAACCGTGGAGGAAAAGGTGTGAAAACCATTTCTATTACAGAAAAAACAGGTAAATTAGTTGCTATAAAAAATGTTACTGATAATGATGATTTAATGATTATCAATAAATCAGGAATAGCCATAAGATTAGAGGTGAAAAATTTAAGGGTGATGGGCAGAGCTACCCAAGGTGTTAAATTAATCAATCTAAAAAACAACGATTCCATTGCTGCTGTTGCTAAGGTAATGCACGATGAAGATGAAGTAGATGGATCTGAAGAAGGTATTGAAAACACTGCTGTTACAGACGATGGCACAACTATTGATACTAACTTAGATACCGGTTTAGAAGAAAACAATACGGAAAATTAATATAAATATTACTAAAATGAAGAAACAGATTATCATAGCTTTGGCATTTTCGGTTTGCGCATTTTCATTTGCACAAAAAAAAGAACTGAGAGCTGTAGAAAAAGCTATAAAAGGAAAAAACTATGCTGAAGCTAAGGCAGCTCTAAAACAAGCAGAAGCTTTAATGTCTTCTATGGACGATAAACTTAAAGCACAATATTATTATTTAAACGCTGAGGCTTTATATGCCGACGGTGCAGGCTCTATGGACGATATTGATGCCGCTTTAAAAAGTTTAGAAAACGTAAAAGAAGGATATGCTTCAGAGGTTTCAGAATTAAAACAAACCATGGTTAATGGTATATTAACTAAAGGAAATAAATCTTATGAAGGTAAAGATTATTCAATAGCCTCTAAATATTTTGAAAAAGCCTATAGATTAAGTACAAAAGATACTTTATTTCTATATTATGCAGCAGCAACAGCTGTGAATGTTCAAGAATATGATAGGGCTCTAGATTTATATGAAGAACTTAAGCAATTAGGTTATACAGGTATTGAAAAACAATATTTTGCAACAAATGTTGAAACAGGAGAAGAAGAAATTTTAGACAAAAACACACGCGATCTTTATGTTAAGGCGAAGAGCCATAAAGACCCGGGAGAGCGAGTGACTGAGTCTAAAAAACCTGAAATTGTAAAAAATGTAGCGCTTATTTATATTAGCAAAGGTGACGATGAAAAAGCCTTAGCGGCCATGAAGGAAGCAAGAGCAGAAAGTCCAGATGATGTTAATTTAATTTTATCGGAAGCGAATATCCATTATAAATTAGGCAATACGAAAGAGTTTAAAGCTTTGTTGGAAAAAGCGACTCAAATGGATCCAAACAATCCTGAATTACAGTATAATTTAGGTGTTATTGCAGCCGAGTCTGGGCAACCGGAAGAAGCAAAAGCTTATTATGAAAAAGCGATAGCATTAGACCCACAATATACTAATGCTTATATAAATTTAGCAGCTTTAGTTTTATCCAAAGAGGAAGCTATGATTAAAGAAATGAACGGTTTAGGCAGTTCTAAAAAAGACGATTTACGTTATGACGAATTAAGAACACAACGTCAAGATTTATATAAAAATGCGGCTCCTTATTTAACAAAAGCATTAGAAATCGATTCTAAAAACTTGGGTGCAGCAAAAACATTAATGAATATTTATAGTATTCTTGGTGATACTGCTAAGCAAAAAGAAATGAAAGCGAAAGTAGATGCTTTAGAAGCAGAAGGAGCAAACTAATTTGATATTTTCTTTATTTAACATAAAATGCCGCAATTTGCGGCATTTTTTATAGGTAATTTTTAGTTTTTTCGTTTGAAGAAAAGATGAACTATTAAAAGGTTTCATCAAATGATATAAAACGTATGGTATGAATATTTTTTATGAAAAAATAAAATTCAAAAAGATTTTAACCGTAAATATTTAAATCACTTTTTTAATAACCCGAAGTTTGTGGGTATGTTTCTTACTGTCCACATTATAAATGCCTGAGTGGTCTAATCTATCAATTCTAACCTTTCCGTGTGCATGAATAATGTAATTATCGCTCATAATAATGCCAACATGGGTAATAATACCTTCGTTGTTATCAAAAAATGCTAAATCTCCAGGTTCGCTTTCTTCAATAAAACTTAAAGGGTCGCCTTGTGTTGCTTGTTGTGAGGCATCTCGTAATAATTTATAACCATTAAGTTTATAAACCATTTGTGTAAAGCCCGAACAATCAATACCAAAAGGGGTTTTTCCACCCCATAAATAAGGCGAATTCAAATATAAAAAAGCGGTTTTAATAAGGTTTTCTTTGGCTTTTTTACCTGCTACTACAGAGCCGTCGTGTTTGTGATTTAAAATGGACAAGCCATTTAGGGAAGAACCTAGTAGAATGGGATGTAATTGTTGGTTGTTGTCTTCAATAAATTCAACCAAATCTATAGAAAGTTTTAAGGTTTCTTTATGTAGTTGTTGGTATTGTTCTTCGGTAATTTCTAAAAGCTGCTTGTTGTCAATCCAGCCTTCATATTTATCAAAATCAAGTCTTATTTTGCTCCAGCTTTTACGTTGCTCTAATATTTTAAAAATATCACCATATAAAACTTGCGAAACAAGTTCGCTAGTATCAGTAGGTTCGTTCCTAAGGGGTACAATGCTTAAATTACAAATTCCGTATTGCATATATAATTATTGATTGTTAGATAATTATATATTGAAATACAACAACACGTTAAACTTTATATTCTTGATCAAAAAATTAGAGTAATAAACCATATAAATATTCAATAAAAAACAATAAATGAATTAGCGTTCTATAATAATTGCAGATGCACCGCCACCGCCATTACAAATAGCTGCTGCACCGATTTTAGCATTGTTTTGTTGTAAAACATTCAGTAATGTGATAATGATTCTAGCACCCGAGCAGCCAAGTGGATGCCCAAGGGATACCGCACCACCGTTAACGTTTACATTGGCATCGCTAAGCCCAAGGATTTTCATGTTTGCTAATCCAACAACAGAAAACGCTTCATTAAACTCAAAAAAATCGACGTCTTTTATATTAATACTTGCTTTATCTAAAGCTTTTGGTAATGCTTTTGCGGGTGCTGTGGTAAACCATTCTGGTTCGTGGGCTGCATCGGCATAACTTTTTATAGAGGCAAGTGGTTTTAAACCAAGTTCGTTTGCTTTTTCTTTACTCATTAAAACCACTGCAGCAGCACCATCGTTTATGGTAGAGGCATTGGCAGCGGTTACGGTACCATCTTTTGAGAAGGCTGGTCGCAATTGTGGAATTTTATCTAAAATCACATTAGTGAACTCTTCATCTTTGCTAACTATAATGGGTTCTCCGCGTCGTTGAGGTACTTCGACAGGTACTATTTCATTATCAAATTTTCCGGCATCCCAAGCAGCCGCAGCACGTTTGTATGATTGAATCGCAAAAGCATCTTGGTCTTCACGGGAAAATTTATATTCTGCAGCACAAGCATCAGCGCAAACACCCATAGCATTTTGGTCGTAAGCATCTACCAATCCGTCTTTTTGCATGCCATCTATCAAAGAGGCAGGTCCAAATTTTGTACCAGTTCTAGCGTATAAATAGTGCGGAATCAAACTCATGTTTTCCATACCGCCAGCAACCACAATATGGGCGTCTCCTAAAGCAATACTTTGCGCCGCTTGTACAATAGCTTTCATGCCAGAGGCACAAACTTTATTTACAGTGGTGCAAGGAACGGTATTAGGTATGCCTGCATAAATGGCAGCTTGTCTTGCAGGTGCTTGTCCTGTTCCTGCTTGTACTACATTCCCCATTAACACTTCGTCAACCAATTCTGGTTTTAAGTTTATTTTGTTTAAAGCGCCTTTTATTGCAACGGCTCCCAGTTGCGGTGCGGGAATTGTTGAAAGCGCGCCCATAAAACTACCAATAGGTGTTCTTACGGCCGAAACAATAACTACTTCTTTATTCATTAGATAATTATTAAACTTAATGTGTATGCGAAAATAATGATTTTTTAGTAGAAATTAGAGCGATTCTGTTATTGAACTCATCTTGATTTTTTCAATTGGCTGTAAAATGATCTTTTTGTCCCATATTTCACCTGTTTTTTTACTCCGTAGCGCAGCTATGAAGTGCTAAAAAGCTAAAATCTGGAAGAGGACGGAGCGTATAAAAATAACCCAGTGGGTTATTTTAGCGAACGAGCCAGCTTGCGCAGAGGGTATTTTTCGCTTCAATCAAAAAAGTCAAGATGAGTTCATTATAAAAAATGGTATTGGCCTATAATTTTATTACATTTGGTTTTCCTTAGCTTTTTAAATGGAAGACTTTATAAATAAACTTTACAGAAACCATTCCTTAATTTATAAAGGTCTGTTGTTTATTTGCACTACTTTTTTAATTGTGTATTTGTTTCCAAAAAGTGGGAAGTTTAAATACAATTTTGAAAAAGGAAAACCTTGGCAATCTGAAAATTTATATGCACCTTTTGATTTTGCTATAAAGAAATCTGATGATGAAATAGCTTCGGAAAAGCAAACCATTATCGATAATTCCATTCTGTATTTTGCTGTTGACAACACCGTTGAAGCAAAAGTAAACACGTTATATAAGCAAAAATTTAAAAGTGCTTTTTCTGATTCTATTCCAAAAAGAACTTTAGATAAATTATATAAAGTAGGGCAAGAAATAATCTCTGAGTTTTATGCTTTTGGTGTTTTGAATGAAAGTTATAATTTTTCAGAAGATAGAGCCATTGCCATCCTTGATGAGCGTGTAAAAAAACAAGACGGTTTTTTTTCAGATTTAATAAAACAAGATGCGGTTACACCTGTTATTAACAGCGTGTTACAAAAGCACCATTTAACTACCTATAAAGTTAATTTTGTATCGTTATTTTTTGAGCTTATTCAACCTAATTTAACCTTTGATAAATCGTTTACAGAAAAAGCGCAACAAGAAGAATTAAACAAAATTGCTCATACCAGAGGGAGTGTTGAAAAGGAAACTCTAATTATATCGAAAGGAGAAATAATTGAAGGTGATAAGTATCAGATTTTAAAGTCGTTAAAGTCTGAATATGAGTCTCAGGTTTGGAGTGAATCTAACTATAATTGGATAATATTTGCTTATACGTTATTGGTTTCATTAGCTTTATTAATGTTGCTTTTGTTTTTAAGAAAATACAGAAAAGAAGAAGTATTTGAAAACAACACTAAAGTCACTTTTATTTTCTTTAATATCTTTTTAATGATATTTATTACAACCTTGGTTGTAAACTATAATTCCAAATTTATTTATGTAGTGCCAATTTGTATTTTGCCGTTAATATTTAAAGCGTTTTTTGATGCCCGTTTGGGTTTATTTGCGCACGTAATTACGGTATTGCTTTTAGGGTTTATTGTCCCTAATAGTTACGAATATATGTTTCTTCAAATTATAGCAGGTATCGTAACGATTTTAACGGTTTCAGAATTATATAAACGTGCTAATTTGTTTATTTCAGTAGGGCAAATAACCCTAATATATATAGTAGCTTATTTTGCATTTTTTGTTATTCATGAAGGCAGTGTAGAAACCATCGAATGGGAAATGTTTATATGGTTTGTTTTAAGTGGACTCGCAACCTTGTTTGTACAACCATTAATTTATGCTTATGAAAAGATTTTCGGATTGGTTTCAGATGTGTCGCTTTTAGAATTGTCCGACACCAATTCAAAATTATTAAAAGAACTTTCAAACAAAGCTCCTGGTACATTTCATCATTCATTAAATGTAGCAAATCTTGCCGAAGCCTCAGCAAATGAAATAGGAGCAAATGCGATGTTAGTTAGGGTAGGAGCTCTGTACCATGATATAGGTAAAATGAAAAGCCCAACCTATTTCACTGAAAATCAATCTACAGGAATCAATCCACACGATGAGCTATCATCTAAAGAAAGTGCAAGAATAATTACGGGTCATGTCATTGATGGTATTGAAATAGCCAAGAAATATAATTTGCCTGATAGAGTTATAGATTTTATTCGGACCCACCATGGAACTAGTGTCGTGTATTATTTCTATATGCAAGAGAAAAATGATTTTGATGGTGCAGATAAATTAGATTTCAGTTATCCTGGTCCTAAACCATTTAGTAAGGAAACCGCTATTTTAATGATGTGCGATAGTGTTGAAGCTGCGTCAAAAAGTTTAAAAGACCCTACATCTACTAAAATTGATACGTTTGTTGAAAATATTATAAATAAGCAAATTGAAGGCGGCCAATTTTTAAATGCCAATATTACTTTTAAGGAAATCCAATCTATAAAAAAAGTGCTAAAACACAAGTTAGCAAACATTTATCATTTAAGAATCGAGTACCCAGAATAATATTAAAAAAAATTGAATAAAATAGTTGCGTTCTTATAATGTATCGATTACATTTGCAACCGCAATTTTATTGCATAAGTTCATAATAAAAGTTAAGGAGAGGTGCCAGAGTGGTAATGGAGCAGATTGCTAATCTGTCGACGGGTAACTGTCGCCGGGGTTCGAGTCCCCGTCTCTCCGCAAAAAATTAAATAGATAACCAATTCGGGGTGTAGCGTAGCCCGGTTATCGCGCCTGCTTTGGGAGCAGGAGGTCGCAGGTTCGAATCCTGCCACCCCGACGAACCTAGAAATAGGAAGTATCAAAACACTGTTAATTGTATGATTATCAGTGTTTTTTGTTTTTATCCATTTTATTTGATATCAAATAAAACCAATTGAAATCATATAAAAGGTGTGCAAATCGGTGAACACTTATTTACTGGAATTGTTGTAGTTTTAAGGAACATTTAAGAATGATTTGACTTTTGTTTTTGCAAATAATTGTTTAACGAAAGCTTCTTAAAAATGCAAACAAGCAAC
Source organism: Mariniflexile sp. TRM1-10 (assembly GCF_003425985.1). Lineage (NCBI taxonomy): Bacteria > Pseudomonadati > Bacteroidota > Flavobacteriia > Flavobacteriales > Flavobacteriaceae > Mariniflexile > Mariniflexile rhizosphaerae. The sequence continues at coordinate 3,459,636 of NZ_CP022985.1, forward strand.
ACCTTTTCGGTGGTTTTCTTCACAAGAAAGTCCCGAAGCAAGCCACAGGAACTATCCATTTATGCCCGTATTACGGTCAATGGCAAGCGTTCCGAGATCAGTCTAAAGCGCCATGTCCAACAAAGGGATTGGGATGCCTCCAAAAACAGGGGGCGGGGCAGCTCGTATCCCATACGGACCTTGAACAAATACCTTGACCAAGAGTACAGCAGGTTATTGGATTGCCATAAACAACTTTTGGAAGAATCCAAAATAGTGACCGCCAACGCCATTAAGTCAAGATACTTGGGAGCGGACGACACCCATAAAACTCTAAATGAGTTAATAGACTACCATAATACCAATATGGTTACCGTGCTGAAACAGGGAACCATGAAAAACTATTATACCACGGAAAGGTACCTCCACAAATTCCTAATGCAAAAACAAAAAACAAAGGATATTTACTTAAAACAGTTGAACTATCGCTTTATCATTGATTTTGAACAGTACCTAAGGAACTATAAGAACACAAATAAGCAACTGATGTTGAGCAACAATGGTGTCATGAAACATTTGGAACGCTTTAAGAAAATCATAAACCTTGGCATTAAACTGGAATGGGTGGCAAAGAACCCATTTAGCCAATTCCAGTTAAAGTTTGAAAAGTACGATAGACAATACCTTTCAGAAAGAGAACTGCAACTCATAGAGGGCACTTATTTCAAAAATGACCGTTTGGAAAGGGTAAAGGACTGTTTTCTATTTTCATGCTATACTGGCTTATCTTATGCTGATGTCAAGGAACTTACAAACGATCAAATAACCAAGGGGATAGATAATAATTATTGGATATTCACCAAACGCGAGAAGACAAATGAAACGGTCAAAGTACCCATCTTGCCGCAGGCTATGGACATCATCAATAAGTATAGAGAACATTCAGAGAACAGAACAGGCAAGCCACTATTGCCTTTAAGCTCAAACCAGAAAGCAAACAAATACCTAAAGGAGATAGCAACGGCTATTGGGATTCACAAGAACATAACCTTTCATGTTGCTAGACATACCTTTGCAACAACCGTAATGCTTTCCAATGGAGTTCCCATTGAAACGGTGTCAAAACTGTTGGGACACACCAAACTTTCAACGACCCAAATCTATGCACGGGTAGTGGAGACCAAAATAAGCGAGGATATACAAAACCTTCTGGTTAGATTTGAAACGAAGAAGCAACAATCCCAAGTACTGAATCAAATCAAATAATTTTAAGGCTTAAAAAAGAATTTCCTTTCTATATGCTCCTCATAAGACAACGGGAGTATATAGAAAGGAAATTTTATTATCTATATAAAACGCTAACAGCCTAAATTTAAAATTAGCTTTAAATGGCTCTTTTGAGTTCTTTATTCTAGTTATTGCCAGCAGTTTTTATTTCGATTTTGTTTCTTTTCTCTTCTTTGTGTAGATGTTGAATGGTATTCCCACTCTTATTCTACCTGTAAAATCATTTGTAACATCAGTTCCATATATACCATTTTTCCAACCTATATCAATTCCGAAAGTTAGTGATGTTTCCCCATCTTTTTCTTTTCTAAATATTGGTCCAAATAACACACTAAAATTATTTTCATAATACGTATTATTTGGTTTTCGTATTAGATATTCGTGTTGAGCGGAAAGATTGAAACCAAAATTTTTCTTTTTAGTAAAAAATATAGCTCCATATGCATTAAAGGCTCCAGTTGCTAATGTCTTATCAATGTTTTCATAAAAACCAAAAGTTTGATTATCCTCGTCTCTAATAACAAAAACATCATCTTCATTCTGAAAAATATTTGGTGTTCCATTAATCAAAGAGTTATTTAGGAAAGAACCAAATGTGCCATTAACTCCTAACTGGTAATACCAAATCGTTTTTTTTGCATTATGTGTTTTATTGAAACTTAGTGATATTACGGATTTTAATTTATTGATATCATCGGTTAAGTCAAATATATTGTTGAAATCTTGGATTATACCATCATCTATATTATCCTCATTAAATTTATAAGTGCTATTACTTAAATTTAAATTTAAGTCGAACCACGTCAAACTATAACCATATGTAATATCATTTTCTTTATCAAAATTATATAACAAATCATTTTCAATGTATTTTTTGAGTTTTTCATCAGAGTCAACTGAAGTTAAAAACTTTTTTATTTTTTTCTCTTCCTTATCAAGACTTACAAAAGCCTCCTCATATTTTTTTTCAGAGAGTAGTTTTTTGATAGAAGGTAAAATTTCCAAAAGATTGGTGTAATCTTTATTTTTTAATAAATCTGTACTACTATTTACACTTTTAATTTCTTTTTTAAGTTCTCCAATTTTTTTTAAGTTGTCATTACTGTACTTTATCTCGTTATAAATGATTTCTCTCGCATAAATTTCACGTCTATTATCGATGAGTTTTTTTGTTTCTTTTTTTCCAGTATAAAATACACTTGGACTACAAATTCGACGAATAAAACCTAAATTTATCCCAACGTTGTTATTCCAAGAACCATCGTCATAAAATTCGAATACATTTTTATTGCCAGTAGCGTTTGCTCCAGCTCTAATATAATAAGGTGATTCCGTATCTCCCAACCTGAAATTTGAATTGATAGAAATAGTCGTTTTTTCTTTATTTTGAGAGTAGCTAAAAGCAGAGGCATTGGTTGCTAATTCTGAATTAGAGAAAATCACATAACTAAAAGCATTAGAAATATTTTCTTTCATTAAGGTGTCTTGTATTGCATTATTGTTATAATGTGAAAGGGAGGTGTTTAATTGGTTTTCATATTTGATGGTGTTTGGATTTTGACTATTTCCAATATATCCAAAGAGCATTAGACAGAAGATGAATGTGGTGTTTTTCATAATATGATTGGTTTGTGATTAGCAAATATGAAACTAAAATTGGATTAATAAAATCGCCATTACTTGGTATTTCTCAAATTACTGACAACTTGTTTATATACAGAACTTTTATCCTTTTATCCAATCATATTGGCTGGCTATGCGGAACTTTCGGTTGCTTTTCTCTTTTTTTATCCATGTTTCTTCATTTCGAATAAGAATAAAAAAACAATTTAAATACCAAATGTAAATCGTTTTACAAAATATTTAATACGGAAAACCGTAAGCGTTCTGAAATAAAATGCTTAATTAATAATAGGGAGAGGTTAAATATACTAAATATATAGTAAGAAATTACTCTTGTAAGATAAAAATAATTGTGAATTTAGAATTATTACACAAAAAGAAGGAGTATTCCCAAAAATAAATTACAGATTTATAGGAAATCTGCCATCTATAAATCTCTGTGAAAATTGGTGAAATGGAACTAAGGTTGGGAATAGCAAGAGGGTAACACGCTAAAGCGATGTTACTTTTTGTGCGTCCTTAGTTTTCAGTAGTTTAGAGGTTTTAAATGAATAGGATTTTAATCATTTTTCACGGAAAAACGTCCGTAAGCCAATAAAATCAAAGTGTTTTTCCGTGAAAAAGTAGGCCTTTAATCAACTTTGTTGCCTTTTAAACTCTTTTGAAGATTTAGAAGTTTTTATGAGGATTCAAAAATTTGTTTTTTACTAAATAAGCTTCGTAGCCCAGTAAAATCAAGGAATTTTTTACTAAAAAATCAACTTTACGTTCTAAATTTCCCAAAAACACTTCATAGTATTAGCTCGATAGATGTTGGGGCTTTTAATGCGTAACAAAATATAATATAACCGTTTTTTGATTAAAAACCATATACCCGTAGTTCAGTATTACCCCTGTTTGGATACAGAATTGTAAATTTATCACTTTATAAAAAATTAATGAGGCTCTTAAAAATAAAATAAGAGAGCCCACGCGTTGTATATATTGTTCACATTTAGTGAGTGTTATTATAAACCTCACCTTACGGGTGTACAAGCACCCTCGTAACCAAAACGGTCAATCTATAATAAGTTCAATGCCCGCTTTCTCGGCCTTGTATTTTATTTTGGTCATGAGCTCGTAATAGCTCCAATTTCTCAATACGAATGCCTCTTCCTTGGCAATACCGATTTTGTCCTCCTGGTTTAACAGAATGAGCGTTCCAGCCCCATGTTCGATGCAAAAATCAATCAGCCTCCTGCTGTATACATGGAGACGGTGGTATACATAACTGCTTTCCGATTTGCGGAGCTTGTCCACTGCCTTTAATTTCCTTTTAGCTCCTTTGCCCGATTTTGAATAGGTAGCCCCAATCTGTGCCCTTTTAAGGGCAGCCTGTATCGCTAGCCTTCTATATAAAAACTCTTCCTTCGTACCAATGGAAAGCCTGGCCTTGCCAATTTTGACGACAATGGGATATTCCAGTGACAATGAAGCCTCCGCAACCACTTCGGGTCTGAGGATGTGCCTTTCTTTCTCGATTTCAAAAATCGGAAGCCAAAAAATCTTGCCGTCCCTTAATTTAATGTGGGACGTGCACAGCTTGGTCTCTCCATGTATCACCTGTTCCAATAGTCTTTTTTTGTCGGTATGGTCCTTTCCCAAATACGTCCGAAAGGGAATCTGGAACAAACGAAAGCAAAAAGCCCTTTTTTCGGCATTATAGGACAGTCCGCTGATGCCCTCCAAGCTAAAGGGAAAAGCCATGTCCCTCCTGAAGTTTTTAAGGGCCTGTTCCCCTTTCCAGTATTTCGGGCTGTCCTTCTTAAAGGAAGCAAGCAGGGTATTGTTCAAACTGGACAGTATATTGGTAGGGATTTCGCCCTTAAAACGGTTCGAAACCACACGATAGGTGGTATTGATACGGGAGCGTAGCAGGATGCCGTCGCTATCTTTTTTTTCATCGGCCAGTTTCACCTTTATCCCCTCAGACAGATAAAAGAACTCCCTGATCATTTCCTGTACATACAGATGGGAAACGATAAGATTGGCAGCCCTAAAACAGCGGTTCTGCCACTGGTAGAGTTTGTCCAAGGCTTCCTTTCGTTCCTCTTGGGTAGGCAGGTCGACCACTAACTGGATCTTTCGGGTAAGTTTAAGTGTTGGTTTTTCCATATCAAGCGGATTCCAGTTGCTGTTCAAGTTTCAGCTGCATGAGTCTATAGGCAGCCATAAATTCCTTGTGTACTTCCTTTTTGGATAGATTGAGCTCAGTGGCAATGGCCGTAAAGGAATAATGCTTTTCACATCGGAGCATTAATACCTTTGCCTGTTTCTTGGTCATAATACTTTTAACTCCAATGTCAAAAGCGGTCTTTTGCTGGGTTTCAGTCCCACTTCCCAAGTTAACAATCGTTTTAATGTCTTCAATCGCCTGTTTCACCTCGGTATAGGTTTCCGTAATACTTGTTCCCATCACTTGGGCAATAGCTTTATATTGAAAGCCATATTTCAAACAGAGTTCTATAAGTTGTCTTCTTTCCGCATCCAATAGGGGCAATACGCTTTTGATATGGTCGAAGGCTTTTTGTTCCGACTCCTGATTGCCCAGGATTTCAGAATCCTTTATTGGGTCAAACCCCACCAAATAGTCTTGGTAGTTGTCGTAATCCTCTAGCGCGTTGACGTTCCTAAAGAACTTGTTTTTAGGTCTGGTATAGTATGAAATACATGCCCTTTTCATTACAAATCTTAAAAAATAGAAGATATGTTTGGGGGTTTCTATCCTGTCCCTATGTTCCCATAATTTTAAAAAAGTATCCTGAACCAAGGATTCTATGACAAAATCATCATTGATCATGCGCTTGCCCACCCAAAAGATACTTCTGCTGTACCTGGCATGGATATGAACCAAAGCAGTGGAATCACCTTTTTTTAATAGTTCGAAATCATGCTGTACCATAAAATACTGTATTCAAATAGGGATAGGGATGCCTACCGCCAAAATTAAATTGATTTTAGTAAAGCGAATTCTTATATAATATAAAGAGAAGATAGCTTTGAGAAACGTTGAGAAGAATGCTGTTTTGCTAAACAAAAAAGGCGTGGATACTCAACTTATCAATCTGGGGTACTGGTATACCGTGCAACGATAAGAGAGCCCACGCCCCGGGTCGTGAGCATCTTTGCTTATCATCTCGTTGCAAAAATTACCAGTTTTCAGATTGAGAATCAAAGCGAATGCTTCTAATATTTTACTTAAAGAAGTTTCGCAAATATATTAATATGGGACTAATATATAAAAAAATATTCAATTGTAGTTTGTATTGCCTACATTAATTATGTTAAAATTTATGAGATTGCTTCCCATAAGGACTCATAGATGAACCAAAATCAACTTTATATTGAAAAATTCGGGGAAAACGTTCTCAAACGAAGAAGTGAACTAAAACTAAGTTATAGGCAATTAGCACAAAAATGTGATGTTGATTTCAGTGCTATTTCAAAAATTGAAAAAGGCCAAAAAAGTTTGGAATTTCAGACAATAATTGAACTAGCCAAAGGTTTAGAAATCCACCCCAAAGAATTATTTGATTTTAACTTTCCAATGCAAAAATTAGAAAAGTAACTTTTTTTAACCGTTATTTCTTTCTTTTTGGCTTTTTTGTAATCTCTTCTCTGTTTTAATTTCTTGAATTTAGCAAAACTTCGTTTATCCAGTCATTACTGGGGAACGAGGGCTAAATACAGAAAGCAAAGAGGGACTATAACCTGTTTCCAATTAGTTTGTTCCCTCTTTTTTCATTGTTACTTAGAGAAAAGAACAACGAAGACAAAGTTAACAAAATCCGAGCAGACCGTATTTTTTGTTCCGCTTTGGCAAGGATGAAAAAGGGGAGAAGCAAGAGGGTAGGGTGCATCTGCGCCCCAATCCCTTTAAATATGTGGCTTCACGGAAAATCCCCGAAAATCGTTTTTAACGGAATTTTTATAAGAAAGTGTCGCAACCCTGGTAGATTCTGGGAACTTTTTATGAGAAAATCACGGAAAAATACTCTTGTGGGACGTTCAATCGCCACTTGGACTATCATTTTAAAAAGCCGAAGATTGCCTTTGCGCCGAAAACCCCATCGCCTAAATCTTCGCCTTTTTAAAACGTTTGCTACATCTTGAATTACCATTCATCTGAATTTTTAGCCTTTAAGGTTTTCCGTAATTGATTTCTTTATTTTTTTATTTATTTTGAAAGAAGATAAAATCCCCTTTGGATATTTGCAAACATATGCGATACATAACAAAAATTACTGACATTGGGAAAATATATAGGATATTTGTAATATAAAGAAGTAATATAACAAGTTGTAAGCAAGCTAAAAATCCAACCGCACAAGCAGCACATTTGGTTTTTTGCTAACACATAAAGCCAACACTGAAAGAGCTAAATGAGCTGTTTTTTTTTTTTTTTTTGCCAACGCTCGAACGAAATGGGGAAAACCTTAAAATTGAATTAAAAAAGAGCGTATTTTAAATGACTGAAATCGACCAAAAAAAATATGGAGATAACCGAAAAGCTACTGATTGAATTACAAAACCGACTAAAAGTTGGTAGCAGAAGAGGAGTTCATTTGAATGCAATTCCAGCTCGTTCAAGATACAAATTTGACTTAACACGATTATCTCACATTGACGAAAACCTACCTGAAAATTTCATTAATGCATTACTGACGGAATTACCTCTAAAATTCAAAATTAGTTGGAAAGATAATGTTCCTGACCTTAATTCGCTTTTTGAGGAAGACCAAACACAATTAGTTAAAATCACAAAATCTTTTGAAAATTTAATTAATCAAACAGATGCAATTGAATCAGAAAAAGGAATAAATACATTTGGTTTTGGCTTTCCAATACTCGTAAGACGAGACCAAGTAGATAATAAATTAACAGTTGCTCCTATTTTAATTTGGTCGTTAAGAATAAGAAGAACAAAAGAATTTAATACTTGGGAAATAATACGAACAGAAGATGACCCAATTTACATAAATGAAGTTCTTATAAATCATTTGCAAAATGATTCCAAAATTGAGATTAATCAAATTTCAACTGATATATTAGATGACGGTTTAATTGATAAAAGTGAACTATTGGATATTTGTGTAAATATTATAGAATCCATAAATAGTTCAATTCCAAATGATTTACGAGAAACATTTGAGAAAAAACTTAACGAAATAAAATCTATTCCGGAAAAAAATCATTACGAAAACCTACCATTAACATCTAACAATTCATTTATAGATTTTGGAGGTCTTTTTTCAATATTTGAAGTTCAGAAACAAAACATAATTCACGATTATAGTAATTTGCTTGAACTCAAAGGTGCAACTATTGACCTTGAAGATATGGAAGAACATACGTTTCAACCAATTTCTTCAGTTGAAACTGACCCTTCACAACAGGGAATTTTACATTCATTAAAAGCTTCTCGAAACATTTTAATACAAGGGCCTCCAGGAACAGGGAAAAGTCAATCGCTTACAGCAATTTTAGTAAATGCTCTTGAAAATCAAAAAAAGACAATTGTTGTTTGTGAAAAGAGAACCGCTTTAGAAGTTCTTTACAATTCACTAAATGAGAAAGGGCTTAATTATCAATGTGTTCTTCTAAAAGATATTGTTAAAGATAGACGATTGGCAGTTGACTCTGTAAGAGATAGAGTAGATAATTCTTCATATCGTAGATACAGATACTCTCATTCTAAAGAAACTTTAGACAACATTATTGAAAAATCAAAAAACTTAATTGATTCAATAAATAAACGTCATAAAAAATTAGGAGAAAAATTAGTTGGCAATAAAAATTGGACTCATATTGTCGGCTCACTCTTATCAGAACTAAAAGACAATTCCGAAGAATACAATCTTGATTTAGCAAAAGAAACCTTTAGCTACGAATCATCAGAACTCAATCAATTACTTGAATTAATTAGGAAAGGTCAAAATCTATATGATGAGTTTAAACCTCATATAAATTTTTCGTTTATAAACTCGGCTAAATTAGTTGGAGACAATCCATTTATTATAGAACAGAAGCTTGAAGAGGATTTTTCAATCTACAAAAAAGAGTTGAAAACTTTATTAGAAAACATTTCAAGTTATGAGGCAGAATATTACAAAATAAGAAATGAGCAATTTAACTTGCAGAAAACTTCAATTATTGATATTGAAACTTCAATTCAAAATATCCTAATAAAACACGAAGGAAATAACGACTTTTTAAATGAAGAAAAAACAAACGGATTTTTATTTAAAACAATTTCATTGTTCTCAAAAGAAAAGAAAACAATACTTACAGACCAACAAAAAATAAGTTCTCTTTTCGAAAATTATTCTTCCAAAACCAAAAATAATCAAGATTTTGAAAATGTTATTTTCTCTAATTCAATTAAAGAGAATCAAAGTATCCTTAAAAAGTTCAGGTCGATTATTGAGAGAGCCGAAAATGAATTTCAATCTAAAATAGAGAATGAATACAAATTTCTGAACTTACTTAAATCTGTTGAAAAAGATTTTGACACAGAACTACTACAAACAATAAAAACTAACTTTAACAACCTGAAGTCTATAATTAAAGAACAAAATTGGACTGACAACGAACTGAATGAAGATTCACATAACACATTAAGCAACAAAATTCAGGCTATAATTGAATCGAAAGAACGCTTTTTTGCAAATGAAAATGACCTTTTTTCAATCGAGTTTAAGTGGTATCAATTTTATAATTCATTATCCCGAGAGAATAAACTAATCATTGACGAATTAAAGGAAAAATCAAATTGGAGAAAAACATTTTTGATTTTCTACCTAAATTCTATGCTTGTAAATTCTGCAAATACAGATTTACCAACAAATGATAATGACCATATTGAATTAGGAAAATCCCTACCTGAACTTGAAAGAGAACAGATAAAGTACATTAAAGAATATTGGTTTTCCAAACAAATAGATGCTACTAGAGAGTTTGATAATAAACATCCAAATTTATCTGTTGAAAATTTATACAATAAACGAGCAGGAAAACGACATAAAAGATTATCCCTACGAGAAATCGTGAAGTTAGATATGGATTTGTTCACTACTTTTTTTCCAATTATCTTAACAACTCCAGATGTTGCGAGTAATCTTTTTAAAGGACAAAATAAATATTTTGATATTGTGATGTTTGATGAAGCAAGTCAATTAAAATTAGAAGATAATTTACCTGCTTTATTAAAAGGAAAACAAATAATCATTGCAGGAGACGAACATCAGATGCCACCTTCTAATTATTTTAGCAAAATTTTTGATGGGACAATTGATGATGAAGATGAATTTGAAGATGAAATAGATAAAATTAAAAATGACATAAGTAATTCTCTATCAGACTGTGAATCGCTTCTTGATTTCGCTTCCGAGTTAGGTTTTGAGAAGAAGTATTTAGATTTTCATTATCGTTCAAGACATCCCTATCTCATTGATTACTCAAATTACGCTTTTTATAATCAACGATTAAAACCACTTCCAAATGGTTTTGAATACGTTCCAATAAATTATGTTCCAGTAAATGGTACATATTCAGACAATTCTAATGATGCAGAAGCTGAAACAATTTTGTCAATTATTGACAAAAACATTTCAAGGCTTCCTAGCGGAGAATATCCAACAGTTGGCATTGCTACTTTTAATATAAATCAGCGCAACCTAATTCTTGGAAAGATTAATGAAAGGAGAAAATTTGAGAAATACAGTAGTTTTAATGACAAAATAGTAGAACTCGAAGAAAACGGATTTTTTGTCAAGAATTTAGAAAATATTCAAGGAGACGAAAGAGATGTAATAATACTTTCTACAACATATGGCATAAATAAAGACGGAAAATTTGCCCAACGCTTTGGCTCTATAAATCATCAAAAGGGATACAAACTACTAAATGTTATTGTTACAAGAGCAAAATACAAAGTATATGTTTGCTCTTCAATTCCTGAAGATGTATTTTTAAATTATAAGGAACATTTAATAAATGAAGGTTCAAATAATAGAAGAGGGGCATTTTATGCATATTTAGCTTATTCAAAAGCCGTTAGCGAACAAGACAATGAGGCAAGAATTTCCGTATTAAATACGCTCGCAGAAAATTCGACTAAAAGCACTACAATTGACAATTTAAATGAAGACCTCGAATCACCATTTGAAGAAGAAGTTTATCAGGCTTTAACGGAACATTTTGACGAAAAAAATATTATCCCACAACTTCAATTTGCGGGTTTTAGGATTGATATGGTATATGATACAAAGCATATTGGTCTTCCGAAAATTGCAATAGAATGTGATGGTGCCGCTTATCATTCAAGTCAAGAAGCATATTTACACGATAGACATAGACAAAAAATTCTTGAAGGTCACGGTTTTGTATTTCACAGAATTTGGAGTACAAATTGGTGGCGAAACCCGCAAAAGGAAACAAAAAAATTAGTTGAGTTCATAAAAAGCATTGAAAATAGTAGTCCTTCCATTTTTGAAGATAAATCAAAAACAGGTTTGGCATTTACAGATAATATTATGATTATCGAAAATGAACTTTCTAAAGTTTCTCCAATCCTTAAAAAAGATTTAAAAGAAACTATTGAAGCCGTAAGTAAAAATGAAGAAATTCAAACCGAGTTATTTAAAGTAACTATTGGAATCAATAGCAAGGTATTAGTAAAATATTTGAATATTGATAAAGATTTGAAAGTTCACTTAGTAGAACAAACTGTATCTAAACTTGAAAAATCAAATGGAATTCAGAAGATAAATATAAAAACGCCTTTGGGTGTAGCATTGAAAGGTAAATCTGTTGGCGATACAGTTAAAATTGGCGATTTAGATAAGTACGTTAGAATATTGGAAATTATGAATTGAGCCAACGCTAACGCTAGCAAGTTTACAGAATGAAAAGCCACAGGTAAAAGTATAAAAAACATGTGTGGGTTCAGCAGCAAAAGGAAGTTATTTAATGAATGAATTAAAAGATAAATTTAATTATCAAAAGAAATAAAATTGGCGGATAGTATTTGGAAGAAGCTTTCGACAAGGAGATTAAATAGGAATAAAAAAATTAATTAATTAATGGCAAATATCAGACTAAATATATTGCCTGTTTCTGAATCGAAGTTTTCATTTATTGTATTCAGAAGGTTAAAGCAGGAGAATGATGATAAAGAAGAAAACGTATATCAATATCATCTTCCAATACAAACTGACCTTAAAGAGAGAAATTTATATTTGGTTTCTTTTAGTCCTAAGGATGGTTTTGAAGAATATTTAGCCTATTCAAATTATGCAATTGGATTAACCAAGAGGTTTTTGCTGAAGATATTATTTGGTTCACTAACAAATAATAAATGTTCATTTTTATTTGAGGTTAAAAGACGATTTTCCGAAGAACAAATTGAGTTTACTCTTTACGAGTTTCAACAAGGGAAACAAGTAATTTCCTTATCACCATTTTATTTGGAGGAACAAAAACGTTTTGGGTTTATTGTTGATTTCAGGTTTTCAAAAAATAAAGATTTACCTTTTAATAAAGAGGTGCAAGTTTTGAGTTTAAGCCTTGACAAACAAGGGCGTAGTAATAAAAATTACTATTCAGATAAATTCAAATTGATCAATGTTTTTTTGGAGAAGGTTTATGATGAAATTCAGACACTTAGTGAAAATGAAAATAACCAAATTCATATTGAAAGGAATCTCATAGAAACGCCAGTTTTTCAATTAAGTAAGAAAGAATATATTTTTAGTAATAAAAGTACAGCAAATTCACAATTTCAAGGTATCAGGAATTATGGTCCGCTTCAAAAAATTGAGAAAGAAGTTATTTTTGCTTTCATTTTTGAAGACCGTTTTAAATCATTTGCCAATGAATTGTATTTAAGTTTAACAGGAAAGTCTAACCCAGGAACTTTTCCAGGATTCGAGCAAATGTTTGGAGTGGTCTTAAACACAAATAATGTGAAACAGATTAAAGTAGAAGGTCTTTCAAACGAGAATTTACTAAAAGTAGTTGATACGGTAAAAGAACTTCAGCAATCCGAATCAAACAAAAAAGTCATAGGTATTTATATTGAAGATTATGCTATTGATATTGAAGATTTGCCAGCTTCAAACCGCTATTACTTCTTGAAGTATAACTTTATAAAAAACAACCTTGCCTTACAAGTCGTAAATTATCGCAAATTAAGTGAGCGTAATTCTCTAAAATGGTCAACATCAAATGTTGCTTTAGCAATGTTTGCCAAAATGGGGGGTATTCCTTGGGTGGTGAAGCCAAGCAATAATAACTGCCTTATTCTTGGTGTTGGGAGTTCTCATAAAAGGGATGAAAAAACAGGAACTATCACAAAATATTTTGCCTATACCGTATGCTTGGATTCAAGTGGGTTGTACAAAACACTTGAAGTATTGGCTGATGAAACTTCTGAAACGAACTATTTAGAAAATCTGAAAAACAACTTAGTAAAAATGCTAAGAGACGGAAGAATGGAAAACTACAAAACGTGTGTTTTGCATCTTCCGTTCAAGATTAAACAAAAGGAGATTACGGCTATATCAGAAGCAATACAACAAATAAACAATATTGATTTTGTTGCGATTAAAGTAAACCTTGACAATAAATATTTTGGTTATAGTTTCCACAATACACTTGTGCCTTATGAAAGCAGTTTTGTTAAATTATCCCGAAACGAATATTTGGTTTGGTTTGAAGGGTTGTTGTATGGAAAAGAAGTTGTTGACAAAAGGCTTGCAAATCCAGTCCATATTCAATTTTTGAATTTGGGTAATCCCAAAGGATTTGACGAAAGAAAATATTTACAAGATGTATTAAACTTATCAGGAGCAAATTGGAGAGGGTTCAACGCCAAGTCTATACCTATTTCAATCTATTATTCTCAAATCATTGCAAAATATACGGAAGCATTTGAAAAAATTGAAGGTTATGAAGAAAATTCTATTTCGAATGATAAACCTTGGTTTTTATAAAAAGTAATAAAATGGAAATAAAAGGCGAACATTTATTGTTTTTATTGGGAGCAGGAGCAAGCGTTGATGCAGGCATTCCAATTTCAAACCAAATGGTAAACGAGATAGAAAAACTCATAATTAATCACGATGATTGGAAGTCTTATAAAGACTTGTATTTTTATCTGAAAAGTAGTATTAATTACTCGGACGGAATTTTGGGAAAATTTAACGAGCTTTTTAATGTCGAAAGATTGCTTATTGTTATTTCAGAGATTGAGAAAAGAGAAAGCAATATTATGTATCCATTCATTGGTACGTGGAATATTCGCTTGCTTGATTTGGGAGGAAACAACTTTGAAAACATACGGAATTTTCATAAACTTATTAGAAAGCAACTAAATGAATGGGTAGGACTAAGAAATTATGATGATGCAAATTATTATCAATCCTTTTCTTCTCTTTCAACCGATGTTGCAAATCTGATGAATGTGTTTACACTAAATTATGATATGTGTTTTGAAAACATTGTAGGAAAAGATAAAACCATAGAATTGGGTTTTACCAAAGAAACGAACGAATGGCACCAATCGAATTTTGAGAATATAGAAGGTAAGCACTATAATCTGTACAAACTGCACGGTTCAATAGATTGGTATTTATCTAAAGAAAAACTGTTCAAAAGCCAAAAAATAGAATCCGAACCTGAGTTGATATTCGGAATTCAACATAAAATGACCTCTGTTGATCCTTACTTTTATTATTCTTCAATTTTAAGAAACTGTTGTTTTAATGAAGCAAAAATTATTGTTGTTATTGGATATTCTTATGCAGATGAGTACGTAAATGTAATTTTATCTCAAGCATTAAATTCTCGTAGTGAACTTAGGATAATAAATGTCGCTCCGTTGTTTGGGAAAAACGAACAAGTTGAAAAAGACTTTATTGCTCAAAGACTTAACCTAAAAAGCGAAAATCAACTTATTAATATTGACAGTACAGCCAAAGAGTTTATGACCAATACGATGAACAAAGATTTTTTTGAAAAGAATATTGGAGAACCAGAAGGAGTTCCGTTTGAATAGAGCTTCCACCTTTGCTTTCGTTTTTAAAAGTTAATGTTCAATATTTTTCATATCTTTATGATATAAAAAGAGAGCAAATTATATCTCCAAAGTTCTTTTATTGGCTTTAGTGTGCAATTAGGTGTGCATAAATAAATGAAAATTACAGAATAGCAGTAATAATAGGGGATAAGGCAGTTTCAATTTAAGCCTGCCATACTGATAAAATTGCACTACAAAGGTCTAAAAACAAAATAATTTCAATAGTTTTTTGAATCGTAATATTCAACTAATTCATGTTAAGCGTCATCGAAATAAAATCAGTTATTGCTTCAGGAGAGGGGTATAATGTTGAGTTTAAAAAAAAGTATTCCAAGCAAGGTTAAGGAGATTACTGAAGAAATTTGTGCCTTTTCCAACGCATCAGGTGGAACACTTCTTATTGGGGTTGATGATAACAATATTATTCAGGGAGTCGTTTTTAATAATGCAAAACGTTCTGCACTTCAAAATTCAATCAATGAAATAACACCAGTATTGCATTGTAAGATTTATGCTGTAAATATTGATACAAAGGATATAGTAGTTATAGAAGTCCCTTCAGGTGCAAATAAGCCGTATGTGCTTTCAGGAGCTATTTATGTCCGCCAAGACCCTAATTCTCAAAAGCTAACAACTGTTGAAGAAATTAGAGATTTCTTGCAACAAGCAGATAGAATATATATTATGATGAAGCTCCACGTAAAGCAATTGATATTATTCAAAATATTCTTGATGCTAATATTAATCAATTTAGAGAATTAGCAGGGTTAGGTAGGTTCTACGGTTTCAAATGAACAAGTTTTTAATAATCTTAAACTAATTACAAAAGATGGTTTTATTAAAAATGGAGCTATTTTGTTTTTTGCAAAAAATTCAGAAGAGTAATATGCTGTATTGTTTTTGATGGCATTGATAAAAGATATATTGTTGATGATAAGACAATGACAGGTACACTATGTCAGCAATTCCTTCAAGCGATGACTTGGTTAAAAACAAAACTAGATGTACGTTATGATATCGAAGGTACAGGTTCACAACCACGTAAAGAACTTTGGGAAATTCCCGTGACAGCTATCAAAGAAGCTATAATTAATGCTTTGGCTCATAAAGATTATTCGGGTGGTGTTCCTATTCAAATAAGCGTTTACAAGGACAAAATTATTATTTGGAACGAAGGTCAATTACCCGAAAATTGGACTGTTAAAAATCTATTGGAAAAACATGCTTCAAGACCATATAACCCCGACATTGCAAATGCTTTGTTCCGTAGTGGTTATATTGAATCTTGGGGAAGGGGAACAATAAAAATTATTAGAGAATGTAAGCAAGCTGGAATCCCTGAACCTGTCTTCAGTTATGATTCAAGCGATATTTCTGTAGAGTTCAGAATGGATATTTATAATGAAAAATATTTGCAATCGCTTAACCTAAGCGACAGACAAGTAAAGGCTGTTTTTTACGCAAAAGACAAAGGGAAAATTACAAATAGTGAATATCAAAGATTAAACGACTGTTCTCGAAATACCGCCAGTAACGATTTAATGGAATTGGTTGAAAAAGACTTGCTAAAACCAAGCGGACAAAAGGGAGCAGGAGCATTTTACACTTTGAAATGAAAGAAAGGCAGACATAGATCAATTGCACATTAATTGCACAAATTGCACAAAGTGTACAAAGCGCACAAAATGCACAAATGGACAATGACAAAGGAAAACCTATTCTATTTGCAAGCGCATTTACAAAGCCCAACGTGGTAAAGCTATGAAGAACATTTTACCCATACAGCCTTATTCAATAAAACGAAATCGGAATATAAGCACTAATGGTAATAAAGATGAGTTAACAATTTAAATTTTTGAATTTGTTAGAGTGAAATTATGGTCAATATTTAATGATAAAATTTGTATTTTTATGTAATCAAAAGACAAACAAATTTTGTTTTTAAATAGGTCTTTTTGACTTTAGTGTGCAATTCGGTGAACCTATCCAATAAATGACCATTTGTGGCTTCTATAATTTTATTGGTCAGCAAAACCTGTCCGTTTTCCTATTCCACTTTGAGCTGATTGTATGCCAAAGTTCCGTATAAATTGCTCCCTCTTCCAATTTTTGCCACCATTTCAAACGTCCTTTCTCAAATGTTTTGCTTCAAATTCTTCTGTTAACTGTATTATCTTTTGACATAATACTGCCATTTCTGTTGTTTGTTTTTCCAGTTTATAGAGATAGGCAGCTGCTTTTTTTTCTGAAAAATTACCGTACAACAACTTTACAATCTGGTTATAGTTCACCCCAACGGAGCGAAACTGACCGTACAATGTCGTGAGCCGCATATAAAAATCAACCGTTCCCTTGTCAATCTGAATGGTCTTTACCGTCTTTTCAAAGATACAGGACGTTATAAAATGTGCCTTAACGTGCATACCCGATTTGTCAAAAAGAGCAAGAAAGCGGGCATGTTGTTCCTCGTTAAAGGAAATGGTGTACCTAATTTTCGCTGGGTCCTGTTTAGGACGACGGCCAGTCTTTTTGAATTGCTTTTTGCTGTTCCCATTCATCACTATCCATTTTTAACTTTAAACAAAACCCTGACTTTGGAAGGTGTTTTTCAGCCCCCTGCAAGGGCAAGTTGTTTTGAGCATCGCAAATCGTTTCGAGATGCTCAAAACACAACTTGCCGTGTTCGGTTGAACACAAAAATCCGCTCTTTCAGGCGGATTGAATATAGCAGGGAAAAACAGCTTCGGGCTGTTTCCTTTCTTACCAGACAATTCCATGTGCTTTTGCATAAACCCGTTTATAAAAACCATTGTACAAATTAAAACCTTGTTTTTTAGAATGTTGCACTGTAGTACAGGGCCATAAAGTGCCAATAAGCGCCAATGAGTACCACCTTGAAATATAAGAACATATATATCTACATTTCTTTGTACGGGCAACCAGTTGTAGGTAGGTTGGTACATTAGTGGATATATAGGTATGTATAACCTCAATCGCCTATGGATGTGGAGGCGTATGAAATCAAGTAGTAACAGATTTGATTTTTATTTATTCGGCAATGAGAGGAGGTGCCGTTTCGTTTCACTCTATTACTATTTCCAATATTTATATTTTTCATTTCTGATATTTTTTTTATTCGTTTAAAGAGCCGGAGTATGCTTTGTTTCGTTTCAGGAGCATAAAAAGGTTCGTGTTGAGCAGGTACAAGGTTTTGACAAAAAAATACGACCTGGATAGGTGGAGATTTTTTTGCAAACCCGAAGGGCTTGACCTTGTACCTGCGTTAAGAACACGTAAATACCTTTGCTCTTGAAATGGAACAAAACAGCATACTGGTTCTTGGATAAAAAACAAAAGGGAAGTAATGAAGATGGCTTTCGGTAAATAGCCCATGTGACTGTAAAGCTTGCCTATATAAGGCGGAATTTCTAAACAACTAGTGTTTATGTGGTGTGCAAGGATGGTGGCTTAGAAAGCCACTGAAAGGGTATTGAAAAACAGCATTATTGGGTGTTGATGGGCGACTTTTTCAATACGCTTTACCAGAGCATCCAACAAAGCTCTTTTATGGGCGGTGGGATTTTCGTGGGAGAAATAAATGTGCTTTGGGATGAAAAAATGGGGTATAAAAACAGGTAAATAATATTAGCTGTGTAATTAGATTTGAAATGAAAATCGATCATTATTCATTTTTAGTATATAACATTTATCATGAACAGATTGGATTGCTGAAAACCTAGAAAGAAAATGACTTAATGCATATTAACTAATTTTGTTTCAGTTAGTTATAAGTAAATTAAATAACGCATTGACTTGCTATTCCCTTAGATTCGTACCAGTTCCTTAAGATAATTCACCATTAAATGATAAGTTATCTTTTGTTTGGGAAAACCCTCCGTAATTGCAAATTATAACCAACCGAAAGTGAGAATTATACGCAAAAAAAAGTTTTAGACTAAAGTTTGAATTTAATTACTCCTAGCAATAAACAATGAATAGCAAGTTCAAAATAGTATTTCTTTGTGTCTTTTATGTTTTCTTAAAGTACTTGATAATTAATGTTTTATTATCAATTGGGAGTAGTTTCCTTCAATGCTTTTAATTTTAACTATGTACGCCCCTGTCTTCAACTCATTCACGTTGATGGTTGAAAAATCAATAGATTGTTTCAATATAAATTGCCCATGAATGGAATACACACTTATACTTTGTATAGGTGTGTTGGTTACAATACTTAACACATCTTTTACGGGGTTAGGGTACAACTTTATAAAAGCATTTTTAGCAATCGATTTTTCGGTGTTAAGGTATTCTCCAAAATAGGGCTCGTAAGTTTCTAAGGCTTGTTTTAAAGCAGGAATCACCGCTTTATTATCGTCTTCTATATCATTATTAAATGAAAAGGAGAAGTCTCCTCCATTCATTCTTCCTGAAAAATTAATTACTGTATTCATGGCATCAAAAGGTTGTTGGGCTTCATACATGTACATGTTAGCATCAGTATCAAAATTATTGTAAACATACCCACCTCTTAGGGCAGCTACTGTAAACGGTATGGTTTCTAAAGGACCGGTTACTTCGTAAGCATCAATTTGTCCTTGTACAGGTGTTGTATCTTGGTTGAAGTATGATAAATTATTTTGAGACGTTCCACCATTCATTGCATTATTGTACGCTTTGGTCATCCCTCCATCTTGACTAGTAAAAGCACTTCCACTAAAATTAGTTCCCCCTTCCCAAACATCTGTTCCTTGTCCAGGAATCAACACGGGTCTGTAAGTTCCTCTAAAATAATTATTTTCTACAAATGCTGAAGAAAATCGGGAAGTTCCAACTCCATATGTTCCGACACCATCATAATAATTGTTGTAAACGTGGGCATTGGTATAGGTTAAACGTGGCATTCTAGAATCAGAATGGTCAAACCAGTTGTGGTGAAAAGTTATTAATAATTGGTTGGTTTCTCCTGTAGCTCCACCACTAGCCAATACTTTGCCTGAGTCCCAGAAATGATTGAATGAAATTGTAATGTTTGAATAATTGTATTTCATATCAATAGACCCATCACCTTTTACTTGGTCGGCATCACCTCCTGGTTCACCATAAAATATGTCGTTATTATGAATCCAAATGAATAGGTTATCAGTATCCATGGAGATAGCGTCTCCATCACCGCCTCCTCCCCAAAGCATAAATCCTAGATTTCGTATCTCAATATAAGCTGTTCTTTTTAAATTTAGTCCATGACCATAAAAAGTAGCATCTTCTCCTACGCCTTCAATAGTCGTATTGAATAATGGACCTTTATCATTTTCCTGAGCATCAATAAGGCTTTTGCTACCTTGTAAGTTTAGATATTTATTGTCTTTGATTATATCGATATTTTCTTTTAGAACTTTTCCAATAAAACGGACACTTAAAGGAGTTCTGTCATAGCCTATTCCTTTAACTTCCAGTATTTTGCTAATGCCTGTTGTGGTTAATTTATTCCCGTTTTTGTCAATGACAATATCTAATGTAACTGTTTTAGCAGAAGAGTTATCAATATACAGGATTTGGGCACCGTCTTTTAGTGTTCCATCCATTTTATAAGCACCAGGGATACTACCATTGTTAAAAGCAAAGCCTTCTCTAACATGGGCTTTAACATTCAGGACTGGAGTTGTTCCTATATTCACAATACTTTCAATGCCATTAATTATTGGAACAACCTTAAGTATATAACTTCCTTCTTTTAGTCCTAAAACATCGGCACGATAATAACCTCCATAATCGCGGATGAGCTGGTTGTCAATTTTTACATCTATAAGATTTTCTCCAGTGTAATAAACATTATAACTTTCAGCATTTTCTATAGGTTGCCATTCTACAAATGCAGATTCAAACCAACCCGCAGATTCATATATAATTATAGATTGGGATAGGGCAGACATTGATAATAAAAGTAATACTATTACAATTAGTTTGTTTTTAATCATTTTGGTTTTATTTAGTTTGTTGATAGAGACAAACTTCTTAATAAAAAAATATGAACGTATTAATATTTCGGAAATTGACTGATACAAATCGGAACTCGTGGTACCATTAAATATTTTACTTAATATAAATACCGTAAGGATTTTCAAGAGAAGTTAAAAAGAAATAAATTTAATGTATTTAAAGTAAGGCAAAATAAAAATATATGGGTTAATGAGCCCTTTTCCACTAAGTTGAAATTTTTTATTGTTATATTTGATTACTCCTCTAATCTTAACTTTAGCCTTAGATTTGATTTTAACGTATTATAAATATAAACAAATTACATCTTGTATAGCTAAACTTATTAGTGTTTACCTTTGTTTTACATCTTTTCTTTTTTCTCAAACCGTCTATCATCCAGAAATCAAGAATCACTTTAATGAGTCTTGGCGCTGGAATAATTTTCCAGAGGTAGAAGGTGAAGGCATAAGATGTGTAACCCAGACAAAAAAGAATGAATTTTTATTTGGATCCAACAAAGGTGTACTGTCTTATGATGGTGTCGATTGGAAGTTTATAGGTAAAGATTCAACTTTTAAGGATAAACCTGTAAATAATATATTTGTTGATTCTAGACAAAAAATATACGCAGCTACCGATAGTGGATTATTCTCATACTCTAAAAATAGTTGGGGTGTAGTATTTCCAAAAATAAATATTCCAAAAATATCTAAACTATATAAAACGGGTGTCATTCGCGAAATGAGCGATGGCAGTCTTTTAATTAGTATTGGTCAAACTTTTTATAGTGGATTATTACATATAAAGAACAAGAAGTATACTTTTTATAGCTCAGAAAGTACCATTAAGTCGCTTAAAAAGCAAAATATTGACTGGGAACTTAAAACAGTATCTGAGGAGTTGATCAATGACAAAGGTTTCTATGTTGAAGATTTTTTTGTTGATAGTGATAACATAATCTGGGGAGTGGCAGCTCCAGAGAAAGAGCATATAAAGGTTTTTAAATTTGAGTATCATCCTAAATCTGGTGAATTCAAAACAAAAGCTATTTATAATCAAGATAACGGTATAAGAAATGCCTACCGAAATAAAATTGCTAAAATAGGAAATGAAATATGGGTGGTTAATGGAGTTCATGATGTGGGGATTAATATTTTTGATGGCGAAAACTGGAAGTATATCGAACCAGATAAGCGTGTTTGTGATGATTTTTTGCATACATCAATAATGAGATCGAGCGACGGGACTATTTGGATTGGAAGTTTAGGTGTTATTTACTCAATTAAAAATGGTAAGTGGAGCAGTTATAAAAACCCCAATTTTTCACTTCCTAATGCAAGGATAGACATTTATGAAGATTATGAAGGTTATTTGTGGGTGCTGGCAAAACAGAAAGGTGTGTTTAGGATAGATTACTCATCCAAGGTATGGAAAACCTACAAAAAACTTAACTATCAGTGTGAGACTAAAGATGGCTCAAGATATTTTCTTTCTTTAGATGGAAAAGTTGTTGTAAATAATAAAGATAGCTGGTATTCACTAGGAGTAGAAAATGGTATTCCTTCTCAACCAGTGAAAATTTTCTTGTCTAGTAAAGAACAAATATGGGTAGTAGGAAGTCATAACCACGTAGCTGCTATTTCCTATTACAATGGAAAAAAATGGTTTAGGAATACCTACCCAGAATTATCATGGGGGATAGATTATCGTTCTGTTTTTGAGGATGTTTCGGGAAATATTTGGTTTGGAACAGCTGTCGATGTTCGTGCTGAAAAAGGAGAAAAGGCAGGTGTTTTACGCTTTCAACCTTTTGGAGATAGCTATAAAGTAATACACTATATAGCAGAGCAAAGTACATTAATGTATAATGCGTATGGTATTGGTCAATCAAAAGATGGTCGTATTTGGGTGGGAGGAAGCCATTTGTCGTCTTTTGACGGACAAAAATGGGAGCGATATTATACACCAGTTGAACAGTACCAACACCAAGAATGTATTAGTAATTTGCCCAATGGTAATATGTGGATAGGGTCACGTTATTATGGCGTTTATAGTTTTGATGGAAAAAATTGGAAAAATTATAATTTAGAAAATGGTTTACAAAGTAATACCGTTATAAGTATTTTGCCAATTCAAGACCAACACATTTGGGTTGCTACAGACAAAGACTTTTGTAGGTTTGACGGGGTAAATTGGACTAACGATATTTTTCCAGAGCAAATGACATTTTCACGGGAAGGAGGAGAACTTCTTTTAGGCAATGATAACTCTTTATGGATTAATAAGGCTTTAAGGGAGTGGAAACGAAGAACTTTAACCAATAATATTTTAGACATTGATGTAGCTCAGAATTTTATCTCCTATAATTACAAACCAGACAATAAACTACCGGAAACAACCATAATAACTACACCAGTTACAGGATCTTATAAAAGCAGTTTTGTAATTGAGTGGTTAGGTAAGGATTATTTTAATAATACACCTACGGAACGACTTTCATATTCATATCGATTAAATAATGGAAAGTGGTCACCATTTCAAGAGAAAACATATTTGACCTATTACGGCTTACCAGATGGCCATTATACATTTGAAGTGCGGGCAAGGGATTTAGATTTTAACATAGATGAAACTCCTGCAAAAATTAAGTTTATAGTAACCCCACCAATTTGGAAGCAAACTTGGTTTATTTTACTAATTATAACTTTTATTTCTATAATTATAATATATCAAAAGCGTATTTATAACCGAAATCACCAACTGGCAAGATTGAACCATAAATTAGCAGCATCGAGGGATAAACTTGAAATGCAAAAAGAGCAAATAGTGGAACAAAACATGCGAGAAATGGAAAATATGAATGCTAAAATGCGTTTTTTTACCAATATTTCACATGAATTCAGAACCCCGCTAACATTAATTACAGGAAATATAAATCAAATTCTTTATCATTCAAATCAAGAATTCAACGCTTCAACAAAAGAAGATCTAAATACTATTGAAAGAAACTCTAACAGGCTTTTAAAGTTAATAAATCAACTAATGGATTTTCGAAAACTTGAAACAGGGCAAATGCCCTTAAGAGCAACTAAAGGTAATGTCGTTTTATTCTTAGAGGAAATGTATGCTAATTTTAAGGTTTTTGCTGAGAAGCATGGCATTGACTTAATATTTGATAAAGGCATTGAAGAAATTGATGCTTGGTTTGATGAAGACAAATTGGAAAAGATTCTAATAAACCTTATTTCTAATGCCATTAAGTTTACACCCGAAGGAGGCAAAGTTAAACTTGTAATATCACTTAAAGAAACACATTATGTTATTAAGGTGCTTGATTCTGGTATTGGAATTGAAGCATCAGAAATTGAAAAAATATTTGATCCATTTTTTCAAGCACCTTCAGGCATAACTTTTTCAAATTTAGGAACCGGTATTGGGCTATCATTTGTCAAAAATTTAGTTGAGCTACATAAAGGTTCAATTAAAGTTATTACAACTCCTTTAAATAGTGAAGGATATAACACTTGTTTCGAGTTAATACTGCCATTAGAGCCTAATTTGCAGTATCCTGAAAACAATCATATGTCTCAATTAAGCGATTCAACTGTATTGCAGCTTGATAATGGCGTCCATACAGCTAGTGAGAAAATTGAACGAAGAGATGATTTTTATAAACCTGACGGCAAATATAAACCTAGTGTTTTGTTTATTGATGATAACGATGAACTCAGACAGTTTGTTTATCAGTCTTTAAGCGAGAATTTTACAATCACACTGGCTTCGGATGGAGAAAAAGGTCTTGAAAAAGTGTTGGAAGTGTTGCCCGACTTGGTAATTAGTGATGTGATGATGCCAAAAATGAATGGTGTTGAGATGTGTAAAGCTATAAAGAATGACAAACGAATCAACCATATACCTGTCGTTTTGTTAACGTCCCGTTCTACGGAAGAACATTATCTAGATGGCTATAGGTCTGGAGCTGACGATTATTTGGTGAAACCTTTTAGTATCACCCTGCTTAAGGCAAGAATATTGAATTTAATAGAAATAAGAAAGGCATTAAAAGAACAGTTTAGTAAAAATTTATTTAAGCTTTCGAGTAGAACAGGCAATAATATTGAAAATGACATAGAATCAGAGTTTTTGAATAAAGTCATTGCTATTATAGAAACGAACATGAGTGAACCTAACTTCAATGTGGATGCATTAAGTTTGGAAATAGGCATTAGTAGTAGACACCTTTTAAATAAAATTCAGTCTTTAACAGAATTTAAACCTGTTGAACTCATTCTTAAAATGAGATTAAAACGGGCTGCCGAACTTTTGGTGGAGCAACGGTTAACAATTTCAGAGATTGCATACGAGGTTGGATTTTCTAGTCCTGGTTATTTCAGCAAATGCTTCCAAAAGGAATATCAAGTAACGCCTTCAAATTTTGTAAATTCCTACAAGTCCTAATCCAGAGGTCGTAAAAATACAGTTATATGGTTCTGTAAAATTTTAATTTCTAATAGAATTCCGATTTTTACCATTCAACTTCCGAAATTTTAATGTGGTTGTAATTATTTCTAGGGATGTTTGTAACTATTATTAACTAAACTAAAACCACATTATGATTTATTTATGTATACGGTATTTAAGTTCGAAAAGAACTTTTACTAAATTCCGTCTTTTTTTATTACTATTAGTAGTTGGAGGTGTTATGAATGCCCAAAATTACACTTATACCCCAGAAAGTTTTGAGGATGACGTCTGGGTAAATTCACCAGAAAACCCAACAACTATTAGTTCATCAACAGGAGATTGGTCTGTTGCAAGAGAAAATGTTAAAAGTCAAGATGTTCCAGCCCAAGAGGGTAATTCTTCATTATTCCTTAAAAGAAAAAATTCTACTAGTGTTTATGCATTTAGAACACCATATTTAGAAAATGGTGCCGGACTGCTTACTTTCTATCTCTATAAAACTTCAAGCAGAACCCTTACAGTAGAAACTTTTAATGAAGTAAGCAATACATGGACTTTAATAGGAACAGCATCACCTACTCAAAGTAATATTTGGGAACTGAAAAGTATTGTAATAAATGACCCCGACGCTAAGTTTATTCGCTTTACGGGAGACTCAAATGGAGGAATATATGTTGATAATATGCTTGTTACTGATGCAAGTCCTGAAGGCACAAGCACTACAACAAGTTCCTTTGACTTTATTACCCAAACATCAATACAAGCTCATGGGAATGTAGTTAACACAGGAACTTCAAATATAATAAGACGCGGGTTTTGTTATAATAAAACAGGAGCACCAAGTATAACTGACGGTATCTCAACCGTTATTACTGAAGGAGGAATTACAGCAGGTGATTTCTCAGCTACATTACCAGACTTAGAAAAGGGAACTACATATTATGTTAAGGCATTTACTGAAACAGATAATGGCATAAGTTATGGGCTTTCTGTGCCAGTAAAAACAAGAGATGCCGATGCTCCTGTAGATTATTGGTTGCAACCATTTGATAATACCGATTATTTCCCTAGCTCGCAACCAGTCGCACCATTAAGCATAAATGTTCCAGACCAAGGGGAATGGATTTACCTAAATGCTTATAAGTCCACCAATTCCTTGTATATCCCAGATGGAAGTCCTTATGCCATCCGTTTGATGAAAAATGGAAGCTATATAACCACACCATTACTTGCTGAAGGTGTTACACAAGTCAGCTTTTTAGAAGGTCGTGGAGGACGAGATGTATCTCTTTATACATCAATCGATGGTGGAGCAACATGGTCTTTGTTAGAAACCGTCACGACTGTAAGGGGTGAGTATGTGAATATTTCTGTTAATAGTGGAGCGGTTAATAGATTGAGAATAGCCAATAATAGTGGAAGTGATGCAGAAGTTGATAACATAAGCGTAAACGTTTTTCCAAGTGGAACCGTTCCAACACTTACCACGACTGCTGTTTCAAATATTATGAAAAATAGTGCATCAACCGGTGGGGATATAACAGATTCAGGAGATAAAACTTTAGTTGAAAGAGGTGTTTGCTGGAGTACTATAACGACACCAATTATTGCCGATAATAAAATAATTTCCGGAAATGGATTAGGTTCATTTGTTTCAGAATTGACTAACCTTCCCGCAGGTACGACCATTTATGTACGAGCCTATGCAACAAGTCGAGCAGGTACGGCCTATGGAAATTTAATAACCTTCAATACATTACCAGCGACGGTACCTATAGTTTCAACAATTGTTTCTAATAACATACAAGGAGAATATGCTGTTAGTGGAGGAAATATAACCGATAACGGTGGAGCACCTGTAACTTTAAGAGGTATTTGTTGGAATACAACAGGAAATCCAAGTATAGCAGATTCAACCTCTGAAAATGGAACAGGTGATGGTACGTTTGCAGGAGATTTGACAAACTTAGAGCCAAGCACCCTATATTATTATAGAGCTTATGCCAGTAATATTGCAGGAACAGGTTATGGAGATGTTCAAACATTAACAACAGGAACTGTAGAAAACCCAACTGTAACAACCGCAAGCATTTCAACTGCTTATTCATTTAAAGCAATAATGGGAGGTAATGTTACAAATGATGGGGGTGCTATGTCTGTAAGTGGTGTTTGTTGGAATACAACAGGAAACCCAACTAAAGGTGTAGATTCATTTGTTGAAATAGGTTCAGGTAATGGTCCTTTCTCTGAAGAAGTAACAGGCTTGACCGAAAACATGCAATATTTTGTTCGTGCTTTTGTAACAACTAGCCAAGGAACTTTTTATGGTAGCGAAGAAATCTTTAATACACCATTTTCAACCCGTTTAACCAAACCTATTGGTTATGGTAGGTTTACGACAGGAGGAGGAACCCCAACTCCCGAAAATACAGTAATTGTAACCACAGCTGGAGAGTTAGCCTCTGCAATTCATGGTTCGAAATCTGTTATCTTAGTTTCTGGAACTATTAATACTTCACGTATTTCTGCCACAATCACTAATAAAACCATTATAGGTCTTCCTGGGGCACGTTTAATAAATCTTAATCAAACAGCAGCCGGTTCAGGTATTATTCACTTAATCGAGGGGTCTAATAATGTGATAATACAAAATTTAACATTTGAAGGTCCAGGTGCTTATGATGCTGATGGATGGGATCTTATAACAAATAAAGGCACTTATAATTTATGGGTTGATCATTGTGATTTTCAAGATGGGATGGATGGTCTTTTTGATAACACAAACGATTCTGATAACATTACCGTTTCATGGTGTAAATTCAGCTATAACAAGCCACCTGTTGCTGGAGGTCCAGGAGGTTCTCCCGATCATAGATTTGCAAATTTGATAGGAGGATCTGATTCTGATACTCCACAAGATGGGTACTATAATATAACGTGGCAAAATTGCTGGTGGGCAGAAGGCGTCAAAGCCCGTATGGTTCGTGGCAGAAACGTAGATATTCATATTTTGAATTCATATTGGAATAGTTCGGTAACAAGTGATGCAATAGGTCTAACAGCAGGAACATTTGGCTGCAAAGTATAT
The DNA here is from genome assembly GCF_003425985.1 of Mariniflexile sp. TRM1-10. Taxonomy (NCBI): domain Bacteria; kingdom Pseudomonadati; phylum Bacteroidota; class Flavobacteriia; order Flavobacteriales; family Flavobacteriaceae; genus Mariniflexile; species Mariniflexile rhizosphaerae. The sequence continues at coordinate 3,488,174 of NZ_CP022985.1, forward strand.
GTTGAAGGAGGACATTTTGAGTTGCCTGTAACCGCTAAGGTTTCGGATTTAGGAGCAGGCTCAATTGCCATAAACTTTATAGATTGTATTGGTGGAGATCCTAATTTTGGTTTAGTGTCTAAGCCGGATTATGAATATTTCCCAATGTCATCAACAGATGTTAAGAATGCTGTTACCAGTTCTTGTGGAGCTGGAGCGACTCTTGTTGTTACTCAAACAGGTGAAGTGTACTCTAGCTGTCCAACTACACCAATACTAGCTTTAAGCTTAGGAAGTGGTGATGAGAACCAAGAGGTTTATACAGGGAATTCCATAACTGATATTTCGTATGAATGGGGTGGAACTGCTACTGATGTTTCTGTTACGGATTTGCCTAATGGGCTAACAGCTATTAAAGACATTATCAGTAAAACAATAACTATAAGTGGTACACCAATAAGTGAAGGGACGTACACAGTTACAACTTCTGGAGGTGCTGGGTTACCAATATCTAAACAAGGTACCATTACAATTACTGAAATAGCTCCACCAACTTTAGTTAATACTGGAACATTAAGTCAGATAGTTAATAGAGGATCTACTATTTCTGAAATTCAATTTACTTGGGGTGGAGGTGCAACAGATGTTGTTATTACAGGATTACCAAATGGTTTGTCTTTTACAAAAGATAGTGAAAATAAAACAGCTACTTTAAGCGGTATTCCAACGGGGTCTAAGAGTTTTAATGTAGAGACTGTTGGGGGAAGTGGTAGTGCAGTTTCAATTGCAGGCAATATTCAAATTCAATATACAGGCGAGCCTTTTAAAGTGGCATATGTAACTAATGCTATATCGGCAAACTATATAAATGATACTAAAATTTTACCAGCACTAGTAGCTGACCCAAACTTTGATGTTACAGAAATAGACACCCAAAACTCTTTTAATGATTATTCTCCATATGATGTAGTCATCTTTAGTGAGGTGGCTGGCTCTGATGATCCTGGTGTGCTACAATTGAAAGGGATCAATAAGCCATTTATTATGATGAAGGTTCATGCATATAAAACAGCAACTGGTGCATGGGGTTGGGCAAATAGTGGCTACGAACAGAGTGCTACCGATACCTACGTTTCAGTTTCAAATAAAAACCATCCTATTTTTAAAGATGTCACATGGGTAAATGATAACCAAGTTCAAATGTTATCAGTAGCTGCTGGAGGCAAGAGTATTACTTCTATGGATCTTGCCCAATTTAAAAATGTTTCAGGAACTATTCAACCAATGGCCACCATAATTGGACAAGAATCACAAGTGAGTATATTTGAGGCTCCTGCAGGTACAATCATTGCAGGTACAACACTTCCTAATGATTTTATTCAAATTGGTTTAAACAGTAATTCTTATGCTTTTGTAACCGAAGATGGAATATCAATAGTAAAAAATGCTATTCTGTATCTTTCTGGTACAACTTTAGGTATAGATCAACCTCAAGTTAGTGACGGGAAAACAAATTTTATATGTTATCCAACATTTGTGACTGATATAGTAAACTTAAAATATATTTCAGCTAAAAATGAATTGGCGAAATTGCAAATTGTTGACATACAAGGAAGAATAGTTAGTACGGAAAACATTAACATTCAACATGGTATAAACCGATTTACTGTTAATTTAAGTTATCAAAATTCTGGTCTTTATTTTGTTAAATTAACAACTTCAGATTTTAGTATGGTACAAAAGGTTATTAAAATGTAAAAAACTAGTCTTAAAAATCGATACAGATTATTAGATAATAATAGATTAATAAAACAGCATCAAAACGTTTTGATGCTGTTTTTGATTTTATAGATTTTCTTTTTAAGGTTGTTTTGACACAAAAGAATAAGATTATGCTTAATAAGTGATAGGTAGTGCTAGCTTTCAACAGGCTGTCAGTTATGAACAAATACAACAACTAATTTTGACATGCAGACAATATTTTTTGGTAAAAACATAACGACACATTGATTTTAAAATTGATTTGTAAATTCAAATATAACACTATGTGGCAATATCACTTTTTAAATGGACTTTAACTTATCAGTTAAAAAAATATCCCTTATTCTCTTTAGCCCATTGTTCCAGCGAAGTCATTTGGACAGGGAGTTTTTCTAATACGTCACTCATATTGGGATTGAACTTTGGCGGGTATTCTGTTGCTTCTTGCAGACTTGTATAAAAAGCCGCAACGCCTGATGCTGCTGCTTCTCCAACTAATGGCTTTAGTATATCACCAAATTCTTTGGATGGCTGTGTATAATACATAATATTTTCGCCTACACCTTTAGAAAACTGTTCAGCTAAATCATTTCCTCTTAGATTTTCTAGTCCGCTAATCTGGAAAGTATCAGCTTTTAATTGTGTATTGTAAATAGCTTCCACTACAAAGGTACTTACATCTCTGGAAGCTATCCAACCTATGGGCATTGCTTCTGGGGTAGGGTAGGCCAATTTCTTTTCGTTTTTTACAAAAGGTGCACAAAATGGCCCCATCATATTCTCCATATAAATAGTAGGTTCAATGATTACGTAATCTAACCCACTATTTTTTAGATAATCCTTGATATCCAATTTGACATCTTCTCCAGGTATTCCAATTTTTTGAGGAGCTAACCAGCCACTGGTATTCCAAACGATTTTCTTTACACCATTTGCTTTGGCGGCGTCAATCACATTTTTGGCATATTGCAAACCATCTAATGGATTGGGTAAAGAAACGGGAACCATAAAGGCTGTCGCATCTATATCCTTGGTGATTTTCTGCATTTTATCTGCATCACTCATATCTGCCAAAATAGGTATTGCGCCTGCTTTTTTTAATTTTTCAAAACTTTTTTCTGAACTTGTAGCAGCAATTACTTCTGCGCCTTTTTTCTTTGCTTCGCCTATTACATTAAATTGTTGTGAGCCAGTGGCTCCAAATACTAAAATCTTCATTTTCTTTTTTGATTTTATTGTTTAATAATTAAAAGATGTATGATTCCCCATCTTCAGGAACGTTCACTTTATCGGTGATTCCTTTTTCATTAAGAAATTCTTTCAAATCTTTTCTTGTAAGTGTATGATGGTTGACGCCTTCCATATGGCTTACTACAATTGTAGCGGAGGGAATTGCTTTATGAACTTCGTATATATCTTCTTTATTCATTACTAGCTGACCTCCAAAGGCAAATTGATTGTCACCACCATTTAAAATGACTATATCGGGTTTATATTGGTCTAAGGCTTCCAGTACTCCTTCATACCAAACAGTATCGGCAGCGATGTACAAGGTTTTTTCTGTTGGATGTTTTAATACCAATCCACAAACAAAACCTGCAATTCGCAAAATATAACCTTTACCGTGCTGGGCTTTGGTTCTGTTAAGTTTTATTTCGCCATAAGAAGAATTTTCAGTGAGGATTTCTACATTGGTGAATCCCGATTTTTCAATCTTTAATTGATCCGCTAGGTCTTGTACAAATATTTTAATTCCTTTAGGTAACGTATTTACAGCTTCTTTATCCCAATGGTCATAATGCAAGTGGCTCACAAAAACAAAGTCAATATCTTTTACGATTTCGGCTTTTGAGATAGGCAAATCGTATAATGGATTTCGTTTAAAACTCCATGTTTTTGATGGAATAAATGCTGGTAATGTCCCTTTATCTGAAAGCATGGGGTCAACCAAAATTTTCTTTCCTGCATATTCTACTACGATAGTGGCGTTTCGTATGTGATGAATTTTCATTTTTTATTGTTTTTATGACTAAAACTTGTACAAAGTTAACAAAGTACGTACTTTTGTACAAGTACCTACCTAATAGTTGGGTACTTACCAAATGGTTAGAATAATTGAGTATCAATGGAAAAAAACTTAAAAAAAATTCCGCCTTGCGATGAAAATTGTCCCGTAAAAGCATCTTTGAACCTGTTAAGCGGCAAATGGACACTAATGATACTATTTCAAATCAATGACAAAGTGATGAGATATGGTGAGCTAAAAAGAGCTGTTCCGGGCATCAGTGAAAAAATGTTGATACAAGAATTAAATATGCTTGTTAAAAATGAATTGGTTAGTAAGAAAGCTTATCCCGAAATCCCTCCCAAAGTGGAATATCGGTTGACCGAATTAGGTTTAAAAACTTTACCGATTGTTGATCAATTGGCTCAATTTGGGTTAGAAAATTTAGTTTAATACTACCTCTCTTTTAGCCTAATTGATAATTGACAGCATATATGAAACTTTATATCAAAAATATGATTAATTGAATTACCGAAACAAACGTCCTAATTATGTTAAATTAAAAATTGGTTGTTATTCTATTTCAAAAACAACAGCTGTAGCAAATGGCATATTCTTAGGGCAAGTTACTAATAAACCATCAGCCGTTTCTTTCCATTTTAACTTTCCTTTGTATCCCAACAACTTAACGGTTTTAACTTTCTTACCATAATACTTTGCATCTTTAGCAAGAGATTTAATTTTTATTTGAGTATTAGGAGCAGGTACGCTCATACAAAACACATATAATTTATTGTTTTTACCAACTGTAAATCGAATATCTTGAGAGTTAAATTTAAATTCAGCTTGTCTACGATTCAATTTTCCACCAGGAAGCATTTTTAATTTTCCTTTAACCATTTCTCCTTCGCCAGGAATCACCCATGCATGACTTCCGTACACTCCTTCTCCATTAAGGCGCATCCAATTTCCAACTTCTTTCAACATCTTTTGACTCTCTTCATTAATTGAACCATCAGGTAGCAATGAAATACATAATGCTGCATTTCCATCACGTGCTATAGCTTCAATTATATAACGAATCATCATGCTCGAATCATAGGTGAAATTTGGAGCATAAAACCAATCACCTACAGGAGCTTCAGCAATCCAAGGCTGGTCTTTTTTAATATTTGCAGGAACCCCAAATTCTTCAGTATTTACTGTGCCATTAGTATTATGACGAAACTTAACAATACTAAAAGTATTTACTTCACCACGGCGTTTTAAACTAAGATTATAAAAATCAGCCATAACACTTTGCATAGCATTAGATTTTAGTCCTGTTCCTGTTCCATCTCCAGTAAATGGTCCTTGAACAGTACCATCAGTATAAATAAAATCAGGATCGTAATGTTTTACAACATCCATCATTCTTAAAGCCCAATTTGTTGCATACCATTTAGCATATCCTAAGTGATTACTAAATATTCCTGCTGGTGGTGGTGACCATTCAGTATGCGCTTTTTCATCTACTCCTCTATATTCTCTTAAATCAATACCATAAAGCATTTTGGGATCATATCCTTCCCACCATTTTCCTTTACCATCAGCAAGCGTAAGATGACCATCGTAAGGAATTCCTTTTTTACTTCCTTCTTTATCGCTTCCAAATGCTGTTTGCCACCACCACCATGTATACTCATGATGGAAAGTTACTCCGTATCGCATTCCGTTTGCTTTACAGGCTTTTGCCCATTCTCCAATCAAATCTCTTTTAGGACCAATATTTACAGAGTTCCATGGTTGATATTCAGAATTCCACAAATCATAATTATCATGATGTACTCCTTGAATCATTAAAAAACGAGCACCTGCATCCTGATAAATTTTTGTAAGTTTCTCCGGATCTAGCTTTATAGGATTCCAATCACGCAATACTTCTTTATATCCTGCTTCAGAAGGATGCCCATATTTTTTAATATGATTTTTATAGGCTAATTTATCTAACTTATAAAGGTTACGTGCATACCAATCTCCACTTTCTCCAGCAGCTTGAGGTCCAAAATGAACCCATATACCAAACTTTGCCTCACGAAGCCAAGCAGGTTCACCAGGGTAATTTTTTTCTATAGATTCCCAAGTGGGTTTAAAAGGACCTTCTGCAATAGGTATTTCTAACTTGACCTCAGGAAATGCTTCCAAATCCCCCATAGGAACACTATTTACAGTTAATGAGGCAGGTATAGCTGGCATAGGATTTTTTTCTTGAGCATACAGACTAAACTGAAATAGACATAAAAGCGGTAATAAATTTTTTGTTCTCATTATATACTATTGTTATTTATTATTAAAAGTTTTTGTAGCATATTGCATTATAAATTGTATTGTTGAACATTCAAAACTAGTAACTTGACTTACTTAATAAAGGCATCAAAAAATCATTCCAATTTATATATTTACTTCATCTGCAACCATTTTTTGCCCTCTTTTGCTCCCGGAAATGCTTGTTGAAATTGCCACATTAATTTTTCCCGTTCCTGAACTTATAAGTTCACAGTATCCATTATTTGTTTGCGTTCTGGATTACCAACTAAATTATAAGCAAATCATATTTTTTTATTCTTTTTAATTACAATTAGTTCAATCTAGATTCTCGGTTTTAAATTACAGCATTCTGCAATTCAATAAAACTAAACATTACAATAATGCTTTTAATATTTTAACCGATTCCTGAAAAGGATTTTTAACATAAACTGCTTTGTTATCTAAATACAAGGTTGGGCAAGAAGGGTTATTTTTTTTAAATTCCTGCCACTCATTCCATTTATATTCATATTGCTCCAAAAGATTTTTTAGTTCCTTTTTATCTATATTTTTTTTTAAATCAACTTCAGCAGCAATCAATTGTAGTTTCCAAATTAGATCTATTATTTCATATTTAATTCGACCATATGTTGTACTCACTTTGAGAAATGTATTGTCCTTTTCGTTTTTCATATTTATCTCTCTTGACAGCTGTTCCATCTGCCTCCATACATCTAAATTCTTTTTCTTTTCAGTAATAACTTCCTTTTTAAGAGCCTTGGTTATAACTTCTTTTAAATTAATAGCAGTTAAATATTGATCTCTAGCCCACCATGCATCAGCATCAAATAAATTACTAGCTTGCCCTAAATAAACGGCATTGACTGACAATAGACATAGTTCTCGAAATTTCTTTGCATCTACATCGCTTAAATGCAGTTTTTGGACTGCATATTCTTTAAAAATATCTTCTTCTTTTCGCAAAGGATTTTTTGCAAATTGGCGAATTATGTATTCATTTAAATGTATCCACATTTCATTTGAAAAATAAGGTCCAGCCCATCCATCACCCCATGTCCATACCCAAAAACCTTTAATTTTCGAATCATCATATAAATCTTTTATACCTTTTTTTTGTGTCATTTCAGGCCATCCTTCTATAATTCCTTTTCCTATATAGTATGGATGACTGTTTTTACCATATAATCCAGCTTGATTAATGGATATCTCAACTATTTGCTGATGTTTTCCCAGACCTATTGTTGTATTAAAAGGGACGTTTCTCAAAAAATCTGCATTAGTATGTTTAATCGAAAAATATAACAAAGAATGGGATTCAATAGCATCCGTTACTTCTTTGTAAAAATCAGGTTGAGTATGAAAAAACCCAAAATCCCATGTTCGATAAAAGAGCGTTTTATTCCTTTTAACACAAATTTCTTCCTTTAAAATTTTTATAAGTTCAATATGTTCTTTAGGAGTTCTAGCTGGTGTTTCTCCAATATGAAAAGGAGTGTCAAATAGATAAGTCTCACCATGCCTAATAGTTAGACCATCAAGCTCAGGAAAGCGATCAAAAATTCCATTAATTTGGGCACGAAGAATTTCCTGTGTTTTTGGTTTTAAAATAGATAAATGTCCATCGGTAGTCATTTGATTTTTAAACTTTTCCATGACAGATTTAGGTAATACTAAAACATCTGTAAAAGGATATAACGGCATATTAGCCTCTCGCGCAAAATCTATTTGCATTTGAATAGCTGTAGCTTCCCGCTCTATCCACAGTCTTTCTTCGGTTTTTTGAGGAACTATTTCATCATACAAATTATCATAAGTTATTCCGCATTCAACAAAAAACTTAGGTACTTGTCCATTATAATTTAACTCTTTTAAATAATTTGGCTGTGCATACTTAGTATAAAAAATAGGTTCACCCGGATTGTGATGAACCATATTTAATACTATTGGATATCTATCATTATTTTGAGCATAAAGAGTATCTTTAATAATGCTAAAAATAACTAAGAGAATGATTAATTTTTTAATGCTTACCATATTATTATATTTTTCTTTTATTTGTTATTCTTCTCGCCATATAGCTGTCTTGATTGTACTAAATTTAACATCATTAAGCATTATATGAGTAATACCAAATCATCAATCTCAGCTTTTTATCAATAAATAAATTCTTTAACAAATTGAATAAACTGGTCTTTTTTCGATTTGGAATTGTTTTGATTTTATTTTTTTATTACAGCTACAAATCCTCCTCTAGGAAGACATTTCACATTTATAACATCTCCTTTTTTTACTTTTATAACTTCAACAGCAAATGATTTATCATTCTCCCCGTCTTTAATAAGTTTTAATTTAAAATCCCCTGTGCTAAGGAAATCAAAGTTTATTTTTAATGTTTGTGATTCGTCTTTGCCATTAAGTCCACCTAAATACCATTGATTTCTTTTTTTCCGAGCCAGAAGAACTTTCTCTCCAGGATAACCATCCAGAAGTTTGGTATTATCCCAGCTTACAGGAACATTTTTTAGAAATTCTTTAGGCTCTGGAGGCAAACTTTTATAGCCTTCAGGCCTATCGGCAAAATGCTGAAAACCCGATTCAAAAACTACAGATAATGCCAATTCATGAGCATAAGAAGTACTATGTTGATGTTGTGAATTTGTAAAAGTCACTGGCGTATAATCCATTGAACCAATCACATTTCGAGTAAAAGGAAGTGTTGTGTTATGTGCGGCAGCTTTAGACGTAAGAATAGCATTATTGTTATACCATTCAGCACCATAAACAGCTTCAGTAGTCATCAAATTTGGATAGGTACGCGCCCAGCCACGCGGCACTGTTGCACCATGAAAATTTACCATTATCTTATATTTTGCTGCGTCTTTCAAAATAGCAATGCAATATTGCATCATATCCTGCTGGTCACCGGCAAAAAAATCAACTTTAATACCATAGATTCCCATTTGATTAAGCCATTCAAATTCTTTAGCTCTTTTTTCAGGAGTTAACAAGCGATCAACGGGCGTTGGCTCAAGCCATGAAGTCCCTGAATTATACCAAATCATAGGTTTAATCCCTTTACTTTTAGCATAATTTACGGCATCCGTTATAGTTCCGCCGTTACTCATAACATCCCATTCCCAGTCAATGAGCACATACGGCCATTTCATTTCTACGGCTAAATCGATATACTCAACAACTTTTTTATAATCTTTAGATCCATGATTGTATGCCCAATAAACCCAGGAAACTGCACCTGGTTTTATCCAATTCGTTTCTTCTACTTTATTAGGTTCGCTAACATCAGTAATCAAAGTAGATTCAACTACATCAGACAGTTCACCAATGATTAACGTATGCCATTGTGAATTCCAAGGCAAAGTGGTCTTAACACCAGTTAGCTTAAAATTATCTCTTGGTGAAGCATAACTTACTTTGTATTCGTTTGGATTTTTAGAATTATTCAATTTTGCAGCACAATTATTTTCTGAAATATTTGCCTCAGAAATCAATACCCAAATTGGATTATTATTTACTTTGAATAAAGCTGGAAATCCCCATTCTTGTTTATTGTTTTTATCATCATTAATTCCCGTGTCTGAAAAAGGGAAAAAACCTTCATAAGAATCCGTATATGTTTGCAACCAACGATTAGTTGCCGATGGAAAAACATAAGTGGTACTTTCGTCAATAACATTAACTAATGAATCATTTTTATTAGTAAATTCATAGCGAAATGTTACTCCATCATTATAAACTCTAAAAACAATATTCAAGGGTTGGTTATTTGAATTTACATATTTGAAAACTTTTTCAATTCCTAAATTATCACACAATTTTTGCTTACCGGAAATCATTTCATATTTCTGGTTTACCTCTTTGGCTTTAGATTCGCTAACCAATTTCAAATTATCCGTAAATTGCTGGTCATCTCTTAAAATACCCAAAGAGGAACTTGGCATTATTTCAATATATTTCGATTTTTTTTTATACAAAATTTTAAAACACACCTGACCAAAAGACTTTTCATTTGATTCTTTTTTCAAGACAATTACCTTAATATTATTATTGGGTGAAACAATTTCTTGTGCGTTTACTGTAAACGCTTTCGAAATAAAGACACAGAATATTAAATAAATGTATTTCATTAATCTTACTTTCATGTTTTTTTATTTTCTTCGAATTGCAATATTGTTTCCATTGTATTTAACCGAAACATTTGTTTTCCCGTTTTCTATACCAATACCGTTTGATTCGTCAACCCAAACGATATTGAAAACGCGGTTTTCAATTAATCCATTAAATTTTTTGCCTTTTCGTTTTCCAATTGTCAGCGTTTGTTTTTGTTCGTTCCATTCAAAATCGATCATCGAAAAAGCGCCTTTCTCATAGTTGTAATTTGTTCCTTCATCTTCATAAAGTTGGAACTTGCCATTGGCTCCTGTATATATTCTAATCTCAAGATTTTCAACAGGCTTTTCATTTGTGTGTTGCATTTTTTCACCCATGGGAATGATAGAACCCGATTTTATATATAGAGGAATGGTTGAAATAGATGCAGCTGTCTGTACTGTTTGTCCGCCCTTATAGTGTTTTCCTGTCCAAAAGTTAAACCACCCTGATTGATTTTCCGGCAAGTAAACATCCCAGTTTTCCACCCCTTCTGAAACAACAGGAGCAACTAGAAAAGCCGACCCAAACATATACTCATATTTTTGCTGAAGTGCTTTTGTATCATTTGCAAAATCCATTATCAATGGACGCATCAAAGTTCCGTTTTTAAACGTTATATCTGCTGCTTGCGAATAAATATAAGGTAGTAAACGGTAACGAAGATTTAAATAATTTAAAGATTCGACTTCTACTTTCTCACCATATCTCCAGAATTCAGTATTGGTTTCATATCCATGTACTCTTTGTAATGGAGAAAATGTAGCCAACTGAAACCACCTTAAAAAACGTTCGTGAAATTTAATATTGGTGTATTGATTTTTACCAGGACGAAAAAATCCTCCTGCATCAAAAGTCCACCAAGGTAATCCTGTTATAGAATAATTTAATCCAGCTGTTAGTTGTCTTCGTAAAGTTTCCCAATCATTACCTACATCTCCTGTCCATACGGCAGCTGCATAACGTTGCTGACCTGAGAATCCGCTTCTAGTAAGAATAAAAACTCTTTTGTCTGGAGCATCTTTTCGAGAACCTTTATATACTGTTTTTGTTACGTACATTGGGTAAACATTTCGCATTTGCTCTCCGGGAGTTGTTCCGTTATTGATTCTTCTATGTACTAAATCATCGTTTTCTGGTTCCGTAGCATCTTGCCACCAAGCATCTATTTCGTAAGGCTTTAATAATTTTTCACTAAAACTCTTCCAATAATAATCTGCAGCATCAGGGTTGAAAAAATCTACCCATTCGGTATTTGGTATATAATAATTTTTCTTATTAAATTCTTGCCCCAATACACTTTCTTTATCAATTTTAGACCAAACAGAAAGCATCAGTCGCATATTCATTTGATGTAATTCTTTTACCATTGCTGACGGATCGGGATACATCTCTTCATCAAATTTCATCGAATTCCAACCATATTTACCCCAATACTGCCAATCTTGAACAATTAAATCCATTGGTAGTTTTTTATCTCTAAATGTTTTGGCATTTTCTAGTAAATCATCTTGAGTAGTAAAACGTTCACGGCAATGAATATAACCCAATGCCCATATAGGCATAAGAGGAGCTTGCCCTGTTAAATTACGGTAACTTGAAATAACCTCATCTGCATCTCCAGCAAAAACAACATAATCCAGCTTATTAGCAACAGGAGATCTAAAGACTGTTTCATTCGTAACTTTGCGATAATAAACTACAGGAAGATCGTTTTTTTCTCCTGTAACCATAATCTCGTGTTTTCCTGCCCTTAGTTTAACAAAGGTACTGGTTGTTGGTGGCAGCCAATGGTTTTTAAAATTAAGAATCTCTTTACCGTCAATTGTCAATTGCCATTTTCTGGCCATTTTTTGACCAACATCAAGTAGAATAGCATACTCATCTGTATCTTTAACAGTGAAATTCCCGGAAAAAACACCGTCCTGACGAGTTTCCTTTTGTGTTCCATTGGTAGTGGTAACAGCAACAGTAATAGCTTCCCCACTTGTTCCTACAGGCCTTAAATTCACGATAGAATCAGCTGGATTAAAATCGGTAAGTCCATAATTATGCCATAACAAACCATAGCCTTTGCTTGACATAACAAATGGAATAGAGATTTGTGTATTCACTTGGGTTAGTCTTCTGGGTAACCCCTTAATATTCAAATATCCGTCCTGAAACTGACCTGTACCAAACAGATATTCATCAGGTAAAGAACTAAAACCTTGTTCAACAATATAGCATGGTTCTCCTTGTACCGAACTTGGTTTAAAAATACGACTATCTGGTTTTTCGCTAAGAAACACCTTGCCTTCATGATTGCGATAGGACAATGTTCCACTCTTTTTATCAATTACAACAGTCATTTTTGATGTAGCAATTTCAATTAGGGAGCCAGACTCAGAAATCTTAAAATCAGGCACCTTAATTTTCGAAGTAAAAACTAATTCAGGAATTTGACTTTTCATTTCCAACCCATACTGAACTCTTACGGTATTTTCGGTTAACGGACTTAAATGCAGTTCTCCTTTATCGAGAGTTACAACTACTTTATCGCTATGTTTTTTATAGCCCTTAACTACTTGTCCAATACAAAAAATTGGAATGATTAAGACAAATAGAATTGTTATTTGCTTCATTTTTTTTCATTTAATCTTTATTAGAATTCTAAAATAAATCAACTTATACTATGATAAAATTTCTAAAGCATTAATAATATTAAAAGCATCAGTTTTTTTGACTTAGAAATATGCTTCAAATGCTTCTGAATACCGTTTGAACCTAAGTTTTTTAATATAAAAACCATGAAGAAATCATTTCCTGTTTTTTTTAAAACAGGAAATGATAAAAAATTAATTAGGATACCCAGGATTTTGGGTCAATTTTGTATTCACATTTCTCTCTGCTTGAGGGATTGGCCATATTTCATTTACTCCTTCAACGAAATTTCTTTTTTGGTAAATTAAATAACCATCTTCATCAACATCAAAGTCAGTGTAATTAGCAGGATCATTTGTTAATTTCATACCTGTAAATTGACGATTCAATTTTTCGGCAGCAACACCCCATCTCAAAATATCATAATAATGAAGTCCTTCAAAAGCAAACTCTACTTCACGCTCAATTCTAATTTTATTTCTTAATTCAACTGTATTAGTAGTTGTAATTGCTGGCATATTAACATCTGCTCTTGATCTTACTTTGTTGATTGTTTCATCTAACAATACTTGGTCTATAGCATCACCAGCCTCTAATTTTGATTCTAAATAACTTAATAGAACTTCGGCATAACGTATGATACTCCAGTTTCCTCCATAATTCATTAAATTACCACTAAATGTTGGGTCCATGAATTTATTAATGCAATAACCACTCCAGTTGTATCTAGTAATTCTGTCAGGAGAACTACTATCAGGCCTGCTTACAAATGTTGTTCCTTTGAAAACAGTTCTATCGGAAATCATGATTGTATAATCTAATCTAGGATCTCTATTATCATATGGATTTGAAGGGTCAAATAAAGGAGAATCTTCAATGCTTAAACCATCTGTACATTCAAATTGTTTAACTAATTCATTATAAGGAGAAAACTGATGCCAACCTCCATAAGTTTCAGGATAAAGATATTGAGTAAGTACATGTGAATAAACGTCTTCTTGATATTGAGATGTAAGAATAAATTCTGTATTAATCTCGTTTTGAACATTAAACATAGTTCTGAAATTCGGAACTATTGTATAAACTTGACTATCTATAATTTTTTTATAGGTAGCTGCTGCTGCTGCCCACTTTTTATTAGCCATTAGTACACGTCCTAAAATAGCTAAAGTTGCACCAGATGTTATACGGCCATCTTCACTTATTGGTCTGGTCAATGGTAAATCTAGATAACTTTCTTCTAATTCCGTTTCGACAAAATTCATGATATCAGCTTTAGGAGTACGCTCAATATTGTTAGCTTCATCAACAGTTAAAACATTTTTAAAAAGTGGTACGTCTGAAAAGAAAAAGGACAAATTAAAATATTGATAAGCTCTTATAGTTCTGACTTCAGCTATCATATTAGCCTTAATGGTAGCATCCATTTCAATATCATCTATATGAGATAAAAAATTATTACAAGTTACAATTTTTCTGTAGGTATTATCCCAATAACCTTCTACTGCCCAGTAAGATGGATCTAATGTTCCGTCAGTGAAACGATCAGGAATTAATTCTTTTTCAGACCCAAAACCTGCCATAAAATCAAGATAAATGATACCTCTTGGAGTCCAAAAATCTTCTCCGCTCCATGCACCTCCATTATTGTAGCAACCTACCAAAGCTAGTTTTGCATCTGATTCTGACTTCCAAAAAGTAGCATCAGATACTGCATCAAGTGGGTTTTTGTCAAAAAAATCATCTGAACAAGCACTGTTAGAAATAACGAGCACTAGAACGAAGAACCTTAGAGCGAAGCTTCTAAAGCTTCTATATAGTTTATTATTAGTAGTCATATTTGTATTTTTTAACGAATTAGTGTTTCTAAAAGTTTAAGTTTAGTCCTAAAGTATATACACTGGTAATAGGATAAAAAGGACTGTTGTCGCCTGTTGATTGACTCATTTCAGGATCCCATCCTTTATAGAAACTATTAAATGTATGTAGGTTTTGCCCCATTACATATATTCTTAGTTTTTGAATTTTTAATGCATCTAAAAGAGTTCTAGGAAAATTATATCCTATCTGTACATTTTTAATTCTTAAAAAACCAGCATTTCTATCCCAAAATGTAGAAGGCATAATGGTACCACTTCCTTGATTAAGGCTTGTAAGCTTTATGTATTTAGCATTAGGATCTGGATTCTCTTCTGTCCATCTATTATCTGCTTGCCATTTTTGTATTTGTCCACCATTATAAAACGCATAAGCTTGATAAGAACCAATTTGTCTCTTAAATCCTGCTAAACCTTGTAAAAGAACAGATACATCAAAACCTTGATAATCTACTTGTAAGTTAGTTCCGAAAGCATATTTTGGAAAATAACTACCTATAACTTTACGATCGTAAGTTGCATCTACCACACCATCTGGAACACCATTTGGGCCACTTATATCTTTGTATTTTACAAATCCTGGTTCTGCAGAATAAGGCTGAGTTGGATAATTATCTATATCGTTTTGATCTATAAATAATCCATCGGCTACATATCCATAAGTTGAATTCACAGAATGCCCAACAAATAAGCCTCTATTTATATCTTTATCTAATCCTGTAGATAATTTAGTAATTCTGTTTTTTGTATACGAAAAATTAGGCGATATGTTAAAATTAACATTTCCAATTTTATCTTGATAATTTAGAAAAAGTTCAAAACCAGAATTTCTAACTTCCCCTGCATTTACAGTTGAAGGATTCAGTCCCAATACACCAGAAACCGTTGTTTGATACAAAATATCTGAAGTGGTTTTGTCAAAATAGTCAAAAACCATATTTAATTTTCCATTAAATAAATTGACATCCAATCCAAGATCTGTAACTGTTGTAGTCTCCCAACTAATATTGGCATTAGATAGTGTTGTTAATCTGGCTCCAGCAATAAGGCTTCCTCCAAAAGTATAATTCTGACCTAAACTAAGAACATTTTGATACGGATAATTTCCTATGTTTTGATTTCCAAGTTGTCCCCAAGATGCTCTAACTTTTAAGTTTTGTACCCATTGAACATCTTTTAAGAAATTTTCTTCTGATACTTTCCAACCTGCAGAAACCGAAGGGAAAAAGCCCCATCTGCCATCAGTAGGAAATCTTGATGTGCCATCGTATCTGCCATTCACTTCAAACAAATAACGATCATTAAATGAATAGTTAATTCTACCAAAATAAGATCTTAATCCCCATTCTCCCGCAGATCCTGAAGATTGCATATTATTTGATGATCCTGCATTAAGTTCATACAAAAGGTTATTGGGGAAATTATCACGAAAACCCGAAACGTACTCAGAGTGAAACTCTTCTTGAGAGAAACCTGCTAATACATCTATACTATGTTTATTGATATTTACATTGTATTTTAAAAGCGATTGTAATGTGATTAAATTATCAAAACCAGAACTTGCTCTAAGACTATTAGGCCCTAAATATTTATTGGAATCAAATGTAAAATCTGAAACAAACTCTTTGTCACGGTAATTTGTGAAACGATAACCCACCTTGCCACTTAAGGTGAAATTCTTCATGAAATCCCAAACTAACTCAGTTCCTCCTAAAAACAATTTATTTTTTCTATTAGTAAAAGATTCACTGTCTAACCATGCTTGAGGGCTAAAATTATCCTGATATCCATAAGTTCCATCGGTTTTTTTTCCTGCAAAAATAGGCCCTTGTCTTACCGCAAAATTAATCATGTTTGTCAAATCACCATTATAATGGCGAGGTTCATCGGTATTTGCTGAATAACCACTTAAATTAGTTTTAAGCTTCAAATTCTTTTTTACTTGACTATCAAAATTCAACTGAAAATTATATCTTTTATAGCTGTTTTCAGCAACTATACCATCTTGATCAAGATAGCCTAAAGAAAAAAGGTATGAGTTCTTTTCGTTTCCTCCAGTAAAACTAAAATTATGGCTTGTTTGCAAACCAGATCCAGAATTCAAAAGATTTTTTAAATGCGGAACATTTGGATAATTATCTGGATCGGATTGGTTTTTAAATAATTCTATTTCAGCACTTGTATAAGCAGGACTAATATTCATGTTTGAATTTGCTTCATTACGCAATGTTGCATAGGTTGCGGAATCTACAAAATCCGGAAGTGAAGTTACGTTTTGAAATCCAACATAGCCGCTATAACCGACTGTTAACTCTCCTTTTTTTCCTTGTTTAGTTTCAATAAGTATTACCCCATTTGCAGCACGGGTACCATAGATTGATGCAGATGCCGCATCTTTTAATATTGAAATACTTTTAATGTTATTTGGATCGACATCGTTTAATGAACTAGCAAGTCCATCAATTAAAACCAAAGGATCATTTCCCGCTCCCGAAAAAGTACCTATCCCACGTAATCGAATTGTTGCACCATCATTTCCAGGACGCCCTGAACCTTGCTGTACCGTTACGCCGCTTGCTAACCCCGATAATGCCTGCGATGCTTGAGTAATTGGACGATTTTCTATTTCCTTTGTAGAAATTGAACTAACGGATCCTGTTAAATTCACTCTCTTTTGACTACCGTAACCTACAACTATGACTTCATCAAGCTTAGCAGTATCTTCTTGTAATACTACAGGAATTTTTGTTTGCTCTCCAATAATTATTTCTTTTGTTAGAAAACCTAGATAAGAAATTACTAAAACAGAATTTTGATTAGTTACTTCTATTGAGAAATCACCATCAAAATCAGATTGCACTCCATTTGTTGTCCCTTTTTCCAAGATGTTTGCCCCTGGCATAGGCTGTCCATTACCATCAGTTATTGTTCCTGAAACTTGAATACCTTGTTGTTTAGCATGACTTAATAGTGTAGGCTTTTCTTTAATAAGAATGGCTTTACCTTCTGTTACTGTTACAACAAGATCTCCTTGAAACAAACTTTGCTCTAGTAACTTATTTGTTCTAATGACTCCCTTTTTAATATGTACTTTTGGAAACGTTTTAAAGATACCTTCTTCGTAAAAGAATTTATAGTCGGTCTGCTCCATGATAAGATCAAAAACTTCATCTACGGTTAATGTTTTATCTTTTTCTACTCTAATTTTGGAGTTTTGGGACACAACATTGCTAGGTGTTAAAGCAAAAATAGTTGCGCAAAAAAAGAAAATGAATGTCTTCATAATGATCATTAATAATTGTTTTCTGAACAGAAAACAAACTTTAGTTGGTTTAATTTTCATAAATTTGTGTATTATTTAATTAGTTGAATTTTAATTAATTGATAATAAAATTAATAGGAGGTATAGAGCTTTAAACTTTAGACGGTGATGCTTTATCCTCCTTTTTTTGTTTTTTATTTTACCATAGGCGTATAAATTTTTAGGTGTTATTAATTTGGTTTGAAATTTGTAATAAAATTTCCATAATATGAAGTTCGTATTATTAAGAGCCCTTATTATTTATTTTAGTATTATTGTTTTATCTATTATTTCGTAATTATTAATTGTATTAGACTTCATAATTGATAAAATTTCTTCAATGTTTTGATTTTTAGATAAAATTCCTTTGAATTTTATTGATTCTAAATCTTTATTTACAAAGATTACATCAACATCATACCATCTAGATATTACATTCATGATATCTTTTAACGATTTTCCTTTAAAACTGAAAATCCCGTTTTTCCAAGAAATTTCAGAATATACATCTACAACTGCTACTGACATATTGTTATTTACAACATCAACATTTGATTGTTGGTTGGGTGTCAATATTTTTTTTTCTACCGAAGTATTAATTTCTACTAGACCTTCTACTAAAGTGGTGTAAATATTTGATTCATCTTTATAAGCCTTTATATTAAACTCTGTTCCTAAAACTTCCAGTTCTTGAGTATTGGTAATTACCTTGAATTTGGCGCCTTTATGATCTATACTAGGGGATACATCAAAATAGGCTTCACCATAAACAAGTTCTACTTGACGCATTTCCCCTTCCTTAAAGCTTATTGGGTATTTTAATTTAGATTCAGAATTTAACCATACTTGAGTTCCATCTGATAATTTTAAAAAGAATTGTCCCCCTCTCTCAATGGTTAAGTAATTGTATTCTGTTTTTGCTGAATTTTGTTCTAATGGTTGATATATAATTTGTTCTCCATTACTATTTAGGTTTTGTGTTTTGTAAGTATTTCCTTTTTTTAAGGCTACCACTGAACCATCTTCCAAACTTAATATTGCTTTGCTTGTCCCTGGTCCTATACTATTATTATTCGCAATTATAGGTGTAGTTTCTAAAGGAGTATTAGAGTTGAATAAATTATTTCTAAAAATGTAGGTTGTGATAAATATGCCAACAAAAACAGCGGCTACAGCATATTTAATGATATTATATTTATCATAAAAAATACTTTTTTCTTTTTTTATGCGATATAATATGGTTTCTTGAGCATCATTTTCGTTATATTCACTCATAACCATATTAACCAAAGCATTGGCTTTAATATATTCAAAAAATAATATTTCGTTTTTTGGATTATTAATCCAGACTTCCAATTTTCGAAGCTCATCAAGGTTCGCTTCTTTTGTTAGAAACTTTATTATCAAATTTTCTATTTCTTTTTCCATTTTAACAAAAATATATACACCTATAACGAAACAAAAGCCATAGACCCCCATCTTCTTTAAAAATAGTTTAACTTTGTTTTAAATGAAATCTATTTAACTTTCTGAAAAAAGTGTTTTCAAGTCAAGAAAAATTTATAGCACACCTTAAAAAAGGTGACTCAACTGCATATAGTTATTTAGTAGAGCTTTATTATAAAAAACTATGTGATTATGCTAGCAACCTTGCTAGGGACAATTTTAAATCGGAAGACATTGTACAAAATGTTATTGTTAGAATGTGGCAAAATAGAAAAAATTTAAATCACAATGTTTCCATTAAAAATTATTTATATAAATCTGTTTATAATGAATTTGTAGATCAATATCGTAAGGATATTGCGGTTACCACATTAGAAAAAAAGTATGTTCAAGGCTTGGATTTTGTTTTTGAGGCACAAGATGAAGAAGAAACGAAACGATTAATAACTTTAATTGAAAGAGAAATAGAACAACTCCCCCAAAAATGTAAAGAAACATTTTTATTAAATAAAAAGGAAGGGCTTACATATATTGAAATTGCAGAATTTAATAAGGTTTCTGTAAACACGGTAGAAAAACAAATGGGTAAAGCTCTTTTTATTCTTCGTAAAAAAATGAAAGAAAAAGCGTATTATTTTTTCTTTATGTTGTTTGGATTGAATAAATTAAAAATTCTGGACTTGCAAAAAAAATAGGATATTTTTGATTTCTTTTTCAATGATATTGTTGTTGTTTATTTTAGTTCTTCTATTATTTTTTTGTTTGAAGAATACTCATTTTATCCACTGCTAGTGGCTCACTTTGACTATTTTTTTTAAAATTATTAAAAGAATCAGAATATTTTAAAAATAATTATTTTGATTTTAATGGAAGATAAAAGTAAAGTTTTTTAACCTATGGTTTCTTGTTTTACTAACAAATTTGAAAAATTACTGTATATTTATAGACCAAAAACAAACAAATTTTGTTTTTAAATAGTTCTTTTTGACTTTAGTGTGCAATTCGGTGAACCATACTAAATTAAAAGTGTTTAAAGTACTGATAATAAACGGGTTGTGTATTTGTTAAAAATCCTGCCACCCCGACACAATAGAATATCAATCAACAACAAAAACCTGTTAATCACATGATTTACAGGTTTTTTTATTTTTAATGAAATCAAAAAGAAGTAAACAATGCAATCAGAAAAGGCAACAAATCGGATAACAAAATAATTTTTTAAAGTTTGTTGGTCTAATTGTTAAAATGCACCGATTGGTTGGACAAATGAATGTATCTTAAAAGTGATTTGGCTTTCGTCTTGTAATAAATAATTATTAAAAAAAAGACGTAAACATGAAAACAACAGCAACTTTCAGCATTCTATTCTGGGCAGATTTTTTCCGAACAAAAGATAACTGATCATATTAATGGTCAATTATTTTAAAAGAAAGCTCTATGTAAATGATATTGTAAAACTAAGGGGAAGGGCTTGTTTTATTGCTGTGGTCAGTTAAGTATAGTTTCATAATCTATGTTAGCCTTTATATTTTTGATTTTTATCTAAATACGGTTGAAATAAAGGATGTTAATATAGGAAAATTTTAATTTATTGAGTTAGCCGTGTCTTAAAATGAGTAAGGCTTCAAGATGGGAAATGTTACAATTAATTTTGATGAAAATCAAAAATATAAATAGGCAGAGGCGTTATGGATATCAAGGTTTTCGATGATTTTGTGATACTTTTTATCTCCTAGTATTTTTTAGAGAAGTTATACCATTTAATCTTTGAAATTACTGTAAATTACTGTAGAATAAAGGGAATGTTTTATCGCAGTCTTTTTAAAGCTTAAGTGGTATTGGAAGCGGTTATTGTAGTTATAATAAATAAAGAGGCAGTAGCAGTGTTTTCAGAAGTAATAAAGGGTTAAAGCAACAATAAATTAAGAAGTTTATGCTAATATTTATATTCAAGACTAATTTTTAATAGCTTAGCCCAAACTAAAAACACTAGGAATTAAAAATAATTAGAAGGCTAGTTTAGCTGTATAAAGAAACTGTTTAAAATTTAGTCGTATTGATGAAACATGTTTACTAAAAGTGATTTACATAAGATATTCAACAAATATTACAGCACCTTGGTTTTGTATGCAAATCGCTTTTTGCCTTTAAGAGATGAGTGCGAAGATTTTGTGCAGGATATTTTTGTTAATCTTTTAGAAAAAGAACTCAATTTCCCTGACGAGATTTCATTAAGAGTTTATTTGTATAAATCTACACGAAACAAATGCTATGACCATTTAAAACATCTTAAAGTAAGGGAAAAGCACACTTCAAGTTTCATAAGGCCACTAGAGGATGAAAATTTGTTTTTACAAGAAGTTCTTGAAGAAGAAATTACCAGACAATTGTATCAAGCTGTAGGGACCCTATCCGGTAGAAAAAAAGAAATTATAGAGCTAAGTCTTAAAGGGTTAAAAAATGACGAGATCGCCCAGACTCTTGGAATACGGACGCAGACCGTAAAAACGATAAAATCGTCAGCTTATAAAGAATTGAGGGAACGGTTCAAGAATATAAGTTCTATTATCTGTTTTCTTTTGGCATAAAGAATTGCACCTATAATTTTCACATTCCTAAATTTACGGAAAGGCTTAGCGGTCGGCCACTCGTCTATTTCTGTCAACGTCATTAACAAATCCCAAATTAGGCTGTTTTTATACATATTTGCAAAATATTCATATTAATTTTAAAATAAATATAAAATTCAATAGTACCTTTTTTAATGTTGGTCGTTCTGTATATAAATATACCCTAGAAATGAATGACGTGTTTCACATAGCGATACTTGTAATAAAAAAGAAATTTAAGATTCTTACGAAGGTAGAAGAATTGCAGCTGGAGCAGTTTAAGGATAAATATCTATTTATAAAAAACATCCGTTTTGACTCCCTAAAACAAAAAGTTTCCGAGCATGCTACCATTGATAAGGAAAAAGCATGGAACATTATAGTGGACAAATTGGAAAATCGGTCAAAAAAATCCCAGATTTTGTTGTTTCGTAGGACTTGGTTTAAATATGCTGCGGCAGCGTCTATAGTTGTGTTGCTTTCGCTTTCTTATTTGGCAATCAATAATATAAAACAGGCAAATACACATCCTCCTGTTATAGTAAATACAACCATAAAAGCTGGTACAGATAAGGCTATCTTAACTCTGGGAGATGGTTCGGAGGTCAATTTGGACACAGAAACTCCTTATCAGTCAAAAAATATACATAGTAACGGAAAGCAAATCACTTATAAACCGAAAACGGATTCGGGCACTGCGGAAATAACCTATAATTATCTTACAATCCCCAGGGGAGGGCAGTTTTTTGTACAACTGTCCGATGGTACCAAGGTCTGGTTGAATTCCGAATCCCGATTAAAATATCCTGTAACGTTTACGGATGGGGAAAATCGTTTGGTGGAACTGCTTTACGGCGAGGCTTATTTTGAAGTCTCCCCAAGCACAGAACATAAAGGATCCCATTTTAAAGTACTAACGCAAGGACAGGAAATTGAAGTGCTTGGCACGGAATTCAACCTCAAAGCGTACCGGGACGAACCCAATATTTATACCACCTTAGTAGAAGGTAAAGTTACTGTAAGTACTACAAATATAAAAAAGACACTAACCCCCAACCAACAATTGGATTTCGATCCGGTAAATCAGCGTACAACCATTTCCCGTGTAAATGTCTACAACGTTATTTCATGGAAAAAAGGCATCTTTAGTTTTAAAAGCATGACTTTAAAGGAAATAGCAAAGGTACTGTCCAGATGGTATGATGTAGAAGTGAAGTTTGATAATCCTGCCCTTAAAGAAGTACGGTTCAACGGAGTATTGGGCAAGGATCAGGATTTGGAAGGGATTTTAAAGAACATTCAGAAAACAAATTTTATTAATGCCTATGAAATTAAAAACAGAAAAATAACCATTAAATAAAAAAGAAAAGGAATAAAGTTACAACCTCTCACAGTAGCGCTTTATTCCCTTTTCGAATATTGATCAAATTAAATTAACCAATTAAACCAACAAATTTATGAAAATTAAACTAATTAAAGGGTTTTTCCGCTGCGGAAAAACACTCCTGAAGTATGTCATGAAAACATTCATATTCTTATGCTTTACTACGATGTTCGCTTTTTCACCGGGAGTTATACTCTCCCAAAATGCCGAAATTGTTATCGATGAAGATAAAACAGTGACGGTCGATGAAGTGTTCGACCTTATCAGGCAACAGACAGAATATAAATTTATTTATCAAGAGGATCTGTTTAAGAACAGTCCTAAAGTATTTCTTAAAAAAGGAACGATTAAAGCAAATGACCTTCTAAAACAAAGCTTATCAGTTCCCGATTTTGATTTTACGTTTTCAGAAAATACTGTTGTAGTTGCCAAGAAAAGGACAAGTGTCACTTTTTCTTCACAGTTTATGGTAAGGGGAACAATAACAGACGAAAAGGGATCTCCCTTACCTGGGGTAACCGTTTTGCTTAAAGGTACCAAAGTAGGGACAACAACGGATTTTGACGGCAATTATGAAATTTCCGTTTCAACAGACGGCGGTATTCTGGTCTTTAGCTATGTGGGTTTTGCCACTAGGGAAATAGAAGTTAACGGGCAGGCACAATTAAATATTACACTCAAGGAAAGTGCGGCCGAATTGGATGAAGTGGTTATCATAGGTTATGGTACTCAGAAGCGTTCCGATCTTACGGGGTCTGTAACGACACTTTCAAGTGAATCCTATGAAGACCAACCGATTGTTTCTGCCTCTGATGCACTTCAGGGAAGGGTCGCCGGTGTTTCGGTACAAAACAATTCCGGGGCTCCGGGAGGGGCGGTAAAAATCCGTATCCGGGGGGCAAATTCCGTAAACGCAAATAACGATCCCCTGTATGTAGTGGATGGAGTAGCCCTCGCAAGTATAGGTCTTCAAGATATCAATATAAATGATATAGCATCCATGGAGGTTTTAAAGGACGCTTCGGCAACAGCTATTTATGGTTCCAGAGGGGCCAATGGTGTTGTTTTGATTACCACAAAACAAGGTAAAATAGGCAAGGCCAAAATTGAATACAATACATTTTTGAGCATGAACAGCCCCATGTATACCTATGATTTGATGGATGCTCCAACGTATGCTCAAATAGCCAATGTTACCGATGGTACCGATACCTTTGAGAATCCTGATGCACTGGAAACGACCGATTGGCAAAAGTTGATCTTTCAAAACTCGGTTACACAAAGCCACCAGTTGTCTTTCTCCGGTGGCGGGGACCATACCAAGTACTTTGTTTCTGGGTTTTATGTAGACCAAGAAGGGTTGCTTGTAAATACAGGGCAAAAGAAATATGGTTTAAGGACCAATTTTAATTTTAAATTGAGCGATAGGTTGGATGTGGGGCTTAATCTTTATTTGAGTAGACTTAATTCCTTTAACAACGAAGATATTGGAGGAAAAGGAAATCCGGTAATGTCTGCAGTTACTTTTGATCCTACTACCTCTGTATATGATGAAAACGGCAATTATAACCGTGGGGGCAAGTCCCCTATATGGCTCAATCCATATATGATGTTAAAGGAGCGCACGAATAATCGTTTTTCCAATGTGGGCATTTTTAACGGCTCCCTCAAATACAAAATAACAGATTGGTTGACACTAAGGTCAAGTGCTGGGTTAAATGCAAACATAGAAAAATTGGCAAGCCTTAACAACGAATGGTTAAGCCCAGGAAATCCCGGATCGGGACAGGCTTCGGAAGAAAACTATACCATCCAGACAAATAATGTGCTTACATTTCACAGAATATATGATAAGCATGATGTTACCGTTACTGGGGGGCTAGAGACCACATCAAATCGAGTACAGCAATTTAATGCATCGGGTACAGGATTGACCTCGTTATCCAATGGGTATTATAATCTAGGACTCAACACCTCCCAATCTATAAGTTCAACCTATAGTAACTGGGCATTGTTTTCCTATTTCGGACGAGCAGCCTATGGCCTTAACGATAAATACCTTTTCACCGCTACGGTGAGAAGGGACGGTTCTTCTAAATTTCAAGGCAGCAACAAGTGGAGTACATTTCCTTCTTTTGGGATAGGTTGGAAACTTTCCAACGAAGAGTTTATCAAAAATCTGGATGTTTTTTCAAACCTTAAGTTAAGGGCTGGCTGGGGTATTACCGGAAACCAAGGGGTAGCTCCTTATGGCACCTTGGGGTTATTGACTGCTACCACTTACTCATATGGTACTTCTACTTTATATCCTGCTTATACAGCAGGCAACCCCTCTAATCCCGATCTTCAATGGGAAACAACCGCACAGACCAATATAGGATTGGATATAAGCTTGCTTAACGACCGCTTGAAAATTACGGCCGATTACTATAATAAGGATACCCGCGACCTCTTGCTCAGCACCAGAATACCAAATTATGATGGAGGAGGAACGTTGCTCAAAAATGTGGGAGAGGTCAATAATAAAGGATTTGAATTTATGGTTGAAGGAACCATCATAGATGGTGATAATTTTTCATGGTCTTCGTCAATAAACTATTTTACAAATCGCAACGAGGTAGTAAACTTGGGTGAAGAAACCAGACTGGAGATACCATTGAACAATGGGTTAATAACCAACGCTGTCCAAGTCGTGGAAGTGGGGAGACCATTGTCATCTTTTTATCTGATTCCATGGGAAGGAGTTCATCAAACTGCGACGGGGATTTACCAAGCAGGGGATGCCAAGTACACCGATGTAGATGGAAATGGTTCTATAGGCTTTGAGGACAGGGTGGTTTCCGGATCGGCGCTTCCAAAATACCAGTTAGGTTTCAATAACAACTTTAATTATAAGAATTTTAGTTTGAATTTGTTTTTACAGGGATCCTATGGCAACAAAATATTTAACGCCACCTATGCCGCTACGGCAGTGCCTACTAGTGATGTAAAGTATATGACACTTAATGATGCCGCAAATTATTGGTCGCCTGACAATACCTCTTCAACATGGAGGAATCCGGGAAGTGCAAATAAAGGTTGGGTGGAGTCTACACAGTTTTTGCAGGACGGAAGTTATATAAGATTAAAAAACATAAGCTTGTCATACCAGATAGACAAAAGTGTGTTAAAGTATTTGTCAGCAAAGGTATATGCCAGTGCACAGAATATTTTAACCTTTACCAAGTACAAAGGGTTTGATCCTGAGGCTACGTCCACTCCTTCAGACAGTGATACATCCGGAGGTATAGATCTTGGGGCGTATCCTTCCCCGAGAACAATTACAATAGGAGCTCAGTTTACCTTTTAACAAAATTTGGTCAAAAATTTAAATTATACAGATATGAAAATCTTTAAGAAATATTATAGAATAATGATGGTGTTGCCAATATTTTTGGTAACGGCGTGTGCTGGTGATTTTTTGGAAGAAACTCCAAAAGCAAGTCTTACTCCCGAAAACTTTTATCAATCAGCCAATGATCTTGAGTTGGCTCAGGCGGCTTTGTCATGGAAATTGAACGGTGCTTTTAATACCGTGTCAGGCCTGTATTATGGAGCCGATGATCTAACATCAAAGAGATTGGGTAATAAAATAGAATTTTCAGATTTTGATGTTTTTAATGCTAATTCGTCCAATGGGAGAATGACCGCATGGTGGAATTCTTTCTATGGAGCTATAAAAGCAGCCAATACCCTGATAGCGAATTATGAAAATGCCACTGAAGCATCTGAAGAGCAAAGGAACAATGCAGCAGGGCATGCCTATTTTATTAGGGCTATTTCTTATTTCTATCTCACAAGAACCTGGGGAGAGGTACCTATGCCCATCGAAGCTATTGTTGATCTTGAACGTCCCAATGCCAAAGTTGAGGATATCTATGCACTAATAGTTGATGATCTTAAAAAGTCAGAAGCCATGTTACCTGATCATTGGTCTGGAAAAGCCCATCAGAACGGAGTAGATATTTTTCCTACTAATGGCTCTGCTAAAGCTTTGTTGGCAAATGTTTATCTAACAATGGCTGGATGGCCGCTCAATCAAGTCGATAAATATGCGTTAGCAGCCCAAAAAGCTAAGGAGGTCATTGATAACAAAGACACATGGGGCTATAAACTGCAAGCTAATTTTGAAGATATTTGGATGATTGATAATAAAGAAAATAGCGAAGCGGTGTTTGCCTGCTACTATAATAATACGGTTTCAGAATGGAACTGGGAAAATGGTACTATGATGGGACCCAATCCATTTGCCCCAAGCGAAGAAGGCGGTTGGGAAGATGGCTATGGGGAGATCACTTTCTATAATAATTTCCCTGACGGCCCCAGAAAGGAAGCTACTTATCAGGAAGCCTATTACAAGGGTAATGATCCCGACGATGTGATTTCATGGCAAGAAACAGCAGCATCCCATCCTTTTTTCTTAAAATACCGTGATGATTATAGCTATGATTGGTCAACCCATACACCTAATAACTGGTGGGGCAGTATGACTACATTTATTATCCGATACCCCGAAGTTCTGCTTACCTATGCAGAAGCTCAGGCTATGGCTTCTGGTCCCGATGCAACGACCTATGATGCCATTAATCAGGTAAGGCAAAGGGCTGGGCTAGCAGATTTGGAGCAGGGCCTGTCACAAACCGATTTTGTAGATGCCGTGATAATGGAAAGAGGTTGGGAATTTGCAGCAGAAGTAGGTATTAGATGGTTTGATCTTATAAGGACGGAAACCGTAGCTAAAGCGAATTCACAGAGAGCTATTTCGGAAGTCTCATTATTAGGTGAACCATCGGATGTGAATCACACTTACTATTGGGCTCCGTTGCCAGAAATTAAATAAATAGTGTTCCAAAAACCATTAATCATAGAATTGTTTTAGGATATTAGGTATTAAGGATCAGGTAATTTGGTATTTTGTAGGGTATCTTATCAGTAAAGATAGCAAAGCAATTATTAAACCCTGATCCTACCTTCATTAATGTTTTTATTCACAAAATTTAATAATATAACTTTAAAAATTATGATAAATACACTGCGTTTTTTCTTGTTCATTTTTGTAATCCATTTAACCTCCATGGGACATTCACAGACCATGTATGAACCCTCACCCGAAAATCTAAAAAACAGGGAATGGTTTCAGGACGCTCGGTTCGGACTGTTCATACATTGGGGCGTCTACAGTATCCTTGGCGATGGTGAATGGGTTATGAACCAACAAAAAATTCCAGTAAAAACCTATGAAAAACTGCCATCCTTTTTTAATCCCACGGGCTATGAGCCTAAGGCTTGGGTACAAATGGCAAAAGATGCAGGCATGAAATACATCGTCATCACCAGTAAGCACCACGATGGTTTTGCCATGTGGGACAGTAAGGTTTCGGACTACAATATCGTAAAACAAACACCTTACGGAAAGGACGTGTTAAAGATGCTGGCTGAGGAATGCCGTAAGGAAGGCATGAAACTTTTCTTCTACCATTCACAGCTGGATTGGCACCATCCCGATTATTTTCCGCAAGGAAAAACAGGTGGCGATTGGTCTGGAAGACCCGAGCAAGGTGATTTTAACAAATATCTGGACTATATGGATGCCCAACTGACTGAACTGCTCACCAATTATGGGGACGTTGCCGGTATTTGGTTCGATGGTATGTGGGATAAGAAAGATGCCGACTGGCGTTTGGAAAAGACCTATTCCTTGATCCATAGCCTTCAACCGGGCACAATGGTTGGTAGTAACCATCATCAGGCTCCGATTTCTGGTGAAGATTTCCAAATGTTCGAGAAGGATCTTCCCGGTCACAATACCGCAGGTTTTTCGGCCGGTTCCAAAGTCGGTGAACTACCGATTGAGACCTGCGAGACCATTAACCACTCTTGGGGGTTCAATTTAAAGGATGATAAAAACAAGACTCCAAAACAATTGATACAGTATCTTGTGAAAGCGGCTGGATACAATGCTAATTTCCTCCTTAACGTAGGACCCATGCCCAACGGTAAGATTCAACCAGATCACGTAACATTGTTAAAACAAGTAGGTGATTGGCTTAAGGCAAATGGGGAAACCATTTATGAAACTCAAGGAGGTCCCATAACGGCTCACGAATGGGGTGTCACGACCCAGAAAGGGAACAAGGTGTACGTTCACATTCTAAACTGGTCAGAAGAATCGTTGGAGCTTCCTGCATTGAAAAAGAAAATCAAATCTGCGAAATTTTTTGCAGACAAATCTCCCGTTAAATTTCTGAAAAATAAAGACGGTGTTACCATCAGAATTCCAAAAGACAAATTAGACGACATTGATACCATAGTTGAACTGGAGTTAAAATAGATACCTTCAAAAGTAAGGCTCATTCCAAGAATAAAACAGCTGAAGAGAATATTGAGAACGAAACTAGTGATCTTGTTGTTAAAAAGTAGTTTAATGTAGGCTTTTATTTCAATAATTGATTAAGAGAAAGTAGAGTGGGTGATAGTTACATTATTAACTATCGTTACTTTCCTCTTATAAAATGGTCTCTATTTTTCAGATATAATTTACTTTTACTTAAGAGTGTAAAAAAAAAATCAATTCATCAAATCGAGACATGAGATTATATAAAATTTACAAATTGACTAGTAGCAGTAAATGGTTTAGCCGATTGTTTCTTGGAAGTTGTATCTTCTTGACAGTTCTGCTTGGTAAAGCCCAAGAACGGAACGATGAAAAATTTATCGTATTAAAGAATGGTGTTGATTTTCAAACGGTGCAAGGTAAGCTGCGTATAGAATTTATTACATCAGATATTGTACGCGTACAATACACGAAGGATGATGATTTTCAGGGAAACGGGACTATTGTCCGAGTTGAGGAGCTGGAAAAGAAAATACGGTTCAAAACGAGGCAAAAAGGAGACAAATTGTCGTTAATATCAGATAGCCTCACCGTTCAGGTTGATTTGAATACCTATTCTATTGAATATCGAAATGCAGGAAACAATGAGTTGTTATTAAGTGAAAGAAGCATCAATCCACGTGAAGGAGAGCGGGTCTATACTGAAAAGGTCACTTATGATGAAAGTACTAAACGTATGGTAAAGACGGCAGATGGAGAGAAAGAAGTGATGGATGTGTTGCGCAGGGATACCATTGGTCATAGTTGGAAGTACCGTAACCATTTTCAGTGGTCTGATGATGAAGCTATTTATGGATTAGGCTCGCACATGGAAGATTACATGAATTTAAGGGGAAAAGAGCTTTATTTAATCCAACATAATTTAAAAGTTGTCATTCCTGTTTTAAATTCCACCGCAGGTTACGGTCTGTTGTTTGATGCAGGATGCGGTATGCAATACAGAGATAAAGAGGAAAACAGTTTTATAGAATTAGAGGCGGCAAATCAGATCGATTATTATTTTATGAAGGGGCATACTATGGATGAAGTGATAGGGCAATATCGCTTCCTAACAGGGCAAAGTCCTATGATGCCACGATATATATTTGGTTATATCCAATCCAAAGAACGGTATAAAAGTTCCGAAGAGCTTATTAATGTAGTGTCCGAATACCGCAAACGCCAAGTACCTTTAGATGTGATTGTACAGGATTGGAATTATTGGCCCCAAGGATGGGGGTATATGAAAATGGATCCTAAATATTACCCTGACCCAGCAAAACTGGCAGATTCTATCCATGCCATGAATGCAAAGTTAATGATTTCCATTTGGCCTATCCTGAGCAACAACCCACAGGCCGACGAACTTGAAAAAAAGGGATTTATGCGGAAATTTTCTATTTATGATGCTTTTAATCCTTCAGCGAGACAATGTTATTGGGAATATGCCAATAATGAATTTTTTAAGAATGGTTTTGATGCTTGGTGGTGTGATTGTACAGAGCCCCGCGATGCTGACTGGAAAAAAATGAGAGAAGGCTACGGATGGGACAACCACCGTGAACGATGGGAAAGCAACTTGGCAGGCCTTAACGAAGTTTTGGGGGCAGAACGCAGCAACCTTTACTCGCTTTACCATTCCAAAGGGCTCTATGAAAACCAGCGAGCAACCACCGACCAAAAGCGGGTAGTCAACCTAACCCGTTCGGGTTATGCGGGACAGCAACGCTATTCTACCATTGTTTGGAATGGGGACACTCATGCTTCATGGAAATCTTTTGCACAACAGATCCCTTCAGGGTTGAATTTAATGGCGGCAGGCTTTCCGTATTGGACGGTAGATATAGGTGCTTTTTTTGTTAAAAAGGGCTCCCAATGGTTCTGGAATGGGGATTTTAACGAAGGCGTGGACGATTTAGGTTACCGTGAGTTCTATACAAGAATGTTCCAGTACGCCGTTTTCCTGCCGATTTTCCGTAGTCACGGTACAGATACCCCACGAGAGATATGGAATTTTGGGAAACCTGGCGAACCGTTTTATGAGAGTTTATTAAAGATGATTAAGTTAAGGTATCAATTATTACCTTACACCTATTCCCTTGCGGGTAAGGTAACCCGGGAACATTATACGATGACCCGTTTGCTTGCGTTTGATTTTCCAGACGATCCCCTTATACTGGATATTAAGGACGAGTTCATGTTTGGCCCGGCCTTTTTGGTTTGTCCCGTTACTGTTCCTATGTATTATGATAAGGGATCTGTTGCCCTTAACGGGATAGAAAAGCAACGGGAGGTTTACCTGCCGAAAGGGACTAACTGGGTTGATTTCTGGACAGGCACGATTTACAAAGGCGGACAGACTATAAAAGCGAATGCCCCTATAGATAAAATACCCCTGTTTGTACGCCAAGGCTCTATTGTGCCTATGGGACCAGAAATACAACACACAGGTGAATTAGCTGGAAAAGTACTGGAGATAGCTGTTTACCCAGGAAAAAACACAAGTTTTACCTTATATGAAGATGAAGGCAATAATTATAATTACGAGAAAGGTGCTTTTTCTACTATAGAACTAGTTTGGGATAATGAGAAAAGAGCTTTTATCATTGGGAAAAGAAAAGGAAAGTTCTCTGGCATGGGAAAAGAGCGTTCATTTCGAGTTGTTTTGCACAACGGATCAAAACAATTAGAAAAGGTTTTTAGCTATTCTGGAAAGGAGATTTATTACGAATTCTAAAATTAATCACTATTCAGGAAGAACACCAGTGTTAGCCCTATTGATCAATGTTGGAATGTTAAAAAGTGCAGTTCAACCAGTGATGGTACCAATCCATCAAAAAAAGAGATATGAAGCATCCATGATTGATTTTTAATCACACATGGAAATGATTATTTGGATGTTCAAAACTTGTCGAAGCATAACCATTGAAAAACAATAAATATAAACACATGAAATCGTTGCAAATAACAAGTTTATATAAGTAAACACCGATAAATAAAAGACGATATCATATATGACTATTAACAAATAAATTTTATAATATGAAATTCAAGTTAAATAATTTGAGCCATGGAACAGCCGTTATGTTGATTGTTATTGTTTGTTTTTGGTACCAATCCTTCTAGCCAAAATAAACTCAACAATTGATCTTGATCCTGAAGTGATGTGTTTTGAAGTGTTCAATTCGTTCGTTTACACTGCGATTCCCAAACGCATTTTAAAACAAGTTGTCCCTTATATGGGATTAAACGGAACTGAAACAGTTATAAAATTATAAAAATAGAGAATCTTTATAAAGTTGGAAATCAAAGAAAGAAACTCATGTGACTTTCCTTTTTTTTCTCTCATTAGTTCTGTGCTACCCCGACGAACCTAGAAATAGCACCTGTTAAAACACTGTTAATTGTATGATTATCAGTGTTTTTTTTTTTTTTTTGTTTTTAGCCATTTTGTTTGATATCAAATAAAAGCAATTGAAATCATATAAAAGGCGTGCAATTCGGTGTGCAGTGATTAAGTCTGAGACTAGGGCAAACCTTCACTAATGAATTTGGTTTAACAACTATATTTTATTTAAGTGAATTATAAAAAAACACTCCCAAAGTTAATTCAATACTACATGGTGAATATGAAGTCCGAAAACGTAGTAATAAACTGTCTATAAATGTTTTTAATCGGTTTTAACAAAATTTATATCGACTTTATGAATTATTATTCACTACATTTGTCACCCACCCACCCAACCACCTCCCTCAAGTTTATTTAACCTTTTATTAACAATTTAAATCATTTACCATGAAAAAAAACTTTACACTTACATTTTTAATTGTGGCCGCGCTAATCGGCTTTTCAATGAGCGCCAGTGCGCAGGCTACTGGTTCAGCAATTGCTACAGGTACAATCGTTACACCAATATCTATTGTAAAGGTTGACGACATGAACTTTGGAAATGTTGCTGTTTCAGCTGCTACAGCTGGTACTGTAGTAATGACACCAGAAGGAGGTACATCAACAACCGGAGGTGTGACCTTACCTGCCACAGCCGGTACAGTATCGGCAGCTTCTTTTACAGTATCGGGAGAAGGAACTTATACGTATGCTATCACTTTGCCTACTACTGATTACACCGTTACACACACTACTATTCCCGCTTCAACGATGGCAGTTAATGCTTTTACAAGCACTCCAACTGGAACAGGTGCGTTGACTGCAGGAAGCCAGACTTTGAACGTTGGTGCGACATTAAATGTTGATGCAGGGGAGACAGCTGGAACTTATACTAATGCAACTGGGTTTGATGTTACCGTAAATTATAACTAAACTTAAGTAACTTTACTAATCATGGGTGTCACAGGGAGTCCTGTGGCACCCATTTTTTATAATTAATAATCTTTATAATTCAATGTATTATTTCCCAGCCTTTTATTTATTTCCATTTTTATTAAGGTCAATAGCACTTCTTGTTTTTTTATTTGGATTTTCAAAGGACGTGGTTGCTCAGGGAGATCTCATGATTTTTCCAAAACGATTGGAATTTCAAAACACCAGGGATCGGGTAAAAATTCTTAATCTACATAATATCAGTAATGATACTGTGACCTACCGGATATCTTATATTAATTATTCAATGAAGGAAGACGGTAGTTTTGTAAAAGTGCAAGAACCAGGAGACAAACAGAGATTTGCCTCCCCTTTTTTAAGGTTCTATCCAAGTGTTATAACTCTTGCTCCGGAAGAATCTCAAGTACTGAAGGTACAATTGATTAAAACTTCCGATCTCCAGTATGGAGAATACCGCTCCCATCTCTATTTCAGGGGAGTACCGAAAATAGAGGAAGCCGAAAAAATTTTGGAACAAAAAACTGATGAATTCAAGGTAAATCTCGTGCCCGTATATGGAATTAGTATTGCAAATGTTATTAGTATTGGGGAATCGAATGTCGAGGTTTCCATTTCAAATTTATCTTTCGAAAAAATAAATGACTTACCTATTTTAAATCTTTCATTCTATCGGAATGGTGATTTCTCATGTTATGGAGATATTAAAGTAATGTATAAATCCCCTCAGGGGGTTGAAAAAATAGTAGGAGAAATTCAAGGATTTGCAGTCTATTCTCCGGGACATCTAAGAAAAGCAAAAATAGAACTCAATAATTCTGAAGATGTGGATTATAATAAGGGGGGAGAATTAATTGTACGGTATCTCTTCCAGGGAAGGCAAAAAAACTTGATTGCAGAAAAAGTTCTGAAATTATAAATTTTAAAAAAAAACCATGAAACCATTGAAAACTATTTTTCTTGGTTTACTTTTCTTAATTGCCGCAAATCTGTCGGCCCAGAATTTTTATATCTATCCAGAGCAAGCCCTGGAATTTGGGGATTTTATTGTGGCAGGTACCGGCGGAACTGTAACCGTTACCAATTCCGGTATGAGATCCTCCTCCGGAACGATCCAGTTATTGAATTCTGAATATTATCCGGCTATATTCACGATCTCTACCGACAACCCCGCCCCTATAAATATTATAATAGAAGTGTCCCGGGAGTCATTAATTAATTCAGAAGGCACAACAATGATGATGGCTTCGGTTTCTACTATTGCAGACACCTACACCATTCAGGCAGGAAAGCCTGTACAGGTAAGGATAGGTGGAACCATACAAGTAAACTCTGGAGTTTTCTCTCCCGGAGAGTTTCAAGGAAATATATCAATAACCGTAAGTCCAAACAGTGAATAGGTGTCTTGAGAACTGGTGCAATTTTTTCCCCTGTAGTTGCAATTCCCAAAAAGGCATTCAGTAGAATCTGCTTAAGAATATTTTATCTTACTGTTTTACTTTCCCCCGTTCATACATTTTCACAATCGAACAACTGTGATGAGGTACCGGTCACGCTTATAGTGGAGTATTTTGGAAAAACTGAGCTACCTTCCATTCTTTGTGGGAAACAAGTATATTTTTCGGTGACCGGTCTGTTCCAATTTTTACAGGTAAAAAATGAGCCTTCCCATGATTTTAAGATCGTTGAAGGATTTCTACAGCATCAGGAAGATACCTTCTTTATAGATGAACCGGCAAAGCAAATTTCCTATAAAAACAATGTTTTTCAATTAGATTCCTCAGATTTGATCAGGACCAAGACCACCCTGTTTTTAAGATCAGATCATTTCTCCAAGATCTTTGGGCTGCAAAATGAATTCAGCTCCCGTAATCTTGCGGCTACCCTGGTTCCTGATTTCGAACTGCCTGCTGTAAAAGCGGCCAAGCGAAAGCAGATGCGGGAGAACCTTAGAAGGGTACATGGGGAGATTTCAGCCGATACTACCATTTTACGAGATCGCCCATTGATTCATTTTGGTACGGCGGCATGGAATGTAAATGCTACCCAACGGACTGACGGCCTTTTTTATAACAGGCTGGGACTCGGGTTAGGAGGTTTACTGGCAGGAGGGGAATTTACGGGAAGTATTAATTACAATTCAGGCATGGATATCACTTCCCAAAACCTGTTCTACCAATGGAGGTACGTAAATAATCAAAACCAATTGTTTAGGCAATTTACTGCCGGTAAAATTGCCTCCCGCTCCATTTCTTCAATCTATCATCCAGTAGTAGGAGTCCAGATAACCAATGCGCCTACCTTTGTGAAACGATCTTTTGGCACATATGCTCTAAGTGACCATACGAAACCCGACTGGATCGTAGAGCTTTATATCAACAATTTGCTGGTTGATTACACCCAGGCCGATGCTTCCGGCTTCTTTTCATTTGATGTGCCCCTAACTTATGGCAGCACCCAGGTCAGCCTGCGATACTATGGCCCCTTCGGGGAAGAAGAGATATCCAATAAAATTTTTAATATTCCCTTCAACTTTTTGTCATCTGGTGAATTCCAGTACACGGTCAGCTCGGGAATGGTTGAAGATGGAAATAATAGTAAATTCTTTCAGGGAAGAGCAGACTACGGCCTTACGGAGCGGATCACAGTTGGGGGCGGAATTGAATATCTTTCCTCCCTTGAAGAGAACCCCGTAATACCCTTTTTGAATACTTCTGTTCGGTTACCTGCGAATATGCTTTTTTCGGGTGAATACATGCACAAGGTAGGATATAAAGGGAATTTCAGTTATACTTCCCCCTCCAGTCTTCGGCTGGAGCTGTCCTATAAAAAATTTGAAGAAGCGCAGGAGGCCGTTCTTTTCAGTTACCTGGAAGAGCGCAAAGCAAGTTTGACCTTTCCCTTGCAGGTGGGAAAATTTACAGGCACATCACGTGTCAATTTTCAACAGATGGTGCTTCGAAATAATTCATATACCCATCTTGAATGGTTATTATCGGGAAGTGCCTGGGGACTTCGTGCCAATCTTACCAGTACAGCATTTATTAATCAATACAGTGAACCGCTGGTGTATAGCAGGCTTTCTACCTCAATTCGATTTCCCGGGAATTTCGTGTTCTCGCCCAAGGTTGAATACGAATACCTCCGGGATGGATTAACTTCCTTTGAAGGGGAGGTGAGAAAGCGGCTTTTCAAAAAGGTCAATTTTCAGGCGTCTTATACTCATAACATAAGAATTGATCAGTTCTATATTAATGTAGGCCTCAGTTTTGATCTCGGGTTCACGAGATTAGCAATGAATAGCAGTGTTAACAAGGGATATAGCTCGTTTTCCCAATCTGCGGGGGGAAGTATTATGTTTGAACCCAGTGACAACTCATTGGCATTTGATCATCGCCCCATGATTGGAAGGGGCAGTATTAAATTCGAGCCTTTTCTGGATCTCAATGAAAACGGAAACAAGGACCAGTCTGAACCATCGATTGAGGGATTAAATGTACATATTCAGGGAGGGGGAATGAGGAAGCAAACTCCAGATGGTTCCATCCTCTTTCGTGGTCTGGAGCCTTACATTTCTTACTACTTTCAAATCGATACACGAAACCTGAAAAATATTGCATGGCAGGTAGACCATGAAAGTATGGAAGTTTTTGTCAATCCCAACCAAATGAAAGTGGTAGGAGTTCCGGTAAAGGTAATGGGAGAAGTTGCCGGCTTTGTCAATCTGGGTCACAATGGCATTGGTGGAATACGTGTAAATATTGTTGATTTTGAAGGCAAATTGGTTTCCAGCGTGCTTTCTGCCCCAGACGGATATTTCAGCTATATGGGACTGCAATCGGGCGACTATATTGCCCGTGTGGATAAAACCCAGATGGAAAAGCTTAAAATGAAGACCAAAGAGGAATTGC
This sequence comes from Mariniflexile sp. TRM1-10, assembly GCF_003425985.1. NCBI lineage: Bacteria > Pseudomonadati > Bacteroidota > Flavobacteriia > Flavobacteriales > Flavobacteriaceae > Mariniflexile > Mariniflexile rhizosphaerae. The sequence continues at coordinate 3,526,315 of NZ_CP022985.1, forward strand.
CCTTTGTCATTAATAATACGCGCGAAGGAGATTATGTGGATAACCTTGAATTTCTTTTGGCAGAAACAGTAGATCTCCAGTCTGTTCCCGATGGAATTGCTGCGGAAGAGGTTAGGGAATCAGAAGACCTTTTTGGAGAACCATCTGAGAATTATAATGGACAGAAGACTGTTTCCGAAGAAGGTCTGGTGTATAAAGTGCAGTTCCTCACTTCAAAAGAACCTCTTACTGAAGGACAGCAGGCGTTACGGGGCTTGGAGCATGTGGAAAGGGAAAAGTCATTTTTGGGGTATAACTATTTGTGGGGTTACACAACTCTTTCCAGTGAGGCGGCCAGGCTTCAAAATGAGCTGAGAAAAAGCGGGTTTAAAGATGCATATGTTGCGCACTATTATAACGGGCAGCGGATTTCGGTGGAGGCAGCGGTGTCGATAAGAAATGGAATTGCGCAACGGGATTATAAACCCAACAGTTTAATTTCTGAAGCAGTTCAGAAACCGGAAATACCCCAGACAGAGATTATTTCAGAAAAAGAGCAGGGAGGTCTGAAATTTAGGGTACAGGTAGCAGCATCCGAGGTGCAAATGGAAACTACAGACGCCCGATTTATGGGACTTGAAGGTGTTGAGGAGTACTGGCATGAGGAGATGTTTAAATATTCCCTAGGAAACTTCAGGTCTTTTGGAGAGGCAAACCAATTCAAGAATGTACTTAGGTCACAAGGATTGTCCGATGCTTTTGTAGTACCATTCCAAGGAAATGAAAGATTGAATCGCGGGCAGGCCAGAGGAGTCATCTATTTTAGGGATTCCTCTATCAAAGGAATTGGCGGAATTTCGCTGGAAATTTCCGAAACTACAGGAAAATATGTGTCTACCATACTTTCTGAAGCCGATGGTTCTTTTGTAACTCCTAATCTGGAACCTGGAGTTTATACACTCAAATTGGATTCCGAAGCATTGGAGCAGATCGGGATGAAGCCTGTAAACCCGGAGATGACGGTGAAGATCGGGGAAGAAGGTTATATATATAATTCTGAAATTGAATTTTTCCTCAGCGCTACCAACGGGGAAGCCGTGGCTTCGACTAGGGGCATTCAAGATGAGGGACTGGTCTTTAGGGTTCAGGTATTGGCCACTGTGCCAAAACTTTCGGTGGCTCATAAATTATTGAAGGGTCTTAAAGGGGTGGAAAGATATAAACACAAAGGCCTTTATAAATATACTGTTGGTGAGAGTAGAAAACTGGAGGAGATCAGGAAGACCAGAAATAAGGTTCTGAAAAGCGGATTTGAAGACGCCTTTATTGTTTCTTTTCTGAATGGGGTGAGAATAAATCTTCAGGAGATGAGTGGACAGATTTTTGTAAGGAGCGGGCATGAAAAACTGGGATTAGAGGGAATAAGTTTAAGGATATTTGATAAAGAGGAGAAACAGGTCACCAGCATGGTCTCAGACCGGGATGGAAAACTCTCTTTCTTGGGATTAAAAGCCGGCTCTTACACGGCAAGGTTGGATGCTGAGCAGCTGGATAATCTGGGACTGAAAGCCGGAAGTACGGTTAGGATTTTCGAGATACAGAGAAACACCGAAGGTAAGATTTGGGAACTGTTAATTTTTGTTCTTGAAAAGGAAAAGAACATGAATATTTCCGAAGCTGAAGCGAAGGATGCAAATATTGAATACCGCATTCAGTTGGCGGCTTCAAATGTGCCTTTGGGACCAAACCATCCCACCCTGAAGGGAATTGATAATATTTCCATGTACCAACATAACGGGATGTTCAAATACACTATTGGTTCCACCTATTCTTTATCTGAAGCCAGAGAGCTGATGGAAAAAATAAGAGCATACCATGAATTTTCTATATTTATTGTAGGATTCAAGGAAGGAGTTCGGGTTATAGTTTTGGAGTAATTCAGGATTATTTGAAGAAATTCAAATAGTCGAAAATTCAATTAAGACCAAAGATAAGAGGCTGGCTTAATTACTATTGGGAAATTTTGATTGTCTGATATGTGAAAGATTTTCAAGCTACTGCATATTTGCTTGTACCTGTGCGTCTTGAATTGCCCAGGATAGATGAAAAAAATATAAGTTCATTAATTTGATGCACCTGTGCAGACATTTCAGCATATTGTCACAGTTTTATTGTTGGTCACTCTTCTATCAAGATAAGGAAGATTCCCATACCACTTATTTTAATCTATAGAATTCCTCGAGGCTCTGCCTCCTTTAGATTTATATTATAAATTATCTATGATAGAGATATTGAATAGAGGGGCAGGGGAGACTCATAACTTATAAAAATGTTTATAGCTTTATAGGTGATTAATAAAGAAAATAGGGTAAATTAAAGAAGCTATTCCTCTATTGTTCCCTGTTTTATTAAGCTGTTGCCAAGAATCATAAGGTGGTTTACTTTTTCCGCTCTATCCAGTTAAGACAAGGAATAAAATACCCTACCATAGTGCATCACACTATGGTAGGGTATTTTGAGCCAACTACTTAAAATCAATACTATTTAACGATAACTTTAATTAGTTTTGAACGGTTATTTTCAAGAATCTTTAAGAAATAAAGACCTTCGCTATATGAATCTACTGGAATTACCAACTCTTTTTCCATCACTGCTTCCTTGATAAAAAGCAACTGTCCTGATGTTGAGTAAAACAATACTGTGGCTCCTCTATACTGTTGACCTAGATTTACATTGAGGTTATCATAGGTAGGGTTGGGGTAAACTAGCAATGTTTGCTCTTCCTCAACATCATTGTTTGATAATGATGATTCCTTTGATTTAGCTTTTGACATGGAACCTGTATTATCATAACTATACACTCCCAATTCATAGATTTCAACTGTCTTGCTATAATAGCTATTTGCAACAAAAACCCTTACATACCTTGCTTCGAAAGAAACATTGTGGATATCGGTGCCACCGTTTCCATTATTGATATAAGTCTCCGTAGTCCAATTCACATCATCATCGCTATATTCTATAGCATAAGCAACACCATACGAAGGTCCCCAGTCGATAGTTACATTGCTCACATTTGTTAGTACACCTAAATCTATTCTGATCCATTGCGGCATGCCGTTTTTACTTTCCCAATATGTAGAACCAATACCATCATTGGCATGTTCTTCTATGTGACCTCCTTTTGAGGTTGACGCCAAAATAGGTTGTGATAAACCAACATTGGAGCTCGCAGGTGTAACCGTATAGAACTCAGCACTCTCACTAAGCGCTGACTGATTGCCTGCCATATCTTTTGCAACAACAGCAACCGAATACGCTGTACTGTGGTTTAACCCTTCTAAAGTTGTAGCATTGCTAGAAACGGTAGAATGATATACACCATCAAGGAAAACTTCATATTCATGAACACCTACATTATCAGAGGAAGCATCCCAGTTAACATCTGCACTCATTGCAGTTATATTGGATACTGTCAAATTTTGAGGTATTGTTGGCGCAGTGCCATCAAGCGTTGATTCTGAAATAGTGTTGCTTCCTTCAGAAACATTCTCTGCATTATCTTTAGCAGTAACATAAAATTCGTATGAAGTAGCTTCATCTAACCCAGTTACAGAAATATTAGTTTCCGTTGGTGATGCATACAAATCTCCATTAACATAAACATCATATCCAACAACACCTACATTGTCTGATGAAGCATCCCAACTAATGTTTATACTACTTGTTGTTGCTCCATTAGCCACAAGATTAGCAGGAACCGTTGGAGGTGTTCTATCTAGCGTTGTTTCTGTAATTGTTTCGCTATTTTCTGAAACATTTCCAGCATCATCCTTCGCATTAACATAAAATTCATATGAAGTAGCTTCTGATAATCCAGTAACTGATGTGAATGTTTCCGTCACCGTAGTATAAAGCACTCCGTCAACAAATATGTCGTATCCAGTAACGCCCACGTTATCTGATGACGCATTCCAACTTAAATCAATGCTGTTTTCGGTTACATTGTTAGCTTGAAGGTTCTCTGGAGCTGAAGGAGCTGTTTCATCGGCACCACTTACAGTTGAAGCAGTAATAACATTACTACTAGCAGATACATTGCCCGCTTCATCCTTGGCGGTTACATAAAAACTATAAGATGTAGATTCTTCCAAACCTGTAACATTTGCTGTAGTTTCATTTACGGTCATTACATATACGTCATCAACATATATATCATAGTTGGCTACAGCCACGTTATCAGAAGACGCATCCCAGTTCAATTCTATACTGTTTGCAGTTATATTAGATGCTATCAGGTTTGTTGGAGCCGATGGCGCCGTAGTATCCAAATTTTCTTCAGGCTCGGTATAGTTGGCAGTCCCATTTTCATTTTGTCCAGTTGTTATTGGTGCAACAAGCTCATTCAGGTATACTTCTACATTCGTATAAATACTGCTGATTGACTTAATGCTTCCATCGTTGGGATTAGAACTATCAAGTCCATGGGAAGTCTCCCAACTATCAGGCATTCCGTCATTGTCTGAATCCTGTGGAGCAGGTTCTGAATTATAAGTAGGCCACCCTCCAACATCATTTTGAGTATCTATGAGTCCATTGGTACTGCCATTGGAACCCTCGAACGTATAAGTGCCAGATAATGCTTCCTGTGTAATTCTCGAGTCTACGCCATCACGCTGATAACTAGCTCCTGCATATTGAAGCACCTGATTAAAAGTAGCAACGGCGGTATGTGTTGTTATTTGCCCTTTATTAAACTCTACAGATGATTTAAGCTCTTCTTTATTTTTAGTAGATGGGTTAGGGTGTATACCTATCCAGTTGTCATCGGTAACAGATTGACTTCCGTTCATGTAGTTTCCATCCACATAAAATACGCCCCAAACACCAGCTTGCTGATTGTTGGTTCCTCCGTCTGCATTTGGCGAAAATATACGCTCTTTGGTATTTGAACTCGTTGCCGGACCTGGTTTATAATAGTTGTTAACAAAATTGTACGAACCGCCTTCGCCAGCATAACCGCTGTTGGCTCCCCAATTGTAAAGTACATTGTTTCTAAAATCTACAACTTCGAGATTAGGTAAATTTGAATATCTACTTCCGTTCATCCTTGGATTACGACTGTCGTGATGAGCTAGAAGATTATGATGGAAACTTGCTTTTTTGCCTCCCCATATACCACCGTAACCGTGTTTTCCCTTTCCGTGAATGGAATTCCTTAAACTTTCAGAAAGAATACACCACTGCATAGTAAAGTTTACATTATCATAGAATGACGAACATTCGTCTGTACTCCAACTCATCGAGCAATGGTCAATGATGATGTTTTGGTTGTTTCTTCCCCAGATAGCATCATTTTCAGCCTGAGCTTCATCTCCCATTCTAAATCTCATATATCTGATGATGACGTTATTGGCGCCTACATAAACTGCATGGTTTTTAATAGTAATTCCTTCTCCTGGTGCCGACTGTCCTGCAATAGTGAGATTGTCATTAACGATACTTAACGTAGATTGTAATTCGATAATACCAGATACCTTAAACATAATAATTCTTGGTCCGCTGGTGCTTACCGCTTCACGTAAACTACCTGGTCCTGAGTCATTAAGATTGCTAACATAGATTACTTGTCCGCCTCGCCCACCGGTAGTAAAGCGACCATGACCTTCAGCACCTGGGAAAGCAGGTTCTGTACTAAATACTGGTAATTCAACAGTGATTCGACCCGACTTTGAGACCTCATTCAATCCACCAACCGTAGTTATGGTAAAATTAAAAGTACCCAACTCAGAAGGTAATCCGCTGATATAAACCTCTTTTTCTATATTGTCAATATCTGCATTTACACCTGCTGGTAGTCCTTCTACAGTCACAGTAACCGCATTGGTCCAGTTATAATAAAAATCAGTAATAGCGGTGTTTATCTCCACCGTTTGGAAAGAGGATCCAGAACCGTGCTTCGTCAGTGTCGCTTCATTAACTCCAAGAACGGTAAAGGTTCCTTTTTTAGTTGCTGTGGTAAGCCCACCTATTGTTGTAATGGTGTAATCAAATGTTCCTGCCTTTGTTGGGGAACCACTGAAATTAACCTGTCTTAATTCATTATCAATGTCAACATTTATACCTTCGGGGACATTGTTAACCTCTACCGTATCTGCATTTAGCCATCTATAATAAAAATCCTGAATAGGCGTTCCTACAACAATTGTTTGAGATGAAGATCCTGCCCCGTGCTTGATTAGTTCAGCCTCTTCGGTATAATTAACTGTAATGACAGCGTTCTGTGTTGCTGGTGTGCCTCCACCCACGGTTTTAATGGTGTAAGGGTATTCACCTCCTTCGGTTGGGGCTCCGCTGAAGGAAACCGTTTTAGCTGTATTGTCTACCACAATATCAATTCCAGGAGGAAGTCCGGTTACTGTTACTGTGCTTGCATTTTTCCATGAATAATAGAAATTTTCAATTGGTGAATTCTGATCAACCGTTTGTGACGAAGACCCTGAACCATGTTTAGTTAGTGTGGCACTTTCCCCATTACCAGTGTCCGAATTCAATGGGTCCCAACCATCATTACCAGCTAGTACAATTGCTCTTTCATAGAGCGGTGCTTCATCATCTGTCATAGCTCTAAGACCTGCCCAGTTTGCACGACCACTCATATCAGCACCGGCTCCAACATTTTTGTATTCATACAACTCTAGCTTATCGGAAGTGGAAGAGTACGTCATGTTCCACTCATCTCCCCAGCCTTCAGGATGGATCATATTCGTCATGTTACAGTACAGCCAGCTTACTTTTGGATATTCATGCCATGGTCTCCCAAATCTAACCAAATTGCCATCATCACCTGCTCTAGGGCTATTGTTTGCATATGTAAGGTTGCATTCATAAAATACAAACCCATATTTTTGGCTTTCTATAGTTGATGGCGCTGTAATCCAACCACCTCCCCAGCTTCTAATTTCGCATCGGTAAAAGAAGTCAATACCACCTCCATAAATATAATCTGTTCTTCCAGTGATAAGACATCCTTCAAAATAACCACGCTTACCTTCATTCCAGAACCATATTGTATCCTGATAACCCAAAAGGTCACAGTTAACAAACACAACTTTATCACCCCTTATGGTAAGAGCTTGAGCCTGTCCAACTGGACCAGCCGTATTTTGTACGGTAAGGTTTTCTCCATGAAAGTCATCACCAATGATTGTAAGTGTAGCAGCAGTCCTCATATTTTCAACAGACCATTTTAAGTTTTCTTCTGCAGGACAGATAGGTTGTCCACATGTATAGGTGTGATAGCTAATTATGGTTTCCTTTCTGCTTTCGCCTCTAAAGGTAATATTTTTCTTATCAGCAGGTATAAATAATTTTTCAGTATCATAGAGTCCATTTTTAATATAAATAACCGTCCTTTGAGAACTATTACTTGGAACCGCATCGATAGCTGGTTGTATCGTGGTATAATCTCCAGATCCATCTTGGGCAACTATAATGTCTGCAAAAATATTAGGATTTGTTTCGGCTATGGTAGAAGTAGTAAGGATATTACTGCTTTCGGAGAGGTTTCCCGCTGCATCTTTTGCTTTTACAAAAAAGTCATAGGAAGTAGAAGGTTGAAGTCCAGATATAGTAGCGGAAGGATCTGTTACTGTGCTATGGTATCCATTATCTAAAAACACATCATAACCGGTTACTCCCACATTGTCACTAGATGATGTCCAGCTAAGATTTATACTAGTCGATTCTACACCTGAAGCAAAAAGATTCGTAGGTGCTGTAGGTGCTGAGGTGTCTAATAACTCGCCCTCTTTAGGGTTCCAGCCCCCAAGCACTACCGTCATTTCATATAACGGAGCTTCTTCATCAGTAAGCGCCCGTAGCCCTGCCCAATTGGCACGTCCACTCATATCCGCACCAATACCTCTATTTTGATATTCGAAAAGCTCAAGACTATCTGAGGTGGCTGAATATTCCATATTCCACTCATCTCCCCATCCTTCGGGGTGAATCATTTCTGTCATATCACAATAAAGCCACGTAACTTTTGGATAGTTGTGCCATGGTCTCCCAAATCTAACCAAATTGCCATCATCGCCTAATCTAGGACTATTGTAGGCATATGTGAGGTCACAGTCGTAAAAAACGAACCCATATTTTTGATCAGCCGCTGTAGATGGTGCGGTAATCCAACCACCTCCCCAGCTTCTGATTTCGCATTTATTGAAAAAAACAGTACCAGCACCATAAATATAATCCGTTCTTCCGGTAATCAAGCAATTTTCATAATATCCTCTTTCCCCATTATTCCAGAAAAATATGGTATCCTGATAGCCCAAGATATCACAGTTTATAAATATGTGTTTGTCCGCTCTGGGTTTCATGGTTAAAGCCTGCGCCTGACCAACTGGACCAGCCGTATTTTGAACGGTAAGGTTTTCTGCTCTGAATCCAGCAGCGTCCACTGTGAGTGTTGCGGCAGTAAGCATATTGTCCAAAGACCATTTGGTGTATTCTTCTGCAGGGCATATGCCTTGATTAGAACAATTATAAGTATGGTAACTTATTATTGTTTCTGTTCTATTTTCCCCGATTAAAGTAATGTTTTGCTTTTCTCGTGGAATGTAGAGTTTTTCAGTATCATAAAGGCCGTTTTTTATGTAAATTACTGTTTTTTCCGTACTATTGTTAGGAACAGCATTAATGGCTGGTTGAATGGTCAAATAGTCTCCTGACCCATCTTGAGCGACAATTATATCAGCACTCCCTATTTGTGCCGAGACTTCCCAAGAAGTAAATAGAAAAAGCAGAAACATGCAACTGGTTAAAAGTAAATTTTTCATCGTTAGTTTAGTTTTAGTTAATTGGTTCGATGAAGAAAATCCATTTTTTAGCTGTAAAATCATCCTGTTTATTCTTCCTTATTTAATCTAATTTATGTGATTACCTTTTAGGATTCTTGAACGTTCACTAAAAAACGAAAGGCTTCTATCATTCGTTCTATACAAAGTAACTGCAAAAGAACTTGCCAGTGTTTTTTGTATGTTACGAATGATTCAACGGAGGTTACAACTGCCGTAATTAGCTAAAAGCTTTACTTTGTTGAGGCTTTTATTCGCTAAACTAAAAATGAAGTTGAAAACAATCACCATTTTATTAAGAGGTTTCTTTGGTGAGCTTTTCAACATAAGCTTTTGGTGATTCTTTGTAATGTTTTTTAAAAGTTGTGCTAAATGAGCTTGGTGAAGAGAATCCAGTCATATATGCCACTTCAGACATTGTATAATTGTTGGTCTTAATCAAGTCTATTGCCCTCTTTAATCTAATGGAGTATATAAGTTCCATAGGACTCTGGTTAATAAGATACTTAAGTTTTCGAAATAGATGAACCCTGCTAAGACCGAGTTCCAAAGCAAGTTTTTCGACACTAAATTCATGATTGGAAATATTCTGTTCAATAATTTCTTTACACTTAATTAGCAATTCTTTCTCACGATTATAGGCTGGTGGATCAGCTGGCTGGATCGAGAGATTTTTCTCAAAGTATTCTCTCAATCGTATTTGTCTTTTTAAAAGGTTTTCAACTTTAGCTATCAACATATTAGAATAAAAAGGCTTACTTATATAATCATCGGCTCCAACTTTTATGCCTTCAATTTGATCGGAAGTGGTCGTTTTAGCAGTGAGCATCAAAACTGGAATATGGCTTGTTTGGAAATTATTCTTAATTTCTCGACAAAACGTCAATCCATCCATTACGGGCATCATCACATCAGAAATAATAAGTGAAGGTTGCACTTTTTGGTTGGCTATCTCCAGCCCCTCTTTGCCATTTTTGGCTACCACAATCTTGTATTCAGAAAACAAATCCTTAAGTAAGTTCCTTATTTCTTCATCATCCTCAACAATAAGTATTTCAGGAACCATCTTGTTTTTATAGCACATGCTATCTTCTAAATTTTCAACTGAATCTTGATGTGGCTTATCTTCAGTAATGGTTTTACTTATATTACCATTATCTTTTTGAGTTTCAATCTCATCTAACAACCCATCATGCGATTTCTGCTCTGCTTCCAAACTTTCAACATATTGTAGCGGAATTTCAACTTCAAAAACACTGCCTTTTCCTTCTTGGCTATGTACATGAATTTTTCCGTTGTGAAGCTCAACCAAATTTTTTGTTAGAGCTAGCCCAATACCTGTGCCTCCTGAAGTATTTTTAGATTTTACTCTATAAAATCTATCAAAGATATTTGGTAATTCCTTTTCTGAAATGCCAATACCAGTATCTTTAACAGTGATTACCAATTGATGAGAATCTGGTTGATCCATTTTAGGGGACAAAAGGTTCTCTGTTGAAGTTCTAATTGTAACGAGCAATTCTACATAACCATAATTTTGAGTGTATTTGATAGCGTTAACCAATAAATTAGAAAGTATCTTGTTCAAAATATTTTGGTCTATCATTGCACTGATTTCGGGTAGGTTCGTTATGAAATGATACTTGATTTTCTTATTTTCAGCCAAATAGGAAAAATTATCAAATATATTACGGCAGTTCTCGATTACTTTTACGGGCTCTGGCTGAACCTGAACATGTCCATATTCAATTTTTTGAATTTCAAGAAGGTCTTCAATAAGATTCATAAGTAATTTAGAATTTCTTAGAATTGACAAGCTGCGTTTTTTTACTTCTTCTATATTATCTTTTTTGATTTCTATTAATTTTTCAGCAGATGGTAAAATAATAGTAAGCGGTGTTCTAAGCTCATGGGATATATCGGTAAAAAACCTGAGCTTTTCTTCGTTTATTTTCTCGACCTGAGCTTTTTCAAGTTTTATAATCTCCAGTTCGTGTTTTTTCCTGTCACTAAAAGTAATAAACCTAATTACCAGATAAATTACTAGTACAATAAAAAAGCCATATAAAATTTTGGCTAACTTAGATAACCACCATGGGTCTAGAATCTTGAATGAAACAGTTTGTTGGTTTTTAGACCAAATTCCATCGGCATTAGCACCTTTGATATGCAACTCATAGTTACCTGGGGTCAAGCTAGCAAATGATATATTATTATTGTTGATTAAGTCTATCCAATCCTTAGTGATTCCCTCTAATTTATATTTGAACATATTATTTTGTGGATTGGAATAATCGTTTAGGAAAAAGTCGAATGATGTATAAGACCCATATTTAAAATTAAAAACACCATGGTGATCCTGAAAAAAATCTTTCTTCCCATAAGATTGGGCGGTTATTGACTTGATAGAGGTTGTAGGTATAAATAAATTTTTATAGATATTTTCAGGCTTAAAAAAATTTAGTCCTTTATTTCCTCCAAAAAAAAGATAACCATCGGTAGATTTGAGAAAAGCCGTATTATTGAATACTTCTCCTTGCAAGCCATACTGAACGCCAAAATCATTAGAGGTTTTCGTGTGGCTATCAAAATTATAAATTCCTTCATTCGTAGACAGCCAAAAAATACCGGGTTTACTTTCGAGAATGGAGAAAATTCCAATTCCGTCAAATATGTGTTCAGATAAAGAAAATGCTTGTTTTTCAGAGTCTTTTTCAAGTTTGATCATGCCGTTTAGGAGCGTGCCTATCCAGATATTTTGTTTATGATCTTGTTGAATTGCTCTGATTGCATTTGAAGGTATCCTGAAATTTTCATCCAAATGATCTTCATGATAATGCTTGATAGTTCCTTTTTTAGGGATATATTGGAGAAGTCCGGAATTCCCTGTTCCAATCCATAAATTTTGGTCGTTATCTATGAATAAACTACTGATATAGTCCTCCAAAGCAGGTGAATAAATAGGAGGACTATTGAAAGTTTCTTTTTTGGGGTCAAAAATGAATAATCCTTTAGAGGTACCCAACCATAACTGATTATTTTGATCTAATACAATGGAATGTGTTGGATTGAAATTAAAATTTTTGAATCTTTTAGATTCTGGTATGAATTTGCTCAGACCTTTTACTGTGGCAACCCATATTTCTCCAGTTTTCTGTTCGGCAAAGCCTTCAACGCGGTTATCCCCAATACTATTTATACGGTTAGGATCATGAGTATAATAAGTTATATACTTCCTTTTTCGGTCAATAATATTTATTCCTCCTTGTCTGGTGCCTATGTACAATTTTTTATCACTACTTTCAAAAATAGCCAAAATACTGTTATTACTAAGCTTAAGCGGGCTACTTATCGTATTAAGTAATCCGAATGTTTCCAATCTATTATCGTGAACATAAAAACCTTCATTTTTTGTAGCTACCCATATAAGCCCTTGAGAATCTTGGGTAACCCCTCTAATCTGATAAGCATGAAAACCATTTTCATAAAGAACTTCATTTGAGATAAACTTATAATGTCCATTATTTTTATAGAAAATATAAAGTCCTCTGGAATACGTTCCAACCCACATACGCCCCACCTTGTCACGAAGCATACAATGAATGCCCATGCCCCCAAAAAGATAGTTTTTATTGAGAATTTCATTGATTGGATACAGACGTTCTTCTTTAAATATAAACATGCCAGACTGTGTGCCAATCCATAAGTTGCCATCCATGTCTTCCTCCATAGAAGTAACTCTTCCTTGAGCCTCATCTACCGGCCAATAATCCAATTTTTCGTATTTTTCACTCAATTTAAAAAGTCCCTTGTCTGTTCCTATTAAGTATTGACCAGACTTAAGCTGATAAATACAACGAACAGCAGGGTCTTTGTGTTCAGTGAGCGGTATCTGAAGGAACTGATTTCCGGATTCAAGGAAACATAGACCTTGTCCAGTGCCTATTAACAAGTCGGCATTTTTATTTCGGAAAATTTGATTGATACAATTGTTCGGAATCGAGCCAGAATTATCTTCATTGTAGAATCGCAGGAACTCTGATTGCAAATGATTATTCAGAGTTTTTTTTCTTTTATTAAGCCCATTTATTGTTCCTATCCAAAGATTTCCCTCTCGATCTTCACAAATAGTGTTGACTATATTGCTCGAAATTGAATTCTTATTTTCTGGATTGAACTCATATTGTTTGAAACTTTTACCATCAAAAGAGACTAGACCTTTATATTCAACTCCTAACCACATTAATTCCGATTGGTCTTGGTATATCGATTTTATTGTTTCACCAGGAATACCATTATTTCCATCATACTTCTTAAACCTAATACTATTAGATTGTTCCAAACCCTGCCCCAATAATTCAAAATGTATAGAAAAGATGATTAGAACGATTAATCTGATCTTATTTATTTCGAAATACTTCATTTGTGTATTGCTATAGCTAGATTAATTTGTGATTTATAACCTCAAAATAAACCTGTATTCAATAACTACTGGCTAAATGAATTTTGTTAGAATATAGGGTAGATTATTAAGAGCTATTATAAATTTACGATAATATTGTTTGATTGGTGCTAATTTCATAAACAATAGTTGCAATTAGATGTAGATTCTTATTTTAAGGTTTATTTTGTTTCCAATTACATCAAAAAAATTACTATAAACAAAGCTGTTTAATATATAAGGAAATAGAAAAAGTAAAGATGAATTCAATATGAAAAGGTGGACTTGCAACAAAAAGTAGGACAAATTTTCTAAGGACTATGCTACATATTTAAATTGATAGAATTCTTATTCTGTTTCAAGGGTATTATAGACCAATGAAGAATGCAATCGTTTTTTCATAACTCTAAAGCATTTTTTTTAACAAACTTCTTTAAATTTCATTTTCGAGGAAGGTCAGATGGCTTTTAATATTTTGATATATATAAATGTTGTATGATCAAAAACATTTACACTCACATTTAGGAAAAGTATTGGGATTAAATTTTTATAAAATAAAAAGAGTTGTATGGGGCTTAAAAAAAGTATCTGGTTTTTTGTTTTACATCTAGACTGTTGGTTTTCTTGAAAGTAGACTCGAATGGGTTCTACTAAAAATTTTCCTAATAAATCATTTTTCCTTTAAATTTTCTAACAGTATCTTTTAGGAATAAAATAAAACGGATAATGACGTTTTTCCTCATTCTATGAACCTGTCTTTGAAGTTGAGCTATTTCCTTTTTTGAAAGCTGCAATTGATTTAATAAATAGGCATTTTGCTTTTGGTTAACTGTTAAGGTCTCAAAGTTTGCATATAGATGCTGTAATCGGTTCTTAATTATCGATCCTATTGCATAAAATGACAATTTTTCTTTAACATAAAGCTGTGCATTCATGGCTTTCTCTGTTCTTAAGTCCGGATTATTGTAAACTTCCTTTAAATTTTTAACCGCAGATTGCATATTAGGATTGCCCCATAAGGTTTTAGAACAAAAATTATTATCAGGATTCTCAATAAGTCCAAGTTCATAATCCACTAAAAAGCTATTGTTCTCGTTCATGAATTCTGTATTACCCGAATAGTTAGTTGCAATGGTAGGTTTTCCCAAGTACATGGCTTCAGCTAGGGTAAGTCCAAATCCTTCAGAATGATGCATGGAAACATAACAGTCACAATCATTTATTAAGTGGTTCACCCTGTTTTTATGTAGATCAAGATCAATTATCCTAATGTTATTTTGACCTGAAATGGATTTATGTAATTTCTTTTTTGATTGTTTAAATTGTTGGGCACCTACCGTTTTGATGACTAGTTCAACCTTCTCATTATTCCCAAAGGCTTTAATAAAAGCCTCAACCAAGAAAAACGGATTTTTTCTTTCTATGGAACTATGGTAGCTAAATATAAATAAGAAGCTAAATCTGTTTTTATCAAAAAGCAGATCAGAATTTTGGTTTTGTATAGGTTTAAGGCCTATCTCAACAGGGTGAGGAACAGTAATTATAGAACCTTTATATACCTTTTCAAATATACTTTTGCAATAAGTAGAAGCTGTCCATATTTCATTAAAGAGATTTATGGTTCTTTCAAATTTTGATGGGAAATATTCAGATTCCCATATTAAGAAAAGAATGGAATATTTATTATTAAAAAAATCAGGATCAATAACGCTAAAAAATTTATCCAAATCGTTTATTGCTATTTGAACTAAATTTATTGAGTATTTAAATTCATATCTGTAGTCCGTATGTCGTTTAACCTTTTCATAATTTATAATATTTACTGGTATATTAAGTTTTCTAGCTGCTTCAATGTTTAATTTTACGGCTTCGCCCAAGCCAAACATACTATCGGTATAGCCAACAATATTAAGTCCTAGAGGATGTGTTTTCATATGATGCATTAATTAACTTCTAAAGATTGCAGTGAAACCAAATTAGTATAAGTACCATTCATTTTTAATAATTCTTCATGGGAGCCTTGCTCTACAATTCGACCTTTTTTCATGACTACAATAAGATCGGCATTTTGAATTGTGGAAAGTCTGTGCGCAATCACTAAAGAGGTACGGTTTTCCATCATATTTTCAAGTGCGTTCTGTACTAATTTTTCTGATTCTGTATCTAATGCTGAAGTTGCTTCATCTAGGATCATTATAGGTGGATTTTTCATCACTGCTCTAGCGATAGCTATACGTTGACGCTGTCCCCCTGAAAGTAGACTACCACCATCACCTACATTGTTTTGGTATTTGTGTGGAAATTCAGAAATAAAATTATGCGCATTTGCAACTTTTGCTGCGGCTATTATTTTTTCATCATTTGCGTCTTCGATACCTAACGAAATATTATTAGCTATGGTATCATTAAATAAAATAGAATCTTGGGCTACAATACCCATTTGCTCTCTTAGGGATTTTGTAGTTACATCCTTAATGTCTACACCATCAAAAGTAATATTGCCTTCGTTTACATCATAAAAGCGGGTTATTAAATTTGCCAAAGTAGATTTTCCACTTCCAGATTCACCAACTAGCGCTACGGTTTTTCCTTTAGGAACAGTAAGGCTAAAATCTTTTAACACATAATCGTCTTTATATTTAAAGGATATGTTATTGAATTTTATTTCTTTGGTAAATTCACTAATTACCTTGGCGTCAATCTTGTCTTTTAAAGGGTTTTCAGCATCTAAAATAAAAGCCACTCTTTCATAGGCTGCATTTCCACCTTGCAATGCATGGTTAGCCTTGGTAATGGCCTTAGCAGGAGTTAAAATTTGGTAAGCAAGCCCCATATAAGCCATAAAAGCCCCGCCACTTAAAGATTTTTCAATGAGTACTAAAGACCCTCCATAAACAAGTAATATAGAAATGGCAAAAATTCCTAGAAACTCGCTAGCTGGAGCGGATAAACTCATTTTTTTTCCAATGGAATTGTTAATCGTATTTATGTTTTCTGTAAAATCTTTAAATTTTTTTGAGAAATAATTTTCTGAAGTAAAGTTTTTGATAATTTTTATGCCTCCTAGGGTTTCTTCAATATTAGATAATAAATGACCTTCTAAAGCAAAAATATCGCCAGATTGGCTTTTGATGTTTTTACTTACTTTTGAAATTAAGAATCCAGAAATTGGAATAAAAAAGAGAACGAAAATTGTTAGTTTCCAACTTATGGCAAACATACCTGCAAGTGTGAATAGAATAGTTAAAGGTTCCCTCACCATCATTAGAACCCCCATAAAGGATACTTTTATAGTATTGATATCTGAAGTCATTCGAGCAATTAGATCCCCTTTACGTTCATTCGAAAAAAAGCCCACATTTAAGCTTATAACCTTGTCATATACATCTTGTCTTAAATCTTTTAAAATGCCATTGTTTAGATAGGTCATATACAAAATAGAAAGATAATTAAACACGTTTTTTAATAAAAATGTGCTTAAAACAAAAGCTACAACCATTATCAAGGTGGCTAAATGACCTTTAGTATCTTGAATGGTGGTGATAGAGTAATTGAGATAGTTTTCTAAATAATTTAGATCAAAATCTTGAAATCCATTAAAAACAGGTTTTTCTCTTAGTTTTTCCCCTTCTTCAAATAAAACTTTAACCATGGGCAATAGGGAAAGCATGGATATTGAAGAAAATAGAGCATATAAAATATTAAAAACAATGCTTAGAATTTGAAATTTCTTATAAGGAATAAGGTATTTAAGAAACCTTTTAAAGTTTTTCATTTAGTAGACAATAATTGAAATAATGGGGTTAGTTTTTTAAAATGTTTTTATAAACATTTGTATAATCTTTGGCTGCTTTTTCCCAGGTGAACTGTTGTGAACGATTTATATAAGCAGATTTGAATACATCTTTATTGTCTTCAAATTTAGACATTCCAGCTTCAAAAACATTTGCCATATCTTCGGCATCAAAATTATCCCAATAAAAGGAATGATCTCCGCCTATTTCTGGTAAGGATGTTTTGTTGGAAAGGAATATAGGTTTGCCAAAAGTCATGGCTTCTAGGACAGGAAGTCCAAAACCTTCACGCAAGGAAGGAAAAGCAAATGCGAGGCAATTTTTATAATAAAATATTTTATCCGATTCTGGTATATTACCCAATAAAACAACTCTATTTTCTAACTTATAATGCTGTATTTTTTCCTTTAGAATCTCAGTATATGCAGTTTTAAGACCCCCGGCTATAACTAAAACAATATCACTTAAAAAGCTTAACATTTCTATTAATGTATGGAAATTTTTTTTTTCAACTATTTGGCCAATTGAAAAAATAAACGGTTTATTGGGAACATATCCAGGGTGATTATTTTCTATCCTTTTTGACGAATTATCATTGAAATTATTTCCGTTATATATAACATATTCAGGAATGTTTGGAACGCTAAAATGAGCATGTGTATTTTTTTTTGCAAATTCAGAAACATATACGATGGCAGAGCTTCTTTTGAGTTTGTTTTTGAGTTGATTCATTCTGAAATCTAAACGTTTGCCTGATTCTTCTTCTAAAAAATTCACATCATGAATGGTTAATAAATAAGGAACGTTCAAAGAAGCAGGTTCTATTTTTGTATTTTGATTAACAGAATGCCACAAACTAAACTTTTTTTTGATTCTAAAAAGGGGATATCTTGTTATAGGCAAATATCTATTAAAGGAAATGTTGCCATTTAACTCTTTTTTTACGCTGTTATTGTTACAATTAAGAATTATTTGATGTTCGCTTAAAAATTCAGTTTCCTTGCTCAATGCTTTAGCAAGATTAAAATTGAATTGTCCAAAACCGCTGTATAGATTTTTTATATTGTGTGTTTCTAGAAAAATATTTTTGGGAGGACATGGTTTTTTCATAGATATTTTGATTTTTATTAACTGTAGTATATATTGATATGTTTCAGTTTTTTTGCTATTTAAAAGCAATTACATTGAAAGTATTGGTCAATGTTGAGATGCTTAAATTGTTAAAAGGTTGCTTATTAATTTAATAGTAATTTGAACTTTTTAAATAGTTAAATATTATATATACGGTTTTGTTGCAAGTATAGTTCTCTCACTAAAATTTTATATTTTCATAGGAGTATATACTAAAAGAATAACAGAATTAAATTCTATTTTTCTTAAGAATTAGACTATCTAAAAAATGACCAATTTTTTCCTTAAAAAACAAAGGTTTGAATTTACTATAGAGTTTTTGGGTATCCTTTTTTAATTCTTTGCTGGATTTACCTTTAATGAGCAAAGGTTCGTAATCATTTAAATGTACTGCTACATTACGCTTAGTATATTTAAAAGTTTCCCAAGTTGCTTTTTCTACCCAGGGAGAGAATATGCTAAAAGTTGGCACATTGAGTGCCTTTGCCATATTTATTGCTCCGCCTTCATTACCAATAAGAGCATGGCAATGGTACAAAATACCTAAGAAGGTTCGCAGTGAAGGAGTGTAAACATCAAATTTAATTTTAGCTTTTGATGCAGATGAGCATAGGCTATAAAGTTCCTTAGCCTCTTTTAACTGTGAAGGCATATAGTTGAATAAAATAGTAAAATTCTCTTGGCATGCCACATGGTCAATTATTTCAGCCATATATAAGAGTGGGTATGTTTTTTGTACGCTACTTCCTAAAATATTTATCATAATGATTGGATTATAAAAATCTACGGCGTTTTTTTCTAAAAATAATCGAGCATTTAAAATTTCATTATCTGTTAAATGTACTTTTGGGGGGCTTGCAACTTCTTTTAAATCGCCAATAAGAGGTTTGAGTAATTTTAATCTATTTTCAACAGCGAGCCCTACATTTGAATATTCAGCTCTTACATATTTAAAAGTCTTGGTATATATATGCCTAGCATACCATTTGTCCATCGAAATTTTAACATTCGCTTTAGAAAACAAACTAACCAGCATACTCTCCAATTTGCAATAGGCATCTATGACAACATCATAATTCTCTCTTGTTATACCTTTTAAAAAGCTATAGAAGGACCACTTGCTATTTCGATATTCATCAGTAAAAAAAATGATACGGTCTATATATGGATTGTTTGTAACAACTGCTTCTGTATTTGAGTTTATTAAATAATGAACATTTGTATTTGGAATATTTTTTTTGATTTGTTCGCAAAGCATGGTGCTTAAAAGAACATCACCTATCATTTTTTGTTGAACAATTAGAATTTTCATAATTAAGAGTTAAATCTAAATTTTTATGTCATTATTGTTTTTGCATAATAAAAGTGAAACCTATTCTAGATGATTTTCGCATATTTATCCATTGTCAAACTAATAGGAATATTAGAATATCCAGATGGATTTAGAATAGCTTTTATGAATTAACAAAATGATCCAGAAACAGCAACTTTCTTATAGATACGGTCATAATAATAATCTGGGATTCTGAAATGTGTGATTATTATATTATTTGAATAAATCCAGAGTTAATCCTCATAGCGAAATATGTCGTGTAATCACAATACTTTGCTTTTATGTGGATGTATCTACAGATAATTAAATCTGTGTTAATTTTTTTGTTTGCTATTCTTTTGGAATGATTAAAGCGTATTCAATTTGGATGGGAAGTAATTTTCTTTTTATTAATTTATAACTAATTAAAGACCAGAATATTTTAAAATCAATTTTGTTAGATAGGGGTTTCATTTTCTTTTTTTTAATAAAAGATGCAAGAAGAATGAAAGGGTTGCGTTCCTGTTGTTACTATAGGTTTTGGTTATGGTAAGAGATGTAAAAATATACAAGGATTCTATCCAATTGAGAAATAGTCTCAATAATATAGAAATATTGACTTTTAATGAGATTTTGGATACAGCCGTCTATTATTCAACCAATATTATGAAAAGATCCAGCACCTAATTATATAAGATTAATTAAGATTAATAACATAAAATTAATTTTTAACTTATATTTCAGGACCAGTCAATATAAACTTAGTTTTTTTCACTCAATTTAGAAGGGAGTACGCCATATTCTTCCTTGAAGAGCTTTCGGAAATATTTAACACTATTAAAACCAACCTCATAAGAAGCTTCTGAAATTGTGAGATTTTCATATTTAATTAATTTAACAGCTTTCTCTAGTCTAGCTTTACGTATTAATTCATTAATGTTTTTTCCTGTTAAAACTTTCATTTTTCTATAAAGAGACGTTTTACTCATGCCTATTTCTTTGCAAATGCCTTCAATATTGGTGTCTTTTTCAGTGATGTGTTTATCTATGATTTGGTTGAATTTTTGTAAAAAGGTTTTTTCATTATCAAGTAAGCTTTTGTTCTCTAATATGAATTCTGGGTTTTCAGTAATGCTGTTACTAAAATAATCTTGCAGTTTTAAACGATTTTGAATAAGGTTTTGAATTCTTGTTTTTAGTATTTTAGGATTAAAAGGTTTGGTTATATAGTCATCTGCACCTTCTTGATAGCCTTCATTTATTTTTTCAGTATTTCCTGCGGCTGTTAAAAGAATAATTGGAATGTGAGAGGTGGTTTGTTCTTTTTTTAATATTTTGCATAGGTCAATACCGTTTTCTATAGGCATCATGACATCGGAAAGGATTAAATCTGGCACATATTTTATGGCCTTATTAATACCATCTGTACCATTTTCAGCAAATATTAAATCATATTCATCCTCTAATAAACTAGAAAGAAACAAAAGAAGGTCCTTGTTGTCATCAACAATCAATATAAGATTTCGGGATTTATCTTGTTTGATTTTAGATCTAATTAACTCTTTTTCAAACAGCTCTTCTTGAACTTCCCAAATTTCAGCAGTACTGTTAAATTCCTTTTGATCTTCATTTTCTATAATAGGCGTATAGTTTGAGTTAATTGTTTTTTCATTAAAAGCATCCTTAGGAATATCTAGAGTAAATTTGGTTCCTTCTTTATGTTTGCTTTCAACATATAAAGAACCCATATGGAGTTCTGCAAATTTTTTAGATAGTGCCAATCCTATTCCTGATCCTTTTTTTCTATTTGTTATGTTCGATTGATAATACCAGTCAAAAATATAAGGAAGATCGTGTTCTGGAACTCCTTCGCCATCATCGGCTACTGAAATTAATACATGGTCATTGTTTGTTTTAATATCAACTGATATTGTTCCTTTTCTTTTGGAATATTTAAAAGCATTGGAAAGTAAATTATGGATGATTATTTCAATTTTTTCTATATCGCACCACGTATAAATGTCACTTTCAGGTTTGTGAAGTTTTAGATTTATTCCACGGGATTTAGCTAGCGATTTATAGCTTGTAAGAATTTGATTGATGTGGTCTGATATATTAACGTTATCAATAGAGAGTTTATCTAAGCCAATCTCCGTTTTTCTAAATTCCAAAAGTTTCTGTATGTTTTTTAATAAATATTTAGAGTTTTTAAGTACTAAATTTAGTTGCTCTTTTTGTTTCTTTTTGTCAATTTTTTCAATGAGATTTTCTACAGGGGCAATTATTAAACTCAAAGGTGTTTTTAATTCGTGGGAAAAGCTAGTGAAGAACCTCGCTCGTTCAAAATTAAGTTCATTCTCAAGTTGTCTCTGTTTTTTTTCAAAAACCAGGGAGTTTTTAAGTTTGATGCGTTCGCTGTAATACTTAGCTCCAATCCAAATTAAAAAGGATAGAATAATTAAATACAGTAGGTAAGCGGGAAGTGTTTTCCAAAAAGGAGGATTAATAGTAATAAACAGATTATTACTAACCGTTTTTTCTGGATTAATAACGCCTTTTACAATTAAATTGTAATCACCTGGGGGTAGTTTACTTAAATTTATGGAATTACTATTGTTGATATTTACCCATTGATCTTGATAGCCTTCTAGTAAATAAGAGTATTTAATGTTTTGAGCATTTGGATATTTTAGAATACTAAAATCAATTGTAATCAATGTTTGGTTATGGTCTAATGCAATATGCTTTACGTATGGAAGTGACTGTTTTAATATACTTTTTGATTGATCTGGAGTTACATTTACTTTGTTATTAAATACCTCTAATGATTCAAATATTAATGGATAGTCAATCGCAGAAGCAAATATTTTATCTGGATTAATGATATAAAGCCCATTATTACTTCCAAAATAAAGAATGCCATCTTTTGATTTGAAAGCAGCACCAACATTAAAATCGCTTTGATAAATATTATCAAAAGAATTGAGGTTTGTTATCGTTTCGGTAGTTGTGTTGAAATAACTTATGCCATTAAAAGTACCTAGCCATATTTCATCTTTACTTCTGGATACCATACTGTTTATGGTATTGTTGCTTAATCCTTCTTTAACAGTATAGCTTATAACTCGCCTATCGTCTGGATATAATTTAAACATACCTCCATAGGCAGAACCAACAAGAAAACTTTTATTTGTCAACTTAACGATGGCATACATAATATTACTGGTAATTCCAATCGTATTACCCATCATAAAAATATCTGATACACCTGAATTTGGGTTGTACTTAACAACACCATTGCCGTATGTAGCCATCCAGATATTGCCAAACTCATCCTCAGTTATATCACGAACATCTATTTTTCCTAAAGTTGACATGTATATAAAAGCATCTAAAGTTTCATTATATTTGTATAAGCCACCACGGTTTGTACCTACCCAGATATTTTTTAAGTTATCTTCATAAATAACATTTACTTTAAAACCGTTTTCTATAGAGCCTTGAAGGTATTTTTTGGTGTGACCTGTTGCGGGGTTTAGAAGATTTAATCCGCCTCTGTAGGTACCTATCCAAACACGCTTCTTGCTATCTTCAAGTATATCATATACATAATTATTAGAGAGACTTGATGGGTTGTTTTCGTCGTGAACAAAATATTTGTATCTGCCAGTATTTGGGTTATATAAATTTACTCCAGCACCATCTGTACCTATCCAAATTTCACCATTGTAACGTTCAGTAATACTCCGAATATAATTGCAGTTTATAGAAATAGGGGCATCGGTGAATTTCTCTTTAAAGTGTTTTATAGGCTCATCCTTTGGATTTACATAGTATAAACCATAATTTGTACCAATCCACATATGATCATCTTGATCTCTCATGATAGTTGAAACGCCTCTACCTTGAAAATCGTTACCATTATGATTTGGCAAATACCATTTAATGAATTTTTTATGATTTCTATATGAATTAAGATTGATAATATTTAAGCCGCCATTTTGAGTTCCTACCCATACATTACCTAGGTAATCTTGCTCGAATGAAAGCACTTCTTTATCGCTTAATCCATTATTTTCATCTTTACTGGAAGTCATGTATATTTTTTCATTATCCTTAGTGAAAATAACGATTCCATCTCTTGTTCCAATCCATAGATTACCTTCACTGTCTAGAAATAAGCAATTGATTTGATGCAATCCTTCATTTGATTTATTTCCGATGGCTATGCGTTCAACTTCTTTGGTGTAGTAATTTATTTTATTGAGACCATCATTAAAAGTTCCAACCCATAATGTGCTTTCCTCCTCTAAAAGAATACAAGAAATGTTATTGGATGAGACACTTTTTTCGTTTGTCGGCTCGTGTTTCAATAAAGTAGTTTGCTTAGGTTTATCGGGGTTGTAAAACTGAACACCTCTTCCATAAACGCCTAAAACAAGCTCGTTTTGTTTTCCAAATTCCAAGCAACTAAGACTTTCTCTAATCAAGCCATTTGTTTCATCTATAAGTGTAAAAGAATCGGTTTGTGGATTGTAAATATTAAGACCTTCGCCTGTTGCAATTAGTAGTTCTCCTTTTTTATTAAATTTTGCCTGCTGAATGAAGTTATAGTTCAGGCTGTTGTTGGAATCATTTTCTTTTTTAAAACTAAAAAATTCATCTCCATTATAACGATTAAGGCCATCGAATGTTGAAACCCAAATATACCCTAAAGAGTCTTTAGCCAAATCTGTGATGAAATTATTGGAAAGCCCAGATTGAACATTAAAGTGCTCAAATTTTAAAGTACTTCTCTGGGCTATTAAATTATTAAAATTAGAACCTTGGGAATAACAAAATGTATTTGTAAGAATAAATATATACAATAGGTGGTTCTTAATTAGTTTCATATATAACTATTAATTGTTTTTAAAAGGTCATAAGGTACTGCCTTATTTTCATTGGTGTTTACTTCACTAAACTTTATTTTTTAAGTGTTCTGTGATTTGAAAATTGCAATCAAACTTCTTGTTAATGGCGATTTCATAAATAATAAGGTTTTAAAAATGTAGTAAATTACAATAAAATTATTAAAAAAGATATCTAATCATTAAGTAGACAATCGTGTTCGGACAGTTTGAAAAACTAACGAATCACTTTTATCTACCAGTTAAAATAGAAATTGTTATTTCTGTAATAATTAAAATAGAATATACTTTAGTTTTCTCTTCCATTTGGGTCTATTGTGCCCCTCTTTTTGCTCATTTGTGCCTGTTTGAATTACGTAACTTCATTTAGTTTTACTATCTGATTTTTAAAAAGTGTATTAATTACAATTATAAACAATAGCAATTTATTAAATATAAATTTTATAGACCAATCAGTCCCTAGATTTTTAGATAATATCTATTAATTAAGAACCTTAAGGCATTATGAATATCTCAAAAATAGGCATCAATGAAGACTTTAAACTAATAGACATAAGCAATATGCTAAATGAACAGAAATTAATACACTTCTCACTTATGGTATTAGTTGAAGCCATGTTGAGGTATCATTTTTATTCTAAAAAAAAGCAATATAAAATGACCTTTAGTTTGTCAGACTGAGCTTGTCGAAGTCCTAATTTAAAAAAACGTCATTGGTAGGGAAAAACAAAATGGAATTAACCTTTTTAAAATAACTATAAAACAAATGATTATGACGAAAAACAAATACTTAAGAATTAATTATCAACTAAAAACTAAAAAAAGAAATATGATGTAAAAATAACACTAGCAATTACCTAAAGTTTCCATTTTGGAAAACAACGATTCTAAAAAATATAACCAAATTAAACTAAATATGAAAAAATTAATTAAAAATAAGAACTCTTATTTTAATGTTTTTGAATTTGATTTTAAGATGAAGTTTGCATTACTCGTTTTATGCATGACCATTGGTCAAATTCAAGCAAGTGAAATAAATATTACAGATTTTGATAATGAATTGAAACAGTCACAAGGTGTTCAAATATCGGGTGCCGTTACAGATAGTAATGGACAGCCTTTACCAGGAGCAAATATTATAGAAAAAGGAACAAAGAACGGTGCCCAATCAGATTTTGATGGTAAATTTTCTTTAAATGTAACGAACGCGAACTCAATATTAGTTGTATCGTATATAGGTTTTAAAACCCAAGAAGTTGCTTTAAACGGAAAAACCACCATTAATATAACCTTACAAGAAGATGCTGCTGCTTTAGATGAAGTTGTAGTAGTTGGTTACGGTACACAAAAAAGATCGGACATCACAGGTTCTGTTGTTTCAGTGCCAAAAGACAGATTAGAAAACCTACCTGTCACGAATGTGCTACAGGCCATTCAAGGAACGACGGCAGGGTTAAATATTGCTCAATCATCTTCTGTGCCTGGTAGTTCGGCATCTGTGCAAGTTAGAGGAATAAACTCTATAAATGCAGGTAACTCACCGTTAATCATTTTAGACGGTATCCCTTTCTTTGGTGTAACAAATGATATAAATACCAATGATGTTGAATCCATTGAAGTGCTTAAAGATGCTTCAGCGGTAGCTATTTATGGTACTAGAGGTAGTAATGGCGTTATTCTTATAACTACTAAAAGAGGAAAACAATCTGATGGCAAGCCAATAGTTAAATATAGTGGATATGCTGGCGTAGAAGCTATGGCAAACCCACTAACACCTATGGGACCAGATGCGTATGTACAAAAATATGCTGATTTTTTAACAGCAAATGGATTAAGCCAAACAGCGGTACTACCAAATGCCTCAGAGGTTGAAAATTATGACGCAGGTATTACAACAGATTGGTTAGGTGAAGCAACACGGTCTGGATTCATACAAGAACATAATATTAGTTTGTCTAACGCTTCAGAAAAGTCACAGTACTATATCTCCGCGGCCCACTTGGAACAAAATGGTGTCGTAAAAGGCTATAATTTTAAGAAGAATACGTTTAGATTCAATGCGGATTCAGAGGTTACTGATTGGTTAAAAATCGGAACCTCGGCATTTTTCTCTGAAAACAATTATAGTGGCGGCAGGGCTAATTTTTTAGAAGCTACCGCTATGAGTCCCTATTCTGTGCCAAAAGATGAAAATGGCGCATATATAATATATCCAATGAGTCCCGAATTATTATTTAGAAACCCACTATTGGGTTTAACGACAGACAGGGAAGATATTGCTAGAAACTTAACAGGAACAGGTTTCTTGGAGTTGGCACCAATTAAAGGGCTTACATATAGAATGAATGCTTCTTACACTTATAACTGGGGTAATTTTAAAAGTTATTCGGGTAGAGCTGCCGACGACCAAAGTGGTACTGGATTTGTTTCAAACAGTGAAACAGGTAACTGGGTTATAGAAAACATTCTTACCTATGCAAAAGATATCGATAAACATCATTTTGATGTAACAGCTCTATATGGTGCCCAAAAAGTTGATTATTTTCAATCTGAGTCTAGAGCTGTAGGTTTTGTAAACGATGGTTTATCGTATTATGATTTGGCATCAGGAACTACCCAATCTGTTAATTCACAAGGAAATGAATATACATTAGTTTCTCAAATGGGTAGAATTAATTACTCATACGACAGTCGCTATTTATTAACACTAACAGCAAGACGGGATGGCTACTCTGCCTTTGGTGCAAATACAGACAAAATTGGTGTTTTTCCATCAGTTGCGATAGGTTGGAACATAAAAAATGAAAGCTTTTTAGAAGATTCAAATTTTGTTAATGCCTTAAAAATCAGATTTTCACATGGTAAAACAGGAAACCAGGCGATAGATGTTAATCAAACCGCTACAACAGCAACTAGTGTTAGATTTCCTTTTAATGGAACAGTTTTAACAGGTGTTAGATACAATAATATTGGAAACCCTAATCTTAATTGGGAATCTACAACATCATCAAACATTGGTGTTGATTTTGGATTCCTTAAAAATAGAATTTCAGGGACAGTAGAAGTTTACCAATCAAAAACTGAAGATATATTATTAAGAAGAAACCTCCCTAATATTACGGGTTATGCTAATATTTGGAGCAACTTGGGGAGTATGGAAAATAAAGGTTTAGAGGTTACATTAAACACAGTTAATATAGATACTGAAGACTTCTCTTGGAAATCATCAATAAATTTTTCCACTTACAGAAATGAAATTTTGGATCTTTATGGAGATGGTCAGGACGATATAGGAAACAGATGGTTTATTGGTGAATCTTTACGTGTTTTTTACGATTATGAAAAGGAAGGTATTTGGCAAGAAGGTGAAGATATTGCTTCCGTAGACCCAGTTGCCCAACCAGGAGACATCAAGTTTAAAGATCAAAATGGAGATGGAAAAATAGATAATGAAGATAGAGTTATCTTAGGAAGAACAACGCCAGATTGGGTTGGTGGTTTTACCAATACATTCAGATATAAAAATTTCAACTTAAGTATATTTATCCAAACCTCTCAAGGCGGGTTAAAAAGCAATAGAGACCTTACCTACGCTGATGAGGCTGGAAGAAGAAATTTACCAGCGGATTTTAGATATTGGACTCCTGAAAACAAAGACAATTATTGGCCTTCATTGTCAGCTTATAAAAACTACAAGGGCTATGCCTTTCCAGAAGATTATAGCTATGTAAGAATTAAAGATGTCAGATTAAGTTATGTCTTTCCATCCTCTATTTTAGAAAAAATAGGCGTTAATGCCTTAACTATTTATGCCGCTGGTAGAAACCTACACACGTTTACAAAATGGTATGGATGGGATCCTGAAGTTACTTATTTTTCGAGAGGTTCTTCAGATAATTCTGGAGGAAGCTGGACAAATAATTACCCTACGACAAAAACGATTTCTTTAGGGTTAAATGTTACACTTTAATAAAAAATAAAATTCAAGTAAAATGAGAAAAAATATAAAATATATAATTGGTATTTATGTTTTGTTACTTGCAAACTATTCTTGCCAAAAGTCTTTTTTAGATGAGCAAGTATTAGATGCGCCAGCGCCAGAAACATTAAATGATGAATTGGGTTACGAGGCCGCAGCGGTAGGTTTGTATCACAATCTAAGTCAAGATTTTTATACCACAGACTGGGACCAAACCTTTCCAGGGATTTTTCAATTAGGAACCGATATTACATGGGCTCCTGCGGGTAGATCCAATGGAGCTGCTAGACCTTTTTTTGATTATTCACAATTAATATCCGATAATTTTGGCTCATGGAGAATATGGTCGAGTCTATACAGAATTGTAAATAATGCAAACACTATTATAGCAAATGCAGAATCTGGAAGCGCCATTGGGATGACTCAAGAACAGATTGATGCTTACAATGCAGAAGGACGCTTTTTTAGAGCTTATGCCTATAATATGTTAGCAACTTTATATGGAGGCGTTCCCTTGATTACAGAACCCATAGATGATGCCAAAACAGATTTTACCAGAGCCGCTTTAAGTGATGTGAATAATTTTATAGAGGCAGATTTGGTAATGGCTGTTGCTAATTTACCAGATACAGACCAAGCGGCATACCACGGAAGAGCCAATAAAAATATGGCGCGCCAGCTTTTGGCAGAAGTCTATTTACGTACTAATAAGCCTAATTTAGCAGAACAACAATGTACAGATATCATTACTAGTGGAAAATATTCACTAATAACGGATAGATACGGTGTTCGTGCAGGTGAGCCTGGAGACGCTTTTTCAGATATGTTCCTTTATGGAAATCAAAGAAGAAATCAAGGCAATACTGAAGCTATTTGGGTTTTAGAGCAAGAAAACCCTACAGATGTAACCGGTGGAAGCACTGGTAACTCCCAATTTAGAAGGGTTTGGGGCGGATCTTATCATGATTTACCGGGAATGGTACCAACAGATACATTAGGTGGAAGAGGATTGGCTAGGATTAGATTAAATAATTGGGTTGTATATGATCTTTATGATGATGAAGATATGCGTAATTCAAAATATTCAATCCATCGTAAGCACTATTTTAATAATCCGGATTCTAAATATGATGCCATTAGAGGAACAGAAGTACCGTATGGAGAAGATGCTGTATTTCCTTTGCCTGATGGTAGTGAGGTTAAAATTTTTGCAGCAGACACCATCTATAAATACGTGCCATATACACTAAAATGGGGTGCATTTGATAGCAGAAACGTTTTTGGTTATAACATGATTAAAGATTTTATCCTGATGCGTTTAGGGGAAACCTACTTGTTAAGAGCTGAAGCTAGATTAAAGCAAGATAATTTTGATGGTGCTGCAGACGACATAAATGTTCTAAGAGATAGAGCCAATGCCCCAACAGTAAGTGCAGGAGATATGACTTTAGACTTTATTTTAGATGAAAGAGCAAGAGAATTAATTGGTGAAGAAAATAGAAGAATGACATTAGTAAGGACAGGAACCCTTGTAGACCGAGCAAAAAGTTTAAATGGAACAGCGCCTTTAGCAGGAGGTAATATTGAAACCACGAATGGATTACAGGATTTTCACATGCTTTTACCTATTCCACAAAGTGAAATAGACCTTAATAAGGATGCCGTCTTAGAACAAAATCCAGGGTATTAAAAAAATTGAGTTTAGTTGTAATTAGTTTAGTTTTGAGAAGAAGATATAATGTCTTCTTCTCTTTTTTTAACTTAACATACGTGCCTGTTTTTGTTCAAAGTTCAAAGTTTGATGTACGTATGAAGTTTGTGATACACAATTCAATGATTACACGGTTAAACCGTTAAAAGTTACAAGGTGTGCTTATCAACCTGAACTAAGGTTTTGTAATGATATCGTTTTTTTATTTATACAACTATTTAAATACTTGTATATCAAATTATATTACATCGAACTCACGTTTAAAATAAACATTATGAATAACAAAACTGTAAAAAGAACTTTATCGCTTATTGGGTTTTTGTTTTTGATTACAAATAACACGTATTCCCAAAAAGAGGAATCATATAAAGATGCTCCTAAAGAGATACGTGACTTCTTTGTTTCTTCTTTAATTAGAATAAGTGATCCAGTTTTAACAGCATTGAGTGAAAATAAATTAAAAGAGCTGATGCCCGTAGAGAAATCACCTCACGCATGGGATGAACGCACACATGTGACTTATCTGGAAGCTTTTGGTAGAACGTTGGCTGGTATGGCGCCGTGGCTTGAATTGGGACCAGATGATACCGAGGAAGGAAAACTTAGGGAAAAAT
Organism: Mariniflexile sp. TRM1-10; assembly: GCF_003425985.1. Taxonomy (NCBI): domain Bacteria; kingdom Pseudomonadati; phylum Bacteroidota; class Flavobacteriia; order Flavobacteriales; family Flavobacteriaceae; genus Mariniflexile; species Mariniflexile rhizosphaerae. Next base: position 3,557,047 of record NZ_CP022985.1, read on the forward strand.
ACATTCAATTGGCTTTAAAGGGCATTAAAAACGCTGTTGACCCTGAGGCTAAGGATTATATGAACTTTACCAAAGGTGGACAGCCTCTTGTTGATGCTGCATTTTTTGCAGAAGCATTAATCCGCGCCCCAAATCAATTATGGGCGCGATTGGATGCTTCCACCCAACAAAATGTTTTAAAAGAGCTTAAAAAAACACGGGACATTTCACCTTATTATATGAACTGGTTGCTTTTTAGCGCCACTATTGAGGCAGCATTGTTAAAATTTGAGGGAAAGGCAGATATCCTCCGCTTGGAATATGCACTCATTAAACATGATGAATGGTACCTCGGTGATGGAATGTATGGAGACGGTCCGGATTTTCACTGGGATTATTATAACAGTTACGTTATCCAGCCCATGATATTGGATATACTTTCGGTTTTAAAAGAAAAGAAAGAGTTGTTAAAACATTGGGTAAATAAAGACAAATTTATAAATGAGAGCCATGTCTTTTTAGAGCGGGCACAACGTTATGCTGAGGTTCAAGAGCGTTTGATATCCCCCGAAGGAACTTTTCCACCCATAGGGCGTTCGTTGGCCTATAGGTGTGGGGCATTTCAGCTGCTTTCACAAATCGCTTTAATGCAGCAATTACCAGATAATATGAACCCAACCCAAGTACGTTCGGCATTATATACGCTCATTAAAAAACAGATGGACGTTCCTGGGACTTTTGATGAAAACGGATGGCTCACTATTGGTTTTTACGGACGTCAAAAAGACATTGCCGAAGGCTATATTTCTACCGGAAGCCTGTATTTATGTACTGCAGCTTTTTTGGTATTGGGACTTCCGGAGCAAACCCCTTTTTGGGCAGCCCCGGCTAGTGACTGGACGCAAAAAAGTATATGGGAAGGGGGCAAGGCACCCATAGATCATGCCTATTCTCCAAATCAGCATCAAAAAGAAGAAGACTGGGAAACTATAATAGAAGCTGATTCTTTTGATGATATGAAAAGGTTTAAAGCTAATTGGAACTATTTTTATCCTTGGGGAACAGACCATAATGGGTCGGCGAGGATGTACAAATCACAAATTAGACTTGAAAATAATTCACTGCATTTAAAAGCATCGCCTGTAGCAAAAGGAGAAGGAAAAAGTACATCGCCACCACATCTTGCTATTAAATACCACTCTGGCGCTGTACATGCAAAACACCAAATAAAAGTATCTAAAGAATACCCTGAATATATGATCTCAGGTGAATTTAAAGCCCCAACGGAACAAGGTACATGGCCGGCATTTTGGTTGACGGCGGTCGATGGTTGGCCACCAGAAAGTGATATTCTGGAATTTAAAGGCGATGCCGTAAACTGGCAAAATACCTTTATAACCCCAAAGAATGTAACCACGATAAAAAGAACCATTCAGGATGCCCTAGAAAATTGGCATACGTATGCGGTTAAATTAAAGTACATTGATGCAGAACATGCCTCCATCACTTATTACATTGATGGTGAGCAAACCGGGGTTCACTATACAAATTTTACGAACAAGCCTTTATGGCTTATCATCAACTTGCAAATGGAAGGTTCTTCAGGAGACATGGGACCTCATACAGGAACATCCTATTTTGCAAAAAATGTGACAGTAAAGAGAAAACCAATGAATGCAGGTGATAAATAAGCCGCATTTTCTAACGGAAAAAGTGGCTTATCCCAATTTTGATAAAGCTTTATGAAGCAAACAGGAGACCCAATATGTTTTTTACAAAGTATTATACAGGTTGACGGCGAAGGTTTGCTTAAGAGAAAACGCAACCATATATTATTCAAATTACAATTTGCCTAAAAAGCGATAAATACTTAACGATGCAAAAACTAATAATTATATTTCTTTCAATTTTTATTTTTATTGCCTGTAAACAGGAGGGAAAACAAAAAAAAGATCCATTGCTTGTGGATATTGATTCCACATTACAAAGAGCAGTAAAACAATACGAATTTTTAAACAATCAACTATCTGAAGGTGTTTATCCCAAAACATATCATGCCGAAACCGATTCCCTTGAAACAAGTAATTCAGGTTGGTGGTGTAGCGGGTTTTATCCGGGGATGTTATTATACCTGTATAAAGCAGCAGATGCTCCCCAACTAAAGAAAATAGCGGAAGAAGTTCTACAAGATTTAAAAAAGGAGCAATTCAATACTTCCACACACGATCTCGGATTTATGATGTATTGCAGTTTTGGTAAAGCACAACAATTGTTCCCCAAACAGGCATACGAAGAAGTACTTATGAATAGTGCAAAATCACTAGCCACAAGATATAATGATACGGTAAAGGGCATACGCTCTTGGGACAACGCACCATGGAATAAAGGCGAAGGAGATGATGTGGTAGTTATTATTGATAACATGGTGAACTTAGAATTGCTTTTTTGGGCCACCCAGCATAGTGGGGACAGTACATATTATAATATAGCTGTAAATCATGCAGATAAAACAATGAAGCATCATTTTAGGGATGATTACAGTTCTTACCATGAGGTTATTTATGATGGAAATACAGGAGATGTAAAAGCAAAGATTACCAACCAAGGAGCGGCAAATGAATCTTCGTGGGCACGTGGTCAGGCATGGGGATTATACGGATATATTGTGACGTACAGGGAAACCAAAGCCCTTAAATATCTTGAACAGGCTAATCATATTGCCCATTATCTTTTAGATCATCCTAACCTTCCAGAAGATCATATCCCTTATTGGGATTTCAATGCTCCGGATATTCCGAATGCCTTAAGGGATTCTTCGGCAGCTGCTATAATAGCTTCGGCTTTACTGGAATTGAGTACCTATGTAGAAGAAGAAAAACAAGCAAAATATAATGATGCTGCCAAAACAATATTAAAAACCCTCTTAACTCCTGAATATATAGCCGAAAAAGGCACTAATGGCGGATTTTTATTAAAACACGGAGTAGGTAATATGCCCAACGGTACTGAAATTGATACACCGCTGACTTACGGGGATTATTATTTAACCGAAGCTATGGTTCGCTATGAAAAAATGAACAACTAATTTAAAAAATACAGATTTTAAACCTATGAAGTCGATTGCAACACGAAAAGGCAGTACCAAAGGATAGAACTTGGACAGTCACATATTGTATCAGTTTAATTTCAAAATAAAAAGAATGAATTTAATTAACCAAACCCCAGAGGTTTCAAAAACCTGTAGATTTTTTATAAGAGCTATTAAAAATGCAGCTTTCATTTTATTGCTAACCATTTTAAATCCGTTATATACAAACGCTCAAGACGATTTGATCATCAATACCCAGGGAAGAAAAACCGTTTCGCTAAACGGAACATGGCATTATATTATTGACCCATACGAAACGGGATTTTATGATTATCGTTTAAGGGAGCGAAGGAAAAATGATGGAGGTGCCTATTGGAATAAATTTGTACCAAAGAAGAAAACCGATTGGACAGAACACGGGTATCAGGCGCCCTACAACATACAGGTTCCCGGGGATTGGAATTCGCAAGATCCGCAATTTTTGTACTATGAAGGTACTGTGTGGTACCAACGTAATTTTGATACACCCGATGTAACTTCCGGGGAAGATGTATACCTCTACTTTGGTGCGGTAAACTACGAAGCCCATGTATATTTGAACGGAAAAAAACTAGGCATGCACAAAGGAGGTTTCACCCCTTTTAATTTTAAGATTCCAGCAGCGTTGTTAAAGGATAAAGACAATTTTTTGGTAGTCCGGGTAAATAACGAACGCCATCAGGAAGAAATTCCGACCGTTAATACCGACTGGTGGAATTACGGAGGTATTACCCGTGATGTAAAACTGGTTGTGGTTCCACAAGAGTTCATTCAGCAATACCATATTCAGTTAGCTCAGGATCAGGACATCATAAAATCCCAACAATTAAAAAAATATGATATTAAAGGCTGGGTCAAACTGAATGAAGCCGTTACCGATGCAGAGGTTAGCATAGAAATTCCAGAGCTGAAAGTAAAAAGACAATACAAGGTAACTGGCGACTCCCTTAAATTTGAATTTGATGTAAAAAAAATCAGCCTTTGGTCTACTGATAATCCAAAATTGTATGATATAACCCTAAAACTTAACGGTAATCCCATATCAGATAAGATAGGTTTTAGAAAAATAGAAGTAGATGGAGAACAAATAAAGCTGAATGGTAAACAGATTTTCCTGAGAGGAATTTGCATCCACGAAGAGATTCCGCAGGAGGTAAGAAGGGCTCATAGTAAAAAAGATGCTGCGCAGTTGTTTGGTCAAGTAAAAGAATTACATGCCAATATGGTGCGCTTGGCCCATTATCCGCATAACGAATATATGCCACGTATGGCAGATTCATTAGGAATTCTGGTATGGACAGAGATTCCTGTGTACTGGACTATAGATTTTGGGAATCCTGAGGTATTGAAAAAAGCACAAAAACAATTAAAGGAAATGATTGTCCGCGACCGAAACAGGGCTTCGGTAATCATTTGGTCGGTAGGAAACGAGACCCCAGTCAGTGAAACCCGTACCCAGTTTATGAGCACTTTGGTAAAAGATGCTAAAAAACTGGATCCCACCCGTTTGGTATCGGCAGCATTGGAAGTAGGATATAATGAAGGGAAAAACTACGTAGATGACCCTTTAGGGGAATATACCGATATAGTCTCTCTAAATGAGTATCTTGGTTGGTACGGAGGTTTGCCAGATGCCTGTAAAACGGCCCAATGGGAAACAAAATATAACAAGCCTTTCTTTATCAGCGAAACGGGTGCCGGAGCCAAGGGAGGCTTCCATGATGAAAAGGAAATGCGATTTAGTGAAGAATACCAGAAATGGTTTTATGAAGAACAGATAGCCATGTTCAAAGAGCGTTTCCCTGATAATTTTAGTGGCGTATCCCCATGGATACTTGCCGATTTCCGTTCTCCCAGAAGAAACAACCCCGATTATCAAGAAGGGTGGAACCGTAAAGGCTTAATAGACAATAAAGGAAATAAAAAACTGGCCTTTTATGTCCTTCAACAGTATTATAAAGAGCTGAAAGAAAAGGCTGGGCATTAGAATATTTCAACAAATAAAAAACTTTAAACTAACGTGAGATCGATATAGAACGATATGCAAATTATTGATTGTTATATGATTAAAGAATAGTATTTCTGTCACCTCGAGCGCAGTCGAGAGGTTTTTAGACTTTGATGCCTTTAAATGAGGTCTCGACTTTAGTTTATCTTGAGCGAAGACGAAAGGCTCGACCAGACAGTGTTAATGCAAATAATTGATTATCAGACAAGAATAAATCGAACTCACGTTAAACTAGATGAAGGAGCATTCAATTCTAAATTGAGTTAAGTACATACATGCAAAAAATAGTGAAAGTGAACCGCTGAAAATGGAAATCATCATGCATTTAAAACGTGTTCCAGCCCAAGCCACATATAGGCTTAGCAATGATTTTGTTACGCTCAGTTTTATCCAGTCAAGGTGGTTTATTTCTGTGGATCTGTATATGATTGGTCAATACACAGTACAATACAAAAGTACAGCATCAGTCTAAAAATAGTGTCCGCTATTATGAAATTGTTTATAATAATTATCGGTTTTTTTGATGGATGTCGTTTTATTAGTTGCCATATAATTACTCATGTATTGTTGAATTAATGTCAACAACCCTTTTAGTCAGATTTTCTGCCATAGCAATACGAATAGGATAATTGTTAACAAGAAACCGGTTAGGGAAGCAGTGATAAAACTGCTTCCCTTGAACGGAGTATATTATATATTTCATTCATAACTCCCGGTTTCTAACTAATTAACCGCCATTTAATTTTAATATATCAATATCTGGGCGGTTTATAAGCAAGCTGGTCCAATAATCCACTTCTTGTTCACTCCAATCAGGAAAGCGAACGTGCAGCAATTCGTGTACAATATCATCTTCCTGCAAGGGCCTTGTATGGTAGATAATGCCTAATAGATTTGTAAAATCGATCGCAATCCCTACAAATTCATGGCCAGGCATATCGCCTTTTAAATCATCCATAACTTGCATCTCATCAATTGGTTCGCATAGAATATTCCAATAATGAATGTGCAATAATGATTGCCACTTTTCAAGCAGTTTCGAGACTTGAATACTGATTTTGCTACATACGGTGTTACTACTTGAGCCGTTCACTTTGTTCTTTGGATAAAACTCTCCAGCATTCGTGGGGACCATTAGGGGATTTTGTAACTGCAAAATAGCGGTTGCTTTTTTCTCGTACATCATATTCATTCGATTCAAACTTTGATTTACTTTTTACGTCATAAAAACTTAATGTTTCTTTCATGATTTTAGATATTATGATCGATTGGAACGAGCGTATTCACCCATTCTACACGATCTGTTTTAGAAAATAATTAAAAATGATTGTGCAACCCAAGGCTCAACTGCAATCAACAGGGTTAAATAGCAGAAAGCCACTCTAAATTATCGAGCGGGAAAAGGGATGCAAAAAATAAAAAAAAGGTTAGCAAGGGGGCGCCCTACCAAGGACAGAGTTAGAAAAATAGAGAGGTATAAAGGACTTGTACTCTAATGAAAAGTCTTTAGAAACTAGTATGGGAACAATGGTATGCTGATAGGGCCTGACCGCGGTATAATGATATTGTCTTGGGGTCAGAAACTTGCAGGATTTACAGGCATCGTGTACATTGGTTAAGTGTGATTTATGCCCACATATATGCTCTTTGGATTGACCATGATAAATACTGATGTGGCAAGGGTCGCTTTCTATATTAACATCAGTTCTATCACAATGTGGATATAGTTCATGATGATGGAAAAGATTGATTGGAATAAGTGTTGCAAAAAAGTAGAGCAGAAGAAGGTAAGAAACTATATGTCGATAAGTCTTATTCACAAAGTAAAGATAACTTACTTTTTTTAAATACAACACACATTTGTAATGATTTAATCAATTAGGAAATAATTGTGAGTCTTGTATTGTTGAAAACATCAAAAAAATGCATTTCAACAGATTTAATATGGCAATTGAGATAGGGATAGCAATAAAAATAGTCGCATCCAACGGGTTAAAAATATTTTTTATTATATTTGTGTGATATTTGTACTACAAAAAATTATATGGGGTATACACAAGACTATAGCAGACTGTTTTATTTTAACCCTTTTCCTAATTTGGTATATGATTTTGACACTTTTGAAATTCTAGATGTGAATCAGTCAGCAATAAACCATTATGGTTATAGTAGTGAAGAATTTTTGTCTCTAAAAATCACTGATCTAAGCATAAAAGAAGAAAGACTAAGGGTGAAGAAAGCCCATTTAAATATTTGCAATGAAGTTGGGAATATTGGTTTTGGAATTTTTACCCAACAGAAAAAAAATGGTGAAAATATAAGAATGGATACGAATGGTCACAAGATAGATTTTCAAGGCAGAAAGTGTATTATGGTAATTTGTCAAGATGTTACAATTAAAGAAGGGCAACTTTTAGAATTACAAAAATCAAACAAAAAACTAAAAGAAGCTTTCGAGGAGAAAATAGACATTATAGAAAGTATAGGTGATGCCTTTTTTACCATGGATAGTAACTTTATAGTGACTTATTGGAATAAAACCGCCGAAAAGCTTATTGGACTTAAGAGAGAGGCATTATTAGGCAAAAATTTATGGGATGTTTTTCCCGATGCAGTATCCTTGCCTTCGTATACCAATTACCATAAAGTAATGGAGACAGGAGAGCCCATCATGTTTGAAGACTTTTATGGTGTTTGGTTTGAGGTTAATGCCTATCCTTCAAATGATGGTATCAGTGTGTTTTTTAGGGATATTTCACATAGGAAAGAAGCAGACGAGCGCTTATTAAAAGCTTACGATGAAAAGAACCAGATTTTAGAAAGTATAGGGGATGCCTTTTTTGCTGTTGATAAAGATTGGACCATTACCTATTGGAATAAAGAAGCAGAAAATATACTTGGCAAGAAAAGGGATGCTATATTAGGCAAAAACTTATGGGAAGAGTATGCGGATGCGATAGATACCGATTTTTACAGACAATACCATAAAGCGGTGGCAACAGGTAAAACGGTATCATTTGAGGAACACTATCCAACATTGAACAAATGGTTTGAGGTGTCTGCCTACCCAAGTTTTAAAGGCTTGTCTGTTTATTTCAGAGATATAACCTTAAGAAAGGAAACAGATATACGGATATTACAGGCCAATGAGCGTTTTGAAAAAGTAACCCAGGCCGCCACAGATGCTATTTGGGACTGGGACATTGAAAATGATACACTTTATCGCGGAGTCGGCTTTGATAAACTATTTGGACATGAAGTAAGTAAAAAACTAAAAGGAGCCGAGTTTTGGGAAGAAAAATTCCACCCAGAGGATCTTCCCGAACTAAAAGCAGGTCTCAATGAGTGTTTGCAGGATCCTTTAAAGGAATATTGGCGGCAGGAATACCGAATTATTCAAAAGAATGGCGAAGAAAAAACGGTTATAGATAAAGGCGTCATTATTAGAAATCAGGATGGAAAAGCCATTCGAATGGTTGGTGCGATTACTGATATTACTCACCGTGTTATATATGAAAAGGAAATGCTCAAATTGAATAAAATTCTAAAGAAGCATGTCAAGGAACTTGAAATGTCCAATGAAGAATTGGAACAATTTGCTTTCATTGCTTCCCATGATTTACAGGAACCTTTGCGGATGATTTCGAGTTTTTTAAATCAAATAGAGCGAAAGTATGGGCATCAATTAGATGAAAAAGCCCAACAATATATACATTTCGCTACCGATGGGGCTAAACGGATGAAACAAATCATACTGGATTTGCTTGAATATTCTAGGGCAGGTAAACTTTTTGATCCTATCGAGACTATTAATTTAAGCCAACTTATCGATGATTATCGTGCCTTAAGGAGGAGATTAATTAAAGAAAAAAAAGCATCGATAATTGTTGATGTGCTTCCAGAGGTTAAATGTTTTAAGGTACCTCTTATACAAACGCTCCATTGCTTACTTGACAATGCTATTAAATATGTAAAGGAAACAGAGCATCCAATAATAAGAATTTCGGCTTTGGAAACAGAATCCTATTGGCAGATAACCATAGAAGATAATGGGATAGGCATCGATTCACAGTTTTTTGATAAAATATTTATTATCTTTCAGAGATTGCATAATCGAGATAAATACGGAGGTACTGGTATTGGGTTGTCTATAGCCAAAAAACATGTCGAATCTTGGGGAGGAAAGATTTGGGTGGAATCGGAATTGGGAAATGGTAGTAAGTTTTGTTTTACAATTGATAAAAACATAGAGGCATAATATGAAACACCTATGAGGAAAATATTAGCAAACGCACATGATTATCTAAAGTGTTCCAAGCCCGTGTTGAGGATTAGCGAGATGCAAAATATATTTTTCAGCGCAGGTAGCAAGTGAAGTTTGTAGAAGCATGACCATTGAAAAACAATAAATATAAACACATGAAACATCCATGGAAACAGATTTGACACATAAAGGAAAGATTATTAGGATGTTCCAAGCCTGTGCTGAGCATTAGCGAGATGTAAAATATATTTTGCAGCGAAGGTAGCAAGTGAAGCTTGTCGAAGCATGACCATTGAAAAATAATAAATATAAATACATGAAAGAAGTCCATATATTATTGGTTGAAGACAATGAAGGCGATATTGTTCTCACTCTAGATGCTTTTGAAGAAAGCAAAATAAAAACGCGCATAAGTGTTGTGAAAAATGGCGCTGATGCTCTCGATTTCTTATTTAAAAGAGGAGATTATATGGAGGAAGACCGTCCCGATTTAATCCTACTTGATATAAATATCCCCGTTTACAATGGGCATGATGTGCTTAAAAAAATCAAGGGAGATTCCTCGTTAAGAACGATACCTGTTATAATGCTTACAACGTCTGCTAGTCAAAATGATATAAATAAAGCCTACGAAAACTATAGTAATAGTTATGTGACCAAACCGATTGACATGAACGATTTTTTAAAAGCCATTTTAAAAATAGAGCAATTTTGGTTACAACTTTCCAAACTAGCTAAGTAAATCTGTGCGTATTTAAGTAAAACACTAAGGAAAATGCTAAAAGACAATCAGCCGCTTTCAATTCTAATCATAGAAGATAATCTTGGAGATTTTGTGTTACTTGAAGACTATCTCCATGAAAAATTTGAGACTATCCAAATTTTTCACGAGGAGTTATTTTCCTCGGCAATTTCAACTATAAAATCTGTCAAAAAAATAGATATCATCCTTTTGGACTTGATATTGCCCGATTTTCAAAGAGAAATTCTGGTAGATAAAGTGCAGAAGCATACGGGCGATATTCCTGTAATTATTTTGACTGGATACACCGAACTTGTTTTGGCTAGAAAGCTCCTATCAGTGGGAGTGTCGGATTTTTTAATTAAAGACGAGATTAACCCAGAGATCTTATACAAATCCATAATCTATTCACTAGAACGAAAAAGTTATATAAGAGGATTAAAAAAAACAAAAAAAACATATCAAGATTTATTTAATTTGAGTCCACAGCCCATGTGGCTTTACGATATTTCATCCTTACATTTTTTAGATATAAATCAGGCAGCAATTGTAAAATATGGATATACTTTTGAAGAGTTTAGAAGTATGACCATAAAGGATATTAGACCCGCAAATGAAGTTGAACTGTTAGAAGATAGTTTAAGCCAACGTATGTTAAATGATTCTGACCGCTTTGCAGGTTTTTTTACCCACGTATTAAAGTCAGGTGAAAATATAAGTGTAGAAATTTATAGCAGTAACATAGAATATGATAATAAACTTGTAAGATTGGTATTGGCAAATGATGTCACGGACAAGTTAGAGTATTTAAAGAAAATTGAAGCACAAAACGTTAAATTAAAGAATATTGCATGGACTCAATCCCATATAGTTCGTGCTCCTTTATCACGAATTTTAGGAATAATTAATCTTTTAGAACTTGAAGCTTTTAATTCAGATGATTTACCATACCTGATAGACCAAGTCAAACAATCAGGTAATGAACTGGATAAAATTGTTCAAAATATTGTAGAAGAAACCAAATCACTAAACCTAAATACATTCCAAAATGAATAAGCATGTGTTATTGATAGATGATGATCCTATTTTTCATATTATCTTTATAAGGATGATTCAAAAAATATGTAAACATCTAAAAGTGATTTCTCTTTTAAATGGAAAAATGGCCCTTGATCATTTAAAGAAGAATTACACTTCTAATAATCAATATATTATTTTGCTAGATATTAACATGCCAGAAATTAATGGTTGGCAATTTTTGAAGGAAATAAAAAAATCGGGAATTATTAAAAATAACAATTTGACACTTTATATTGTTTCTTCTTCAACAGATATAGATGATATAAAGCAGGCTCAAAACCATGATCTTGTTAAAAGTATCTTTTCAAAACCATTATCGATTAACTCTGTAAAGCATATTTTGCAATCTTAATTTTAAGAGTAAATTTTCTTCATATAAATGTCATTAGCTTGGATAAAAATCAGTAATCATTTTTTAGCCAATTATAAAAAAGTTTAAATCACTTCTATAACAAATTATAGTAATTGTTGTAAAATGTAAACTAAATCTTTTCTTTTAAATGGTTTTTCAAGAAAAGCATCCATTCCATTATCCATGCAATTTTCAATATCCTCATGCAAGGTATTTGCGGTTGTTGCAATGATCTTAACGGGATCTTCTGCATTTAAACTCTTTTCCAATTCCCTTATTTTCAAAGTTGCTTCTACACCATCCATTACCGGCATCCGTATGTCCATTAATATGACATCAAACTTATGCTTCTGAAATAGATTAACAGCTTCCAAACCGTTTGTTGCGACTTCAACATGTGACGACAATCCACTCAATGTTATTTGAGCCACTTTAATATTGATTTTATTGTCCTCTACAATAAGAAACCGTTTATTTTTAAAGCTTATTAAATGGTTTTCGTTTTCTACACTTTCAAATTCTTTTTGCTCTTGCGGCATTCCTAAAACCTTTAGAATGACATTTAACAGTTGGTTCATCTTAATTGGCTTGTTAAGACCCGTTTCAAAACCAATTTCATTCATTTCAGATGTTTGTATGGCATCAATGATTGAAGACAATAAAATCAATTTTAAATCGCTTATTCTTTGATCTGCCTTAATTTGCTTTGCCAATTCCTTTCCGCTCATACCAGGCATTTGGTAGTCAACCAGCACTAAATCTATGGGGTTGCCTGAATCGTACTGTTCCTTAAAAAAGGATAATGCTTCAAATCCGTCTTTGAATTCAGATACTTTTACATGCCAGGTTTCAAGATAATTTTTGAATATTAGCCTGTTGGTTTCGTTATCATCTACAATGGCAATGTGCTTACCCTGAAGTTGATCTTTACATAAAAACATGTTATTGTTCTTAATTTCCCCAGATGCAGCAAACTTGCCCTTGAAAAAAAATGTAGACCCCGAGTTTGAAGAGCTTTCAAGATCCAATTCACCGCCCATTAGAGTGACTAACTTCTGGCAAATGGCCAGTCCTAATCCCGTTCCTCCATATTTTCTTGTTGTTGAAGGATCAACCTGAGAGAATGATTTAAATAGTTTTTTTTGATTTTCTTTTGAAATACCAATACCTGAATCTTTAATTTTAAATTGTATTTCATGGGTTCCGTTGGTTGTACCGATGTAGCTAACATGAATGACAACTTCTCCTTTAGAAGTAAACTTAATAGCATTATTTACCAGATTGGTAATGATTTGTTTTAAACGAACATAATCTCCTCCTACAAATTCGGGCACTTCAGGATCGATGTATGTTAATAAATCTATTGATTTTGATGTCGCATGGACTATATGAATATCTGCAACCTCTTCTATAACACTTCTAATATTGATAGGTACTGTTTCCAATTCCATTTTGCCAGACTCAATTTTAGAGAAATCCAAAATATTATTAATTAATGATAATAAAGTCTGTCCAGATTTCATTATAATATCCAGATATTCTTTTTGGGTGGAATCAAGTTTGGATTTACTCAAGATATCGGCCATTCCAATAACACCATTCATAGGTGTTCTAATTTCGTGAGACATATTGGCAAGAAACAAGCTTTTGGCCCGATTGGCTTCTTCTGCTTTTACCTTTGCCATCTCAAATTGTTGTTTGGTCAATTCTAATATGGTTACGTCTCGAGAGACTCCTACCAATCCTATGACTTTGGAATGTTCGTCACTTATAGGGATTTTAGTTGTAGATACCCAAATGGTTTTGCCATCTAGATTTTCTAGCTTTTCCACTTGGTTTATTATTTCCACATCATTTTTAAATACTGAAGAATCCTGTTTGTATATCTCCTCTGCTGTTTCTTTGGAAAGATAATCCAAATCAGTTTTTCCTATCATTTCGTTCACGTCTGTCTTTAAAAAAGAGGCAACGGCTTTATTTGCTCTGATGAATTTTGAATTCTTATCCTTGAAATAGATATAGTCAGGAACATTATCCATTAGTATCTGTAAGAGCTCTTTCTCCTTTTCAAGATTATCTTCTAATTTTTTTTGTTTTGTGAAATTATGTGAAATTCCCACGAGTCCTATAACTTCATTTTTGCTATTAACAAATGGGATTTTTGTTGTTAATTCCCAAAACCGCTCACCGTTTTTTATATGACTCTCCAATTTATCTATAATGACAGACCGTTTTTTCATAATTCTTTGTTCGTCTTCAAAAGCTTCTTTGGCGTGAACGGATTCAAAAAAATCAAAATCAGTTTTTCCGTACATTTCCTCAGGAGAGTTAAGTCCGAACATTTTTGCTAAAGCCATATTACATCGGATAAATCGAGAGTCCCTGTCTTTAAAATAAATTCTGTCAGGAAGATTGTCCATCAACAAATCCATGAATTTTTTTTCTTTACGAAGTTCATTCCCTATTTTATATTCATTTGAAACATCCCTTGAGATACCTACCATACCTATAGAATGGCCTTTGGCATCCTTTAAGGGTATTTTTGTGGCTCTAACATATTTATCTACACTTGAGGTCACAATATGCTCTAATTTATTGATTAGTGGAATGCCACTATTCATAAGATTTTGTTCATCTTTATAGGTTTCTTTACCCTGATTACCACCAAGAAAATCCTCATCGCGTTTACCTATGGCATCTTCTGGAGTATTGACTCCCAAAGTAACAGCCTGTGCATGATTAATTTTTGTAAATCTGGACGCTCTATCTTTAAAATAAATAGCATCTGGGATATTGTCCATTAAAAGATTAAGAAATTGTTGGTTTTCTAACTGTTTGTCATTTTTGATTTCTTCGCTATGGTTCTTATGCTTTGGAATATCCGCAAATGGGATAAAACTGTTATTAATCAATTTCAGCTTTGAAAATAATTTAAATACGTCTGCTTTATTGAATATATCTGGTAAACAATGGATCTGTGAATTTGGTATTTTAGGCAAACTTGTGAATGTTCCTGAAATGATGATTGGAGTCTTATTACCAACACCATCAATACCACTTGAAATGGCGTTGTCAAATTCTATGCTGTCAAATAATATAGCATCTGGTTTTAGTTGTTGTATTGCTATATTCAATTGGGTTATTTCACTAAAAAAGTAGTAGGATAATCCGGTAGATTCTGGTAAATATTGTAGCAAAAACTTAAAATTGTCTTTGCAATACACAAATAGTCTTTTCATTTTCTATTAATCACTATGGAGTTATTTTATTATTAATTTTGATTGAACTTTTTATAAATATAGTAAAAATCCTCTCATTCATTTTCTTCAGTATTTTTTTTCAGAAATAAAACGGGTTAAGCTAATGGTTTTATGGGAGCTAACTATTAAGCATTGTTCCATATTACTTATTTTGGTGATTCTGAAGGAAAGTTAATTGTTAACCATAAACTAGTGGATTTGCTAAATGTATTGCTTACACACGTAATTAAAGAAAAAAGCTGTGCTTAATATCGCCCCTTTCAAGGGAGCACATGGTGCTGACTATCATAGTTTTAAATTTTATTTTATCAATACCATCCCAATTCGTTACATTTGTAAATAGACGGTTATTAACTTTAATGATATTCATGCAGTTTGAAGTAAGTGTTTCAAGATAAAATATTTGAAGTTTTATAATTTGTACACTGATATATAGTATAATGACCAACTCAAATTTACCTACTTAAAATGATTTTTAAATTTAATGGCTAAAAATTTTCTTGAAACTTTCCTTCAAAATTATATGGTTCCCATATTAATGCTTTTGTTGCTTGTTCTTGTCATCATTATAGTATACCACAGATTAAGGTTTGTCTATCTTTCTTATAGAAAACGACAATATCATATAAAAATATCTGATGCATTAACGGAATTAACATTCTCGGGTTATGAAGGAGAACTTTTAAAAGCTGAAGTAGCTAAATTTAAATCGCGTTTTCCTTATCACAAAAAATGGTTTAGAAGACTTTTGCTTTCCTCGGTTCTGGATTTAAGTTTGAACCTAAAGGGAGACTTGATTTATCAAGTAAGGGAGATTTATATGGCTTTTGAGCTGCACAAGTATAGTTTGAAGCTTATCAAGCATCCGTATTGGAACATAAAATGTATTGGAATTAATCATTTTCAAGCCATGAATTTTGTTCACGGTCAAAAATACATCAAATCTTATATAACGTCCAAAAATGTCATTTTACGATCCAATGCCTATATAGCGCATTTGTATCTTACAACGGAGTCATTTGATTCTTTGGTGGATTACCCAAATCCTTTGTCAAGAGTTAATATGTATAAGGTAATTGATGTTTTATATATGAAACATGACACGATTCCAAAAAACATAGCTAGTTGGCTTGAAGCAAAAAATGAATCCATTGTTATTCTGGGTTTAAAAATCATGGTGTTTTACAATTACATAGCTGCACCCGAAAAAATCATGTCCTTATTGGACCATGAGCAAATTAGGATTAGGGAAGAGGCCATTCTTTCCATCGGGGAACTATTTTTAATTGATGCTGAAGAAGCATTACATAGCCAATTTGATAAAGAAGAAAAGTTGCTAAAGATAGAAATTTTGAAATCTCTGGCTGTTATAGGTAGTGAGACAAGTGTTTCGTTCATTACTAACGTTTTAAAACGTAACCACCTAGATAAAGATGTAAAGATGGAATTGTTGAGGTCTTTGAAATCCATTGATAATCAATACTATGATACCCGTTTTATACTTGATTTGGAAATAGACAGAATGAAAGCTCACCTAAATTGTGCATATTTATGAAAGACTTGTACGACTATTTGTTAAATTTTCTTGATATCTATGAATGGTTTATAGTAGGCTATGCGTCATTTTATGTAATTTCTTACTTGGTTTTTGCTTTTCTTTCTTATGTCGCTATTAGGAAATATGTTTTGATGAAGCATTATATCAATGAAGACATTTTGTTAAAATCAAACGAGGCAATTGGGGTATCTATAGTAGCTCCAGCTTTTAATGAAGGTGCGACCATAGTTCACAACGTAAAATCCTTATTGTCACTTTCCTACCCGAAATTTGAAGTGATTATTATCAATGATGGGAGTAGTGACGATACCTTAGAAAAACTTATCGCCGAATTTAATTTGGTTAAAGTCCCTTTCTTTTACCAAAGGCGTATAGAAACGGCTCCTGTAAGAGGACATTACAAATCTAAAAACCCAGTATATTCTAAGCTTTTGGTGGTAGATAAGGAAAACCGTAAATCGAAAGCGGATGCTTCAAATGTAGGAATCAATTCATCACAGTATCCCTTGTTTTTATGTACGGATGTTGATTGTATTTTAAAGCCCAACACCCTTGTAAAGCTTGTTAAACCTTTTATAGAAAGTAGGAGGAGGGTTATTGCGGCAGGAGCAGCCATACGAAGTTCGAATGCCAGTGAAGTTAATGAAGGTTTTTTAGTTAAAGTTCATTATCCCAACCAATGGTATCCCATGTTTCAGGAACTGGAATATGTGCGTGCTTTTTTGTTTGGAAGAATGGCTTGGAGTCAGTTGAATAGCCTTATTTTGGTTTCTGGGGGATTGGGTATGTTCGATAAAGAAGTGGCTATTGAAGCAGGCGGATATATGCATACATCTTTGGGTGAGGATATGGAACTCATCATTAGGATGCGAAAAGTGATGTATGATAAAAAGGAAAAATTTAAAATTAGCTACATCCCTGAGTCATTATGTTGGACAGAAGTACCTCCTAACCTCAAAATACTAATGCGTCAGCGTATTCGTTGGGCGCGAGGGTTGATTCAGACGCTCGTCATTCATAGAAAGATGTTTTTTAACCCTAAGTATGGCAGAACATCATGGTTTGCACTTCCTTATTTTTTCTTATTTGAATTTTTAGCTCCCATTATAGAAGCCTTTGGTATGTTGCTTATCGCTGCAAGTTTGATATTGTCCTTTTTTTATGCCGACTTTATCAACTATGACTTTTTGTTATGGTCCATGCTTTTTGTTTACCTTTTTTATATCAATATCACCATTATATCCATTTTGCTGGATGAATTGCTTTATAAAAGTTACGCGAACATTAGGGAAGTATTAAAGCTGATAGGCATGGCAATGGTAGAACCTATATTCTATCATCCGGTGGTGGTAGTGGCGGCATTAAAAGGGTATTGGCAATTTTTCTTAAAAAAAGAAGCTAAATGGGGCGTCATGGTAAGAAAAGGATTTACGGCGGTTAAAAAATAAATACTTTGATATGAAGATGACTAAAATACCTCAATTTTCAAAAAAGTTATGTGCTATTATAGTTTGTTTGCTTTTATTTAGCTCTCCCATGTTATTTGCACAGCGTATAAATACGGATAGTTTGCTCGTGCAGGCCTATAATTCTCTAAAACAAAAGGATTATGCCTTAGCTTTAAAGCAGGCACATTTAGGTAAAAAGATGAGTCCTGAGTATCTTGACTTTCAAGTTTTGATAGGTAGAGTCCATCAATTAACAAACCAACCGGATAGCACCAGAATATACCTTAACAGGGTTTTAGATAAAAATCCGGCTTATGAAGAGGCCTTTTTGTATTTAATTAACCTGGAATTGGAAACTGAAAATGAGGAACAAGCAGAAACACTCATAGATAAAGCTATAGAAGTTCATCCAGATAATAAAACCTTTCGTTTAAAAAAACTACAAGTGTATCAATTGCAAGAAGATGTTGATGATGAGCGAAAATATCTAAACAAATTGTCGTCTCTTTATCCAGAAGACTCTGAAATACAACAACGCCTTTTTTGGCTGGATTCCCGTTTTAATAGCGACCGGATAGGTTTGCAATACAGCCTGACTAATTTTGATAGAGACGCTGTAGGACCTTGGCATCTTGGAGCTTTACAATACATTGGTGAGCGTAAATGGGGTTCGGTTATAGGCAGGATCAATTATGCTCACCGACGTTCAAATGGTGCATTGCTATTGGACGGTATTCAATTTGAAGGAGAATCGTATTTCTTTACAGGTGAGAACAGTTATGCCAATGTATCGGTAGGGTATTCTGATGCTTTGGTGTTTCCAAAATGGCGTTTAGGCGCTTCTTATTTTCAGACTTTACCAAAAGGGTGGGAGGTTGATTTTGGCATGCGTTATACCTATGTAGCAGAACAAAATATACCCGCAGGAACTTTGGGTGTCGGAAAGTATTTTGGTTCTTACTGGATGCATCTAAGATCCTATTTTCAGGCACAGAATGAAAATGTCTATCCAGCATTTACTTTAACATCGCGTTATTATTACAATACACGTTTTGATTATGTCAATGTCATTCTTGGTTATGGCACTTCGCCTGATGAGCGTGTGATTCAGGCAGATTTAAACCAACGTGTTCAGCTCAACTCCTTCCGAGCTGGGTTGGGTTATTACAGACAGTTTGGAAGGCATTTTATTGCAGGTGTACAGGCCGTTTATAACCGTCAAGAATATATTGAAGGCAACTGGCAAAATGAGTTTGAAACCTTTGTAATGCTTCAATATCGTCTTTAATCTAAATAATTCCCCGACGGCTCTGCCTCGGGGTGTCCAATTCACCTCTCCTTTGGAGGAGAGGTCAGAACTGCCTTTTCGGGCAGTTCTGGGTGAGGTAAAATACAAAATTTCGGTTTTTGACCCAGAGGTCAAAATGAAACAGGCAAAATACCTTTATGGCACTGCCTCTTTTAGGATAGACTGTTTCAAGAAATTTTTTATTTCTTAATTTTTTTTCAGTGTATTAAAAACCACTTAAACAATAAAAAAGAAACGCTTTATTTATGAAATTTATAGCAAAAATCTTGTGTATTTAGAATAATTTTATATTTTAGCATATTATAAAGTGTTTTTGCCCGAAGACATTTTATGTGGAGTACCCAAATCTAAATAACCCAACCTATGAACCACGCAGAAAAAATTCTTGTCGTAGAGGATGATGCTCTGACATTACGAATCTTAAATTTTATATTAAAGAAAGAAGGTTACGCTGTTTCTAGCTCCCAAAACGGACTGGATGCGATAGAGCGTATGCATGTTATTCAACCAGATTTAGTAATCACGGATGTGATGCTCCCACTAAAATCTGGGTTGGAAGTAACAAGTTATTGTAAGGACCATTTCCCACATGTACCAGTCATTGTTTTATCGTCATTGGGTGAGGAAGAAGGGACTGTTACCAAAGCCTTCAACCTTGGGGCTGATGATTTTGTTGCCAAACCATTTAATCCCAATGAGTTTTTACTTCGTGTGAGACGTTTTTTAACGAGAACGGAAGCGACTATTGCTATTTAAAGCACCATCATTGTTGTTGAGAGTTGTTTGTTATTATTTTGATAAAACACAAACCTTCTATTAACAAGGGATTGGAGGCACGATACGAATACAGCATATAAAACGATTGTGGCGCACTTGCAAAAAATGGTGAAATGAGCCACTGTAAACGAGAATTATTATCACTTATTAAGCATATTCAAGTTTAAGCCATGAAAAGGCTTTGCAATAATTTTGCTAGGCTCGCTTTTGTCTGACTTAGAGGAGCTACCTTATTCTTATTATCAAATATAATCTCGTTTTAGATTATTTATTTCTTTAAGGACAGGAGCTATATAATCGAGAAATACAAAAGACCCCGCTTTATTGGCATAAAACCTATTAGTTAACATCCTATTGATACTTAAAAGTACCTAGATTGGCTAGAGTGTCTTTTGTTGAAAATATATTGGTTGTTTCTTTTTTCTGCCATACCCGCAATTTATTATTTAATATGTAGAAATAATATAAAGCGTGTTAAATTAAACTTAGGTATAGTCATTATTAAAGGGATATTATTTAATTGCTTCATCAACAATCTTACTATCTACAAACTGTTCGAAACTTACAATTTTGCTGTCTTTTAGTTTCCATACGTGGGCCACTCTGGCAGTGAATGATTTGCCTGTAAGCTTGTATGTTCCAGTATAGGTGCCGTAAGTTACCACTTTATCATCGCTGGCAACATAATCTTCTGGAGTAAATTTATAGTCCATCCATTCACTTCCCAATCTGCTAAAAACATTTTTGGTTACGTTTTCCAATCCAATATAAGTGCCTGCATACGGAAATCCTTTGGCTTCTGTCCAGGAAATGTCATCAGCTACATATTTAGCTAAATTTTTACCGTTTTCTTCCGAAGTTTTTCCTTCGTAAGTACTTTTTATGATGTCAAGATTTGTCATTGCCTTTTTATTTAAAGAACAGCTTGACAACACAAAAAGCATTACCAAGCTGTAGAGGATTGATTTTACCACTTCATTTCTCCGGTGTTTACTTTTGCTCCAATTTGTAATGCTGTTTCAAAAGTAAGTGTTGGATATTTTGTCTTTAAAGCTGCAATTAAAGCTTCTGATGTTTTATTGGTTTTCAAAGCTTCTTCGTAGAATTGAATGTAGCTTTTGGTGTGATTTACAGCGGCTATATCGAATGGAGAATTTGAATTGGCGTGTGCAGGAATCACAATTTCAGGATTCAAAGCTATAATTTTATCTAAAACCGACATCCAGTTTTTACGGGCTTCAGCGGTTTGTGCATCTGCCATCCAAAGATGGAAAGTGGTTCCAAAAACATTGATGCCGCCCACCACTGTTTTTATTGAAGGAATCCATATAAATGTTTTGTTTGGGAATTCTTCCAAACCAATTATTTCTAATTTTTGGCCTTCCAATTCCATGCTATTTCCTTTTAAGACTTGAGGTAAAATCACGTTTGACGTAATATTTTTACCCAATCTTTCACCCCAAACTTCTAGTTTCTTTTGAGCTGTAGCTTTGATATGTTCTACTGTTTCAGGAGAAGCATAAGCGGTAACTTCAGGGAAATGTTTTTTGAAGATTTCCAGTCCGAAGTAAAAATCAGGATCACCGTGGGAAACAAAAATAGTAGTTAGTTTTTTGCCACTTGCTTTAATTTCCTGTGCTACTTTTTCGGCATCTGCCAAAGTAAATTGTGCATCAATTAAAACCGAATCTGTTTTTCCGGATATAATTACTGATGTTACTCCAAAACTGTTTTCTGATGCGTTATAAACTTGAAGTTTCAATTTTTTAGTTTCGATGGTTTTGAAACCTTGTGCTTGTGTTTCCATATTAAATAAATTTAATGTTATTAATAATACTGTTGCAATAAGATTTTTACTCATGGTTTTAATATTTGTTTTGTATTAAATGATGATGTAAAGATGCAAGCATTTGATACACAAAAACTTTAAACTAGTTTAATAAATGGAGTGCGTCAATCTGTTTTGTGATGATTTCAAAAGAGGCATATCCTTGTTTTAAGATATAGAGTTTACCTTCTTTTTCAGTCAGAAGCGTAGGGTAGGAACTGGCATATTGTTGTGCCAAAGCAAAGGTTTCCTGTGTTTCTTTTTTAATGGTTTCAGAATGAAATATTTTTAGAAATTCAGCTTTATCCAAGCCTAAATTTTCACAAATACTAACATAAGTTTCATCACTATTCAAGTCTTTTCCGTACCAATATCTTGCTTTTTGTACTTCAATGGCGAAAGGAATGGATTGTGATGCCCATAACTTTTTTACACTAACAATGGCTCTTGATGGCACTTCGCTATCCAGAACGATATTTTCATTTTCGATAAACTCAAAATAGGTTTTACCAAATTCTGTTCCTGTGGTTTGTTGTACTTGGATATCGTGTTTTTTGATGAATTGTGCCATTTGTTTCGATTGTTTACGAGCATTTGTGCCAATCCACATTCCAGCAGGTAAAATTTCAAAATCAAGCAGGTTTTTATATTTTTCGAATAGTTTTTGTGTATTGGTGCTGTTTCCATAACACCAGCCGCAAAGCGGATCCATGACGTAAATTAGTTTACTCATTGTTTTATTGATTGCTAATACTATGCAAAGATGCTACCAAATGAAGTGCGAAAACATTAAACTAGTTTAATAAATCAAAATGGAATCTTATTTTTTAAAGGCAATTTTCTTTCGAATATTACTCAAAAATACATTGGTAATACCCAGATAAGCAGCTACTTGAATGTTGGAAAGGCGTTGTATTAGTTGTGGATATTTGTCTGCAAATTCTAGATAACGAAGTTCAGCTGTTTTGCTCAAATTGTCTATCATTCTCCGTTGGAGAGCTACGTGCGTTTTTTGGGTCATTACTCGAAATAGCTTTTCGATTTTAGGTAAATTGGCATAAGCAAACTCCTTGTCTTTTTTAGAAATTAAAAGTACCTCACTATCTTCAAGGGCCTCTATAAAAAGTTGCGATGGTGTCTCATTGGTAAAGCTATCAATGTCGGTAACCCACCAATTTTCAATAGCAAAATAGAGTATTTGTTCGAATCCATTTTGGTCAATATGATAGACTCGAAAAAGCCCTTTAATGACAAAACCTTCAAATTTGCAAACGTCGCCTACTCGTAACAAAAAACTTTTTTTCTTAATTGTTTTATGTTGAAACAAATTGCAGAATGCCTCCATTTCAGTATCTGAAAGTGAAATGTGTGCTGCAATGTTCTGTTTAAGAAGTTCGGTCATAGGTTTCCTTAAAGCGTATAAATATAATCAATTTTGATATGGAGAGAACGAATCTTGGGTTTTGATATTCTGGTTTATATTTATTGTAAACGAAATTAAGATAGAATGAATAATTTGAAATGTATGCAAAAGAAAAAAAGCTAATAAATTATAGTTTTAAGGGTTTTAGTTCAATTTACTTCCCTTTGATTGGACTTTGGTTAGTATTAAAATACTATTAGTCAAATTTTATGACCCGTAATAAAATTATAAAAAAGAGCAATTGACTTTGAAGCGTTTACTGAAATATTCTTAGATACCTTTCTTCTAAAAGAGTTTTGTATTTTTCTTTGTACTCTTCTGATAAGAACGAATTATTGATCCATTGAATAGCAATGGGTTTGTTTTTTTTGAAGCGTTTTGCAATACCGGTAATTTGTTTCTCGTTTAGATCTAACATTTTACCTAATCGTTCAAAATGTTCCCATTTTAGTTTTTTCTTTTTTCCTTCCAAGGTTAAAGCGAGTTCTTCAGTGTCGTCGGGGTTTACTATGGCTACGTTTAAAAGGTCATATGCTGGGGATAAAACCCAGTATGCTCCAGTGTTTAGCATAGAGAAATTTTTTAGATGCATGTCGTTATTTCCTGTAAGAAAGCTAAAAATAGCTAACTCAAGAAAATTAAGTTTGTCTAACAAGGTGTTATCGGAATACTCGTTTAGGGTTTTGCCTATTTTTTCCATGGAGCTTTTGTATTTGTCAAAAGCTTCTGTAATTTGAAACATGTCGAGCATGTGTATTTTTTGTCCTGTTTCTGTTCTGTCGATACGTTTAGTAATATAAGACAGTTCACCAGATTGCAACCGTATTAAACTGGATTTTACGGTTTTAATTCCAAAAGCTTCAGCGATGCGCATGGACAGATGTTCATTTTCGGGCATTTGTTGAAATTGGTCGGAAGGTGGTTTGAAAATATAGTTTCCACCTAAAGCACCAACAACGGTCAAACGTCCTTTGTTTCCATCCTGAATCGTATCGGTTATTAATGATAAGGAAAGCTTGGGCTGCACGCCAGGAACGGCTATACTTCTTTCTACTACATTTTTTGCTAGTTCTGCCATTTGTTTCAATGAATGTTCAAACAAGGGCTGCTGTTTGGTTCCGAAAAAATCTAAACTGCATTTTTCGTGAAAATCGCCAATTGTATTTTTGTCCAATGTTTTGTAGCAATATAGGCACTTTTTATTATTCATTTTCTTGTGGTATTGGTTGAACACTTACAGCTCCGATACAATTTTGGCAACAAACTAAGAGTAAGCCCATGCGGTCATTTTGATTGATTTTCCAATTTTTGGAAGCAATGTCCAATAGCCATCCTTCGGGGATCAATCCTTCAAAAAAAGGAAAAAGCCTTTTGTCAACGTAAGGTTTGGGGTTTACTGGCATGGTAAAGGTGAGAAACTGTCTTGGATGTTGTTTGATATATTTTTCTTCATATTGGAAAATATATTCACCTTCATCTGTCTCTGTAAGTATTCCTGCTAAGCTATCTTTATAGTATACGGCTGCTTTTCTCATCATTTGTTTATTTTGGTTAATTCTCTGGCATTGACTGGTGCCAAAGTATGTCCAAACATTTTTAACACCTGATTTACCTTCTCCATATTCAGGTTTTCTTTGCCTTGCTCTATTTTTCGAATCACCGTAAGTGCTACTCCAGCCCGTTCGGCAAAAGCCTCTTGCGTTAGATTTACTTCGTTTCTTTTTTCTTTTACAAAATCTGCTAGTGTTGTCATAGGCTGAAATTTATTGATTTTTAAAGTCCCTATGCAATCGCCATTTTAAGGATTTCAACTTTATTGTTGACGATGCCATGATTATATGCTTTTACAACGAATCTAAGCAAATATACTTTTATTATATGTTTTTGCATATAACATTAATGATTTATTTTGTTTTATATGTTTTTGCATATACTTAAATCGTAATGATTAACCAAGAAAGCGGCTAATATACCTGTCTTAATTGCCATTTTTAGCCTTTTATACCATTTGGAAACTTTGGTAAAATAGCATTATTTTTTGCCAAAGTTATATTGTTTGGTATTGTCCTAAATTTTGTTGATAATTGGGACAAGGTTTTGATTTCTATTTGCGATTCATTACAGATGATGTAGTATATAGTGAATAGAATATTTGTTAAGTTTTGGCAATATAAAGTTTATTGTCAAAACTTAATCGCATTTAAAGATGTCGAAAAAAACTTTTAAACTTCTTATGTATGAAATGCTTTTTCCATCAATTCTTGTTCGCTTCGGGGAATTCCTATTTCATTTGCAAACGTTTTCCATTTACTTATTACTTCTAACACTTCTTGTATAATGACCTCCATTTGGCTATTGTTTAAACGAAAATATTCACCCACACTTTTTGCTAAATCAAAATCTAAGGCATTGTTATCGGTATCAATGTTTAGTGCTAGACCATCTTTATCAATAGATGGATTAAGGTCATAAGCCGGAGATAAAATCCAACCTTCTTTGGTTAGTATAAAACCGTGGTTTCTTAAATGGTCATCGGTATTGGAAATGGCAATATTGAAGATGATTCTTCGCCATAGTTGGTGTAGATTGGCTTCTATGTTTACACCATAATTACTGATAAATTCGGCTATGTCTAGATAGCTTGCTTGATTGTCTCGAATGGTGTCTTCGTTATTTCCTGTCATTGTCATTGCGGAAGCAAAATGGATGCGTTCACCGTCTTCACGGTCGAAGCGTTTTGTAAAAAAGGTATGGTGTTTACCTAAAATTCTTTCCATGCGACATGGTGCCATTTCAATTCTTGCTTTAATAGCTAACTGATATGCTAAAAATTCCCATGCAGCTTTGTCGGTGGTGTCTGTCTTGGATGGAAATTTGGCAATCCAAAGACTTTTATCTGAGTTTAAAATATTGGCTTTAGGTCTAGCACCACCTAATGATGAGCCTGGTGCCATCAATACGGATAACCATCGATTTACTTCTTCATTATCCGTGTTATTTTCGAAGATATGCGCTGCGTTCTGTAATTCTCTAATGGATGACCAAGGAGGAGTGGAAGCGGTTTTATTATTGTCTAAGAAGTTTCCATCTGGATCTGTTTTAAAACGCAATGCTCCCATACGGCTTTCGTCATATACTCCTAAAAGAAAATCAATATCGTAGAGTGTTTTAGGTTTTTCGTTTTTTTCTTTTGCTTGTTGTGCTTCTCTTCGTTTCATTAATGTGCGTCCCCAGGTGTCGGGCATACTGTCTAGAAATATTCCGAAGTTTTCTTTTTGGTTTGGATATTGTGGACCCCCATAGAGTTGGATATCTGGGTCTAGCAAAAATTTTTGTTCTGATTTGAGCCACTCCTTATCATACTCAAAGCTGAATGCTTTCTTGCCTTTGGCTTGCTGAGCTGACAGGATACCGATATTTTTTGGTCCCTGCATACCCTTCCAGTGGGCATATACGTATATGTTGGTTTTTGTAGACATCTTTATTGCTAGAATATTACACCTAATTAAATTATATAATTGTTTAATTGTTCTCGATGTTTCGAGAATGTTTTCTGCCGCAAACCTTCTCTCAACTCGAACTGACGAGTTACTTATTATTTAAGGAGGTCTAGGTCTTGGAGCTTTCTTCCTAGTTCATCGTCTGCTGCTAATTTCAGGAAATCATCTTGTAATCCTAATACACGTAGCACATTGAAATAGGCACCCATAGCTACGCTTGTATTTCCTAACTCAATGAGATACAATGTTGACCTTGCAATATCTGCTCTTTCGGCTACTTGAACCATGGTGAGTTTTCGCCTTTTACGAGCCATTTTTATATTTTCTCCCATTTGTTCCAAAATCTTATTATATTTTGGAAAAACGGATTGCTTTTTGCTAATTGCCATATTAAATGTTTGTTATTATGAACAAATATAGCTTTTTTGTTTTAAATAACAAACATATTAATTTTTTAGTTTTGATATAACTTTGGCAAAAAGCATAATTTATTGCCAAAATTATATGGTGGTTGTTTTTGTGAAGAATAATTAAAGGCTCTGCCCCAAGGGTATTTATTTTATAAGGTTTTTAATATAAATAACAGCGCTTTTATAAATAAGTAACCTAATTAAAGCAACAAAATACAACTTGAACCGTTTTTTTAGATTAAAAAGAGGTACTAATATTATATTTTCTTAAGTTTATTCTACCAACACCCATGAGAATGGCACACACACGAGGATGATTAGGGTGTTCCATCTGAACAAATTAAAATAATAAAAATAAACAGATGAAATCTCCCAAACATAGAATTACTTTTAAAGTTCTAATAGGCTATTTTATTCTTGGGGTTTTAGCAACCATCTCGGGTATTTTGGTACTTTCTGAAATCAAAACGTTTACCAAATTGCAAAGGGAAGATATCTCAGACCGAAATAAAATTGTAAAAATTGGTAGCTTAATTGCCGATATTTACGAAAAGGAAAGTTTGGCAAGAGCTGCTATCCAACTAAATTCCACAAAAAAATTTAATGAATACGTTCGTGAAAATGAGCAATTATTATTAAAAATAGATTCATTAAGCTTTATTGTTGACAATACGTCACAGGCATCTATTTTAGATAGTGTTAAGTTGGTTATTGATATAAAACAAAAAAACATCACCGATTTAAAAAATCTAAAACTTAAGGACAATTCTGCAGAATCTATAAGTACAGCCATCAATAAGTTAAGCTCTATTGACCCACTTTTAGGTAAAATTTCTATTAAAGACTTTGTTGAAAATCCTGAATATTTGGATAAAGAAACGCATCAAAACTTTGAAGAATATGTTAAAATACTTAATAAATACAACCCTAAAGATTCGATTAATAGAATTGATCAAAAACAAATAGATTCGTTATTGTCCATTTCCAAAAAGATGCTATTGGAAGTTCAAAAGGAAACCAGCATCCAACGTAAATCTTTACAGAGAAAAGAACGTCAACTGATTGAAAATGATTTAACTATTTCTAGAAAATTACGGGAATTGCTAAGCAATCTAGAAAAGGATATTATTCTTTACGCCAGCAGCATTAATAACCAAAGAGAAAAAACCTTAAATCATAGTAAAAATATTATTCTGTTTGCGGCTGGTATTAGTTTTATCATCATCATTGTTTTTTCCATTATATTTTTAAATGATTTTTGGAAAAGTCAGCGCTATCGTAAACAGTTAGAGCTTGCAAATAAAACCACGTCTTCACTTTTAAAAAGCAGGGAACAGCTAATTTCTATGGTAAGCCATGATTTAAGAACACCTTTAAGCACTATTGTGGGCTTTAGTGAATTGCTTCAAAAGTCAACTTACGGCACTAAAGAAACAAATTATGTTGACCATATTCGCAATGCCTCAACATATATGGGACAGTTAGTTGATGATCTTTTAGAATTTTCAAAATTGGAAAACGATACCATATCTATTGAATCCATTCCTTTTAATTTGGAAAACCTTGTAAACGAAATTATTCAAAACGTAAAAAACCTTTCCCAAAGTAAACCAATAAATTATGAAATAAAATTTGACAGAGCCATAGATCGCCACATTATTAGCGATCCATTTAGGATAAAACAAATTCTAAATAATTTGGTAACAAACGCCTATAAATTTACCAATGAAGGCACAATAACCGTTAAAACCCTTTTAATAAAAGACCATAATAAAAATATACTACAAATTTCTATAAAAGACACAGGCATAGGTATTAGTAAAGAACAACAGCAAAACATTTTTAAAGCATTTACGCAAGCCAATGATCACACAGAAAATAAACAACATGGGTTTGGATTAGGATTGACTATTTCTAAGAAACTTGCTGAGTTATTGGGCGGCACAATAACTTTAGATAGCGAATTAGGAAAAGGAAGTACTTTTATTTTAAGAATTCCAATAACTTTTTCTGATAAGATTTTAAGTAAAAATAAACTTCCTAAAGCAGATACTACTTTTAATATTAAAGCAATAATTGTTGAAGACGATGCTTCCATACAGCAACTGTTAAGTGATCTTTTGAAGCAATACCATATAGAGGCTTATGTTTTTGATAATGCCCAAAAAGCTTTAGATGCTATTGAAAACATTCCGTATGATGTCGTTTTGACGGACATTCAGCTTCCAAAAATGAATGGCATCCATTTTATGGAGATTCTTAAGAAACACAGTTCATACAAGAATCAACCTATAATAGCTATGACCGGAAGAACAAATCTATCAATTGAAGATTATATTAACAGTGGTTTTTCAGATGTATTAATTAAACCATTTAATCCCAATAAACTCCAAAGTATTTTGCAGTATTATTTTTATTCAATTTTGTTGAAGAGCCATAGTAAACCTGTGAACGAAGATGCTAAAGAAACCAATGGGTTCAGTATTGCATCCTTAGGTTCTTTTTTAAATAATGATGCTATGGCAATAAAAAAAACTTTGCGTATTTTTTTAGAAGACACGAAAAAAAATAAGCTATTGTTACAACAGGCCAAAAAAAATAATGACGTGAAAAGTATTAAAAATATTAGTCATAAAATGCTTAGTATGCTTAAACAATTGGATGTAAAAATTCTCATTCCTTATTTAGAAGCATTTGAAACCAGCACGACTATTGAAGATAAACTTTTTGTTGATTTTGAAAACAAATTAAGCAGCTTGATAGCATCTTTGGAAGATTATATTAATTAAGGCTGTATTCCTTCATTTTATTATAAAGGGTTTTTCTAGTGATGTTTAATAATTTGGCCGCTTGCGTTTTATTATTGTCAACTTCCTGCAAAGCACTTATAATAAGCTCTTTTTCATTTTCTTTAGTAGAAAATTTATTCAATAGCACATTGCTTTTTTTTATGTGAATCAATTCGACAGGTAAAACACTTTTATCAATAATGTCTGTCTGTGTTAACAATGTAGCTCTTTTTATGGTATTTGATAATTCTCTTAAATTGCCCGGCCAATGATAACTTTGGAAAAGTGTTAACACATCTTTTGAAAATCCTACGACTGACTTATTTAACTGTTTGTTTGCCATTTCCAAAAAGAAATCAGCATACAAAATCAAGTCGTCATGTCTATCTTTTAAACTAGGCACTCTTATAGAAAACTCATTTAAACGGTGGTACAAATCTTCACGAAAATCTCCTTTTTCAACAGCCTCTAGTAGATCTTCATTGGTTGCAGTAACCAAGCGTATATCAACAAAAATTTCCTCACTACTTCCTATGGGCTTAACCTTTCTTTCCTGTAGTGCACGCAGCAGTTGTATTTGATTTTCATAAGATAAATTACCAACTTCATCTAAAAAAAGCGTACCACCATTAGCCGCTTCAAAATGGCCTATTTTATCATTTATAGCACCGGTAAAAGAACCTTTTTTGTGTCCAAAAAATTCACTTGAAGCAAGCTCTTTTGGTATGGCTCCACAATCAACCGCTACAAAGGGCTTATCACCACGTAAACTTTTTAAATGAATATTTTTAGCAACCACTTCTTTTCCGGTACCGCTTTCACCTGTTATTAATACCGACATATTAGTAGGCGCCACCAAATGGATGTATTCACTTAAGGTTTTTGAAGCTGAACTGATGCCCGTAACAAAATCAGCATTGGAATTACTGTTATTCTTTTGTGGGGTATGTTCTGAAGCAATAGTATCTGCTTTTTTTACTTCTAAAGCATTACTAATAACCTCCAAAACTTCACTTGGGTTGAAAGGTTTTGAAATATAATCGAATGCACCCTGTTTCATTGCCTGTACCGCTGTAGATACCTCGGCATAACTCGTCATTAAGACCACAGGAATATCATTATTATTCTTTATTTGCTTTAATAGGCTAATACCATCGCCATCAGGAAGACGTAAATCGGTAAAAACCAAATCGTAATTTTGTTTTTTTAATAAAAGAGAGGCATTATGAATATTATAACTTAGATCAACTACATATTTATGACGTTCAAGGAAATGCTTTAACATTTCAGAAAATGTCACATCATCTTCTATTAATAAAATATGTTTCATAAAATCGAGACTATTTTGTAAAAGTAGTAAGATAATATAACATACACCTTTAAAAAAAACATAAAAAAAAAGACGTTTTTAGTTAAAAAAACGCCCTTTTCAATGGATTAATGGATGTAATATATGCTGCTATTATTCAGTAACGGTGCTTTCTTCTAACCAGTTTCCATCTTTATCGGCATAAACTGTGCTAGTGCTTCCATCAATGGTAAGCTCTAATTTGTATTGCTCGCTCTCATTAACATAAGCCTTGCTTATTGTAGCCGATGCAAAATCTTTCGTTACAGCATCGGTAACGGCAGCTGGTAACTTATCAACAGCAATTTCTTTGAACTTGTCATTCATTACCACGTTTATAACTTCATCAACTGGTGAGATACTGTTGGATAATGCAAATATTGAAACTCCACTTGCTAAAATTGCTACGGTTAAAATTAATTTTTTCATGATTTTTAAGATTTAAGATTTTAATTATTAATTATTTTATTAATTTATTTACGATTAGTATAAAGAAATAAATATGCCATGAGTAATAATTAAAAACAAAATACGCGTAAAATATTGATTTTAAGTACTTTGTGATATTTTCACGATTTGGGAACCAAATCGTTGATGTGTAAAAAGTGTGTAATTCCAGCATGGGGCGTGTAAAAATTACACTATTGTTTTTCCGGTAAAATAAATAATACCATTCATGCTAAACTTTACTGTATTTATTCCTACATTATATTCTATAGGAGTTAAAGTTGTTATTTTAAAAATATTGCGAAATTGTAAGTGGGTATAATTTGAAGATTCATATAAACTTGCTCTTAGTAAACTAATTGTATTAAAATTTGATTAGTTTTACTATTTAGAACTTGTTTAAACTTTTCACAATTGTCTAAAAATTAGTCAAAAAAGTTTAAACGAGTTCTTATACTGATTTGTAAATTTCAAAAACTATGTCACCAATAAAACATTGTAATAGTTTACTTTTCCTTTGTCTTTTACTAATTTCTCAAGTATCGATAGCCCAATTTACACCCTTTTTTCAAAATTACTCTTTATCGGAATATAATGCAGGGAATCAAAATTGGGGTGTTTCCAGAGCAGAAAATGGTATGCTATATGTCGCTAATAATAACGGTTTGTTAGAATATGATGGCATTAAATGGGACTTTATGGAGCTGCCAAACAAAACCACCATTCGATCTGTTTTAGCTTATAAAGAATTAATATATACAGGATCCTATGAAGAGTTCGGGTATTGGAAAAAGAATTCTAAAGGCGTATTAATTTATAGTTCTCTAAGCAATTCAATAAAAGAAAAAATTTCACCTAATGAAGAAATTTGGCAAATTTTACCCTTTAAAGAAGGCATTGCTTTTAGGTCTTTTCTAAATATATACATATATAAATTTAATGGTGAAATAACGAAGATAAAACCAAAATCTATAATTATTTCGTGTAGTGTCGTTGATAATATATTGTATGTAGCGACACTTAATGATGGCATTTATGAATTTAAGAATAATGAGTTAATATCAAAAATTGAGGATAAGACTATAGATAATACTAAAGTCTTATTTATTACTAAGTACAAAGGAAAATTACTTTTAATAACATCACTTAAAGGATGTTTAATTTATGAAAACAACACTCTAAAACCCGCAGATTTTGAAATTAATGATATCATAAAGCAACATTTGCTAAATGGGTTCTCTTTATTGAATAAAGGAAATATGGCTTTTGGAACTATAAAGGATGGTATCTATTTCACAAATAATGAAGGAAAAGTAATTTTTCACATCAATAAAGAAAACGGGTTAATAAACAATACTGTTTTAAGTCAATATTTAGATAGTGATAATAAATTATGGTTGGGCTTAGACAATGGAATAGCATGCGTTGATTTAAATAACAATAATTCCTTTTTTAACGATGTCTCTGGCCGATTAGGGGCGGTCTATGATGTTATTAAGTTTAAAGATGTCATTTATCTAGGCAGTAATACAGGCTTGTTTTATTTAGATAAAGAAAATAGTTTGCAATTTATAAAAGGTTCTCAAGGACAAGTGTGGAATTTAAAGGAAATTGAGGGAGAATTATTTTGCGGGCATAATGAGGGGACATTTTTAGTAGAAGATTATGCACTTAAACTAGTGTCACCGGTTACAGGAGGTTGGGTTATAAAAAAAGCTCCAGAACAAAACAGTACATATATTGAAGGCACCTATACAGGATTGGTTAGATTAAAAAAGGAAAACAATATTTGGTCGGCGAAACATCTTGGAAAAACCACCATGCCCATTAAATATTTGGTTTTTGAAAATCAAAATACAGCTTGGGCTGCACACGCCTATAAAGGCTTATATAAAATTAAGTTTGATAAAAACTACGATACCATTATAAGTATTGAAAATTATAATACTAAAGGTGTTTTTCCAGATTTTAATATTAGGGTTTATAAAATTAAAAGCGATATCTGTTTTAAAACAAATGATGGTTGGTTAAGATATGAATCAATTTTAGATAGTATTGTTCCATATGATGTATTAAACAAAAGTTTTGGAAGGGATTCTTATGTAATATCTGAAGAAAATATTAATCAATTAGTTTTAAAAACCAATAATGATGCTATTCGTTTTAAATCCTTACTAAATAACGAAAAAGAAATATCACTATCTAATAACTATTTTGAAAATAGATTAATTGTTGGTAACGAAAATGTTTCCAGTATAAATGATTCCATATTTGCATTGAATCTAAACAATGGTTTTATGCTTATCGATAGCAGGTCAGATTCCCAAGCAAAACTATATAAACCAACTATTGATAATATTGAAATTGATAAAGTACTAATAGATTTTAATTTAAATAAAAAGACATCTATAAAGTTGAACAGTAGTTTTGGTGTTTCAATATCATCACCAAAATCAAGTAATCATTTTTTTGAGTATTCTATAGTAGAGTTAGATCCTAATAAATGGAAAAGATTAGAAAAAAACAAATTAGAGCTATCAGGTCTAAAAGATGGAACATACACCATACTATTCCGAACCAGAAATTATCTAGATAAGCCTTCCGAAACATCTAAAATTCAAATAAATGTGTTACCACCTTGGTATAAAGATACTATCGGAATTGTTCTTTATTTTGTACTTATTGCACTTGGTATTGGCACATTCTATTATTATAATAAGCAAAAGATAAAAAGAGAGCAACGGTTATTAAAGATTAAATATGCCAAAGAACAGCAAGAAATTGTTAGAGAGAAAAATTTAGAGAATGAAAAGAGAATCGTCCAATTAAGGAACGAGTCTCTTAAAAATGAAGTTAAATTAAAAAGCAAACAGCTGGCTAATACAGCTTTGGCATTAGTTAAGAAAAATGAAACCTTACAGGACATCAAAAAAGAGTTAGCCAGTAACAAAGATAGTTTCGATAATCAATATGCTTTTAAGAAGATATTGAATAAAGTAGATAGTTCTATTGCACATAAGGATGAATGGAAAGTTTTTGAGTATAACTTTAATCAGGTCCATGAAGATTTTTTCAAGAGTTTAAAATCAAAACACGCCAACTTAACCCCAAAAGATTTAAGGATTTGTGCTTACATCAAAATGAATTTATTGAATAAAGAAATTGCACCTTTAATGAACATATCTGTAAGAGGTTTAGAAACACATAGATACAGATTAAAAAAGAAACTGAATTTAGAAAATGATATTTCTGTATCACATTATTTAATAAATCTCGAATAATCTATTGTTAAAAATACGTTATTCGTAATTTTTTTTACGTCATTACTACGTCATATAACGTTTTCTGTTTGCATTTTACTCACTTTATTATTAAATTAACATACTTCAATTAAAGGTATTTAAGCCTTTCCGCCTTCAATGGCGTATTTAAAGTGTAAACACTTTTGCTTCAAAAAAATTAATAGGTTTTATCTTGTACCTAACTAAAATATTAAACTAAAACTATATGAAAGCAAAAATTATTTTATTATTATTTTTTCTATTTTCAGTCAGTGGCTTCGCTCAAGATCTAACTGTTTCGGGTGTCGTTACAAGTTCTGAAGATAATATGCCAGTGCCTGGTGTTAATGTCATTGTTAAGGGAACAACTAGAGGCGTTAGTACCGATTTTGATGGTAACTATACTATAGAAGTTAAAACTGGTGAAGTTCTTGAGTTTAGCGCTGTTGGGCTTAAAACGGTTGCTATTACCATATCAAACCAAACTACAGTTAATGTAATAATGGAAACAGACATTGCTTCACTAGATGAGGTGGTGGTGGTTGGGTATGGTACTCAGAAAAAAGCCGATTTAACAGGATCTATAACAACCATCAAGTCCGAAGATATTACTAGAACACCTTCTGGTGCTGCGATGCAATCTCTTCAAGGTAAAGTAGCAGGTTTACAAGTGGTTAGTAGTGGTGCCCCTGGTACAGCGCCTACGATTCGAGTGCGAGGTATTGGGTCTTATACAGGAGATGGAGCTTCCGATCCGCTCTATGTGGTAGATGGTATCTTTTACGATGATATTAATTTTTTAAATAGCGAAGACATTGAAACTATTTCGATACTTAAAGATGCATCGGCATCTGCTATTTATGGAGTAAGGGCTGCAAACGGTGTGGTACTTATTCAAACAAAATCGGGAAAAGCGAACCAGCTACCTCAAATAACCTATAGTGGTTATCAAGGTGTTCAGGTTGCCCAAAATGTGGTCAAATTGTCGAATTCTGAACAGTTTTCCACTTTAGCTAGAGAATCTGGCTCTGCTGCAGAAGCTAGTTTTATAGAAAACGCTATGCAACGCTATGGGCGTAGTAGAATTAACCCTAATATACCTAATGTGAATACAGATTGGTATGATTTAATATTACGCCATGCGACTATACAAAACCATAGTTTGGGTATTACAGGGGGTACTAGTGGCACTACCTATTCACTCGGGCTAAGTCAATTTGAACAGGAAGGTATTCTTAGAATGAAAAATGACTACGAGCGTTTTAATGTTAGATCTAAACTGGATGTTGAAATAAGCGACAGGTTGGAGGTAGGAGTTTCTACGCTCTTTAGTAATGCTACTAGATATCGCCCAGAAGAAGGGGCTTTTAGTTCGGCATATTTTGCGGTGCCAATAATGCCTGTATTAGACCCGTCTAAAACAGATGCTTTTCCTAAACCGTATGCTAATGCGCAAGATTTAGGGTATAGAGGTCCTCAAAACCCATTTCCTTTAATGGATAATACCGAAAATAGGAATAAAATACGAAATACCTTATTGAGTTTTAATTTGCAATATCAAGTAATCCCTGATAAATTAACTTTTAAAACATCATATTCCCATAATTTTGAAACCCTCGAAACTAGAGAGGTAAGGCTTCCTTATTTTTATGGTATTGGAAATGCTTTTAGAGAAAATGCGGAGCTCATCAAAAGAAATGAAACGTTTTCTGAGCAAACATGGGACAATACTTTAACATATAATGATGATTTTGGAAAGCATAATTTAACCTTGTTGGCAGGTTCATCCTTTAGAGATAGGTCTTTCGAACAACTGGAGGCCAAAGGTTTGAATTTTCCGAATGGTACTGGAATAGGTGATGAATCTTATTTTTTAGATTTGGCAAAAACTATTGATTTGGATGGCGTTGGAGATGACGGGGAGAGACAATATTTTTTCTCTTATTTTGGACGTGTCGCTTATAATTTTGATGACAAATATTTACTTTATGGTACGTTCCGTGCAGATGGAACTAGCAAATATCAAGAAAAATGGGGTTATTTCCCAACTATTGGAGCTGGTTGGGTAATTTCAAGCGAACCGTTTATGGAAAATAACGGTGTTTTCGATTTCTTGAAAATAAGAGCTAGTTGGGGAGAATTAGGAAATGCCAACGTAAATTCAAGCACTGGTGGCATAACTTCAACTGAGGTTGACGCTGCTTTTGGCGATGTTCGTTATCCAGGGTTAGTTACCAGCAGTGATTTTGAAGCTTTAAAGTGGGAGGTTACTGCTGAGACAAACGTGGGAATCACTGCAAAACTATTCGATAATAGTTTATCTGTCGAGTCTGACTACTTTAGTAGAGAAACCAGGGATGCCATAATTCCGGTATCAAGACTTTTAGTGCCTGGCGAAACCAGACAGAATATTGGGAGAATTAAAAACTCTGGTTTTGAAATTGCTCTCGATTGGAATAAAAGAGTGTCTGAAAATTTTAGCTACAATATAGGCGCAAATTTTTCAACCTTAAAAAATGAAATTTTAGATTTAGCTGGACAAGAAAATTTAACATCTGGAGGAGATACCGCACAACGATCTGTAGTAGGGGGCGCTATAAATTCTTTCTTTGGACTTGAGGTTGCTGGTATATATCAAACACCTGAAGAAATTCAAGCAGATCCAGCAGCTCAAACAGCCATAGCTAATGGATTGGTTGTGGAACCAGGTGATTTCAGGTTTGTTGACCACAATGGCGATACGATGATAGATGCACAAGACAGAGTTGATTTAGGATCATATTTACCATCGTACTACTTTGGTTTTAACTTGGGTCTTAACTATAAAGCCTTCGATTTTTCTTTAAATGTTATTGGGCAAGGAGGCAATGTCATAGCAAACATAAAACGTTTTTCAATTAGACAAACACCAGACCCTAATATAGACAGGGATTTTGCCATCAATAGATGGAATGGTCCTGACACTTCCAATAGCTATCCATCGGCCAGAGGTATAAGAAACCCTTGGAGCAATCAATTTCTTAATAGCTTTTTTGTTGAAAAAGGAGATTTTGTTCGATTGCAAAATGTTACGTTGGGGTACACGTTGCCACAGTTAAAAGGAAAATTCGATCCTAAAATAAGATTATATATAACTGCTGAGAGACCATTAACAATATTTAAATACAATGGATTTACTCCAGAAGTTGCAGATGGTAGAGATAATCAAACATATCCTATTCCTGGGGTATATACTTTAGGTGTGAACATTAAAATTTAAAAAAATAGCTATGATACATATTAAAACAAACAAATTGCATATGCTTTTAATCTTGTTGGTTGTTATGCTTACAGGATGCTCGAACGAGTTGGATCAACCCGAGCTTAATAATAACTTTGCTGGGGGTACAGATTTTTCAAAGACTGATGATATGATTTTTTTACTTATTGGTGTTTATCAATCAGTTGCAGATAGAGGTTGGGAGCAACCATTGGTGGTTTCTACCAGAGGCGATGATGTTAATGCCGCAGGAGATCAGCAAGGGCTTAAAAATCAAGATCGCTATGTATACGACAACTCCTTTTTTGGTTCAAGAACTTTGTGGGAAACATATTATGGCGATATTATTCGTGCACACACCGGCATGGAGCAAATTGGTAGATATATGGAGTTGGCAGATGAAGATGGGGTGGCTTTAGGGAATCAGTATATTGCTGAAGCAAAAGTGCTAAGGGCTATACTGCTTTTTCAACTGTCACAAGTTTATGGTGCAGTCTTTATTCCAGAATCTTCAAATCTTAGTGATTTTGCCAATGTAACTTCTGTGCCTTCAAAAGATGAGGTGATGCAGCATATTTCTGATCAGATGGATGAAGCCATTCCATTTCTTTTGGATATGCGACCAAATGAACGTACCGATTTGCCTGGGGCAGCCACTAAATATACTGCTTTGCATATTAAGGCCTTAGCGAATCAGGAGCTGAAAAACTATCAGGCGGTAGCAGATGCAGCGGGACAAATTATAAGTTCAGGGAAATTTAGCTTAATGGATGATTATTACGAATTATTTAAAACACCCGGAAAATTAAGCAATGAAAACCTCTTCGAATTTCAGTATTCCGATTTTGGAGTTGGACAAGGTGATAGGGTAAGCCATCTTTATAATCCTTATGGGCCAAATGGTTGGACGCCTGCAGTAGCTGGTGCTGGAGCAGGATGGGGCTTTTTTGAGCCTAGTATGAAGTATGTTAAATTTATGTTGGACCGAGGAGAAAATAAACGCTTGGAAACTACTGTATTATTTACCCAACAAGGTATTGACAGTATCATTGCGACTACCAGTTATACGGCAGGTACATTGCCATCTTTTGTTTCCCCAACCACTAGAGATGGCGATTTTTTAAAAGATAATGCAAGAGCTATATTTTGTAGCGGGAAGCATTATTTACCAAGTAACCAGTTGATTCCTGGTCGTACTGCGTATGGAAGTAATAAAAACTATATTGTTTATCGTTATGCAGAAACGCTTTTAATTTATGCGGAAGCATTATTGCAAGGGGCTTCAAATTCTGCTATGACAGCCGATCAAGCAGTAAATCTTGTTAGGGCAAGAGCCGATCTTACGCCAATAAGTGGAGTGACTTTAGATCAGCTTGTTGATGAAAAATATGCTGAACTAGCAATGGAATGGGGTAAACGATTTTTCGACATGGTAAGGCTAGAAAGATATGGAGAACTGAGTTATGAAGGTAGGACTTTCACTAAGGATAAAGCTTTTGTAACCTATCATCAAGATCAAATTGATGAATTCCCTATTTTGGCTGATGTACCTAGATAATAACTATAATAAATAAAAAAATGAAAACATTTAAAAAATATTTTATTGGGGTTCTTATATTGCTTTTTGCGTTTTCTGCATGTGACAATGGGATTGACCCAATAACAGCAGTAGATCCAGGTGCTGATGCCACTGCACCAGTAGTAACCATTAAAGCACCATTAAATGGTGCTAAGTTCAAGGTAAACGATCCTTTAATTTCTGTTAATATTGAGTTTGAAGTAACCGATGATATTGAAGTAGGTTCTATTTCGGTATTTATGGATGGTTCACAAATAGCTACTTTTACTAATTTTATAGACTACCGTCGTGTATTGGAATCTTTAACAGCCAATAATATTGCTACGGGAGTTCACGAGCTAAAAATAACCGCTATAGATCTTGATGGTAAATCAACTACTTCAACTGTTAGTTTCGAAAAAGAACCACCGTATATACCATTGTTTGCAAATGAGATTTTATATATGGCTTTTGATAATGATTATACCGAATTAATTAGTGTTGTTCCTGCAACAAAAGTAGGTTCACCTGGTTTTGCCGGAACTGCAGTTGTAGGTACAAACGCTTACAAAGGAGCCACCGATGCTTATTTAACATTTCCAACAGTAGGATTAAATTTAGGGTCGGAATTATCAGCATCATTTTGGTATAAGGTTAACGCCTCTCCAGATAGGGCTGGTATTTTAGTTATAGGACCACCTGATGATGGAAAAGCTGCAGATATGCAAAATAATAGAAAAAACGGTTTCCGTTTCTTTAGGGAAAATGCTGGAGGTAATCAAAGATTTAAATTGAATGTTGGTAACGGTACAGCTGATACTTGGGTTGATGGTGGTACGGCTGCCGATGTAGCTCCTGGTGCAGATTGGGTACATATGGCATTTACAATTTCTGCAACAACAGCCAGAGTTTATATTGGAGGTCAGTTAGTAAAAGAAAGTACCTTTACAGGTATCGATTGGACAGGGTGTGATGTGTTATCCATTATGTCAGGTTACCCTAGGTTTACAGAATGGGGACATAAGTCCGATAATAGCTTTATGGATGATTTACGTTTGTTTAGTAAAGCACTAACGGAATCTGAAATTCAAAATATCATAGAAGTTACAAATCCTTATGTACCTACAACTGGAGAAACCTTATATATGCCTTTTAATGGTAATTATAATAACTTATTGAATGGCGCTTCGGCAAATGAAGTAGGTACTCCAGGTTTTTCGGATGATAGTTTTGCTGGTAGTAAAGCATTTCAATCTGCTACAGATTCCTATTTAGAAATGCCAATTGATGGCCTTTTTGGTACAGAAGAGTTTACTGCTGCTTTCTGGTATAAAGTCAATTCAACTCCCGATAGATCGGGAATATTAGTTGTTGGTACGCCAGATATTGCTGAAAACCGCAATCAAGGCTTTAGAATTTTTAGAGAAGGTAATGCTACAGAACAACGTATCAAATTAAACCTTGGTATTAATAGTGGTGAAAGTTGGAACGATGGTGGCGTTATTGATGTTACAGCTGGTGAATGGGTTCATATAGCCGTTACCGTATCGGCAACTGAAAGCAATATTTATTTTAATGGAGAACCTTCATTGACATCAACATTTGGATCCACAGTGGATTGGACTGGTTGTGATAATTTAACCATTGGTGCTGGTGGTCCAACATTTAGTTATTGGGGTCATTTATCAGATTTAAGCATCATTGATGAACTAAGAATTTTTAACAGAGCATTGACTCAAGAGGAAATCCAAAGCTTACAATAATTGTATGCTATCTAAAAAATATTTGAATTAACCTATGTACTTTTTAGCTGCATTTATGTTGAGTAGATGCAGCTAAAATTTCAAAAACATTTATAATGAAATTTCTATCCAACAAAATCACTTACATTTTGTTAGCCAATATGTTGTTGTTTTTTAACTGCAATTCTGATAAAAAAAGCAAACAAATTACCAGTGAAACACCACAAGCAAAAGAATTGACAGATGACCAACTTTTGGATTCCATTCAAAAGCAAACCTTCAATTATTTTTGGGAAGGTGCCGAACCTAATTCAGGCATGGCAAGAGAACGCTTGCATTTAGATAATGTCTATCCTCAAAATGATCAATATGTGGTCACAACAGGCGGAACTGGTTTTGGTTTGATGGC
Source organism: Mariniflexile sp. TRM1-10 (assembly GCF_003425985.1). Classification (NCBI taxonomy): domain Bacteria; kingdom Pseudomonadati; phylum Bacteroidota; class Flavobacteriia; order Flavobacteriales; family Flavobacteriaceae; genus Mariniflexile; species Mariniflexile rhizosphaerae. Next base: position 3,598,945 of record NZ_CP022985.1, read on the forward strand.
CATTTTGGTAGGTGTAGAACGAGAATTTATCACCCGTGAACAAGCGTTAGAACGTTTTGAACGCATTGTCAATTTCTTAGAAAAAGCTGATAGATTTCATGGTGTTTGGTCACATTGGATTGATGGAAAAACAGGTAAGGTGAAACCTTTTAGCAAGAAGGATACTGGTGGCGACTTGGTTGAAACCGCTTTTTTAGTCCAAGGCCTATTGACAGTAGGTGAATATTATAAAAATGGCAATGACAGAGAACAACAATTGGTAGCTAAAATAGACCAACTATGGCGTGAGGTAGAGTGGAACTGGCACACCAAAAATGGTGAAGACGTTTTATACTGGCATTGGTCACCAACAGATGGTTGGGATATGAACTTCCCGGTTGGTGGTTATAATGAATGTTTAATTATGTATGTTCTTGCGGCAGCTTCTCCAACGTATCCAATTGAAAAATCGGTCTATGACAAAGGTTGGGCAAAAAGTGGCGCCATTGTTTCTAAGGATTCGCTTTATGGTGAAGCATTGGTATTAAATTATTATGAACATGATGATGCAGCAATAGGCCCCTTATTTTGGGCGCATTATTCGTATTTAGGATTAAACCCTAACGGATTAAAAGATCAATATGCGGATTATTGGAAACTCACCCAAAACCATGCGAAAATTCATTACAAATATGCTGTTGATAACCCTGAAAACTACAAAGGTTATGGCGATAGTTTATGGGGATTAACCTCAAGTTATTCCATTAAAGGGTATGTTGGTCACAGACCTGGTAATGACCATGGTGTGATTTCACCAACAGCAGCCTTGTCGTCCTTCCCATACACCCCAAAAGAAAGTATGCAGATGCTTAAAAAAATGTATAAAGACCACGATACCTTAATTGGCAAGTACGGTCCTTACGATGCGTTTAGTTTACAAGATAATTGGTTTTTACCAAGATATTTAGCTATAGATCAAGGGCCTATTCCTGTCATGATTGAAAACTACCGCTCAGGTTTGTTGTGGAACTTATTCATGAAAAATCAAGATGTTCAAAATGGTTTGGAAAAATTAGGGTTTACAATTGAAACAGTTAATTAAAAAGGAATTCATGTCAAAATTATATTACACCATATGTCTTGTATTTGTTCTAATTTCGTGTAGTTCAGATAAGGGACCTGGATACCAAGAACCTTATGTTCCAGAACCTAATGAACCCACAATTGATCCATTAACTGATACAGAAATGATGGATTTGACACAAAGGGAAACCTTTAAATATTTCTGGGATTTTGCCAATACAAATTCTGGTGCAGCAAAAGAACGCTACCATCCTAAAAATCCAAATTTAAATCAGAATGTGGTAACTACAGGAGGAACAGGATTTGGTTTAATGGCCATATTGGTAGGCATTGAAAGAGGATATGTAACTAGAGAAGAAGGTGTAGCACGTTTAAATAAAATTTTAGTTTTTTTAGAGAATGCCAATCGTTTTCATGGTGCATGGTCACATTGGGTTGATGGTGGTAGCGGTAATGTGATTCCCTTTAGTACAAAAGACAATGGCGGTGACTTGGTTGAAACGGCCTTTTTATCACAAGGCCTTATTTGCGTTAAGGAATATTTGAAGAATGGTAACGATAGCGAAAAAGCTTTAGCAAACAAAGCCGATGCATTATGGAAAGGTGTTGAATGGAACTGGTACACCCAAAACCAAAACGCGTTGTTCTGGCATTGGAGTCCTGATTATGGCTTTGAAATCAATCTTAAATTAAGAGGTTATAACGAAACCATGATTGCCTATGTTTTAGCAGCAGCATCACCTGATTATTCCATATCAAAAGCAGTTTACGAAGAAGGATGGGCAAATAATGGTGCTATTGTATCTTCGGCTTCGCAATATGGTTTTCCATTAGTGTTAAAGCATGCTGGAGGATCAAATTTTGGAGGGCCGCTGTTTTTTAGCCATTATTCGTTTTTAGGCTTGAATCCTAAGAATTTAACCGATCAGTATGGCAACTATTGGAATCTCGCGGTTAACCATACCAAAATAAACCGTCAATATTGTATTGCTAATCCTAAAGGCTATGTGGATTATGGAGAAGATTGCTGGGGATTGACCGCCAGTTATTCAAGAAACACAGATGGTTCTATAGGGTATTCGGCGCACAGCCCTTCAAATGATATTGGTGTTATATCGCCAACGGCAGCAATAAGCTCCATCCCGTATACACCTTCAGAATCCTTGAAAGTCATGCATTTTCTATATCAGAAAAAGGATAAATTATTAGGTGTTGCTGGTTTTTATGATGCTTTTAGCCCTCAAAACAACTATTGGGTTGCAGATGCCTATTTAGCAATAGACCAAGGGCCACAAATTATTATGATTGAAAACCATAGAACAGGATTGCTTTGGAATTTATTTATGCAAAATACCGATGTGAAAAACGGCTTAAATAAATTAGGGTTTAATTATTAAAATATGAAACACCAAAAAAAATCACATTGTCATACGAGGATGATTATTCAAGGTGTTCCATCTGACAATTAAAAATAATGAATATAACCAGATGAAATTATTAAAGTATATAGTTGCTTTCATCTTTTTCACTCATTTAACGAGTGGAGCTCAAGATAGTTTTGAGTTTGTTGTCGTGCCTGATACTCAAACCTATGTGGAGGAATTCCCAGAAGTGTATATGAAACAAATGGCATGGATAGCTAATGAAAGAAAACGTTTTGCCTTTATGTTGCATGTTGGTGACATTACTCAAAATAATTCTGATGTTGAATGGACTTTGGCACAAAAAGGAATATCTCTTTTAAACGGAAAGATCCCTTACATGTTGGCACTTGGTAATCATGACATGGGTAGTAAAGCAGGTGCTTTTGCTGATACCAGAAATACAGCATTGGCAAATAGGTATTTCCCATTAAATGACTATATAAAAAACTCAAATACCATAGCTGTTTTTCCTGAAAATACTATTGATAATAGCTGCTCTGAATTTAAACTTTTGAATGACAATTGGCTGGTATTTTCTTTGGAATTTGGTCCGCGTAACAAAACCATCGATTGGGTGGAATCTATCGTCAAGCAACATCCAAATCATAAAATCATCATCAATACCCATGCTTATTTGTTTCATGATAATACACATTTAGATGGAAATGATTGGTCGTTACCTCAAAATTATGGTGTTGGTAAATTAACTGGTGATGATGCGGTAAATGATGGTGGACAACTTTGGGGAAAACTCGTAAAAAAGCATAAAAACATACTGATGGTATTTACTGGTCACATCACTGGAAGTGGTGTTGGAACTTTGGTTAGTGAAGGTGAACATGGGAATAAAGTTCATCAAATGTTGGCAAATTATCAAAAAGGTGTGAAAACGGTGGAAAAAGGTGATTCCGGTTATTTGAGGATTATTAAAGTTGATAAAAAAGCAAAAACCATTTCCGTAAAAACCTATTCACCTTGGTTAAATCAATACAAAACAGAACCTGACCAAGAGTTTACTTTTGAAAACGTCACATTTTAAATAGATACTTATGAATCGAATTGGAAATTATATAAAATTGGTTGTTGGAATCATTCTTTTGATGTCCAATAGCGTAATTGCTCAACAAGAGTTGTATGAAGCTCAAGCATTTATAAACAATGTGGATACATTGAACTATCGCATCATGTATCCTAAAGATTTTTCTGAAGATAAACAGTATCCATTGGTATTGTTCCTTCATGGCGCTGGCGAACGAGGTAGCAATAATGCCTCACAATTAGTTCATGGCAGTAACTTATTTGCCAATGAAAAACATAGAGATAGTTTTCCTGCTATTGTCATTTTTCCGCAATGTCCGCAAGATGATTATTGGGCAAATGCCTCTGTTGACAGAACAACACGGCCTTTAACATTAAAGTTTCCTAGTGGTGGCGAACCTACTAAAGCATTGAGCTTGGTTATGAAATTAATGGATGATATGGTTGCAAAATCATTTGTAACTAATCAACAAGTGTATGTTGGTGGTTTGTCAATGGGTGGCATGGGTACTTTTGAAATGTTATATAGAAAACCCGATATGTTTGCAGCCGCTTTTGCTATTTGTGGTGGTGGAAATACTGAAGCCGCCGAAGCTTATGCTACGACTGTTGACCTTTGGATTTTTCATGGTGCTAAAGATGATGTGGTTGTTCCACAACTTTCTATTGATATGGTTTCTGCTATTTTAAAGTATGGTGGCACCCCTAATTTTACACTTTACGCGGATGACAATCACAACAGTTGGGATTCCACTTTTGCAGAACCGAAACTTTTACCTTGGCTCTTTTCAAAATCAAAAAACTAAAAAAAATGAGATACCTAACGAACATAAAATATGCTTTATGGGGCATTACCGCAATATTCATTATAGCATGCAATTCAAACCAAAATAAATCGAACACACTTTCGGGTGATCATCCATTTGAAGGAAAAGTAGATTCTATTTTAAGTTTAATGACCGTTGAAGAGAAAATAGGTCAGTTAAACCTACCATCATCAGGTGATATTACAACGGGACAAGCAAAAAGTTCCAATATTGCTAAAAAAATAGAAGAAGGCAAGGTTGGTGGCCTTTTCAATATAAAATCTGCAGCAAAAATTCGAGATGTTCAAAGAATTGCTGTCGAAAAAAGCCGATTAAAAATTCCGTTACTTTTTGGAATGGATGTCATACATGGTTATGAAACCACCTTTCCAATTCCGTTAGGTTTATCATGTTCTTGGGATATGGAAATGATTAAAAAAACGGCACAAATAGCTGCAAAAGAAGCTACTGCCGATGGGATTAACTGGACGTTTTCACCCATGGTTGATATTTCTAGAGATCCAAGATGGGGACGTGTTTCAGAAGGTTCTGGTGAAGACCCGTATCTAGGAAGTGAAATAGCAAAAGCCATGGTACAGGGTTATCAAGGTGACGATTTAACTAAAAACAACACCATGATAGCGTGTGTTAAACATTTTGCACTTTATGGTGCCCCAGAAGCAGGTAGGGACTACAACACGGTCGATATGAGTAAAATACGCATGTATAACGAGTATTTACCGCCATACAAAGCTGCTGTGGATGCTGGTGTTGGCTCCGTTATGGCCTCCTTTAATGAAATTGATGGGATTCCTGCAACTGGAAATAAGTGGTTACTGACCGATTTATTGAGAAACGATTGGGGTTTCAATGGTTTTGTGGTAACCGATTATACAGGAATTGAAGAGATGGAGTATCATGGCGTAGGTGACTTTCAACAAGTGTCTGCTCAAGCTTTAAAAGCAGGGATTGATATGGATATGGTATCCGATGGGTTTTTATCGACACTAAAAAAATCTTTGGATGAAGGTAAAATATCCATGAATGATATTGACGTGGCAGTAAAACGCATTTTAACCGCTAAGTTTGAGTTGGGTTTATTTGACGATCCCTACAAGTATTGTGATGAAACTAGGGCAAAAACGGAAGTTTACACAAAAGAACATAGGAATTTTGCCCGTAAGGTAGCGTCAGAATCTATGGTGCTTTTGAAAAATGATAACCAAATTTTACCATTAAAAAAGTCGGGAACGATTGCGCTTATTGGACCATTGGCAAATTCAAAGGAAAATATGCCCGGTACTTGGAGTGTTGCAACAAAGCTAGAAAAGGCTAGTGCGTTCCTAGATGGCATAAAATCCGTTGCAGGAGATCATGTTACTGTATTACATGCCAAAGGAAGTAACCTGGATTATGATTTGGAGTTTGAAAAGCGCGCCACCATGTTTGGAAGAACTATACCAAGGGATGGAAGAACCGACAAACAATTATTGGATGAAGCTTTGGCCATTGCTTCAAGATCGGATGTTATTGTAGCTGCATTGGGCGAATCTTCCGAAATGAGCGGCGAAAGCAGTAGTAGAACAAATTTACAAATCCCCCAAGTACAGAAAGAATTGTTAAACGCCTTGTTAAAAACAGGAAAACCAGTAGTTCTGGTTTTGTTTACGGGAAGACCTTTGGCCATTGTTGAAGAAAACAAAAATGTTCCGGCCATATTGAATGTTTGGTTTCCGGGTAGCGAAGCAGGTTTAGCTATTTCAGATGTGTTGTTTGGTGACGTCAACCCTTCAGGGAAGTTAACAGCCACGTTTCCAATGAATGTTGGTCAAGTACCAATTTTCTATAACCATAAAAACACAGGAAGGCCTTTAGGTAATACTGAAGGCAAGTTTGAAAAATTTAAATCAAATTATTTAGATGTCCGTAACGAACCCCTGTATCCATTTGGGTATGGATTGAGTTACACCACTTTTAAATACGATAACTTACAATTAGACACAACAAAAATAGATGCTAATGGAAGCGTGAACATTTCTGTTGAAGTTACAAATACAGGAAATTTTGATGGCAAGGAAGTCGTTCAATTGTATATCCGCGATGTAGTAGGTTCTGTAACCAGACCAGTAAAAGAATTAAAAGGCTTCCAGAAAGTAGAAATCAAAAAAGGAGAAACCAAAACCGTCACTTTTAAAATATCTGAAGAAGATTTAAAATTTTATAACTCCAATTTGGATTTCGTGGCAGAAGCAGGTGTTTTTCAAGTGTTTGTTGGTACAGATTCCAATGCAAGTTTATCATCTCAATTTGAATTGACTAAATAAGTTTACATGAAACGTTTTATTATTTTTATAGCCCTATGTTTTGTGTTCACAATAACTGGTTATACGCAACAAAAAACGTACTGTAACCCCATTAATATTGATTATGGTTATACACCTTTCAAATCGTTTTCAAGTCAGGGTAAACATCGTGCTACGGCCGACCCCGTGATTGTCAATTTTAAAGAAAAACTCTTTCTGTTTTCAACAAACCAAGAAGGTTATTGGTGGAGTGATGACATGCTCAACTGGAAGTTTGTGTATCGTAAATTCCTTTTGGATGACACCTACACACATGATTTAAACGCACCAGCTGCGTGGGCTATGAAAGATACACTTTATGTGTATGGCTCCACTTGGAAATCTGATTTTCCGATTTGGAAAAGTACCAACCCCACCGTTGATGACTGGGAAATTGCCCTTGACACGCTAAAAGTTGGTGCCTGGGATCCTGCATTCCATTATGAAGAAGAAAAGGATAAACTGTATTTGTATTGGGGTTCGAGTAATGTATGGCCCATTTTAGGTACAGAAATCAATACCAAAACCATGCAATCTGAAGGGTATACCGTGCCAATTGTGAGGTTATTTCCAGAAGACCATGGATGGGAGCGTTTTGGTGAGTATAACGATAATGTGTTTTTACAACCTTTTATTGAAGGTGCGTGGATGACCAAACACAACGGAAAATATTATATGCAATATGGTGCGCCTGCGACAGAATTTAGTGGTTATGCCGATGGCGTTTACGTGAGTAAAGACCCATTAGATAGATTTGAATACCAACAGCACAATCCATTTTCATACAAGCCTGGAGGTTTTGCCCGGGGTGCAGGTCATGGTGCAACATTTCAAGATAATTTTGATAACTATTGGCATGTATCGACCATTTTTATTTCTACAAAAAATAATTTTGAACGACGATTGGGTATCTGGCCAGCAGGATTTGATGCCGATGATGTCATGTATTGCAATACGGCTTACGGCGATTATCCGACGCTATTACCAGAATTTGCTAAAGGTAAAGATTTTTCAAAAGGTTTGTTTACTGGTTGGATGCTACTCAATTATCAAAAGCCCGTACAAGTATCTTCAACGTTGGGAGGTTACCAAGCCAATTTTGCGGTTGATGAGGATATAAAAACCTATTGGAGTGCAAAATCGGGGGATAAAGGCGAATGGTTTCAAACCGATTTAGGCGACGTATCAACCATACATGCCATTCAAATTAATTATGCCGATCAGGATGTTGAGTTTTTAGGTAAAACGGTAGGCAAGTGTCATCAATACATTATCTATGGTTCTAATGATGGTAAAAAATGGCAGGTAATTGTTGATAAAAGTAAGAATGATACCGATGTGCCACATGATTATATTGAGTTTGAAAAGCCAGTTAAAGCACGTTATATAAAAATGGAAAATGGACACATGCCTACCGGAAAATTTGCGTTGAGTGGGTTTCGGGTTTTTGGAAAAGGAAATGGAACAAAACCAAATACGGTTGAGAATTTCACAGTGTTACGTTCAAGCCCGAAGAAGTATGGCGAACGCCGAAGCATTTGGTTTAAATGGCAGCAAAATCAATTGGCCGATGGCTACGTAATTTATTGGGGCAAATCGCCCGATAAACTCTACGGAAGTATCATGGTTTACGGAAAAAACGAGTATTTTTTTACGGGAGCCGATAGAACGGATGCATATTATTTTCAAATTGAAGCATTTAATGCCAATGGTATGAGCGAACGTAGCACTATTGTAAAATCTGAGTAAAATAGAAATGATGACATTGAAAACTAAACTTACATATAGTATAATTTTTGTTTTTGGACATGTTGCCCTAGCACAAAATTATGAAGCCAAAGTCGATTCTTTAATGAAGCTCATGACGCTTCAGGAGAAAATTGGGCAAACCGTGATGTACAGTGGTAGTTGGGATCAAACAGGGCCAATTGTTGGTACAGATAACGCTAAGTATATTAGAGAAGGTAACATGGGGGCTATGCTAAACGCGTTTACGGTAAAGGGCACTTATGATTTGCAAAAAGTAGCAGTTGAAGAAACACGTTTGGGCATTCCGTTGTTGTTTGGATATGATGTCATTCATGGGCATCGTACTATTTTCCCAATTAACTTAGGAATGGCTGCCAGTTGGGATTTAAAAATGATTGAAGAAAGTTCACGTATTTCTGCCGAAGAGGCTTCAGCAGAAGGTTTGCATTGGACGTTTTCCCCTATGGTCGATATTGCCCGCGACCCTCGTTGGGGACGTATTTCCGAAGGTTCAGGTGAAGATGTGTATTTAGCCAGCCAAATAGCGAAGGCCTATGTTAAAGGCTATCAAGGGGATGATTTATCAAAGCACAACACCATTTTAGCTTGTGCTAAACATTTTGTGGGCTATGGTGCAGCCCAAGCAGGTCGCGATTATCACACCGTTAATATGGGTGAAGGTGAATTGCGGAATGTGTATTTACCGCCTTTTAAAGCTGCTGTTGATGCTGGAGTGGAAACGTTTATGTCAGCTTTCAATGAATTAAACGGTGTGCCTACTTCTGGAAACAAGTTTACGCTACGGGATATTTTACAGGAAGAATGGGGTTTTAAAGGCTTTGTAGTTTCAGATTATACATCTATTAATGAAATGATTCTTCACGGTTTTGCAAAAGACAGTACAGATGCTGCTAGAATTGGTATGAATGCAGGTGTCGATATGGACATGATGGGAAGTGTTTACCGAAAACATTTAAAAGAATTGGTTGAAGAAGGCAAAGTTGATGAAGCTATTGTTAATGATGCTTGTCGCAGAATTTTATTGGCGAAATTCAAGTTAGGTCTATTTGATGATCCCTACAGATATATTGATGAAAAACGTGAAGCAGAAACCAAATATAAGCCTGAGTTTTTATCAAAAGCCAGAGAAATTGCAGCAGCTTCATCGGTATTGTTACAGAATAAAAATAACGTTTTACCACTTTCAAAAGAAACAAAATCAATTGCGTTTATAGGCCCATTGGTAAAAGATGAATACGATATTTTAGGTAATTGGGCAGCCAAGGGCGATCGAAAAGGAAAAGCGGTGAGTGTATTTGAAGGTGTTTTGGAATATCTAAAACCAAATCAAATAATGTATGCCAAGGGTTGTGATATTTTGAAGGATGATGAATCTGGCTTTTCGGAAGCTATCACTATTTCAAAAAAAGCAGACGTTATTGTTTTGGTTATGGGCGAAGGCCACCATATGAGTGGTGAAGCGGCATCAAGAACCAATTTGAAAATCCCTGGTATTCAGCCTAAATTAATACAGAAAATTCGTGAAGCCAATCCAGATAAAAAAATCATTTTGGTTTTAATGAATGGGCGCCCCATAAATTTGTCAGACGAAGTAAATTTAGTAGACGCTATTTTAGAAGTTTGGTTTCCAGGAACAATGGGAGGTGCTGCAACTGCCGATATTCTTTTTGGTGCGTATAATCCATCGGGAAAACTAACTGTAACTTTTCCTAGAAATGTGGGTCAAGTACCTATTTATTACAACATGAAAAATACGGGAAGACCCATTCCTGATAATAATCCCACCGAAGATTATAAAAGTAATTACATCGATTCTCCAAATTCGCCATTATTTGTTTTTGGACATGGGTTGAGTTATACCACTTTTAAATATGCTGACTTCACATTATCGTCTCATACACTGTCTTTTTCAGACACATTAAAAGCCAGCGTAGTTGTTTCAAATACAGGGGGTTTTGATGGTTATGAAGTGGTACAATTATATATTCATGATAAAGTAGGGAGTGTAACAAGACCCGTTAAGGAACTAAAGGGTTTTCAAAAAATATTTTTAAAAAAGGGAGAAAGCAAAACAGTCACTTTTATATTAACTGCCGAAGATTTAAAGTTTTATAATAGTGAGATGAACTATACGGTTGAGCATGGAGAATTTGAAATTGCCATTGCCCCAAGTTCCGATTTTAAGTTTAAAAATAGTTTTATATTAGAGTGACTATCAATAATTAACCTGTGTGATTATGTCATCTTACAGGTTAATTTTAAAACCAAATATTTTGAAGTTTAGAAATACATTTAAAACAAATTATATTGCTCTTATTTTTATTTGGGTAATCTCTTGTGGACCAGTACTATTAGCCCAAAACAGCATGATCAATTCTGGATGGCAATTTTCAGAGGATCATACACAATGGGAAGCCGTAAACCTTCCGCATACATGGAATATAAACGATGCTTTTGATGACCAACCGGGTTACAGACGCGGATTGGGATATTACAAAAAGCAAGTTTTTATTTCTTCCGAAGAAAAAGACAAGAAACATTATCTTAAATTTAATGGGGTTGTCCAAGAAGCAACCGTTTTTGTAAATGGCAAACAGATTGGAAACCACAAAGGTGGTTACACTGCTTTCAATTTTGATATTAGTGCTGTTGTTAATTTTGATACCTATAATCTCATAGAGGTTACGGTTGATAATTCATATAATAAAAACATCCCGCCTATAGATGCCGATTTTACTTTCTATGGAGGTATATATAGAGACGTCGAATTAATAGCGCTTCCTAAACAGCACCTTAGTTTAGATGATTTTGCTTCCGATGGGTTTTATGTAAACTATTATGATGTTTCTGAAGAAAAAGCAGGTGTTGAGGTAACAAGTATTATAAACAATAGAGCCGTAACCAACTCCAAAGTTAAGTTACGTTTAGACATATTGGACGCAGATGGAACTGTTGTAAAAACGAGAACGGAATCATTAAAATTACCAGCAGAGACATCTAATGAATTTAAGATAAAGCTCCCTGAAATTTACAACCCTAAATTATGGTCGCCCGAAACGCCCTATTTGTATCAACTAAAAATAATCTTAACAGACGAAAAAGGACTTGTTTTAGATAGGAGACATACAAATATTGGTTTCCGTTGGGTACGTGTAGATGCTGAAAAAGGATTCTTTTTAAATGGTAAACCATTAAAACTTGTTGGAGTAAATAGACATCAGGATTTTAAAGGTTTGGGTAATACCGTTCCTATTGAACTTCAAAAAAAAGATATAGAAATTATAAAAAACATGGGTGGAAACTTTTTAAGGTTTGCCCATTATCCGCACGCTCGGGAGTTGTATGATATGTGCGATAAATTAGGAATTGTAGTTTGGACAGAAATACCAATTGTTAATGTAGTAACCAATTCTGAAGCTTTTTTTAATACGAGTTTAGAGATGCAAAAGGAGCATATCAAGCAATATTATAACCATCCGTCTGTGGTGATGATAGGGTATATGAATGAAATACTTTTACGTTTGTCTTTCGATAACAAATCATCTGAAAGTGATAAAGAAACCCTAAAAACAGTATCTGTTAAATTAGCAACCCAACTTGAAGATGTAACCAGAAAATTGGCGCCAAACCATATCACTGTGATGGCGTTGCATTTTAGTGAATTGTACAACGAAACAGGTATTGCAGACATTCCGATGTTGATTGGTTGGAACTTATATTTTGGATGGTACCATGACAAAATTCAAGATTTAGGTGTGTTTTTGGATGAACAACACAAACGATATCCAAAGCGACCTATTTTAGTTTCAGAGTATGGTCCAGGTGCCGATGCACGGATTTTTACCCCAACCCCAAAGAAATATGATTTTTCCTTAGATTATCAGCTGCTATTGCATCAAGGGTATTACAATCAAGTTGCGACACGTGATTTTGTAGTGGGTATGTCCGCATGGAACTATGCTGATTTTGGTTCAGAATTTAGGGGTGATGCCATTCCGCATGTTAACCAAAAAGGTTTGTTGCAATATGACAGGACACCCAAAGAAGTATATTATTGGTACAAAGCAGTGTTGAACAAAAGTATGCCGTTTGTACACATTGCTGCCGATTATTTGTCAGGAATGACCTTGTTTGGAAATGAAACGTATCCTGTTCAAATATATTCAAATCAAGATATGGTTTCAGTTTATTTGAATGATAAAAAATTAAAAGAGCTCACTATTAAAGATGGTTTTTCAACGATAGATATCCCTTTCGAAAATGGGTTAAATAGAATAAAAGTAGTTTCTGAAAACACGTCTGATGAGCAAACCGTTGAGGTTTTAAGGGTGAATTCTTTAGATTTTGAAAATTTTAATCGTTTCGGTATCAATATAGGCTCACATTTTTATTTCACAGATGAAGCTCAGCATATCACGTTTGTCCCAGACCAGAAATATAAAAGTGGATGGTTTGGTTATTTGGATGGAGACATTTTCAATATAAATGAAGAGAAGCATCAAGGGATTCCTTATGATATAAAAAACACCACTTCAGAACCTTTGTACCAAACCATGCTAGAAGGTTGTACAACGTATAAGGCAGATATTCCTAACGGAAACTATAAAGTATCGCTGTTCTTTGTTGAACCACAAATAAAGCCAACTTCAGATTTATATAGTTTAAAGGCAGCCAAAAATAATTCCGAAGTAAAAAAACAACGCATTTTCGACGTGTATTTGAATAAACAGTTGGTTGAGAAACAATTCAATATGGCTCATGCATATCCAGAAAAATATGGCATTACAAATACCGCTGTTGTAACGGTTGATACTAATGAAGGCTTAACAATTTCTTTAAAGCCTATTGAAGGAACCCCTGTAATTAGCGGTGTTTTAATAGAGAAATTGGATTAAATGAAAAGTATCTCTGAAACTCTGAAACTTTGCAGCTTTGCAACTTTAAAACTTTAAAACTAAAAAAGCATATGAAACCATTAATCTATATAGTCTGCATAGCGTTAATACTTCAAGCGTGCGGACAAAAACCAGCACAAAAAGTTGATGACCAAAAACCAACACGCCCTAATATTATTTACATTATGGCAGATGACCACGCCACCCAAGCCATAAGTGCGTATGGCCATCCCATAAGCAAGTTGGCACCAACACCAAATATTGACAGAATAGCAAATGAAGGGGCTTTGTTTAAAAATAACTTTTGTACCAATTCTATTTGCGGACCAAGTAGGGCGGTCGTTTTAACGGGTAAGTTTAGCCATGTTAATGGTTTTAGGATGAATGGCGATAGGTTTGATGGTAATCAGCAAACATTTCCAAAACTACTCCAAAAAGCAGGATATACTACAGGAATGATTGGTAAATGGCATTTAGATGGCTTACCGCAGGGGTTTGATTACTGGCATATTTTAACCGATCAAGGCAATTATTACAATCCGGATTTTATTGAGGTAAACCAGCAAACACAGCAAGTCGATACCACTAGAATAGAAGGCTATGCTACCGACATCATTACCGAAGATGCCATAAAATATTTGGATAAAGTAAAAAATAGCAAACAGCCATTTATGCTTATGGTGCATCATAAGGCGCCACACAGAAATTGGATGCCAGCTTTAAGACATTTAAATAAATACGATGCTGTTCAATTCCCACTTCCAGATACTTATTTTACGTCGCATGAAGGTTCAACGGCTTCAAAAATGCAACTGCAAACCATTTATAAAGACATGTATGAAGGCCATGACCTTAAAATGACCAAAGAAAAGGGCAGTAATGAGTTGGCACACAATCCATGGACTACTGATTTTGATAGAATGACCACAGAGCAACGAGCCATTTGGGATCAGGCATACCAATCAAAAAATGATGCCATGCATGATGCAAATCTTTCAGGAAGGGCATTGGCGGAATGGAAAGGACAACGTTATCTACAAGAATATTTAGCAACGATAGCAGCTGTTGATGAAAGTGTTGGAAGAATTCTTGATTATTTAGAAGCTCATAATTTATCTGAAAACACCATCATTGTTTATACCACCGATCAAGGATTTTATTTGGGTGAAAAAGGTTGGTTTGATAAACGTTTTATGTATGAAGAATCGTTAAGTATGCCGCTTGTAATGAAATACCCTAAAGCAATAAAAAAAGGGACGGTTATTAATGCATTAACACAAAATATCGATTTTGCTGAAACTTTTTTAGATTATGCCCATGTTGGAATTCCTGCCGATATGCAAGGGAAATCATTACGGCCATTGCTTGAAGGAAAACAAGATTTTGATGATTTTAGGGATGCCGTGTATTACCATTACTATGATTATCCAGCATTTCATATGGTAAAGAAAATGTACGGTGTAAGAACAAAACGCTATAAGCTGATTCATGTTTACGACGATATTGACGAATGGGAACTTTACGATTTAGAGAAAGATCCACACGAACTTAAAAATTTAATCAATGATCCGGCGTATCAAACCATTAAAGCGCAACTCCATAAAAAACTTAAGGCTTTACAAGCAGGCTATAAGGTTACAGATAAAGAATTTGAACAAGCATCGCCCCAAAGTGTTGAAAGAGCCTTTAAGCAATTTGAAAAATTACGAGGCCATACAGGAACTTCTTATGACCCCATTACCAATAAAGATAGAAAGTTATGAATTCTGAATTCTGAATTCAGAATAAACAAATAAACGAATAAACAAATAATATCTACATATGAAACGAATACTGGTTTATTTAATACTATTCTTAAGTGTTTCCTGCAACACAGACAAGAAACTGGCAACAGATGAAGTTTTTACAGAAACGGGAAAAAAGAACTTTAAAACCTATTGCAACCCAATAGATATTGATTATTCATACATGTCTCATTACCGGAGCAAAAATGCCGTTTCCTATAGATCTGGTGCAGACCCTGCTATCGTAAATTTTAAAGGACGGTTTTATATGTTTGTTACCAGATCCCATGGATATTGGGCATCTGATGACATGAGTAATTGGAAATTTATAAAACCACAAAGTTGGTATTTTAATGGAAGTAATGCACCAGCAGCGGTTGTAAAAGATGGAAAAATACTGGTTTATGGTGATCCGTCCGGTCGTGGGGCGATTATAGAAACCGATAACCCGGAACTTGGCGATTGGAAAACGAATTATGCCGTTCTAAATCCTCCAGGAGGCATACAAGACCCCAATTTATTTTTAGATGATGATGGTAGGTTGTATTTATATGAAGAATCTTCAAACAAATGGCCAATTCGTGTGGTAGAGTTGGATACCAAAAACTATTATGTACCCATTGGAGAACAAAAAGATTTATTTAACCTTCAACCAGATAAGCATGGCTGGGAACGCTTTGGTCAAGACCATGATTCCGATTTAGCACCATATATCGAAGGTCCATGGATGGTAAAACACCATGGCACCTATTACCTGGAATATGGAGCTCCGGGAACCCAATGGAATGTCTATGCCGATGGCGTTTATACGAGCAAAAGTCCGTTAGGTCCTTTTGAATATGCGCCATATAACCCCATTTCTTATAAACCCGGTGGCTTTTTGAAAGGCTCAGGCCACGGAAGTACCGTAAAGGATAACCAAGGAAACTACTGGCATTATGCAACCATGGCCATATCTGTAAACTATAAATTTGAAAGACGCATAGGAATGTATCCTGCAGGATTTGAAACGAACGGACAAATGTATGTGAATACCGCTTATGGTGATTACCCACATTATTTACCAAATACGGATGTTGGGAACCATAAGGAACGTTTCACAGGTTGGATGTTGCTATCCTATAAAAAAACTGTTAAAACCAATTCGCCTGTGGTAACCAAAGATATTAATGTGGTAGATGAAAGCGAAAGTGGTTTCATGTTAGAGCAAATAAGGGAATTTGACATCGCTAAAGTTAATGATGAAGAAATTCGTTCTTATTGGGTTTCAGAAACCAATAATGATTCCATCTATTTTGAGATGGATTTAGAAAAACCAAGCCTTGTAAATGCCATTCAGATAAACTTTCAAGATTTTAATAGCACTATTTTTGGCAGACCAGATCATTTAAAACAACAGTTTGTTATTGAATCTTCAATGGATGGTAAAACATGGGAAACCATGGCAGATTATTCAAAGAACAAAAAAGACATGCCACATGCCTATATTGAGTTGGAAAACGCCGTAAAAGCACGTTATATTAGATACAATCACGTGTATTGTACTAATAAATATTTGTCTATTTCAGAATTTAGGGTTTTTGGAAAAGGATTGGATAAAAAACCAATAACACCTCCTAATTTTAAAGTTAAAAGGCAAGCCGATAAAAGAAATGCCAACTTAACATGGGATAAAGTAGATAACGCAACAGGCTATGTTATTTATTGGGGTATTTCTAAGGATAAGCTAAACCTATCTGCTTTGATGTATGAACAACCAAATTACGAACTTCGTGCTTTAAATACAGATCAATCCTACTACATGCAAGTGGAAGCATTTAACGAAAATGGCATTTCAGAAAAAAGTGAGATTATTTATGCAGAATAGAGTTATGAGTTATGAGTTATGAGTTATGAGTTAAGAAGTTATGAGTTATGAGTTATGAGTTGTGAGTTGTGAGTTAGAAGTAAAAATACAACTTAACACTTAAAACCAATCTAACAAGTCTAAAATTCAAAAATCATCAATTGTTAATCAAAAATCAAAAAAGTCCAAAACTAAAGTTAAAAGTTATGAGTTAAGAGTTTGAAGCCAGAAGATAGAAGTTAGAAGTAAAACTTAGAAATTTAGAAACTCTGAAACTCTGAAACTCTGAAACTCTGAAACTTTGCAGCTTTGAAACTTTGCGGCTTTGCAACTTTGCAACTTAAAAAAAAACAGATGAAAATTAAGCGAATAACAACCTATTGTGCAATCATATTTTGCATGAGTCTAAATGCTCAGCAAATATCGGTAATGACTTATAACATAAAGTTGGATTACCCTAAAGAAGGAGAAAACAGTTGGATGAATAGAAAACCATTCTTTAGTAATCAGCTCAAATTTTACGAACCAGATGTGCTTGGTGTTCAAGAAGCCATGCCAAACCAAATGAAAGACATGGATAGCCTTTTGGTTGATTATGACTTTGTTGGTGTTGGACGAGATGATGGTAAGGATGCGGGTGAATATTCAGCAATATTTTATAAAGCAGATCAATTTGAAGTATTGGAATCATCCACATTTTGGTTATCGGAAACACCCGAAAAAGTATCGATGGGTTGGGATGCTGTTTGCAATAGGGTATGTACCTATGCTTTGTTTAAAAATCTTAAAACGAAAAAAATGTTTTGGGTATTTAATACACATTTAGATCATGTTGGTACAGAAGCACGAATTGAAAGTGTAAAATTAATTTTAAATAAAATAAAGCTTCTTAATACCCAAGGTTTACCGGTTATTTTAATGGGCGATTTTAATATGGAAGAAACCCATGAGCGTATTAAATATATTTCAAAAAGCTTAAACGATTCAAAATATGTTGCAAGAAACACTTTTGGTCCATCAGGAACTTTCAATGATTTTGAATTTCATAAACCAGTAACCCGACGTATCGATTTTATATTTGTAAGTGACCATATCACTGTGAATAAATATGCCGTTTTAAGTGATTCTAAAGAATGCCGTTACCCATCGGACCACTTGCCTGTTTTTACTGAAATAACTTTTACAGACTAAAATTTACAAATACGTGTAAAATTTATTTAATCTATAGAATTCCTTGAGGCTCACCTTCGGGGTAGTTCATTAATTTATTTAGTTGCGATTGAAAAACAGTCTTTCTACACTCAAAACCTTATCATTTCTCCCGGATCTAGGTGCTATTTTTAATCAGAACACATTCTTTTTAATTAAAATTTAGACTTTTCAATATAAAATCTATCCAGCATAAAATAATTATTTGCGGATTTTAATATTTGAAACCCTACCATAATTAAGCATAAAGCTTAGACAGTCTCTAAACGCCTAATTGTTAAAAATCAATAAATTTTTATTAAATCTTTTTTATTATAAATTTTTTTATATATTTGGAAAACCAAACTAGTTAACCAATTTGGTTATCCAGTGAAACTAAACAATCTAACTTTATATAATATTAATTATTATGAAATTAAGAATTTTTTATCTGCTACTATTTCTAGGTAGTTTTATTGTCAATGCTCAAACCAATACGTACACTATAACGGGAAAAGTTGTGTCTGAGGTAGACGGGATGCCTATTGTAGGAGCAAACGTTCTTGTGACTTCCAAAAACAAAGGAACAGTTACGGATTTCGATGGCGGTTTCACGCTTCAAGTTGCAAATGATGATGTTGTCACGGTATCCTATGTAGGCTTTGTTTCGCAAACATTTATTGTAAGGAGTCAAAATAACGTGCTAATTAAAATGGTCGAAGATATGGCCAAACTTGATGAAATTGTTGTTGTGGCCTACGGAACCCAGAAAAAATCAAGTCTCACAGGGGCTGTTTCTAGTTTAAATAATGACAATCTTGACGAGTTGCCATACAGTAGGATTGACCAAGCTTTACAAGGTAAAATTGCCGGAGTGCAAATTCAAAATATATCATCGGAAATTGGGGAATCACCACAAATTACCATCAGAGGTTTAAGCTCCATTAGTGCCAGTAGTTCCCCGTTAATTGTAGTCGATGGGTTTCCTATTGCAGATGCTTTGGAATTTATTAATCCGAGTTCTATAAAATCCATTGAGGTGTTGAAAGATGCCAGTTCAACCGCACTTTACGGTTCAAGAGGTGCGAATGGTGTGATTCTAGTAACTACCAAAAGTGGCAGTTTAACACCTACATACAGCTTTAAAAGCTTTACCGGATTTAAGCGTGCATACAAACAAATTGACGCCTTAGATGGATTTGAATATACCGATATGCTCCTTAATGAACGCCAAACCATCGAAAATTTTGAAGCTGCACAAAATGGAACAACACCATCCATCTTAACGTATACGACTAGAGAACGTGCGCAGCGTATTGTCGCTACTGAAACAGGAGGTACCAATTGGTCTGAAGAATCCCAACGTGGAACGGCTCAAATTAATAACTATCAACTGGATATTTCTGGAGGAAATTCAAGCACAAAGTATTATATATCTACTCAGTACATTGAAGACCAGGGACTTTTAAAAGATAACTTCAACAATAAATTAAACTTTCAAGGACGTTTATCTACAAAATTATCTGATAAGCTAGAAATCGGGTTTAATTTCAGACCATCCTTTTCAAGGTTAAGACGTTCCACAGTGCCTTTTTCTGATTATTCAAGAGCATTGCAATGGGGACCCGTAAGGCATAATGCATTTACTTCTGAATTAACAGGGCAACCAATTGGTTCCTATTCCCATCCGAGACACTATAACAATACCACATTTAGTTATGTTGATGACCAAGGGATTCCGCAAACATTTACAGCAAGCTCGCTTTGGGGATCCAGTAATAACAATCCCATTGCAAGAATGGAAAATGAAAACCGTACACGCTATGATTATAGGGTCGTTGCAGATGGATTTGCCAATTGGAAAGTTGCAAAGAACTTAACATATAAAGCAACATTTGGAGGCTATTTTCAATTAAGAGATTATGAAATATTCAGAAATTCACAAGCGTCACATACTGGTGAATCTTATGGTTATAATCTAATGAACTTAAATAACAAATTCATCACAGAACATACCTTAAACTACAGATGGAAAAAGAAAAACCATAGTATGGATGTCTTAGTGGGTACCACTTATGAATATACAGCTTATAAAAACTCAGCCATTGAAGGCACACAATTCCCAACAGATTTAATTGAAACTTTAAATGCAGCAACTGTAATCAATGCCGATGGTACTTATACCAATAAGGAAGAAATTTCATTGGCGTCTTTTTTAGCCAGAGTCAATTATGATTATAAAGGAAAATATTTGTTTTCTGCAGCAGCACGTTATGATGGTTCTTCCCTTTTTGGTCCAGACAATAAATACGGTTTCTTCCCTTCAGCATCCGTGGGATGGAACATTCACAAAGAAAAGTTTTGGAAAGACAATATCGGTTTTGTTAACCAATTTAAAATCCGTTCAAGTTTTGGACTTACAGGGAACAACAACATAGAAAGCTATGCATTTACAAATCTTTTGTTTCCAGCAAATTATTCACTAGGGGAAAGTGGAGGTTCTGTAAATTCCGGTCTTGCTGAAAACGGATTGACACTAGGCAACAGTGCCATAAGTTGGGAGCAAACCAAACAATATGACACAGGAATTGATGTTAGTTTTTTAAAGAATAAATTATCACTAACAGCCGATTACTACTATTCTGTAACAGACAAACTCTTGCTTCAGCAGAATGTATCATACATTACGGGTCACGATAATTATTGGAATAACATAGGTAAAATACAAAACCAAGGTTACGAAATAGCTCTGACCGCAAACCTAGGAACCGATAGTTTTACTTGGGATGGTAGCATTAATTTTTCAGCCAATAAAAATAAGCTCATTTCTTTAGGTGGGGAAGAACAATTTATCAACCAAGGGGAGCGCAACGAACAATATATCTCCAGAGTAGGAGAGGAAGCCATTCAGTTTTACGGATATAAAATGGTTGGTGTTTGGCAAAATGTCGAAGAATTAAATACGTTACCGCGTTCTTCAGAAGATGCCGTTGGTGGTATTAGAGTTGCAGACATGAATGGTGATGGTATTATTGATGCAGATGACAGAACATCTTTAGGGAGTCCTTTCCCAGATTTTACTTGGGGCTTTAGCAATACGTTTAAATATGGAGGTTTTGATCTTTACTTCTTGTTTCAAGGCTCTCAAGGTGGCGAAGTATTTTATGGCGATGGCTTTTATACAGAACCAAGATACCTGCATAGCGATTTTGTAAACGGCTGGTGGTTCCATGAAAATTTTGCCGCAACCAAACCAAGGGAAAAATTAGGTAGGGATTGGGTACTGACAGATTATTTAATTCAAGATGCCTCATACATATCCTTAAGAGAAGTCATCCTTGGGTATTCAGTACCGAAAAAGTTCTTGGAGAAAACCAAACTTAATAAAGTGAGATTATTTGTTTCAGCACAAAACTTACTTTATCTCATGTCTAGTGATTACTACGGACTAAACCCTGAGGGTTTTTCAACAAGTGGTGTTTACAGATCGCCTTTAATTTCAGGTTATCAACGTGGTGCCTATCCAATTCAACAACAGTTTAGCGTTGGTTTAGATATCAATTTTTAAAAAAAAAAGAAAATGAAAACATATTTAAGACAATTAATTATCACCATTTCAATAGTCACTTTATATACCTCATGTAGTGATCAATTAAATCTAGAACCTATTTCTGATATTGGGGCTAATGAATTCTATCAAAATACGGAGGAAATTAACCTTGCGGTTGTCGGGATTTATAATTCCATGCAAAACATGCTTGACAAAGAATTTGTGTTAACAGAACTAAGATCTGACAACACCTATATGAGTCCTCGCAATAGTGAAACTGCAAATGTGCCCTATCGTCAAGTAGATAGATTTGTACTTACATCTCAAAACATTTTTGTAGAAGATTATTGGAGAGCATGTTACAGAACCATTTCATTGGCAAATAATGTCATTACACAAATAGATGTTGTTGAAGACCAGGAACTCGCCGATAAATACGAGGCGGAAGCACGCTTTTTTAGGGCACATGCCTATTTTAACCTTGTTCGCCTTTGGGGTGGGGTTTTTATAGTTGACAAACCCATTTCAGGTGAAGAAGCTAAAACAATTGATAGAAGCAACGTACAGGATGTGTATGATTTTCTATTGGCAGATTTAGAATTTGCATCCAATAACCTTCCAAACACAGCCACAGGTCAGGATCTTGGACGTTTGACCAAATGGGCCGCAAAAACAGAATTGGGAAAAGCCTATTTAACCTTAGGAGGCCATTCAAATTTAACTAAGGCAGAAACCGTTTTAAGCGAGGTTGTATATGACAGTCCTTTTAGTTATTTACCATCCTATGCCAATGTTTTTGACATCAGTAATGAATACAACAACGAAATTTTATTTGCAGTAAGATACCAAACAGGAAGTGTGGGTCTTGGAGCACCTTTTGCCAACTATTTTGCCCCTATTCAAAGTGATAATTATGTGGTTACAGGAAGTGGAGATGAATTAAATGTCCCAGCGACCAGCATGTCAAACGCTTATCCTTTAGGTGACGATCGCAAAGACGCATCGATGGCAGACAGCTGGGTTGGATTTCAAGGGCAGGTTAATGAATACAGATATATAAAAAAATACAACTCAGATTTTGGAACTGTTGATGATGCCGGCAATGATTGGCCAGTAATAAGATTTACCGATGCCATGCTACTATTAGCCGAAGCTATCAATGAAAGTTCGGGACCAACTGCTGATGCCATGGATTTATTAAATCAAGTTCATGAACGGGCAGGTCTTACAGCTTATGATGCTGGTGAAATTGGAACTTATTTTGACTTTAAATTGGCTTTGGAATTAGAACGCAAGTTGGAATTTGCTTTTGAAAACCAACGCTGGTTTGATTTGCTAAGAACAGGAAGAGCCGTCACGGTCATGAATACACAATTTGCAACCGAAGACCAATATAACGATCCTAACAGACCACAATTTAAAACAGAGCCCATTCAGGAATTTCAATTGTTATTGCCAATTCCTCAATACGAAATTGATTTAAACCCAAGTATTGCTCAAAACATTGGTTATTAATCTGAATTATGAGTTATGAGTTATGAGTTATGAGTTATGAGTTATGAGTTATGAGTTATGGGTTATGAGTGAAGTCAAGAGTTAAGGATTAACAAATCAACAAATAAACGAATAAACAAATAAACACAACCCTTAGAACCCAGTACGAGGTTTTCCCTTCGGGGTTTGGGGGTTAAATATTTACATATGAAAAAATATTTAATATATCTCACATGCCTATTTGCTGTATTTGCCCATGCTAAAGAAATTTTAGTGAGCAACCCCCAAGCGTTGGAAACTGCTTTAAAAAATGTGGCTCCCGGTGATACCATTATATTGGCAGACCAAACCTGGACGGACGTCAAAATCAATTTTATTGGTAAAGGCACTCCAGAGAACCCAATTGTTTTAAAAGCACAAACACCAGGTCATGTCATTCTTAACGGTACATCCAGAATCATCATTTCCGGAACCTATTTAACTGTAGAAGGCCTATGGTTTAAAGATGGTAACGCTATTGATAAATCTGTTATTAATTTCAGAAAGAATGAGACTGAGTTGGCCAACTTCTGTAGGGTAACCAACTGTGCCATTACTAATTATAACCCAGATGACAGAGCTTCACAATACCAATGGGTTGAACTGTGGGGAAAAAACAATCGTGTGGACCATTGTTCCTTTTATGGTAAAACCAATCAAGGTCCTGTTTTAATTGTTGGTTTACGTGGTAATCCTGAGAATTTAGAGAATAACCATCGTATAGACAATAATTATTTTGGTTACAGACCACCGCTTGGAGCCAATGGTGGTGAAACCATTAGAGTTGGTACAAGCCATACTTCCATGGAATCGTCGAAAACCCTTGTGGAAAATAACCTATTCGAAAAATGCAATGGGGAAGTGGAAATTATATCCAGTAAATCTTGTGATAATATATACAGAAACAATCTGTTTTTAGAAAGCGAAGGCATTCTCACTTTACGTCACGGCAACAGATGTTTGGTGGAAGGCAATGTGTTTTTTGGCAATAACAAACCCCATACAGGAGGAATTCGGGTTATCAATGAAGGCCACATCATCCAGAATAATCTCATGATTGGTTTAAAAGGTGACGGTTTTAGAGCCCCCTTAGTGATTATGAACGGTGTTCCTAATGGCCCTTTGAATCGTTACAATCAAGTAAAAGATGTGGTGATCCAAAATAATACCTTCATCAATTCCAGCGCTATTGAATTATGTGAAGGCAGTGATGAAGAACGCTCGGCAACACCAATTAATACGACGTTTGCAAATAATTTATTTTACGGAACTGAAAGTATAAATTTATTAAACATTTCTGATGATATTTCCGGGATCTCATTCTCAGGGAATAAAGTCCAAGGGGCTTATAAATTCAGTACTGAAGGATTTGAACACGCCAATTTAAATTGGGAAAACCTTCCATCTTACCCCATTCCATCTGTTTCAAGCGATTCGCTCTTAGAGGTAAAAAAAACCACTCGACCAGTACGCACAGACCTTACAGGAACGGTAAGAACAAAAGTAAGAGCGGGCGCCATCATCCCTGGAAATAAAAAAGTACCCGCAGCATTGAGCATCCAACCAGGCGTTAGTTGGTCTTTGGAAAAAGCCAAAGAAACGAATGCCGTAAAACCACAACAAGATTATAAAGTAGTGAGCGTATCTCCAGCAGAAGATGCTTTGGTGCATGCCATCAAAAAAGCAAAAGATGGTACCATTTTGGAATTATCAGAAGGCACTTATGAAATTACAAGAGGTATGCAAGTATCTTCAAATATTATAATCAAAGGTGCTGGAAGCAAAAAAACAGTCATCAAAATAAGTAAGAATGCTGAGAAAGTTCCAGGATATTTCTTTAAAGTAACTGAAGGAACATCATTAGCTATAAAAGGATTGGAAATTGATGGTTCGAGTGCAAACTCGGTTCGCTACGCTATTGTTTCTCAAAATACACCCACATCAAAAGCGTATAACCTGAAATTGGATGATGTGTACATTCATGGGTTTCATGACGATGGAAGTGCCATATTTAAAGCTTACAAAGGCACTTTTGCAGACTCCATTCAGATCTTAAATTGTCGTTTTGAGAAAAGCTTGAGAGGACTGAACCTGAGTTATGAAAAAGAAGACCTAGGTAAATACAATGCTGAGGTCATTGATATTCAAAACACCCTATTTAAGGACATTGATCAATTCGCCATCCATTATTACCGAGGTGGCAATGACGAATCTACCTTAGGAGGCCAATTACATGTTAATCACTGTGTGTTTTATAATGTTGATGACAATGAAAAAGGGCGTAGCATTCGCACTAACGGTATTGTTTACGTTACCATTAACAATTCCATTTTTGCAGGAAGTCCCGAATCAAAATATTCCGCAATTCTAAAAGGCGATAAAAATTCTGTTTCTAATTCCGTTGTTTTTAACGCAGGAGAATTAAAAACATCAAGTAAAGCAACATCCAAATCCGTACTAAATACAAATCCGCAATGGCAGGACACTGATACTTTTCAACTAAAAGAAAGTTCGGCTTTAAAACATGCTGCTACAGACGGTAAGGACATCGGATTAATAAACCAATAATAAAAAACAAACCAAATGAAGACTAGAGGAATACAATTTACAGCAATTATAATAATGCTCTTTTCATTAGCTCAAGTATTTACAGCTTGTGATGCTGATACTGAAGTAGACAAAACTGTTGATGAAATATTGGCAGCGCAACCAACCATTGAGTCCATTTCCCCAGGAACAGCAGATATTTTATCTAAAGTTACGATTACAGGTACTTTTTTGAATTTTGCAGAAACCGCATTTGTTGGTGGTGTTGAATGTCAAATCACACAGCGTATCAATGGTAAAACTTTAGAAATTAAAGTAGCACCAAATGCTACTTCCGGCGTAGTGAAAATCATAACCTCTGCAGGTAAGGAAGCGGTGTCTTCAGAAACATTGACAGTAACCTATCCAACACCAACGGTTACATCTACTTTTCCTTCTAGTGCCACAGTAAACGAAAACATCGTACTATCAGGAACCAACCTAACCAGTATCACGAGAATTTCATTTGGCGATATGGATGGAACGATCCAATTTCAAGAAGATCAGGCTGTTGTAGTAAGTGTTCCTAATAATGAAAATTCTCCTGTAGCGGTTAATTACTATTATAATACAGTAAATGGTGAAGTGTCACAGCTATTAAATGATTCGTTTAATATTCTTATTCCAACTCCTATCATTAGTTCGTGGCCATCTCTCATGAACAGAGATAGTGAAGTTACTATTGTTGGAACAGATATGAATCTCATTACAGGAGTTTCCGTAGGTGGTCAAAATGCAACCTTTAACACAGCAAGCGCAACGTCCGTAAGCTTTAATGTACCATCAGGAGTTGCCACTGGCTATCAAGATATTGTTGTCAATTACGGAACTTCTGGTCAGTTGACGCAATCTAACGTGCCTTATATCAATGGGCAGTTTGAAAGTTATATTGAATTTGATTCGTATGCAGCAAATGTTTTTGTGATAGACCTTTCAAAAGACCCATTAGCCACACAGCAACTCAACAATGTTGTGGAGCAGCCACCTTTCCCGGGCAGTTCATATTACAATCTTCAAATGAACACTGCCACAGGAAGCACCATAGCAAGAATGCGCTTGCATAATGTAACCAATAATGATACGTGGCCTAATATGATTGATACTGGCAATTTTGGAGATAATCCGGTATTGCATTTTTGGATTAACACAGAAAGCACGGAACCCATCTTAAAAATATACATAGGCGGAACAGGATCGGCTAATAGACGGCAACTTTCAGGATCCGACATGAATACAGGAGGTGATTGGAAATTGTACGCTGTTAGATTGAAAGGATTTATCCCAAGCATTTCAACGATTGGGTCAACTTTTGAAATCCGATTTAACACAGGGTCAGGCGTCACCGAGTTCCCGGTAAAAGTAAATATGGATTGGATAATCGTCACGGATTCAGTTCTTACGGAATTTGGAGCTATCGATGTAACAGATGCTTTTGACGCTGCAGGATAGTTACTGAAAAAAGTCAAGACAAGTTCTAAATAAAAAATATAAATATAAAAAACAAAGCAATGAAATTAAAAGGAAGAGTAGCTGTTGTAACAGGAGGAGGGCGCGATATAGGACGTGCAGTATGTATAAAACTAGCAAAAGAAGGCGCTAAAGTAGTGGTGAATTATTTTGATAGTGAAGAACATGGCGCAGAAACGGTAAAACAAATAGAAGCACTGGGAGGGCAGGCCATAGCGGTATTTGCAGATGTCACGAAACTAAGTGATATAGATAATTTAGTTGAAAAAACTAAGGACGCTTTTGGAAGTAAAGTAGATATACTGGTAAATGTAGCTGGTGGTCTTTTTGCTCGTAAAACACTTAGTGAAGTAGACGAAAGCTTTTACAATTTAATAATGGATGTAAATTTTAAATCTGTTGTTTTTGTAACTAAAGCATTTGCACCTTTATTGGGCAAAGGAAGTTCCATCGTTAATTTCGCATCGCAAGCAGGTAGAGATGGTGGCGGTCCAGGAGCCTTTTTATATGCATCTTCAAAAGGAGCCGTTTCTACCTTTACACGCGGATTGGCAAAAGAATTGGGTCCATTAGGTATCCGGGTAAATGCATTAAACCCAGGTATGATTGCAACTAAATTCCATGATGATTTCACCAAAGAACAAGTAAGGGTAAATGTTGCAAATGCCACAGCTTTAAGAAGAGAAGGAATGGCTGAAGAAGTTGCCGATTTAGTAGCTTATTTGGCAGGGGATGAATCATCATTCTTAACAGGAAATAATATTGACATTAATGGTGGTTTAGCCTTTAGTTAATTAAAAATGATGATTAAAAAGAGTTTCATAATAAGTTTTCTGTTCATTTCATTCGTGATGAATGCAGAGATAAAAGTACCCCACTTTTTTTCTGATCACATGGTGTTGCAACAGAATGAACCTATTACCATGTATGGAAAGGCGCATGCTGGAGAAACCATAGCCGCTTTTTTTAATGATGAAACGTTACATACCAAAGCAGATTCCAACGGGGATTGGTCAGTGACTTTCAAAGCCACAAAGGCAGGAGGACCGTTTGAAATGACTTTAAAAGGAACAAATACACTGAAGTTTACAGATGTGTATGTTGGTGAAGTTTGGTTTTGTTCCGGGCAATCCAATATGGGCTGGAAACTTGAAAACTCAGTAAATGGACAAGAAGAATTAGCTCATGCCAATTACGAAAAAATCAAGTTATTCACTGCGCCTCGTAACATGAGCCATACTGAAGAATACGATGTTTTAAAAGGAACATGGGAAACTTGTACTTCAGAAACCGCTGAAGGTTTTTCGGCAGTTGCCTATTTTTTTGGAAGACATCTGTATGTAACCTACCAAGTCCCCATTGGTTTAATAAATTCCTCTTGGGGAGGCACAAATATTGAAGCTTGGATGGATGCAACGTTATTCAAGGATCATCCAAAGCATCTGGAAACCATCGCTAAAATGAAAACTTTGGATATGGTTAACCTTATCAGTGCTTATAACAAAGCGAATAAACAATATGGTGTTGATTTAGATAAAGCTGATTTGGGAATGCCTGCCCATTGGGAATCACCAACTACAGATTACAGTGACTGGAAAACATTCCAATTGCCTTCGTTATGGAGAGATACAAAGCTAGAGCAAACCTATGGTGTGGTTTGGGTGACTAAAGAAATCAATTTAAATGCTTCCGATATTGCTTCCGATATTCAATTGAGTATTGGTCGTGTTGACAATGAAGACATCACTTACGTGAACGGTCAAGAAGTTGGAGCCTCAACAAGTAAAGATTTGGATAGGGTTTATACCATTCCAAAAAGCCTTCTTAAAACAGGAAAAAACAGAATAACCATTCGCACAAAAAATCTGGGTGATTTAGGTGGTTTTAGAGGTGCTGAGAGTGATTTATATCTCAAAACAGCCACGCAAACATACGCGTTGGTTGGCGATTGGTGTTACAAAGTTGGAACACCTCATGTCGCTGAACCACCAGCACGTGAGCACCCAAAAAACTACCCCTCTTCACTGTTCAATAGCATGGTGCATCCATTTTATGGTTACAATATCAAGGGCGTGATTTGGTATCAAGGGGAATCAAACACTAAAAACCCTGAGGAGTATGCCAAATTTTTCCCTGAAATGATAAAGGATTGGCGCAAAGGTTGGAATAAAAACATGCCATTCCTATTTGTACAGTTGGCGAATTATGCCAATCAAGGCAATAGGGAAGCTGCTATAAGGGAAGCACAAACAGCAGCTTTGAAGTTAGATAACACCGCTATGGTAGTTACTTTAGATATTGGTGAAGATGCCAATGTCCATTTTGCGAACAAGCAAGATGTGGGCAAACGTTTGGCAATGGCAGCACAAAATTTGGCATATAACGAAACCGATATAGCCAAAAGCGGCCCGATAGTTAAAAAAATGAAAGTGAAAACGAATAAAATTACCATCACTTTTAATGAGCCTTTAAGCATCAAGGGGGACGCTGGAAACATCAATGGGTTTTTAATTTCTGATGGCAAAAACAGTTTCATTAAAGCAGAAGCAACATTGACAAATACCAAAACTGTAGAAGTTTCGTCAAAATCAATTAGCAATCCAAAACATGTGCGCTATTTATGGGAAGATGCTCCAGGAAACGTGATGATTTTTAATACTTCTGGTTTACCGGCACCACCTTTTAGAACTGATAAATAATATATGAAACACCCATGAAAATAGCATTTACATATACGAAGATGATTATTCAGGGTGCTCCAAGCCTGTGCTGAGCATTAGCGAGATGCAAAAATATATTTTGCAGTGAAGTTAGCAAATGAAGCTTGTTGAAGCATGACCAAAATATAAACTCATAAACCCATAAACTAATAAACCCATAAACTAAATACAACCAGATGAAAATAACTAAAAAATTCACCTTAGTCATACTGCTTAAAATCATACTTACAGTGAGTCTTTTTGCCGGAAGTGTGTCATGTACGAAAAATGAAACTAATTTACCTGAAGAAACAATTGTTAATGTGTCTAATGATAGTTCACAAAAAGCAACGGAATATGCAAATATTGATTTCAACCATTGGAAAATTACCTTACCAGTAGACTTGAACAATGACGGTAAGCCAGATGAGTTTCAGCCCATATCATTAATCAATTATGGGTATCAAACAGAAGAGAATCTCATCCCTTTTATGTATGATGATACCTCGGATACATCTATTGTGTTTTATACGTATCCTGCTGGTGCCACTACGGGAAACAGTAGCTATCCTAGAACGGAATTACGAGAACAACAAACATCAGGAAATAATTACAACAATTGGTCACTTACTGAAGGCGGTATTTTAGAAGGCACCCTAAAAATTGATTCCATTTCGGAAGACAACAATAGCAGCAGAACTTATAATAGAACCATTGTCATGCAAATACATGGTATTATTTCGCAAGAAGACATGACTACGTATGGCTTTAGTTCCAATCATGCACCACCTTTATTAAAAATGATTTGGGATGAAGGGTATATCAAAGCTTACAAAAAAACGTTGGTGAATGAATCGACTTCAGGATTGGATTTATATGATGACAGTTCATCAACTTGGACAGACATCAGCCATAATTTTGGCTATGTGGGTTTTAACAGTTTCAGTATAAAAATTACTGCAAGAACAGGAAAATTGACCATTAAAGCCAATAATCAAATACATGTTTTTGAAGATGTCAGTTTACAAAAATGGCCTTTTGAGAATTACTTTAAAGCAGGCAATTACCTGGTCTCAACAAATACTGAATCCTTTGCCTATGTCAAATATTATCAATTGAAAGTCTCACACTAATCAAAAATGATGGTGAGATAAACACCTATGAAAATAAAGTGATTGCTTCGCCAGTTCGCTATCGTTCGTGTCCATCTGACCTAATTAAAACAATAAATGTAACGTATGAAAAAACTTATTTTTTTTAGCATCCTTTTAACCACTTTTTCAAGTGCCACGTTCAGTCAGGAAAAGGAATACAAACCTGTTGATTTTCCCGAAGGATATAAAGCACACATAGATGTGGTCTATGCCCAAGTAAACGGTTGGGATGGCCGTATGGATTTGTACACCAATCCAAAATCTGAAACACCAACACCTATAGTCATCAATATTCATGGTGGAGGATGGAACCATGGTGTTAAAGAATCTCAAACGGGCTATGGTTCATTTTTCAAAAATGGCTATGCCGTTGCCAATGTCGAATATCGTTTGGTTGGTGTGGCACCTGCGCCTGCAGCTATTGAAGATGTACGCTGCGCCCTGATTTATTTGTACAAGCATGCCAAAGCATTGAATATTGACACCAATAAAATAGTGGTTATGGGTGGTTCTTCGGGCGGACACTTGGCGCTTATGGCAGGACTATTGGCAAACGATAAAAAATTTGACATCAACTGCAAGTACGATGGCGATATTAAAGTAGCTGCTATTATAGATAAATATGGTGTTACCGATTTGGTGCCACTGAGTAAATGGAAATCTGCGAAGAACTGGTTAGGGAAAGGTTTTGATAATCAAAAATTCGTTGAATCTGTTTCGCCTTTGTATTATGTTACCAAAAATAGTCCGCCAGTGTATATTGTTCATGGCGATGCTGATCCCATTGTGCCTTATGACCAGTCGGTTGCGCTATATGAAAAATTAAAATCCAATGGTGTAAAAACTAAAATGCTGACTATTGAAGGTGGCAACCATGGAAAATTCACCAAAGAAGAGAAAAGCGAAATGAGCAAAGACATGTGGTCTTTCTTAAACGAATTAGGATTACAATAATCATTGAATACCAACTAATATCTAAACTATTATGAAAACAAAATTACTATCCGCCGCTATGTTGCTAACAAATATAATGGCCTTTTCGCAAACTACCGTGGCTATTCCCGATCCTGCTTTTGAAGCCTATTTAGAAACGGCATTTGCAGCCAATATTACACCAGATGGAAGCACAACTGATGGTTCCATAACATTTACCGATATCAATTTAATAACAGATATCGATTTACCAACGGCAGGGGTTACAACTGTAACTGATATTACAGGTGTAAAATCCTTTATCAAATTAAAAAATCTTTATGTTCAGGATAATGCTCTAACAGGCACTGTGGATGTGTCAGGTTTAGATAAATTGACCAACTTATATTTTTACAACAATACAGGTGTAACTGCCGTGGATATTTCAGGTTGTAGAGTGATTTACCACATTAAAGGCTATGGTTGTTCGCTTGAATCGTTGGATGCTTCCTTGGCTACAACACAATTGACCGATCCGACAAGATTAAGGTACGTGTATGTTAATGATAATCTATTAACAAGTATTAATGTTTCTGGAAATACCGGCATTCAAAGATTGGATTGTTTTAATAACAATTTAACGAGTTTAGACATCACAGGATTTACGACATTAACATATTTGCGCTTTCAAAACAATGCGATTACAGGAAGTCTTGATGTATCTGGGAATTTAAGTTTAGAGAAATTAGGAGCTTTTGGCAATGATTTAACCAATATAGATTTAGGAGCCATTCCATATACGTCTTTTACGTATTTCAAAATAAGTACCAACAACAATTTGTCTTGTGTGTATACTGATAATGCTTCAGATTTTGCTCCTGGTGGCCCTCTGGAAACAGCCATAGGCAGTAATTATTCTGTAGGTACCAATACCAATTTTGTATTGGATGCCACAGAATGCGCAACCCTAGGAACTGAAGATTTCAATGCATTTGAATTTTCAATGTATCCAAATCCGACTAAGGAGCATGTTACGATTTCACTTAATGATAATGCATCATACCAACTCATCAATATGAATGGTCAAACGTTAATGAAAGGCCATTTTAATGCGGGTAAGAATCCATTATCTATTTCAAATTTAGCTAGAGGATTGTATTTCATAAATATGACCACTACAAATGGAAACAGAATGACACACAAGTTAATCAAACAATAAATCCCCTTAATGACATGCAGGACTCTTAAAAACGTTTCTGCATGTCATTTAAAAACCTAAACTATGTCTATCAAATCATTACTTAACTTTTTCTTGTTGTTTCTATCATCAATAACACTTTCTGCACAAACCTATGTGACAACAGATACCAATTTGCAGAATTTAGTGAATGCCTCTTCTGGGGGTGAAACATTTATTGTTTCAAATGGGACTTATCCTGATTTTTATGCAAGTTTCACCAAAATCGCAACGGCCGAAAACCCGATTGTTATAAAAGCGGAAACCGTTGGAGGCGTAACCTTAACCGGCAATTCCTATTTTGTGTTTAAAAAGGCAGCACATATTACGCTGGAAGGTTTTGTATTTGATTGCACTGGTAATAGTACATTGGTGAAATTAGAAGCGTCCAACAATATCAGAATTACCAGAAATGTTTTTGAAACACAAACAACCAGCTCACTCAAATGGATTGTAATAACAGGTTATTATAATGATTATACGTTTCAGTTTTTGAGCCACCACAATAGAATTGACCACAATACGTTTCAAAATAAAACCACAGCAGGGAATTATATCACTATTGATGGCACTTACAACGAAGACAAAACCGTCAACCAACAATCGCAATACGACAGAATTGACCATAACTACTTTTATAATAATACACCACGAATTGAAAACGAAAAAGAATCCATTAGAATAGGCAACAGTCAATTGTCAACAACCAGTGGTTTTACAACCGTAGAATTCAATTTGTTTGAAGACTGTGACGGCGACCCAGAGATTGTCTCTGTGAAATCTTGTGATAATGTGGTAAGACACAATACTTTTAAGAGAAGTTATGGGTCTTTAACTTTACGCCAAGGCAACAGAAACCGTGTGGAAGGCAATTACTTTTTTGGAGACGGAAAAGCCAATGGCATATTTATAAATGATGCTAATCAAGAACAAACGATTTATACAGGCGGCATTAGAGCTTACGGTACAGACCATGTGATTGTTAACAATTACCTTGAAGGCTTGCAAGGCACCCGTTTTGACGCACCAATAACCTTGACACAAGGCGATGCCATTGACGGCATTGATACCGATCAAAGTTTGCATTATAGAGGCGAACGCATCACTATTGCCAACAATACTTTGGTCAATAACGCTTACGGCATCGAAATAGGCTACGCAAAAAGCAATGGTTCTTATGACCAAGCATTGCAAGATATAACCATAGCCAATAATTTAGTCATAGGTTCAGAACACAGCCTGGTTAAAATATACAATGACCAAGCCGGCGAAGTGACTTGGGTCAATAATGTGATGTATCCTATGGATGACGCTATTTTAAATGGTGATGGCTATACATTTACTTCCGATGAAATCTCTAATGAGAATCCAAATTTAGCTTTGACAGGGAGCATTTGGAAAGCCACAAACACAACACCCACAAAAGAAAATGGCGCGTCTTCTTTAATTATTGATGAAGATATTGAAGGACAATCACGTCCCACATTGAGCAGCGTTGGTGCTGACCATTTTAGCAGCAGTGGTATTGTTTACACGCCCATTGGAATAAACGATGTTGGTCCAAATGCTTACGGCGATACCTTGTCAGTTATTGAAAGTGACATTGTCAGCAACATAAAAATATATCCAAATCCTGCGTCATATCAATTCTACATTCAAACAGATGGAATACAACTAAAATCAATCATCATAAGTACGATGACAGGTAAAAAAGTATTGCAAATTGATTCAGATGATTTATCGGAAATAGATGTGTCAAAACTAATTTCAGGCGTATATTTAGTTCAAATCGATACGGAAATAGGTAAGCACACCCAAAAATTAATCATTAAATAATTTACGTCTTGAAACAAATCTTCATCCTATTTTTGATTTTATCTGCCCTCTCACCGAATGCACAAACCATTCTGGAAGCTGATGGTAAAGGGAAAACCTATGAATTGATCAATAACGTTTTGGCACCCAACTATGATGTGATAGAAACACCCGATTGTGCCCATAAGGATTTTGGAAATCACATTACCGAAACATGGGATGCTGATTTAAAGAAATATGTATTTGTGTTTCATGCCCATGTGGAAGAAGATAATGACCGTTGTAAAAAGTTTGATAGGGAACGTACCGAAATCAAAACCTATAAACAATCCCCCGACAATCTTATTGCAACACTTGGAGAAACGGTTGTTTATAAATGGAAATTCAAATTGGATAAACACTTTCAAGCATCGAATAAATTCACACATATCCACCAAATAAAGGCAGTTGGAGGTACTGAAGATGCCATGCCAAGCATCACTTTCACATTAAGAAAATTGAAAGTGGATGCATTTCAAATCAGATATGCTTCCAACATGGAGCAGAATAATTTAATCGATGTGCCTTTAGAAGATTTTAAAGGTGTTTGGGTAGAAGTTTATGAGCGAATCACCTATGGCGAGATTGGAAAAGGCAAGTATGAAGTGACTTTAACTAGAGCTGACAATGGCAAAGTATTACTAAACTACAGCAATGATTCCATAAGAATGTGGAAAACCGATGCTCAATTTTTACGTCCCAAATGGGGCATTTACAGAAGCTTACAAAACGCATCAGATTTGAGGGATGAACAAGTGAAATTTGCGGATTTTTATATCGAGGAATTAGAAGACATTCAAAATTAACATAAAATAAAGTGAGTTCGATATAATCAAGAATGTATTTAATTAAAAATAATTTACTTAGATTTTGATGTCAGGTTGAGCGCAGTCGAAACCTATAGAAGTTATCGATTTTAATAACCTTTCGACTGCGCTCAAGGTGACAACTTAGTTTATCCTTAAATATAGAATTGTTTTTAAATCGAACCCACGTTAAAATAATATTATAAAGCGTATTTTTAAAATGCAATCAAATCATTAGTTTTCACAAGGGGAAGCATTCACTGATTGTGAGCAAAGAATAATTTCAAAAAAACAAACATGTTTTTAAAAAACAAAATACCATCTCTATTAGTTGCATTACTATTGATTGTTGCTTCTTGCAAAGCACAATCGAAAGGAATTTCTAATGCAAAAAAATCAAGTAAACAAGAACACCCCAGTTTAATACTTACAAAAACAGGTGTTGAAAACATAAAAGCGCAGTTAGGAACCGTTCCTCTTTTTGATGACACTTTAGCAAAAGTAAAAGCCGAAGTAGATGCCAGCATTTTAAATGGCATTGAAGTACCCATCCCAAAAGATTATTCTGGGGGCTATACGCACGAGCGACACAAAAGGAACTTTCTAATTTTACAAAAAGCAGGTATTTTATATCAAATATTTGATGATGAAAAATATGCAAGTTACGTTAAGGAAATGCTTTTGGAATACGCTAGAATATATCCAACACTTCCGGTACATCCACAAACAAGGTCGTATGCACGTGGCAAACTGTTTTGGCAATGTTTAAACGATTCCAATTGGTTGGTGTATGTAAGTCAAGCGTACGATTGTGTGTATAATTATTTGACTGAAAAAGAACGTGCTCATTTAGAAGAAAATCTTTTTAAACCATTTGCAAGGTTTATTTCGGTAGAAAATCCACAGTTTTTCAATCGGGTACATAACCATAGTACGTGGGGTAATGTGGCAGTTGGTATGATAGCATTGGTTATGGACGATGCTGAATTGCTCGAAATCGCATTGCATGGATTAAAAACCGATAATATAGACCCCAATGCCAAAGACAATGATGGAGGTTTTATAAAAAAGAAAGGGCAAAAAGTAGGGTTTCTTGCAAATTTAGAAGAACCATTTTCACCAGATGGTTATTATACCGAAGGACCTTATTACCAACGGTACGCCATGTATCCCTTTTTGGTTTTTGCAGAAGCGTTACAAAACGTAAAACCTGAGCTTAAAATCTTTGAGTATAAAGATAGCGTGCTATTGAAATCGATAAATACATTGTTACATTTAACCGATGCCAAGGGCAATTTCTTCCCATTAAATGATGCTCAAAAAGGCATGTCGTATTACTCAAGGGAATTGGTGTCGGCAGTAAATATTGGGTATTTTTATGGCGGTAATAAAACCGAATTATTATCTATAGCAAAAGCACAAGGCGAGGTGTCGCTCGACGATGCAGGTTTATCGGTAGCCCTTGGAATACGCAATGGTTTAGAAACCCCTTTTATTAAAAAATCAATCGATCTATCTGACGGAAAAAATGGTGACGAAGGTGGCGTAGCCATATTAAGAACAAATAGCACAAAAGACGCGCTTACTTTAGTGATGAAATATTCTGCACAAGGTTTAAGTCACGGGCATTACGATAAATTATCATTCTCTTATTATGAAGCTGGAAACGAAGTGGTTCAAGATTATGGAATGGCGCGTTTTGTAAATATTCAACAAAAGGGAGGAGGCAATTATTTAAAAGAAAACACCACATGGGCAAAACAAACCATTGCCCATAATACCATAAATCAAGACGAAACTTCACATTTTGGTGGTGATTTTGAAACAGGCAGTTTGCACCATTCCGAAAAATATTTATTTGATGTTTCCAATCCAAACATTCAAGTTGTAAGTGCTACGGAAACAAATGCATATCCGGGTACTGAATTGCATCGAACCATGGTATTTATAAAAGATGACAGTTTCGAGAATCCATATCTTTTGGATATCATTAAGATCCATGCTGAAAGTGAACATCAATTTGATTTGCCGTATTATTATTTAGGACAATTGATAGCTGTAAATTTTAAATACACAACACCTGAAAGCTTAAAGCCTTTAGGAACTAAAAATGGATACCAACATCTATGGAGTGAAGCTGAGGGTACATCGGAAACAGGGAATGCTAAAATATCTTGGTTGAATAAAGACCGATTTTATACACTTACATCGGTCGTTTCAAACAATGACGATTTAATATTTGCCCGCATAGGCGCTAACGATCCGAATTTTAATTTAAGAAGAGATGCAGGATTCATTATCAGAAAAAAGAACAGTAAAGACACTTATTTTATATCTGTTCTAGAATCCCATGGGCATTACAATCCCGTTAGTGAAGCAGCAGTTAATGCCTTCAGCAATATTAAAAAATTAGATGTTGTTTATAGTGATGACTCATGTATAGCACTGGTAATTGAAACCGAAAGTGCTGGAAAAAGCATGTTTACATTTTCTTTTAAAGACAATTCAAAAAATAGTACCCATCAAATAAAGATAGAAGAGAAGACCTATCAATGGAAAGGTGCTTATTGTTTATTTCATATGTAAATATTCATTGTTTTTTAAAGGTCATATGGTATCGCTTTATTTTCAGTAGTGTTAGCGTTTCCAAATCATGGCGATTTCAAATTAATTAAAATATATTATATAGAATGAAAAAAAGTTTTGGAGCAAGTAAAGAATTTTTATTGGGAGATGACATCCCTTGGGAAGTTGTAGGTGAGGGGGTAAAACGTAAAATTATGGCCTATGATGATAACATTATGTTAGTAAACGTTCACTTTGAAGCTGGAGGTATAGGTCCCATGCATGAGCATTACCATTCACAAGTCACCTATGTGGTAAGCGGCGAGTTTGAACTTACCATAGGAGATAAAACAAGATTACTAAAAGGAGGTGATGCCTTTTATATTCCACCACATGTATTGCATGGGGCTATTTGTAAAAAAAGTGGCGTCTTAATAGATGTATTTAGTCCAATTCGTGAAGATTTTATGTAGTCATATTCTATTAATCAATTATTAGTTTGCAAAAAAAACATATGGAAACATTTTTTTTAACAAAATTTGCATATATTTGGTAAACCAATATGGTTATCCAGTTTAATAAGATTTTTCTACCAGTTAGCTTATGAAATAAGTTGGTTTCAAATTCTAAAAAAGGGTAACTTAATGCGTTTTTTATGATGGGATTATTGTAATTTTAACATAATATTGTGGTTAACCTGAGGGAATAATTATTTATAAAAATGAAATTAGAAATACTTACTAAAAATGACAATTTAGAGATTCAAAATACTATAATCTCTAAAATAAAGGAATTGATTAATTATAAAAACCTGGAGCCAGGAGACAAGCTACCTTCAGAAAGAATGTTATCTGAAAAGTTTGAGGTTAGCAGGAGTAATGTTAGGGATGCCATTCAAAAATTAGAATTTTACGGATTGTTAAAATCAATACCGCAAAGTGGCACTTTTGTTGCCAACATAGGCGTTGTTGCCATGAATGGAATGATTGAAGATATTTTAAGACTAGAGTCTCCAGACTTTAAATCGTTGGTAGAAACAAGAATATTGTTGGAATTAAAAACAGTGCGGTTGGCAGCATTAAGACGTACCGATGAAGATTTAAAAAACATAAAAAACACATTAGATGCTTATAAAGAAAAGGTGTTATCTGGTGAAGATGCTGTACAAGAAGATTTGTTATTTCATTTAGCAATAGCAAAAGCAAGTGGTAATAGCACTTTGAATACATTCATGTTAACTATCACACCACAAATAATTATGAATTTTGAAAAGTATCATGTTTGTGATAAAAGATTGTCGGTTATAGGAATTCAAGAACACACAGAAATTTATGAGGCTATAAAGAAACAAGATCCTGTATTGGCAAAACAAAAAATGAAAGATCATTTTAGCGTATTGTACCAGTATTGTTATAATATAAAATCACAATAGTTAGAAGAACAAATTAAAGCGCTTTTTGTTTTTCAAATAAGGCAAGGTCGGGACATCTGCTTCACGATATAGTTTTACTGTATTACATCATAACCAAACGTATTAAAAGCAACTATTTTAAAACATGCATGTGTTTTAGAAGCACTTCCCTATTGCCATTTAATTTAAATAATTCCCTGAAGGCTCAGCCTCGGGGGTATCCAATTCACCTCTCCTTTGAAGAGGTCAGAACTGCCCGAAAAGGCGGTTCTAGGTGAGGTAAAATAAAAATAATAAAAAATGAAACACCCATGAGAATAGCATTCACACACACGCGGATGATTTGTTAAGGGTATTCCAAGCTTGTGCTGAGCATTAGTAATATGCAAAATATATTTTGCAGCGAAGATAGCAAGTGAAGCTTGTCGAAGCATGACAATTAAAAATTAAAAAATATAAAAAGATGAAAATTAAAGGTTTACGTTGGTGGATTATTACATTGATTTTTATAGCTACCGTTATAAATTATGTAGATAGAACTGCGTTTGCATTGTTGTGGCCAGAAATGGGTAAAGATTTAGGTATGGATAATACCGATTATGCTATTATGTTAAACGTATTTATGGCTACTTATGCCGCAGGCAAATTTTTATCTGGGAAATTATACGACATCATTGGTACACGTTTAGGGTTTGTGGTATCTATTGTTGTATGGTCATTAGCATCCGTGTTTCATGCTTTTGCGCGCGGGTTGATTTCGCTCTCCATAGTTAGGGGGCTTTTAGGTTTGGGAGAAGCAGGTAACTGGCCTGGTGCAGTAAAAAGCAATGGCGAGTGGTTTCCTATAAAAGAAAGAGCCATTGCCCAAGGTATTTTTAATGCAGGAGCTTCCATAGGAAATGTGATAGCACCATTTATAATTATATTTTTATAT
The DNA here is from genome assembly GCF_003425985.1 of Mariniflexile sp. TRM1-10. Classification (NCBI taxonomy): domain Bacteria; kingdom Pseudomonadati; phylum Bacteroidota; class Flavobacteriia; order Flavobacteriales; family Flavobacteriaceae; genus Mariniflexile; species Mariniflexile rhizosphaerae. The sequence continues at coordinate 3,639,808 of NZ_CP022985.1, forward strand.
GCCCAATTTGGTTGGAAAACGACTTATATCATTTTAGGAGCTGTTGGAGTGCTTTGGGTAATCCCTTGGTTGTTTCTGAACAAGTCCACTCCAGAAAAGCATCCATGGGTAACTGAGGAAGAAAGAAATCTTATTGTCTCCGATAGAATTGATAAAGACGAACTCATTGATAAGAAAAAGGTGAAAAGCTTAAGTTTACGGAAAATTTTAAGCTATAAAGAATCTTGGGGGGTATTGCTTTGTAGTTTTTTTATTGAACCAATCTGGTGGTTTTTTGTGGGTTGGATGCCTATCTACTTACATTCAAAATTTGATTTAAGTATAGAGGAAATTGGCGCTACTATATGGATTTCTTATCTTGGTGGCGCAGCAGGAAGTATCGCAGGGGGATGGTTTTCGGGTAAATTAATGGAAATAATGACTGTAGATGCATCACGAAAATTGACTATCACATTAGGAGGAATCATGATTTTCTTAGGATTATTGGGAATTATTTTCTTGGTAAACGAGAATAATTTTATGACATTTATTTACATAGCTACATTTGTGCTATTTGGATTCCAGTTTGCTATTGGAAACATTCAAACCATATCAAGCGATTTGTTTAAAGGCCCTTCCGTAGGTACCTTAGCAGGATTAGCAGGTACGGTAGGTGCAATTTCAGTCATGGTAATGAATTGGTTTATAGGGCAAATTACCACAAATTCGTATACGCCAGCTTTCATAGTCATAGCAGTAACTATTCCACTATCTCTTTTGGTATTATTTACATTAATAAAGAAAATTGAACCTGTTGAGGAATAATTAATACCATCTTAAATGAAAAGCGGAAAAAGCTCATAGGAACGGATTGAAAATCATTTTTGCAGGTAAAAAGAAAAGTTTAAATGACTTCATAAAAAAGTTATTACATTTAAACAAAAAACAACCAATTTGTTTAACAGAAATACTTTGATAATCCAATTAAAAAAGCAGCCTGCTTGGGATGTGATAATTATTGGAGGAGGCGCCACTGGATTAGGTGTTGCTTTAGATAGTGTCACACGTGGATTTAGCACCCTTTTATTAGAACAAGTAGATTTCGCAAAAGGAACCTCTAGTCGAAGCACAAAACTGCTTCATGGCGGTGTTCGTTATTTAGCGCAAGGCAACATTGATTTAGTAAAGGAAGCACTATACGAAAGAGGCTTGTTATTGAAGAATGCCTCACATTTAGTCTGCAATCAGTCTTTTATAATTCCAAACTATACGTGGTGGGACACATTTAAATATACTATAGGGCTTAAAATTTATGATACGCTAGCAGGTAAATTAAGTTTTGGAAAATCGATGCGGATTAACAAAAAAGACACCCTTTCAAGATTAAGTACTATCAAAAATGGAAAACTTAAAGGAGGTGTGGTGTATCATGATGGACAGTTTGACGATTCCAGGTTAGCGGTAAATATTGCCCAAACGGCCATAGAACATGGGGCTACTGTTTTAAATCATTTTAAAGTAAATCAGTTGTCGAAAAACGATGATGGCATAGTCAATGGAGTTATAGCTGAAGATATGGAAACTAAGGCCACCTATACCTTAAACGCCAAAGTTGTTATAAATGCTACAGGTGTTTTTACCGATGAGATTTTGAAAATGGATAATTCAGAAGCAAAAGACATGGTGCGTCCAAGCCAAGGAATCCATTTAGTTTTAGATAAATCTTTTTTGCCCGGAAAGGATGCTATTATGATACCAAAAACCACTGACGGCAGGGTATTGTTTTTGGTGCCATGGCATAATAAAGTGGTTGTTGGTACCACCGATACGTTACTTGATAGTCACAGTTTAGAACCAACAGCTTTAGACAAAGAAGTAGATTTCATCATGACTACGGCAAATAATTATCTAACCAAAAAAGTGGGTAAAGAGGATGTGTTGAGCATTTTTGCAGGCCTAAGACCACTGGCAGCACCAAAAGATAAGTCTGAAAAAACAAAGGAAATTTCCAGAAGCCATAAAATTATCGTTTCAAATTCTGAATTAATAACCATTACCGGTGGCAAATGGACGACCTATAGACGCATGGCGCAGGATACCATAAATAAAGCTATTTCGATAGGGAAATTGAAGTATGTATCATGTAAAACAAAAAACATAAAAATTCATGGCGCTACAACATCTAATGATAAAACCCGCCATCAATATATTTACGGAAGCGACCAAGAGGGCATTCAAAGTTTAATTGCAACAAATCCTGAATTGGGTGAAACAGTACATGAACGGTTACCCCATACCAAAGCAGAAATTATTTGGGCGATTCGATACGAAATGGCAAGAACCGTAGAAGATATTTTGGCTCGACGTGTTCGCACCTTGTTTTTAGATGCCCGCGCAACATTAGAAATAATTCCTATGGTGGCAAAAATGTTGGCTGAAGAATTAGATAAAGATGCTGTATGGGAGCAACAGCAAATTAAGGAATTTACAAATATTGCCAATCAGTATGTTTTAGAGACTGTTTCGTTAAAAGAGAATAGAATAAAGAGAATAGAAAATAGAAAATAGACCAGATGAAACAAATTGCTATGAATATAAATTTAAGTTTAGAAATATGAATAAAAATCAAATGTTAGCTTGGTTAACGGCACAAGCAAGATGCTTGCGCTAGTGGAGAAATGCAAATAAACATTTGAATAGCAATCTCTCTTTGCTTACTTTTTTACTCCGCCGTCACGAGCGGGGACTTCGACAAGCTCAGTCCGACAATGTATGGTTTAAACTGGTTTTATCGAACACAGTCTGTCAAGTTGAGCTTGTCGAAGCTATATGCAGAAGTATTTTGGATTGGACTTCGGCAGAAACCTATGTGAGACGATTTAATTTTTGTCATATACTATAATCTATTTTATTAATAATTCAGAAAAAAGTACATTTGTTCAATTAACGCTTATAAAAATAAATAATATGAAGAGTTTTGGAGCAAGCAACATTTTTTTATTAGGAGATGATATTGAATGGGAAGAATTAGGAGGCGGAATAAAAAGAAAAATTATGGCCTATGATGATAGAATTATGCTTGTAAATGTTCATTTTGAAGCTGGAGGCGTTGGCACTTTGCATAGCCATTACCACTCACAAGTGACGTATGTGGCTAGCGGTGAGTTTGAATTTACAGTTGATAACGAAGTGAAATTAGTTAAAGAAGGAGATGCCCTTTATATCCCGCCAAATACCATGCATGGAACCATTTGTAAAAAAAGCGGTGTTTTAATAGACGTTTTTAGTCCTATAAGAGAAGATTTTATGCTATAGGTTCTTCACATGAGAAGAGTCTCTAACAATCAATTCAGCATCAAGTATTATTTTATTTAATGTTTGTTTCGTTTTTAGGTCGTTTACACGTTTTAAAAAGGTTTGTGCTGCCAGTTTTCCAATGTCATCACTGTGTTGGTTTATGCTGGAAATAGACGGGGTTACCATAGATGTAAAAGGTTCGTTACCAAAACCAACTAAAGCAATAGTATTAGGTATTTCAATGTTGTTTTCTTTTAACACTTGTAACGCCCCTAAAGCGGCATAATCTCCAGCAACATAAACGGCATCGGGTCTGTTTTTTAAGTTTAGCAGTTGCATCATTTTATCCCGACCGTCTTCTAAAGTAAGGCTGCTTTCTATTAGTAGTGCTTCATCTAATGGTAAATGATGTTTTTTAATAGCATCAATATAACCTCTTATTCTGTTATTAAAAATACGCGTATGCCTATAGCCACCAATATGTGCTATGCGTTTACAACCCTGTTGCACTAAATGCTCAACAATCATGTGGCTGCTGTCGTAATCATTTATACCAATATAATCGACATTCAAATCGTTTTCACCACGGTCAAATAGAATTAAGGGAATGCCTTTTGATTTAATTTTCTCGTAAAAATCTAAACTGATGGTTTCATTGGCCATGGAAGCAATGATGCCATCAACCTGTGTGAATAACAGCGTATCAATATTACGGCATTCTTTTTTATAAGATTCGTTCGATTGGGTAATGATAATATTATAACCTTCTTTATTTAAAACTTCTTCAATATTTTGAATCACCGAAGAAAAGAAGTGACTGTTGGTTCTGGGAACTATGACGCCTACCAAATTGCTTTTTCCTCTACGAAGCGCACTTGCTAGGTGATTGGGTTGATAATTTAAGTCTTTCGCCACCTTTTTTACAGCTTCCTTTGTTTTGGCACTTATGCGTGAATCATCATGCAATGCCTTTGAAACTGCTGCGGGAGAGATATTTAAAACGCTAGCAATGTCTTTTATGGTCGTTTTTTTTTTGTTTCTCAATTTTTTATATATTTTTGCTTAATCGTTTAAGCAAAAATAGTACATTAGTTTTTATAAACAAAATAGATAAGTTTATTTAATGTTTTTGTTATATTTACTAATAAGCCTTTGCTTAAACGTTTAAGCAAAATTTAATTTAACTAAATTTATAATTTAATAACATGAGTAGAGTAGTTACATTTGGTGAGATCATGCTACGATTAGCACCTCAAGGATTTTTAAGATTTTCTCAAGCAGACAATTTTGATGTTGTTTATGGCGGTGGAGAATCTAACGTAGCAGTATCATTAGCAAATTATGGTATTTCTGTAGATTTTATAACCCGTTTACCTAAAAATGACATTGGTGAATGTGCGATGATGGAAATGCGTAAAAGAGGTGTTGGTGTAGATAAAATTGTTTGGGGTGGAGACCGTTTAGGTATATATTTTTTGGAAACAGGAGCGGTATCTAGAGGTAGTAAAGTCGTTTATGACAGAGCACACTCTTCTATGGCTACAATTCAATCTGGTATGATTAATTGGGAAGAAGTATTTAAAGGTGTAGAGTGGTTCCACTGGACAGGTATTACACCAGCTATTTCCCAAAGTTCTGCCGATGTTTGTTTAGAAGCTGTTAAAGCGGCTAGCAAATTAGGTGTTACTATTTCAACCGACTTAAATTACCGTGCAAAGTTATGGAAATACGGTGGAGACCGTGAAGCTATCATGACTGAATTAACTTCTTATTGTGATGTTATTCTTGGTAACGAAGAAGATGCTGAAATGCACTTTGGCATTAAGCCAGAAGGAGCAGCAGTTCAAACGCATGGACATGATGTGAAGGCTGAAGCTTTCTTATCGGTTTGTCAACAAATGATGAAAAAATTCCCAAGAGCTAAAAAAGTAATCACAACGTTAAGAGGTTCTATTTCTGCATCTCACAACACATGGGCTGGGGTTTTATATGATGGTAAACAAATGTTACAAACCCGTCAATACCAAATTACCGATATTGTTGATAGAGTAGGTGGTGGAGATTCATTTATGGGTGGTTTAATATATGGATTATTAACGTATCCAGATAACGATCAAAATGCTTTAGATTTTGCCGTAGCGGCATCTTGTTTAAAACACACTATTAAAGGTGATGCTAACTTAGTAACTGTTGATGAAGTAACCAAACTTATGGGTGGTGATGCATCAGGTAGAGTTGCTCGATAATAAATTTATAGCCTGCAAGATTTTCAAAACCTTGCAGGCTTTTTAAATTTATTCTTTGGCTTCAACTAAATCTTTAAGATTCTTAATAGTGTATGAAAAAATCAATTGCGATTATTTGTGGTGGCGGTCCTGCACCAGGTATTAATACTGTTATAAGTACGGTTGCTAAAACCTTTATGAAAGATGGGTATGAGGTTATAGGCGTTCATCATGGATACCAAGGGCTACTTTCAGAGAATCCCGAAGTGAAAATTTTTGATTTCCATCATGCCGATCGTATTTTTAGTCGTGGAGGTTCTACTTTGATCATGAGTAGATTCAAACCCAAAGACAGCGATTTTAAAGCTGATTTTTTCAAAAAAAATAATGTAAAATTATTGGTAACTATTGGTGGAGACGATACAGCTTCAACCGCTAATAGATTAACAAAGTATCTTCAAACCCAGGATTTATCGGTTGCACACGTCCATGTTCCAAAAACCATAGATAACGATTTGCCTTTGCCAGATAGAAACCCAACATTTGGTTTTCATACAGCAAAAGATGAAGGTGTTCGTATAGGTAATACGGTTTATGAAGATGCCAGAACTAGCGAAAATTGGTTTGTTATGTCGGCCATGGGTCGTTCTGCAGGTCATTTAGCTTTCGGAATTGCTTCGGCTTGTCACTTTCAAATGATGATTATCCCAGAAATGTTTAACAAAACAACGATTACATTCGATAAGATAATCAATATGATTATTTCTTCAATCGTTAAATGTAAATTAGAAGGTGTTGAATATGGGGTCGCTTTGGTAAGTGAAGGCGTTTTTCATTTTATGGATGAAAAAGAAATCATAAATTCAGGTATAAACTTTACGTATGATGATCATGGGCATCCAGAATTAGGTAACGTCAGTAAATCGCATATCTTTAACTATTTATTACAAGTTAAATTAAAGGAACTGGGACTAGTCGTAAAATCAAGACCAGTAGAACTTGGTTACGAATTAAGATGTTGTAATCCCATTGCATTCGATTTAACTTTGTGTACCCTACTAGGTATAGGCGTTAAAAAATTGTATGACCAAGGTATTTCAGGTTGTATTGTTAGTGCAAACTCAAGGGGAGATATTACACCGTTATTTTTAAAGGATTTTGAGGATGAAAACGGAAAGATTCCACCACGGTTGGTAGACATCAATTCTGATATGGCACAACTGTTCATCAATAATTTATTCTATATTCAAGAGAAAGATTACCAACAAGCAAAAAAATATGTCCCCAATCCAGAGGCATATGATTTTAAGAAAATATTAAACTGGAATTAAAAAAATAAAAACAATAAAAATGGCACAATTTTCAAGATTAGAAGTAGCTCAAGCCATGAAAGATACAGGGATGATTCCTTTGTTTTTTCATAATGACATTGAGTTAAGTAAAAGGGTATTAAAAGCTTGCTACGATGGTGGCGCAAGATTAATGGAATTTACGGCGCGTGGTGATTTTGCTCACGAGGTTTTTGGTGAATTAACCAAATATGCTATTAAAGAATTACCAGGCATGATCATGGGTGTTGGTTCTGTTACCGATGGAGCTGCAGCATCTTTATACATGGCTTTAGGAGCAAACTTTATAGTAACTCCTGTTTTAAGAGAGGATATCGCCATTGCTTGTAACCGTAAAAAAGTATTATGGTCTCCAGGCTGTGGAACATTAACCGAAATAGCTAGAGCAGAAGAGTTAGGTTGCGAAATAGTAAAACTTTTCCCTGGTGATATTTACGGGCCACAATTCGTAAAAGGAATAAAAGGACCACAACCTTGGACAAGCATTATGCCTACAGGTGGTGTATCTCCAACAGAAGAAAATCTAAAAGGTTGGTTTGATGCTGGTGTAACTTGTGTAGGTATGGGATCTCAGTTAATTTCTAAAGACATTATAGCTAACAAGGATTATGCAAAACTAGAGCAAGACGTAAGAAATGCACTTGCAATTGTTAAAGCTGTTAGAAAATAATTGAACAAGTTATTATAATTTTTATAAAAGGAAAAAGCTGAACTTAATAGTTTGGCTTTTTTTATTCCACGCGTTTGTAATTTTCGGCATATATAGGGTGACCTAAGCTATCAATTTCAACTTGGGTAAATGAGTTTTCGTCAATTGTTATATCGAAAATAAATTTCTTTTTTGCTTTTATACGGCTACTCATAGCATGAGAACCATAATCTAAAACTTCGGTTAATGTACCATCTTTAAAAGTATAATCTCCAACTCCAAACCAGTCTAAAGAGTCCCATGCCCGTAATCTGCTCCACATAATCTTAGTTTTAGAAAACATCTTCATTTGTTTGTATACGTTGGAAGATTTTATAGTATCTACAGAACCATCTTGTTTATAGTTCAAAAAGCTAACTAATTCCCATGCACCTTCTAAAGAATGTTCTTTTATAGGCTGTTCAACGTTTTTATTGTTGTTACAGGAAAATATAAAGGACGTACAGAAAATAAGTATAAATGTTTTCATAAATGAAGAGTTTAATTAATAATCATACTACTACAAGTTACGAAAAAAACGGGAGAAATAAAATATTGGATAATAAGTACTTATACGATGATAATATCTTTTGATAATTTTAATGCAAGTTTTGAGTCAAAAATTCTACTTTTGTTAAGATTAAAATTAATAGTGATTATGTCAGATACAATTGAAAAAGTAAAATGTTTAATAATTGGTTCGGGACCAGCAGGATATACCGCAGCGATTTATGCCGCTAGAGCCAACATGAAGCCCGTTTTATATCAAGGAACCCAACCAGGAGGTCAATTAACAACGACCAATGAAGTTGAAAATTTCCCTGGGTATCCAGATGGTATCACAGGACCAGAAATGATGTTGGAGTTACAAAAGCAAGCAGAACGCTTTGAAACCGATGTGCGTGATGGCTGGGTTACTAAAGTAGATTTCTCGGGCGATGTACATAAAGTATGGGTTAATGAAACTAAGGAAATTCATTGTGATACAGTTATTATTTCAACAGGAGCATCTGCTAAATATTTAGGTTTAGATTCTGAACAGAAATATTTAAAATTAGGAGGCGGTGTTTCAGCTTGTGCTGTTTGTGATGGGTTCTTTTATAGAAATCAAGAAGTAGTTATTGTAGGTGCTGGCGATTCGGCTTGTGAAGAGGCGCACTATCTTTCTAAATTATGTAAAAAAGTAACCATGTTGGTAAGACGTGATGAATTTAGAGCGTCAAAAATTATGGCTAACAGGGTTAAGAACACACCAAATATCGAAATATTGTTTAATACGGAAACTGATGAGGTTTTAGGTGACGGACAAGTAGTTACAGGTGTAAGGGCTTTTAATAATAAAACCAATGAAAAACACGTAATTCCCGCAACAGGATTTTTTGTAGCAATTGGTCATAAACCAAACACAGATATATTTAAAGGTTTTTTAAATTTAGATGAAACAGGCTATATTATAAATGTACCCGGAACTTCAAAAACTAATATTGAAGGCGTATTTGTGTCGGGTGACGCTGCAGATCATGTTTACAGACAAGCCGTTACCGCTGCTGGAACAGGATGTATGGCTGCGCTTGATGCAGAACGTTATTTAGCAGGTAAAGACGCTACGTTTGAAGTTTCTACATCAACTTATAATTAAATAACAACTTTTATTATATGTACAAGCCGGACTTTGCTTCGGCTTTTATTTTTTTATAGGTATTCTTTATGCATTTTATTTTTAATTTTTTAATAAAATGTGTTTTCTTTGCACCAAATTTTAAACGGGATGTGGCCCTTCGGAAAGTTCACGATAAACGACACTTTATCACAGTTAGAACTTCCATAAACCATGATTAACTATTTAGTGATAGTCATCACTTAAATGTAATTTCGGGATGTGGCGCAGTCCGGTAGCGTATCACGCCGATGGCGTGATGGTCGCCAAAAAAAATAATGGTTTTGCAATATGTTGTTTATATCATTTACAGCGAAAGTATAAATAGGTATTATGTAGGGCAGACTAATGATTTGTCAAAGCGCTTAAAAGTCCACAATAGTGGAGGGAAGAAATTTACATCCAGGGGAATACCTTGGGAACTGAAAAAGTATTATAATTGTAACTCTCGATCAGAGGCGGTGCAATTGGAACGAAAAATAAAAAAGCGAGGTATAAAAAGATACCTGTTGGAAAATTAATTCGGGATGTGGCGCAGTCCGGTAGCGTACACGGCTGGGGGCCGTGTGGTCGCAGGTTCAAATCCTGTCATCCCGACGAACCCTATTTTTATAAAATTAGAACACTGTTAATTATATGATTTTCAGTGTTTTAATTTTTTTTGATATCATTTGAAATCAATTGAAATCAACAAAAAGGTGTACAATTCGGTGAATCACTTCTTATCAAAATTGTCGTAATTTTAAAGAGCTTTTAAGAGCAATTTGACTTTTGTTTTACAACCAAAATTGTTTAACTTAAAACTCGCAAAATGAAGACAAACACCACATTTTCAGTACTTTTCTTCACAAGAAAATTATCCAAGTCCGCAGATAAATTATCAATTTATGCACGTGTTACTATTAATGGAAAACGGGCAGAAATTAGTTTAAAACGAATCGTCCAAATTAACGATTGGGATAATAATAAGGGAAAATGTAGGGGAAATACATCAAAAATAAGATTTTTAAACGCCTATCTGGATGAGGTACATAGTAAATTATTGGATTGCCAAAAACAATTATTTGCGGAAGGTAAAATGGTTTCTGCCACTGCCGTAAAGGCAAGATACTTGGGTGAAGATGAAAACCATAAGACTTTAAGGGATATTATCAAATACCATAATACAAACATGGTTGATGTTTTAAAGTTCGGCACCATGAAGAATTATTACACTACTGAAAAATACCTATATACATTTTTAGCTGATGAACTAAAGACAAATGATATTTATTTAAAGCAACTAAACCATAGGTTCATTTGTGATTTTGAGATTTTTTTAAGGAACAGCAGGAATTCGAAAAACGAATTGACCTTAACCAATAACGGTGTGATGAAGCATTTGGAACGCTTAAAAAAAATGATAAATCTTGCCTGCAAATTGGAATGGATAAATAAAAACCCATTTCAACTTTTTCAGCTTAAATTCAAAAAATTTGATAGACAGTATCTTTCGGAAAGGGAACTGGAACGAATTGAAAGTACGCTTTTCACAAAAGAGGCATTGGAACGGGTTAAGGATTGTTTTTTGTTTTCATGTTATACAGGGCTGTCTTATGTTGATGTTAAGATGCTTAAAAGCAATCATATCTCTAGAGGTATTGATAATAACTATTGGATTTTTACCAAACGGGAAAAAACAAATGAAACGGTTAAGATTCCCATTTTACCTAAAGCTTTAGAAATCATAAATAAGTACAAAACGTTTTCAGAATATATGAATGGTGAAAATGTATTGCCACTTTATTCCAATCAGAAAATCAATGTTTATTTAAAGGATATAGCCAAGGACTGCGGCATCCATAAGAATCTGACCTTCCATGTCGCCAGACACACGTTTGCTACGACTGTCATGCTATCCAATGGCGTGCCTTTAGAAACCGTATCAAAGCTTTTGGGACACAGCAAGCTATCGACCACACAAATCTATGCTAGGGTAGTGGAAACCAAGATAAGCGAGGACATAGGCAACCTATTACAGCGATTTGAAACAAAAAAGCAACAATCAGAACAACAAACCAAAACAACATTTTTTCAGGGCTGAAATTGAATTCCCTTTCAATGCGCTCTTCACAAGAAAACGGGAGCGTATTGAAAGGGAATTTTATTATTTATATGAAGGCTAGGAGTCTTCGGGACGTGGCAAAATTACACACAACGTTTCTCGCATTGAATAGGAGCAGAAATAGGGGCAGAGTTTTTTCCGCTGAGATAGAATTTTCTTGGTTTGAAAAATGCTACAACTTACTAAAAAAAACAGGTATTTAGCAAATGCGGTGTTAGAGGCAGGTTTTCTATTTGTTGCCATAAATTGTCCAATTCAATTTAATTTCTGATAGTTTTTCGTACTCTGTAATTTTTCGCATTATTGACTTTTTATGTTCGGCACCAATTAAAAACACTGCTTGATTATATTGGTTTCCTTTGCTGTAATTGTAAATATTCTGAAGCATTGCGTTTTCGCGATTATCGTATTGTTCTGCGTGAAATAATTTGTAAATATTAAGTAATCTATTCTTCTGGATTTCAGATTCCATAATATTTTTTTCTAGAACCTCCTTTTCATTTAATAAGTCTAAAAATTTATTGCTATTGAGAAAATGAAAACCTTCCTGTGCTATCAAAGCCTCTTTCTCATTATCTAACTTTTTATAATCTTCGTATTTGAAGAATGTATGAATCATAAAGTGAATTTCCTGTTGGTATTTAGATAATTTTTGGGTTACATCAATATCGACAGGAAAAATTTTAATGTTATAGTTTTCTTTATATCTTTTGATACATTTTACTTCAAGAGGTACTACTGGAGGATGCCGATTAAGCAAAATGTTGTTGGCACAATACATATCAAACGAGTCGCTATAATACATATCAGAAAAACGGGTCGTCAATTCATCAAAAATCACCTCGGGATTTATAGGTTCGATAATCTTGTGCAATTCATCAGAATTACATTGTCCATTTTCCAAATGTATAGTACCAATAAGGGTTATATTATACATCTTTTGTAGTTAACCTCTCGGTCTCTCTTTTTTAGTCCACAAACTTGCCTCTAACTTTTCTCAGCTACACCCAGTCAGGGGATTTTTAGCACTGCACCTTATATGAGGCAAACAGTTTAAATTTAGCACAAATTTTCATAAGAAGCCGTTAGCCCCGCCTGACGCAAAACTGCTGTTGCAGATTGTGATTTACGTGTCTATTCGTCAAATGTGAAATTCGTTTTATAAATTCATTTTCGTTTTCAATAAGTTCTCCCATCGTTTGATTTTCAAAAACAAAGACTCCATCAACCACAAAGTGAACTTCATTATTATTATCACCATATAAAGTTTCAGTATGAGAATATTCAAAGTCTATTTTCTTTGATAATGGGTAAATCAAACCGCTTGCGATTAAATCGTCCTGATAATAACCAGAATAAGAATGTATTTGATGCAAATCCGCTCTATCAATGTCTTTGCTCTGCATTTCCATTTTTTTGAATTTTGCATCAAGAGCAATAATTTTCCCGCTTGTTTTATGTGTCATTATTAAATCTGGAAACATAGACCTGCGATAGAATTGTTTTTGATAAATTGGAATTTCTACTTGACCGCTTACAAACCATTCGGGGAAGTTTCTATTTAAAAGTTTTTCAAGATATAGTTCATACAATTCTGCAATGTCAAATAGGTAGCCTGTTGTTGCTATATCTTGCCTTTCATTATTGAGCATTAAATCTTTATTTAGCAAAATTATTTCGGCATACTCCAATACTTTTTTAAAACCACGATACATTGGATTGTATATCGTTTGATGTGTTTTAGCTTTTCGTATTGTTTCATAGCTTACAAAACGTCCCGAATACTGCTGTTTTAATTGTTGGTTCAATCCAAGTAAGCGGCTGTGAATTTCTTTTCCAAAAACATTTTCTAATTTTCTCAATGCTAAATATAGAACATCTACGATTTCCTGAACATACATTCGCTCTCTGAAAGTTGTAGTTAGTTTTCCCTGAAACGGAATATCTCTTTTTAAGTAGTCGTTAAAGTCTATACTGCCTCTTACTTTGTGGCTTCTTTCTTGATGTTTTTGGTATTGTTGTGGTAAACCTAAGACAACAGCTTTTTCTAATGATTGAATAAATAAGTGAGCTATTATAAACAAAAACTGATTTTCTGTTTCGTCCTTTTTAGCGTTGATTTGCTCGTTATCAACATAAATATCATTTACTAAATTGAGCATACGCTTTAAAAAAGTGTCACCATACTTTGTTGTAATATTGATTTTACAACCCTTGTGAAAAAGAACACCAGCGTATAAACCAGTCTGAATAAAATATTCTTTCTCTTTTCCTTCCTTTTCTTTGGAATAAAGTTTTAGAATAAGACGTTCTTCGTCTTGCTCAAAAAAACGATTACGTTTGAAATTGAATACTTTGACTTGCTTTAGTTGTTCTGCTCCAAGTTTTAACTCATAAACAGAAGAAAATATTTGTTGCAAATATTTAACGCCTGACCTTTTTACGTTGAAAATATTCCCCAAATCCGCTTCTGGAATAGGTGCTTCTTCGTAAAAATTATGATTGACAGGTACGCTAATTCTCATTTTATTTCAATGTTTCTTTAAATTTATTCAAGGCTTCATCTAACTTATTGTCTAATTCACTTTCCGCAAATACAGCTCTTAAATATTCTTTCAATGTTGGGCGTAGATACAAGTTGAATAAAACTTCTACATTGTTTGGGGTAATTTCTTTTCGTTTAGAAATGCCGCTTATCTTCATAAAAAAGGAATGACCAAATTCATACGATTTGCCTAATCCCAATTCATTAGAAATATAATTGTTTAATTTTTCGCAAGATTTTATATATTGACCAATATTGCTAAATTCCTCTTTGCCTCTAAAACGTGTTTCTTCTTCAATTACTTCGTAATCGCAATCTTTTCTTATCCACTTAAATCTTCTGCGAAGTGCTAAATCGAAAGCGTCAATGCTTTTGTCAACATCATTCATCATTCCTATGAAAAACACATTTTCAGGAACACCAAATTTCACCTCATTATTATCAATACAGTAAGCTAAATGTTTATATTTTTCGCTGTCTTCGTTAATTAAATCTTCAATAAGAGTTGAATATTGAGTTCTAAGTAAATTCTTATTGTTTTTGCTGTCGTGGCGATAATCTTTTTCCAAAAGTGATAAGGTTTCTCCAAATACAGTTGAAAGATTGGCTCTATTTATTTCGTCCACTACGAAATAAAAAGCCTTTTCAGGGTTATTTTTAGCTTTAATGCAAAAGTTCTTAAAAACTCCGTTTACTAATTCAAAACGGATATTTCCGTCTTTTGAAACACCTTTGGGTTTTATTCCTTCAATGAAATCTTCGTAGGTAAATGACGGATGAAACTGTAATATTTCGTATCTAGAACTGTCGCCTTGACAAACAAAATCCAAACTATTGATTACTGAATATGTTTTACCGGTTCCTGGTGGTCCATACATTATTACGTTTGGATTGTTTAAGTCAGCAATAGCTTTTGAATTTCCATAACGCCACAAAAAACGTGAGAGTAAAATAAGTTCGCCTTTGTCCTGTTCGTTTATACCTAATAGTTTTTTTGCGACAATACAAACGTGATGGTTTTTGGTGAGAATTCCTTCGGAATCACTATCAATAAATTCGTTGTATAATTCGTCTAGCCATTGTGTAGAATAGATATATAAAAAGTCTGATAGATTATCTAAAACAGTTAATTTCATCAAAATCTGTTTAGCACTATAACCTGTATCTTCTACCAAACGTATTTTTTCTAACGGGTCAGATGTCGAAGCAATGCTCCGAAATAGATTTTTGATGTAGTCGTTGAAGTAAGTTTCCGCTTCTTGTCGAGTGGCATTCTGCTTTTTTTGACTTTTGATAAAATACGTTTGGTTGTCATTATTAAGTTTTACTTCAAAATTTTCTGCATTACCTGGTTTAGAAGAACCTAAAACAGTTCGAGTTGTACGTTCCAAAAAATTGCATAAATAGCCTCCGGGCATTGTTGCTGTAGCACTTCCTAAAGTATTTGTGTAATCGTCTAAACTTAATGTGTTATTTACAATTTTATCCCTGTATAGTTTCCATTGTGTAATCAAATGGTCAATCTCTTGATTATTAAATCTCTTATCTTCTTCTTTGGTTTCACTTTTGAATTTGTTCCAAAGGGCTTTGATTTGAGATTGTCTTTCTTCCGATAATTTTATGTTTGCCATTAGTTGTTTGATAATTTGTTTGTTTAATTCAGCCGATAATGAGTTCACAATTTTATTGTCTGCTTCAACTTCGTTGGGTTTTAAATGATATAGTGTAGCAGGTTGTTTTGATTCTCCCCAAGTGCTATCATTGAAGTCAAGCCATAATTCGTCTAGACGTTCTTTAGGAATTGTAAATTTTAATTTTCGGTTTTGTGATGTGTTGGGTGTTCCGTCCACATACTCATATCTTGCTTCAGAATCTACAATTCCACACAAGAAGAATTTTTTATTTGAGTTTTGTCCTTGCGCAATAAGAATTACATCGCCAATACGAATTTCATTTTTAAACATTTGACCAAAACGATGCTTGTCGTCATATCCAATAAATGCTCGTTTTAAATCTTGTATAGAGTCTTTCCAGTCCGCCTCATCTTCTCCATTCATAACATTTGGAGATAATATCCAATACTTTCGTTTCATTTATGATTTAATTTTCTTTGGTTGTGGGTGTCCTACCATAGCCTCTAATTTGTTTATATAATGAGATTTTATATTCTTACTCAACCATATTTGACGGTATGTGAATGTTTTTGTACATAACATATTTTACCACCCTATAAAAAGAAGAAAATTCTTTATGCAATTTAGTAGTATTTTATAAACAATCAAACAGTTTTATTTTTTTTCTAATTAATCAAAAGTGTAAATCGAATTGGGTTTCATTTAATGTTTACTTACAAACGTTAAATGCTAAGCAAGTTAAGGTAGGATATAGGCAACCTACATGCAGCGATTTGAAACAAAAAAGCAACAATTGGAGTAACAAGCCAAAACAACATTTTTTCAGGGCTGAAATAGAATTCCCTTTCAATGCGCTCTTCACAAGAAAACGGGAGCGTATTGAAAGGGAATTTTATAAGATTAACAGACAAATAGAAATCTAAGATTTGCGTTATATGTAGTTTTTGAATTTTCTATAGAGGCTGAATGTAATAATGGAGAAACAAAATTAAAAAACTAAAAAGCTTGAAGCGGGAAAATTTCTTAATGAATATACTATTTTTTCGTAAATATGATTGAATGAAATTATTAATGTCAAAAGATATTGATCAAATTTTTAATTCTATTAACTTATTTCTAATTAATTTCCTTTTCTATACCTTCGAGGAGTTCACTAACAGTTAACTTAAGCCCATGAGAGATTCTCATGAGGGTGCTTATTTTCATTTCTTGGTCTCCTCTCATGTACTTACGGAGATTTTCGACATCCATATTCGCATCATGTGCCACATCTTTTTGTACCAATGAAGTTGATTTAATGGTGTTTTTTATCCTTTTTCCTAAGGCATCTACAACTGGATGATATTCTTTTTTCTTATGCGTCTTCATGAGAATGAAATTAAAACAATCAGATTATATTTAAAGGATTGTTTATAATCAGGTTGTATACAACCGAAATTTTATTATATTTGTCTAGTATTGATGTGTTTGTGATTATTCAAATTAAAATATTTAGAAACATTCGCTTAGAATCTTGAACGGAAAACTGGTAATTTAAAGGAACATGATAAGTAAGATACTCTCGTCTCTCAATGGGCGTGGGCTCACTTATTGTAGCACGGTATACCAGTACCTCTGATGCAGTAAGCTGAGTTCCATGCCTTTTTTTTGTTTCTATATACAAATGGATTAATGGAGTATTGGCCTTGTTTTTCAGGCAACTTCAACTTTGCAGACATTAAAAAGAAGCATGTATTAACCCAAAACCTGACCCTCATGGAAGACAACAAGAAACCTATAGACCCCAACTCCTTTATATTGCCACAGCACGATATTCTAGACTCACTGGCACTATTGCTGGAGAGGTCAAGCCTCAGCAATGCCGTTAAAGAACACTGTGGCACGGCACTCAAGGTTATGGGCATTATATATACCGACCTGGCATACAACACGGGAACACAGCTTTTATTAAGAAAGGAATTCGACACGTTCTATGAATCGTTACCAAGCGTATATTTTACCAATAGGGAACTGGTATCCATCTATACGCTGACCAAGAACATAAAAGGGTGCATCGAAACTAATGATGTGGTGGCTATTGGCAGGGAAGGCACAAAGCCATGAAGCAAGGCGGAAAAGAACTGACACTTAAGGACTACAACAAACTTTTTAAGAGCCTGTATCCACAACTATGCGTGTTCGCATACAAGTACCTCGATAGTTTGGAAACTTCAAAAGACATCGTTCAGGAGGTATTTATCAAGGTATGGGAAGACAGAACCGTTTTTCATGATGAAGGTCATACCACGGGATATTTTTATAAAGCCGTAAGGAATAAATGTCTCAACCACCTTAAGAGCAAACAGCATCTGCTCACAGAGCGTTATGGACAGGAAAACATGGAAATCTATGGCACGGAAGAATTCCTTATGTCCGAGGCCGTAATCGTGGAAACTACCGTTATCATAGAAGACGCCATCAGGGCACTACCGGTCAAAGCAGCCCAGGTGATAAGGCTCAGCATCAAAGATTATACAAACGATGAGATCGCCAAGGCACTGTCCATCTCTGTCAATACGGTGAAAGACCATAAAAAAGTGGCATACCGAAAATTAAGAAAGCTTCTTGGTTTTTTAAGGCAGGTTCTGGGTTTTTGGGCTGTTGGCTAGCTAGTCCCATAACACCATTAAGACCACTTTCCACGGTTGCATGGAAATAGGGTTTTTACGCCAACAGGGCAACCGTTTTTAAAGTGATGGATTCAGGGGCTGTGATTAAAAACCGTTTTTTTGTGTTAGTTCCAAACTGAGCGAGGGGAATCCATCGCTTTAAAAACGCAGCAAGCCCGCCCAAAGCGGGTGCGGTAGAAAACAGTTTAAGCCATACCGTTTTTCAATGCCATGTATTCCTGTTCGGTTATTTTCATGACATAGGAATTGGTACTAAAGGTATGTTTTACTGGTTTGAATTTTTCGACCATATCCTTGAATCTATGCTTAAGCTCATGGAGCTCGGTCTGCTTTTTAAAATAGGCATCACGGTAATAAGTGAGTTCTTCTTTTTCCGTGATTAATTTTGGTTCTGGGAAGTCTTTTTTTTCGGTTTTCAAAGGTTGCATATCTTCCACTTCCTCAAATAAAGATTCAAGCATTTTCTTGGTTGGCTTCAATTGGGTTTCTTCAACATTTTTTAGAATGGAGACAATGGCATCCATGCGCTTGTCCAATATATTGGATAAAGACGTAGTGCCCGTTCTTAAGGTGTCATAGGGAGATAGATGGTTGTCCTCAAAAAAGGCAATCATAAAATCCAGCGTTTCGGAATAACTTGGACTTGTTTTTTTAGAATATTTTTTAAATTTATCAATGGTTTTTCTCTTTAGCCGAATCGTATTAAAATCATCCATAATTTATTGGATTGTTACAATGAAACATTGGTTTTACTGGGGTGAAAATCGAATTTACTGCAAATTTAAGAAACAGCAAAGAAATTCATGGTTTAATTAATTGAATATCAAATAAATGTGAATCAGTAACATCGCGCAGCGTGTTACCCTCTTGCTATTCCTTTCTAAATTCATATTTCCACTTTTCTAGACACTTTATGGTTGTAAATTTAATGGGTTTATAACTTATTATTGGGGAATACTATTCTTAGTTAATAATCAAAATAGAATTGCATCTTTTCTTTTTCAAGTTGTTTCACCATGAAAGTGTGTTCACATATTTGAATTGTTCATGAATAATGAACGTTAAATAAAGTGAACATTAATGATAAAATGGATTCATTTGTATATAATATAATGTACCACGTTATGTAACTTGAGCTTTGGTAAAAGCATAAGTTTATCTATAATTTCTTGAAAAAATTTATTCTCAAAAGTTTCTTCTACAATGTTAATGGAACACTTTTTATGCGACGACGTAGGAGGGAAGCATCATGTGTTTGGAATAGCTATTTTGCTTTCTGTTTTAAATTATTAATTTAGTTTGACCCCAAGAATCCTATGAGTTCTTTGAGTATATGTATTCTTCTAATAATTTTATCATTAATTTCTCCTAATCGCTCTGGTCGTAAAATTCCTTCTTCCTTTAAATTATCTAAAAGGCCACCATTTTGAATAGTCTCCACAACATTTTGGATATCAGGATCAAAATCGAGATCTTCAGGCTTTATCTCATTAAATATATCCATCATACCATTATTTTCTAAACGAGTTTTTACATGTCTAAGAAAAAATGTTGATTCTAAAAGTAAGTTTAAAACAACATTGTCATTAACATTAATGCCTGTAGTATCAAAATTATCCCAATCTGCTATAACGTCTCTTATCCAACACCTTAAATTAGATATAATCCATTTATCTTCACAATCTGCCATAGTAACTAAAGCTTTCTCTATTTCAGCTTTGGAGTCCCCAAATAATATTTCCAATTCTTCTTCGTCAATTGAGCCGTTCTCAAGTAAATTCAATAATTGTTCTAAGTCGCTTTTTGTGAGTCCAAACGTTTCTTTGTTATTATTTGTAGTTTGAATCAAAGCATTTTCAGCGGTATTAAATAGTACCGGTTTGTATTCAGGATTTAATTTCACCAATTCATGCTGCATCATATTTATAACAGATTGCATATTGTTGAGCATCATCCCCATTTGATTGGTATTGAAACCAACGGCTGTATTTATATAACTTAAAGTTTCATTCACTTCCGATTTTGACCATGCTACACCAATAATTTTCGAATAGTCGCTGGCTAACATTTTCTCAGGGCCAATAGATTTTGCAGTACCATCTCCTTTTCCTGAAGGTAAGATATAATCTCCCATTTGAGTTTCGCCAATAACCAAAATGGGGACTTGACCCATAAGCGCTACTTTTTCATAATTATCTTCAAATCCTTTTTTAGGCATGGCACCTACAATTATCGGATTGCTTGTAATGGCCATAAATTGATCTGCTTCAACAAATGTTTTCGAAATAACGCCATTTTTTATTCCAACAACTTCACCATAGGTAATTGTTTCATTCCGATTGGCTTTTTTTAACCACTCGGCATAATCAGCACCACCAGATTCAAAACTTACTCCACCACCTTTACCAACATTTATAACATGCTTTAATAAAAACGCCTTTCTTTTAGTAGCCGCAACTATAACAGCCCAAATTTCCGCAAAGGGGTCATCACAATCCTCAACACATACTGTAAAAATAGCAGGAATCACATTAATTAATAACTTACCTGAAGATTTCCATACTTCCAAGGTTCTTTCAGCATAACCTACAAAAAACTCTTTGTTAGGCTCTATATGCGCAGAATACAGTCCCTTTAAGTCTTCTGTACTATCAAATGCATAAGACACACCGCTAATAACAATATTGGGGTCACCAGCTTGAATAGCATCAATGATATCAATTACTGTTTGTCTGGCCAATTTTGTACCACCTTCAATCCTTCCAACGGCCTCTCCATCGCCACTAAAGAATGTCACGAAGTTATTATCCCAGCCAGGGTCTTCGTCATTTACTGTAATTGCAATGCCCTGCCCACTACCTGAAACTCTTAAAGGATAGGTGTTAATATTATTTTGAAGGCTATTGGAAAAAGTTGCATTTATTGTAACCTGTCCATTTAAATTGGTAATGCTATTTAAATCACTTGTGCCTACATTTAATTCACCAGTAAGCATAGTAGGGCTTTGGTTCTCAACGGTAAAATTACCGTAGTTAATGGTTTCGCCATCTTTTGTATTTAAAAAAGTATTTCCTTCAACATATAATTCTGTAAACGTACTTGGCTCTAAAAATTTGGTTGGGAGTTTAAATTTAATACTATCTGTTGTTACTTCAATACGCTCAATATCATTTGTTACAATACTCAAACCAGCAGTATCGGTAGTTCCTAATTTATCAATTTCTGGATTTGAATTCCTATTACCTTGAAGCGACCAAACATTTGCAGGAACCCCATGTGCAGTTCCTGTATTCAAATTATTATTTCCAATATTATTACCGTTCATTGTGAGTTTTGATGCCGTATTGGCATGAAAGGCATAAGGAACTGAGAGCAATTTACTATCGCTTATTGTAGAATAACTGCTGTCATTCCCATATTTAATAGCTATTTCCATCCAAATATCATCATTGCTCCAAGGTATATTAATAAAATTTCCTTTGCCTTTTTCACCCTCTCCAATTACAAGCGAAAAAAGACCAAATTGATTGGTTATAATTGTATGTTCTTCAGAATAATAAATTTTTAGAGCATTTTTATTACTGCTATGTAGATTAACAATTAAAGAAACTTGTTGCTCTGCTAAAATATTCCCAGAAAGATCTCTGGCTATAGCCTGATATTTCATCCCTTGAGAAGTGACCTGAGCAAAACCTGTGGTCAGAAATAAGCTAAAAACAAAAAAAAGGATAAGTTTTTTCATGGTTGTAGTTTTTTATTAATTCTTTATTATTTTATAAACCTCAATGAAAGATTCATTTTCATTTGAAATTTTAAGGATATAAATACCTGACTTAAAATTCACAACATCAATCCAAAATTCTGGTCCTTTAATATTTGTGAAAGATTCTAGAGTTAATCTACCTGTTAGATCGTAAATTTTTACGTTGAATTTTGAATCTGTATTTAGTCCTAAATTAATATGAAGTTTATGGTTTACAGGGTTTGGAAACACAACAGGTTTAAATTTGCTTTCTGAACTCATGTTTAATCCTAACGTGGAAGCATTATCAAAAAAGCTTTGATGAAATCCTTGAGTAATTATGCCTTTATTAATGTAACTTGTTTCAACAATATTCTCACCAAGCGTCCATGTAAGCAATATTGATTTGGTTTTATTGACCCCGCCTTGTGAAGAAATAATGGAAATAGTATTTGGCGAATGAAAATTTTGTGAAAAACCAATGGTTGTAAATAATGTTAAAGCCAAATATAAAACTATCATTCTCATGGTAAACTATGTAATACCGCAGGAAAGAATTGTAGAATTAAGGAAATAAGATTTCTTAAGTTCTTTTATTTCTAGCGAACTGTGAAACTTTATCGTTTAAAATATGATTATAAACGTTTAAATACCAGTGAGTTAATTTTATAAGTTGATTTTACTTATAAAAACATTTATAAACAAAACTGATACATTATAACTTCAATCATGTCAAATATTATCTAAAAGCACTATAACGCTAATTGTTATAAAATTTACTAAAATGTACCGTGTGAAGTTTAAACTGAGCAAAGTTGTAGGATAACTTGAGCTTTGCTCGCCTCATTTTATTTGAGAAAGAGGTGTTCGCAAATCATCTTCGTCGATTTGGTGCTAACCAAACTCATTCAAGATTCACGAGCTCCTATTTATCAAATAGGAGTGGAGTGAGTAAACACTTTTTATGCGACTAGCCTGTACTGAGCGAAGTCGAATTGCGGGATGTTGAAATAAATCACATGTTTAAAATGAAATGATTTAAAAAAATGTATTTTGTCGATTATATAAGTATTTCGTCATATATTTGTAGTATTGCATCCAAAACTAAATGATAATTTACTTATGTTGAGATTCAAAATCTGGGAAAAACCAATACTCATCATTTTTACACTTTTTGTGCTTACCTCAAGTGTTATTATACCTGCTTCAATTCCTGAAGAAGGTGTAATAATGTCAAATAGTGTTGATAAACCTTTGGTCAATCAGAAAGAGATAATTCAGAAAGAGGTAAAATTGTATAAAGTGCATCAGCAAAATTTGAAAGATGCCCTTAATACATATTTTAAAAAGGCTATAGCTTCAGGAGATATTGTAGGATCCGGAGTTAGTATTGTTAGAGGAGGTTCTATCGTAATCTCTGATGGATTCGGCAAAAAGAATATTAGTTTTAATGATGGTGTCGATGAAGAAACAATATTCCGACTCGGATCGCTGTCAAAAGGGTTTACAGGCGTTTTGGCTGCCGATTTAAAGTGTGAAGGCAAATTAGATTGGTCAGATAAGGTCAGTGACTATATTCCTGGATTTCAATTGGGAGACAGCAATAATAGCGATCACATAACACTGGCCAACATTTTATCGCATACTTCAGGGACACCTTACCATAGTTACACCAATCTTATTGAGGCTGGATTGCCATTAACGGAAATTGCCAGTCGCTTTAAAGCTGTAATACCAATTTGCAAACCAGGTTCGATGTATAGTTATCAGAATGCTATGTTTGCGCTTTCTGGTGAGATGATGCATCAAGAAACCGGACAAGATATTTCCACATTATTGAATACTAAATTTTTCAAGCCATTGCAAATGGATCATACCTCAATGGATTATGAAACTTTAGCACATGCAGAAAATGTTGCCTTACCTCATTCAAAAAGACGCCACGGCTGGAAAACCTTAAAACTTAACGATCATTATTACAATGCTGTTGCTGCAGGAGGCATCAATGCCAGTGCACTTGATATGGCCAAATGGATGCAGTTATTGTTGGGCCATCATCCGGAAATTATGGATAAGACTGCTTTACAGGAAGCGTTTAACCCATTTATAGAAATTAAGGGGCACAGCAAATATTACCAGCGTTGGCCAGGGCATGTAAGCTCTTACTATGGCTTTGGGTGGAGAATCCATAAATTTATGGATCTGGATGAGCAAAAAACCATCTTGCATCATGGAGGAAGTGTTAACAATTACCGAAATGAAATAGCAGTCTATCCTGAAGACGATTTAGGGATTTGCGTACTTTTGAACAGTAATTCCAAATTGGCAAAAACGGTGATTCCAGATTTGTACAAGATCGTGAAAGAAGTGTTTAACGATACCAATTCAAAAATCACTCCTGATCACAATACAAAAGTTGCGTCGACATTTTAAATACTACACAATAATTTTTTATATAACGAAGCTGTAATTATGTCAAATATCGCTAAAAAGCGCTATTATGCTAATTGTTATATTTGCACTATAATTGTTCATATGTTGAGTATAGTTGATTTTATGGCATCTGACCTTTTAAACCTTAGCCACTGGAGTTCCTTTCATCCCTTCTTCTACAAGCCAAGCAATAAACTTGGCAAATGCCTTGATATTTTTGCCCACGCTGGCGTCTTCTAAAGCACTCATATAGCATCCGCTTAAAAATTCCATCTTAGGCTCACAAGAGGAACTAAGAAGGGATTAAGATAAAACGCTTAAATTCAAAAACTTAAATAATATTGATGCCTGTCTTAGGCTCTTTATCTCTGAAATAGGAAACAGAGACAAAGAAGTCATTAGATATTGGGGTAATTTGTTTTTTAGCACTAATTAATAATTATAATACATCATTAAATAATATTATTACTTCAATTATATTTAGATGTTAAAGTTTCTCAATGTATTACAACTATATGGTTATGTTTTGTTTATTAGTATAGCATATAGCAACCAACTGGATTTCTGTGTAATGTAAAATGATTCTAAATTCAGAAAATTTGCTCTTTTTAAAGAGTAATTACTTACTATTATTTATTACATTTAACATCTCCCTACTACTGATTTAGCATTTTATTTATGAACGCTTGCGGTTTTCCGTATTCAATGTTATGTAAAGCGATTTACATTTGACATTTATATTGTTTTATTATGGTCTTATTTAAAATGAAGAAACATGGATAAAAAGATAGAAGGAATTTAAAGTTCCGTATAACCATGCAAAATGGATGTGTAAAAGAATAAAAATTTTGAATATGAGTAAGTTAGCAGAGATTATAAAAAACAGACAGAATTAATAATATGGCAAAAAATGTAAATCAAGCATTTGATGAATTTAACAAAGATGTAATAAATCTTAAAGGAGAATACTGATAGTGCTCACAGCAGTAGAGACTGGTTAATCTCTCAACTATTGGCTTTTTCCGAAAATGTTGAAGACTTTTCAAATAACTATCCCAATGAGCATATAAAATTTGGCTCATCCGAACCATGAAAAGTGAGCATACTATTTAAAGACCCCAAGTAGCGTCTTCAATATTGCCTCGGTAGGATATGATAAAGAAGCACGCATTTTAGAAATAGAGTTTCACAATGGGGCGGTTTATCAGTATTTTGATGTGTCTGAAAATGTGTTTGAATAATTGATGAGTTTATCAGCAATAGGAAGTTATTTTATAAATAAAAAAAATAGATTTAAATATCAAAAGAAATAAAACTTGAGGGTAGTATTTTAAAGAGATTTTCGGCAAGAAAATTAAATAGGAATGAATAATTAAACATCAAATATATATATATGTGGGCAGATAATGAAACTTCAGAAGACTTATTAGGCTTTAAAGTACACGCAGATTTATTAGTTGATGTAATCAACGATGATAAAGTTTTACCTGTAACAATCGGCGTATTTGGAGATTGGGGAAGCGGAAAATCAAGCATTCTTAAAATTGTAGAACAAGAATTAACCGGAGGTGAGGAAGACGGATTTAAAGACGGTACTCTTGTACTCTATTTTAACGGTTGGGTATTTGAAGGATACGATGATGCAAAGGCAGCTTTGTTAGAATCTATCATTGAAAAGTTTGACAAGCATAAGACAATTGGAAATAAAGTAAAGGACAAAACAAAAAAGCTGTTCAAATCCGTAAAATGGATGCGTTTATTAGGATTAAGTTTTAAAAAAGTCATTGTTCCTGGAGCATCAGCTTACTTAACAGGCGGAGCTTCTTTATTGCCATTCTTAGTAAATGAATTTTCGCAGCTTCAACCGAAAGATGTAGCTGAAAAGCTTACTGGAGAAGGTGCTGAAGATTTTTTAAAAGAAATAATCAAAAAGAATGAAGATGAGGAAGTAACAATAGTTCGTGAATTTCGTGATGATTTCAAAGAAATGATAGACAAGTCAGGAATAAAGAAACTTGTTGTAATCATTGATGATTTGGACAGATGTACTCCTGACAGACTTATTGAAAACCTTGAAGCGATAAAATTATTCTTAAATGTTGAGAAAACAGCATTTGTAATTGGGGCAGACCCAAGAATAGTAAGACACGCAATTGAACATCGTTATAGGACTGATAGTATTGAAAATGCGGATGACCCAGACAGTAGAAATAAACGTATTGTAAGTGACTATTTGGAGAAATTGATTCAAATACCTTACTATTTGCCTAAGTTAACAGACAACGAAGTTGAAACTTACCTAACATTACTTTTCTGTAAGAAGGCAATGGAAAATGACTTTCCAAAGGTAATAGACGCTTTCAAAACAAACAGAGAGAATAACAGGTATGATGTTTTTGGATTAGGAGATATTCAAGAAATAGCTACAGAAGAGCAAAGGAAAGAATTGACGGAAAACGTTTCTCTAATAGCTTCACTATCTCCAATTATTACAGAAGGATTGAAAGGGAATCCACGACAAATTAAAAGATTTTTAAACACTTTCACTTTAAGAAATAGACTTGTCAAGGTTGCTAAATTGTCAGATTTCAAAATAGATATTCTAGCAAAACTAATGGTATTGGAATATGCTTCTACAAATTTATTTAAAGAAATATACAATTGGCAATCTCTACAAAAAGGAGAGCCCAAACAAATTATTGAGCTTGAAAAGTTAGCAGGAGCAGAAAATACAGAAGAAATAAAAAAACAATTTTCAACTGAATGGGCTTCGGAAAAAGTAATGAAGTGGGTCAATGCCGAACCAAAACTTGCAAACGTTGATTTAAGAGATTATTACTGGATTTCAAGAGATCAGCTTTCTACTACAATCAGTGGAGCATCTTTGATTCCGCCACATATTCGGAGCTTAACTAAAAAACTAATAAACCACGGCTCAGGAAGTATTTTGGAAAATACTATTACACAAGAAGTAATCGGAAAATTAAATGAAACAGAAAATGAAATACTGCTATCTCTACTAGAAAAGGAATTGATTAAGTTTCCGGAAAATGATAGTATTCATAAAGTTTTCATTGAAATGATGTCTAAAAATGCATCTGGAATAATTGAATCTTATGGTAGGGCAATAGCAAAAGCAGACAACAGAAAAATACCATTTAGTTTACGTAGTGAATTTACACTGGCAGAAGGAAAAAATAAAAATGTCAAATCTCTATATAGTCAGTTTGAAAAGACATCGCAAATCTATAAAGCATTAAATTCTAAAAAATAATGGGAACAACACAACGAATGACTCCAGGAGTTAGAGGTGAAACTAATTGGGGAGATTTGAGTAGGAGTATAACTCACATATCTAAAACCGTTGAAAAGGAGAAAGAACTTGATAATAATGAAAATACTACTTCTCAAGATGAAGCGAAGCAATTTAAACGGATTTTTGACAGACGGTTAGCGCATCTCAAAGCTGCATTTAATAATCTAGTAAAAACTGGCGGTGGTAGGTCGAAAATCAGTAGTGGAAAGTCATCTTCTATTGGTAAAGCAGGTAGAAAGTCAGCAGGAAAGATAACAAGTTTCTTTACCGGTGTTGCAAGTAAAGGCTTGCAGCAAGCCTTAGATGATATTGGGTTTGGTTCATTGCAGGGAAAAAGCTTTCAAGAGGTTCTTGACTATCTACTTGTGTTTTGTTCAGATTCTAATGAAGGGATGGACGAAACTGCTGCCAACAATGCTTCTTGCGAAATTATGAAAGAGCTTGCAATATTGGCCGGAAATGATTTAGATAAATTCGAGCTACTTGTTAAAGGGTATGTTGAAGGAACAGGGTTCGCAGAATTACTTTGTAAGTTTTGGGGCTTATATATATTCGAGCATCTATCTCAAAGGTTTGAAGAAAAAGTAAAACAGCAAAAGGGAGCAGAAATTGGAAAAGAAACCTTCAAAATAATTAAAGCCGATATTCTTGGTCAAGTAAAAGTTTTAAATACCCAAAGACCTGTTTCAAAAATTGACTGGAAAGGAAATGACGGCCAAAAAGAAATAGAAAATATTTTTGATTCTGTAATTAAAATCATTTGCGATGAAAACGATTAGCATTAGTAAACTTACCTATGATAAATCTTCTGGTACAGCTTTGATAAATATTGAGGAGACTTCTGGTGGAAGTTCTACGCTTAATATTGATTTGGAAACACTTTTACCATTTGCCAATCTCGTTAGCAAAGAGGTGTTCGATTTCTTTATAATAAGTGCCTCAGTTTATGGAATAGATAGATTTGTAGAAAGAAAGCAGAATTCAGTAGATGGTTGGTCAAGAGAACTGAAAGTTAGCTTTCCAGTTCATAATCCTTCAAAATGGAATGCATGTAAGGCTGATTTAAATAGATTATTATCTTTCTTAACCGGAGACTATTGGGATGTTGGATTTAGGAATGAAACTTTTGATATACCCAAAATACCCTTAGACAAGGAATATTCAGTTCCGTTTGAACAAGTTAATTTGTTATCGGGTGGCTTGGATTCGCTTATTGGGGCTTTGGATTTTCTAAAGCAAAATCCTAAAAAAAGAGTTTTATTCGTTTCGCATTACGATCCTCAAATGAGAGGGGTTTTAAAAGATCAAGGGAAAATAATTCCTAGTTTAGTAAAAATCTATCCAAATCAATTTGCATACATAGACTCCATTAAAGTCACGTTGCAAAGAGAAGCAGGTATTGGAAGAGAAAAAACTTTTAGAAGCAGGTCAATTTTGTTTGTTGGATTGGCTTTAATAGCTGCAGAGGCTACGAAAACAAAAAATATTATAATTCCTGAAAATGGAACTGTTTCTTTAAATTTTCCGCTTAGTGCTTCAAGGAGAAGTTCTTGCAGTACAAGAACAACACATCCATATGTTTTAGAAATCTTGATTTCTATATGGAATAAACTTTCTATTAATACTCACATTTCCAACCCATATGAGTTTAAAACGAAAGGGCAAATGGTACAAGAGTGTTTAAAAAATAATTCTAATCTTTTAGATTTAATTGAACATTCTAACTCCTGTGGAAAAAGGGGTCACGTGAAAGATTGGACGAATCGAAACGCAAATCATTGTGGAGTTTGTATGCCCTGTATATATAGACAAGCATCATTATTAACTCTAAAGGACAAATCAAAGTATGGAGATTTAATCAATAACTTATTTCCTATAAAAGAAAAGCGTGACAAATCTCAAGATTCTGGAGCTATGTTAGATTTTTTAAATAATCCAATCACCAAAGAAGAAATTAAGCAAGAATTGATTGTAGGTGGGGTGAAGAATTTGTCTAAGCTCAATCAATATGTCGAGGTTGTTTGGCGGACTAGAGAAGAATTAAAACTATGGACTAAAAAAGTCGGAAACTCAACGGTTAAAGCAAAAGCAGGAGTTTAGATGTTAGATACACATTGCCACATTGATTTATACCCCAAGCCGGAATTAATTCTTAACGAATGTGATAAGAATGGATTTGCTATTCTTTCAATGACTAATTTACCGAGTCATTTTGAGAGGGGCTTTCCATTTTTTCAGAATAAGAATAAAGTAAGGCAAGCATTAGGTATGCATCCCTTGTATGCCCAGCACTATAAAAAGGAATTCCCAAAATTTCTACAAAATCTTTCAAAAACATCATACATTGGAGAAGTTGGATTAGATTTCTCAAAAGAAGGTATTGATACTAAAGAAATACAAATTCGAACATTTGAAAGTATCTTGAGTATAATTGCGGACAAAAAAAAACTTTTAAGCATTCATTCAAGAAAAGCCGAGAAGGAAGTTTTGAATCTACTAAAGAAGTACAAAATCAGAAATGCAATTTTTCATTGGTATTCTGGTGGACTTAATTTAATTGATGAAATTGTTCCAGAGGGTTATTATTTCTCTATTAATCCTGCAATGGTAAAATCTATGTCAGGAAGAAAGATAATCTCTAAAATACCTAAAGAATTCATTTTGACTGAAACTGATGGCCCATTTATTGAAGAAAATAATTCTCCTCTAAAACCTGGACAAGTACAAACTGTAATTTCATTTTTAGCTAAAGAATGGAAAATAAATGAAGAAGATGTAAAAAAAATAATTTGGTCAAACTTTCAAAATATTGTCAACCGTTTGAAATAAGCATAGAACTTTTTTTTAGAAATGAATGAACACACTCCCAACAAAACCAACATCTTCTGCACCCTCTTTAAAGGACGTTAAGATGTGTTTGCAGTTCGTTGAGAGAAAGGAAACAAATCGGGCTATATGCCACTTATTTTTATGACCCATATCGTTTTTAGGCACATAAAATGAACGGTGGGACATTTCAGAATCTTAACGAGAAATCCTATCTAAAACTTACTGATGAACAATTTCAAAAGCACTTAGATGGATTTTAGATTTTTGTTTTGTACAGATATTAGATTTTTATGTATTAAAACCAAATAAACACTTAATTTATTGTAATTAAGAAGGAATGAATACAAATGATATTATATAAAATCTTTGAACCAAAATTTTATACTATGAGGATTCTCTTAATATAGTTTATGGATATCTGATAAAATTTGTA
Organism: Mariniflexile sp. TRM1-10; assembly: GCF_003425985.1. NCBI lineage: Bacteria > Pseudomonadati > Bacteroidota > Flavobacteriia > Flavobacteriales > Flavobacteriaceae > Mariniflexile > Mariniflexile rhizosphaerae. The sequence goes on from NZ_CP022985.1 coordinate 3,670,708, forward strand.
TATTTATACCAATAAAAACAAATAAAATTTTGTTTTTAAATAGCTCTTTTTGACTTTAGTGTACAATTCGGTGAATCCACCCAATAAAACCATATAAATTACTGATAAACAGCATCTTAAAATTTGTAAGTTAGTTCTGTTATCCCGACGAACCTAAAAATAGGAAATATCAAAACACTGGTAACTGTAAGTTAGCAGTGTTTTTTGTTTTTAGGTATTTAGACAGTCTCTTAGTTTAAAACCACTTCACAATTAAAACTGTTCGGAAACCTACCAATAATTGTAAAACAAGAATGAGCAGGTAATTTTCATATTTAAATATTTAAAAACCATTCTTAGGTATAGAGACTACTCTAGCTTAGGTACAACACTATTAATGAATTTGAAATGAAAATTTATGACCAATGTGACCGATTTGATATCGTAATTAATCTAAATAATTCCCTAAAGGATCTGCGGGGTGTCTAATTCACCTCTCCTTTGGAGAGGCCAGAACTGCCTTTTCGGGCAGTTCTGGGTGAGGTAAAACACAAAATTTCGGTTTTTGGCACAGAGGTCAAAATGAAACAGGCGAAACCTGTACTGAGCCTAGTCGAAGTATACCTCTATGACTCTGCCTCCGAGGATAATCTGTTTTCTGGAAATTTTTTATTCTAATCAATTTTTAAATTGATTAGATTATGGTCATTTATACAAACATATTGGTTACCGATACGAAGCCATCAAAGAATAAATTTGTTGAATCAAAATCAATGAAGCAAAAAACAAACAAGTCATGAAAAAATTTAATGTAAATACGAATAGGATGTCCAAAACTGTGCTAACAGTGATAGGGCTATTAATAGTCATAATTGTAACAGCAGCCTTTGCTGCAAACAACAAAGAGGACAAGGCTCCTGCATCAACTGTACAGGCTATGCCGGTAGAGGTTGCTATTCCAGTTTTTGAAAAAATTACGGAATGGGATGAATATACTGGCCGTTTTGAAGCAAGCAATAAAGTGGAAGTGCGGGCCCGAGTAAGTGGGTTTTTGGAAAGTGTCAACTTTGTTGATGGACAAATGGTCAAAAAAGGGGATGTTCTCTTTACCATTGACGATAGACCTTTTCGGATTGCTCTCGATCAAGCAAATGCAGATTTTGGTCAGGCAAAAGCTTCGTTAAAAACGGCACTAGATAATTTTGACAGAGTGGAAACACTTCGCGAATCTGGAGCAATTTCAACGGAGGAATATGATCGCAGAAAACAGGCATTGGAATTTGCAAAAGCAAGCATTCAATTATCGCAATCAAGAGTAGACAATGCACAGTTAAACTTGGAGTTTACGAGAGTGACAGCCCCAATAACTGGTTTGGTCAGCAGGGATATGGTCAATGAAGGTAACTTAATAGATGGAGGAACTTCCAATTCTACCTTGTTAACCACGATTGTGACCACAAGCCCGATAGACTTTTATTTTACGGCGAGTGAATCCGATTACTTAAGATACGCTCGTTTAGCAAGGGCAGGGGAACGTGGTTCCGTTCGTACTTCAGGGATTCCTGTGATTATAAAATTACAGGATGAAGAAGCGTTTGTCCACGAGGCCAAGATGGATTTTGTTGATAATGTAATTGACAGGAGCACGGGCACTATTGAAAGTCGGGCGGTGCTTGAAAATAAAGATCATTTGTTGGAGCCAGGAATGTTTGGCAAGGCCAGAATCATGGGCAGCGCAGAACATGAAGCTATCATGATTCCAGATAATATCATTGGCACCAACCAATCCATTCGATTTGTATATGTGCTGGGTGAAGATAATGTAGTAACAACTAAAAACGTAATATTAGGACCACTGCATTCCAACGGACTAAGGATAATCAGGGATGGGATTACCCAATATGATAAATTGATTACTAACAACATTCAAAAAATAAGTCCAGGGATTGCTGTCACTCCAATTGAAACGTTCTGGATAAAAAATAAGGCAGGAGAATTGGCAGTTGCCAAAGTAGAGTGATCCCTACCCTCTTCAAATAATTCTAATATAATAGATAGCAGTTCTTTAACGACTCCTCATCATTCGTAACGTGCTTGTATGAAGGGGCAAAGGGATTCGATTTCTCAACTAGTAAAGAAAATTATGAAATTTAGTCACATATTTATAAAAAGACCCATTTTTGCGGCGGTATTGAGTGTACTCATACTTATTGTGGGTGGTCTGGCATATGTTTCACTGCCAGTATCCCAATTTCCAGATGTAGCACCTCCAACTGTTGAGGTGGTGGCATTATACCCGGGAGCGAATGCCAAAACACTGTCAGAAACGGTGGCGGCACCTTTGGAAAAGGAAATTAATGGTGTAGAGGGCATGTTATATATGACCTCACAATCATCTGCGGATGGTAGAGTGGTACTTCAAATTGCCTTCGAACTGGGGACAGATTTGGACAGGGCACAAGTACAGGTTCAAAATCGGGTTGCAATTGCAGAACCAAGGTTGCCAGAATCTGCTCGTAGATTAGGGATTACAACAAAAAAAATATCACCGGATATCTTGTTGGTGGTAAACATGTATTCACCCAATAAAACCTATGACCAAACATACATGGGCAACTATGCCACACTTCAGTTGAAGGATGAGTTGGCACGTATTAAAGGAATTGGGGATATTCAGATTTTTGGAGCTGCTGAATATGCGATGCGTATTTGGTTGGATCCCGATAAAATAGCAAATTTAGACATGACCGCAGGTGAAGTCGTTGCGGCATTACGTTCCCAAAACGTTCAAATCGCCAGTGGTACATTAAATACACTCCCTTCCGGAAGTCAATCCGCTTTCGAAATAAACATCCAGACACAGGGAAAATTGGTGACAACCGAACAGTTTGAAAATGTCATCATCAAATCGGATGGTGATGGAAGGATTGTCCAGTTAAAAGATATTGGTCGGGTCGAATTAGGGGCTCAAAATTATGCGACCAAAGGATATTTGGGTAAAGAACCCGCCATAGCGATGCCCATATTTCAACAGCCAGGTGGAAATGCCTTGGAAACATCAGCAGAAATAAAGTCGAGGATGGTGGAGCTTTCCAAAAATTTTCCCGAAGATTTAGAATATAAAATTGCTTATAATCCAACGGAATTCATTCAAAAATCAGTAGATGAAGTGTACCGTACCATTTTTGAAGCGGTCATTTTGGTGGTTCTGGTAATCTTATTGTTCCTCCAGTCGTGGAGGGCAGCAATCATTCCAATTTTGGCCATTCCAGTATCCCTTATTGGAACTTTTGCGGTCATGCAAGCGATTGGCTTTTCATTGAATAACCTGACGCTATTTGGTTTGGTCTTGGCAATTGGAATTGTGGTGGACGATGCCATTGTGGTGGTAGAAAATATGGAACGCTATTTAGCTAAAGGATTATCACCAAAGGAAGCGGCTCGAAAAACAATGGATGAGGTTGGTGGGGCATTGATAGCCATAGGTTTGGTCTTGATTGCCGTTTTTATACCAACAACGTTCTTGGACGGTATTTCAGGCCAATTTTATAAGCAATTTGGGATGACCATAGCAGTTGCCACAACCATTTCTGTTTTTGTGTCCTTGACCTTGAGTCCTGCAATGGCAGCATTACTCATGAGACACGAAGAAAAAAATACAACTAAAAAGACACCATTGTTGTTGAAACCCTTCGCCTATATAGGGAATGGATTTAATGGCTTCATGGACAGGGTCTCTAGAAATTATGGAAACAGTGTCCAAAAACTCGTGAGAATGTCATTGATGGTACTGTTGGTATATGGAGGTTTGGTGGCCATAACCGGTTTTGAATTCAATAGGGTCCCAAAAGGATTTATCCCGGCCATGGACCAACAGTATTTCATTACACTGGTGCAATTGCCCCCAGGATCTTCATTATCTAGAACGGATGATGTGATGAAAGAGGTTTTGGATATTGCATTGGAAATTGATGGTGTGGAAAATGCTGTGTCTTTTACAGGTTTTGATGCAGCATCATTTACAAATGCCTCAAATTCAGCGGCGATATTTTTACCGTTGGAGGATTTTGAAGTGAGAAGAAAGAAAGGATTGAAATATGAAGACCTGTTGGCGACCATCCAACAAAAATTAGCTCAAATTGACGATGCCATTGTCATTGTAATTCCTCCACCATCAGTCCGTGGTGTTGGAAATGCCGGTGGGTTTAAGATGATGGTACAGGATAGGGCAAATTTAGGGACGGACGAACTTATTAAAGCAACTTATGCCTTGGCTGCTGCGGCAAATCAAGACCCAATTGTGAGCAATGTCTTTACGTTTTTTAATAACCAAACACCTCAATTATTTTTGGATATTGACCGTGTAAAGGCTGAAAAATTGGGCGTCAATGCAGGGGACGTATTCCAGTCACTGGAGATTTATATGGGTTCTGCCTTTGTAAATGAGTTCAATTATTTAGGCAGGACATTTCAGGTCACGGCCCAGGCAGATGCACCCAACCGACTCACTCCAGATGATATCTCACGCATCAAGGTACGTAATGATAAAGGTGAAATGGTCCCATTGGGCACAATTGCAAGTCAGCAAGACATTTCCGGACCTTCAAGGATACCAAGGTTTAACTTATATCCTGCAGCGTCATTAAATGGAAATGTGTCCCCTGGCTATAGTTCCGGTGAAGCATTGGAAAGAATGGAACAGTTGGCGGATGAAATCCTTCCTCAAGGTATTTCTTATGAATGGACGGAATTGGCCTATCAGGAAAAACAAACGGGCAATACAGCTGGGATCGCGTTTTTCTTGGCAGTAGTCTTTGTATTCCTATTACTAGCGGCTCAATTTGAGAGTCTTGTATTGCCTCTAGCTGTAATCTTCATTGTCCCAATGGTGCTATTGTCCGCAATGATAGGGATAGATTTGGCAGGATTGGATAATAATATAATGGTGCAGATAGGGTTGATTGTATTGGTTGGATTGGCAAGTAAAAATGCCATTCTTATAGTGGAGTTTGCCAAGCAATTGGAAGATCAAGGTGTGGACTTAAAAACAGCGGTGATTGAAGCCTCAAAACTTCGATTACGACCTATATTAATGACCGCTATGGCTTTCATTTTAGGGGTGGTGCCACTCGCAATCGCCACTGGTGCAGGAGCAGAGCTTCGGGTATCATTAGGAATAGCGGTATTTAGTGGGATGTTGGGAGTAACTGTATTTGGAATTTTCTTGACACCCGTATTTTATTATTTGGGAAGAAAATGGACAACACAGTCCTCAAAGACAGATCCAATAAAACCTATACCACCAACGGTGGAAAATGTGGAGATAATTTAAAACATAAAGCATGAAAAATCTAATTTTTATTATAATACTATCTTTGTTTTTGATGGCCTGTGGCATTAACAAACGGGAGTTTGATGCCCATCCAAGAGTAGAAGTACAAGAAAGTTTTCTTAAGGATGGGGTGTTCGATTCATTAATGTCGGCAACCGAAACACTTGAAAATTGGTGGTCGGAATTTAATGACCCAATTTTGGATACCCTGATTGAAAAGGCGAGAAAACACAATTTAGATATCAATGTTGCTATAGCAAACGTATATGCGTCGCGAGCCTTGTTGAAAGAAACAAAATTCGATAGGTTGCCAACGGTAACGGCAAACGGTAATTATACCAGGACACGATTGGGGGAAAATGTGTTCGTACAAGGAAGCAATCCAACATTTAGTAACTATAACGGCAGTTTTGACGCTTTTTGGGAGGTAGATCTCTTTGGAAGGGTTTCCAATCGAGTTAAAGGAGCCTATGCCAATAATCAAGTATCAGTAGCCGATTTGCAAGCGGTCTATGTGAGCATCTTTGCAGAAGTGGCAAACACCTATTTGGAACTGCGAGGGACACAGTATCTAATGGATATTGCAACCCGAAATTTGAAAGGTCAACAGGACACCTATGATTTAACGGTAAAATTATCAGATGCAGGAACAAGTAACAATCTGGATGTTTCCAGAGCTTTGGCACAATTGGAAAATACACGCGCTTCGGTACCTCCGCTAAAGGCAAGGCTTGAAGCACTAAAAAACAGTTTAAGTGTTCTCATAGGAGAAGTACCAGGTCAACTGGATCCAACCGTTGTAGAAAACCAACCATTACCAAGTTTAGAGTCATCGGTGGCGTTGGGTGATGTCAACGAATTAGTACGTCGTCGACCGGATATCCGAAGAGCGGAGGCTGCATTGCAGATTCAAATCGCTAAATACAACCTGTCGGTGGCAGAACTATATCCCAAAATCCAATTTGGCGGGTCTATAGGTTTTTCTGCAGTTGATTTTTCAAACTTTGGTAGCAAGGAGTCATTTACTTGGAGTATAATGCCCAACATAAGCTGGGCAGCATTTAACTTGGGAAGGGTGAAACAACAAATTAAAAGAGAGGATGCATTGACCTTGGCAGCACTCAATCAGTATGAAAAAACAGTATTACAAGCTTTGGAAGAAATAAAAACAGCGTTGACAAATTATTCCAATGAACTGCAAAGAAGGGACATATTAAGAAAATCTTCTGAAGCAAGTGCAGAGGCGGCCAAATTTGCCAAACAACGGTTTAATGCAGGCTTGGATAGTTTTATAGATTATTTAAGAGCAGATAACACACTGTTGCAATCCGAAAATTTATTGGCCATTAGCGAAATTTCTTCAGCGACATCCCTTATTGCAATTTATAAAGCATTGGGGGGCGGATGGGAAATTATTTCTGAAAAGGAATTAAATGACAAATTTGAAAACATGAAACTTACAGAGACGGTTTCAGAATAAAAAGTTTTGTTTAGTAGTTGGTTGGTTGATTAGAACTACGGTATTCAGGTATGGACACCGTGGTTCCATTTTTAGTAATTTAACAATTAAGATTATTTCAACACATATTTTAATGACCACAAACATCATAGTTCAGTCATTATTTTATACTTTTATATGATGACCAAAACTGAGATCCCTGTTTTTGAAAACAGTAATGATTTACATGAGGCTATAGGCTTTCCTCACCGAAGCCATATTCCCAATTTTGACGTATATGCATTAGATCGTTTAGAGCCTTCGGCCAGAAGATGTATGCCCCCATACAGGCAGGGATTTTATCAAATTGGATTAATGACCTATGTAGGAGATAGTAAATTAAACCTCAATACAGATTGGTTGACACTAGAGGAATACCCTCTATTGTTTGTAGTGCCAGGTCAAGTGTTCTCTTGGGTTCGCGATTCAAAAATGGCGGGATTCCATATCATGTTCAAAAAAGAGTTTTTAACGAATGTGTTGTCAAATGTAGTTGAAGAGTTTCCGTTTTTGAAAATGTCTGAAAACAATGTGTTGATGCTAACAAAGGAAGAGCAAGAATCCCTTCATTTCGATGCGCAAAGAATCCATTCCGTATTTAAAAATCCCCATCCGTACCAAGAAAAAATGCTCGAAGGGATGTTGGTATCCTTTTTGTATTTCTGTAAAGCCGTATATGAACGCTACAAATCCACTGAAAATCATCTGACAAGAGCACAAATGATTACCCAGAAATTTGAAATATTGGTGGATAAGATGTACGTTGACACAAAGAATGTAGGTGATTATGCAGAACAACTCAACATTACACCAAATTACCTTACAACCACGGTTAAAAAGTTAACAGGGAAAAGTGCAAAAGATATCATTCGGGAAAGGTTGCTGTTGGAAAGTAAAAGCTTATTGAAATATTCCGGCTTGGACATAGCGGAAATTGCATACCGATTGAATTTTCAGGAACCGACACATTTTACGAGGTTTTTTAAACAATTAAGCGGAACCACTCCTAACAAATTCCGTCAAATGGATTGATAAAGTGGAATTGGAACGCTATTTGCACTTGAATTGCAATGTGTGTGTTTGGGTCATTTATAAAAGGAAAGTGGTTCTTTTTTGAGATTGATTTTAGTTACTTTTGTATAAGTAAATTATGAGTGCCATGAAAAAGAATAGGATAGCCGTTGTTACGGAATCAGGAAATGGTTTGGGAAAGACCTTTGCCAATATTTTATTGAACAATGATTATGATGTAATTCTTGCAGCTAGTAAGAAGAGCTATGAGCTGCTTTCGCAGGAAGCTGGATCGCTCCAGGAATATATGTTGGTTAAAACAGATTTCACATCCGAAGAAAGCGTTCTGGAATTAAAAAATAGGATTGTTTCCACATTTGGCAGGTTGGACTTATTGATTAACAATGCAGAAATTGCCAATGGTTTTGGTCAAAAAATAGACCAAATCAATATTGATGACGTAAGGCAGGTGTATGAAACAAATTTGTTTGCAGTCATTAGAATGATAAAGTTGCTAAAGCCACTGCTTGAAAAAAGTGATGACCCTAGCATTATTAATATAACAAGTGCAATGGGTGATATAAACAAAATGAAGGATGAAGACTTTTGTTATTCCAATTATTGCATGACCGCCTATGCTACCTCCAAAGCAGCACTGAACATGTTTACCCATTTGCAATGTAAAGAGTTCAAGCCGTCAAAAATAACCATCAACAGTTTTGATCCTATTACATCAAAAAACTGTACCCATAATTCTGTAACCATTTGTGATGGTATCAAGGACGAATTTTTATCACTCATTAAAAAGCAGCCATTAAACCTGCGAATACAATAAACAATAAAACTTCATTAAATATTTAAGAATAATTAATCCCCCTACCTAGTTCCTAGTTGCATGATTTAACTAATTGGGCATTCCACAAACAATTTCATTTAAATGTATTGGCTACCTTTTGGCAACTTAAGAGGTTGTAAAACTTATAGGCAATAATGGTAAGTATTATAATTATTAACTCTATACCTTAGTTTCTAATCCGAGTGCCGCTTCAAGCGTTTATTCCGCTACGTCGGAAATTAATCTTATTAGAAATTCAATAACAAAATGAGCGGAATGGTAGTGAAAATTCCATTCCGATTTTTTTGCATTTGCACTTAAGCTGATAAAGTTTTCATATGAGGCCTTAATGCAATCCAAGGTTGAATATCCACTAAATAAGCTTCTGAAAATACTCCTGCAATTTTAACAGCAAGTCCCAAGTCGCAATCAAACAAAAGAATTTACCAATTTTTAAATTAACTTGTCGGTTATATAGAGCTCAGTGCTGGGAATTTGAAAATTTGGTTTTCTCCATATTTGTCATTTTGGCTAACTTTTTTTCTTTTTTGGTTACTTTTTCCCAGCTCAATAGTGTGAATTTTGCATTGTACAATTAAACAAAGTAAATATGCAAAAGACAATTTTTATTACGGGAGCTTCAAGCGGGCTGGGAAAGGCTGTGGCCAAGTTATTTCAAAGCAAAGGATGGAATGTTATCGCGACAATGCGAAATCCAGAAAGAGAATCAGAATTAAATCAGCTGGAAAATGTTACGTTACTGTCTCTTGATGTAACGGATTTAAATCAAATCAAGGCTGCTGTTTCGAAAATATTGGCCACACAATCTGTGGATGTCGTACTTAATAATGCTGGTTATGGATTAGTTGGGCCATTAGAAGCTTTTAGCGACGAGCAGATCAATACCCAAATTCAAACTAATTTATTTGGTGTTATCAACTTGACTAGGGCTTTTGTAACTAATTTTAGAGAAAAGAGAAACGGCACGTTTATAAATGTAACATCTTCTTTTGGCCTGCTGAGCTTTCCAACTTGTTCGGTGTATAGTGCAACAAAATTCGGAGTCGATGGATTTTCGGAAGGGCTTTTATATGAAGTAGCGCAGTTTGGAATAAAAGTGAAGATAGTTGCTCCAGGCGGTATGCAGACCGATTTCGCGGGACGCTCCCTACAAGGCGGTATGCATGAAGCATATAATCAACTTGCAACCAAAGTAAGTGAAGGGTACAGTGCTGAACAGATTGCCAATTATACACGTCCTGAAGAAGTTGCTCAGGTTATTTTTGATGCAGCTACGGATAACAAAAATCAGCTAAGATATATAGCAGGAAAAGATGCTGCAGCATTATATTCCGAACGTTTAGAACTGGGACCTGAGAAGCAAGTTCAAAAAATCAAGTCTCAATTTTTATTTTAGTATGATGTGAAGTCCCTGTCGATTTCAGAAATGGATATGTCAGGGACATAATAATTATAATTTTATAAATTTGTTGTAAATGAAAAACAATCCAGTAATATTCAATTCCCTTTCCCAACTTCACAAAGCAATGGGACAAAACGCTCCCAATCATCCCCTGATCAGTATTTTGAATTATGGAGAAGCAGCGTTTGATCCTAAGGATTTTGAACAGGGAATAATATTAAATTTTTACAAAATATCATTTAAGACCAATTTTACAGGCCAGCTGAAGTATGGTCAGGGATTTTATGATTTTGAAGAAGGTGGGATGTCTTTCATTGCGCCAGGGCAATTGTTAAGAATGCAGACTGAAGAGGCAGACTACAGCGGCATGTCATTGCACATACATCCTGATTTTCTTAGATCCTATTCATTAAATGCAAACATTAAACAATATGGATTTTTCAATTATTCAGCGGCTGAGGCACTTTATCTTTCTGGAAAAGAAAAAGCAACAATTTTAAGCATCTATAAATTTATTGAGGAAGAATTGAGTGAACGTATTGATAAATTCAGCCAGGATGTGATTATCTCACAGATTGAACTATTGCTTAATTACGCAAATCGCTTTTATGACCGGCAGTTTATTACCAGAAAATTGCTCAATAATGAAATATTAAGCCAATTGGAAACATATCTGGATAACTACTTTAATAATGAAGAGTCATTAACAAATGGGCTGCCTTCAGTTAGTGCAGCTGCTGAAGAATTAAAACTGACACCTCGATATTTAAGTGATTTATTACGTCATTTGATTGGACAGAATACCCAGCAGTATATTCATGAAAAAGTAATAGAAAAAGCTAAGGAACTATTGGCTAAGGATGAACTAAATATTGCTGAGATAGCTTATCATCTAGGCTTTGAGCATCCGCAGTCGCTTACGAAGTTATTTAAGAATAAAACCAATCTTACGCCACTTAAATTTAAAGAGTTAATTTTTAAAAATTAAAATAGTTTATCTTTTGAAACGATTGTTTCAAATAAATACTATATTTGTCCCAGATATGCCAAAAAATGTAAAATTTGACGAAGTACTAGCAATTTCTAAAGCGATGGATGTCTTTTGGAAGAAAGGCTATAGCGGTGCGTCTATGCGTGATCTTACCGACGCGATGGGAATCAATAGCAGCAGTCTTTATAATACAATTGGTGATAAACACCAATTATTTGTAAAGTGTATTAAGAATTACACGGAGTCACGAAGGGACGCTGCTGAAAAACAATTTCAAAATGTTGCAAGTCCAATAAATGCTATTGAGCAGTTTATCAATGGTGCTGTGCATAGTATCACGAATGAACCAAACAGCTGTCTGGCTATAAAAACCACCTTTGAGATGGCTATTGATGATTTAGAAGTTCAAAAAATACTCAGAAGTGATAGTACTTTTACTTATAATTTGATATTAGGTTTCGTTGAAAAAGCTATTGGTAATAATGAGATTAAAATCACTAATGATGCAAAAATGCTGACAGATTATATTATCAATAACTTTACCGGATGGCACGAGTCATTTATTATTAATCAAGATAAAAAAAGAATAAAAAAAATGGCGCAATTCCTAATAGAAGTTCTTAAACAATAATTTTTTTTGCTTCATTTGAAACAATTGTTTCAAATGAAAAAAAATTAATATGCAATGGGTGGTGAATTGAATCCAGCCATTAAAAAAATAATTTTAATAAACACTTACAAATAAAATGAATACTACAAAAAACAAACTGCTCATTTATGGAGCTACAGGTTATACAGGAAAAATAATAGCCGCTCGAGCCAAAGAGCTAAACCTTGATTTTGAAATAGCAGCCCGCGAAGATGATAAAATCAAAATTTTGGCAAAAGAATTAAATGTACCTTTTCATATTTTCAATGTAGAGGACGAAAAAGGGTGGGAGCAATCCCTGACTGATAAATTCGTTTTGATTAATGCGGCTGGTCCCTTTCAGTTTACTGCAAAACAAGCAATGAATGCCTGTTTGAGAGCAGGGGTACATTATCTAGATATCAGTGCTGAATTAGAAACGTATCAATTAGCTGAATCATTAGATAAAGAAGCAAAATCCGTAGGCATACAACTGATTTCCGGAGCTGGACTTTTTGTGAGTTATGATGCGCTTGCTGTTCACTTATCAAAATTGGTTGAAGATCCACAGGAATTAAAGGTTGGTTTCAGACATTATGGGGGCTTTTCTAAAGGTTCGATACTAAGCAGTAAAAACATTGCAGATTTGGGTATTTTGGTAAGAAAGAATGGAGAAATAAAAGAAAACCCAAACCCGGAACTCAAGGTTTTTTCTTTTGGTGACGAAGCTGTTGAATGTCTTCCCACTCCTTTAGGAGGAATTGTTTTGACCTATAAATCAACAGGAATACCCAATATAGAAGAATACTTCTCATTAAAATTACCGGCCTTAGGTATGCCTGATTTGAAAGCAGAAAATCTTCCGGATGGTCCATCAGAAGAAGAGCGTGCTTCAGGAAGAAACGGACTTTCAGCAGAAATAACTGGGAAAGATGGAAAAGTTGTAAAAGCCTATATAGATGCGCCATCAGGGTATACATTAACGCCCATTTCTGTTGTGGCAGTTGCTAACCGTATCTTGAATAATGATTTTAAAATTGGTTATCAGTCACCAGGTTCTGCATATGGTGAAGAGATTTTGAATGATATTCCTAACCTATATCTTTATGATTTATAAGAAATTAATATAAATATATTTTCGCCAAAATGGCTACAATTAAAGGCGTTTTGGCGAATAGAATTTTAGATATTTTAAGCACCTTTGTATGATATCAATTGAAATATAAAACATGAGTTACTGTAATTATATCCCGATGATGAAAGAACCCAGTCGAACTCTTCATCAAAACTATCATGATTATCACTATGGTTTTCCTATTCATGATGACAACGAATTATTCGGACGTTTGATATTGGAAATCAATCAAGCAGGATTGAGCTGGGAAACTATTTTGAAAAAAGAGGAAAGTTTTCGCAATGCCTATGATAATTTCAATATTAAAAAAGTTGCGTATTACACCGAAAAAGATCGTGAACGATTATTAAATGATGTTGGAATTATCCGCAATAAACTCAAAGTAAATGCCGCAATTGAAAATGCAAAAACTATACTTCAATTGCAGGATAAGTTTGGTAGTTTTGAAAAATGGCTTGAATACCACCACCCCAAAAACAAAGAAGAATGGGTGAAATTATTTAAGAAAACTTTCAAGTTTACCGGCGGTGAAATTGTAAATGAGTTTCTAATGAGTATTGGTTATCTTAAAGGAGCGCACTCTGAAAATTGCAGCGTATACCATGAAATTTTAAAAACCAACCCTATGTGGTTACAAAGAAAATAAGTATGAATATAAAGGCTTTTATAAATGACTGGATTGAGGCTGGTAATACTTTTAATACCGCAAAATATTTAAATTTTTATTTTACTGATGCTGTTTTAGACGATCTGTCCGTGGGTAAGAAGTTTCTAGGACATGAAGGAATCGAAGATTATTTTAGTAGTTATTTTATTGGTTATAATACAAATACTGAAATCGTTAGTTTGGATATTTCAGACGAGCATCATGTGTATTTGGAAGTGAAATTTACAGGTAACTTTCCAGAGGGAGAAATTGGAGGGACTTTTGAAATAACCATCAAAAACAATAAGATTTCATATTTAAAAGCAGATTTAATTGACTAAATAAAAACAAAATGAACTACAACAATTTTGACGAAATCATTCGTCGTTCTTTGGAACTAAGAAAAAGATACCACGAGTTGGAACTACAGCACCACGGAAGTAAATGGTCGGTTGAAGAGGATGCTTTGGCCTACCTAACCGATGCTGGTTTGATAGGCAGAAATATTATGTCCCAGCAACAACGCTGGCCAAAAGGTGGTTCAGAAGAAGAGTTAAAACATAAATTAGGTGAGAATATTTGGTGGCTGATTGTCCTAGCTGAAAGATCTGGAATAGATATCAGTGAGTCGGTCGAGAGTTTTTTAAATAAAACAGAAAGACTTTTTTAAATTCTTTTAGTATAAATTAATAAATAGTTTTTAATTGAGCTTAACAATTTTTAATCGGTATTTAAGTTGTCAGTCTATACTGTCTATAAGAGAATTAGTTGTGCTATCAAAATTTTTTCTGAATACATTTGGGGTAATATTGACGTTCTTCTTAAAAAATTTGATGAAATGGGAAAGATCTTCAAAAAGAGACCAAGCTATTTCCATAAGAATGATACTTTTTTAATTAACTATATCGCATGTAATTTCTTTCAAATATTTATTGAAAAATACAAGTAGTTTAAAATTTTGTTGAAGCTTGGATATATTCAATGGAGGATAAGTATTGCAAGTTAAAAAACAAATTTGCCATCTATGCCATTGCCTATATAATATTGGCGAACACTTCCTAATTTACAGCTTTTAGTTTTATTTGGGCGTGTCACCGACCGCATTCTGCCCACGCACAGCAGCCTCCGCAAAAATGCAAGCGGGCCGGGTTATCTCTCTAAGGGACCACAAAAGGATGCCGTTTCTACCCTTAGTACCCTCAGCCCATTCCCCTGCATTCCGACAGGCTCCATTTTGGGAAAAGCGCTTCGGTAAGGGGTCTTGGACACAACTTCAAAGGTTTCGATTTCCATTCCACTTGCCCACCCGTTCCCGATAAAATTCGGGAAGGGTTCAAACTCCATTCCAATCTCCTTCTTTAAAGTCAAGTCCGCTTTTGATTGGAAAGTCAAAGCCTTGATTTTCTTAACAGAATTCCCGGCAAAGGCTAAAGAGGGACTTTGCTCGGTAACTTTAAAAACCAAGCTCTTGCCTTGCACATTTTAAGGGGTTTATAATGGATGGAGCCTTTGTTGTTTTTCGGGGCATCGAAAAACAGGCATGGCATAACCAATTCTAATATAACCCATTTGCTTTTCTCGCTTAACAACTAGTACGCTCATTAAAAGAATTGTTAATACCCTTATGGATCTTGTCAAGACTGTACTCTAAACAATAAATTTTTTAGAGAATTCGTAATAATTAGTTTAAAAAACAGTATATTTTGAAAACATTTTTCAGCTTTATAGAATTTTATTCAAATAATTTTTACTTTTATTTCCAAAATCATACTAAAACTATCCAATAGGGGTATTTGGACTTTTTTATAAAAAATACGATAACCATGTCTAGTGCTATTATCAATAATGATAGGGAATTAATAAATTTGCTCCATCAAGGAAAAGAAGAGGCACTTTCATTAATTTATAAAAAGTACTGGCAAATGATGTATTTGGCTGCTTATAATTTAGTTCAAGATAAAGAGGTTTGCGAAGATATTGTCCAAGATATTTTTGTTAAATTATGGAACAAAAGAGATAGTATAAACATAAGTATTTCTCTTAAAAGTTATTTATATACAAGTACGATCTATAAAGTTTATGATTTTTTTAGGAAGAATAAAAAAATGATAAAAGTTGAACTTTTAGACGATTTTAATGAAAAGATTCAGTCTTTCACACCAGAGACAAAGTTATTACATGACGAACTAGTGCAACATGTCGATTCAATTATAGAGCAATTGCCCGAAAAGTGTAAAGTTGTATTTAAACTAAGTAGAGAACAAGAATTGAGTAATAAGGAAATCGCTGAAAAGCTACAAATTTCCCAACGAACTGTAGAAGGCCATATTACAAAGGCTTTAAGTATTCTTAGGGGATCCATTGGTGTATCGCTTAGTTTAGAATTTATTCTTTTTTTAATAAAAATGAAGAATAATTAAAAAAAAACGTTTTATAAACAGGTGTGTTCGTTTATTTTATCGACATATATATAAAGTGTCATTAATTTAAGCGATGAGAAAAAAAAACAAAAAATTTCTTTTACTACTAATAAATAAACTTGTTGATGGTTCAATTACCAAGCAAGAAAGAGATGGATTGTTCCGTTTCTTTATAAATAATCAAAAAATTGACAGTTGGCCAAAAGAATTCTCTAGTGCGGAAGCTATTGAAAGAAAAATTTTCAATAAAATCAAATTAGAGTTAAACGAAAAATCACATAAAAAAACACATAAGACCATACCTTTTTTCAAGAAAAAGCTTTTTAAATATGGTGTAGCTGCATCATTTTTAATTTTAGTTGCTCTCACTTTTTTTGTGAACAGCAATGATAAATTAAATGAACAGCCAATAATTGTAAATAACAATATTAAAATAGGCACCGATAAAGCAACTTTAACTTTAGAGAATGGTACTGTAATACCTTTAGAAAAAGGACAAAAGTATATTTCAAGTAATTTAGAGAGTACGGGAGAAGCATTGGTTTATAAATCTACAAACACCAATAACACCTCTGAAGTTTTGTATAATTACTTAACCATTCCTAGAGGTGGCCAGTTTCATGTAATATTATCCGATGGCACAGAAGTTTGGTTAAATTCTGAAACGCAACTAAAATATCCGGTAGCTTTTGTTGAAGGTGAAACAAGGAAAGTAGAACTTGTATATGGTGAAGCCTATTTTGAGGTATCTCCAAGTACAGAACACCACGGAATGCGCTTTAAGGTTAACCATAAAGAACAAGATATAGAGGTTTTAGGAACAGGGTTTAACGTAAAAGCATATAAAGATGAGACCAACATTGTTACGACATTGGTTCATGGTAAAGTTAATGTAAACCGCCGTGGTAGTCTTTATGTGTTAAAGCCAAACCAGCAATCAATTTTAAATCTTACCACTAACAAAATAACATTAAATGAAATTGATGTTTATTATGAAACTTCATGGAGATCTGGAGTATTTGCTTTTAAAGAAAAATCATTGGCAGAAATTATGAAAGTAATGTCCAGATGGTACGATATGGATGTTGTTTTTAAAGATAAATCACTTGAGAAAAAGAACTTTAGAGGGGTGTTGGGTAAGGAGCAAAATATTGAAGAAATTATGCTTGCAATTAAAAATTCAAGTTCAATAAAAAACTACGAAATAAACAATAAAACAATAATTATTAAATAAAAATATAAAGGGAACAAAGTAACGACCTCGCTAAAAGTTAAACTTTATCCCCTTATGCCATTACTAATTAACCATTGTATAACTAATTAATAACAAGCAAATTTATGGAAATTAAATTAACAAATGTGTGTTTTCTCTTCAGAAAACGGCTTTTAAAAATCATTATGAAAGCATTTATTTTTTTATGCTGTTTAACAGTATTCAGTCTCTCTCCTAATAATTTGATATCCCAAGGTTCTAAAATCAAAATAGTAGTAGATAAAACATTAACGGTCGATGAAGTTTTTGATCTTATAATGAAACAAACCGATTATAAGTTTATTTATGAAGAAGGCTTATTCGAAAACTTTCCTAGAGTTGAAGTAAAAAAAGGAATAATAAGTACAGACAAACTTTTACAAATGAGCATATCAAAAAGTGATTTAGATGTAGTTCTATCAGTAAACAACACTATCTTAATAAGGCGAAATCAAAATAAACTTTCACAAAAACAGGTATCTGGTAAGGTTTTAGATGCGGCAGGTTTACCTATTGCTGGTGCCACAGTTTTAATTAAAGGAACAACAAAAGGCACTGTAACAGATTTTAATGGAGCGTATACCATTAATGTACCAAACCCAGAAAATGTATTGGTATTTTTGTATTTAGGGTATGAAAAGCAAGAAATTCTTGTGGGAGTTAAAAGTGAAATTAATGTAACACTTAAAGAGAGCGCTCTTGAGTTAGGAGAAGTTTTGGTTACGGGATACCAAACTATATCTAGCGAACGTGCCACGGGATCTTTTTCATCATTAAACTCTGAAGATATTAAAGAACAACGTCCAAACAGTTTAAGCACGTTGTTGGAGGGGCGTATTGTAGGGTATCAAAATGGACTGTTAAGAGGCACCACTTCTATGAATGGTTTAACAACACCTTTGTATGTAGTTGATGGTTTTCCTATTGAAAAAACCAGATACACTGAATTTTTTGGTTTAGAAGAAAATTTACCCGATTTAAATTTAGAAGACATTGAAAGTATTACAGTGCTTAAAGACGCAGCTGCGGCATCAATCTACGGTGCGCGTGCAGCTAATGGGGTCATTGTGATTACAACAAAAAAGGCTAAAGCAGGACAAACCAATGTGTCGTTTTCGAGCAATTTAACTTTTTCGCCATATAGGTATTATACAGGAAACCTTACCAATGCAGGAGATATTGTTGAATTAGAACAAGAGTGGGTGCAAGGCAACCCTAATTTACAGGCAACAGACGGGAGTGCGGCAACTTATGCTGCTTCATTGTTAGATAATGCTGTTTACACAAGCCAAGGGATGCAAACCCTTTTGAATTATTATGCAGGAAACCTTTCGGAATCTCAAATGAACAGTACCTTAAATAGTTTGGGAAACTTAGGATACAAATACTATGACGATATAGAGAAATACGCAAAACGTGATCAGTATTTTCAACAGCATAACATAAGTTTTGGAAAAGCATCAAACAATAACAACTTTAATGCATCGGTAACTTATAAAGGCAATAAGTATGATGATATTTATTCGAATGATCAATCGGTAGGTATCAATTTAAAAAACACAACCGAACTAGCAAACTGGCTATCTATAGATTTTGGAACTTATGTTTATTATAATAAAAGAGAACAACAATCATATAATGCATTGAGTCCAGGGTTTAAATATCAACCGTACAATAGTTTGTTTAATGCAGATGGCACGCCTTTTATATCGACGGCTGAATCCCGTTATAACAATTCAGTTCTTCAGTCTATAACCGATTATGGTTTGTACAATATGGATATAACGCCAATGGACGAGTTTGGCAGAAACATAAACAAAGGTAAAAACTTTTCAAATAGAACTTTTGCAAAATTAAATGTAAAGTTTAGCGAATCTTTATCCTATAACGCCATGTTTCAGTACGAATATGGTATAGATCGTTCAAGCCAATTAAAAGACAAGGAATCTTATGATGTAAGAAGTACAGTAAATGGATTGGTTACAATTTCACCATCAAACACAGCTGTATATAATCTTCCCTATGGAGATATTTTGAAAGAGAGCAATCAATTCTCGAATGCTTATAATTTTCGTCAGCAGTTGAATTTTAATAAGTTATTCGATAATATACACGATGTGTCTGCTATTTTAGGTACCGAAATGCGTCATTCAAAATTAGAGTATAACGATAATACACGTTACGGTTGGGACGAGCAAACATTATCTTTTACGCCAATAAATCAAGCCAGCTTATTGCAGGTTTATGGGCCAATTTTTGGAGGATATTTAACTCAAAATAGCTTTGCAGCAGAACGAGAACTGATTAATAGATACGTGTCTTTTTACGGAAATGGAGGTTATACATATGATAGAAAATATACTTTAACAGCGAGTTTACGTTGGGATCGTTCTAATTTATGGGGCACCGATAACAAATACCAAAACAAACCAACATGGTCTGCTGGTGCCAGTTGGAATGTTGATAAGGAAACATTTTTTCAGCCTTCTTGGATTGATATGTTAAAACTGCGCTTTTCGTATGGAATAGGAGGGAATGTAGCCAAAAATTCTGCACCTTATTTAACAGCTTATTATTCTACCAATTTTAATGTTGGAGGGTTGCAAGGTGGCATTAATTCTAGACCAAATCCTGAATTATCATGGGAGAAAACCACCACTACCAATATTGGGGTTGATTTTTCAATGCTTAAACAAAGATTAAAAGGAACCATAGATTTTTATAACAAAAAAGGTGAAGATTTATTGGCTAGCAGTACAGGTATTCCAACCGAAGGTTGGGGGTACTCGACTTATACTCTTAATAATGGAGAAATGACCAATAAGGGTATTGAAGTTAGTTTAAGTGGAACCATTATAAAAACACCTTCTTTTTCTTGGGATGCAGGTATATTGTATGCACATAATAAAAACAAAGTAAACTATGTAAATGTAGAAGCTCCTGTTTATTTTTTACAGTTGGATTACCCTTCGGCTTTCCCTCGTGTGGGTAACGATTTTAATTCTATTTATGGTTATAAATGGGCTGGTTTAAGCAGTACTGGCTTACCACAAGTTAACGATGCATCAGGTAGTGCGGTATCTTATAACCCAGGAGATTTGGAAGCGATTGAAGATTATGGAACGACAGTACCAACACAAAGTGGTTCTTTTCATACTTCAGTAGCTTATAAAAACTTTTCGCTTTCCGCACTTTTTATTTACCAATTAGGACACAAAATGAGGAATTCTTTTTTACCAATGTTTGGAAATAGCTATTCTAGCGCGGCACGTGGTTATATAGCCAATATTGGTGTGGTTAACAAGAGTATTGTTGATAGATGGCAACAACCAGGTGATGAGAATTTTACCAATGTGCCTCGCGTAGTGTATGAATACGATCCTGAGTTTAGCTACGATTTGCAATCTATTTATTCTTACGCTGATATAAATATTATTGATGCTTCCAATATAAGATTGAGCAATGTCTCTTTAGCATATCAATTGCCTACAAACTTAACCAACAAACTGCATTTGCAGAATATTCGTTTGAATTTTAATGTTGAAAATGTATTTACTATGGCAAAAAGTAAAGATGCTAAATACCTTCTTGGAGGTTACCAAACACCAAATTTCGTTTTTGGCTTAAATGTTAATTTTTAAATTATTAAATTAAAAGATAACACAATGAAAAATATATATTATAGTATTATTTGCTCTTTGATAATGAGCATTACTTTTACCTCATGTGAAGATTATTTGGACGATGTACCAAAAGGGTCTAAAATACCACAAACATTGGCAGATTTCGAAGCTTTAATCCGTAACGAGTACACTAACCATACCGTTAATGTAAATCAAGCTTTAAATCTGTTAAATGATAAATATGTTACCGCAGCTACATTGGCATTCGACAGATTGACCAATGCCAATTATCTTTGGGATGAGTCTGCGAATCGAATAGAGCTAAATATGTCAGATGAAGGGACTTATTATTTCAGTTATTCGGCAATCTCCACATTTAATTTAATTATCGAGAATGCGTTGGTAACAACTGAAGCAGATGAAGGAGAACAAAGAGAATTGTGGGCAGAAGCCAAGGTGTTGCGTGCCATGAGTTATTTTAATTTAGTTAATTACTATGCAGATACTTATGAAGCTTCAACTGCAGCATCTAAACTATCGATACCTTTAATTACAAGTGCCAATATAAATGCACCAAGTACTCAGGTAAGCATTCAAGAGATGTATGATTTTATTCTTAAAGACGTAGAAGAAGCTTTACCGTATTTACCAGCCGTTTCACAAACAGTATTACATCCAAATTTGGGTACAGGCTATGCTTTTTATGCCCGTGTTTATTTGCAAATGAATAATTATACTGAGGCTTTAAGATATGCCGATATGGCTTTAGCTGAAAATGATGCGCTTTATGATTGGACATCGTTTTATAATGCCAATGAAACAATTATAGAAAACCCAGATTCTTATACTAGCTTGCCATCACCAATGGGATACAATTATGTTGAAAATTATAATTATCGCCATGGTGCAGTTGCTCGTTTTGCCTCAGAGAATGATATTTCAATAGAGCGTGCCGAACGGTTTGAAACAGGTGATGCACGTTTTTTATCGCGTTGGAAAATCAGAACCGTAGGCGCCGAAACCTTTTATAAAGCAACCCTGTCTGGCAATTTTAATTATGGTGGCATTACATCTGTAGAAGCTTATTTAATAAAAGCCGAATGTTTGGCTCGTGATGGTGCAATTAATGATGCTATGGACGTTTTAAACCAAGTTCGAAAAACACGTATTCTAGTCGATGAATATGAAGATTTAACGGCAGCAAATAAAGCAGAAGCTATAAATGCTATTTTAAAAACTAAAAACAACGAGCTTATTTTAACCATTGTTCCTTTTTGTGATGCGAGACGTTTAAATGCTGAAGGGATTTATCCCGTTAGTTTTTCAAAAACTTTTAACGGTACAGCGTATTCATTAGCATCAGACTCCCATTTATGGACGATGCCGTTCCCACAAGGCGCAACCGATAATCCAGGAAACGGAACGCTTACCCAAAACGTAGAAAAATAAAAATAATCAAGGCTTCAGCCTAATGAGGCCTTGGTTTAAAACAAAATCATTCAAAAAATGAAAAATCTTATAAATAAGGTTTTAGGCCTGTGCTTAATTCTAATAGTAGTTTCTTGTAAACAAGAAGCAAACAAAAGTAAAAATGAATCGTATCAACTAGAAGGACAAATTGCAGGTCTTGTAGATGGTACGGTTGTAAAACTAGTTCCGGGAGCTACGCATTCCAGTGATTCAGCTGTAGCAGAAACAGCACTTAAAGATGGAAAGTTTTCCTTTTCGGGTAAACTCGAAGAACCTCGTTTTTTTTATATCATGTTTGGTAACAATAAAGGGGCAATTCCTGCTATGTTGGAAAATTCAAATATTAAAATAGCAGCAACAGGAATGGTTTCAGATTCAGAAAATGGGAGAATTAGTTTTAAAGACGAAGTCGTAGAAGGTTCAGAATCTCATGACTATTATCTAAAAGAAACGGCCTTTAGAAACGAATTAAATAAAGATTACCAAGATTATCATAAAGGCACAGAAGAGTTGGTTAAAATTTACGCTAAAGCTCGTGTAGATGGTAATAAAAAGATAATGGACTCTATTGAAAATATGCCAGAGTATAAATTATTTGAACAAAAAGAAAAGGCATTTTTCGATAAGGTAAAGTTAACTTCCGAAAACCTTATAACTAAACATAAAGATAGTTGGTGGGGGCCTTTTTTTATGCTGACTCAGTATTCATATTTTACGCCTGAGCAAAAACCAGTTTTCGAACAGTTTTCCGAAGCTGCCAAAAATAGTTATTATGGGAAAGTAGCAAGAGAGGAGTTGTACCCTAAATCATTGATAGGGACCAATGTTGCCAATTTTAGTTTAAAAGATAAAGATGGCAAATCTTTTAAAGCTAAAGACATTATTTCTGGCAAAAAGTATATTCTAATAGATTTTTGGGCATCATGGTGCGCACCATGCCGTAAAGAAATTCCTAATTTAAAAGAGGCTTATAAGAATTATTCGGATAAAGGATTCGAAATTCTTAGCATCTCCATAGATAAAGATCAAAAAGCATGGCATAAAGCATTGGGGCAAGAAAATATGCCTTGGCCAAATCTATATGATGATGGTAAAGTGAGCAATTCGTTTAAAGTAAAAGCCATACCCGCTACTTTTTTAGTTGATGAAAATGGTGTTGTTGTCGAGGATAATTTAAGAGGTGCAGCTTTAGAAGAGAAATTATCAGAACTATTAAAATCCTAAGTAAAAAATCATTAAGATGAAAAAGCCAATATTAAAAAGTAGTGTGTTAATTTTTATAGTACTATTAACTTCATGTTTAGATAAACCATCAAATAAAACATTCTTCGGTTATACTATTAATGGTCAAATAGAAAATATGTCAGAAGGAATTGTATACCTTGAAACCACAGAAGAGGGTAATCAAGTTATCGATTCTGCAATAGTTACACAAGGTAAATTTTCATTTCAAGGGCAGGTTCAAGAACCCTTTTTATATAGTATAAAAGAAAAGGGTAAACCATATGGAGCCACGTTTATTTTAGACAATGAAATTATAACTTTCCAGGGAAAGAAAGATTCTTTGTATTTGGCTGAAGTTAAAGGTACAAAACAAGATTCTATATATAAATCGTATTATAAAAATGAATTTTCAAAAATTCAAAAAGTAGCATTTCCAGTATACCAGTTTTCAGATTCATTGCATAAAATAGATGTTTTAGATGCGCGTATTGAAAAAGGTAAACTTTCAAAAAAGCATCAAGCCATAATGGATGAAAAATGGAAAAAACTTGATACACTTTCTATTAAATTAACTTCAGAATATGTTGCTAAACATTCAAATGATTTAGGGGCTGCTTTAGTTATAAATGAACGATTTATTACATATCCTAATCCAGAAGTTGCCAAAAAATTATACGAAGTATTAACACCAGAAGTGAAGCAATCGTTTTACGGAAAAAAAGTAAAATCTGCATTAGAAACCTTCGAAAGAGTAGCCGTTGGTGTTTTTGCTCCAGAATTTTCACAAGGAACCCCTGAAGGCAAAGAAATGAAGTTGTCAGATTTTAAAGGTAAATACGTTCTAATCGATTTTTGGGCTAGTTGGTGTGGACCGTGCAGAAAAGAAAATCCAAACGTTGTTATGGCCTACAACAACTATAAGGATAAAGGTTTTGAAGTTTTTGGTGTGTCTTTAGATGATAAAAAAGATAAATGGATTCAAGCCATTGAAAAAGATGGATTAACATGGCCTCATGTTTCGGATCTTAAAGGGTTTAAAAATGAAGCAGCACAGCTATACGGGGTACAGGCCATACCTCAAAATTTCTTGGTATCTCCTGATGGTAAAATTTTAGCAGTAAATCTAAAAGGGGAGGAATTACAAAAAAAATTAGCTGAAATTTTTAAAGGGTAAAACAATTATAATGCGGTACAAGAACATTTTTTACAAGTGTTCTTGTACCACTATTAAAACCATTTGATAAAATTAAGCCATAATTTTTATTTAAACTTTTTATAATGGTTTATTATAAATTGATTACTATTTCATACAATCTTTTAAAATGCTCAAGGCTCTTGAAATATGTCCTTCAACGGTTTTTATCGAAATATTTAATTTTTCGGCAACTTCAATGTATTTAAGCCCCATCATTTTGTTTTCATAAAATACAAGTCTGCATCTATCTGGTAGGTTTTCAATACATTTCCTCAGTTTTTTTAAGCGCTTGTTTTTTTCATCTTGATTGGTTTCCATAGCTTGAATCATAGCCGTATAATAGTAAGAAGCCAATAAATTGTTCTTTTTTTTAACTTGTCTATATTTTTCCATAAGGGTTGTATATGCTGTTTTATATAAGTAGCCACTTAAGGACGTTTTTATGGAAAGATTCTTTCTGTTGGTCCAAATTTTTAAAAAAACATCTTGAACAACATCTTCTATGATAGCAGTGTCGTTTGTATAACCAGTAAGGAAGGTGCATAATTTTTGATAATATTCTGAATATAAGTTTTCAAAAACGACACTATCCCCCTCATTTAAGGCTTTTAGAATAATATTTAAATCTTCATTTTTATTCAAACTAACAGGCTATTATTAAGGAGTGTTATGCAAATGTGAAAAAAAAATTAAATTATTAGGGGGTTTTTAATCTTTTTTACATCATTATAGTAAAAAGATAGATAATCGATGAAAAAACACGAGGTCGATAGATTAATAATTAGGCTTATTGATAATTCCATTTCAGATGAAGAATCGGATAAATTGGCAACTTGGTTAGAAAAACCAGAAAACCTAAAGTACTTTAATGAATTTATAGAGTTAAATCATTTAATAAATTCTCAAAGGAAGTTTGACCATAACTATTCGTTAAGGGAATTTGTTAAAACAACACAGAGTAAAAGCAAACACCTTAATATGGGGCTGTTTTATGCTGCAGCATCAGTTGTAATTCTTATTTCAGTAGTTTTCTTTTTTAACAAAAGAGATACAGGAAATAATATAATAACACCTGTGATTGTGAATAACAATATTAAAATAGGCACCGATAAAGCAACTTTAACTTTAGAGAATGGTACTGTAATATCTTTAGAAAAAGGACAAAAGTATATTTCAAGTAATTTAGAGAGTACGGGAGAAGCATTGGTTTATAAATCTACAAACACCAATAACACCTCTGAAGTTTTGTATAATTACTTAACCATTCCTAGAGGTGGCCAGTTTCATGTAATATTATCCGATGGCACAGAAGTTTGGTTAAATTCTGAAACGCAGCTAAAATATCCGGTTGCTTTTGTTGAAGGTGAAACAAGGAAAGTAGAACTTGTATATGGTGAAGCCTATTTTGAAGTATCTCCAAGTACCGAGCATTACGGTAGTAAATTTAGAATGTTAGCAAAGGGACAAGAAATTGAAGTCCTTGGTACCGAATTTAATGTAAAAGCCTATCAGGATGAAACATTTATTTACACTACATTGGTTGAGGGTAAAGTGGCATTAAACACACTAAATAGCTCTAAAATTCTAACACCAAACGACCAGTCTGTTTTAAACACCAAGACGAATGCTATAGCTATTAAACAAGTCAATACGTATTACGAAACTGCTTGGAAAAAAGGCTTCTTTGCATTTAAAAATAAATCGCTTAAAGACATTATGAAAGTCTTGGAAAGATGGTACGATATAGAGGTTGCATTTGAAGACGAGGCATTGGAGACTGTCGAGTTTAAGGGAGTACTAAGTAAAAACCAAAATATAGAGGAAATACTCATACTAATTAAAAACACAAATTATATAAATGCCTATGAAATAAACAACAACAAAATTGTTATTAAAAAATAGAAAAAGGGACAAAGATTCAGCTCGCCAAAGTTAAACACCTTATCCCTTCAATATTTAGATTATTAATTAATTAAAACATGTTTAACTAACTAACAACGAACAAATTTATGGAAATTAAATTAACCGATAGACTTTTTAACACTATAAAGAAGTCATTGAAATTGATTATGAAAACATTCATGCTCCTTTTCTGTACAGCAGTATTTAGTTTTAGCCCAATAGATATTATCTCTCAAAATGCTGAAATTAAAATTGACTCTGACAGGGTCGTAACTGTAGACGAAGTTTTTGACCTCATCATGAGTCAAACCGATTACATATTTATATATCAAGTAGATATGTTTAAAAATTTCCCGAAAATTAGATTATATAAGGGCAAAATTAAAGCTAACCAATTGTTGAGCGAGAGTTTGTCAACATCCGATTTTAGTTTTAGTGTCTCTAAGGATAAAAAAACAATTATTATTCAGGAGATTGTTAACACAATGCAAGAAGTGGTTATCAAAGGAACCGTTGTTGATGAGAAAGGATTGCCGTTGCCAGGTTTTACAGTTTATGTAACTAATAATAAGCCTTCGAGCTCTTATTTGAACAGAGAGTTCTTAATCAGAGGTACCTCAACAGATTTTGATGGAAAGTTTTCAATAAAAGCAGAAGTTGGCTATTACCTAGTCGTATCCGGAATAGGGTATCAATTTCATAGTGAGCAAATAACTGCGGATAAATCAGTATATAACATAGTCCTTAAGGAAGAAGTTAGCGCCTTAGAGGAAGTATTAGTGGTAGGATATGGAACCACCAAAAAGAAAGATTTAACAGGATCGGTAGGTTCTGTAGATTCTGAAGATATACAACAAATTAAAACACAAACTATCGACCAGGCTTTAGTGGGTAAAATCGCTGGGGTTTATGTTCAGAGTAGAGGCGGACAACCTGGTGCAGGAGCTTTTGTTCAGATTAGAGGTTTAAGTCAAATTAGAGGAGATAATCAACCATTATATGTGGTTGATGGCGTTCCTATTACAACCACACCTAATACCGAAGCATTAGGATTAATTAACTACGGGGAAAGAGAAAATCCTTTACTAGCTATTAATCCTGAAGATATAGAAAGAGTCGATATTTTGAAAGATGCATCTGCAGCCGCTATATATGGTTCACGTGCTGCCAATGGGGTTGTTATTGTCACTACAAAACGAGGAAAGCGTAAACAAACCCCACGATTTTCATTTAATACAAGTTCTACAATCCAGAACCCCGTAGATACTTATGACTACTTGAGCGCATCAGAGTATATTGATTGGGCCCAAGTTAATGCACAAAAGGTCTTAGATCAGTACCCGCCAATATATTGGCCTTTCTTTCCACAAGAGTACGCCATGGTAAATGATCCCGATAACTTTTTTGGAACAGCAGATACCGACTGGCAAGATTTAATTACGAATAAAAATGCACTGTGGACCCAATATAGCTTTAATGTAAGTGGAGGAACTGAAAATGTAAACTACTTTACGTCTTTTGGGATTTCAGATCAAGATGGTGTTATGATTGATAATAATTTTAAACGCTATACTTATAGTGCTAATATAGATGCTTTGGTGACCAAGAACTTCAAGGTAGGAACTTCTATTAACTATAATTATTCTATAAATAAAAATAAAGGCTTTAACTCACTAAGCCAAGGCGCTTTTAGACCAGATTTACCTGCTTATAATGAAGATGGCTCTTATGCCACTTTTACAGGGCCTTATGGAGAACAATATACAGCACTTGGAAATGGAAAACAGCTAAGAAATAAAGCGATTTCAAAAAACCTTTTTGGAACGGTCTATGGTGAGGTCGAAATTTTAGATGGTTTAAAGTTTAGATCACAAATTAATATAAGTGTTAATGAGGATAGAACAGATAATTTTTCAACATCAAAGTCAGAGAATGCTTTGTTTCAGGGCTTATATTATGCTAGACCAGGAGCAACTTTAGGAGTGCAAACCAATAATGGATGGTCTACAACGTTTGCTAATACTTTAAATTATAATAAAACCATTAACGATGGTCACACAATTGATGCTGTATTAGGGGTTTCTTGGGACCGTAGCAGATATGATGCAGAATCTCAAAGCTATAGAGGTTTTCCGGATGATGATATTTTAGTTAATATTAATTCAGCGAGCTTTTTTGATGAGGCAGACAGTGAGCATTTACAACAAGGCTTAAATTCGTTATTTGGAAGAATAAACTATAATTATAAGGGTAAGTATCTAGCAACGTTTACAGCGCGTAGAGATGGTTCTACTAAATTTGGACCAGATAATCAGTATGGATTTTTTCCTTCTGGAGCAATTGCTTGGAACATGCATAATGAAGATTTTCTACAAGGTAATGCCTTTATTAGTCAATTAAAATTAAGAGCTTCTATGGGACGTGTTGGATCAGATAATCTCCCGTCTTTTACTTACTTGGCTTATTATCAGTCGCTTGAAAATAATGACTCCTTCTATGATGGACAAAACGGCATAGCGGTTACAGGCGTGCCTAATACAGGAATTAGATGGGAAGAAACAGACCAGTTGGATTTGGGATTGGAATTTGGATTGTTTAATAGCAGAATAAACGGTGAAATTATTTACTACGAAAAAAACACCTCTGGTATTATTCTTTTTTCCCCAATACCTTCCGAAACAGGGGTAACATCATGGAATACCAATATAGCAGATGTGTCCAACAACGGCTGGGAGTTTACCATTGGAAGTGATGTTATACGAAATGAAAACTTTAATTGGAATACATCTTTTAACATTTCAACGGTTAAAAACAATGTGGAACATTTATATGGGGCAAATACAGGTACACAATCAGGCATTGTGGAAGGGCAACCTATAGGGGTGATTGTTGGTTATGATGTCATTAAAATTGCCCAAACACAACAAGAAATAGATGATCTTAACGCAGCAGTTGGTGGCATGTATCAATCAACTTTAACCCAGCCTGGTGATTATGTATTTAGGGATATTACAGGTGATGGTGTTGTTACTACAGATGATAGAGGGCCAATAGGTAATCCAAATCCAGATTTCTTCGGAGGTTGGAACAACCAACTTACTTATAAGAATTGGAACTTTACCATGAATTGGAATTTTGTTAAGGGTACTGAAAGAGTATTCCAACCAATATCAGACTTGTATTATATTGATGCCAATAGTAATATAACTTCGCTGGCACTTGATACGTGGTCCACAGATAATACAGATGCACCTTATGCAAGACATGGTTCTCCAACCAATGGGTTTACGCCTACCTCGCGCGCTGTTGTAGATGCTTCTTATATTAAGTTAAGATCGGCCTCAATTGGTTATAACTTACCTAAAGACTGGTTTGGTAATTTAGGGGTTACAAATGCAAAATTAACGCTTAGCGGAAACAATCTATTAGCGATAACCAATTATCCAGGATTAGACCCTGAAGATGTCATAAATTTTGGTTTTGCCAACAGAAGCACAAATTTTAATGCAGACAATGGCAGGTCTTATCCAAATACGAGGTCTTTTACTTTTTCTGTAAATATTACTTTTTAGTAACAGGATAAAAGAGGTTGAATTAAAACTAAAAAATTTAAAACATGAAAAATTCATTTTATATATATACCATGTTAGCTTGTTTAATTACAAGCTTGCATTCTTGCCAGTTAACCGAAGAGTTAGATGATTATAAACCGTTGTACGCTCTTGAAGCTGAAACGGCAATCAATACCCAAGAAACAGCGGAATTGGCTCTTGTGGGGGCGTATGCTACTTTCAGACAAAAAAGTTCAGGAGGGGCTTTTCCAGATATGCTATTAACCCCAGATATTTTGAGTGGCTATAGCACAGTAGGTCCTTTTTATGTGACTAGACCAGAAAATGCAGGGTTCATCTCAAATAACCCATTAGCAACTGGAACAAGTACAACTTTGAGAATTTATACAGGGCTATACGATTTAATTAATAGAACGAATTGGTTGATAAACGCTGTTGATAAACTGGATGATAATGTTTTTGAGCCAGCATCTAGACGCATGGAAATTATAGCAGAAGCAAAAACACTAAGAGCTTTAGGGCATTTCTATCTGTTACGTAATTTTGGGCAGTTTTATGATACAAGTTCAGAGTATGGGATTAACCTAAGATTAGAACCAGTTAGGTCTGATGAGGCTTTCCCTAGAAATACTGTTGCCGAAACTTATGATGCCATTTTAACAGATTTGGATGCTGGAATTTTAGAAGGTCCCGAGCTAAGATCTAAACGATATACAAATAAGGTTTTTGCAAAAGCATTAAAAGCTAAAGTGTTATTGTATATGGGGCAGTACCCAGAATCAGCTACTTTGGCAAAAGATGTCATTGACAATTCAGGTTCAAATTTTATGTTAGAGCCTACTTATGGAGCAATCTTTGACGAACATGAGTCTACGGCTATTTTCAATAGTTCTGAAATTTTGTTTGGAACAAGTGGAGAACCAAATGCAGGCATTGGAATTGGTAACTTTTATAGTGGTTTTTCCGCAACTATTACTCAAAAGTATCTGGATGCTGTTGGTGGCTCTATGGATATTAATGGTCAAATAATTGATATTGATGGCACTCAAAGAGCTGATGCTATTGTTTTTGAGAATTTTTCGTATGGAGGTTTTTATTCAACTAAATATACCTCATATTTCACTTCTGGAGATTATGAAATGATCTATCATATGCGTATGGCAGAAGTGTATTTGATTCTGGCTGAAGCAAGTGCTAGAGCTAATAACGCTGTAACAACAGACGCTTTGAATGCTCTTAACGCCGTACGATTGAGAGCGGGAGCAGCTACTACTGGAGGTGATGGTTTTGAAACCTATCCGGCTACTATTGGTTTAGATCAATTTCTGACTGCAGTGCGTTATGAAAAATTAGCAGAATTGTACCAAGAAGGAGGCGAGAGCTGGTATGATTTAATCCGTTATGATTATGCTGATGGATTTGATTCTGGTTTCATGGTGTCGGATATCAAACCGACTGCTACAGACCCCGATAAATTTATACTGCCAATACCTACCGAATCTATAGATGCAGGTGGAAATGTTGTAGCACAAAACCCAGGATACACTAATTAATCTTTAGTATTTATAGCCTAACACATACGGACGTGTGTGTTAGGTTATATCATCGTTTATATCATCTTTAAATTTTTTCAAAATGAAGCATATTTTTTTCATTATAGTCTTTTGCACCCTAAATTTTACTAATGGCCAATCGTGCAAAGTTAAAATTCAAGCCATATCATCATCTTATCATGGAGATTGTAAAAGTGGATTAGCCCATGGGCAAGGAGAGGCAACGGGAACCGATAGGTATTCAGGAAGCTTTAAAAAAGGATACCCAGAAGGACAAGGCACTTATACATGGAAAAATGGAGATGTTTATGAAGGAGAGTGGAAAAAAGGTATGATGGATGGAGAAGGAAAACTTACAGTAAGTAATGGAACAGTAAAAACGGGATTTTGGAAAAAAGGGGATTATTTAGGCATACATAAAAATCCTTTTATAAAATTAGATAAATCACCAAACATATCATCTTATACGCTTAATAAAGATGCTAAAAGCCAAAACAATTCTATTAGGTTTTATCTCAGAAAAGATCAAAACGTTGAAAACAATCCAGAGATTAATGTTGTGGTTCACAATGGAAATTTCACAAACTTGATTCAATCTGGGCTTTTTACAGAAATTCAAAACGTTACTTACCCATTTAAGGCTAAAGTTTTCTTCGGAACAGAATTTATTGAATTCGAAATTTATCAACCTGGTTTTTGGAACATTAAAACAGATATCACCAACATTAATGGATTAAACACAAAAAATTAAAAAATGAAAAACATACTATCAATACTATTGGTATTAGTAATATCTAATACATTAAATGCTCAAGGTATCAATTTTGAACACACTACGTTTAAAGAAGCCTTATCCAAAGCCAAAGCAGAAAACAAAATGCTGTTTATGGATTGCTTTACTACGTGGTGCGGGCCCTGCAAAAAAATGTCAAAAGAAGTGTTTCCTCAAAAAGAGGTTGGTGATTATATCAATGCCAATTTTGTAAGCATAAAAATGGATATGGAAAAAGGGGAAGGTATTGATTTGACAAAATATTACAATGTAAAAGCGTTCCCTACTTTATTATTTATGGATGCCAATGGTAAAGTATTACATACCAAAGTTGGTGGTTTAGATACAGAAGCTTTTATAGAAGAAGCAAAGAAAGCAAGCGACCCCACAAAGCAATTTGCATACATAGAAAAACAATATCTGGACGGCAATAGGGATTTAAAAGTAGTATCGGAATATATTAAAGGACTTTATGATGGTTTTAAAATGGATGCCGCAAAAGTGGTTGGAAAGGATATTATTCCTTCGTTAACAAAAGAACAATATAGTACAGAAGAAGGCTTTACGATTTTGGCATATACTGGTGTTGGCTATAACAGTGAACCCTATAAGTATGTCCTAAAAAACAAGGATAAACTGATTGCTAATGAAAAAATAGGCCAGGAAAGCGTAGATTATCTAGTAAGCAATGCCATTAATGATTATGTCATGGAAGTTGTTAAAACAGGCACTTTAGAAGAGGTTAAAGCAGCTATTGAAACCACAAAAAAAGATTTTGTTTCTCCGTATCAGGACATGATGGAAAATAATTGGATCCATGAGTTTTATCTGGCAAATAAACAATTTGAAAAATGGTTTGATTCCAATATCAAACAAGCCGAATCCGAAGCAGACAAAAATACAAAACAACGCATTCTTATTAATACATGTTATAGAGTGGCTACAGACTCCATCTTTGAACCAAACAATGAGATATGCAACAAAGCCATACATGCAATCGAAAAATTAAAAGCTGATAACAAAGATTTTCTAGCCTCTTATTATTGTCTGGCTACATTATATAAAAAAGCAGGAAATAAAGAGAGCGCTTTAATAAATATCAATGATTATGCAAGGAAATGTGAAGAACAAGATGTAGAGATTAGTAGTCGAGCTAAAGATTTAAAATCTGAAATAGAAAAAATATAATTAATTAATCTAAAAAAAATTACTAATGAAGAAAATCATAACACTTGTAGCAGTTTGCATTGCCGTATTAGCGTGTAAACAAGAGAAGCCTTTAGAGGATGGAAACTATCGCATTAATGGCACCGTAACCGGATTGGAGAATGGTGAAGTTTACTTAATAAATTATCCTGATGTAGATACGGTAATAGTAAAAAATGGAAAATTTACCATAGAGAATAATATTAAAGAAAAAGTACAGGCTTTATATATGGCCAAAAGTCCCAATTTACAACAAATGAAAAGGGAGGAAGTTGCCTCTTTATTAATTGAACCTAAAATCATGGATCTGGATTTAAACTATCAAGATTTTTCTAAATCTAAATTAACAGGGTCAATTTCGCAAGATGATCAATATAGATTAGATAAGATAAGAATCGAAATTGCTGATAATTATAAAGAGGAACAAAATTATTTTGATTCTGTTAGAGAAAAATATAGCGAGGCTGCAAAAGCAGGTGCAAGTGAAGAAGAGTTGGAAGCGATTAAATATGAAGACAATGACGCAAGAGGCAAACTGGAACCCATGTGGGAAAAACAAAAAGAGGCCACCTTGCAATTTATTAAAGACAACCCCAAATCGTATGTAAGCCTTCAATCATTAAGGTATCAAATTAGTGATTTGAAGTATAATGAGGCTAAAGCTATATTGGAACAACTTAATCCAGCTTACTTAAAAACAGAATTGGGAAAGGGAATTATCAATGATATTGAAAAGTTGCGAATAGGTATACCGGGTGCCAAAGCAGCTAATTTTGAAACGGTTGATATTAATGGAGATTCTTTAAAGCTTGATGATTTTAAAGGAAAATATGTGTTAATAGATTTTTGGGCTTCTTGGTGTGTGCCTTGTAGAAAAGGCAATCCACACTTAATTAGCTTGTATAATAAATACCATCCAAAAGGATTGGAGATCCTTGGGGTATCAGATGACGACCGCGCTCACGATAAATGGAAAAAAGCTGTTGAGAAAGATGGTATAGGTATATGGCACCATGTACTACGTGGTTTGGAATATAAAAAAGGCACTTATGAGCGAATTAATATGGATAAAGATATCAGCGATAGCTATAACATCCATACGTTACCAACAAAAATACTTGTTGGTCCAGATGGTATTATTGTTGGACGCTATGGTGGCGGTGGAGAAGACGATGCTGCGATGGACGCTAAGTTAGCAGAACTGTTCGAGACAAACTAAAAAGCAAAATCAAATGACCTTTTATACCAAATCAATGAGACTTTTCAGTTTGGCAACTTTGCTTATATCATCAATGTTGTTTGCCCAGCAGGTTGAAAAAAGTAAAATAGCCATAAAATATGCAGAAACCATTACGGTTGATGATTTAAGGGATAACCTAAATATTCTAGCGTCAGATGCTTTGGAAGGACGTGAAACAGGAACACGAGGCCAAAAAATGGCAGCTGCTTTTATAAGCAGCGATTTTGAATCCAATGGCTTACTTGCCCCAGTGGATAGAGAAATAAATGATTCTTATTTTCAGACTTTTAAACTCTTTGCATCATCGCCGGCAGAGGGTTATATAAGAATAAACGATAAGACCTATACGGCTAATACCGATTTCTTTTACTCAGGGAATCCTATAAATATGGAAGAATTGGAGTCTAAGCTCGTTTTCTTAGGAACAGGGGAAAGGGAAGATTTTCTTAAACAGGACCTAAGAGGGAAATCCGTGTTTGTTTTAAACAAAGATATGCAAAAAATGAGGGGTATACTGCATTTGGCGGATAGCCTTAGTATAAATGCTATTTTCACGCCTTTAGCCCAAACGGAAAGTGAGTTTCAAAATATAACCACAAGAGTGAAGGGCTTTTTTGAACAAACTCAAATCACACTATCAGATCCGGCCCAAGTTAAAACACCCACTATTGGTTCGGTGTATTTATCACCACAGTTAACCGAGTTTCTTCTGGGTAAATCCATAAGTGAATTACAGGCATGGATAGATAGTAAAAAAAGTTATAAAAGCATAAAAGCAAAACCCTTTAAATATAAGATCAATAAGAAAGTAAAAACCATTGAATCCGAAAATGTATTGGGAATGATCGAAGGTACCGACCTAAAAGATGAGGTAATAGTCATTTCCTGCCATTACGACCACATAGGTATTACAAATGGAGAAATCAACAATGGAGCCGATGATGATGGTTCAGGAACTTCTGCCATTATGGAAATGTCTGAAGCATTTGCACAAGCCGTCAAAGATGGTAACGGACCAAGAAGAACTTTGTTGTTTATAGCATTTACAGGAGAGGAAAAGGGTTTGTTAGGTTCAGAACATTATGCGGACCATCCTATTATACCCTTGGAAAATACTATTGTGAATTTGAATATCGACATGATTGGTAGAAAAGATGATCCACATCCCAACAATGACAATTATGTGTATTTGGTGGGGTCGGACAAGCTTTCCGGTCAACTCCATAACATCAGCGAAGCAGTTAATAGCGCCTATTTCAATTTAGATTTGGATTATACCTATAATGACGAAAATCATCCAGATCGTATTTATTACAGATCCGATCATTGGAATTTTGCCAAAAACAACATTCCCGTTATTTTCTATACCAATGGATTTCATCCAGATTATCATAAACCAACCGATACCGTCGATAAAATTGAATTTGAATTGTTAAAGAAAAGAACCCAGCTTGTATTTTATACGGCTTGGGAATTGGCGAATAGAAATGATAGACCCCTAGTGGACAAAAAGAACTAGCATGGAAAATACGCTTACCTTAAAAAGCCAAATCATATAAAATAATTAAAAAGATTAAAATGAAAAAAATACGTATTCATACATTCATAATGTTAATGGCAATGTCATTCTTGTATAACTGCAACGGTAAACAAGATAAAACAAACCGCCAACAAAACGATGGCTATAGTGTTCACGGAACCATCAAAGGGCTACAAGATGGAAAAATTTATCTAAATCACAACGATGTTGTTTCTAGAACTTCAAAGGTATTGGACAGTGCATCAATAAAAGATGGGAAATTTACTTTTACGGGATTTATAGACCATCCAGATCAAGTGACTTTAGTAAGTGGCGATAAGTATATAAGATTCTTTTTAGAGAATACTGAAATTGAAATTTTTGCAGATGTGACGATACCTGTTGAAAGATATGAAGGAATAAAAGCTACAATAAAAGGTTCCAAGTTAAATGATTTATATCAAGAGCAGCAGGCCAAGGAAAAAGCTATAGTGGAACAGGAAAAATACGCTGAACTATCAAAACTGGAAAAAGCATATCAAAAGGCGCAACAAGAGAGAGACAGGGAAGAAGGTAAGAAAATTTATGAAGCTTTAGAAAAGTTTAAAGATCTATCCAGTGAACGTTCCAAAGAACTGATGAACTCCAAAGTCAAATTTATTGACAAGCATCCAAATTCACCTGTTGCACCTGAAGTACTGGGTTATATGTTTTCAGAAAGTTCTTTATCCAGAAATCAAATGGATGATATTATGGGTAAATTATCAGGAGATGCCAAGAATACCAGTATGTACCATTATTTTGATGACGAATACCAAGCTATTAAACGTACAAGTCCCGGAGAAAAAGCACCTGAATTCACGCTCAAAACACCTAATGGAGAAGACTTTTCTTTGTCTGATATTAAAGATAAATACATATTGATCGATTTTTGGGCATCATGGTGCAAGCCATGTCGCGCATCTTATCCCCATTTAAAGAAAGTGTATTCAAAATATAAAGACAAGGGGTTTGAAGTGTTAGCGGTATCTACAGACAGTGATCACGAAGCATGGAAAAAAGCCATTAAAGAAGACCAAACTACTTGGATTCATGTGGTAGATACTTTTAACCGTCCCGGATTTCCATCAGACACAGGTACGCTTTATGCGGTTCCTTTTTTACCAACAACCTATTTGTTAGATAAAAATGGTGTGATTTTAGCCAAAAATTTATCACCAGATGAGTTGGATCAAAAAATGAAAGAATTGTTCGGTTATTAAAATTCAATTAAAACATATTACAATGAAAAACTTAAGAGAAAAAATGACACTGTTTTTATTATTGCTTGCCCTAGGGCTTACTTATGGTCAACAAAAACAAGACGTAAGTGTGTTATATGTTGGGTTTGATCCAAGTATACCGTTTCCTGAAGAATTGATAAATAGCGTAACACAAAATGGAGGTATGACCCCAGAGCGGTTTAGGGAAGATTATAAAACCAGATTGCCTGAATTTAAAAAATACCTTCAGGATTATTTTGAAGTTGTAAAAACGATTGATGCCAGAAACTATAAAACGGAAATGTCAGCAGATTATGATGTCACTATTTTTGATCAGACTATAGAACCATGGAAACCTAAAGTAAGCGAAATGGTTGATGGTAATATGAAGTATGAACCGGCTAAATACTTAACCGAAGATTTTGATCATGCAACGATTTTTATAGGCCACACGTCACCAGTTATGGGTCAAAGTGTAGGTACGAAACTAGATTGGTTATGCTTATGCTTAGATGCAGATGCACACCATTTAAAGACAGATCATCCCATATTTAAAGGGCCTTTTCCTGTAGAATTGACTTTTGAAACCAAACCTACTCCAGAAGGTATTTTTCATTATCCATCAGGAAAGCATGTACCAAAAGAAATCCCTATGTGGCGTGTGCAAAAAGAAGGTTATATAGAAGGTAAAGGTTACCGAGTAGGAATGGTATCGCGTGGCGATGGTTTTTTTGATTCTCCTGATGCCGAGTATATTTCTAGTGGAGTAAATACTAAAGATGTTGGAGCTGTCGCTATAGGTCGCCATGGTAATTTCTTTATGTGGGGGTTTTCAGGTTCCCCGGATTATATGACAGACGAAGCAAAACAAGTGTTTGCCAATGCCGTAGTGTACATGAAACAATTTAAAGGACAAAAACCGATTGCTAGAAAATACAATGACCGGATTGCTACCAAAGATTATATTGATGATATGATAGAGAGGTTAGACAAAGATTCCTTTGAAGACACCAGATTATATTATGAAGATATGAATAAACAAATGGCACAAACAGTTGAAACCCTTAAAAAAAAGAAGGAAAAAGGGGAACAGCTTACCGAAATGGATGAAATGATCATAAAAGCACAGTCAAAACCAATGCCTATACCCAATTGGGAGCAATATGTACAACAAGTTTCAAGAGAGTTTTTTAAACCAGAATATGTTGATAATGTTGAAGCATTGAAACAATTCTTAAGCGACAATAGAAAATATATGTATTCTGAACCCGATGCTTTTTATTCATTACAAATTGATGAGGATCTAAAAAAGTTAGGAGTTGGTAATGACGAAAAAACGATGTTTCCTATGTGTATTGATCTACTGAAAGACGCTGGTAAATCTGAAATGTCCAAGCGTATCCTTAAGCGCTATACAGGTATGGAGAAAACCCAAAAGGAATGGAACCATTGGTATGTCAACAATCAGGACAAATTGTTTTTTACAGAAGCAGGTGGGTATAAATGGTTAATAGATACTACAAAATGAGAAAAACTATTAAGATTAGTTTCATTCTGGTTTGCAGCCTAATTTCTACTTTGACTTTTTCACAAAACCAAATGGATGATGGTTTTAAGCAATTAGTAAATGAAGCATCTAATAAATTAGGGGTAAGTCAGCCAAATATGTCAGATCCTGTTACAGTAAATGCAGTGGTTGTTTGGAACAAAGCAAAGGACAAAATTGCTGTCGTTGTAAAGGCATCTATACTATATGGATGGCATATATATGCATTTGTGCCAAAAACAGCCCCTTATTTAAAATCAAAACTAGTTCTTGAAATACCTGACAATGTAATTCCAATATCTGATTGGCAAAAACCGGCAACTTTTTTAATGGAGAATAATATGTATGTGTATAAGGGTGATATTGTATTTACAAGATATTTTTCTGTTCATAGAAAAATGAAAGGAGTGGCAATAAATACAGGTCTTTTTTATCAAACTTGTGATTTAAAACAATGTTTGCCTCCACAATCTAAAACACTAACATTAAGTCTATGATTTTAGTCTCACTATAAGAGTAACTATTTTATAAACAATAGCCTCGAAGAATTATTTGAGATTTTAACATTTCCTTAATAGGTGTAGTCCTGTCTATAAGCGTCTATATAATATAATCAAACAAGTCTATATAATATAATCAAACAATAAATTTATGAAATCAAATACCTATTTAAAAGCCCTTTTGTTTTTGTCCCTAATGGCATTTGCCATAGGAAAGACAAATGCCCAAGATCACATTTCTAAGTTCAGCAAAGTCCAGGAGTTGGGAGGCATAGAAGAATACCTATACGCCCCCAATGGCATGAACCTATTATTGGTTCAGGACAATTCGGCACCAGTAGTAACGGTACAGATAGTATATCGTGTTGGCTCGAAGCACGAAGTAACGGGTAATACGGGTTCTACCCATCTGTTGGAACATCTCATGTTTAAAGGCACACCAACTTTTAATAAACGGAATGGTAACTCGATATTTAATGTATTGCAAGGCATTGGTGCCCAAATGAATGCCACAACATGGAACGATAGGACAAACTACTACGAAACCATCCCGAGCGACAAGATAGAAACGGCACTTCATATAGAAGCAGATAGAATGCGTAATTCTTTATTACTTAAAGAAGATAAGGATGCCGAAATGACCGTAGTAAGGAATGAATTTGAACGTGGAGAAAATAATCCGAATCAAGTTTTAAGTAAAGAAATATGGGCAACGGCCTACATGGCACACCCATATCACCACAGTACTATTGGATGGCGTTCAGATATTGAAAATATGCCCATAGAAGTATTACAGGATTTTTACAATACATATTACTGGCCAGACAATGCAACCCTAACAATTATCGGCGATTTTCAAAAGGAAAATCTATTCAAACTTGTAGATAAATATTTTGGTAACATTACCAAAGCGCCACATAACATGCCTCAGCCATATACAGAAGAGCCAGAGCAATTGGGTCCAAGAAGAGTCACGGTTAAAAAACCGGGGCAACAAGCCATTGTTACCATGGGTTATAAAATTCCAGGAATGTTACATGAAGATTTACCGGCTTTGAATGTTTTAAGCCAAATAATAGGAAGCGGCACGTCATCCATAATAAACAAAACATTTGTGGACAACGGTACCGCACTTTACGGTTATGCAAGTGCATCTCAATTTAAAGAAGTTGGTCTGTTTACCATATCACTAGGGTTTGCTCCAGAAAAAAAACATGAAGATATCAATGCGGACATGCTGGACATGGTAGAAAAAGTCAAAAAAGAAGGAGTGCTGCAAGAAGATGTGGACCGTATCGTAGCAAAGTTAAGTGCACAGACCATTCTGTCCAGGGACGGTTCCGGTAGCATTGCGGGCCAACTTACCGAAGCTATAGCAGGAGGCGATTGGAAAGACTATATTACGGGAACTGAAAGGTTAAGTAAAGTAAGCGCAGAAGATGTAAAACGTGTAGCCAATACGTATTTAAAAGAAGACCAAAGTACCACAGGCTATTTTGTGCCCCAAATACCAGGGTCAAATAACCAAAACGATGCACAGCCTGTTCAGTTTACACCACAAGAAGGTAAATATTTCTTCAGAGCCCCTAGTTTACAGAACCACGAAGAAAAAACTGGAACACCTTATATGGCATTAGCGGAAACAAGCCCTGCTTATGAAACCCTGGAAGTTTCAGATAAAGGAAATAAGTTCGAAAGAGAACAAGTCGCTGGAATTGATGTAATCTCAGCCAAAACAGGCGCTAAAGACTTTGTAACGGTAAGTGCCAGTTTTCCAATAGGAAATTATCTAAACACAGGCAAAAACGAAGAAATACCGAGCCTAACAGCCCAAATGTTGAGTAAGGGCACACTAAAGAATGACAAGTTTAAATTCTCTGAAA
This sequence comes from Mariniflexile sp. TRM1-10, assembly GCF_003425985.1. Taxonomy (NCBI): domain Bacteria; kingdom Pseudomonadati; phylum Bacteroidota; class Flavobacteriia; order Flavobacteriales; family Flavobacteriaceae; genus Mariniflexile; species Mariniflexile rhizosphaerae. The sequence goes on from NZ_CP022985.1 coordinate 3,712,325, forward strand.
AACTTGAAAAACTGGGAGTGTCCCTAAACGTAAACGCATCAACATATACCATTAACATCAGTTTTAAAAGCCTAAAAAAAGATGTGCACACGGTAATGACATTATTGGCAGAAGAACTCAGGTACCCATTGTTCGATGCCAAGGAATTTGATTTATTAAAAACACAGCGTATCAACAGTTTAAAACAAAGCCTTACAGACCCAGAAACTCAAGGGAACATTGCGCTGTTACAGGCCATGTACCCAAAAGGACACCCCAACTATCAAGCAGATACGGAAACAACCATCAAAAATATAGAGGCCGTTACTTTGGAAGATTTAAAAACGTTCCATAAAACCTATTTTGGACCAGCGGGAATGCATTTGGTAGCCGTGGGCGATGTGGACACAAAGCAGCTTTATGCCTCCATAAACAACGCCTTTAAAGGATGGAAAGGCGGTGTAACAACCAAAGCAGTCGTTACAGAGCCCAGTAAGGCAAATGCAGTTACAAAAGTTATAACAATACCACAAAAGCCCAGTGCAAATATGTACATAGGCCAATATACGGGCATTGAGAGAAACCATAAGAATTTCATACCCTTTTATATCGGGACAAATATTTTAGGAGGCGGTTTTTCGGGAAGATTAATGCAGACCGTAAGGGATAGGGATGGCCTCACTTATGGAATCTATGCGAGCCATTCCGGCCATACCAATGCAGGCGGTTATTGGAACGTAGAAGCAACGTTTAACCCTTCCCTGTTCCAGAAAGGATTGGATGCCACTATGATTGAGATAAAAAAATGGGTAAAAGATGGAGTTACCGAAAAAGAATTGGCAATCACAAAAACAAACCTAACGGGAAGCTTTAAGGTAGGTATGGCAACAACGGCAGGATTATCAAGAACCATATTGAGTTTTGTTGAGCGAGGGCTGGAACCAAGTTATATGGACCAGTACCCTAAAGATATCGAAGCGGCCACTTTAGAGCAAGTGAATGATGCCATTAAAAAGTACATTGATCTGGATAAGTTGATCCTAATAAAATCAGGTTCCTTGGATGAAAACGGCCAGCCACTGGAATAAAATGCCATGTTGGTCAATTAATAACTTTGTTTGGATTAGTCAATTCAAAGCGGTTATTGGATAGGGTCGTTAACGGCCCTATCTTTAATAAACCTTAAAGAAGGGATTAATAAGATCAATAACAAGAACGCAAACCAAGCACCCATTATGAAAAAAGCAATCATCTTCATTACACTATTAATTTATGCCACAGGTAGCGCCCAAATCCTTGAGCCGGTAAAATGGACCACCTCGGTAACCAAAATTTCGAATACGGAGTATGAACTAGTGGCCATGGCCACCATAGAAAAAAATTGGCACCTGTATTCACAAACGGTTCCGGATGATGGCCCCATACCCACAAACTTCACCTTTGAGGGCAGTGGCAATTACCTAAAAAAGGGAAATACCACTGAAGAGAAAGGGCATACCATAGACGACCCCATATTTGATATGAAGATCACATATTTTGAGAACAAGGCTTCCTTTAAACAACGCATAAAGCTCAAGGAAAAAGTCCCATTTAAGGTAAACGCAACGGTCGAGTTTATGGTTTGTGACGACAGTAGGTGCTTGCCGCCTACCGAAGTAGATCTAGTGTTCAATATAAAATAAATATTACCATAAAATGAAAAGACTTTTATTGACACTAAGTGTTTTGTTGTTATCCATAACAAGCAATTCACAAATCCTTAATCCCGTAAAATGGGCGACTTCAGTAGTGAAATTATCAGACACGGAATATGAACTGATCTCTACGGCCACCATAGAACCTGGTTGGCATTTATATTCGCAAGCCGTACCTGAAAATGGCCCCATAGCGACAACATTTACGTATGATGATAGCGAAGGGAATTTTAAAACAATGGGAAATACTACAGAAGAAGCAGGGCATACCGTAGATGATCCCGTTTTTGAAATGAAGATCAAGTATTTCGAAAATACGGCCGTCTTCAAGCAAAAAATAGAACTGTTAAAAGAAGTAAGTACGGTTACGGCATTTGTGGAATTCATGGTCTGCGACGATACTAGGTGTTTGCCGCCAACAGAGATTGACCTCGTATTCAACCTATCCGATAAAACACCCACAGGAACAGAAAGAACACCAACAGAAACCAAGGTTTCAAAAGAAGGGAAAGGCACGGATCCAGCGTCAAACAAAGGGCTTTGGTCCATATTTTTTATAGCCTTTTTATCAGGCTTTGCAGCCTTGTTGACACCATGCGTGTTCCCCATGATCCCCATGACGGTAAGCTTCTTTACCAAGCAGAGCAAAACCAAAGCAGCAGGAATAAAAAACGCCATTATTTATGGCATCTGTATTATTGTAATCTATGTCCTGTTGGGAACGGCCGTCACAGGCATCTTCGGTGCCGATGCCCTGAATGCCCTAGCAACCAATGTATGGTTTAATATCATATTCTTTTTGTTATTGGTTGTTTTTGCAGTATCCTTTTTAGGAGCTTTTGAAATTATGCTGCCCAACTCTTGGGCAAATAAAGTGGATTCACAAGCAGACCGTGGCGGACTCATAGGCATCTTTTTTATGGCATTGGCATTGGCCATCGTGTCATTTTCCTGTACAGGACCCATTGTTGGTACCTTATTGGTGGAAGCAGCCTCCAAGGGCGGACTAGCGCCTATTATAGGGATGTTGGGTTTCTCATTAGCCATTGCGTTACCGTTTGCTTTGTTTGCCGCTTTTCCTGGATGGTTAAACTCGTTACCGAAATCTGGTGGTTGGCTAAATACCGTTAAGGTCGTACTCGGATTTTTAGAATTAGCCTTAGCGTTTAAGTTTTTATCACAAGCTGATTTAGTACTGCAAGCCCATTTGTTGGAACGTGAAGTTTTTATTTCAATATGGATCGCAATCTTCGGAGCCTTGGCCTTTTATCTATTTGGTAAAATAAAGCTCCCACATGATTCCCCATTGACCCATATTTCAGTGGGAAGATTAAGTTTGGGGTTAGTGGTGCTATCTTTCACGGTGTATATGATACCCGGTCTGTGGGGGGCGCCCCTCAATTTAATAAGTGCCTTCCCGCCACCACTTGAATATAGTGAATCCCCTTATGGCGTTGGCTTTTCCAAAATGGGCACCGCCTCTGTTCTGGAAAACCATGAAGGTTTGCCGGATGGTGGGCATTTGTTGGCTCCTCATGATATTTTGGCATTTAACGATTACGATAAAGGTTTGGCGTACGCCAAAAAAGTGGGTAAACCCGTTATGATAGATTTTACAGGTTGGGCCTGTGTGAATTGTAGAAAAATGGAACAGAACGTTTGGCCAAAACCGGAAATACTAAACATCCTGAAAAATGAAGTGGTGTTGATTTCATTATACGTGGACGATAAGCGCCCATTAGAAGACCACGAAATAGTCGAATCCCAATTGCGCCCTGGCAAAAAACTTAAATACATTGGGCAAAAGTGGAGTGAATTGCAAACAGTGGAATATAAAGCAAATTCACAACCTTTTTACGTCTTGATGGATCATGATGAAGAAAATTTGATAGACCCAGTGGGCTATACACCTGATGTAGAGGAATATCATGCTTGGTTAAAACAGGGATTGTCAAATTTTTAAACAAAAGTCCTAGTAAGTAGTTCGTTAACAAAAAATAGAAAAGATGAAATACAAGTTGACAATTTTTTTGATACTCTTTATGAGTATGCTATCGTTTGCCACAGAAACTCAAATTATTGTTAGGGTAAAGGCTAAAGACGCAAAATTTATTGGTTCATCAATAGGAGGTGCGTATGTAGTTATTAGAAATAAACTAACTAATGAAATTTTAGCTAAAGGAAAAACAGAAGGATCAACGGGAGATACCGACTTAATTATGAAAACCCCACGAGAAAGAGGGAGTAATATTTCAGATCAGATGACGGCCAAATTCGTGGCTATTATAGACATAGATGAGCCTGTGTTTATTTCAATTGAAGTTGACTCCCCTATAAGTAACAAACAAGCTCGGATACATGCGAGTACAGAGTTGTGGCTGATTCCTGGAAAACATATTCTTGGCGATGGTGTTATAATTGAAATATCTGGATTTATTGTGGATATTTTAGAACCAAGAACCCATCAATATATTCCTTTGGCATCAATAGAGAACAAATCTTTTAAGCTTAAAGCAAATGTGGTGATGATGTGTGGCTGTACAATAAACAAAAATGGTATTTGGGATTCCGAAAAAATGGAAGTAAGAGCAATAATTAAATTAAATGATAGTAAGCTCGAGGAAGTTCCATTAAGTTTTGTCTCTACAAATTTATTTGAAGGAGAATTTATGATTGAAAAACCGGGGGACTATGAAGTTATAATTTATGCCTATGATAGTCTGTCAGGAAATACAGGAGTTGACAAAGTAAATTATATAATTTATTAATAAACTCAAATGGCTGTTAATAGGTTGTTGTTTCAAATGGAAATAAAGTGGTAGCTAAGAAAGCACACAACCGTTAATTAATTTGTTAGTATTAGGAATTTTAATAGCGGTTGTTTTTGATTGATTGGAATCACTCCGGCTAATTTACCGGAGTGATTGTTTTACACTATTTTAAATGAATTTTATCAAAAAAGAAAATAAGAATAAAAAGTTGGAAGAATTCTTTCAACAGTTCAGAAAGGAAATCGTTGGTGTAGATCAAGAGTTTGAATCGCCTTACGGCAGAAAGAAAATTATCTATGCCGATTGGACAGCAAGTGGCCGATTGTACAGGCCCATTGAGGAAAAACTTCTAAACGATATCGGGCCATTTGTGGCCAACACGCACACCGAAACCTCAATTACAGGAAGTGTGATGACACATGCCTATCATGATGCAAGAAACATCATTAAAAAACACGTGAATGCATCAAAAGACGATGTGCTGATTACCGTTGGGACAGGTATGACTGGAGCCATTAATAAGTTTCAACGTATTCTTGGTATCAAGCTTAACGAAAATTTAAAGGACCATACAAAGGTTCCAGTAGAAAAGCGTCCCATTATTTTTGTTTCGCACATGGAGCACCACTCCAACCAAACCTCTTGGTTGGAAACCATTGCCAAAGTGGTTGTCATACCATCAAACACCAATGGTTTGCCATGTCTGGAAAGTCTGGAAAGTCTATTGGTAGAATACGGAGATGTACCAATAAAAATAGCGGCCATAACAGGCTGTTCCAATGTTACGGGCATCAGAACCAATTACCATGACATTGCAAAGGTAATGCATCAAAATAACGGGTTGTGCTTTGTGGATTTTGCCTGCTCAGCACCTTATGTGGAAATTAACATGCACCCAGATGATGAAGAGCAGTATTTGGATGCCATTACGTTTTCGCCACATAAGTTTTTGGGAGGGCCGGGCACTTCGGGCGTTTTGATTTTCAATAAAAAATTATATAAAAATCTGGTACCGGACAACCCGGGCGGAGGTACCGTAAGTTACACCAATCCTTGGGGCGACCATGACTATATTGATGATATAGAAACCCGTGAGGATGGAGGTACCCCTGGTTTTTTACAAGCAATTAGAATAGCACTTTCCATTCAGCTAAAAGAAAACATGGGCATTCAGAATATTTTGGATAGGGAACATGAGCTAAATGCTATTATTTTTGAACATTTAACTAAAATCGACAACCTTAAAATCCTAGCACCTGACCATACGGATAGGTTAGGGGTTTTTTCATTTTACATAGAAGGTGCACACTATAACCTAATAGTCAAATTGCTGAACGACCGTTTTGGTGTCCAGACCAGAGGTGGTTGTTCCTGTGCGGGAACCTATGGTCATTATCTGTTGAATGTAGACGAGCCTACTTCTAAATCTATCGAAAAGAAAATATTGGAAGGCTGTTTAATGGAGCGTCCGGGATGGATCCGTATGTCTATACACCCAACCATGACAAACGCTGAAGTCGAGTTTATTTGCCATGCCATAAAAGAGGTTGCAATAAATTTTAAAGATTGGGAAGAAGATTATAGTTATAATGTTATTAAGAATGAATTTATTCATAAAAGTAATGTTTCTGTTGAAAAAGAAATTACCAAAAGTTGGTTTTAATGTTTGGAGACCAGTATGTTGCTTTCTTTGAAATAGGTATTATAAAAAACTAAGATACAGATTTTCTGTATTTCAATATTTACAAAAAGAAACTTTTAAAAAAATATAATAATTATGAAAGTTGGTATTCCCATAGAAATAAAGAACAATGAAAACAGAGTTGGTATGACACCATCTGGTGTGTTTGAACTTACCAAGAGAAATCACACGGTTTATGTCCAAAAAAGCGCAGGTTTTGGAAGCGGTTTCCTTGATAAGGATTATATGGAAGCTGGAGCCATTCTTCTTGATACCATTGAGGAAGTCTACACTACAGCAGAAATGGTAGTTAAAGTTAAAGAACCTATTGAGCAGGAGTATGATTTGATAAAACCGCATCACGTGGTATTTACTTATTTTCATTTCGCTTCAAGTGAACCACTTACAAAAGCGATGATAAAAAGTGGAGCCGTTTGTATAGCCTACGAGACCGTCGAAGATTCAGATGGTTCTCTGCCATTGTTAATCCCCATGTCAGAGGTTGCAGGACGTATGTCCATTCAACAAGGTGCTAAGTATCTAGAAAAGCCAATTAAAGGTAGAGGGATTTTATTAGGAGGTGTTCCTGGGGTACCACCCGCCAAAGTATTAATTTTAGGCGCTGGGGTTGTGGGTTTGCAAGCTGCTAAAATGGCGGCAGGATTAGGAGCTATAGTTATTATTATGGATGTAAACATGAAACAATTACGGTATGTTAGTGATATAATGCCTAAGAATGTAATCACAGAGTTTTCAAACGAATACAATATTAGAAAACATATCAAGGATTCCGATTTAATTATTGGGGGTGTTTTATTAAAAGGAGCCAAAGCACCAAAATTAATAACAAAGGATATGCTTAAAGACATGCGTCCAGGAACTGTAATCGTTGATGTAGCTGTAGACCAAGGGGGATGTTTTGAAACCACCAGACCAACAACACATCAAGACCCAACTTATATTATTGATGATGTGGTGCATTACTGTGTTGCTAATATGCCTGGAGCAGTTCCTTACACATCGACCGTAGCTTTAACCAACGTAACCTTGCCTTATATTATTAAATTAGCAAATGACGGTTGGGAAAAGGCTTGTGAAAATAGTGGACCACTAGCAAAAGGTTTAAATATTGTGAAAGGGGAAATAATTTATAAAGAAATAGAATAAGCCTATTCCCAAGGTTATTTTAAAAACAACCTGTGCTATATAAGGTAATTAAATGAAAATAGCATAGTTATACAATAATTTAAAAGCAGACTAGTTTTGTAAAGTTTCATAATAAGGAAAGAAACCAATGTTTCTTTCCTTATTCATATTTTGTTTTATTTGGTACGTCTTTTTCAAGACCCTTTTTTATTTTAAATAAATTCCAAATGAAATGAAAATTGTATGAATTTGATTCAACTTGGTTTTTCAATTTTATTTATGTTTGTGTAATATAAAGTAAGTATAATCAAAGCAAAAGTTACCTATTCGGTTACCTGTTTTGAAAAAAAATAAAGTAACTTTCTGACTATTAATTGGATGTGTAGAGTTCAATAGTTCTGTCATCCCGACGAACCTAAGAATAGGAAATATCAAAACACTGTTAACTGTATGTTAGCAGTGTTTTTTGTTTTTAGGCATTTAGACAGTCTCTTAAGTTTAAAATCACTTCACAATTACAACTGTTCGGAAACTTACCAAATAACAGCAAAACAAGAACAAGTAGATAATTTTCATATTCGAATATTTAAAAACCATTCTTAAGTATAGAGACTACTCTAGCTTAGGTACAAAACTATTAACGAATTTGAAATGGAAATTTATGACCAATGTGACCGATTTGATATCGTAATTAATCTAAATAATTCCCCGAAGGCTTGCCTTGGGGTATCCAATTCATCTCTCCTTTGGAGAGGTCAGAATTGCCTTTTCGGGCAGTTCTGGGTGAGGTAAAATACAAAATTTCGGTTTTTGACCCTGAGGTCAAAATGACATAGGCGAAACCTGTACTGAGCCTAGTCGAAGTATACCTCTATGGCTCTGCCTCAAGGATAGTCTGTTTCAAGAAATTTTTTATTGCAAGTCCAGTTATAAAACGCTCAAATACAAGTAGTAGAAAGAAGAAATAGTTAAGATTGTATATATTTTATTCCACTTTTTATAAAAAATCCTTAAAGGAGTTAATATAGTATTACTTTCTGCTAATTATTATACTTTATAAAAAAACTAACATTTTAATTTTACCAAATGACAATATAATTAAGCCTAAACGAAGTAATTGATCAAAAAAGCTTAAAAGCAATTAACAGAAACTAAAAACTAAACCAATCACTATGAAGAAAACTTTTACTAAAATCAGTGTAGAATTATTATAGCTACAAAACAATAGTAATTCTTTAAATTTTATCAAATCGAATTTATTATTCTATAATTTATTCAACAATCCTCTTACTCTTATTCAACATAAACAAGTAAGTCCATAATAGTTTTTGTGGGGCTAGTATGATATTGTGTTAAGTGCAGAATCGTATTAATATGCTAAGCATTAAAACTTATTAAAATGAAAATTAAATATGAATAAATCCTACCTGCTTTGTCTAGTGGTTTAGGACATAAAACTTGAAAATCAAAAATTTATGAAAAAAATGAACTTTATACCTCTTAGAGGAGTTCCAAGTAAAAACAATTTACTTTGTTACGGGATAGCATTCCTTTTCATGTTCCTTTTCAGTTTAAAGGCGGAAGCCCAAACAAAAAGCGTTTCTGGAAAAATACTTGATTCTGATGGAATACCTGCATCTGGAGCTACCATTGTAGTAAAGGGGACCAGTCGAGGAGTAACGACAGATTTCGATGGGAATTATTCTATTAAAACAGCTCCAAATGAAATCTTGGTTTTTTCTTATATAGGATTTAAAACCCAAGAAATTGCCGTTAAGGAAAAAACAGTCATTAATGTAACACTTGTTCCCGATCAAGAAGTTTTAGAAGATGTTGTGGTAGTCGCCTTTGGTAAAGTGCAAAAGCAAGAATCTGTTGTGGGTGCTATATCCAAAATATCAGGCGATAAGCTTATGTCTGTTAGAATGGGGAGTAGTGTTGAAAATAGTTTACAGGGCAGGCTGCCAGGTTTAACGGTTATTATGACAGACCCTACACCTGGAGAAGAAGCCTTAGGTGGTTATTATGCCGCTTCACCTATACAAATGTCCATTCGTGGTAACTCATCTATGGGTAATAACACACCTTTATTTATTGTTGATGGTGTGGAAAGACCATTTTCAAACTTAGACCCTAACGATATTGAATCCATTTCCATCCTTAAAGATGCTTCTGCTACAGCTGTTTATGGTGTAAAAGGTGCAAATGGGGTTATTATCGTAACAACCAAAAGAGGTCGAAGAGGTTCTCTTGAACTAGATTTTTCTACCAGTCTTTCTATGAAAACGGCGGCCATTCTTCCAGAATACATGAATGCCTACGAAACTATGAAGTTAAGAAATGAGGCATGGGCAAATGATGGTAAGTGGGATTTAATAGTATCAGATGAAATTTTAGAACATTATAGAACTCAAGATCTTCCTTACTTGTATTCTAATACAGACTGGATGGATTATTATTTTGAACCTGGTTTCGATCAAACTTACAATCTTAATGCCAGCGGTGGCAGTAATTTTGTGCAATACTATGCTTCTATTGGCTTTCTTAAAGAAGGAGACATTTGGGCTGTTGGTGATCAATTCCCATATGACTACGACAGTCAAAATGCCCATTATGGAAGTACGCGATATAATTTTAAAAACAACCTTGATTTTAATATTTCTAAAACCACCAAGTTATCCGTTAATCTAGGTGGTAATGTTAAAGCTTGGGGAAAACCAGAAGATACATTTACCCAACCCATATGGTATGAGCCAGTAACATCAATGCCTTTTTATCCTGCTGAAGCTTTAGCTCAATACCCAGATAATGTAATTCCTTATAACCAAACAGGACCCAGACCATATATTAACCCTGCACAAGGTGAGGTTGAAATGAACTGGTTAGGAGCGCAAGGTTTTAATAGATTTAAAGCAAATGAACTTAATGTTGATATTAAGTTTGACCAAAAGCTTGATTTTATTACTGAAGGGTTGTCAACAAACTTTTTATACTCTTATAACTCCAACGTAATTTATCGAAAAAATTATTGGTTACCTCAATATTTTGGATACTATTTAGACCCAGACACCCAAGAATGGTCTAGGTTTGACAATTTTGGTGGGTTAGATTTAGATACGCCACAACCATCTCTGCAAGTGAATGGTTCTGAAAACATTTTTAAAGGCTGGAGAAGCCATTACCTTCAATATGCTCTAGCTTACAATCGTTCTTTTGATAAACATACAGTGTCTGGATTGGGTCTTTTTAGCCGTAGAAAATCAGTTGGAGATCAATTATACTTCTTTCCTAGTTACGAAGAAAACTGGGTAGGTAATATTAATTACAATTATGATAATCGCTTTTTCTTAGAAGCCAGTGTGGCACATACAGGATCGGAAAAATTTGCTCCAGGACTTCGTTTTGGCACATTCCCAGCAGCTGCGGGTGGTTGGGTTATCTCTAACGAAACGTTTTTTGGTAACCTTAAGGAATCTATTAATATGTTAAAAATTAAATATTCTTATGGTGTAGTAGGTAGTGATGCTGGGATTGACAGATGGTTATATCTTTCTGATTTTACTGCTAGTGGAGGAACTTCATTTGGATATCCACAACAAGGGTATGGTTATATTAACGAAGGTCGTCTTCCAATACTAAATGCTACTTGGGAGAAAGCATATAAACAAAATTTAGGTTTTGAATTTGGTTTTTTCCATAATCTAGTAACGCTTAACGTGGATTTATTTGATGAACGTAGGGAGGATATGCTGCAAGCAAGACAAAGGGTTCCTGCCTGGGCAGGTGTACCAGCTATACAAGCGAACATAGGATCTTCTAAAAGTCATGGTTTTGAAATTGAATTGGGTATTAACAAAGCGTTTAAAGATGGTTCTTACATCATATTTACCGGTAATGTATCTGCATCAGAAAACAGAATGGTTTATTACGATGAATCGGACAATATCCCCTTTAACTTAAAAGCTGAAGGAAAACCGGTAGATATTGCTAGAAGAATGGGATCTTATACACCGGCTACAGGAATAGTGACACAAGGTTTTTATCAAAGTTTCGATGACTTGTTTTTATATCCTACAGTAGGAGGAGGCAATCCAATTGTTGGAGATTTTAAGTTTCTTGATTTTAACGGTGATGGTACTGTAGATGGTCAAGATCGTGTGGTTGCAGAAAGTCCTTCAATTCCAAATGTAACTTGGAACGGTACATTAGGTGGTGGTTATAAAAATTTGTCAGTAGAGTTAAATTTCTATGGTATTAGCAGTGTGCAAACGCCTATGAGACAAGGCGGATTATTCTACTTATATCCGTTTACAGAAAATAAGGATAATGCTTATACCGCTCATGCAAACCATTGGACGCCTACAAACACGAATCCTGAGTTCCCAGCCGTCCATGCTGAGGCTAGTAAGCAATACAATTATCAAATTAGCGACTTTTCAATGGTTGAAGGGCAGTATATACGCTTAAGAAGTGTTAACCTTCGTTATGCTATTCAATCTGAAAGTATAAAAAAAGCAACAGGCATTAAAAGTTTAGAATTGGGTGTCATAGGAACAAATCTATGGACTTGGAGAAAACGTAAATGGGGTGGTGATCCAGAAGGGTCAAATTTTGGAGTTGATTTTGGCGCATATCCTCAAATGAAAAGATACACCTTAGAACTTCGTGCAAAATTCTAATAAAAAAATCAGAAACATGAAAAGAGCAATAAATTATTTATCAATTATAATAGGTTTTTCTGCATTAATGAGTCTTACTGGTTGTGAAGAATACCTTGATAAAGTTCAGGAATCTTCTGGAATCCCGGAAGAGGACTTGCTGCAAGACTACTTTAAGTTTAGACAGTATGAAGATGGTATGTATAGACATTTACTAAACTATCTAAGTGCTGGAGATTATAGCTATATAGCAGCACTAAGCGATGAAGGCTATGTGAATTCAATTAATTGGGAAACCATGCCTATTGCACAAAGTGGCGATTGGTTAAGATCTTATGATACAGGTCAAGCACTACAGTTTTATGGTGTATGGAATGCTTGGTCAAGTATACGTATAGCGAACAAAGCACTTGAATACCTTCCCCGATTAGAAGGTGCCACACAGGCAGAATTAGATGAGTTAAAAGGTCAGGCCCATTTTATGAGAGCGTGGTATTACTACGAAATGCTCAAACGTCAAGGTGGCATGCCATATATTACAAAATCTTTCAATGCATCAGATAATTTTGAACTGCCTCGCCTTTCTTACCATGAGACAGCATTAAAAATTGCTGCAGACTGCGATTCTGCTGCCGTATTGCTGCCTGAAAGATGGGATATACAAAATCTAGGTCGACCAGAAAAAGGAGCTGCATTGGCTGTTAAAGCCTCTGCACTTTTATTTAGTGCGAGCCCAAGTAATAACCCAACAAACGATGTTGCTAAATGGGAACTTGCAGCAGAAGCATCATGGGACTTATTATCTAAATTGGGACCATTTGGTAATAATAGATATAAATTAATACAATCTAAAGGAAACGATAAAGTAACGTACAAAATACCGTCGGGAGGTATTGAAACCATTGAATATGCGGCTAGTTTTGATAGTATTTTTATGTACCAACCCTATCACGATGAGATTATTTGGGAAAACTATGCTGTAATGAATGGTGCCAACAATGCATATGCCGTATTAACAACAACTAGTATTCAAGGCAAGAATGTCACCCAAGGATTTACGCCGTCTGCTAACTTTGTAGATAGATTTGAAACTTTAAATGGGTTATCTATAAAAGACGACCCTAGCTTCGACCCTCAAAATCCTTTTGTAAATCGGGACCCTAGATTTTATCATTCTATTTTATTTAATGGAGAGCGATGGACAAGTCAATCTGGTAAATATCTAGAATTATACCAAGGAGGATCTGAAAGAAACAGTCAACCAGGTGATGCACATTTAGGTTATATGGCTAGAAAATTTTGGGGTAAAAATGTAGACCAGTGGTCTGGAGCAGCGCCTCCATTTACACATGTTATTTATTTTAGATTAGCAGATATTCTTTTACAATACGCCGAGGCTGCAAATGAGATTGGAGGACCAAGCTACACCTTACCGGGAGCTTCCATTAGTGCCGTTGAAGCGGTTAACGTGGTAAGAGCTCGTGTTAAAATGCCTCCAATAAATGCTATGTACCTAGCAAGCAAAGAGACCTTCAGAAATCGTATTAAAAATGAAAGAGCTGTAGAACTTTATTTAGAAGGAAAACGCTTTTTTGATCTTTCTAGATGGGGAGATGCCAGCAAAATGGAATACAAACAATATTTTGCAGATAATTTCACAGAAGATCCTGCTGCCCCTACTGGCTATACCATCGAAAGAGCTACTGAACCTTATTTTACAAGAACATTCGATCAAAAACATTACAAATGGCCTATTCCTTTAAGCGATGCTCTCATGTTTGAAGCGTTTAAACAAAACCCAGGATGGTAAAATTATTATTAACACGAAAAAATAAAACAATTATGTATAGAAAAATCGTAAATATGTTGATGTTTTTTGCAGCCATCGGGATATTCGGTTCCACATCTTTACAAGCGCAAGAAGATACTATGCTATCCCTTGTTACGGGTAAGGTTGTGAACAGTGATGGGCTACCTATTTCAAATGTACTAGTAAAATCATTTGAAGCAAAAGACAAAAGTATCACAAATAAGGATGGTGTTTTTTCATTAGAAGTTTCTTCAGAAAAAGATCAACTTATTATTGATGAGAAAGGTTATTTTTTGAACGTAAGTGAAATAATAGATGGTAAACTTGAAGATCCAAATATTATATTAATTAATTCTGGGTATATGGAAAAAGGCATGGTAAAATTACCTTACCAGACGTTTTCTAATAATAGAAGTGTTTCTTCAACCTTTACAGTTACGGGAGATGAGCTAGCCTCTTACCCAGCAGGCACCTTTCTAGAAACATTATCTGGAAGAATTCCAGGTTTAGAAATTAACACCTATGGCAATAATCCTACAGGAGAATCCGTTTTTGCTACATTACGAAATCAAGGCGTCTCTTTTTATATTGATGGCATATTAAGAGACCCATCAGATCTAACGGTTTATGAAGTAGAAACAGTTCAAGTTATTAAAGACTTGGCTGGAAGGGCAGCTTTAGGGCTATCTGGTATTAATCCAGTAATTTGGATCACTACCAAAACGGGTAAAAAGTATAAAAGAGATATATCTATAACAACAGAGAGTGGCTTTAGTTCACCTACAGCCCAACCTGAATATTTAGATGCTTATAATTATGCTACTTTATATAACGAAGCATTAGTAAATGATGGTTTATCACCGCTATATGCTTCTTCTGCACTTGCGGCCTATCAAAATGGCTCAAACCCATTATATTATCCTAATGTAGATTATTATAATAATTATGTTAAAAAATCTGCAACCTTTAGAAGAGCTAATCTTAATTTTAGCGGTGGTGACGACAAGGTTAACTATTTTTCACTTTTGGATTATGTTCAAACCAAAGGTTTAGAAAAAATTGGTGATGAAACAGCATCAAACCGTTTTAAAGTTAGAGGTGGTGTCAATATTAAATTAACGGATAAAATTCAGTTTAACGTTAATTTATCTGGAACCTATCAGGAACTGGATTATCCAGGTTCCAATGGTAATTTTAATTTATTTAATTACATTTCAAATACACCTTCTAATGCGCATGCCATTTCTTATGATGGAAAATATATTGTAAGCAACGATTTCCCTACAAATATTGAAAATAGCATGTTATCCAGTGGTTATGCAGAAGGTGCTAATCTTAATTCACAAAATACAGCGACTTTATTGCTAGATTTAGAATCGCTCCTACAAGGGCTTACGTTTACTGGAACTGCAGCTTTCGATATTTATAGCAACGTTCGTAATGGTAAAGGAGGTACAGCTGAGCTTTACAGATTATTACCTAACAACGAGTTAGAGAGAACTCAAGAAGAAGTCATTGTTCCCAATCTAAGTGCTCTTAATGATAATTTTACTAGAAGTACTACAGCCCTTTTGAGTTTTAATTATGATAGGGTTTTTGGTAAACACGCATTAACAATGAATGCATCCTATTACAGTGCCCTTGTTGAAACACGCGGATTTGCAAATTACCAACCAGTGAAAAAACAAGATTTTAGTTACAGGGCAAACTATGCGTATGATGATACCTATGTATTACAACTTGACTTAGCATATTCTGGAAGCATGAAACTACCTGATGGAGATAGATACCATGTTTATCCAACAATAGGAGCTGCTTGGGTTGCTAGTAACGAATCTTTCTTAAAAAATAGCACGGTTGTGGACTATTTAAAACTTTATGGCTCTTATGGCATGGTTGGTAACGAAAACTTCAGCACATTCTTTGCTGATTCTTTTGGTGATTCAGCAACCTATAACCCATATTATCTGGGCACAACCCTTTGGCAAAATGTTGGTGCGTGGCAGTCTGGTATTGAAGGTTCAAGAGGTAGTGTCGTTAATATTTATAACATTCAACAAGAGGGTAGCACAAACTATGAACTTCCTAAAATGAGCAATTTAAATATAGGCTTACAAGGAGAATTACTAAATAAAACCGTATCGTTCGAGGCTAACTACTACATGCGTAGAAATTATGACCAGATTTCACAGAGAAGTTCTTTAACACCATCGCTTTTTGGCTCAGGAGGCTTCCTGCCCTTAACGAATTATGGTGAAACAAAGCAATGGGGTCTTGAAGGTTACCTACAATACAAAAATAATATTGGCGACTTAAACTATAGTTTTGGTGGAAATATGATGTATAATAGATCTAAATATGTAGACGTTGATGAACCAGCAGCTCTTGATGATTATAGAAAATTAGCAGGTACAGATACCGATTTAATTAGAGCCTACGTTTCTGAGGGTTTATACCAATCTGAAAGTGAAATAACCTCCAGAGGTGTTACTCAAAGTTGGGGCGATGTGCAGCCAGGCGATATTAGATATCAAGATTATAATGAAGATGGTGTGGTCGATGAAAAAGATATCCACATTACAGGAGACCATGCACCACGAATCTATTATGCCGCTAACCTAAATTTAAAATATAAAGGTTTTGGTCTTTATATTGTTGGGCAAGGTATCGCAGATGGTGTGAGATCTTTAAATACAAGATATTTTAATGGAGCTAATCCACGATCTAATTATTCAGAAGTCATGTTAAACAGATACCCTGTTACTAACGACATACCAAGATTAACCACACAATCTCAAAACAACTACCAAAATTCAACATTTTGGTTAGAGAGTGCGGCTTACTTTAGTATAAAGAATATAGAACTTAGTTACACCATGCCAAAGGCTGCAGATACTAACTTTATGTTGCCTAATTTAAAATTCTTTGTTAGAGGTAAAAACATAGCGTCTTTCTCTAAACTATCAAAATACAACTTAGATCCAGAGAATTTAAGCGCAGGTGTAAATAGTTTTCCAATATACAGAACCTTTACGTTAGGGGTGTCATGCAAATTTTAATCAATAACAACAAGATTATGAAATCGCCATGATTTGGAAACCCAATTGATAATCATTGATCACCGATGAAAATAAAATTTGTGAGATAAACACCAATGAAAATAAAGCGATACCATATTCTGAATTCTGAATTCAGAATAAACAAATAAACGAATAAACGAATAAACGAATAATATTTACATATGAAACATAAAATATATTATTATTTAATTTTCGGTATCTTCTTGACCTCTTGTCAAATTGATCCCCTTCCAATACAGGATCAAACAACAGAAGATCTTTGGAGCCACTCAACCTATGGCGAAGGTATTCTAGCAAATGCCTATGATGGTTTGAATACGGTATATCCTGTTACCATGGATTATTATACAGACAATGCCGTACCATCACAGCCAGGAACTAATTCACTGGCATTAGGAAGCTGGAATGTAGAAAGCAGCCCTATAGGAAATTGGGCCTATACTTATGATAAGATTAAATACCTTAATTTATACATCGAAAATGGTGCAGATTTAATTTATAGTGTATCCGATAAAGTTAGAGACTCTACATTGAAATCTAACAGAATGGGAGAGGCCTATTTTTTAAGAGCTTGGTACCAAGCTGAATTATTAAAAAACTATGCCGGTAAACCTGAAGCTGGCGGATCTGAAGTCCTTGGATTCCCTATTGTAACAACCGTTTTGGAGCAAGGAGATGATTTAGATCTTCCAAGAAACACCTATGAGGAATGTGTTGCTCAAATTGTACAAGATTGTGATGCTGCAATTGCGGTGCTTCCATTAAAATACAATGGCGGTTCCGATGTTTTTACTGGTTTAAGTAATAGAGGAAGAGCTTCTGGTCTGGCAGCCATGGCATTGAAAGCTAGAGTGTATTTAAATGCGGCAAGTCCAGCTTATGGTCCGTCCACCCAAGCATTATGGGAACGCGCTGCAACCGCTGCTGCTGAAGCTATTGATGCTTCTGGTGGATTAACAGATTTGGCGCCTTATAATAACTTTAACGATGCCACGAGTTTTGATAATATCTGGATACAGCCAACATACCAAGGAACTGGTTTAGAAAGCACATACTATCCGCCTTCTTTATATGGCAGTGGGTCTTGTAATCCATCTCAAAATTTAGTGAGTATATTTCCCGCAGCTGACGGGTATCCTGTAGAATCAAGTTCTTTATATGATCCAGAAGATCCCTATTTAAATCGCGATGAACGCTTTTATAGATTTATTTTCTTTAATGGTGATGTATATAATGGTACTACTATAAAAACATACATTGGGGGGGCAGATGCTCCAGGTGGTTTAAGTCAGCAAGGTACGAGAACGGGATATTACATGAAAAAATTGTTAAGTAAAAACGTGAAATTAGATCCAAGTAACGCGACTGCTGATATCAAATTTTATGTTTACCTTGGTAAAACTGAGCTGTATCTTAATTTTGCCGAAGCAGCTAACGAAGCTTATGGTCCAGATGGTAATGCATTAGGTTACTCTGCCGCAGATGTTATGGCAAGAGTAAGAATGCGTGCAGGCATAGATTCAAACACGGTTACTCCTGAATATGATGATCAATACATGCTAGACCAAGCAAGTGCTGGTACAGAAACATTTAGGGAATTTATTCAAAATAACAGACGTATCGAATTGTGTTTTGAAGGCTTCAGGTTTTGGGATATCCGCAGATGGAATAAAGCACTAAATCATACTATAGAAGGTGTTCAGATTACTCGTGACTTGGTAAATGGTGATACCTATAACTATTTTAATGTAGAAAACCATACCTATCAAGATTATATGAGGTACGCACCACTGCCTTACTCACAAACATTGATAATGAGTAATCTTAAACAAAATGCGGGATGGTAATTCTTAAAACAATAAAAATAAACATATGAAAAAAGTATTAATATTTTTAGTATTCATTAGCGTTTTAACAAGCTGCTATGACGAATTTAGACTGGATAATGAGTTTTCTTCGGTAGCTTTTTCAAGTGCAGATGGTGGCTCTAATCAACCGGGAGTTCTTTGGAGAACGGTTGTTAAAGGCGAAGGACTTAAACTTGATGCTGGTATTTATTTAGCTGGTATCTTAGATAATTCAAAAGAAAGATGGGCGGATTATGAATTGGATCCAAGCCTTCTTGTAGGAACTGATTATACCATGCTTCCTTCAGATTATTATACGTTGAGTAATTCAAGCAGATTTGTAATTCCATCTGGAGAAACTGTTGGTAAAATATCGATTGTTTTAGATTCCATTAAATTTTTGAATGATCCACTAACAACAAAAATGAATTATGCCATACCTTTTAAATTAATTGAAACTTCAGAAGATAGCATTTTGAGTACTCAAAATACGCAAATACTTGTTTTAAAGTACATTAATAAGTATGAGGGTTTTTATAATCAAAAAGGGACTTTTCAAACCGTTGCTCCAAATGGAGAAACTTTAAATAGTGGTACTATTAACAATGTAATTAGTGGAACCTCTATATTTTTAGATTCTCTTGAAATGAATGGTTCTATGAATTTAATAGGCGCAGATTATAAAATGAAATTACATGTGAATCCAGATAATACGGTATCACTGGAATACAGTCCAAACTTAAATGCAGACAATTCACCAAAAAATATTGCGTTGGATGCCACTCCAAACGCTCCAAATGTATCCCCTTGGGAAAACGTTGATGGTGTAAACGATGGCGGAGATCCTACCTCATCAAATGATAGAGGTGCTAGCGGATTGGCCTTCGGTAACTGGCCTTTATTCGATACTTGGGATTATGTTGAATACACTTTTGATGGGGAGTATTTTATTACTCAATCGGATGTTTATTGGTTTGCAGATAGTAATCCTAATGATGGTGGCGTTTCAAAACCATACAATACCTATCTTCAGTATTTTGATTCTGAATCTGGAGCATGGAAAATTCTATATAATAATAATGTTGTTAACGGCACACCTATATCCGAAGCAAATTATGCCATATTAGATGGAACGTATACTTCAGATAATCCAGCTCCAGGGACAAGTTTAGATCAATATAATGTGACGTCTTTTGATGCTATTAGAACAAGTAAAGTTAGAATCAATTTTAAAGCGGTGGATGCATCAGGTATTTTGGAATGGAAAGTTTGGGGAGTTCCTGCGCCTGTAGGGTATGAAGCAGCGGCTATTGCTAGTATAACAGAAAATGGTACTAATACTTACGATCCGGCTACAGGAACCCTCATTTTAAACTATACAGTAAATTACGCTTTAGAAGAATACACAACGAATGTTTCAACTGAAATGGTTTGGCGAAATAGAATTAGGGATGGTGTAAACGAATGGAGACGTTGAAGTTTATCATAATTAAAAATTCAATTTTATATTGAAAACTAAATGTCCCCGATACAAACCAAATTTAATGGCTATATCGGGGATTTTTATAACTATGGATTTTTTAATAATTCTACGCTTCAAATAATTTTCGCATCAATGAAAAAATATATTGCATTCATATTATTTTGTTTTTTGTTCTCTTTAAACAATCATTTAAAGGCACAGAGTTTTAGTAGAATTGAAACGTTTGCTAATCTAAATAAATTAGAAGAAAATAACGGTGTAGCTATTGCCGATTACAACAAAGATGGCTATCCAGACCTTTTCGTTGTTGCGGCTCTTAAAGATGAAAACGGTGTAGATAAAAGTCATAGTAGATTATATAAAAACAACAATGATGGTACCTTTTTAGATATTACCGAAAGTGCAGGATTATTAAAAGACTTTTTTCCTGTTACAGACCCAGGTATTACACCAGAGGAAGCTCTAAAGGGAGCAAAATTTGGAGCTTTTTGGGGCGATTATGACAATGATGGATTCCCTGACTTGTTTCTGACTAATATATACAAGCTATACCTTTTTCATAACAAAGGTGACGGCACTTTTGAAGATGTTACAAAACAAGCAGGAATACTTGAAACCAGTGAATGTGTTTACACAGACGCCACTTGGTTTGACTATAATAAAGATGGATTATTAGATCTATATGTCTCCGACTGGGCGGGATGCAATTCAAATAGTTTTTATGTAAACAATGGTAACGGAACTTTCACAAACAAAATAGAGTTATTTGCAGATACAGGAAATAAACATTCATTCATGAGTTTGCCATTTGATTTTAACAATGATGGCTGGCAAGATTTGTATGTAGCAAATGATGTCCCAGGACAAACATGTGATTTGTTTATAAATCAAAATGGCAAAGGTTTTACGGAAGAAACAGAATCATATGGACTACATTTTAATCAAAATGCCATGGGACTTGCCTTAGGTGATTACAATCTTGATGGTTATTTTGATTTATACATAACCAATATTGATAAAAATGTTCTTTTTGAAAATAATGGCAAAAACACCTATTACAACGAAACATCAACTGTTCAAGGTGTAAAATATACCGAATGGGCATGGGATGCTGTTTTTGCAGATTTTGATTTAGACGCAGACGAAGATCTCTTTGTTGTTAATGGTTTTAATTATAAAAGTAATGGTGCAGAAAAAAACATCTATTTTCAAAATTTACATGCCAATGGAGGTTCTAAATTCATTAATAAATCTGAAGCCTCAAACTTAGGAGACCTGACCATAAGTGTTGGAGCAGGGGTTTTTGACTTTGATAATGATGGCGACTTAGATGTATTTGTAACAAATAGTGATAGACCTTCCTATTTTTATGAGAATAAAACCACCGACTTTACTAATAAAAATGAAAATTTACATTGGCTTAAAATTTCTTTAGAAGGTACGATCTCAAATAGAGATGCCATTGGAACAAAAATTCAAGTAAAAACAGATAAAAATACCCTTATTAGATATTTTACAGGTAAAGGGTTTTTATCTCAAAACTCAGTTCCAGTTCATTTTGGTTTAGCAAACGCTACAAAAATTGAAGCGCTAAAGATAACATGGCCCTCTGGTTTGGTTGAAACATACAACAACCTTCCTATGGACAAAACGTTTCACTTTAAAGAAAATTCATTTTATGAAATTTCCAATGTTGAACCAAGTATAAAAATGTATGGTTGTATGGATCCTGACTCCTGCAACTACAATCCAAATGCAACGATAAATTCTGATGGCTGTATTTATTTAAATACTCAATCTACTATCTATGGAAGTAGTCACGTACTGCAATCTAGCACAGAATCTTATTCTTACCCACCACAATCTGGAAATACCATTATATGGCGTGTTGTAGGAGGTACCATCATAGAAGGAGAAAACACGAACACTATAAAAATAAAGTGGGGTACGGATGCAGCAGGCACCGTAAGTATTATTGAAAAAAATGATTATTGCTCTAGCCAAAGTGTGAGCCTCAATGTTTTAATTAGAAATTCATCAGATCCCATACCAACTATACATAAAAAATCTGTTGCCAGATTATGGAATGAAGCTTTGCTAGAAGCCATAAGAAAAGACTATGCAAGACCAACAGTACACGCTAGAAATCTTTTTCACACAAGTATAGCTATGTATGATGCATGGTCAATATATGATGATAATGCAAAGCCATATCTTTTAGGAAATACTGTTCATGAATTTACAAATGATTTTGAAGGGTTTGAGACAACAGAATCAATAGAGACAGCAAGAGATAAAACAATTAGTTACGCAGTATATAGACTTTTAAAGCATAGGTTTCAACACTCACCAAATCTTGAGGAAACCATGGCGTATTTTGATGGTTTAATGTTAGAGTTAGGATACGATACCGCTTATACATCAATAGATTACAAATCTGGAGACCCCATGGCTTTAGGGAATTATATAGCAAAAACCATTATAGATTATGGGTATACAGATGGTTCAAATGAAATGAACCAATATAAAAATAGTTATTACGAACCTGTTAATCCACCAATACTACTTAATAATCCAGATATAAACGAAAATGCTTTGTTGTACCCCAACAGATGGCAGCCCTTAAGTTTCAATACGTTTATAGACCAAAGCGGAAATTTAATAGAAGGTTCTACACCAAATTTTTTAGGCCCAGAGTGGGGTCGTGTAAAACCTTTTAATTTACAGAGTTCCGAAAGAACGGTTTATAGTAGGGCAGGACATGATTATATTGTTTACGACGATCCTGGATTACCGCCTCAACTCAATTTAGAAAAAAACACCCCTTCAAGCGATGCATATAAATGGAGTTTTTCTTTAGTGTCTGTTTGGAGTTCACATCTCAGTCCTTATGACACTATTATGTGGGATATATCCCCAAAGTCTATTGGAAATATAGATTTTGATCTATTCCCAAATTCTGTAGATAGCTATAAAGATTTTTATAATTTAGAAAACGGAGGGGATATTAGTAAAGGACACCATATTAATCCTCGTACAAATGCTGCATATACAGAACAAATAGTACCAAGAGGTGATTATACGAGAGTTCTAGCCGAATTTTGGGCAGATGGTCCAGATTCAGAAACACCACCAGGACATTGGTTTACTATATTGAATTATGTTAGTGACCATGAACTATTCAGTAAAAAATTTAACGGTACCGGAGCATCCTTAAATAATTTGGAATGGGACGTTAAATCCTATTTTGTTTTAGGAGGCGCCATGCACGATTGTGCGATTGCTGCATGGAGTATTAAAGGGTGGTATGATTATATAAGACCTATTTCGGCCATTCGATTTATGGCAGAAAAAGGTCAAAGTTCAGACCCTTCAAAATCTAATTATCATGTAGCAGGTATTCCTTTAAAAGAGGGATTTATTGAAACAGTAGAAACAGGGGATCCTTTAGCTGGAAATTCCAACGAAAATGTAGGTGAAATTAAAGTGTATGCATGGAAAGGACATGACTATATTCAAGATGCCAATACAGACGAATCTGGAGTAGGTTGGATTTTAGCAAAAAACTGGTGGCCCTATCAACGCCCTTCTTTCGTTACCCCACCTTTTGCGGGTTATATTTCAGGACATTCTACGTTCTCTAGGGCAGCCGCTGAGGTGATGACCCTGCTAACAGGAGACGAATATTTTCCTGGAGGCATAGGAGAGTTTAAAGCAAAAAGGAATGAATTTTTGGTTTTCGAAAAAGGGCCTTCGGTAGACGTAACATTACAATGGGCGACTTACCGTGATGCATCAGATCAATGTAGCCTTTCTAGAATATGGGGCGGAATACATCCACCTGCAGATGATATTCCAGGAAGGGTAATTGGGAAAACAATTGGTCAAAATGCATTTTATCATGCTGTCGATTATTTTAATGAAAATACTGATTCTATCAATCAAAAGCATTCTGTTTTTCCGAATCCTATAAAGGTGTTTAGTGAGGAATTAACTGTAACAAATACAAACCATACAGACACTTTCAACCTTTTTGATATGAATGGCAGGTACATAAAATTGTTGGTTAGCAATTACTTAAGAACCAACCGAAAAACAATTTTGAAACTTCCTAGATCACTAACTACTGGAATTTATATTCTGAAAATAAATAACAAAACCTATAAGATGGTTGTTCAAAAATAATTAGTGTCCGAAAAGATAATAGAATATAGACTAAAGAATATAGCACCGAAGTCAGATTGTTAGAAGGTTAGATTTCTAGACGATTAGATAGCTGTTTCTAAAACGATGACAAGATACCATTTCCGAATCACCTTTCACGATTCACGATTTGAATCTCCCTGATTAGGGTTGACCGATTCACCAAACCCCAGAACCATAGACTAAATGACAGCAAATAACAATGTTCAAAAATATTGAAGCCGTTTAAACTTTTCACAATTAGCTAAAAAATTGAGGATTAAATAGCGAAGAAAACACAATGTCAATTAAAACAGGATAATATAATATAGTTTTTTGATAATAATACATCGTTCTTAAAATCTTAAGATGATACCTTTATCTCATAAAGTACAATATGTTTTAGTTGAATATATAGATTAAAAACTAGATAGTTTATGATGTTAAGTTTGAATTAGTTTGTTTTTCTTGGAAAACCAAAGAAGACTATTTTTTCTTCTTTGGTTTTATTTATAATTAAACTAGATATCTACACTTAGAACGTAAGGTGTTCAATTCGTGTTCAAACTTGTCTTAAAGTAAATATAAAAAATACAGCCATGAAAAATCGAGTGTTATTAAAAACTGTTTTCGCACTATGTTTATTTTTATTGTTAGCGTGTTCTTCCAATGGGCCTTCACAAGAAGAACAAATTGAAGAAAATCCAGAGACCCCGGAAAACCCAACAGATACAGGAATAACGCCTCCGGATGATTTTGACTATATTTTTGCAAAAAAACCAACTGACGGTAAAGCTGTTTATACACCAATAGAGTTAAAGGACAACGATTTCGATTCTAATGATAGTAAATGGAGTTATCAAAGAAGTGCCTCGTCTGACAATGTTATTGTTTTTTGGGAGAAAGGATTTGGTCAATATCCAAGTAAGACTTCAAGACTCAACCTTCGTGTTGATATCAATAATCTATTAAAAATGGCGGAGGAATTTTATGTATATTATCGTGATGTCATGAAGTTTGTAGTAAAAGGAAATTCCAAAACAGATAATTATAGAATGATAATACAATTATTTTATCAAGAAGAATGGTTGGCCACAGGAGCAGGTTATGATAATATTATAGGAGCCTTATGGATTAGTCCTGCAACTACAAAAGGGGGAGCAGTTATAGCTCACGAGTTTGGACACTCTTTTCAATACCAAGTGCATTGTGATGGAAATTATGGATTTAGAGATCAACCATATGTCGGATCATTTTGGGAGCAATGTGCACAATTCATGTCTTGGCAACAAAATAATGAAGATTATGTAGGCGAACTACCTTATTTATTGGATAATATCCATAAAAACTTTTCGCATGAAGATATTAGATATCAATCCATGTATTTACAGGAATATTGGAAAGAAAAACACGGAGCGGATTTTTTAGGAAAACTTTGGAGAGGAGCATTAACACCAGAGCATCCCATTCAAGCCTACAAAAGAATCACCGAAATATCCCAAGAAAAATTTAATGATGAAGTTTTTGTATATGCTTCTAAAAATATGACTTGGGATTACCCCTTAGGTATTTATAACAGAGATTATATAAAAAACTTATCTGCATCAGACTATATAAATTATAAACATGCAACAACTTTAGAACCTATTGCTGACGGGTATTATCAAATTTCCAGTAATCAAAGTCCACAACCTTATGGTTATAATGCCATAGAACTGAGTGTTCCTGTAGTAGGAACAACTGTTTCTGTAGATTTTGTAGGGTTAGATGGGGGCTATGCTAATGTAGAAGGATGGCGTTATGGTTTTGTGGCTGTAAAAGATGATAACACACCCGTGTATGGCGCTATGGAAAAAACTAAAGAAGGAGTAGCTTCTATAATAATACCAGCAAGTATAAAAACATTATGGCTAATTGTAACTGGAGCGCCTACAGAACATGTAAACCACATTTGGGATGATGTTTCAACTAATGATCAGAACTTTCCATATAAAGTCAAGTTTACAAATACAGCTATTGAATAAACGATAATCATCAAAAAGCAATATAAAATGACGTTTAGTTTGTCAGACAGACTTG
Source organism: Mariniflexile sp. TRM1-10 (assembly GCF_003425985.1). Classification (NCBI taxonomy): domain Bacteria; kingdom Pseudomonadati; phylum Bacteroidota; class Flavobacteriia; order Flavobacteriales; family Flavobacteriaceae; genus Mariniflexile; species Mariniflexile rhizosphaerae. Next base: position 3,738,735 of record NZ_CP022985.1, read on the forward strand.
TCGAAGCTCTAATTTTAAAAAACATCATTGCTAGCGTAGTCGAAAAGCCTTGACAATTTAATTAATAAGGTTTTAGACTTTAGTTTGTCTTGAGGAAAGTCGAAATCAAACTGACATTAAAATTCACTTTATTTAAAATCTTTCCAGTCTATAATGCGATGGAGTAACACCTTTAATCTCTTTAAATTTTCTGTTGAAATTTGCCGTATTTTGAAAACCACATTGTTCTGAAATATACGAAATAGAATAATCTGGGTAATTATGAATGAGTTTACAGGCATTTTCAATTCTTATTTCTATTAAAAACTGAAAAAACGTTTTGTTTGTACGTTTTTTAAAATAGCGGCAAAAAGCATTTTTACTCATATTTGCTATTTCCGAAATCTCTTCTAAGGTTATAGGTTCGGAGTAATTTTCCATGGCATAATTAAACACATCATTCATACGCTTTCCCTCGTCATCTGTATATTTCTTTTTATAAACAAATGAGGAAAGTGCTATTTTTTCAGCCTTAATGATATGGTCTATGATTTTTATAAGTGTAGCTATACGTTGTACTTTGTTTTGATATTTTAACTTATGAAACTGCTTAATAAGTTTCTTTTTTCTTGATAAAACCCTTATGCCATAATCGGACTGATTAAAGAAATCATGAAAGCTTTCAAAGTCAGCGAGTCCAAAAAAGTCTTTGCCAAATGAATTTTTATCAAAAAATAAAGTATATACGTCTGTTATTTCAGAGAAATTAATATCGCTTCTAAACACATGGGGTACATAGCCACCTAACACTAAAATATCGTTCGGCATAAAATCACTAATAGTATCTCCAACTAGTAATGTGCCTGCACCTTGTTCAACATAACTAATTTGTATTTCACTATGTTGGTGAAACTGATCATATAGTACACTTAAGTGTTCTTCTTGATAAACTAATGCCTCATTTTCAGGCTTCGGAATTTTAAATGGAAGTACTTTCATCTGTTTATATTTAGCCCCCTAACCCCCGAAAGGGGAATTCATACTAGTTCTAAGGGTTCTTTTTGTTATTTTAATCTTAACCCTTGGTTAGACTCTTAACCCATAATTCAAAACTCATAACTCATAATTCAATAACTCTTCCGTCAGATGTTACATCCATAATCATGTTCCTGTCTGTAAAAAGCGTTTTTAGCATGGATGTTTCATAACGACATGACTAGTTTTTTTGCTAATATTACTAAAAAAACAAAAACAAACCTATTTGTAGGGTAATATAGTATTACAATAGGCTAATAATTGTAATAAATTTTGTTATAGCAAGGTTTAAATTTGCATTTCTAAATTTATATATACAATGATAAAATGGGAAGGCGTTATGCCAGCAGTCACCACTAAGTTTACGAGTGACGATAAATTAGACCTTTTTATGTTTGAAAAAAACATTAAAGCTCAAATGGAATCAGGTGTACATGGAATTATTCTTGGAGGTACTCTGGGTGAAGCAAGTACACTTACACAAAATGAAAAGGAGATTTTAATTAAAGAGACATTATTAATTACAGACGGTAAAATTCCAGTAATTATTAATATAGCTGAGCAAAGTACTGCAGATGCCATTGCTGTTGCTAGACATGCTGAATCTGTTGGCGCCCAAGGCCTCATGATTTTGCCTCCTATGCGTTATAAAGCAACAGATTTTGAAACTGTAACCTATTTTAAAGCCATAGCAAATAGTACGTCGTTGCCTATTATGATTTACAATAATCCCATAGATTATAAAATTGAAGTAACTTTGGATATGTTTGAAGACATGGCGGTTTGTGAAAACATTCAAGCAATAAAAGAATCAACTAGAGACATTACCAATGTCATTCGTTTAAAAAATAAATTCGGTAATCGCTATAAAATTTTTACAGGAGTTGATACACTTGGTTTGGAAAGTTTAGTCATTGGTGCCGATGGATGGGTTGCAGGATTGGTATGCGCGTATCCCGCAGAAACAGTTGCTATTTACGAACTTGTTAAGGTGGGGAAAATTAAAGAGGCCATGGAGATCTATAGTTGGTTTATGCCATTATTGGAATTAGATATTAGTCCACAATTAGTACAAAATATTAAATTAGCAGAAGTTGCTACTGGCATAGGAACTGAAAACGTAAGAGCACCCAGATTACCTTTACAAGGTGCGGAGAGAGCGCGTGTTTTAAATATAATTGAAACAGCTATGAAAAACAGACCTATATTACCAGATTACAAAAACTTAAAATAAAAATGATTACAGGCAAAAATTATATTGGAAACAAACCCAGTGCAAAAGGGAGTATTAGTCACAAAACTATAAATCCCATGCTAAATATTGAAAATTCAGTAGCCTTTGTTGAAGCACTTCCAGAAGAAATTGAGGAAGCTGTTCAACTAGCTACGCAGGCTTTTAAAACATTTAGAAAAGCATCTGGAAAACAAAGAGCTGAATTTCTAAATGCCATTGCAGATGAAATTTTAGCCTTGGACCAAGAGTTAATCGATGCCTATACAACAGAATCTGGCTTACCTGAAGGACGAGCCATAGGTGAACGAGGAAGAACCATCATGCAATTAAAATCGTTTGCCGACTTGATCTCAAACGAAGATTGGAAAGCTAATACGTTTGACGCTGCCATACCCGATAGAACGCCGTTACCTAAAGAAGATTTAAGAAAAACGGTGATTCCCATAGGACCCGTGGTAGTATTTGGAGCAAGTAATTTCCCCTTTGCTTTTTCTACCGCTGGTGGTGATACCGCTAGTGCCTTAGCAGCAGGATGTCCTGTTATTGTAAAAGCACATGAAATGCATTCTGGTACATCTGAATTAGTAGCTACAGCCATTATTAAAGCTGCCGAAAAAACAGGCATGCCAAATGGTGTGTTTTCACATCTTTTTGGTCGTGGGCCAGTGGTCGGTTCAGCATTGATTAACCACCCGAAAATTAAAGCAGTTGGCTTTACGGGAAGCTTTGGAGCAGGTAGGGCCATTATGGATGCGGCTTCAAAACGCGAAGAACCCATTCCTGTTTATGCCGAAATGGGTAGTGTAAACCCCGTGGTTATTACACCAAAAGCTATTGAAACCCGCGGTGAAGCCATTGCTAGTAGGTATGCAGGTTCCATTACTTTAGGAACGGGGCAATTTTGTACCAATCCGGGGTTATTATTAACCATTGCAAGTCATAAAACCGATGCTTTTGTTGAAGATTTAGCTAAAAAAACAATTGCTATTGAAGCCCAATGCATGTTGCATCCTAACATTAAGGTAGGATTTGATAAAAATGGCGCTAGTGTAACTAATCAAGAAGGCGTAGAAACTGTGGCTAAAATTGGAGGTGAATTAAAGGATAATTTTGCTGCCTCACAAATTGTGACGGTTTCGGGAGCAGACTTTCTAGCAAACCCTAAAATCCACCAAGAAGTTTTTGGTCCGTTTTCTTTAGTTGTAAAAAGTAAGGATGAAGCACAATTGATTGAAATAATTGAAGCTTTGGAAGGCCAATTAACAGGAACAATAATAGCGGAAGAAAGTGACATTTCTAATTTAGAAGCTATAGCCGATGCTTTAGCAAATCGTGTTGGTCGTGTTATTTTTAATGGTGTGCCAACAGGTGTAGAAGTTTGTCCTTCTATGCATCATGGAGGCCCTTACCCTGCATCATCAAACCCCAAGTACACATCGGTAGGAACACATGCCATAAACAGATGGGTTAGGCCAATAAGTTATCAGTCGTTCCCTAAGGAATTACTCCCTGAATCGTTAAAAAGTTAAAAAGTTATATAGTTAAAAAGTTATATAGTTATAAAGTTATAAAGTTATAAAGTTAGAAAGTTAAAAGGTTAAAAAGAGAAACAAGAGGCAATAGACAATAGACAAGAGAAGCAAGGACTTAGAAACTCTGAAACACAGAATATAAGAGGCTCAGAAACTCAGAAATTCAGAAACTTTGAAGCTCTGCAACTTAGAAGCTTTGAAACTCTGTAACTCTGAAACTTTACAACTTTAAAACTTTAGTAAATAGTCATAATAACAGTTAAACTCATAAACAAATAAACCCATAACCCCATAAACTCATAAACTCACAAAACAGCCCATGGCAAGAAAAACTTTTTTTTGTGTAGATGCTCACACGTGCGGAAATCCCGTGCGTGTTATTGCTGGTGGTGGTCCCAACCTTATTGGAAATACCATGAGTGAAAAACGCCAACATTTCCTTAAAGAATTCGATTGGATTCGTAAAGGATTGATGTTCGAACCGCGTGGGCATGACATGATGAGTGGCAGTATTTTATATCCACCACATCATCCTGAAAATGATTTTGCAATTCTATTCATAGAAACATCGGGGTGTTTGCCTATGTGTGGGCATGGAACCATAGGGACTATTACAATTGCTATTGAAGAAGGTCTAATTTCACCAAAAATACCTGGTAAAATAAAAATGGAAGCCCCTGCAGGATTGGTAGAAATTGAATACCAACAAACAGGTAAAAAAGTAGATTGGGTTAAATTAGTAAACGTAAAATCCTATTTAGCTGCCGAAAAATTATCAGTTGAGTGCCCAGAACTTGGAGAAATATATTTTGATGTCTCTTATGGAGGCAATTACTATGCTATTGTAGATCCACAAAAAAACTTCAGTGGCATACAGGATTTTACAGCAGGCAAAATTGTACAATATTCGCAAATAGTAAGAACACGTATAAACGAAAAATACCCTGATATGTTTATTCATCCAGAAAATGATACCATTCGGGATGTAAGCCATATGCTATGGACAGGAGATTCTATAGACCCAACGTCGTCTGGAAGAAATGCCGTGTTTTATGGTGAAAAAGCTATAGACCGTTCACCTTGCGGAACAGGAACTTCTGCAAGAATGGCACAATTACATGCCCAAGGGAAACTAAAACTGGGTGAACCTTTTATTCATGAAAGTTTTATAGGCAGTAAATTCATTGGTAAAGTTGAAGCAGAAACAACTTTAGATGGTAAAAATGCCATAATTCCAAGTATTCAAGGTTGGGCTCAAGTGACTGGTTACAATACTATTATTATTGACGACGACGATCCTTATGCATACGGGTTTCAAGTTGTTTAATATAAAAAAGTTAAGAAGTTATAAAGTTAAAAGGTTATGAGGTTAAAAGGTTATGAGGTTAGAAGGTTGTAAAGTTAAAAGAGAAGTAAGATGCAAGACACAAGACACAAGAGTTAAGAGTTATGAGTTAAGAGTTATGGACTTTGCAGCTTAGTAGCTTTGCAACTTTGAAACTCAGAAACTCTGAAGCTCTGCAACTCTGAAGCTTTGTAACTTTGCAGCTTTGCAACTTTGAAACTTTGCAACTTTACAACTTCAGTAAATAGTCATAATAACAGTTAAACCCATAACCTCATAAACAAAAAAAGACACATGAAAAAAGTAGTTATAGTTGGTGGTGGCATTTCAGGTTTATGTAGTGCTTATTATTTAGTTAAGGAAGGACACTCTGTAACCGTTATAGATCAAAGCGATATAACTGCTGGCGCTTCATTTATTAATGCGGGTTATTTAACACCCAGTCATTTTATTCCGCTAGCAGCACCAGGTATTATTACCCAAGGTTTAAAGTGGATGTTAAATAGCTCGAGCCCCTTTTATATAAAACCACGTTTGGATTTTGATTTTTTTAAATGGGCATTATATTTTAAAAAATCAGCTACTAAAAATAATGTTGAAAAATCCATTCCTATTTTAAAGGAATTAAATTTAAAAAGTCAGCATCTATTTGAGGGCATGTTAGCATCTTTGGATTTTAATTTTCATTACGAAAAAAAAGGAATTCTCATGGCGTATAGCTCATCTAAAAATGAGGCAGAAGAGCATGAAATTGCAGAACGAGCTATTAAAGAAGGTTTAGATGTAACATGTTTAAATAAAGAAGAATTACACAAAATCCAACCGGTGCTTTCAGATCATGTCATTGGAGCTATTCACTATAAATGTGATTCGCATATGACGCCGAATCATTTTATGCTTACCATGAAAACATGGTTAGAAAATAATGGCGTCAAGTTTCATACCAATCAAATAGTTGAAGATTTTACCATAAAAAATGATAAAATAGTGGCTGTAAAATCCGAAAACATTAATTTTATAGCAGATGAATTTGTTTTAGCTATTGGAAGTTGGACATCAGCATTGGTATCAAAATTAAAGCTAAACATTCCCATTCAAGCAGGAAAAGGTTATAGTATGGATGTACACAGACCAACGGGTATTACCATACCAACGATATTGATTGAAGCTAAAACTGCCATAACACCCATGGATAATTTTACCCGATTTGCTGGAACTATGGAGTTTTCCGGGAATAACACCATCGTTAGAAAAGAACGCGTTGAAGCTTTGGCAAATGCCGTAAAAACATTTTATAAAGATATTGAAATTAATAACGAAGAGAAGGCAAAAGCGACTTCTGGATTAAGACCAGTATCTCCAGATGGGTTGCCTTTTATTGGCAAAACAAGTAAATACACCAACCTAACCATAGCAGCAGGGCACGCTATGATGGGTTGGAGCTTAGGCGCCATTACAGGACAGCTTGTTGCAGAGTTAGTTGATGGCAAAAAACCTTCAATAAATCTAGGTCCGCTTGCCCCAGAGCGTTTCAAATAAATATAAAATTTTAAAAATATGAGTAAATTCGGAATAGGAGGTTCAACCATAGAAGCAGAATTAAATGCTATAAAACCAGTCGCACATGTAATAAAACCTATTCAAGAAGCAGAATACAAAAGCAGAATACAAAAGGCATGCGAACTTATGAAACTGCAAAATGCCCAAGCTATGTATTTAAATGCGGGAACAAATTTACTTTACTTTACAGGAACACATTGGCATGCTAGCGAACGTATGGTAGGTGCCATTTTATTACCTAATGGCGATTTGCATTACATCGTTCCTAGCTTTGAAAAAGGCACCCTTTTAGATTTCATGGCCATAGAAGGTGAAATTCATTGCTGGGAAGAACATGAAAGTCCGTATCTGCTTTTGAACAATATACTTAAAGAAAACAACATATTAGAAGGTGATATTTTAATTGACGAAAGCACGCCTTTCTTTGTTTATGAGGGCATTTCTAAAGCTACAGGTTTAAATATTGAAAACGCACATACAGTAATTTCAGAATGTCGAATGATTAAATCTGAAGCTGAAATAGCCATTATTAAAGCCCTCATGGATATTACTTTAGAAGTTCACAAAGCTACCGCAAGAATTTTAAAAGTAGGCATCACAACTAAAGAAATTGAAGATTTTATTAATGAAGCCCACAAACGTTACGGTATGATCTCTGGTTCTTATTTTTGTATTGTTTTATTCGGAAAAGACGCCTCGTTTCCACATGGTGTTAAAACCCCAAAACCACTGGAATTAAACGATATCGTTTTGGTAGATACAGGTTGTTCGTTTCACGATTATATTTCAGATATTACCAGAACCTATATTTTTGGTGAGGCCAACGATTACCAACAAAAAATTTGGAACATCGAAAAAGAAGCACAATTAGCTGCTTTTACGGCATCACAAATGGGGCTTACCTGTGGTGATGTAGATCTGGCTGCAAGAGAAAAAATAGCATCTTACGGTCTTGGACCAGATTATAATCTTCCGGGATTACCACATCGAACAGGTCATGGCATAGGTTTGGATATTCATGAGTATCCTTATATCTTAAAAGGAAATAAAACTATTTTAAAACCAGGTATGTGTTATAGTATTGAACCCATGATTTGTGTGCCATCCGAATTTGGTATTCGTTTGGAAGACCATGTTTACATAACTAAAGATGGTCCAAAATGGTTTACGGAACCAGCACATTCTATCGAAAACCCATTTGGTAATTGAATCTTCGTTTTAGCTTCTAGGTGTTTAAATAGTTAAATAAAAAAAAGATAACATTGCAAAGCCTTAGTTTCAAACTTTGAACTTTGAACATCAAACCCACGTTTAAAGGGCTTTTTAGACAGTCTCATAAATTTGCTGTCATTGAGTCTATATTCTATTTTCTTTATTCTATTTTCTTTTAGAATACGGTCTAGAATCTTTTTCAAGGAGGTTTATATTAAAATTACACATAATCACACGTTAATATGCTGTTAAGGGTAATATACTATTACTTTCGGCTAACTTTAAACCATAACTGTTTGTAGATAATATTTATTTTTATAAATGAAAGATATTATCAAACAAATGACCAACAAAATACTTGCTATTTTAGTATGTCTTTGCTGTATTTCAATGTATAGCCAAGGTACTTTAGAAGAATATAAAAAAGCACTTGCTGTAGATTCTTTATTTAAAGATAAAGTTTTTAATTCACCATCAGGATTTTACTGGCTACCAAATAATAAACTTTGGTATGTTAATAATTCAAAATCGGGTAAAGAATATATTTTGGTTGATGTTGAACAAAAAACACAAAACCCTTTTTTCAATCATGATAAATTTGCTAAAGCATTGGCAAAACAAACCAATGAAACTATTCATGCGAACGCTATAGATATTAACAAGTTAGCGTATCACCAAGATAAAAATGAATTGGATTTTACCTATAAAAATACCGTTTTTACTTGCAATCTCAATAACTACACACTAACCTTTAATAAAACAGCTAAAGGCTGGCGAAATAAGGATGGAGATTATTGGGGAAATCGGTTTGACGAAACTAAAAAGCCACCAGTAACATCGCCAGATTCCTCTGCAATAGCATTTATTAAAAACTACAATCTTTATATAAAAAACATCAAAACTGAAGAAGAGAGTCAGTTAAGTTATGATGGTTCCAAAGGCAATTATTATTCCTCCTACATACAATGGTCGCCCGATGGTGAAAAAATAATGGCGTATAAGGTTAGACCCGGAGAAGAACATAAAATTTATTTCGTAGAGTCAAGCCCGAAAGACCAGTTACAACCTAAATTACAGTCCAGGGATTACCTAAAGCCAGGTGATCAATTGCCATTTAAAAGTCCGCAATTATTTATTGTGGAATCTAAAACAAAAATAGAGATTCCTACCAATGAATTTAATAGCCAATACAGCCTTTCGGATATAAAATGGCGTAAAGATAGCAGGGCCTTTACTTTTGAGTATAACCAACGTGGACACCAGGTTTATAAGGTTATTGAAGTCAACGCAACAACAGGAAAAGTAAACGTTTTAATAAACGAAACAAGCAACACGTTTATAGATTACAGTAATAAAAAATACCGACATGACATTGAAGATGGAAAAGCGATTTTATGGACTTCCGAACGCGATGGATGGAACCACCTGTATCTATACCATGGTGATGGGACCCTTAAAAAACAACTGACTAAAGGAGAATGGGTGGTTAGAAAAGTAATCCATGTAGATGAAGAAAACAAAGAAATTTATTTTACGGCGAGTGGTTTGGATAAAAAACAAGACCCTTATTTTATACACTATTTTAAAATAGATTTTGAAGGTAAAAACATGAAACGCTTAACGTCTGAAAATGGAAACCACAAACTAACCTTTTCAGAAGATTACAACTATTATGTCGATCAATATTCCCGTGTCGATTTACCTCCTGTAACGCTTTTAAAAACAACAGAAGATGCCAAAACGATTTTAGAGCTACAAACGGCAAATCATGCCGCTTTATTAAAAGAAGGGTGGATGGCACCAGAGGTATTTACCGCAAAAGGGAGAGATGGCATCACCGATATTTGGGGTATTATTGTAAGGCCCACAACGTTTGATCCCAATAGAAATTATCCAATAATAGAATACATTTATGCAGGTCCGCATGATTCGTTTGTCCCTAAAGAGTTTCATGCCTATTATTGGTCTATGTCTGCTTTAGCGGAACTTGGTTTTATTGTAGTGCAAATAGATGGTATGGGGACTTCAAACCGCTCTAAAGCCTTTCATGATGTTTGTTGGCAAAACCTAAAAGATGGTGGTTTCCCAGATAGAAAATTATGGATGAAAGCCGCTGCTAAAAAATACCCGTACATGAATATCGATAAAGTGGGGATCCATGGAACTTCTGCTGGCGGACAAAATGCTGGAGCTGCTTTGGTATTCAATTCAGATTTCTATGACGTGGCGGTGTCTTCTTGTGGCTGTCACGATAACAGAATGGATAAAATGTGGTGGAACGAACAATTTATGGGTTACCCTATTGGTCCACATTATGCCGCGTGTTCCAACATTGAAAATGCGGCTCAGTTGGAAGGAAACCTGATGTTAATTTTAGGAGAAGTTGATGATAACGTAGATCCATCTTCAACCATGCAATTTGCTGATGCGCTTATAAAAGCCAATAAAGATTTTGAATTAGTCACCATTCCCGGAATGGGACACTCCTCTGGAGGCGCCTTTGGGGAGCGTAAACGAAAAGATTTTTTTGTAAAACATTTACTAAATGTAACACCACCCACATGGAATGAAATTTACAATGAGGGCACGCCCAAAAAGAATATAAATAGATAAGTTAAAAGTTAAAAGTTAAAAGTTGAAAGTTGAAAGTTAAAAGTTAAAACAAGAAAAGAGAAACTTTTCAACTTATAAAGAGACAAAGTGGCAAAGTAGCAAAGCGAAAAGTAACTAACTAAAAAACTCAGAAACTTTGAAGCTCTGAAACTCTGAAACTCTGAAACTTAAAAAAAAAACAAACACATGAAAATCCATAAATCACTCATTTATACACTACTAACTGTTCTACCTGTGATGACAACAAATTTACAGGCACAAAATGGAGATCAAATTTTAGACGGTATTGGCGAAACAGGATTAATTGCTCGCTATTTGTTTGATGGTGATGCGAAGGATTGGTCACGAAACAATCTACATGGCAAGCTAAATGATTCGAAAGCTAATTTTGTTGATGACGACCTGTTTGGCACAGTGCTTTCTTTGCCAGCAGATAGTAACGCTTTTGTTATTTTACCAGGAGAAGCAGTCACCGGAGAAGAATCACTTAGTATAACAGGGTGGATTTATTTGCTTTCTGATCGTCAGGGGCAACATTTTTTTGATTTTGGAAAAAACACCAAATCCCATTTTTTTGTCGCTCCCATGGGAACTAACGAAAAACAAGGATATCAGGCAGGAATCGTTACTGAAGCAGGGGATAAGTACCAAACAGATCCATCAGCTATAGAAGCCAATAGATGGAACCATTTAGCTATTGTTATCAATGTGCCTTCAAAATCCCTCAGCACGTATGTTAATGGTAAACTCGTTAGTGAAACCAAAAACGTAGAGCTGGATTTAGAACATGTATTCGATAAGAATTCTAGCACCAAGAATATGCTCTATATAGGGAAGTCACTTTTATCTAACAACGCTTATCTCCATGCCAAATTACATGATTTTAGAATCTATCGAATCCCTTTGAGTGAAAAGCAAATCGCCAGAATTCACCATAATGCTTTGAGCGGTGAGGAGACGGTTGTAAATGAAACGAAAGATGTTGCAGACGACCTGCCTATGTTTTCCAAAACAAGTCCCCAACTTTATAACGAATACGTGACCAGCGTACCAAACGTTGAAATAGAAACAGTAGTAGGATATCTTCCTCGCTTACCGCGCTACGTAAAAGGCATTTATCGCAATGGCATGGAAGGTCCAGACGTCCGCGTACTATGGCCAGCACCAAAAGATAACAGTAACGTACGCACAGCAGGTCAATATACCATAACAGGAAGTATCGCTGGTACTGACTTAAAACCCAAAGCAGTTATAACAGTCAAAGAGGTCAAGGAAAACGCGACGCCAACCCGAAAACTAGAAGTTTTTAATCTGGATGAAGTTTCATTAAACCCAGATCTTCATGGGCATAACACAAAATTTATTGAGAACCGTGATAAGTTCATAACCACCCTTGCCAAAACAAACCCAGACGATTTCCTGTATATGTTTCGCAATGCCTTTGGACAGGAACAACCTCAAGGCGCAGAACCGTTAGGGGTATGGGACACTCAGGAAACCAAATTACGCGGTCATGCCACGGGACATTATCTAACAGCGATTGCACAAGCCTATGCGAGTACGGGTTATGATAAGGCACTCCAAGCTAATTTTGCTAATAAGATGGAATCTATGGTCAATACGCTATACGGGTTATCGCAAATGTCTGGGCAACCACGGGAAACAGGAGGAGCGCACGTATCAGATCCAACCGCTGTACCCATAGGCGTAGGGAAAACAAACTATGACTCAGATTTGAGTATAGACGGTATTCGTACCGATTATTGGAATTGGGGAAAAGGGTTCATTAGTGCCTATCCACCAGATCAATTCATTATGCTAGAAAATGGCGCCACCTATGGCGGGCAGAAAACCCAAATTTGGGCACCCTACTATACACTACATAAAATCCTTGCAGGATTGATGGATATATATGAAGTCAGTGGTAATGAAAAAGCCCTTGAAGTTGCTAAGGGAATGGGTGACTGGGTACATGCCCGTTTGAGTCAGTTGCCAACCGAAGCACTTATCAGTATGTGGAACAGGTATATAGCTGGAGAATTTGGCGGTATGAATGAAGCCATGGCGCGACTGTCTCGAATAACGAATGAGCACCGTTACCTAGAAGTTGCTCAATTATTCGATAACATCAACATGTTTTTTGGTGACGCTGAACATTCACATGGATTAGCGAAGAATGTAGATACCTTCCGTGGGTTACATGCCAATCAACACATTCCTCAAATTATGGGAGCACTCGAAACCTATCGTGATTCCAATACTCCGGACTATTACCGTATAGCCGATAATTTCTGGTATAAAACCACCAATGATTATATGTACAGCATTGGAGGCGTTGCGGGAGCCCGTAATCCTGCCAACGCGGAATGTTTTATCAGTCAGCCAGCAACAATCTATGAAAATGGTTTGTCCGCTGGTGGGCAGAATGAAACCTGTGCGACCTACAACATGCTTAAGCTAACCAGAAATTTATTTCTTTATGAACAGCGTGCCGAACTCATGGATTATTATGAACGGGGTCTTTATAACCATATCCTAGCTTCTGTGGCAGAAGATAGCCCTGCGAATACGTATCATGTGCCGTTGAGACCGGGCTCCATAAAACATTTTGGCAATGCGGACATGAAAGGATTCACTTGCTGTAATGGGACAGCTTTAGAAAGTAGTACCAAGCTTCAGAATTCAATTTATTTTAAAAGTATGGATAACCATGCACTTTATGTCAATCTGTATGTGCCTTCAACATTACACTGGACTGAAAAAAATATAACTTTAGTGCAAACAACTGCTTTTCCAAATGAAGACCATACGAAGTTAACCATTAAAGGAAGTGGGAAGTTTGATGTTAATGTTCGCGTACCGCATTGGGCGACCCAAGGATTTTCCGTAAAGATAAATGGCAAAAAAGAAAAAGTGGCTGCCACACCGGGAAGCTATCTTAAATTGAGCCGTAAATGGAAAAATGGAGATACCATAGAACTGCACATGCCATTTCAATTTCATTTAGACCCCATAATGGATCAGCAAAATATAGCGAGTTTGTTTTATGGCCCCATTTTACTGGCAGCACAGGAGTCCGAACCACGAAAAGACTGGCGGAAAGTAACTTTAGATGCTCAGGATATTAGCAAGTCCATAGAAGGAAATCCAAAGACTTTGGAGTTTAATATAGACGGCGTTGTTTTCAAACCTTTTTATGAAACTTATGGGAGACATTCGGTTTATCTAGACGTTACCCTTAAATAATTCGACCATGAACTATACATCTTTAAAAACATACCATTTCTTAATTATATTCTTTCTAACCATGATGGTAACCGCACAAAGCAACCTTATAGATTTGGTAAACTCATATAGTGCCGATAAACGTGCTTTAAATAAATTTTATACCCATAGTGAATCTGAAGAATACTATCAGCGGTTTATGACCTTATATGCTAACTGGCAAAATAAAATGGAAGCCCTGGATTTTGATGCTTTAAACCAACAGGAAAAAGTAGATTACCTCCTTTTAAAGAACTTGATTGAAAAAGAAACTTACTTTTTCAATTTAGATTATATAGCGTTTAAAGAGGTGGCTTCCGTATCGGATTTTGCTAAAGATATAGTTCCTTTCATTAAAGAAAGAAGACGGGGTAAAAAACCAGATGCCCAGGCACTGGCAAAAATTTTACACGATGCCAGCTCGAAAATTGATGCTGAAATAAAGACACTTAACGAGCAGCTTTTTAAAGATTGGCTAATGGCAGAAAAGGCTTCTAAAGTAATCGTGTCTTTCCAAAAATCATTAGAAGAAGCCTATTCTTTTTATTGCGGTTACGACCCTAGTTTTACCTGGTGGGTTGAAAAACCATTCGAACACATATCCGCTAAACTTTCTGAATATGCTAATCTACTTAAAGAAAACTATTCTAAAACCAGTATAAAAGACGATGGTAGTGGTATTATCGGAAAACCAATTGGAAGAGAGGCGCTCATTGAAAGTTTAAATTTTGAATTTATTCCGTACACACCGGAACAAATGATTAAAACTGCCGAAAATCAGTTTAACTGGTGCAAGGAGGAAATGATAAAAGCATCGAAAGATTTAGGTTATGGAACCGACTGGAAAGCTGCCTTGGAGCATGTGAAAAATACCTATGTGCCTGCTGGCGAACAACCTCAAGTTATCACAGATCTTTATAATCAATCTGTCGATTTTATTGAAGCACGCGATTTGATAACATTTCCGGAATTGGCAAAAGAAACTTGGGGCATGATTATGATGACACCAGAGCGTCAAAAAGTAAATCCATTCTTTACAGGTGGTTGGGAAATTAGTATTTCTTATCCTACCCAAGATATGAGTGAGGCCGATAAATTAATGAGCATGCGTGGAAACAATCCTAATTTTTCCAGAGCGACCGTACAACATGAATTATTGCCGGGGCATAATCTTCAATATTTTATGAATGCCCGCCATAAAAGTTACCGCAATGCATTCGACACCCCTTTTTGGATGGAAGGATGGGCACTTTATTGGGAAATAAACTTATGGAATAAAGAATTCCCCCAAACACCTGAACAAAAATTAGGGATGCTATTTTGGAGAATCCATAGATGTGCACGCATTATTTTCTCTTTAAAATATCATTTAGGAGACATGACACCCCAGCAGTGTATTGATATGCTTGTAAACGAAGTTGGTCACGAATACGCCAATGCCGAAGCAGAAGTCAGACGTTCTTTTGCTACAAGCTATACCCCACCATTATATCAAATGGCTTATATGACGGGAGGTTTGCAATTTTATGCCTTACGGAATGAAATGTTGGAAAAAGGGTGGACAGAAAAACAATTCCATGATCGTGTTTTACAAGAAAACATGATGCCCATCGAGCTTCTAAGAAGTCTGATACAAGATTTACCATTAAAGAAAAACCATAAAACGCATTGGAAATTCTCAACGGAATTCAAATGAAAATTTTTTAATACATGACAAAAATCCAAATATATTCAGATGTCAGACTGAGGTATCATTTTTATTCTAAAAAAAGCAACATAAAATGACGTTTAGTTTGTCAGACTGAGCTTGTCGAAGTCCTAATTTTAAAAGTCCAAGACATTGGAAGTATTGCTTTTAATAGCATTTCGACATTTTTGTTATGTACTAATATTAAAAAAAACTACTAAATCAAAAAATAATGAACCACCTAAAATTAAAGTTTAGTTTCCTATTATTAATAATAACCGGCTTGGGTGTTCAAGCACAGGGCTATTGGAGCCGACTGGAGGATAAAGAGCCGACTTTGGGAATTGCTGAGGTCTATCAAAAGTTTAATACACCCCATTTTCAACTAAAACTTGTAAAAGCATCCCAAACCGTTGCGGGTTTAAAACCAATAAAGAATTTAAATTTCGATTTCACCCCAAGCGATCGTTTGGAAATTAGGGACAAAGACGGTTTATACCATTTAGGTGACATCAATTTAAGAATTAAAGAAAGGGATTTCGAATGGAAAAGTTACTCCACTGCTGCCAAGCGTGCTGCTGTTACAGCGTTGGAAGTATCAGGGGCTGTTATCGCTGGTGCAGACTTAGCCAATACCTTACCAAGTGATATTCCTGTTACCATAAAACGTTTTTACGAAATAGATAACGACCATTTGGTGATGCGGTTTGAAATCACAAACAAATCGGCAACCGACATAGAAATAGGCGCTTTAGGCATTCCTATGATTTTTAATAATATTTTAGAAGGAAAGTCGCTAAATGAAACCCATGCTCAAAATGTGTTTTTCGATCCGTATATAGGGCTGGATGCAGGCTATTTAGAAGTAAAAAGACTTAGCGGTCGTGGTTCTGCGCTATTAGTGCTGCCAAAGGAAAACATGCCTTTTGAAGCCTATCGTCCGCTGTTAGACGACCCAACACCGAGAAGTATTGTTTTTGAAGGCTTTCATGAGTGGATGGCATATAGCAAAGCATACGCAGAAAACGAATGGAAAGAGGCAACCCCATGGAACAAACCAACATCATTAATCTTAAAACCAAATGCATCTAAAAATTTTGCCTTAAAGTTTGTGCTTTCAGAAGGTATAGAAGACATTCAACAGACTCTTATTAAAGAAGAACAACCTGTGGCAACAAGCATCCCTGGTTATGTCATTCCGCAAGATATTAAATCGCAGTTATTCTTAAATTACAAAAGCCATGTAAGCGCCTTTACTATAGAACCCAAAGGAAGTATTCAAATAGAGGAAGATGGCACAACCAATAAAGGTCTAAAAAAATACACCGTTCGCGGAAAAAAATGGGGACGTTCTAGGCTAACCATAACGTATGATGATGGTGTAAAACAAACGATAAACTATAAAATAATTAAACCTGAAACCGATGTTGTAAAAGACTTTGGACATTTCCTAACAACAGCACAGTGGTTTGATGAACCTAACGATTTATTCGGTAGGAATCCCTCTGTAATTAGTTATGATTATGAAACTAAAAAACAGTTAACCGAGGACAGTCGTGCATGGGTTGCTGGTTTGAGTGATGAAGGTGGTGCAGGGGGTTGGTTAGCTGCTATTATGAAACAGCATATTCAACCAGACAAAGAAGAAATTAAAAAACTACAACGCTTTATAGATGAAACGCTTTGGGGTAACATTCAATATAGCGAAGGTAAAAACAAATACGGTGTAAAAAAGAGTGTGTTTTACTATGAGCCTGACTCTTTGCCAAAGGGCACATATAGTGACAGCATAAACTATAAAACCTGGGCTGCTTGGGACCATAAACATGCAAACGATCCGGGTAGATCCTATAATTATCCACACGTGGCTGCCGCTTATTGGACCATGTACCGCTTGGCAAGATATCATGACGGCTTGGTGGATAATAGAACTTGGGATTGGTACTTAAAACAAGCCTATCACACGACGATTGCCATGACTGAATTAGCACCTTATTATGCACAATTCGGACAAATGGAAGGCTCTGTATTTTTATATATTTTGGAAGACCTAAAAGTTGAAGGATATGAAGATATGTCTGCCGATTTAGAAGCGAAAATGAAAAATAGGGCAGACCATTGGGAAGCTTTGGAATACCCTTTTGGAAGTGAAATGCCTTGGGATTCCACAGGACAAGAAGAAGTGTATATGTGGTCCGATTATTTTGGATACCATCATAAAGCAAATGTCACACTCAACGCCATTTTAGCTTATATGCCTACAATGCCCCATTGGGCTTACAATGGAAACGCACGTAGATATTGGGACTTCCTTTATGGTGGGAAATTATCAAGAGTTGAGCGTCAAATCCATCATTACGGCTCGTCCTTAAATGCGATTCCTGTGCTGACACAATACAGAAAAACCGCCGATAATTTATATTTATTAAAAGTAGGTTATGGTGGTTTATTAGGAGGCATATCAAATATTACTGAAGACGGATTTGGTCCAGCGGCATTCCATTCATATCCTACCGAATTAAGAATCGATTATTTATCTGGGGATTATGGCTCTGGGTTTTATGGCTATGCTGTTAATACCGCGACTTATATAACCAAGGATGACGATTTAGGATGGCTGGCCTTTGGCGGCAATGTGACAACAAAAGGTGATTTGATTGAGGTTGAAATAACAACTGCAGCAAAATCGAAAGTGTTTGTTGCTCCTAAAAAAATGTGGCTCACATTAGATGCCGGTACCTTTGAAAAAATAACCTATAATACCAAAACGGATCGCATAGAAATCACCTTAAATGGCAAAGATGAGTTTACGCCAAACGCCTATTTAAGAGTGAATGATGACATGGAGTTACCATATACAAAAGTAAGAGGTGCTTACCAAATACCCCTG
Source organism: Mariniflexile sp. TRM1-10 (assembly GCF_003425985.1). Taxonomy (NCBI): domain Bacteria; kingdom Pseudomonadati; phylum Bacteroidota; class Flavobacteriia; order Flavobacteriales; family Flavobacteriaceae; genus Mariniflexile; species Mariniflexile rhizosphaerae. The sequence goes on from NZ_CP022985.1 coordinate 3,757,086, forward strand.
CAAAAAAAGCCCCTTCAAATAAAGTTATAAAATTTGATGCTGGAAATTGCAGTATTCAGTATTCAGTGGACAGTAGCAGTAGGCAGTAGCAGTATTCAGTGGTCAGTATTCAGTAAGCAGTAATTTATGATTAACTATCAATTCAACAATTAAACGATTCAACGAATAAACAATAGTCAATAGTCAGTGGACAGTATTCAGTAGCAGTATTCAGTAGTTAGTTGTTAATAACCGAATAAACAATAAACAATAAACAATAAACAATAATCAATAATAAGATAGAATGCCAACAAAAAAAACACAACGTTACCTTTCTTATATCTTGATAGTTGCTTTCTTATCGTGTGCTCAAAAAGGACAAGTAAAAACAAATACTTCCGAGGTCAAACATCATCATTCACTATATACTGGAAATCCTATATTACCGGGGTACTATGCAGATCCTACAATAAAAAAGTTCGGGGATATATATTATATATATGCTACTACGGACAATGAAATGTTAGCATCTGGCGCACCAACGGTTTGGTACAGTAAGGATTTTCAAAATTGGTATAATTACACCATGGAAATTCCTTCGTTATCTTCAGTTAACTTAAGAAATTTTTGGGCACCAGATATTATAGAAGGTAAGGATGGTAAGTATTACTTGTATTTTGGCAACTGTCAAGCAGGATGTAACATTTATGGCTATGTTTCGGACACACCTACGGGGCCATGGACGAAACTAAATGAAGACGACACACCTGTTATTGCACATAACTATCCAAGACCAGGTTTTCCGTCTTTAGATGCACAGTTTTTTACAGATACCGATGGGAAAGTGTATGCCTATTGGGGAACGTGGGTGCATTACAATGGTGGGTATGCTGTTGGTGAACTGGATACGAAGACCATGAAAGATATGGTGAATTCTACTAATATTCCGTTAGAACAAACCCCAGATCCTTTTGAAGCTGCCTACATGATGAAAAAAGGGGATAAATATATTTTAATGTATTCTGGCGATTCTTGTCATGATGAAACTTATAACGTACGGTATGCTTACTCAAACAGCCCGTATGGTCCTTTTACGCCTGGTGAAAACAACCCCATTTTAAGCACAAATGAAGACAAGACCGTTCATGGACCTGGTCATCACTCCGTTTTACAAGATGGGGATGATGATTATATTGTTTACCATAGACATGATTACCCTATGACCCGTGGAGGACTTTCAAGGCAAGTATGCATTGATAAAATGATTTTTGAAAACGATTCCGTTATAAAAGCAGTAGTGCCTTCCCATACAGGTATTGTATCTATAGAAAAATCGGATGTTCCCGAAGATATTGCTTTTAACAAAAATACATCAGCGTCATCAACCTATCATCTAAAATCTTTAGAATACGATTATAAATATGAACCGGCATTTGCCACGGATAACAACAATGCTACGATGTGGAAAGCTGCCAACAATACGTTCCCACAAGATTTAACGATCGATTTAGGAAAAGTGACCGCAGTAAAGCGTGTGATGACACAATTTGAATTTGCTAGTTATTATTATCAATATACTTTAGAATACTCCAAAGATGGAAAAACGTGGCACATGTTTGCCGATAAATCTAAAAACCAAACCTCTGGCAGCCCCATGATTGATGATCATGATGTTATGGCACGTTACATCAAACTGACTGTTTTAGCAACAGAAAAAGTAGGACTTCTGGCTGCCGTTTGGAATATAAAAGTGTATAGCGATTTATTTGAAATTCCACTTCAGTTAAAAAACAAAGCATCAAATGAACCTCCAGCGGCAGTAAGCACACATAAAAAAATAATAGATATAGCTGCCGAAGATGTGAACACCGATGTTTTAGCAAAAGTGGTAAACAAAGGATCTATTTCTGGCATATTTTCTAAAGTGGGAGATGTTTCAGTTTCAACAGATAAAGACACAGGCAAAAAAGTTTTTGAATTTAAAAAAGGCGCTTTGGTATGGGATCAACCTGTTCCTAAAAATCTGGCATGGAACGGTTCTTTTACCGTGGCGACATGGGTGAAAAACCCAAAAATAAGTCAGGAAGGAGAATTTTTAGTTTCATGGTGTGACAGACATGCGTTTAATTTAGCAAATTCATATAATGCCTTAGCATATAATAGCGGACATTACGGCGCCGTTGCACATTTAGATGGTCATTTTGATATGCGCTATAAAACGTTGCCCCAAGCAAATGAATGGCATCATATTGTGGTAACTTTTGATGGCGTGGTCGAAAAAATCTATGTGGATGGTGTTTTAGATAATTCACAGAATATGTTACTGTCCTCAGCAATTGATAATGCTAAAATAATTATTGGCGCTTCGGATATTGGAGAACATTATTCGGGATTTATGGCATCTTTACAAATGTATGATTATGCGCTGAACCAAGATGAGTTAAATAAACTTATGCAAGAAACAAAACCTTAAAAAGAAAACCCATACAGAACATATTTTATAGCGCTTTTAAATTTAGGTTAATATAATATCAATATCGGCTAATTTATAATAACCTAAAAGCTTATATAATTAGTAAACTTGTATAAAATGTTTGAAAAGTCTTATATAAAAATGACCTATACAAATTGCTTTCGATATTTAAATTCGAATAAATTATCAAAACACGTAGGGTAATCAGATTACAAATCATCGTAAAAATAATTTTAGGATGTTTTTACTCCTAACTGGGCTTTAACTTTTCATTGCATAAACATTTAACAATAAGAATAAATTTAAACGAAAAAATTATGCCAAAATCAGTAGCAAAAATAATATTGTTTTTAGTAATCAGTATCTCAGTTTTTTTATGGCTAAAACCATTTGAAAATGAAATCAGTATGAAAAATGAACGCCGAGAAACCGGTGGAAAAGAAGCCCAGGAATTTTTTGAGCAAATGATCCGTAACCCTAAAACCGGAAAAATACCTATAGAGAGTTTGGTAAGCATAAGCAATAAAATGCAGAAGGATGCTCGCTCTAGCAGAAAAGCAAATTTGTCAAAAGGCGTGGCTACAACTATTTGGCAAGAAAGAGGGGGTTCCAATATTCAAGGGCGTTTAAAATGTATCATGATAGATAAGCGAGATGCAACAGGAAACACATTAATAGTGGGTAGTGATACAGGAGGGTTATGGAAAACCACTAATGCCATGAGCAATGATCCTACATGGCATCCCATTAATGATTTTATGAGTTTTCTTCATACACAAAGTGTCTTTCAGAATCCTGCTAATTTAAATGAAATATACTGCACTACAGGAAACATCAGCTGGGTTAGTCCTGAAACTGCTGGAGTTGGGCTTTATAAATCAACAGATGGCGGTGACACATGGAATCATTTAGCTGCTACCAATAATGGAAATTTCAAACATTCAGGGAACGTTGTGGTAAATTCCTCAGGAATAATTTTTGTTGCTACCCATGAAGGTGGCGTACAACGTTCTTCTAATGGAGGCTTAACATGGAGTAAGGTATTAGGAAGTGGCGTAGGTGGCGGAACTACAAATCAAATACTAGATTTAGATTTAGCAACAAACGGAACGCTTTATGCTACAGCTAAGGACAAAAAAGTATATAAATCATCGGATAACGGTAATAGCTGGACCAATATATCCATTCCTGGATTAACAACAAACGATTATTTAATAAGGCTTGCCGTAGCACCTTCAGACCCTAATAAAGTATATGCATTTGTAGAATGGTCAAAAAACTTCCTTTCCACCAATGGCGGTGTCAGTTGGACTAGAGTCGGCGATATGAGTATTAATACCTATGGAAGCTCAGATGGATGTATTACTATGGAGGTGGACCCGAACAATTCCAATAGAATTTATGCTGGTGGCATTAACTACAATGCTTCAAGTGATTCTGGTACTAGCTGGTCTAGAATTACAGGTTACGAAGTGCATGTTGATGCACATGCCATCACCTTCTTAAATTCCAATGTCGCATTTATAGGTAATGATGGAGGGATTTATAGAACGGATAACGCTTCATCAACCAACCCAACTTTTAAGTTTATTGGTAACGGTTTGAATACGCTTCAATATTATAATATTGATATTCACCCTGAAACCTATAAAGATTATTTCTTGGGTGGCACCCAAGACAATGGCACCCAAAGATCTATAGGTGCTGGTATTACCTCATCTGAAAATGTTTTAGGTGGAGATGGTGGCTTTGCTTTTATTGATGAAGACCAACCAAATATTCAGATAGCAGCATACCAAAATGAAGGAGGAGCATACACAACAGATAATTGGAATTCATCTAAATATGTAGGTTATGCTCCTGTAAATCAAGCTTATTTTATAACACCTAAAGATTATGATGATGTAAACAACAGATTGTATACCTGTATGAGTATTGCAAATTCATATTCAGTTACCACTGGCATTGGCATTGTAGACCCTGTTACTGTTTCCACTAAAACCATTAATGCAATGAATGGAGGAAGTGCCACATGCGCCATGGTATCACCAAATGATCCAAACATTGTTTATTTTGGTTGTGGTAACGGAGCATTGGTTAAGGTCGTCAATCCAACTGCAACAACGCCAACTGCGACAAGAATAATGGATGGTGCCTATGGATGGATATCCAGTATAGCTGTAGAGCCAGGAAATGAAAACCATATTATTGCCACCTATAGCAGTTTTGGTGTCAATCATATTGTTGAAACAAAAAATGGAGGAAATAGCTGGATGAATATTTCTAATAATTTTCCTGATATGCCTGTTTATAATGGTATTTTTGCTCCAAACGATACTAATAAGTTTATTCTTGCTACCCATCTTGGGGTATGGATGACTGAAAATCTTAACGGTGCCAATACAAATTGGGTATCTTTTAATGATGGGTTGTCCAATGTTATCGTTCGTATGGTAAAAGCAAGAAAATCTGATGGTGTGGTGGTAGCAGGAACCCATGGTCGAGGACTATTCACTACCAATTATTTTTTACAGTCAGATATTGCTCCTTCTACTCCAGGTACCGTATTTGCTACAAATGCAACCAGTACAATTCTTTCATTAACATGGGAAGCTTCTATTGATGATCTTGCTGTTACAGGATATGATGTCTATGACGGCACCACTCTTTTAGCCTCTGTGAACACCAATTCTGCTGAAATAACAGGATTATCCCCAGATACAACTTACTCGTTAACTGTTAAGGCCAAAGATGGTCAAGGCAATATTTCCAGTCCAAGTTCGCCAGCTTTGATAACAACTGCAGCAACAAATAGCATGTCATCCAATATTGCTTTAAAAGCTTCAAACGTAACAACTTCATTTGTGTCTGGATGGGAGTCCCTAGCAGCCGTTAATGATGGATTTACGCCTACAAATTCAGGAGATAGAACCCATAGCGTCTATGGGAATTGGGATACCCACAATACGTTTCAATGGGTTCAATATGACTGGTCTCAAAACTATGAAATAACATCTGTTGAATTATACTGGTTTACGGATAATGGTGGGATTTTAATTCCTACAGAAGCTTTTGTTGAATATTATAATGGCTCTGCTTGGGTAAAACTTGCTGATGTTACTTTAAACGCCAACCAATTTAACATAGCAACTTTTAATACGATAACTGCAAGTAATATGAGGGTGTCTATGAAAAATACGACGCAGTCTACTGGGATTATAGAATTTAGGGTTATTGGCAAGATAGCGTCTGGTAATATGTTATCTAAACTAAGTTTGTCTAAAAAATTAACAAAATCAGTTTCGGTTTATCCCAATCCTACCAGCGATAAAATTACACTAAGACTTGGTGACCTTGCTACTTCAGGGCAATTAAATTTAAGCATTTTAGATGTGTCTGGGAAATTGATTTGGTCTAAAAAAACAGAAGGGAAAAACGAAATATCATTGTATACACAAGACATGAAATTAAGTAAGGGTATTTATTTACTTCGAGTTAGTAACACAGAAGTGGTTCAAACTATTAAAATTGTAATTTCTAGGTAAATCAAATGAATGCCTAATTAAATAATGAAACAACTTGATTGTCGAGAAGCAATGACTATCCTCGGCAGAGCCTTCGGGGAATTATTTAGATTAAAACTAAAATATTTAAATTCATGACATTAAAAAGACTAAAATGAAAACAATACCATGCTTCTGTATCTCTATTTTATTAGTAATTGTTCACCAGGTATCAGCGCAACACTATGACATCAAATCTCCAGATGGTAACATACAAATAAGGGTTGATAATTCAGATACGATTCTGTGGTCTGCTTCCCTAAACGGAAACACTATTATTGAGAAAGCAGAAATGGGTATGGATTTTTCTTCCCATACGGATTTCGGAACAAATCCAAATGTCAAGAAACATACTATTAAAAGTGTCTCCGAAACCATATATCCTGTAGTTTCCCATAAAGATTCTAAAATAAAAGACGAATACACAGAACTGTCAATAACCTATCGCGGGCATTACAAACTCAACTTTCGCGCCTATAATGATGGTGTGGCTTATCAATTTATAGATGAAGCAAAAGCAAAACGACAGGTCATTTCAGAAAACGTATCACTGAGGTTTCCCGAAGGTACCAAATCACTCTTTCCTCAAGAGGAATCTATGTATTCCCACAACGAACGCTTGTATTTAGATAAATCCCTACCCGAAATTGCTCCCAATGAGTTTTGTAGCCTTCCCGTTTTATTTATAACAGACAAGGTAAAGGTGTTATTTACGGAAACAGCGCTTCACGATTATCCCGGTCTGTTTTTAAAAGGTAGCGGAAGTACGACTTTAAATGCGGTATTTCCAAAATACGTATTGGAAGCTGTTGATAAAGATGGTCGTTCAGACCGTGTGCAAACTATTACTAAGGAAGCAGATTATATTGCAGAAGTTTCAGGAAACAGAGACTATCCATGGCGTGTTTTTGTTATTACGGACGACGATCGGAAATTGGTAGAAAGCAATTTAACCTATCAGTTAGCGAAACCCAATGTTCTAAAAAATACAGACTGGATAAAACCCGGTAAAGTCGCTTGGGATTGGTACAATGCCAACAACATTTACGGTGTCGATTTTAAAGCAGGCTTAAATACCGCTACTTATAAGTATTACATAGATTTTGCTTCAAAAAACAACATAGAATATGTTATTCTGGATGAAGGCTGGACAAAATCGACCACCGATATCCTTCATTTTAATCCCGATATGGATATCAAGGAATTAATAAAATACGGTGAGGAAAAAGGTGTTGGTATCATCCTTTGGGTACTTTGGAAACCACTTGACGAAAACCTTATGGAAATTCTTGAAACCTATAAAAGTTGGGGTGCAAAAGGTATTAAAATTGATTTTATGCAACGCAATGATCAATACATGGTAAACTCTTACGAGCAAATTGCAAAAGCCTGTGCTGAACTTGAGCTATTGGTAGATTTCCATGGTGCGTTTAAACCTTCAGGATTACGACGTATGTATCCAAATGTGGTTAATTATGAAGGCGTAAGAGGCAATGAAAACAACAAATGGAGTGAAGACATTACGCCCGAACATACCGTGACCATTCCTTTTATTCGTATGGTTGCTGGTCCTATGGACTTTACGCCCGGTGCAATGATAAATAAACAAGCAAAAAATTATGCCATTAGTTTTGAGCGCCCCATGAGTTTAGGTACTAGAGCCCATCAAGTTGCCATGTATGTGGTGTACGAAGCACCGTTGCAGATGCTATGCGAATCGCCATCAACTTATTACAAAGAGCAGGAAACGGTAGATTTTATAACCCAAATTCCAACCACTTGGGACGAAACGATAGTGCTTCATGGCTCTGTAGGCAATTATATCGTGGTCGCCAGAAGACATGGGGATATTTGGTATGTTGGGGGAATGACCGATGCCGATGCAAGGGCCTTACCAATTGATTTAGCATTCTTAGGAGAGGGCTCTTTTAATATGGAACTATTTAAGGATGGTGCCAATGTAGATAGATTTGCCCAGGACTATAGCATAGAAACAGTATCTGTAAATAAAAACACAAAAGTTACAGCAAATATGGCTTCAGGTGGCGGATGGTCTGCCATAATTACTAAAAAGTAGAAACTATGGAAACCATTGTAAAAGCCTGTATGGTTTTTTTCTTAGCAATTATTGGTATGTATGCACAAGAAGAAAATGATAAGAAAGCATTATACATTCCTGCTAAGGTTTGGCGTGTTCCAGAAAATAATAATTATGATAGTGCTGAAAGCGCTTATAGCTACAGCCGTATGGTGGAATCAGAAAATATAGCCATGTTTTGGCATAAAGAGTATGGTGAGCATCCTATGGCTAATATAGACACGACCCGACGTTTTGACCCTGAAACAGCACTCATAGAATGTGAGCGCTTTTATAACTTTTACGTCAATGATTTAAAATTGGTAGAAAAAGGGCATTCCATAAGTGATAGATACAAATTACTGATATATGTTTTTGGAGGGGATGAAAACACCGCTTTTGGAGGTGGCGAGGAAGAAAAAGTCGGTATTTTATGGACCCCTGCAACACGAATAAACAAACCCCCTTATGGAGCATTAGCTCATGAAATTGGTCACTCATTTCAATACATGAGTCGTGTTGATAGTAAAACGGGACCTAGAGGGCCGGTTATGGAAATGTCTGCACAATATATGTTATGGCAGGTATACCCAGAATGGATGACTTTTGAAAATTATCATCTCAAGGATTTTCTAAAAGGCACACATTATGCATTTTTACATCCTGCAAATATGTATCATGCCCCTTATGTGCTTGAATATTGGTCCCATAAATATGGGATAGAATTCTGGGGTAAATTAAGCAGATCAACCCAAGAAGGTGAAGATGCCGTTACCACTTATAAGCGCATCAATAACTTAACACAAGAACAATTTAATGACGACATGTTTGATGCTTCCCGAAAATTTATTACTTGGGATTTAAAACGAATAGAAGAGGTAGCTAAGCCATATGCCAATCAGCATATAAGCCAATTTAATGATGTGGGAGATGGTTGGTATCAAATAGACGCTAGCAATTGCCCTCAAAACTATGGGTATAATGGTATAAAACTGCATGTGCCAAAAGCAGGAACCAACATCCAATTACGTTTTAAAAGCATTTTAGACGCTAAAGGTTACAACGTAGTTAGAGCAGATAGTGCTGGATGGCGTTACGGCTTTTTAGCCTCTTTAAAGGATGGTACTAGAATTTACGGAGATGTTCATAAAGACCCAGAAGGTGTTGTGGAATTTAAAGTCCCGGAAAACACGGCGTATTTATGGTTGGTTGTTATGGGAGCACCTAAAGAACACTGGGTGTTGCCGGCACGCTGGGGAGAACACAAATCTGAAGAGCCTGATGCTCAATGGCCTTATAAAATTAAATTGGTGGGTACGGCATTAGATGCTTCTAGCTTGAAATAATACATAAATATTTTTTTGCTTAATAACTTATTCTAAATTTTTGAAATACGCACTAGTTAAATGGTATATAGCACTATTTAATTGATAGAGTTCTTATTTTTCTTTTTTACGCACTTTTATACGGGTGGTTATATCTAATTTTAAATAAACTTAAATAAGAGAATTATGAACACTAAAGAAAACAAAGAAACCCAAAAAAGAGAGGATAGAAAAGAGGACAAAAAAGGTACTCCAAAAAAATCGCCTACTACTCAAAAATCAGCGAATCCTCCAAAGAAAAAATAATCGATTTTTTTTCTGCAAAAAAGCTTCTGGCAACGACATGTGGCCAGAAGCTTTTTTTAATTTAACGTGAGTTCGATTTATTCTTGTCTGATAATCAATTATTGGTATTAACACTGTCTGGTCGAGCGCAGTCGAGACCTCATTTAAAGGTATCAAAGTCTAAAAACCTCTCGTAAGCTGCGCTTTTATCTTCAAATAAAAATGTATTTTCATTTTCAATAATGCTCGAGGTGACAGAAATACTATTCTTTAATCATATAATAATCAATAATTTGCATATCGTTTTATATCGAACTCACGTTAATTTAAAGTTTATAGGCATTTTGTCCTGCTTGGACATCTACTTTGTTGCTATTACATAAAGAAAACAATAATTCTACTGATGATTGGATTTTGAAAGAAGTGTAATGATAACAGGCATCGATTTAAAAAATTAAATGATCATTTTATGACTCCACAGAATCCAGATACAATTGAACTAGAATATCGAAATTTTATAATTAAACAAAAACATCCTTGTATCATGGCAAATACGGTTTTTGCTATGTATAATTATCATATAAAAATTTATGAGGATATGACATCTGATAAGATCATAATTCCCATCCTTTTGGATATAGAAAACTATTTAAATCAGTATGATTATGAGTCTAACCACTTTGAATCTTTAATGATTTGTTTTAAAAATAATACCTTTAAATCAGAAATGCAGTTTGAAAATGCGCTGTGGACATTTTTACAAAGGCTTCATGATCATGATGATGTAGTATGGGATTCCAATGTAAGTCAAAACCCCAATGAGTCAAATTTCAGTTTTAGTATTAAGGGAAAAGCTTTTTATGTATTGGGCATGCATCCACAAAGTTCAAGAATAGCAAGAAAAGCGCCTTATTGTACCATCGTTTTTAATTTACATTGGCAATTTGAAAAATTGAGGGAGATGGGAACCTATCAAAGTGTTAAAAAAAGAATACGTAGACGCGATAAGAAATTACAAGGAAGTATTAACCCTGTATTACGTGATTTTGGTTCAGATACAGAGACTAAACAATATAGTGGAAGGGCAGTGGGGCATGAGTGGGAATGCCCTTTTAAACCTAAAAATAAAAATTTATGAGTGTAGTACATATTATAGCGCCTCAATCTGGTGCAGCATTTGAAATGAATAAAGGCGATATGCTTACTGTTATCGATCCGCTTGGTCAACAAGTAAGCGATATGGTGCTTTTTAATCGTGATGATATAAAAGAAAAAATATCCTCTGGAAAAACCATGGACTTTGAAGAAACGATATTATTGACCAAAGGACATTTTTTGTGGAGTAATCGTTCACGAAAAATGATGGAAATCATGGAAGACAGTAACGGAAGGAATGATTTTCTATTAGCACCATGCAGTCCAGAGACATTTAAGATCATGTATCATAATCCTGCCTATCACCCAAGTTGCTTGGAAAATTTAAATAAAAGTTTGATGGGTTATGGCATTGAATTGGATGATATTCCAACAGCTTTCAACATTTTTATGAATGTCCAGTTTGACAAAACGGGTCAGCTTAAAGTGTTACCTCCAACGTCTAGGCCAGGTGATTTAATAAGGTTTAAAGCCGAAATGGATCTCATCGTGGGTTTAACGGCTTGCTCTGCAGAAGATAGTAATGGCGGAACATTTAAACCTATCCATTTTGTTGTCACTAATGCATCTTTAGACAAACCTATGTAATACAAAACTTCTTTATGTAGAATATGGTTTGCGAAAAATGGAAGAATTACCCCAAATCTTCCGTCAGCACCAGCAGATATGATTGAAAATCCTTTTCCATTTTCCATAACCGTATATTTATAAGGCCTGTTCCATGCATCTTTTATCCAATCTTGTCTTATAGAATTATTTCCAATTAATTCAGTCAGTTCCGTTGGATTCTTTAGGGAAGGCTACAACTCGGTAAACAGTAAATCGCTTGTTTTTAATGATTTATATTTTTTAGTAGTGTCAAAATTTATTGATTTATTTGGAATTAGGAGTTGCGCAACAGTTACCATTGTTGGCATACTTTTTTTTATTGTTATGTTTTTAATTTCGCAATAGGAGTTCCTTTAAGACTCTCTCTAACTAAATTGGAAATAAAAAGAGTGAACGACTTAATATCACCTTCAACACTTGCTTTTTCTAATGAATTCATATATGCTTTGCGTTCTTCTACTGGAATCACTGTCCAGGGATATCCGCCTGATGCGAGCATTAAATTCATTAAAAATCTAGCCATTCTTCCATTGCCATCCATAAATGGATGAATGTAAACAAAGATAAAATGGCCAAGTACAGCTCGGACTCCTGCATTACTTTCGTTTTCCAACAATTCGAAAAGGATTGGCATTGCATCTCTTACAGCTTCTTTATTCAACGGAACATGTTGTGATTGTGAAATATATACTTGATTTGTTCTATATCCAGCCAAATCTGAGGCCTTTAAAATTCCAACTGTAACACTAGGAGCGAATAATTCTTGGTACCATTTGGTATGGTCTTGGTCCGCAACGGTCCCTGAATTGGTGCCATTTAGAATTTTTTTAATACTACTTTTTATTGATTGGGTGGCTTGCCAATAACCTCTGGCAGCCATTGCATCTCGTTGATTTCTGTCTTCATTATTTTCTTCTATATTCCAATTACCACTTCTTACTTTTTCAATTAGGTCCACAGATACGGTGTATCTTTCAATAGATAAAGAATGGTATGCATCAGTCAAATATATTTGGTCCACCGAGTTTAAATATTCTTCATGATTTTTGGCAAGTCCTGGACCATCTGGAAAATTTTTAATTACTACTTTTCTGTATTCTTCCCACATGATTTTTATTCTATTTGCATATGGTGACTTTTCTCTAAAGGATAGTCTAATAGGTAGTTTGTTTTCAAAAGGGTCTATTTCTCTCACATCGAAATCTGCCATTTTCATTGTAGAAACAATTTCGTCAGCTATTCGGATTTGACCAATATTCCGAAAAGCTCCAGCCAATCTGCCTGCAATTACTGAATGAGAGCCATCTAATAGTTGTTTAAGTAATTCAGATGAGTCTGGAATTAATGCCAAAATAGTTCTCATGTCGGTCGGATTTTTTTCGAACATTGTAGGTGAGCAATTAATTAAGGCAGAAGTAATAGTTAACATTCTTATTCCGTTGACTTCTATTATCTCCGCTGTATTTGGTAATGGAGATTTCATTTCAAATAATGAGGTATTATATAAAAGGGGGATGTTCTTATTTGGTGCTTTAGGGCTACGAATAATTAATTGACTAGGAACTGTGTTATTGCCTGAATGCATTAAAATAGATTGCTCTGCAGAAATGCAATAAGCATTGTTATATTTATCTTTTAAATATCTTGAACAAAATTGCCAATATGATGTGTACCAAGAAGTACTATCCCCTAAATTCTCATTTGGATTTGCTGCTATATACCAACCTTTGGCGACTTCTTTTAAAAATCCATTTTTGGTAAGTCGTTCGCGATGTGTTCTATTTATTTCAGATGTTTTTATTGCTACAATGTTTTGTTCTTCTTGAATTTCACGAAGAATCTGAAGTGATGCTGCGAGTTTTTCTCCTGGTGTAGCCATATGAATAAATGCTGTTTTTTATATTTAATTGCAGTTCTATTTTTGTGTCAAATTTAGCCTAACAAGTTGTGCTTTAATTAGCCTTACGTGACGTGTTAAAATTAGCCTTGCGTGCAAACATACTAAAACTTATTCAAAAATAAATGATTTATAACTGAATTGTTCTAATGTATGCTAACGGTTAGTATATGAAAAATAGGCGATTACGAAGCACTGGACTTTCGGTTGAGCACAAGTTTGGTAACAGCCCAACGCTTTGAATTTATTACTATTTCGCCTATTTTTCATATACCTTGTTAGCGGTTTGTTGTTATTACTCTCAATAACATGCCCGGATTTTTACGATCTCAAACCCTGTTCTTACTCCCATTCCGCTGTTATTTGTTTTGTAGCTACATTAATACGTGTAAACATATTCATCGAACATATAAACATTATCAAAGCTGCTCGTTCCTTTTCGTCAAAATATTTTTCAACCCTGAGCCAAAGTTCGTCTGGTACAGATTGATATTTGTTCTTTAATTCAGTAACAGATTCTGTTAATTCTAGTGCAGTTTGCTCTGCCTCATTGAACATTTTAGAATGTTTCCATTCCAATACGTGCTCGATTCTGTCTCTTGTAGAAGCATTATTTTTGGCTCTCACTATCGATTCACCAATACACAGTTCACAATTATTCATTTGCCCTACTCTTAAACCAACGTATTCCAGTAATTCAAAGGAAATACCACTTTGGTATATTGACCCCATTATTGTTTGAATTGCTGGGTTAACGTTTAAAATCATTGCGGGATTTTTCATTCTTGATTCCATAATTTATTATTTTGTTTTGTTATGGAACAAAGGTCTCTAGGAAACAACAAATTTTTTTTTACAAATGATAAAAAATCATTTTTGGGCACGTATTCTACTTAATGAAACTTGTGTTATGCCTAAATAGTTGGATAGATCTCCAAGACTGATTCGTTGTAATAGTCCATTATTTTCTTCGATATAGTTTTTGTAACGTCTAGTTGCATTTTCTTCGAGCATTTCACTGATACGTTTCATCATTCCCAAAGTAGCAAATGAAAATAGTTTGCTAAACAGGGCTTCAATGGTATGATGTCTTTTGCACAAATCCAATATTTCCTTTTTGCTTATAGAGTAAACGATAGTTTCCTCTAACGCCATAATCATATATTTTGAAGGTTGTTCTGTGAGATAACTACTAATTTCAGTAAACATCATGCCCTCTTTAAAAAAAGTCATTATAAATTCCTTATCCTCCTTATAAAAATGGGATTTTGTAAGTCCTGATTTTATGTAGTAGTAATGCTTACACGCTTGGTCTGCCCTTAAAATAAAGTCTCCCTTTGAAAAAGTCTTGAGTTCAAATGCCTTAAGAAAGTCCTCCATCGCAATGGGGTCAAGTGGTGAAACTCTATTCGTATATTCCAATATTTCTTTCATCTTCCTATGTGGTTCTATTAATGACCGCCAACGGTTGGTATAAGGAAAGTTGCGTGTTTGTGTGCGAGGATTTTCCGAAGGAAAATCAGAAGCAAGCAAACGGGCAACTAACTTTGGTTTAGCTAAAACTAGCAATTTTTTTTATACGGTGTTAGCCACTGCCTTTTTATTCCTCATAATATAATGCATCCAAAAATGCTGACCTTCCTTGACTAATTTTCTTTTCGATATTATCTTTTGGGTTTGGATTCAGCCACCATTCAGAGTCATAAATTCTCATTATTATATCTTCCCAATAACTCTCATAATCTAGTCTCGACTTAATTATTCCAAAATTTTGACTTATTGAAGTTTTATTTTTACTTGAGAGACACACAAAAACATCAGGTCTTTTCATAGCAAGTAATCTCGAAGCTGTTATTAAGTTCTTTCCTGGAAATACATTTTTAAAATGAACTATAAATTTATTGAAATGGTTTTTAGTTATTTGACCAAAAAGAGGTATTTCATCGAGTGCATTTGAAATCTCAATATTATTTTCTCCAATTTGCTTATTAAACTTTCCATTTCCTTTCATACTTCCAAAATAAGCCCATTCTATTCCTTCTTTGACATTAAGTTTATTTGGGACACCTGCAATAAATTTCCTTTCATCTTTTGTTAAATCAGAGAATGAATTTGATTTATTAAATAATTCTCTACAAACATCTAGAACACCAATTCTCGCATTTAATGAATGGTATTCTGCATTCTTAACATTTTCAACAAAATCGTTCCATTTCATATTAACTATGGATGCTTGATGAATAGGTTTGTTATTTGTTATTTTCGTATTGCCATAATTACCAGATAGACTATCTCTTTTTGGTTTTTGATTTTTCCAGACTGTTTTATAATCTTCTAATTCTTTTTTGTCAAAGTATTTAGCATCATTCCAAGTTTTTTCTATAAAACTGAAAGTAGTTTCCAAGACTTCATTAGAGTTTAAGTCTTTAGGTGTTATTACAGTTGAAATTTCAGTATTTTCAGTAAATGCTGATTTTGTAAAATTTGCGCTACCTAAAATTATTTTCCAATCTTGTGAGTTATTAAAAAAAAGAAATAATTTTGGATGGAAAGTTCCACTAGGTTGTTTTATAAATCTCACATTCTTATTATCTAGAAATGTTTCAATAAATTCGGGATGTGTTTGGTAAAAATGTATTCCAACTACTATTTTACTTATTTTATGATTGTTTTCAATAAGTTTTTTGAATGGTTCTGATTTTGAACTTGCCCAAGCTGTTGTCCAGTAATAATTAGAATAATTGTCTAATGATTTTAAAAACTCCTTTTCTAATTTATTTGGTGTTGTAATGATTTTCAAAGTTCAGTTTTTTGGTTGTGGCTAACACCCGTATAACCACAACAAACAGCTATACAATTGTAGTTATATCGTTAATATGTTTACGAATATAATAAAAAACCACCTACAAAAAACATTTTTAAAATGTAAAGTAGGTATGACAGCAGTCTTTTGCAATTGCTAAATCAGGAATACCATATAATGAGAACTTTGTTTAAAAATAGCCTAAAAGATTTGTTTTTTAGGAGTTCTTTGTTAGCACATGGCATTTTTTGTAGCGCTTTTAGCATATGCAGTATTTATAAGAGCTGACCTAGATAAAACCCATCTTTCAGGATATTCAACAAGGTAGTTGCATAACAATGCTTTCCTTCTGTCTTATGCCTGTTTACAACAATGGAAGCAAAAATCAATACCAATCAATGGTAGCCAAAAATTTTTCTCATGCAACAAAATAAGCTACACAATGTAGCAATTATTGCTTATATTTGTAGCATTATGAAAATGATTTCAAAAAACCTTCGGCATTTACGCCATCTGAAAGGACTCACACAAGAAACCCTTGCGGATGTGCTTCAGGTAACCCGTTCACGCATCAGCTCATACGAAGAAGAGCGTTCAGCACCCACGATTGAGATGTTGATTAAAATCTCTGATTATTTTAAGTTACCTATTGATATTTTGTTGAAGAACGACCTAACAAAAGCAACGGACACTTCTTTTATAGACATAGGAAACCAACGTATCCTGTTTCCGATTACCGTAGATAATGACAATAATGACCTGATTGAAGTCGTTCCGATAAAAGCCTCTGCTGGCTATTTGGCTGGCTACGATGATCCTGAATACATAGAACAGTTGGAAAAAATAAAACTCCCATTTCTACCAACAGGAAAGCACAGAGCCTTTCCCATAAAGGGAGATTCCATGTTGCCCATGAAAAGTGGCTCTTATGTGGTGGGGCGTTTTGTGGAAGACAGAAACGATATAAAAAGTGGAAAAACCTACGTGCTTGTGACCCTTAATGAGGGGATGGTTTATAAACGGGTCATTAACAACATTGAACTGAATAATTCACTGCTCCTAATATCAGACAATAAAACCTATCACGACTACAGTGTCCCCATAGACGAGGTCCTTGAATTATGGGAGTTTACATGTAGTATCAACACCCAAGAATATAGTGAGCAAGAACTAAAAATAAGCAGTATCATCAACATGTTTAATGAATTAGGAGTTGAATTAAAGGCCTTAGAAAAAATAAAATAATGTACACCATCATTGATATTGAGACTACGGGACAAGGGAATAAAATCACGGAAATATCTATTTTCAAATATGATGGTGATAAAGTCATAGATGAATTTACCTCTTTGGTCAATCCCCAAAGTTATATACCCGATTACATAACAGTCTTAACGGGCATTGATAATTTTATGGTTGCCAATGCACCAACTTTCTCAGAAATAGCAGATACCGTTTTAGCCATTACGGAGGGGATGGTTTTTGTTGCCCATAGTGTCAATTTTGATTACAATGTGATACGGAATGAGTTCAAGGCATTAGGGATTGATTTCACAAGAAAAAAGCTTTGTACGGTGCGACTCTCCAGAAAATTGATTCCTGGCCACAAGTCTTATAGCTTGGGTAAAATTTGCCGGGCCTTGGATATTGACATCAACGGAAGGCATAGGGCTAGAGGAGATGCCGAAGCCACCGTCATCCTTTTTGAAAAGTTATTACAAACCGATGGTTCTGAAATCGTCATTAATGACTTTCTTAAAAAATCGTCTAAAGAAGCCACTTTACCTCCACATTTACCAAGTGCCGTATTTAATGCGATACCAAACGAAGCAGGCGTTTATTATTTTAAGAACAAAAAAGGGAAAGTCATTTATGTAGGCAAAGCAAAAGATTTAAAGAAACGGGTCTTGGGTCATTTTTATAATAAAACGGAACGGGAACTTAACCTTTGCAGGGAAACAGCCGATATCGATTTTGAACTATCAGGCAGTGAGCTTATCGCACTTCTTATGGAAGATGCCGCCATAAAAAAGCATTTTCCAGAGTATAACCAAGCTGCCAAAAGAATACCTAAAGCCTATGCCATTTTTATGTTTGAGGACAGAAACGGCATCATCCATTTGGCATACAATATCTTAAAAGGAGCACCCAACCCATTACTGACCTTTTATAACATTACGGATTGCAGACAATTTTTAGAACGACTTTGCATGCAATTTGAATTATGCCCCAAGTATTGCCATCTACAAGAAGGAGTTGCCCAATGTTCACATTACCTCATTAAAACCTGTAAGGGCGTTTGTATTGAAAATGAATCTGTCCATGATTACAATAGCCGTGTTCAAAACGCCATAAAGCATACTATGGAATACGCCAAAGATATGGTTATCAAAGAAAAAGGCCGTCATGCCGAAGAAGAAGCCTTTGTGATGATTAGAAATAGCGTGTATGCAGGCTATGGCTTTATAGACCGATCGGAACAAATCATTTCAAAAGAGGATTTAGAGACTTATTTGATTCCCCAAAAGGATAATGTGGATGTTCAGAAGATTATTAGAAGTTATATGTCTGTGGGGAGATAAATAGCCATACAGGATTTATCCAACTCGGGAGTCTATTTATTAAATGATTTATAACTTATATATTAGCAAATCCAATTTTAAAATTTAGCATGATCAATTATCTTTTTTGCTACTGAATCTGCATCATCATTTGAAAAGACTTGCACTTTTATATTTTGGCCATTAAAAATTGCTTGAATATCACCAATATGATCTTTGCTTATTGCATTGAAATCTATTGATTCTACACTTCTAAACATTTCGTAAGACGCTAATTCCATTATTATATTTGATAACCCAATCATATTTAATTGTATTTATTTAATTTATACTTTATTATATTTTTTAAAATTCTCAGCTTGCTCAAAAATTTCTTTGTAAACCTCATCGCGTTCAACTGGAGGGTAACCGAATTCATCCAAGAGTAGAATTAAACCAACCTTAAGTGCTGATTTTATATCGGCACGTTTGCTCCAATCAGGAAATTTGGCTTGACTGTCAACCAAATCTTTGACCGCTTTGGCTAACTCAATCAATTTGTCTTCCGGATAAGTAAAATCATATTTAATGCACAGTTCTTTTAAAATGTCATAAAAGGCTTTTTCCTCAAAATCAATCCCTAATTCATCTCCAGCTTTAAATTCTTTGTAGACATCCCATATAAGGTTAGTAAGGTGTTCTGCCATTTCTTCATAGACTTCACTTCTAAAAACATCGTTTTCATCTCTTTGGTTATATTTGTCAACCAAGAATTCCATTTTCTTTGAGAAGTCAACCCCTTTAACCTTGTTTACTTTCTTCATTTCACCTATGGCACGGGCCAAAAGCTGTTGAAGTAATTTTATCTTGGTATTAGGAAGCTTTATTTTATCAATCTTGGCCAAATAGTCTTCATCAAAAAGATCCTGCTCTTTTTGGGTTTCTTCACCCATTTTGAAGATTTCATCAACACCATCACTTTGTAAGGCATTTTTAATCATTTCCCTTACTTTGGCATTCATTTGGGCGGTATCGGGTGCATCACCCTTTGTTAGTTTAAAAACAATGGATCTTACTGCCAAATAGAAATGGGTATAATCTCTTTCTTCCTGTGTCAACTGCTCACTACCGGCACATATGTCATAAGCTGCTTTAAGCCTTTTAACTAAACCCATAAAGCGAGTTTCCAACTCTTTTGTAAGCTGAGCATATTCCGCAGCCATATTAAGTGTGTTTAACTGCTCTAATGGAGTTCCTTGAAAGTATTTGGTATTATCAAATTTATGAAAGAGCTTGGAAAGTAAATCCAAGTGATTTCTAACCACTATTAAAGATTGCTGGATATCTTCAAAATTATCTTTGTCACCTTCCGAGTATTTCTTTAAGGCTAAATTCATTTGATTTTTGATGCCGATGTAGTCAACTACCAAACCTTTGTTTTTGCCTTTAAATTTGCGGTTTACACGAGAAATCGTCTGAATTAAATTGTGCTGTTGTATGGGCTTATCAATATAAATACTATCTAAGAAGGGAACGTCAAAACCAGTCAACCACATGTCTACCACAATGGCAATTTTAAAATTAGATTTTTCATTTTTAAACTGCCTATCTAATTCCTTACGGTACTCTTTAGTTCCCAATAAATCGTACATTTCTTTTGGGTCATCCTTACCACGGGTCATAATCATTTTGATGCGCTCCATAGGTTTTATTTCCCTTTTATCCCTATCGCTCAATGCCGCACCTTCTTCAGCAACTCTTACAACATTCCATTCGGGTTTTAGTTCTATGACATTTTTATAAAACTCATAGGCGATTTCACGAGAGCTAGAAACAAACATGGCCTTGCCCTTAACGGTAGCTCCTTCCGTAACACGATTTTCATAATGCTTTACAAAGTCCGTGGCTAATTCATTCAATCTATCTGGATCTCCTAAAATAGCATTCATATTGGCTGATTGCTTTTTACTTTCCTCAATTTGGTACTCATTAGCGCCAGATTCTTCGGCTACTTGATAATATGCTTCTATTTTTTCTAATTCACTATTGTATAAGGCTATTTTAGCAGCTCTGCCTTCGTACACGATTTTTACCGTGATTTCATCCTTAACGGATTCTGTCATGGTATAAACATCTACCACCTTACCAAACACATCCAAGGTGGCATCAATAGGTGTGCCTGTAAAGCCTACAAAAGTGGCGTTGGGTAACGAGTCGTGTAGGTATTTGGCAAAGCCAAAAGACTTTTTAACGCCGTATTCCGTAACCCTTACTTTTTGGTCTAAATTGGTTTGGCTTCTATGCGCTTCGTCTGAAATACAGATGACGTTGGTGCGCTCGGTGAGTAATTCTATATCTTCTGTAAACTTGTGAATGGTGGTTAAAAACACACCACCACTGGCACGTCCTTGTAGCAACTCCCTCAATTCCGCTCTACTTTCTACACTTTTAATGGTATCGTCACCTATAAATACTTTGGCATTGGTGAATTGCCCTGAAAGTTGGTCGTCTAAATCGGTACGGTCAGTAATTAAAACGATTGTTGGGTTTTCAAAATGCCCGCTTTTCATCAACAACCTTGTGAGATAAAGCATGGTGTAGCTCTTACCACTTCCTGTTGCACCAAAATAAGTGCCTCCTTTGCCATCTCCTTCGGGTTTCTGAGCCTTTTTAATGTTGTCGTATAAGGCTCTTGCAGCATAGTACTGAGGATAACGACAAACAATTTTCTCATCTTTTTTAGACGTATCTGGAATGTAAATAAAATTTTGAATAATGTCTCTAAGGCGGTTTTGGTGCAACATGCCTTGAACAAGTGTAAACATGCTATCTATACCATCCACATCTTTGGCTAAACCTGAAATTCTGCGCCACGCATAAAAAAACTCATAAGGTGCAAAAAAAGACCCTGCTTTATTGTTGACACCATCACTAATTACGCAAAAGGCATTGTACTTAAACAGTTCTGGAATGTCCCTTTGATATCTTGTGGTAAGCTGAATGTAGGCATTATGAATGGTACAATTTTCTTGAATAGCAGTTTTAAACTCAAATACCACTACCGGAATGCCATTGATATAAATGATTCCGTCCGGGATTCTTTTTTCTGTGTCTACAATTTCCAGTTGGTTGACGAACTTGTAGCTATTGCTGTTCTCTTTAGAATAGTCGATTAAGTAAACCCAAATATCTTTTTGGTTACGGTCTTCACGCTTAAAGCTAAAACCATCAGATAGCCATTGCGTTGCCTTTTTATTGGTTTCGTACAAATCGGATGCTGGCAAAGTTTTTAACTGCAAAACAATAGACTTAGCTTCTGTAAGGGTAAGTCCTTCAGATTTATATTGATTTAGCAGAAACGCTATCAAATCTTCTTCAATGAGCACTTCTTCGGGATCACGGTTTATAGTATTTCCTAAATAATGTGGGTATGCTTCGTTACCCAATAATTCTATAAATGCGTCTTCTAATTTTGCTTCTGTAAATTTCATTGGGTTTTCCTATTCTTACCTTTTTGGGTTAGTCTATATTTTTGCTTACTGCTCTTTGGCTTATCAGGTATTGTCATTTCAATTAAGCCCAATTCTAAAGATTTTTGAATATATTCTGTTCTAAAATACTCTCTGTGCGTTAGCCCCAATCGTTCCATCAGTTCGTTTGTGCTATACGGTTTATCTAAAACCAATAATAGATTTTTAACTTGCTCGGTAACTTGCTCGGTAACTTGCTCGGTAACTTGCTCGGTAACCTTTTCAGAAGCAGGAAATGTCATTCGCGTAAAGTTATCCATAAATCTAAAACATTCTTTACCATAGCTCTCCATAATTCTTGGAACACCAGAACCCAGTTGCTCTACCAATTCCAAATCTCTATAAACACGCATTAATTCTTTATTTCTTGGGATAGAAACGCCTTCAAAAAAATCCATTTCACTTAATCCTTCAGGTAATGAACCTGCTGACGTTATTTCAATTCTATCATCAAATATTTCAAACTTGGGTGGAACTTCACGTGTATAGTCGTTATGGACTATCGCATTATATATGGCTTCCCGCAAGGCAATAGGGTTCCATAACTTCCGTTCAATCCGATGCTTTGATGTGATGGTTGCAAAAGTTGTATTTTCCACTGCAATTTTATCCAATACACTTTTTGTTGCCTTAATAAGGGAACAATATCCATATTCGTTGTTTTCTATTAACTCGACTCTATTTAGACCTTTATATTTGGCTACTTTAATGGATACATTGTTAACATCTGCTAAAAGGTATGCCGCATAATTCAAAAAACCGTCTTCAGTAAGCAGCTCTAAGTTCTTTTTAAACTGTTTGTTAAGAGGTTTGCCATTTTCTTGGTAATAGATATGAAGCTGTTCAAAATTCAAGTCTTGACGATGCGATTTTATTTTTCCTATGGAGTTACGGGTACGGGAAGCGAAAAGTTTATCAATTATAGCTTGCGGCATGGGTTCAGCTGACGTACCTATACGAATGAAACTACCTTTTTCAGTCATGCCATATTTCTTTTTGAAATACGGTTTTTCGCTACCACTGGCAACAATTATTTTTATGATGGTCTTGCCGTCTTTATCTTCTGAAACCACATCAAACAAGCCCATAGCCGAAGGGGAGATGTTATTTTTTATACGGTCTTTAATTTTTAGCATATCACCATCTGGGTCAACTACACCAATCGTTTTTCCAGTTTTTTCAATACCGATATACACCAAACCGCCTTCATGATAGTTTAAAAAGGCAACCACCTCTTTTTCCAAATCTAAGTCTTTGGTGAGTTCAGCTTTATATTCTATTCGGTTGGTTTCTGTCATTTATTCTTTTCTGATTTTCTTAGGTAAATTTCATATTAACTTTTCACCACCGTTTTTCCATCGTTTTCTAACATAGGATTCAAACTCGGGTTCATCTGCGTGGTCCATAACAATTATTTGTGGCAAGAAACCACAATCTTTTTTTATGAACTCTAATTCATCTTTTAATACGGTAAATATATTTTTAACCTGTTTTATGTTTTCATCCAACTCGCCTTCCATACCATCTGTATCTTTATAAGCCCTTGGGAAATAAACTTGACTCGGTTGGTCAATCATTAAAAAAGAAGGGATACTTGATTTTTTTGATTTACAATTTAAATGAAGAAATGCAATGAAAATAGAAAGATGACAAGCTAGCCAGTTAGCACCACTACCCATCTCTGAAAGAAGAATCTTTTCTTTCTCATTGAAATGATAATAGAAAGAAAAATCTTCTAACCGGAATTGTAGCCTTCCGGGTCTAAGTTCTGTTTCAAAGTCCAGTTTTTCGCATACAGCTGTCATTCGGTCAGCAAGAAAACCTTCGGCTTCTTTTATTTTTGTAGTTACATCAAACCCCTCCAACTTTTCTTGTAGCCATTTGATCCTTTCTTTTATTTCTTCAATACTGGATGAACCTTTAACCATTGTATTTTGCTTTACCAATTGTTTAATATTGGCATCAGTTGCTCCCTTTAATATATTAGCCTGTTCAATAAGTGATTTATTCTTAATGAATATTTCATCTTGTTCTTCCAGTTTTTGAATTTCTGACGAAAGAATGGCTATTTGACGTTTTAAACTATCCCTATCTTTTTGCAACGATTCAATTTGTCCTGAATTATCTATTT
Source organism: Mariniflexile sp. TRM1-10 (assembly GCF_003425985.1). Lineage (NCBI taxonomy): Bacteria > Pseudomonadati > Bacteroidota > Flavobacteriia > Flavobacteriales > Flavobacteriaceae > Mariniflexile > Mariniflexile rhizosphaerae. The sequence continues at coordinate 3,781,453 of NZ_CP022985.1, forward strand.
CATAAGTTCCTATTTTAGATAATTCAGTTTTGAGTTTTGTTTTAGATTCTGATAATGAATTAACTATAGAAGTGATTTCAGTAACTTGATTGCTACATACAGGACATTTTAAATTATCATCCTTTGTTTCTTCAATTAGGACTTGATCAATACTTCGTAACCTATTAGAATATGTATGAGATAGCACATTGTTGTTCGAAAGTTCCCGTAATAAAATCTCTTTCTCAGAAAGCACTTCTTTTAAATCAAATCTTTTAGATTCTTTATTTTCTATTTCTAATTTTAGATTTGAGTTACTAAAAGAGTTGATTGAAATAGATGGAAGATTATATGAAATATCTTTTAATTGTCTGATAGATAAATTATCATCTAATTCCATACCTATAAATACAAAATAAGATTTTAATAATAATCTGATTTTTTCTGATAATTCTTCATCATTTATTTTTAATTTCTCAATAAGCTTTTCTTCTATCCTTAGTTCTTTTCTTTTTTGCTCTAATTCTCTTCTAATGAGAAAATACTCATTGCTTTCCCACCCAATGAAAATAGGGAAATCTGCAATAGTTTTCTTTCGCTTATTAAAGTCTTCAAAACGATAAAAGAGGCTGTGCTTATTTGCAATTAAATTTTGATGCTGAAATAATAAAGAAACCATACTTCTCAGAGTTACCTTCCCTGCATTCCTTTTATCTTCTTCGCTATCAGTTCTAGTATCAGAAATAGATAGACCCAAATGTCGCTCAACTTCTTCTTGAGCATCCTTTAATTTTTTAGCTTGTGTAGATGTAAAATATTCTTTATTAAGATTAGCTAGAAAGTTGTCGTCAGTTTCAAATCGAAGATAAACATCCCCACCACTACCATTGCTTGAATTTGGACGAGCAATGGAAATATACTTATCAGAAACCTTCAAAATAACTGCAAACATTTCTGCAAACTTGTCTATAATCCCTTTAGGTATAGTTGACCGACTTGAAAAAAGGCAGTAATCAACAATTTCAATTAAAGCACTTTTTCCTGTTTTAGAATCTCCAGTAATAATATTTAATCCGGGCTTTAAATCTACATTCCGTATTTCATCAGCTCGTCCGAAGATGACTATTTTGTGTAATATTGCATTCATATGTTTACAATTTCGAGTTTAATAAAAATGTTTTTACAGTCTTCTTTTGCGATTATTTGCCCCCAATTATATGCAGCCTTAAAATACTGCTTTTTCATCATATCCTGCTCCTTATTATATTGAATTTTATCATCCATTTGAATGAAATCGCTTATGACTAATTTGTGTTTATTGCCAAGATATATTAGTCCTTGATTTGTGATTTTTTTAAATTCTTCAATTTTATTAGGCATTAATATAAGTTGATTTTTTAGCTCAATAGACTTAAATAAAGTAGATATAGATGAGTTTTTATTACTATTAATTAATTTCTCAAAAATCACTTCATCAAAAATGAAAGGCAATCCCATATAGATGAGTTCAAATTTTAATTTCCCTAACTTAGATTCACAAGCTCCACTAATAAAATGATGAAGAATTTTGCTTGTCCAAATTGGATTGTAAAGTAAGATATTGATGTCTTTTGCTCTCATATATCAGAATCATTGTATTTCCATTCAAAATCTGTTTCTTCAAGAGTATGATGTATTCGCCCATCTCTGTAGTACTTTTGTGTGTCATTTACCCCAACTATTGGATCGTGAGGGTTAGTAATGCATTCAAAGTAAGTATTTTGAGATTTCATATGCACATCGTTAGTATCCAAATGTTCTTTTGTAACTCCTATGCAGTTTTTGCTTTTCACATCCTCAATAGATCTTTTTACATTAGAATCATATTCCTCTAAATTTTCAGTCAATGTTGGAGTTGTTTCTAATAGTTTTATCTGACTAAGGTTTGCTCTCAGATAATCTCGTATTGCATTGGTTTGATCTTTTTCTTTTATGCTTATTGATTTCATTTTTTCAATAAATATAAATTTTTGTTTTTCGCTATTTTTATCGATTTCTGCAACGCTTACTACAGGAAATGGTGTGTTTCCTTTTGTGTAAGGACTCAACTTATCTTGAATATCTCTATTAAAGTCATTAATAATAACTTTCCATTCATTTGCGTTATCAATTGCCATTTTTGTAATATATCCATAAAGTTGTTGCAAAGCGGTATCTCTAAAATTATCTGGTATAATAGTAAATTTTGAATGTTCTTTTAATTCATCCCATTTCTCGGAAATATTTTTTTGACCTTCAAGTATTATGAATTTCCCTAGAATAGTTTCTAGTTTCTCTTTGTCAAATTTTAATACTTCATCATAAATAGGTTTTAAAGTTGTAGACGGAGTATGACTTTTCAATTTTGCGTACTTCTCTGTTACTTTTAAATCATTCCAATTATAAAAAATTGAATTATCTCTACAGACAGCAGTTGTATGTAGAACTAGGTTGCTATATTGTTTAATTACATCAAAATTAACCGTGTAGTTTTTAATAGTTTTCCAAACATCTTCTGAGTTATCAATAATAACACCACCATCAATGTGATGCTTTACTTCAGTACTAGTATTTTCAGTTGCAACATCTCCTTTACATTCAATCCAGATGGTGTGGTTCTTTTTAGCATTTAGACAGTATTCTAATGCTATGAGTTTTTGATAATCAATTCCTAATGATTTTAATGTATTATCGTTGATGAACATTTGATTTTCCATAATCTTAATTTTCTACTGACGCCAACTTAGAAAGAAGCAATTCTTTAAGTTCCAATAGCTTTTGGTTTTCTTTTGAATAGGTAATACTTAATTTATTCATTGGTTTCATTACTGATTCGAACTTCATAAGGATATCATCCTCTGGTTTCATTACTTCAATTTTTTCAAAATCAGATTTACTTAACATTGGCATTGTTGAACCACCCATTGCAATTCCTTTTATTTCATCTGCTACAAAATTCAAATAATAGTATAGGAAATCTGTATAGAAAGTTTCTTTGACTATTATTGAATTCATTTGTTGATTTGTAATACAGTCATTTTTAACAACTGCGATTTTACCCATATCTGAACCAATACAAGTCACGATTACTGAACCTTTAGGAAGAATTTTGTTTTTCAATTTTGAATATCCCTCTTCAGAAAGGTTCCTTTCTGCACCTAACACGAACTTATTATAGTTTTTAAAATCACCTGGTGTAACAAAAGGCATTTCATTTCCAAAATCCTCAGGATTATTACTTGAAGGTGTTTTACCTGTTACAACATTTCCAAAATCCTTGATTTCAACATTTACCCAATTTCCCTCCACAAACCACTCCCTATAAATCGCCTGTGCGGTTTCTTCTAGTTTTTGGATGAGTTGCTCGTTAAGTTTGATGCGGTTTTGGATGGTGTTGTATTCTTTTACTATTTCGCGTTGTTTGTCTATGTGGGGAACAGGAATAAGCGTTTCACACAATTCTTCCCAATCATACCCACCTCTGATTGCTGCATCACATTTAAAAGTGGCATACCTATCGAATTCAGATCTGCGTAACCACATCATCAAATATTCAGGGTCAAGTTCATTCCGGTCTTTTACTTCAAAAACAGGATATGCTGGAGAAACCAAATTTGGTTCGTCATCTAACTTCAAAACTACTGGCAATTTGTTAACTCGAATTGGAGACATAAAATCGCAAGCAAATTGATACTTACTCATCACCCTATAAACGGACATATTAGTTCCAACGACATTAGAAGTGGTCTCTCTAAATTCCTTAGTCATACTCAAACCCAATAACCGAGTAACTTTTAAATCTCGATTGCGGTGTTCAACTCTTTGAATAAAGTTCCCAATTGGTTTATAATTCAATTTCATATCCCAACTCTTTGAACACGTTTAGTAAATCATTTTTGCTTTGGGCTTCTGCTTTGAGCAATTCGCCAAACTCACCTTTTAAAGATGTCATTTTATCCTCAAAGTCAATGTTTTCATCTCGGTTTACAAATTCAATGTATTTGCTCGGCACAAGCGAAAAATCTTTTTTCTCCACAGCTTCTAAGGTAGCACTATAGCAGAACTCAGGTACATTTTCAATTTCCTCTACTTGCCATTGGTGGTAAGTACTCACTACTTTTTGAATATCATCATCAGAAAACTGGGTGTATTTCTTTTCAAACGGTTCTCCCATTTGTCGCAAGTCCATAAACAGGATTTCTTTTTCTCTATCTCGGTTTTTTCGGGTTTCATTACCAATTTTTCGGGAATGGACCTTTTTGTTTTTATTGACTATCCAAAGAGTAACACTGATATCTGTTGTATAAAACAGATTACGTGGCAATACCAAAATGGCTTCCACCAAGTTGTTTTCAATGAGTTTTCTTCGAATTTTGTATTCCTCGCCACCGCCAGATAAGGCACCGTTTGCCAGTATGAATCCAGCAACACCGTTTTCAGACAGTTTGCTCACCATATTCAAAATCCAGCCATAGTTGGCATTACTTTTTGGAGGTACTTCGTAACCCATCCAGCGTGGGTCGTCTATCAATTCATTTTCAGCTCTCCAATCTTTTTGATTAAAAGGCGGGTTGGCCATTATAAAATCAGCTTTTAAGTCTTTGTGCTGATCTTGTGCAAAGGTGTCGGCCGCTTTTTCACCTAAATTGGCAGCAATCCCACGGATAGCCAAGTTCATCTTTGCCAGTTTATAGGTAGTGTTGGTGTATTCCTGTCCGTAAATAGAGATTTCTTTTTTGTTACCGTGGTGATTTTCTATAAACTTAATGGATTGAACAAACATACCTCCCGAACCACAGGCAGGATCATAGATGATGCCTTTATAAGGCTCAATCATTTCAGCAATGAGGTTTACGATCCTTTGGCGTATAGAATTCGCCCTTTCCTTTACCTTCTTTTAAGGCAAATTTTGATAAGAAGTACTCATATACACGCCCTACAATATCCTGTCCTTCATTTAAGAGGGTATCAATTTCATTGATTTTATCAAGTAGGGATGCGAGTTTGGATTTGTCCAACCCTAAACGTGAAAAGTAGTTGTCTGGTAAAGCGCCTTTTAAAGAAGGGTTGTTTTTTTCTATGGTATGTAGTGCGGTATCTATTTTTATAGCAATATCATCTTGTTTGGCATTTTTGCTGATATAGGACCAACGTGAAATCTCCTCTAAAAAGAAAACATTTTTCATATTGTAGAAATCTTTCATTTCTACATATTTTTCTTTGCCCTCGGCTATTAATTCGGTTCTGCGTTCTTCAAATTTATCGCTGGTAAACTTGAGGAAAATAAGCCCCAATACCACATGTTTATATTCAGACGGCTCTACAGAACCTCTTAATTTGTCGCAGGATTGCCAAAGGGTTTCTTCAATTGCTTTCGTTTTCTCGGTTATTTTTTTAGCCATTTATAATTTTAGTCTTTCTTGTTGGTTTTAATGTCTTTAATAGCAATTTTTAGGGCTTGCAATGCCTGGTCTTCATCAGCTACGACCTCCAATATTTGGTCAGTTAACCACAAAGTCAATAATTCCTGTGTATCGACTTTTAGTAGTGCTGCTATTTTTTGCACCTGTTCCCGTTTGGCTCTGCGTTCGCCACGTTCAATTTTGCTAAACATAGGTGTGTCTATTTCCAAATCAGCAGATACCTGCTCCTCCAAATTTATAACCTCCACTATATCACTTCTCTGGCAATTTATAATCTTTACAAACTTCCTTAAATAATTCACCAGGATCTTCGTCAATAGCAAGAAATATCAAGTATAACTCTTTCACTTTCAATTGGGTGGTTATGTTATTAGCAAGCTCACTCAATCGTGTTTTGCTAATGCCTGTTTTGCGAGACACATCCGATCTGTTTATTGATTTTTTAGCAAAGAAGCGTCCTAATGTTGTCATGTATTTATCCTATTTTCAATATATAAAGTTACCATTTTTCGATTTATAAACTTATATTTGTTGTTTTATATTCTTATTTTCAGAACCGCAAGAATATTACACCTTGGGTAATTTTAAGTCTTTAAAAAGCTCTTTAAAAATTTCCCCAGGGTCTACATCAATTGCTAAAGCAATTAAATAAAGTTCATCAGCACGAAGTTTGGTCGAATCGTTTCCACTTAATTGGCTTAAACGAGATTTACTTATCCCAGTTCTTCTAGCAACCTCTGCTTTATTTATAGATTTTTTAGCTAAGTATAATCCTAAATCAGTCATTTGTATATCTTTTTTGAATACATAAATATAGAAAGCGTATACTGTTGTATGAAATAATTACACTTTTGTTTTGAATTTAGGTTTATTTTTAATACATTAGTATTGATTTTTAATACATCTGTATAAATAATATACACATTGTTTTTTGTATATTAATATAAATTCACTCTAAATAACCCAAAAAATAGTATGGACGATGAAATTTACCCTAAACAAGACCAGATGATTGTCCAACTAAAATCGCTTTTGGAAATTAAATATGTTTATAAATCAAAACCTGAAAAAGATAGTGGTTTCAAGTTTTTACTAATTGTGATACTAAAAGAAAACAGTCCTTCCTTAACCCAAGGATTATCTCCTATGGTAGCTAAAATATTTCAGGAAGAAACAGATGTCTTATACCGCATATTTTCGATTGAGTATGCCCAACAGCAACTCAGGGAGGCAAACCTATTTTTTATTCATGGGTGTCATCTGTCCAAACTAATCTACAAAAGCGACAACACCGATACAGGGCTGAAAGTGCCTGTAATACATAAAGACACCAAAGAAGCCATGGCGTTGGGTTTTGAGAACGAACTCAGCCGCGTAGGCGCTTTTATGGAAGGCGCCACATCATACATAAAAAATAAGAATTTCCCCCAGGCTGCCTTTATGCTGCACCAGTACATGGAAATATGGTTCCGCAATGCAGAGCTTCTTGTCATGGGCAAAGAAATAAAAAGTCACAGCATCAAGGAGCATCAAAACTATATCAAGGCTTTTGCCCCGGAACTTGGGCGTATCTTTAATATGGATAGGGAAGAAGACCGCAACCTGTTAAAACTATTGGATGAAGCCTACATCACTGCCAGCTACTCTAAAAACTATCACATTACCAAGTTTCAGTTGGAAATCCTATCGGAAAAAGCATGGCATTTAAACTTTGTGGTGGCCCTTTTGTATGGGGAAAAGTTGGAAGCCTGTAGGTTAGATTGTTAGATTGTTAGATGGTTAGATTGTTAGATGGTTAGATGGTTAGAAAGTTGGAAAGTTGGAAAGTTGGAAAGTAAAAAGTTGGAAAGATATTTTTTTAAACGAGTGAAATGGTGCATAACGATAGAAATGGATCAACACAAAAAGTTGTTGTGGAGCAATTAAATCAAAAATCAAAAATCGTTAATCGTCAATCGTTAATCAATTAGATGGTTAGAAAGTAAAAAGTTGGAAAGTTTTGAAGACATTTTTTTAAACGACCACATGAACTTTTCACGATTCACGATTCGATTCACCTTTCACGTTTCACCTTTCACGATTCATGATTTTGAATCTCCCTGATCACAGTTGACCGATTAACCAAACCCAGAACCCGTCACCTTGAACCCAAAACCTTGAACCCAAACCCAACAACCATCAACCATCAACCAACAACAAGATACCATTTCCGAATCACCTTTCACGTTTCACCTTTCACGATTCACGATTTTGAATCTCCCTGCTCACAGTTGACCGATACACCAAACCTTGAACCCAAAACCCAAACCACCAACCACCAACCAACAACCAACAACCACCAACCATCAACCATCAATCATTTCCGAATCACCTTTCACGTTTCACCTTTTCACGATTCACGATTTGAATCTCCCTGCTCACAGTTGACCGATTCACCAAAACCCAAAACCCAGAACCCAGAACCTTGAACCCAGAACCCAACAACCATCAACCAACCCCATCCTTATAATACTTATTCCTATATTCAACAGGCGTCAACCCCGTTATCTTCTTAAAAACATTTCTGAAAGCCTTGGTATCGGTGTAGCCCACATCGAACATGACCTCATTGATGTTTTTCCGTGTCGATTCAAAACTTCGCTTGGCGGCCTCGACTTTGACTCGTTGCAGGTATTCAATAACCGTATTATCCGTGGCCTGTTTAAATCTACGCTCAAAACTCCTACGGCTTACGGCTACCATTTGTGCCAGTTCATCAACAATAATCTTCTCCTGATAATGTTCCTCAATATATTCCTGGGCCTGTTTTACTTGCTCATCGTTATGGTCTTTCTGTCCCGTGAACATCATAAAGGAAGCCTGACTTTCCCTGTCGATATCAATGGCGAAATATTTAGAGGCCAATATCGCCGTGTCCCGGTCGGTGTATTTTTCCAGTAGATAGAGTAACAAGTTCCACAAAGAATTTGCCCCACCACTGGAATAAATGCCACTCTCCTCGGTAATGACACCGCCATCAACGATGACCACTTCGGGGAACCGTTCTTTGAACTCGTTATAGTAAGCCCAATGTGTGGAGCATTTTTTTCCGTTCAAGAGACCTGTGGAAGCCAATAGAAAGGCTCCAACACAAAGAGAGGCGACTTCGGCCCCGTTTTTATATTGATGGGTAATCCATGGAAGGGTGGCCCCATTCAGCGCAACCGCTGCTTTCATATCCCCAAAAAGAGGTGGTACAATGACCAGGTCTGCCCGATCGGTATGTTCCAAAAGCAGATCCGTAGTAATGGCATAGGCGCCATCCTGAACCCGGACATCCTTCTGGCAACCCACCAATTCCACCTTAAATAAAGGTTCCTTTCCGGCAGCTTGTAAAAAGTGGTTCGCAGTGGTAAACAAGTAGCGGGGACCGGTAATGCCCTCTGCCACGGCGGTTTCAGGCACTAATATATATATGTTTTTCATCGGTTTCTATGCATTGTTTTAATTTAAATAATTGAGGCTGTCTAAAAAGTCTAGTTCTATGTCATATTGAGGGTGTCGAAATATTTTAACTTTTTGGTAATCAATATCGGTTTCGACAAGCTCAACCTGACAAATTAAATTTAAAGGACTTTTTATACAGCCTCTTTGCTTCGCCAGTTCGCTTTGCTCTCGCCCAATTGACCGTTCCTTTTGAGAGGTCAGAACTGACCAAAAAGGTAATTCTGGGTGAGGGAACATAAAAATAGAAAAATTTGGCAGAATGAACCCTTCTGTTAGCCGTTTTTACACCCTAAGACTTCGAAAAATAATTTTGAAATTTGTAATGTAATATCCGTTGGGTGAAATTAAGAAATTTAATTTATAATGAAATTTGATTATAATTTAAAGTCAATTTAGTACTCAAGTGTCAGTCTGAGCCTGTCGAAGACACTAGAAGATACATTTCGACAAGCTCAATGTGACAATTTATATAAAAATTAGAATTGATAAATCAATGACCCCCAACGGGTTAATGTAATAATTAAAAACAAAAAATCATGGAACGAATTACAGTAAAAAATACGGTAAAAGCCCCTTCAAAAAAAGTATGGAGTTTATGGACAGCTCCTGAACAGATTGTAAAATGGAATACACCTTCCGATGATTGGCATACCACCCGTGCAACGAACGACCTTAGGGTGGGCGGAACCTTTCTCTCAAGAATGGAAGCCAAGGACGGCAGTTTTGGTTTTGACTTTGAAGGCACGTATGATGAAGTGGTACCACGTGAACGAATAGCCTACACCCTGGGCGATGGGCGAAAAGTGGAAGTGGATTTTAAGGAACAGGACGGGAACACGGAGATTGTCAGCACTTTTGATGCCGAGACCCAAAACCCTATAGAACAGCAACGGGATGGCTGGCAAGCCATTTTGGATAATTTTAAAACCTACGCAGAGAACTTCCAATGAGTTGTAGAAACAAATAAGTATATAAAATAAGGTTTAGTACATGACAAAAATTGAAGCGTGTCACATTGAGCCTTTCGACTAGGCTCAAGATAAACTAAAGTCAAAATGCGATTAAAAACAATATTCCAATGTCTTCGACTGCGCTCAGACTGACATCTGAATATATTTGGATTTTTATCGTGTACTAAAAAATAAGAACATAAATAATACATACAACAATGAAAAAAAATAAGATCATTTTCTGGACGGCAACACTCATTATCTTCCTTTTTGAAGGGGTCATGCCAGCACTGACTTCACAAACTGAAATGGCAAAGGAAGGTATCCGCCATTTAGGTTATCCCGAATATTTTATGAACGCCTTGGTGGTGTTCAAGGTATTGGGCACATTGGCTTTGGTTATTCCTGCCGTTCCAAAACGGTTGAAGGAATGGGCATACGCTGGTTTTACATGTAACTTTCTGTTTGCCTCTATTAGCCATTGGGCAGTGGATGGGGTCGACTTTCAGGCTCTGTTTCCCTTGATTGTATTGGGAATTTTGTTGGTGTCTTACCGCTATTACCACAAACTCAATAGATCCGCCAATTTAGAAATCGATACGGTAAAGGCTGCATCATTAACTTAAACGGCAAACAAGGTTTACTTGTAAAAACGACATCCGGGAATCTAATGATAGAAAAGGCATGGGACAATTAATCACCTATCTCACGTTTAATGGCAATTGCAGGGAAGCGATGGAATTTTATCAGACATGCCTCGGTGGGGAATTGTATTTCCAGACTTTAGGTGAATCCCCTAAAACAAAAAAGCTGCCCAAGCATATGAAAACGTATATAGTTCAGGCGTCCCTTAGACGCGATGGTTTGGTCTTGATGGGTACCGATATGACCGATGAAGAACTGTTGTGGGGGAATGCGGTGTCCATTTTATTGGACTGTAATGACGAAGATCGGCTTAAAGCCTATTATCATAATTTGGAAGCTGAAGCCAAAGCGACCCAACCTTTACAGGAAACCTACTGGGGAGAACTTTTTGGCCGACTGACCGATAAATATGGAAACCATTGGTTGTTTCATTGCAAAAAAAGGGATGTGGAAATTAGCCAGTGAAGACAAAAATAGACACGGGGATGTTGACCCATAAAATGCAGACACAAAATGAAACGAGCAAAATACCTATGGCTCCGCCTTGGGGATATTGTTCCAAGAAATTTGTTTATTTAAAATAAGAAAACATGAACACTATTAAAAACACACAGAAAATCACACCATTTCTTTGGTTCGACGATAGGGCAGAAGAAGCGATGAACTTTTATATTTCCATTTTCCCAAATTCGGAAATAAAGCAATTGAAAAAATGGCCGGAAGAAACACCTTTCCCGACGGAATCCACCAAACCCGGTACCGTACAACAAGGCATGTTCGTCCTGGACGGGTTTCAATTTTGTGCTTTCGATGCGGGACCTATGTTCCGGTTCAACCCCTCCATATCTTTTTTTGCAGTCTATGAAACCGATGCAGAGATAAAAACCTTATGGAACCAACTTCTCGACGGTGGCGAGGCCTTGATGCCTCTAGATAGTTATGATTGGAGTGAACTTTACGGATGGGTCACCGATAGATTTGGGGTTTCATGGCAATTAATGAAAGGCAACGTGAGCGATGTGGGACAGCGTATATGTCCGCTTATCATGTACTCTGGAGAACAGCAAGGAAATGCTGAAGAAGCGATGAACCATTATATGGCCATTTTTAAGGATTCATCGGCTGTGGGAGTTGAAAAATACAATGCTGACGACCCAGGTCCCGAAGGTATGGTAAAGCACGCCCAGTGTAAGTTGGCAGGCCAAGCCTTTATGATGATGGACAATGGTTACGAAAACGACATGCCCTTCACTGAAGCCATCTCTTTTTATGTAAATTGTAAGGATCAAAAGGAAGTGGATTATTTTTGGGACCAGTTTACCAAAGAAGGAAGTGAATCGGTATGTGGGTGGCTTAAGGACAAGTTTGGGGTGTCTTGGCAGATCGTGCCCGAGTTCCTTACCGAAAAATTAGCCCTTGACGAACCTGAAAAAAGGCAAAAATTGTTTGAAGCCCTCAGCCACATGAAAAAATTGGATGTAGCAAAATTGGAAGCAGCATACTATAGTTGAAATAGGGCATTGGTGCGCTTACAATTTTAATTTGAAAAAATACGCACCGAATCCCGCTCTTTAATAAAAAAACCACCATCAAAGTCAAAGACGGTGGTTTTTTATTTGGTTATTCCTTAACCAATTTCAATACATGTGTTTTATCTCCATGAGTGGTAACTTTAAATAGATATACCCCTTCAGAAAGGTGACCTACAGATAAATTTTCAAAACCAGAATTAAAGGTATCCAATTTTTGTCCGTTTAAATTATATAGTTCAGCCGTTTTAATGACTTCGTTGTGCATATCAACATGCACTATATCTTTAACGGGATTTGGATAGACCTTCATGGAATTTCCATTTGATGAAAAATTACCAATGCTTAAGGATGCGTCTGTTAATGTTACGACTCTTCCTTGTTCTTCTAAGGTCATATATAGTGTATTTCCAATAAGAACTACATCTCTAAAATTAGCATAATAAGGCTCTCCTTCATACATGTCTTCATAAACTGTTTGATCGCCCACAAACACCAAATCAGCTTCTGAGTCGGTAACATTTATTTTTTCTATTTGATGTGCATTGCAGATATACAACTCATTATTTTGACTTAAAAAGGTTCCCTTATTAAAGTTTAATCCTATGACATCATCCTCTAAAGTAGATGCAGCAGAACTTAAGTCTAAGCTTTTTATCATTTCAAAATCCCGAGCAGACATATACAATGTATTATTGTAAATATCCATGTCCTCTACAACACCTGTATCTAAATTACTAAATTCTAAAGAAGGCGTTGGGGTAGCATCCAAAGCATCAAAACTATAAAGACTTGTTGTAAAAACATCTGGTGCTGTTTCTATTTCTTCTAAATAAAAGATGGTATTATTATAAAGCGTAAACGAAGAAATAAAATTTGTAGTAGTAACAATAACCTGAGTGCCTGCACCTATATTGGTTAAATCTAACTTTAAAATTCGGCTACCAAAAAATTCATCTGTTGATTCAACATAATTTTCAACCAAAATAAATAAATCGTCTCCTAGCTTTTGCGTTTTGTAGCAATAAAAATCAGCAGGCAATGTATAAATTAAATTTGCCGATGGCGAACCGGCAGATGTGTCTATTGTATAAATATGTCCCCACCCATTTACATAGATAGTGGTTCCGTCTAGCGTCATTTTTGTTGGTGAATTCAGTCCCGAAAGATAATCTGTAATTTGTGCATTTGAATTCGTCAAGATTAACAATGTGGCTACGAATGTAAAAAGTAATTTTTTTCTCATAATTATAAATTTAGTGTTTGATTGTTTGATACGTTTTAAAATTGCTTGTTTATGGATTGTGCTGTTGAATCCAATTACCGTTTTTATAACCAATAGCTTCCGGATTAAATAAAGGGTAGAGCCCTCTAGTTGGTTGTGAATTAGCAAGAAATGTAAATGGAATAAAGAAAAGGAATCGTAGTTTATATCTCATGTAGGTTGTAGTAATTTGGATAGAATAAAATTAAATACCTTACGATTTTGATACTATACCAACTTTTAGGTATTTTTAACTTTTATGGATTGTTGCATATTTGATGATTGAATTCGCATAATGAGATACCTTTATCTTATACTGAGTATAAGCGTTTGTTTTTTTAATGGACTTTCTGCGCAACAGGAAACACGATATAAAGACACCCTTTTTGTAGATGGCCCTAATAGCTTCGACCTTTCTGAGTATATAACGTTTTGGGTAGATAGTTCTGGTACAGGAAGTATAGAGTTGGCAGAAAATGCCTTAAAGAATAAAAAATTCAAGCATTGGAAAAAAGGAAGTGTTCTTAATTTAGGTTTAAACCCTTATGATACATGGCTACATCTTAAGGTGGTCAATACTTCTAAAGATTATCATCAATATTGGTGGGCTTTATACAGTCAGGCAGATTCAGTTTCGGTATATGCGTTTAAAAATGATCATTGGCAACTTCATACAGAGGTTACCAACCAAACACTTCTTAAAAACCGTCCCATAAAAACAAGATTTCCAGTTGCGGAAATTCATTTGAACCATGGCGAATATCAGCAACTTCTTATGAAGATAACAAATATACGTCATACACAACATGCGATAACCGATTTCACAACGCCTCAGCACAATCTGTTATGGGAAATCAATTTCTATGGGAAGATAGGGTTTTTTATCGGCTGCTTCTTTTTAATTGCTTTGCTAAGCATCCTGTTTAGTGGTGTCATAAAAGAATGGACCTTTTTATATTATGGTCTTTATCTGTTGTGTATCGTGATACTCATATTGTCTGAAGAGCTGATGGTACCTATCGTTAATTCGCCCATATTATTTTATAGTATCAATCATGTTCACTCGCTTTTTTTAAGCCTTATTGCTTTGTTCCTACATTACAAAATCATTGTATATGGGATTGGTCGCACGCGTTCCATATCTCTGCTATTTTTTAAAAAATCCAGTTTACTGAATCAGATATTTTTATGGATAGCAATTTTATATACCATCATATATTTTGTTGGGAAGGATGCATTGCACTTTGGAGTGGATGTCTTTAAATTTATGTGGTATTCAACCATTGTTTGTATTGTTTTAAGTATGATCAATAACTTCTGTGTCATTATTTATTTAATGTATATGAAAGGCTATTTTCTTTATGGCATTGTTTTGGCATTTTTATTATTATACTTTAATCCTGCAGGATATTTTCTTAATTACTCAGGAATATTTAATTATTATACCATTACATATCCAAATTATTTTTATTGGATTGTTAGCTTAGAGATACTGTTTTTTACACTTATTTTAGCAATACAATATCGTAGAACAGTTTATAATAATTTGAATCTTATAAAAGAAAAAAAAGAACAGGAAGCATCTGCCATACTTAGGGATATTGAAATACAGGATTTGGAACGTCGCAAAATTGCTCAAGATTTACATGACGATTTGGGTACAACTATTAGTGCTATTAAGTTGATTATTACAAACCAATACGCTTCTGATACTGGGTTAAAGAACATGATTACCAAAGCGAATAATGATATTCGACAGTTTTTTGCCAAACTAACCGTTTCAGATTTTAATAATGAAAAAATTTCCAATATTATTGAACAAACCATTTCCAACTTACAACGATTGAATCAAATAGACTTTAAATTGATTGTATCTGGTAAGGAAGCGCTCATCCCTGACTATTTGATAAAACCGCTTTCCAGAATTGCTGTTGAGTTGCTTTTGAACACCATGAAGCATTCCCATGCAACAGAAGCAACCATACAACTCATTACTGATACAGAACAAGTACAACTCATTGTTGAAGATAATGGGAAAGGCTTTGACCTTCAAAAACCTCAAAAGGGTATGGGCATTGCCAATATCTATTCACGCACGGAGCGTTGGGGAGGCCAAGTCCACTTTTCAAGTAGTCAAACAGGAACAACGGTCATTGTAATCATTCCATTAAAAATCCAAAACACACCATGACAAAGCCATGCAATACCGTCATTGTCGATGATCATTCACTGTTTGCTGAAGGACTTAAACGGATTTTAGAAGACGACCTAAATTTTAGGCTGACAGCAATATATAATATAGCCGAAGATGCTTTACACGCATTCAATAATTCACCTCCCGAATTGGTGTTGTTGGATATTCAATTGCCCGGTATGGGTGGATTGGAATTTTGCAGACAGATGAAAGAACGCTACCCAGAAATGAAAGTGGTCATGATTTCAATGTTTGAATCAACTTCCATTATTTCCGATGCAAAAGCATCCCATGCTAATGGATATATTCCTAAAACAACAGACGCCCAATTGTTTAAAACTACTTTGTATGATATTATAAAAGGTAACAATGTATTTTTATCAAAATCTTCTTTTAAAGCACCAACAACAAATCAACCACAGTACATAAGCCTTTTGAGCAAACGCGAACTCGATATAATCACGTATATCAAACAAGGACATACGTCTAAAGAAATAGCAGAACAACTGTTTATCAGTCAGTTTACGGTGGATACACATCGTAAAAACATTCTAAAAAAACTACAATTACCATCTGTAAAAGCACTCATTGCTTTTGCACATGAAAACCATATTTAAAGGCTAATTGAATACCCAACTGATATATATCATTGAAATAACCAATTTCTAAAAATATTTTTATTAAAAATATAGAAATCATGAAATTGTTTTATAGTATAGTAGCCCTATGTCTTTTTGCTAGCTGCTCTTCCACAAGAATGATAGATAGTTGGAAGAATAGGGAATATGCTAACTACCAGCCCAAGAAAGTGTTGATTGTGGGTATTACAGGCCATTTAACAGCTCGAAAAATTTTTGAGCAAAGGCTCAAAGACAAACTCTTCAATGAAGGCATTGATGCAGTTGAGAGTTCCGTTGTTTTTGAAGAAGGCTTTATAGACTCAAAGCAAACCGAAGAACAAATAGACCTAGAAGTAGAGCGACTTGTGAACGATGGATATGATTCCATATTGGTATCTGCAGTAAAAGGTATAGACAATGAAATATCTTATTCGGGAAACAAATTCTTAACAGGTTATTACTGGCACCATTTTGGACGTTATTATTATTTATATCAAAATGTGTATTTTGAACCTGGTTATTACAATAATTATAAAGTTTATCATATAGAAGCTTCATTATATAATATTAAAACAAACAATGGTAAATCCCTTATATGGGTTGCTTCCTATAATGTTGTAGATCCAATTGATATCAATTCTACTGTTAACGATTATGTAAAAGCCATTGTTAAGTCATTGAAAAAAGAATCCCTTATTTCTAAAGAAAATAACTAGTCATGGAAGTACTTGTCTATAGTGCTAAAGATTTTGAAATCCCTTATTTGGAAGAAGCCAATTCAAAAAGGCATAAGCTCACATTTTTGAGTGAATCTTTATCGTCCGAAACCGTAATGAATAGTGTAGGTTATGATGCTGTCTCTATTTTTTCAGCAGATGATGGCAGTGCAATTATATTGGAAAAACTAAAAGAATTTGGTGTTAAGTATCTTGCTTTAAGATGTACGGGCCATGATAATGTAAACCTTAAAGTGGCTGCTAGATTAGGTATTAAAGTTGCAAACGTGCCAGACTATTCACCGTATGCCATTGCAGAACATGCTGTGTCCTTATTGTTAGGACTTAACAGAAGATTAATAGAGTCCAATAAACGTGTCCGTTCTTTTAATTTTGATATTAATGGACTAATAGGTTTTGACCTTAATAACAAAACGGTTGGGATTTTGGGAACTGGAAAGATAGGTT
The DNA here is from genome assembly GCF_003425985.1 of Mariniflexile sp. TRM1-10. NCBI lineage: Bacteria > Pseudomonadati > Bacteroidota > Flavobacteriia > Flavobacteriales > Flavobacteriaceae > Mariniflexile > Mariniflexile rhizosphaerae. The sequence goes on from NZ_CP022985.1 coordinate 3,798,745, forward strand.
CGGTTATGGCAAAAATCATGTATGGCTTTGGGTGTAAATTATTTGGATACGATCTCGTACAAAATAAAACACTTAAGGAGAAATATGGAATGGCTTATACGTCTCTTGAAGATATTTGCCGACAGGCAGATATTATTTCCATCCATTTACCACTAAACTCCGAGACACATTATTTAATCAATAAAAATATTGTAGATATAATGAAACCAGGTATTGTGATTATAAACACTGCAAGAGGCGCAATTCTTGATACGAAAAGTGTATTGGTAGGATTGGAAAGTGGGGTGATTGGTGCTTTAGGGCTGGATGTTTATGAACATGAAAAAAAACTTTTTTTCAAGGATATGTCCCAAGCCATACCATTTGAAGATATAAATATCATAAAACTCAATATTATGCCAAACGTGCTCATTACTGGTCACCATGCTTTTTTAACAGAAGAGGCACTTGCTAAAATTACCGAAATAACCATCTATAATCTTAATTGTTGGGAAAGTGGAAAAGAGAATACGAATGATTTAGTATAAAAGGGTTATCATTTTTACTATTTTTATTGCAATTGGGTGATAGAAAAATAATTAATTTTTAATCTAAATATTCTCTGAAGGCTCTGCCTCGGGTATCCAATTCACCTCTCCTTTGGAGAGGTAGAACTGCCCTAAAAGGCAGTCCAGGGTGAGGCAAAATACAAATTTGCATTTTTGACCCTGAGGTCAAAATGAAACAGGCGAAACCTGTACTGAGCCTAGTCGAAGTATGCCTCTATGGCTCTCCTCGAGGATAGTCTGATTCAATTTTTTTATTTACCTTAATTTCTTGTTATAACTATAAATGTCTTTTAAAATGACGGTTTCCCCAGTTGAATCTATGACTTCCAAATCATAATGTATGTTAACTTTTGTATCCATAGGAGCATAATAATAGATAACCCATGCATCGGCTTCTTTAGTGCCAATGCATCCGTTGGAATACGCTTTTCCAAGCGTTATAGGATTGGTAGTTGGATGTATTAATTGTCCATTTCTAATCCCATTAATTTCGGTTTCCAAAAACGGAATCTGAGGCAACTTGGTAATTTTTTGATCATCGCGTTTCGTTGTATAATAGCGCCGCCCATCTACAGGGTTATAATAATCAGGATTCCTTACATGGGAAACAATGAATCCTTTTCCCGTTTTTGTTTTTAAGTCTATGATTCTTCCGGCCATTGCCAGGTACTTCTTTTCATTTCTCCCAACTCTTACTGGAAATTCATACAGTTGTTTTGAATCTTCATAAATACGAAGCTTAAACTCTGGTATGTTAATGTCAATCAAGGTATGGTTAAATGATTTAAGGAGTTTTTCAGCATGTATGGAATCGGGTATTACAATCCTAGCACCTTTGGGAAGTACGATCATTTTTTTTTGGTCATAGATAAAAGAATCCCGGGCTATCATTCGATAGTAGTCCGTATTTTGCAGGGTATCAATAATCCAAGGATTTGATCTTACCAAGAGATGTTCGGTTAATTTATAAGGGGTAATCGAATCGTATTTAATAACAAGGGAATCTATATATTTAAAATAGTTGCTAACGGTAATGTCTTTTTCAACCAAAATAGGCCTGGTTTTTAAATTTTGTTGAAAAGTAAAGTTCGAAACAAGATTTTTTTCCAATATAAGGAAGTCAGTATCCTTTGGACAGCATAAGTTTAGTGACAATATAATGAGAGTAAGAATCAACAGAGTTTGCTTTAATTTTAAAGGTATTTTCATGATTCTTGTATTGTATTAATGTTCTTAACTTTCGAAAATTTATGGAGTCCTGTTAGCTTTACATTCATCACATTCCATACGTTGTGTGTGTATTGGTGTTTTTAATAAAGGTCGTTTCCGTAGTGCTATTTTAGAATGATGATTATCACTTTTAACCGCTTTTAAAGGGAAGATCTTATTCAATAATTGTTGATTGACGAGTTCTTTATTGGCAGCATCATAACCAATTTTATAAATAGCATCGAGATACTTCTTATCAAAAGTGCCATACTTGCTTAATTGTTTAGGATATATGATTAAATCACATTTCTTGAATTTTTTAATGTCTTCTCTAACGGTTTTTAATTTAAAAACCCTTTCAACAACATTATGGGAATGTTTTAAATCACTTATTACTACTGTATCAAAACCATTGACATATACACCAATAATAACATCACAGGTATTCTTTAATAGGTCTACGGGAAAATTGTTTAAAACACCACCATCCACATAGTACGATCCATTAATATTAACAGGAGCAAATATTCCTGGAAAAGCTGCCGATGCCAATATGGGTTTTATTAATTCACCAGTGTTAAAAATGGCTAGTTTCCCATTTAGCACATTGGTAGCTGTAACAAACAATTGCTTTTTTAGAACCGAAAAGTTATCTTCTTTGAGGTATAGCTTAAAAACACTATAGAATTTTTCAGCGTCCATAATTCCTGGTTTATTCACTGCATACCGTTTTAGTTCAAAAATCTGTATGGTTCTAAAAAAACTCAGCATTTCTTTCCAATCATATCCATAAGCATATAAAGCACCAACAACAGCACCTACACTAGAGCCTGCTATATGGGTAGGTATAATGCCGTGTTCTTCCAATGCGTGGATAGCACCTATATGGGCCATACCTCTCATGCCTCCTCCAGAAAGTACCAAACCAATTTTCATGACCAATCAAAATGCTATGTGAATATTTAAAATTAGTGTTCAAAGTTGATTAATTATATGATATTCATCAGGATACGTAAATGATTTATATCATTTTATACCCAATTCCATTCTTTTATATTTGAATAATATTACAAAAGAGCATGCTGGACATAAGCAATATACAATCCCATATACAAACATTTTTGAAAGAAATAGGAGAGCTCTCTTATTTCACGGCACGTTTTTTTAAAGAATCCTTTAAGAAACCGTTTGAGTTTAAAGAGTTTTTGCAACAATGTTATAATATGGGAAACCGTTCATTAATATTGGTCGCCATTACGGGTTTTATCATCGGTTCGGTTTTAACTTTACAGACCAGACCTACGCTTATGGAGTTTGGAGCGGTTTCTTGGATGCCATCGATGGTAGGTATTTCCATTATTAGAGAAATTGGACCCATGATTACGGCGTTGGTATGTGCTGGTAGAATAGGCTCCGGGATCGGTGCGGAACTGGGTTCGATGCGAGTAACTGAGCAAATTGATGCCATGGAAGTGTCTGGTACAAACCCTTTTAAATATTTGGTAGTTACACGAGTTATGGCAACAACTTTTATGATTCCACTCTTAGTAATTATTGGAGATGCTATTGGATTGTATGGTTCCTATTTGGTTGAAAACCTTAAAGGCGATGTGTCTTTTCGATTATTTTTTAATCAAGTATTTGAGTCGTTGGAATTTGGAGATATCATTCCTGCAACCATCAAGTCGTTTTTCTTTGGGCTGGCGATAGGTCTTGTAGGTTGTTTTAAAGGGTATTATTGCGACAAAGGCACGGCAGGAGTAGGGAGAGCAGCAAATTCGGCAGTCGTGTTTACGTCTTTGCTCTTATTTATTATTGACTTTATAGCTGTATTTGCAGCTGATATTTTTTATGATTTATGAATGAAAGCAAAACCATATCACCACAAGAGGACATGACAAAAACACGAGAGATTGTCCTTGACATCAAAAACCTGAACAAAAGTTTTGATGACAATCACGTTCTCAAAAATTTCAATATGAAACTTTACAAGGGCGAAAATCTGGTTATCATGGGAAAATCGGGCTCTGGAAAATCGGTGATGATTAAATGCCTTGTGGGATTAATGGAAGCGGATAGTGGCATTATTTCGGTAATGCACAAAGACATTACAACATTAGATCAAGCAGCCTTAGATGTATTGCGATCGGACATAGGCTTTTTATTTCAAGGCAGTGCTCTGTACGATTCCATGACGGTTCGTGAAAATTTGGAATTTCCTTTGCGTAGGCATTCCGGCAAATTTGAAAAGAATATGGACACAAATACTTTGGTTATGGAAGCATTGGAAAATGTGGGATTGGCACATGCCGTAGATTTAATGCCAGCAGAACTATCTGGAGGCATGCAACGTAGGGTTGCATTGGCAAGAACCTTGATTTTACAGCCAAAAATTATTTTATATGACGAACCAACAAGTGGGCTAGATCCTATAACAGCCAAAGAAATCATTATTCTGATGCAGGATATTCAAAAGAAATACAACACATCCTCACTTATTATAACACATGATGTGGATTGTGCAAGAGCTATTTCCGATCGCATGGTCTTATTGATTGATGGCACCAATTACGCTGAAGGGACGTTTGACGACTTATCTGTTTCAACAGATCCAAAAATAAAAGCATTTTTTAAACATTAAATCCGATGTTATGAAATTCAATTAACAACAGGTTTATTGTAAAAAAAAGTACCGATGATGATAAGCGATATCATCTGACCAAATTATAACAATAAATATAAGCAGATGAAAAACACAAACTCACAAAGAATACGATTAGGTCTATTTGTAATCATTGGCACACTGTTGTTTGTTTTGGGCATTTATTTAATAGGTCAACAACAGAATATATTTAAAAAAACGTTTACCATCAGTGCGGAATTCCAAAACGTGAATGGCTTGCAAAAAGGTAATAATGTACGTTATTCCGGAATTAATATAGGAATCGTAAAAGCCATTGAGATGGTAAACGATTCCATTGTAAGAGTTGATATGAGCATTGAGGAAAACATCGTAAAACATATTAGAAAAAATGCGGTGGCCACTATTGGTTCTGATGGGTTGGTTGGCAATATGATTGTTAATATTTTACCCAGAGATGGTACCGCAGAAACCATTGAAAATGGTGATATGATAAAATCATTCAGTAAAGTAGGTCCCGATGATTTGTTGAGTAATTTGAGCGTGAGTATCAAAAACACGGAAGTCTTGACAGAAGATTTGTTGAAAATAACCAATGCCATCAAAAATGGTCAAGGTACATTGGCTACAGTTCTCAATGATACCATCATGTCTTCTGATTTAAAACAAGCTGTTAGAAATATCAAAATAGTAAGTTATGATGCTTCAAATGTATTAGATGAATTAAATGACCTTGTTAAATCAATCAAAACGGATGATGATTCTGTTTTGGGATTATTGCTAAATGACACCATTTCAGGAAACCAGTTAAAGATGACATTGAGCAACCTCAAAACATCAAGTGTTAAAATGGAAGATGCGGTGGGACAAGTAAATACCATTATTGAAAATATCAACACCAGTGATGGGGCTTTCAATTATATCATGAAAGATACATCTTTGGTCAATAGTTTAGAATCTATTTTAAAGAACGTGGATGAGGGCACACACAAGTTTAACCAGAATATGGAAGCCATGAAGCATAATTTTTTGACTAGAAGATATTTTAGAAAATTAGAGAGACAAAAAAGGAGGGAAAAAGACAATTAAATCATCTGTTTATCAACCGGTAAATCAGTAATCTATTGGACTTCATTATGTCTTAACTTCTCTTTTCTTAATTTCAGTTTTTAACTTTTCAGGAATATCAGTTCTGCACTGGCAATTTTTTAAGTGTTCTAAATGCCAATGGGTGCGTTGCTCAATTGTTGGGTTTTTGGGCATTTTATGTGTGAGATGCCATTCTTTATTAGTTTTCATCTGTTTATATTTATTGAAGTGGTTTAAACTTTTTCTAATTGGCTAAAAAATCGTCCTTTTTCGCCCACTCTACGTCTTTTTTTCTTTCCGTAGCGATGCTATGCAACTCGAAAAAGGCTTCGATTTGACAAAAAATAACTGATTTTCGCTTCAATCGAAAAAGGTTAAACCACTTCATTGTTATAATTTGGTCAGATGGACCACCCAATATTAATCATCTTCGTGTGTATGTAAATCCCATGGATATTTCATGTCTTTTTTAATCAGCCCTCATTGTATTTTAAATCTGTAATTTCAAATTTCAACCAATTGAAATCCCCTTCTTTTAGTTTCCAAATGACTTGGTATTTATTTGGTATCCTTACACCATTAAATTCCTTGAAAGATTTTGATTCCACATACCATGTTTCTAAAGTCGCATCATCTCCTGCTTCATAATAGCGTTTGGCTTTAAAAAACATAAAATCACCTATAGAAGAAAATTTAAAAAGCCCAACAACACTTTTGTTATTTATTGTAAAGGTTGCTTTAACAGAGGTACTATCAATGGATTCCCATGATATATACGGGTTTAAAGCGGCTGATGGAAACCAGATGATCTCTGCCATATATCTTAACATGGCTGCTTGGTTTATTTTTTCATTTTTACCTACGTTCACAGCTGGAATTAAGGACGCAAGTTTGATTAGTATCTCGGCTTCGCCATTTGCGAATTTATCCCTACCAATCATTTGGATCATTGGCATAACATGAACCTCTGTTGACCAAACAAAACCGGGATTGATTACGTTTATATGCTGTTCGGCTTCAAAAGACATCCATTTACCGCTAGGCTTGGTTTTCATTTCTCCTTTTTGCTTCAACTGTACGGAAACAGTTTTATATTTACCAATAGCACCTGAATTTTTTACCCATTTTTGAACTATTTCAGGTAAGTACTTTACATCTTCCTTTGTGATAATAGAATCGTTTTCAATTGTAACACCCTTTAATAGTGATTTGGTTTCATTATAAACTTTTTTGTTAAATTCATATTTGCCATAAGCAGAAATGCTTACCAAAAGAATAATAATATTGACAACTGTACCAAATTTGGCATCCTTCCAAGACATGATAATTAGAATTTGTGAAAGAACAATTGCCAGAATAGCAATAAAAAACCACTGGTCTTTTTTTAGGTATAAAATGAAGGTAAAGAATATAAAGAATAATAGAATTGCTGTAAAAAGCCAAAGCAACCCCATTGTTTTAGAAATGTTTTGTTCTAATTGATTGATATTTGCAAATCCAAAAGCTTTTATAAAACCCATAAGGTGTATGAGACCGTGGAACATAATTAATAACGCAAATATCAAACGCTTGATATCATAAATTAAGAAGGTTGCTCTGGCTCTTAAAAAGATATACCAACTATAAAGAGTATTTTTATAAATAATGTAAATCATTAAAATTTAATAGATTAAGCATGGATGGTATGTCTTTTTTTTCCGGTGAATTCTTCAATTTTTATGATGAATACAGTAGGGATGTCATCATTATAGATTTTACTGGAAAACTCACTTATGAAATTAACAGTTCTATGTTCTTGCTTCATGATAACTTCTTTTACTCCTAATGAAAATTTATGGAGATAAGCTTTAGCGTTGCTCCCAAAAAGCTGTTCAAAAGTTCCGTGTACTAACACAGATTTCCAGCTAGTAATAGAATTAATGGATGCAACTTGTAATGAGACAGCATTATTTTTACGCATGGCATTTATTTTATGCCCTTCACCTGAATAACAAGTAATGGTGTTATTTTCTTTGTTAAAATAATAAGTGGTGGGTACAATATAAGGTCTGTTTTTATAGATATAACCTAAATACCCAATGTAATTGTTTTCTAAAATGAACTTGATCTCCTTTTCTTCTAAATTTATAAACATGATGTTACGATTTATAGGTGTTTTCTATCGTAATTGAGGGTTTCAGTTTTTCCAGATATAACCAGTATTATAATATTCTAGCTCTTTGGGGGGGTGAACAATAGGGGGCAAGTCCAAAAATTAGAGTGATGCCCATATTCTATGTGCATAAAAGTACAAAGTCATATTTAAGAAGGCAATGATAAATATCAGTGTTTTTTATTATGACTTAACCCGTTGGCTGTAACTGTTTTATCAATACTAATTTTTATATAAATTGTCACATTGAGCTTGTCGAAATATATCTTCTAGTGTCTTCGACAGGCTCAGACTGACACTTGAGTACTAAATTGACTTTAAGAGACTATTTAAGTTTTATCCATTGGCTCTTTTATGTGCCTTTTTCCGCCATACATCAGCTATTTCTCAGTCCATAGCTATGGCTATGAATCCCTCCCTCGCGGCAGTCTGGCTCCTTCGCTAAAAAGATCTCCCAGACCTTTTTTTATACGCTCGGCCCTGTCTGACAAAAAAATACCCTATAAAACATTCCAAAAACAAAATTTAAATAGTCTCTAAATTATAATCAAAATTCGTTATAAATTAAATTTTCTTAATTTTCCCCCAACGGATTATGATTCATTAATTTTAGAAAAGTAATTTCCGGTCGCATACCCAAGCGCCCAGGAAACCCCAGCCATCCCAGACCGCGATTCACGTTTAGGTATTGGTCATTAACTTTATAAAGACCAGCCCAATGTTGGTATTTATATTTAATGGGACTCCATTGTAATCCTTTAATTTTTATAGCGGCCTGCATGCCATGTGTGTGACCTGAAAGGGTTAAGGGTATGTCGGTTTTGTTTATTACCGCTTCATGCCAAAGCGTTGGGTCATGGGACAGTAAGATTTTAAAAGGCATAGAAGCAGTCTTTTCTAATGCTTTTTGTAAGTCTCCATATTGTTTAAATGGCGGATATCCCCAGTTTTCAACACCAACTATGGCAATTTCTCCATGGTCTTTTCTAATGATATCCGATTCGTTAAGAAGTAGTTTAAAATGGATGTCTTTATAAAATTGTTTAATAGCTTCGTGGTTTTCTTTTTTATCGTTTTCAGTTTTCCATTTGCTGTAATCTCCATAGTCATGATTGCCCAATACAGCATATTTACCCATATTGGCTTTTAGTTTGACAAAAACCCGTTGCCACCCTCGTAGTTCCCATGCAAAATTGTTCACCAAATCACCTGTAAAAAAAATCAGGTCTGGATTGGTATTATTAATGAGATTTATGGCTCGGTTCATAATTTTGAAACGATAATTAAAGCTTCCTAAATGCAGATCGGAAATATGTATAATTTTCAATTCGTTAAAAGATGGAGGAAGGTGTTCGAATTCTAGCGTATGCCGATAGATTTTAAAACGGTAGATGGCTTTAAATATGGCGTAAACAATGACAAAAAAAGGTAAAAAACCAGAGAAAAGGCCTATAAGAGGAATGACCAGAAGGGATTCTTTTTCTAAAAAAACAACATTTAAATAGAATAGTAGGGAAATAATAATAACAAATATTATTTTGGGTATGAATGAAGAAACGGTAAGGCCATACATGGAAGATATTAGTACTTGTTTTCGTCTTGGATCGATGTCATCAAGTTTAATTTTCAGTATTAAAATAGCGCTGATAAGACCTATGGTAAAAATCCAAAAGAGAGCATGAATAATGGTTTTTAGAGATGGTTCGAGTAACCGTGTAATGGATTGAAGCCAATAAAAGGCTAATATGTCAATTACTAAAATAGCTAAGCATAATAAAACAATTGTAAATAGGGAATAGCTGCGCATCTTGACATTATTTAGATTTCTTTTTATTAAGTCTTCGTTTATCTTTTGAAGCCCAATAAAGCCCTTTCACATCTGAAACCCACTCATCATACATAAAAATCAATATGATTTCTTCAATGGTTTCTAATAGACCAAAGACAATCATCATATAGAATAGTACATAATTAGGCTCAAGAAAGAGTGCCCAAAGAATAAAAACACCTTGTAGTACAGCAGATAGTTTTGCTAAATAGGTATGGAACGCTGTGGCTTTTCCGTATTTATAGTAGGCAAGTATCATTTGTGCGATATATGGTGACAAGACAATGATTATGATGCTGATATTTGATTTGATGAATTCCACTTCAAAATAAAAAAGCCCAATTAAACCCATAACTAAAGTCAACTGGTCTCCAAAAGAATCAAGTTGGGAACCTCTAGCGCTCGTAATTTTAAGTTTTCGTGCTAAATAGCCATCAATGGCATCGGTGAGGTAACTTACCATAAGGAAGCATGTAAAAATTAAACGCTCATCCAGTATGATCAATAAAATCAATAAGGGAACTGCCACTATCCTGTAAAAGGAGAACCAATCTGCAATATTAAAATTTTTGAATGTGAACATCAATGAAAATTTAATTGTTAGATTCTTGTTTCGTTGTGCATGTTTTCAATGAAATAAGGGTATTGCAATAAGGTTGGTATTATAAATATAATATTAAAAAATAATTATTGAAAATTTAAAGATATGGAAGTGGTTAAAACTTTTTCAAATGGCTAAAAAATCGCCCTTTTTTTGCCCACTCTATGTCTTTTTTTCTTTCCGTAGCTTTTCCAATGCGATAAGCTGGCTCCTTCTCTAAAAAGGTTTACTAAACCTTTTCTTTACGCTCGGCCCTAACTCAAAAAAGGCTTCGATTGGACAAAATTGCCATTGCGCTGGCTGGCTCGTTCACTAAAATAACCCACTGGGTTATTTTTTCACGCTCCGTCCTACTTCAATCGAAAAAGTTTTAACCACTTCAATAAAAAATTTCTCGAAACAGACTATCCTCGAGGCAGAGCCATAGAGGTATTTCGCCTGTTTCATTTTGACCTCAGGGTCAAAAACCGAAATTTTGTATTTCACCTCACCCAGAACTGCCTTTTCGGGCAGTTCTGACCTCTCCTCCAAAGGCTACGGTGTACCCACAAGTATAAAATGATTAAATTTGAAAAAAAGACTATGGGTGCTTTATTATATCAAGGAATGGAATTAGATTTCTCGGGCAAGTTTCAGGATAAGAGGCTTGCAAAAAGGGGGCTATTATAATGAAAAGTTTATTTTCGAGTCAGGACAGCAGTATTAGGCAGGCCAGCAAAAATAAAGCCGCACAAAAGGCAACTTATCGTTTTTTGAACAATGAAAATGTAACCGAGCAAGAATTGATATCTGCTTGTTGTGAGAGGACAGAAATATTATCCAAAGGCAAGAATGTTTTGGTTTTAAATGACACGACAGAGATAAACTTGCAGCGTCATCGTGGAAGAATAGAATCAGGAACAGGAATCGGTTTAGTTGGAAATAATACAGACATTGGCTTTTTTGCTCACTTAGGATTAGTGGTTGACATCGAAGCTTATCAAGCTATTGGGTACAGTAGTATTAATCTTTGGAGCCGAGAAATAGATAAAGACACGAAAGAGATTAGAGGTTATAGAAAATTAGCTGTTGAAGAAAAAGAATCCTATAAATGGATAAAATGTTGTAACGATAGCACAAAAGTCCTGCAAGACGCTGCAAGTATTACAGTTGTTGGAGATCGAGAGAGTGATTTATACGAGCTTTTTACGGATGCCAAAAAACAAAGCACACATGTCTTAGCACGTAACAGAATCAACCGAAAGACTTCTGAAGGAAGTAAATTACATGGAATACTAAAAAATGCAGCCCTTTGTGGTAGCTACAAAATACAAGTATCAGGCGATAAAAGGAAACAGAGGCAACCAAGAGAAGCCCTTCTAGAGGTTAAATATTCGGAAGTATCAATACAAAAACCATCTAATAAAAAAGATGACAGGCCACAAAGTGTAAAAGTATGGATTGTTGAAGCCCGAGAGCCTAATAAACAAGACGGTATTTGTTGGCGATTATTGACTACTCATGAAGTTACAACTTTTGAAGAAGCCGTTCAGATAGTAGAATGGTATCAAATGAGGTGGTTTATAGAACAGGTATTTAGGCTGTTAAAAAACAAAGGGTATCAGATAGAAAATAGCGAGTTAGGTACAGGTTGGGCATTAAGAAAATTAACTTTATTACTCCTACAGAATGTCTTGCGAGTCATGCAAATGCTCTTGGCCTACAATAGTGCAAGTGAAGAAGAAGATGCGGGATTGGCTTTTACAACACATGAAATAGAATGCCTAACACTTCTGAACATACGAAATGAAGGAAAAACAGAGAAGCTTAAAAACCCATATCGACCCAACAGTTTAAAATGGGCGACTTGGATAGTGGCAAGAGTTGGTGGGTGGTCAGGATATAAATCGCAAAGACCACCGGGACCAATTACTCTAAAAAATGGATTAGATAAATTTAACCAAATATTTATAGGCTGGATGATGGCTAAAGATGTGGGTACACAGTAGCCTCCAAAGGAGAGGTAAATGGGATACCCCGAGGCAGAGCCTTCGGGGAATTATTTAGATTAAATAAGGCGAGATTCATAAAAATTCAGTTTATTTTTTAATTCTTTAATTTCACTCTGTAAACTATCAATGGTGTTAAGTAAATTTGAAATGGCATGAATGCCTTCTATGTTGATATTCAAATCATAATGAAATGTTATGAGTTTTTCAATAACGTTGATTTGTGCCGTGTTTATATGTTGTATTTCTTTTATGGTTACTACCTCTATTAATTCATAGTCATATAATGAATCGATAAAAGATTCAGGTACGTTGTAGCACTCACAAATTTGTTTAATTGATATGAAATTCTTTGTATCCATTATGATCTCAGTTTAGCCAATTCATAAAATAATTCTTTTTCTTTAGCCGTAAGGTTTGTTGGCAGTACGATATTGAACGTGATGTATAAATCTCCAAATTGACCTTCCTTTTTATATTTTGGAAATCCTTTACCTGTCAATTTTACCTGTGTGCCGTTTTTTGTTTCTGGTTTTATATTGAGCTTAGCTTTACCATCAAAAGTATTCACCATGATTTCTCCCCCTAAAATGGCTTTATATAAATCTAAATCGATGGTTATATACAGGTTATCATTATTTCTTTTAAAAGGCGTGTTGTTGTGTATCGTAAATTGAATATATAAATCCCCATTAGGGCCTCCATTGACACCTGGACCACCGTGTCCTTTTATTTTTATAACCTGACCATTTTCTACTCCGGCTGGAATCGTTATTCGGATGTGTTTGTTGTTAATGGTTAACGTTCGCTTATGTGACGTATAAACATCTCTTAAATTGAGTTGGAGTTCTGCATTAAAATCCTGTCCCTTAAACTTAACTTGCCCTCTACTTCCTGTTTGGGATCCAAACATGCTCTCAAAAAAATCTGAAAAATCACTGCCTCTAAAATCACTTTCAGAAAAATCACCTCTTGTTTGATACTGAGGGCCTCGTTGCTGCCGTTGTCTTGTTTGTTCGTAGGCTTCACTATGTTGCCAATGTTCTCCGTAATCGTCATATTTTTTACGATTTTCAGCATTACTTAATACCTCGTTAGCTTCATTAACTTCCTTAAATTTTCGTTCGGCCTCTTTATCATTTGGGTTTAAATCGGGATGATATTTGCGTGCTAATTTGCGATAGGCCTTTTTAATATCTTGTTCAGAAGCTGTTTTTGGTAACCCTAAAATTTTATAATAATCAATGAAAGCCATTTAGTTATTTTTTTACGTTCTTACTATAATGTTTAACAAGTTGTTTTAGACTGTCAAGGTAATCTTGCATAATGGTATTTGTAATTTGTGGATGGTTTGGTGAGGTAATGGTAACAGGAAGTTCTTCCAAAAAAACATAGAGTTCTGGGTAATCAAATTCTATGGTATTTGTCAGTTTTGTAATTTCGTCAATGATATGATTTGATTTTTCCATATTAATTGAATTTCCAGAAATACTGTGGCTTTTCTTCTTCCAAAATGTTTTTTAACATGGAAAAAGCCAATAACCTGATTATTTTTACTGTTTCTATATAATGTGAGCAATCGTCTTCAAAGAGTTCATAATTATTCCTTAATATATACGCATTGTATTTGTAAGGTTCATCAATTAGAAGCGTTAGGCGTTTGGTAATAACCGGCGTCTGTTTGAGTAGGATTTCACATTGTACAATAGATATCTTAATGTCATTTTGTAAATCTCTGAACTCGCTTGCACTTCCATATAATAACAATTTTACAAAATGCACCTCAATCAATTGTTGAAGAAATTTCAAATCTTTATTATAAAATATTAAATCATTTTCCCAGTTTTTTGTTAGCGTCAAAAGGTCATCCAAACTAGCTTCTTGAATAAAATTATCTTTTGGTCTGTATCTGAAATTATCCATGACGTTTTTTTTTTGTAAATTTCTTCTAAAATAGACTATATCGTAGGTATTATAAATGATGAATATCATCTAAGGCTTTCAAAAAACATTTTTTAGGAAATTATTTTACCATCTTCCATCGTGATGATTCTATGGGTGCGTTTGGCAAAATCCTCATCATGTGTAACAATCAATAGGGATAAGCCTGCTTCTTCACTCAATTTCTTGAAGATATTAAAAACATTTTCTGAATTATGACTGTCTAGATTCCCTGTAGGTTCATCGCCCATAATGATTGTTGGGTTGTTGATCAAAGCTCTTGCAATAGCAACACGTTGTTTTTCACCACCAGAAATCTGTGAAGCTTTCTTATGTGCTAATTTTTCAATATTTAATATACCCAATTTTTCCATGGCATCATGTTCAATTTCCTGATGTGTCTTTTCTGCCAATTTTTTTGCGGGCAGCATCACATTTTCCAACACTGAAAATTCTGCTAGCAAATAATGAAACTGAAATACAAAGCCAATATGTTTATTGCGTATGTATGATAATTTATCACGATTTTGACCAGTTATTAATTCACTATTCAAGTATAATTCGCCTTCATAATCCGTATCCATTGTAGAAAGAATATATAATAATGTCGATTTCCCACAGCCGGATTTGCCCATAATGGAAACAAATTCGCCAGCTTCAATTTCAAAACTAATATCTTTAAGAACCTGAAATTCCACAGGCTTCCTAAAGTATTTGTTGATATGTTTTGCTTCTAATATACGCGCCATTTTATTGTCCTCTTATGATGGTTACTGGATTTAATCTCTTGGCTTTTGGAAGGAAGGTAACCAACCAAAAATATGGAAATCATTGCAAATGAAAAACCGATTATAAAAAATAATGGATTGATGTTTGCGGGATAGGTGGTAACTGTTGGTAAGGCTGCTGTTTTGTTTAAACTCAGGAATATGAATATCTATGGCCGTATTTTTTATTGATCCAAAGGACATTATTAAGTTTTTAATTTTTCATTTCTGTCTGTAATACCTCAAAGTATACTGCCGCCTTACGCGTCATTTAAACGTTGACTTGACACTAGAAATAAATACGGTTCTTTATAAAAAAAAGAAATGATAATTATCAGTTTTACTGAATATTGTTGAAAATTTCAGGGATTTATTAGCGTCATTCTTGAGATATTATGATGTTTTATTTAAATAATAATTAATAATATCGGCAGTAGAAACAATACCTACTAATTTATCATTCTCTAGAATAGGAACAGCATGATAATATTGAGCAGACAAAACTTTTGCAACATCCTCAACTTTTGCACTAGTAGTTAAATAAAATGGTTTTTGGGTCATGATGTCTCTTACTTTTAGTTTTTTATAAATCTCATGGTCATCATTAATCCCAGCTCCAACGATATTATACATAAAGTCTATTAAACTGACCATACCTACCAATTTTTCATTTTCTAAAACAGGAATGTGATGATGCCATCTTTTTTTCTCATAAATATGCTTTACATCTAAAATATTTTGCTCTGGAGAAACAGAAACCACATCCTTGGTCATTACAGTTGTTATTGAATCGGATTCCATAGGTTTTATAATTAATGTTATTGTTTCTAAATAACTTAAAATTAAAGTATTAATGCCATATTTAACATGATTTAAATCATGTTAAATAATCCTATTTGTTGATACCTTTAGTACTGGTTTAAGGTAAATTATAAGGCTATGAAATCGCTATTAACAACAAGTTCGCACAAGCAAAGGATAAATTATCAAACTCCAATAGAAATAATGTTATCCATAAACACCAAGGATTAGAAAGACGATACGATATGTTGTCGCTAGAGAATAAAATTTGAACATATGAACACCCATGAGAATGGCATTCGCACAAGGTTGATTGTTAAGGGTGTTCCATTAGCCAATTAAAAAACAATAAAAATAAACAGATGAAAACTAAAACAATTTTGGAGTTGCTCACATTAAGTTCTAGCATGTATATTTTAGCTAGAGACACCCACTTTTTGGAAAAAATAAATGCATTTTCAGAAAAGAGTAAAGCTAATATCAATAAAGCAATGTCCGAATCGCAATTAGACGAAAATGGAAACGAATTGGAGTTTATGGATAAAATTATTTTAAAAACCCATGAGCTAAAAGAAGAACTAAATGAGAAAATAGAAGAGTTGGTTATTAAGTTTTATAAAAAAATAAATGTAGCTCATCTAGACGAAATTAAAGCTTTAAATGAAAAAATAGAAAAGCTGGAAAATTCAGAAGCATTGTTGGAAGCAAGACTCAATAAATTGGAAGCAAAACAATATGGGGCTTATAATTGATGTTATAAAACGGTTAAAATCTATCTCAAGATATAACCAAATTCTAAGAGTCTTAATAAAATATGGCTTTGAGGATTTGGTACAATATCTTGAGGAAAACAAGCACTATACATTCATTCAAAAATTAATTCCAAATTCCACAAGAAAACGTGTAACACAGTATAGCAAATGGGCAAAGATGAGATTGGTTTGCGAAGAGTTAGGTCCCACCTTCATAAAATTTGGTCAAATTTTAAGCAACAGACCGGATTTAGTGCCATTAGAATTAACTTTTGAGTTGGAAAAACTTCAGGATAATGTACCACCAATGTCTGAAAGTGCAGCTAAAGCTGTCGTTGAAATAGAATTAAAAGATAAAGTAGAAAACCTATTTGCTTGGTTTGAACCAACTCCTTTTGCGTCGGCATCTATGGCTCAAGTACATAAAGTAACATTGCATTCTGGAAAACGGGTCGCTTTAAAAATACAACGTGCCGGAATTTATGATGTTATTATTGAGGATATTAAAGTTATGTATAGAATTGCCCATGTTTTAGAAAAGAGAATACCGTCTTTAAAAAGTTTTGATCCTATTGGGTTAGTTAAAAATTTTGAAGCTTCTATATTAAAAGAACTAGATTTTATTCATGAATCCATTAACGTACAACGATTTTATAATAATTTGGAAAAAGATGGTTCTTTCGAACAATTTGCTCAAGCACCTAAAGTATATCAAGAATTCACTACAACAAAAGTTTTAGCATTAGAGTTTATTTCAGGAATTAAAATTGATAGAATTGAAGAGCTGAAATCCAAAGAGATAGACACCAAAGTTATTGCTAGAAGATTGGCCATTAGCTATTTTAAACAAATTTTTGAATATGGTTTCTTTCATGCCGATCCTCATCCTGGAAATTTGCTGGTATTGCCCAATAATCGTATTTGTTATCTGGATTTTGGTATGATGGGAAGTATGTTGCCAAGAGATATATCAATTTTTGGAAAGCTATTTTTTGCTATTACCAATAAAGATGTTAAAAAAATAATTCGAGCCTTACAACAACTTTCAAACAATGCGCCGATTTTAAATATGAGGGATTTAGAGTTTGACATTAATGAATTTGTAGAGAAATATTATGTAAGGGATTTGCATGAAAATGAAATGAGTACTATTTTATTGGAACTCAAAGATATTATAATTACCCATGGCTTAAAAGTGCCTACTTATTTTTTCCTTTTTGCAAGATCTTTAGTTACCATTGAAGGGGTAATTGAAAAATTGGACCCTAATTTAGAGCAATTTGAAATCGTCAAACCCTATTTAAAAGATAGTGCTACAAAAAAATACAGCCCATTAATAATCGGGAAAAAAATTGTTAATTCAATTGTGGAACTAACAGATTATATGGAAGAATTTCCGTTAGACTTAAAGAATGCTATACGCAAAATAAACTCCGGTCAAATAAAAGTAGATTTAACCCATAAAGGTATTGACCCCATGGTTCATACGCTTCAAAGAATCACAAAGCAATTAATTACGGCTTTTATTATGGTGGCCCTCATAGTTGGAGCGTCTTTGTTTATAATATTTGAAATACAGCCCCTTTGGAAAGGCATTTCAATGTTGGGTATTTCTAGTTTTACATTAGCAGTAATTTTAGCGTTTGGTATGCTATCAAATATAAAGAAAGGCGATTATGATTATTGAATTATATGTAGATTATCCTCATTTAATTCAAAAAAAAAGAACAATAAATATTGCTCTTTTTACCTAAAAATATAACTATTTAGGGTTTAGAAAATGCTTTTTTAAAATGGTCGAAAGCCTCAGAGATTTCATTCTGAAAATGTTCCAGTTTGGTTTCTTCTTTTTCCTTAGTATATTTAGCTTTAAATTTATCTATAAAAGAGTTAAAGTCTTTTTTACTTTTTTCAAAAGCATCT
Organism: Mariniflexile sp. TRM1-10; assembly: GCF_003425985.1. Classification (NCBI taxonomy): domain Bacteria; kingdom Pseudomonadati; phylum Bacteroidota; class Flavobacteriia; order Flavobacteriales; family Flavobacteriaceae; genus Mariniflexile; species Mariniflexile rhizosphaerae. Next base: position 3,816,985 of record NZ_CP022985.1, read on the forward strand.
TTAGTTTCGGGTTTATCTTTATTAAATTTTTGTTCTAAAATCTCTAGTTGAATTTTAAATTGTTCTATTTCAATAAGAGTTAATGTATACATTCTATTTAAAGTTTCGTTGGTTTTAATTTTAACTTCAATGTCATGTATTGTTGAAAGCAATTGCTTTTTTTGTTTTTTAAAAATATCTTTAGTCTCTGCCTTTCCTAAAGCCAATTGTACGCGAAGTTCATCAAATTTGGTATGGAGTTCATCAATTTTTTCTTTTACTCCTTTAATTTTAAATTCGCTGTCATGTATAAATTGATTAAATTTCTTTTTAACCTCTTCATACTTGTCATGGGCTTCAGCCTTTCCTAAAGCAGCTTTCACTTGAAATTCCTCTAACTCCTTAGCCGATTTTCTAAGTGCGTCTATAACTTTATCCACAAAATGAATCTCCTTGTTTTTCATGATTATTAGATTTATAATGTTATTAAGAGACTGTCTAAGTTTTATCCTTTGACGAAATAATCCGCTATAAATATTCCGAAAACAAAATTTGTACAGTCTCTAAATATCTTAACAAAACAGAATTCACGCAATGATAACCATCAGTTTCAATATGTGTTTGTGAAGAATAATACATTAATAGGACTCTATTCTTTTCATATTCAATAAGAACCAACAATTACTGCACCATTTTGGTCATTTTAGATATAATGATGTTATTATAATTTTAAATATTGAAGCTAAAATCAATTCAAGTATAGCCGTTCTTCATGGAATCCATATACGCATTTATTGCCCTCTTATGATGGTTACTGGATCTATTTTCTTGGCTTTTTTGGAAGGAAGGTAACCAGCCAAAAACGTGGAAACCATGGCGAATGAAAAACCGATTATAAAGAATAGTGGATTGATATTTACGGGATAGGTAGTAACTGTTGGTAAGGCGGCTGTTTTAAAAGGAAGGGTGCCTATTAAACTTGCCAGTCCGTAGCCAATTAGCAGCCCTAAAATACCGCCTAAAAACCCAATAATCATGGCTTGGCTCATAAAGATATACTGTACGTCTTTCCCTGAAAAACCTGTAGCTTTCAAGATGGCAATGTCATTCATTTTTTCGTAAATGAGCATATTCAAAATGTTATAAATACCGAATCCTGCAACAATAAGCAAGGTTATGGAAACTGCATAGGTAATAAGGTTTCTAATGGTGGTTCCTGTTTCAAATTGTGCATTTGCTGTTTTAATATCAATAGCTGTTAAGTTGAACTGTTGCTCAATTTTTTTTGACATTGGAAAAGCCAAGTCTATATCTTCTAATTTAACATGAATGTCTGTGATGTAATTCTCAGTTTCACCCAAAACGCGTTGAACAGTTTTGAGATTGGCGAAACTTTGGATGGCATCAATATCAGCAATACCACTTTGATAAAATCCAACTATTTTTAATGGAAACACATCGCCGTTAATGGTGCTTATTTGAACACGATCGCCAACGGATAGCGACATCTTTTCAGCTATTCCAATTCCAAGTAAAATCCCATTATCAGTGATGTCCAAGGCTTCAGGCGAACCTTCTACAATATAATCTTTCAAATTGAATAGATTGGCTTCATCCATGACATGAATGCCTGTGAGGTTGCCACCAATTTCGATGGAACCTGCCATATAAAAGATGGAGGTTTTAATCTGTGGAAGTGCACCCTTAACATTAGGATCGTCTTCTAAATACTGAATGATTGGTAAGGCATTGTGAATCTTTTTTTGACTTAACTTAGGTTTTATGGAATGCACCACATTGAAGCTATTATCGAATTTGTCATAAAGAGCCAATGGCTGTTTCTTGGAAGGCTTTATCTCGTTATAAATATGAATATGCGGCGTTTGATTCAATATCAAATCGTCTAGCATGGTATTCAAACCAGTCATAAAACAAACCAAAGTAATGTAGGATCCAATGCCAAAAGTAACACCCAATGCAGCTATGGATGTTTGTCTGATCTTGGTTATCAAGTGGGTTTTGGCAATATTTAGAATAACCTTCCAGTTCATTATTGCGTTGGTTTATAGATATAGGTGTTTTCGGTAATCCCACCGGTTATTTCTATATATTCCATGTTCTGTAAACCTGTTTTAACTTTTATAATACCTTTGTCTGTCTCAACTTTATCGCCTTCTATCAAATAATCTTTCGGGATGGTCAATACATGCTCTTTTGTGGCTATAATGATGTTGGCTTCCCCAGAAAGTCCTGGATATAAAACCTCAGGCTGCTTATCAAATTCCGCTTCAACTTTAAAGGTTTGATTGCGCTCCTCTTTTGTGGGATATATTTTTGAGACTTTTCCTTTAAAAACGGTGCTATTATAGGCGTCTAAATGAATTAAAACGTCTTGATTTAGTTTAATGTTTACAATATCTACTTCATCTGCTAACATTTCAATAATAAAATTAGAAGCGCTACCAATAGCTGCAAGAGGTTCCATGGTATTTACTATTTCCCCAGGTTCTTTGTAAAGTGCATATACTTTACCATCAATCTTACTTTTTACCGTAAAATCCTTAGTACTTATCAAGGCTGTTTGATACTTGTTTTCTGATTGTTTTACAGCGGTTTGTAATTCGTTTTTTGTTCTCTCATAATTGTTTTGAAGGGTTTGTAGATTGTTTTTTGAGAGTTCGTAATTCAGTTTTTTGGTGTCGTATTCTAATTTAGATCCAATCTTTTGTTCCCAAAGGTTTTTTTGTCTGAAATAGTTAATGGAATCGTTCTTAAATTTAAGATTAGCAGCATGTATTTGATCTAGAATACCGCTTAAAACTGCCGCTTTTCCCTTGTAATTTTCCTTAGCGAGCTCCAAAGCCAATTTAGCACTTTGAGCATTAAGTTTAGGCGTATTATTAATGATTTGTATAATCGCTTGATCTTTTAAAACCACATCACCTTCTTCAACTAAATTAGCATCTAAAATACCAGAAACTATAGCATAAGCTTGGTATGAACTATCAGGTTGAATGGTTACTGAAGAATATACAGACTCGGTTAAAGGCTTTTGTGTTGGAAGTATTCTGTCCTTTTTTTTGGAACAAGACGTTATGATAAAAAGAACACTTAGGAATAACATACGATTCATATCAACTAGATAATTTGGCTTGTAATAAAATATATTCGTTTAGGTTTGTGGCATCAATAACACCAACAAGCTTTTCTTCTTTTAAAACGGGTATAAATGATTTTTTTTCAGAAAAAACAATATGATAAATGTCATTGAGATCATCAGTATTTTTGACGGTTTTAAAAGTTGTTTCCATAATATCTTTTACCAATATATTTTTATTGGAGTTTTCAATGATATTTTTATGGTATAAAATGCCTTTAATTTGATGATCTTTAATAACAACAAAATTGTTTTCTGTTCCTGAAATGATTTTGTTTACAACCAAATCTATAGAATCGTCTGGGTTAAAAGTGGTTATGTTAATGATCATAGCTTCTTCAACACTATGTCCTTTAAGTAACTCCAAATGTTGAACTATTTGGTTTTCACCATAAGCGCCTAAAAAAATGAAAAATGCAATAATGATTAAAAATGGGTTGTATAATAAACCTATTAATAAAAAGAGTAGCGCTATAAATTGTCCTACACCCGATGCGATTTGTGTTGCTTTAACACGATTCATTTTCATAGCTAAAAGGGCTCTTAGAATGCGACCTCCATCCATAGGAAATGCTGGAATCAGGTTAAAAACCACCAAACCAATATTGACTAAATATAAATAAAACAAAAAACTTTGAAACGTGTAATTGGTAAGTGATTCAAAGGTTTCTGTGAAATTTAAGTGCATAAACTCATCAATAGGAACAATAAAATATAGAAAAATAGCAATAATGACATTTACTAAAGGACCAGCTAACGTAACCAAAAGTTCTTGCTTTGGCAATTCTGGTATACGCTCTAAACTTGCCATACCACCAATGGGGAGTAATGTTATTTTTTTAGTATTTACACCAAAGCGTTTGGCGGTTAAAGCATGTCCAAACTCATGTAAAACTACACATACAAAAACAGCTAATACCAGTGCAGTATTAAATAAAATACTTTCGGTAGTACCACCACGATTTAATTCGCTTAAAACTATCCAAGCAATTAAAAAAAAGAATGTCCAATGCACTATTATTTTAATACCTGAAACACTGCCCAAATGAAGGTTTGCTTTCATTGAAAATAGGTTATTAGTTGTTTGCTGTTACTATTTTCCATTTCTCGTTTTCTGTGATAACAGCATACAGGTTATCAGATATTCTTTTTGATGTTATTTCTGGTGGTGTTGTTCTCAGAAATTTTTTATCTAAAACGATATGGGCTCCTTGTGGGTTTAAATAATGTTCAATATTCCCATTAGTATCTATAATAACTTCATAATACCTATAGTTGACGACATTTTTACCTAATAGATTATTAGTTCCAAGTTTTTCCTTAGAAATATCTAATACAATGGCTTTGTTGTTATTAAAGTTTGAAGCATTTAAGAATTTGGGGGCAATCACTGTTTTGCCTGTTTTATCAATGTATCCAAAGTATATAATGCCATTTTTACTTTCAGAAATTAGGCATCGATTATTTTTAAAAACGGGGTATTTGTAACCATCGACTTCCGTTAGAACCAAATCATCCCGAAAATCTATAACAATAGCGCCTTTTTCATTTATAAACCCCCAAGAATCACCTTTTTTAACAGCTGCTACGTCATCGCTAAAAGGTGCTATAAAATCTAGCAGTTCTGTTGTTTGTGCATAAGTAATAACAGGAATAATAAGAAGTATAATTAGTAATTTTTTCATGACCGAATATTTTATAATAGACCCTAAGGTAGAATTTGTAACGCTATTATAAAATGATATTGATCATGATTGATCACTTCCTTATTTAATGTGAATTCGATGTAATTCCGTTGAATCGTGTATCACAAACTTCATATCTACATCAAACTCATAACTCTGAACTCAGAACTCAGAACTTTCTAACATTTAACCTCGTTATTGACTATGGCTATTTATGATATTGATAATGTCATTTTTCTGCAATACACCAGATTGTCTCCATAATTGTTTGCCGTTCTTAAACAAAAGGATGGTGGGAACACCCCTCACTTGGTATTGTGTTGCCAATGCTTCATTTTTATCGACATCAATCTTAACAATTTTGACTTTATCACCAAGTTCAGTCTTCACGTCTTTTAAAATGGGTGACAACATTTTGCATGGACCACACCAATCGGCAAAAAAATCGACAAGGACTGGAACATTCGAATCGATAATACTGCTAAAATTACTTTTCATCTTTTAGGTTTTTAATGACGTTCTTTAGTTTGTCCGAAACTTCATGGGCAATAGCTTCCAATGCTTGGTTTTTTATCGCTTGCATGGATTGAATGGGATCGACCGCCGCCACCTCAATAGTTCCGTTGCTGAGTTCTTGTACAATGACATTACAAGGCAACATGGTACCAACTTTATTTTCTATTTGAAGCGCCTTGTAAGCAAACTGTGGATTGCAAGCGCCAAGGATTTTATATCTATTAAAATCAACATCAAGCTTTTTCTTTAAAGTCTGTTGGAGGTCTATTTGGGTAAGCACACCAAAGCCCTCTTTTTGAAGTAATACTGTTGTTTTGTCTACTATGTGATCAAAATCACCTTTAATAACTGTACTAAAATAATAGCTCATGGTTATTCTTTATTTAATTCGATATTTAATTTAGCCAAAAGCATTAATTCCGATTTGTTTTTTCCAGAGAAACTTTCTGCAATAGCATTTGCCGTTTTAAGAATCAATCGATTTACATCTTTTGTAAATAGGTGTTTTTGCTCCTTTTTATAGGCTACAAAATCATCATAACAGTCTTTAATGTTAAGTTCAACATCCTGGGGTTGGGATAACCAGTCAAAAACAATTTCTATCTGGTAGGCGGCATCCGTTCCAAACTTGTCTTCAATATCATCAACATCCAGCCATTCTTTTTTAACAAGCTCCTTGAGTTTGTTCATTTCTGCTTCGCGTACTTTATCGTCTGCAGCAGCCATGGCATAAAATAATTTACCCAAATTCTGATAAAATTTTAAGGTCATGTGCTTTTTAGATGTCATTTTAATGGTATTGCTTTATACAAAATTAAAAAATAGCATATTTTTTTATATGATATATATCATGAACTCATTTTTAAAGCTACTGTACTTTTCGATTCATTTTAACACAAAACCTTTCCAGAGCGTATAACATAGAAAGGTTTTGAACAAAAGAATTTTTGTCAGAGACTGTTTAAATTTCGTTTTTGGAATGTTTTATAGGGTATTTTTTTGTCAGACTAAGGTATTTTGAGATTCATAGTCATAGCTATGGACCGAAAAATAGCTGAAGTATGGTGGAAAAAGGCACATAAAAGAGCCAAAGGATAAAATTTAAACAGTCTCTTAGACAGTCTCTTAATCTTGTACGCTAAATGTTACCTTGGCATTGACCCTATATTCGGTAATTTGATTTTCTTTTACAGAAACCTGCATGTCCTTAATATAAACAGATTTGATTCCTTTGACGCTTTTTGCGGCTTCAGAAACAATGTTTTTTATAGCATCTTCAAAATTGATTTGTGAATTGCCTAAAATTTCAATGACTTTTAATACTCCCATGATTTTATATTTTATAAATTAATGCATCTAAAATAATAAATGAACGTCACGTTTATAATGATATATATCAGGACGCTTATTTCCTGTCAATTTTGTTATTATTATTGAAATAATACCGTGATAATTAGTACAATAAGTTTTATCTTTATAGTCCTTTTAACCCGAAAATAAATGTTTAAAGACGACAAGGATATTTTTAAAATTTTATCTGATGCGGTTTCAGAGGGCATTGTTATTGTAGATGCAAATCAAAACATTGTTTCCACAAATATTTCTGCCGATACTATGTTTGGCTATAACAAACAGGAATTAATAGGAAAGAGGTTAAATACATTAATACCACAAAATCACCACTCCAAACATGACACTTATTTCGATGTTTTTTATAAAAATAGTGAAAAACGTAAAATGGGCCATGATCGTGATTTATTTGCATTGCATAAAAATGGCCATCAATTCCCGGTAGAGGTTGGCTTGAATCCGTTTACAGTTTTCGATAAAACCTATATAATGGCTCTTATCATTGACACTACAGAGCGCAAACAAGTCGAACAAGAACGCAATTACCTATCTAAAATATTTGATGATTCATTAAACGAGATTTATGTCTTCGATTTGGTTTCGCTAAAATTCATTAATGCCAACTATGGTGCGCAAAAAAACCTAGGTTATTCATTGGATGAATTAAAAGAAATGACCCTCATGGACATTAAACCTGAATTTAATGAAAAGGGAATAAGAAAGCTAGCAGAACCTTTAGTCAAAAAAAATAGAGGCAAAATTGAATTTGAGACGATCCATAAACGCAAAGATGGAACCACATATCCTGTGTATGTGAATTTGGAATTATCGGTTTTAGGAGAGAGGGAAGTCTTTGTAGCAATCGTTCTGGACATTACAGAGCAAAGAAATTATACCCAAAAACTAGAAAAAACAGTGGCGTTAAGAACAAAACAGCTTAAAGCCTCACTCGAACAAGAAAAAAATATTAATGAATTGAAAACCAAATTTTTATCTCTTGTTTCCCACGAATTTAAAACTCCATTGAGCACGATATTGACCTCTTGCATCCTTTTAAGTAAATATTCATTGCAAGAGCATCAAGACAAAAGGGAAAAACATATTAAAATGATTACAGATAAAGTAAATTATCTAAATAATATACTGGACGAATTTTTGTCTATTGAAAAATTGGAAGCAGGAAGAATAAATTACAAATTTACTACTTTTAGGTTGAGTAAATTAATTAATGAAGTTGTTTACAATGCCAATATGTTGCTAAAGGAAGGGCAACAAATTATATATCCTGAAAAAATAGAGGATATATCATTGGTACAAGATGAAAAGGCTTTAGAATTGGCCCTGTCCAATTTAGTGCATAATGCTATCAAATATTCATCAGAAAACACGGTTGTTCATTTAAATATCAAGCAAGACGAATCCAAGACAACTTTCGAAATTATAGATTCTGGTATTGGAATTCCAGAGAAAGACCAAAAGAATATATTCCATCGTTACTTTAGGGCAGAAAATGTTTTAATAACCCAGGGGACGGGAATTGGTCTTAATATCGCAAAGTCCCATATAGAGAATTTGGGTGGCACAATAACCTTTAAAAGCCAGGAAAATAAAGGGTCAACGTTTATTTTAACCATACCAAATAATCCCGTATGATAACGAAAGTATTACTAATAGAAGATGATGTCTCACTAAGGGGGAACACGGCAGAAATACTGGAGCTCTCAGGGTATGAAGTCATTATGGCTTCCAATGGTAAGGTAGGTGTTGAAAAAGCCATCCAACAGCATCCAGATATTATTGTTTGCGATATTATGATGCCAGAATTGGATGGTTATGGGGTTTTGGAGTTGCTTTCCAAAAATGAAAGTACTAAGTTTATACCATTCATTTTTTTGTCTGCAAAAACAGATCGAAAGGATGTACGTCTGGGAATGAATCTTGGGGCAGACGATTATATTACCAAACCATTTAATGAAGAAGATCTTATAACGGCCATTGAAAGTCGTTTGGCAAAGGGTGCTATTTTAAAGGAAAACAAGGATATTCTGGAAAAAGTTGAAAATAATGATGAGATCAGAACGCTCAATGATCTTAAAAATTTTTTTGATGATAATGGGGAGGCATTTCAATTTCAGGCAGGCGAAGCCATTTATAAAGAAGGGCAAAATTCCAATCATATCTTTTTGGTTATTAAGGGTGTTGTAAAATGCCATAAATTAGATGAACAAGGCAAAGAGCTTACAACTGCCTTATATAAAGAAGATGATTTGTTTGGATACACATCATTTATTCAAAACATTCCCTATCAGGAAGCTGCAACGGCTATCAAGAATACAGAGTTGGTTGGTATTTCAAAAGACCAACTCAAAAACATTCTCGATAATAACCATAAGGTCACTTTGGAGCTCATTCAGCTACTTACTAATGACCTTATAGATGTCAAAGATCAATTATTGCAAATGGCTTACAGTTCTGTAAATAGGAAAACCGCAACAGCTATTTTGAAATTTGCAGAAAAAATGAACAGAAAACCAGAAGACCCTATTAAGATTTCCCGAAGTGATTTGGCCAGTGTGGCCGGCATTGCAACTGAAACGTTTATTAGGGCCATGACTAATTTTAAAAAAGAGGGTCTTATTGAAATTGAAGGAAGAAATATTAAAATTTTGGATATAAAAAAGCTTCAGGATATTTATTGACCATCAGTCATTATTTCGAAACATGATGGAAATCATTTTAGAATGCCATATAACCCTATATATTTGTTAAGAACCTACTAAAGTAATTAAATACTGATGAAACTTGAATTATATGAAACACCCATGAGAATAGCGTTCACACACGAGGATGATTATTAAGGGTATTCCATCTGATAAATAAAAAAAATAAAAATAAACAGATGAAAACCATTTTACTGCCCACAGATTTTTCTGAAAACTCATGGAATGCCATTAAATATGCACTTAAATTTTATGAGAATTCAACCTGCACTTTTTATTTATTGCATGTCAATATATTGAATTATGCGATGGCTGAAGATTCACTCCATATAGATACTGAAGATTTAATTGAAAACACCTTTATAAAGCCATCAAAATTACAATTAAGAAAAACCCTGAAGCGTATATCCCAAGAATTTCCTGTTAATAAGAACCACCATTTTTTCATGCTTACAGACTATAATTTTTTTATAGACTCTGTTCGTAAGTATGTGGATGAAAAGAAAATCGACATGATTATAATGGGAACTAAAGGGGCTACTGGCTTAAAAAAAATAATTATTGGAAGCAATGCTGCAGATGTTATCAAAAAAGTAAAGTGTACGACGTTGATTGTGCCGGAAAATGCGACGTTTACTAACCTGAACGAAATAGCCTTTCCCACAGATTATTTTTTGACCTATGGTGTGAATCTCCTGAAACCTATTTATGAAATCATAGAGATGCACCATGCAAGTTTAAGAGTTGTACATATTAGCCATGATTTTGAAAAGTTGAGTTTGAGTCAGCAAGATAATAAAGACTTGCTTCAGGATTATTTCAGTAATTTTGAAATGAGATTTTATAATCTTACCAATAAAGATGTTGAAGATGCTATCGAATGTTTTGTTCAAAGCAGGGATATTGATATGATTGCCATGGTGGCTAAAAATTTAAACTTTTTTCAACAAATTTTATTCCATTCCAAAGTTGAAGAAATAAGCTACCATACCAATATTCCATTTTTAGTAATTCATGAATAGTTAGCTGATAATTATCATGATAATCTCAACAATGGATTTCGGTTTTTTGTGCCTTTAGGACAAAATAAAATAATCAAAATACCCCTCGGGGATTGTTCATTTCAATAAATTTATTTATTAAATTCTATCTATTAATAGAGCTTCTATTGGCTTCATAAAAATAATATCTATGGATGCATCACTTTTTTTGGGAAAATTCTGGGGCTGGTACCTCATCATATTTTTTGTGATCTTGACCTTCAATCCCATCAGGATTAAACAAATCTTTACGGACCTTAAGGATGAAAAATTTCTTATCTTATCATCACTTTTAGCAACCATTGTAGGGCTGTTGAATGTATTGTTCCATAATATATGGAGCCCATCATGGACATTAATAATAACCCTTATTGGATGGACGTCTTTATTCATAGGTGTGGCACTTTTTATCATACCAAAAGCAACAGTAAGTTGGCTGAATTTTATAAATATTAAGTTGGTACAAGTTATTTATATTTTGCTATTTCTAACGGGACTCTTTCTCTTGAATCAGGTCTATGGCATTGTGCTTTATTAGTTTTAAAAACTGATAATAATCATTTCATTTAATGTATCCATTCTATATTTTTATAATATAAAGATTAGGATGAAAGTCCTTAAATATTGAGCTATTAATCAGAAGCGAAAGCCAGAACTGATTCTGGCTTTCGTTTATATTTTATAGGTGATTGGTGTCGTTTTTAATTTTTTTTTACAAACTGATATATATCAGTTTCAAATTCATTTTCGTATAGTAAATTAGCATCATAAATAAAAACGTTCTTTCTCATTTGAAAATATATGAAGTCTATAAATCGTATGATTTTTTAGCCTTCAAGAAGAATTTGGAGATATTACTTGACATAACATTATCAGTTGCCCTTTAGGAATAAAGTTATATTACTGTTTGTTTTTAATGTTAATTGATAAACTTAAATTCTTCGGAAAACAGGAAGTTTCGACTTCCTGTTTTTTAAAAAGCATAGACCTTGCCATTGTAAGATATCAAGGTCGAAACAAGGCGTTCGAAGCTGTTATACAACAGGAAAACCTCCATTTGGTCATTTGATAATGGTCAATTGCAGAAAACCGCATGTTAGATAGCATCATTGAATGTTTTGGGAAAACAGGAAGTTTCGGCTTCCTGTTTTTTACTGTTAAATTTTATAATGAGTATTAAGATATTTACAAAAAGACATTCAAAGTTGTTTTTAACTGAAAAGCTAAATTCTCTTTAGCAATGAAGGAATATTAGCGGTTAGAAAAGGTTACAAGATAAAATTGAATGTCCAAGAAAACGGAGAAGCTAGACACTTCTCCGTTTTTGATTCAACAACCCTTAAATAATCCTTATAATTTTATTCCAAAGGATAGATCACCAGCATCACCAAGACCGGGAATAATATACCCTCTATTGCTTAAGTTGTCATCTATGGTGGCAATCCATAAATGGGTGTTTTTAGGAAACATACTATTAATATATTCTACCCCAGTTTTTGAGCCTATAACAGCGACTATATGTATTTGTTTTGGTATCCCATGTCGTTTAAAAGCTTTCAGCACATTAACCAAGGTTTTTCCAGAAGCCACCATCGGGTCGCATAAAATCAAGGTTTTGTTATTAAGTGATGGTGATGCAAGATATTCAACAACAATCTCGAAAGAATCACTGTTATTGCTGTGGTGCCTGTAGGCCGATATAAATGCATTCTCAGCTTTGTTATAGTAATTTAATAATCCTTGATGTAAAGTTAGGCCAGCTCTTAGCACTGAACATAAAACAAGTTGATCCTCATATACGGCCATCGTCTTGCTCCCAAAAGGTGTTTTAACATCTCTAATTTTATAATGTAATGTTTTGCTTAGTTCATATCCTAATACTTCACCAATGTGCTCAATATTCTTTCTGAAACGCATAGCATCTTTTTGTATATCAACATCCCTTAATTCAGATATGAATTGATTTAAAATAGAATTGTTGGTAGAAAAATCATGCACAATCATTGGTTTTGAGATTAATGTGTTATGTGGATTAAAATTGATGAATAAAATTCAATTTTTAAATGACATATATCATTGATGTTATTGATTCATCTGGATATATTTAGATTATCTCTTAACTTCAGTCATAAATATGCACCTGAAAATTCATATTCAATTGTTTTATATGGCTAATGATGAGTTATTAAAGTCTTAAAAGTTAAGAAGTATGCATCGCTTTCATAACTCTAATCGCCCCTGCTATGGAAATATTGACTAAAAATGCCATACAAATTCTTGAAGACCGCTATTTACTAAAAGATAGTAAAGGCGCACTTATTGAAAATCCCGAACAGCTTTTTCGTAGGGTAGCCAAATTTGTTGCAAGTTGTGAAAAGGCGCATGTTGCAGATTGGGAGAATACGTTTTATAATCTTATGAGTCTGCTGAAATTCTTGCCAAATTCACCAACATTAATGAATGCAGGTTGTAAAAATGGTCAATTAAGTGCGTGTTTTGTTTTGCCAATAGAGGATAGCCTTGAAAGTATTTTTACGACTTTGAAGCATGCTGCTTTGATACACCAAAGTGGAGGTGGTACTGGATTTAATTTTTCGAAGTTACGACCTAAAAATGATTTGGTGAGTTCCACAAACGGGACATTATCTGGTCCAGTTGCTTTTATGAAAATTTATGATGCTGCTACGGAATACGTGAAACAAGGAGGCAAAAGGCGAGGAGCCAATATGGGGATCTTAAATGTCAATCATCCTGACATTCTTGAGTTTATTCAATCAAAATCCAGTAAAAAAGCCATTGAAAATTTTAATATTTCCGTTGGTATCACAAACGATTTTATGCGAGCTGTTGAAAATGATTCTACTTGGAAACTTATAAACCCTCGTACGCTTCATATAGAGAAAACGCTCAAAGCAAAAAAAATATGGCAACTGATTGTCGAAGAAGCTTGGAAAACCGGAGATCCCGGATTGGTATTTTTGGATACTATAAACGCAGCAAATCCTACACCAAAACAAGGAAATATAAATTGTACAAATCCCTGTGGTGAAGTGCCTTTGTTGAATTATGAAAGTTGCAATTTGGGATCTATCAATCTTTCAAAAATGACACGTATGGTCAATAATAAATATGAGGTTGATTGGGAGGAATTAGCATCTACTATCCAAATTGCCATTCGATTTTTAGATAATATTATCATAGTAAATCATTATTTAATGCCGGAGGTGGAGGCGATAACAACATCCAATAGGAAAATTGGGTTGGGAGTCATGGGATGGGCAGAACTTCTCATTTTATTGGAAATGCCTTATGAATCCGAGAAGGCACTCACTTTAGGTGAAAAACTCATGAAATTTATTAAGCAAGAAAGCTATAAGGCTTCAGCAGCTATAGCCATGGAAAAAGGTGTGTTTCCAGAATGGGAAAGAAGCGTTTTTTTTCCAATTTACAAAATGAGAAATGCTACTTGTAATAGTATGGCACCTACAGGGACCATTTCGGTTATTGCAAACACATCGTATTCTATTGAGCCCTTGTTTGCCTTGGCTTATATAAGAGTTGGCATCTTAGGTGGAAAAAAACAAACAGCCCTAAATGGTGTTTTTCTACAAAAAATGAAGGAACTGAATTTATGGACCGATGCCTTGAAAAAGCAAATTTACCAGTCTGGTAGCATTCAGGAAATAGAAAGCATACCTTCACAAATAAAATTGTTATTTAAAACAAGTTTGGAAATATCTTGGCAGTACCATTTATTGCATCAAAAGATTTTTCAGAAATTCACTGATAATGCCGTTTCAAAAACTATAAATCTATCTCAAGATGCTAGTGTTAAAGATGTTTCGGACATCTATATGACAGCATGGAAATATAAACTAAAAGGTATTACAATTTATCGCTATGGCAGTAAAGACCATCAGATACTTCAAAAGTGCAGTCTTAACAATAGTACAAATTGCTAATTGATTTTATCTGATATATATCATATTTTCTATTTATAAAAAAGTTTAAATTTATCTGGAATCCTAAAAAGTATATGCGATGCTATCCATACTTCTTCCTACAGATTTTTCTGAAAATTCAATGAATGCGGTCAAATATGCATTGGAATTTTTTAAACATCAAAAGGTTGATTTTTTCTTTATGCATGCCTATCAAAATGACTTTTATAATCATGAAGAGTTGGCATCTCGTGAGGTTTTTGATGACATTCTGGATAAAGTGAAAAACCAATCGGAAAAAAATCTCGAAAATCTTCTTGAGACTGTAAAAAAAATGACATTAAACTCTAGATTCACTTTTCACACCATATCTGCTTACAATACGCTGGTGGACGAAGCTAATCTCATTGCGGATGCTAAAAATATTGATTTGATAGTAATGGGTACGAAAGGAAAGTCTGATGAACGACATATTATATTTGGAAGCCATACTTTTCAAGTTCTGAAGTATGTGAAATGTCCTATTTTGGCGATTCCTTCAAATTATACCAATACGCAGCCGAAACGTATTTTGTTTCCAACTGATTATCTAATTCCATACAAACATCGTGAACTAAAATTAGTATGTGACCTAGCCGCATCCTATAAAAGCATTATTGATGTATTGTATATTTCGAAAAGCGATAAATTATCACTTAGACAAGAAGATAACCAAGCTTTTATAAAAGAAACCATCTGTAAAACCAATATTGATTTTCACATAGTACACAGTAAAAAAATAGCAGAAACGATTCAAAATTATATAAAGAATAATGCCATAGATATGTTGGTTATGGTCAATACCCAACATTCATTTTTGGAGGATATGCTATTTCCTTCTAAAATAGATATAGTAAGTGTGGACCTTAAAATACCACTTTTGGCACTCCAAAATGCCACCCGTTATATATAAATACATTAAAAAATTATTGGTTATGAAACATATTCTTTTGCCCACCGATTTTTCAGATAATTCATGGAATGCTATCAAATATGGAATAAAACTTTTCAAAGATGAAGAATGTACTTTTCATTTGTTTAACACGTATATTCCCGTTATTTATCATGTAGAGTATATGTTGGCATATCCGGCTCAATTCGGTTTGGGAGATGCCATAAGAGAGGCTTCCTTACAGGGTTTGGACAGACTCATGGGCAGAATTTCCAAGGAATTCGAAAATAATCCAAACCATAGATTTGAGTCGATTGCCAGATTTGACACGTTGGTTCTTGGCATTAAAGAATTGATTGACGAACGTCATATTGACCTTATTGTTATGGGGACAAAAGGAGCAACAGGAGCCAAAGAGGTATTGTTAGGCTCAAATACCGTTCAGGTTTTTAAAAATATAAAATGCCCCATTCTAGCCATTCCATCAGATTTTGAATATGAGTCACCACAAGAGATTCTGTTTCCTACTGATCTTGATGTTGATTATCAAAAGACATCTTTAGACCTTCTGGTAGATATTGCAGTAACACACCATTCAAGAATAAATACTATGCATGTTTCAACAGGCTATGATTTAACAGAAGCACAGGAGAGCCATAAAATGATATTGGAAAATATGTTTAAAAGCACAGCTTATTTATTCCATGATGTTGAAAGTATGGAGATAGTAGAAGCCATCAATAAATTTCAGATTAAACATCGAATCAACATGTTGGTCATGATAAACAATAAGCATTCGTTTTTTGAAAATTTATTTTTCAAGAATACAATCAATCAAATTGGGTTTCATTTGAATATTCCATTTTTGGTAATTCCTTCTAAAGCACATCGCGAGTCATGAAAACCAAGGCATTCCATATTTTATTGCCAACCGATTTTTCAGATAATGCATGGAACGCTATCGTATATGCTTTAAAACTATATGTTGATGAATTTTGCACCTTTTATTTTTTGCATTCCACGTACATCACAAATCCCGTATCCAGGACCTATATTACCTCACATTATATCGATAAGTTAAAAGAGCAAGCATTAAAGGAATTAGCAGAATTAAAAGCCCAGACAGAAATTGCCAATGCCAATGCCAATCATGATTTCAAAACGCTTTTATTTGAAGAGGAACTCATGGATGCTGTCCATGAAGCAGTTAAACAAAACGCCATTGATATTGTTGTTATGGGAACTAAGGGAGCAACAGGTTCAATTGATTATTTGTTTGGAAGCAATACAGTAAAAGTCGTTAAAAAGATTAAAAACTGCCCAATTTTAATTGTTCCAGATGAACATGATTTCGTTGCGCCAAAGCAAATAGCGTTTCCAACGGATTACAATCGTTTCTATAATGATGAACTAAGGCCACTTAAAAGTATGGCAGATTTATTCAATTCTAAAATTCGAGTCGTGCATATTAACACCGAAAAGGAATTATCAGATATTCAAAAGTATAATATGACGATGCTTGAAAACTATCTGGCCGATTATGAATGTAGTTTTCATTGGTTGCCCGATTATACAAAAAAAGCAGAAGCCATCACAACATTTATTGAAGAACTCAACATAGAGATGCTTGCTATGGTAAAGTATAGGCACAGTCTCTTGGAAACTATAATCAATGAGCCAGTGATAAAAAAACTGGCCTTCCATCCAAAAGTTCCCGTATTGGTAATACCAGAATGAGCTGATATAGAATATAGAGAATAGACAATAGACAAATAGAACCTTCGGAAGATTATTTAGATTAATTATTACAAAAAGCTAGGCGACAAATCGGTAATCGCTTTAAAAAGCCCTTTCACTGTGTTTTCAGTGAATTGTAAAAGTTTTATCGGACAACAATGATTACATAATCAAAAGAAAAATAACTCATGAAATGCCCATTCACAGACGTATTAAATATTCCGAAAGTTTTCGGGACACCCTAATAATTTGGGTATTTCATCAGACAATTAAAAAAATAACAAATATAGACAGATGAAACGCAAGATATTATTACCAACAGATTTTTCAACGAATGCTTTGCAAGCTATCCATTATGCTTTGGAACTTTATAAGAATGAGACATGTATATTTTATTTTCTCAATGTGTTTTCTGTCGATTTAAAAAATATTTACAACGTTGCAAATATGGTGTCAGGAAGTGAAGTATATGAAACTGAGAAAACAAACTCCGAATACGAACTGGAAAAACTTTTGAATATTTTCGCTTTTGGAGAGAAAGGAAACCCAAAGCATAACTTTCAGACGATATCAATATTCAACAATCCTTTGGAGGCCATTAAAAATGTCGTAGAGGAGAAAGATATCGAACTCATTGTTATGGGCACCAGAGGCGAAACAAAAGCGAGAGGCAATGTTTTTGGAAGTACAGCCGTTATTGTTATGGAGAAAGTGAGAAACTGCCCCGTCATAGTGGTTCCAGAATTGGCAAAAATACAATTGCCAAAAGAGATTGTATTTCCAACCAGTTACAAAACACATTTTAAAAAACGGGAATTAAGTTATTTAATTGATATTGCCCAAAGATATAAAGCCTCAATAAAAATATTACACGTTACCAACGAAGAGGAATTGGATGAAGAGCAATTGAACGGTAAAAAACTTTTAGTAGAATATTTTGAAGATATAAGCCATTCATTCCATTCTTTAAGCCATATATCTGTTCCCTCTGCTATTAATTGTTTTGTTGAAAGTAGAGAAAGCGATATGGTAGCGTTTATCAACAGAAAGCATACATTTTTCGGAAGCATACTTACACGTCCATTGGTAAAAGAAATCAGTTTTGATTTAAAAGTACCCATTTTAGTGATGCATGATTTAAGAAATTAAAAGAAAACTCTTTTAAACTTTTTTGAGTGAAGCGAAAATTAGTCATTTTGTGCTCGATTAAAGGCTTTTTTGAGTTAGGGCCGAGCGTAAAGAAAAGGTTTAGTAAACCTTTTTAGAGAAGGAGCCAGCTTGTCGCATTGGAAAAGCTACGGAAGGAAGAAAAGACAAAAAGCGAGTGCAAAAGGACAATTTTTTAGCCAGTTATGAAAAGTTTAAACGAGTTCAATATAGGAAAATGAAGCCATGATTTGGAAACATAAAGACCAATGAAAATAAAGCGATTGCTTCGCCAGTTCGCTATAGCTCGTGTCCATATGACTGGAAGAATTATGAATTCAGAATTCTGAATAAATAAATAAACAAATAAACGAATAAACAAATAAACACAACCCTTAGAACCAGTATGAGTTCCCTTTGTTAAGTCCCTCCTTCGGAGGGGTTGGGGAGGCTTGGGGGTAGGGGTCTAAATATTCACATATGAAAAGCACAGGTATTTGGTTAGATAAAAGCAGGGCACTCATTGTTAATATAGAAAACAATGAGGAAACCATGAAAATAATCCATTCTGATATAGATAATTATAATGTTACGGCAAATAGACATATTGGAGGCGCAAAAGAAATCGTTAAGGATGTTAAATATTTAGAACGCGAAAAGCAACAGTTTAAATCCTATTTTAAGGATATAGTGCAAGAGATAAACAATACGGATGCTTTGGTCATTTTTGGTCCTGCGGAAACCTATAAAAAATTCGCAAAAGAGTTGGAAGAGAACCATAAAAATATAAGTGTAAAAATCAAAGGCAAAAGAAAGACCGATAGCATGACCGATAATCAGGTTATAGCTTGGGTAAGGGATTTCTTTGAATCTAAATAATAGATAGAGTTGTTGTTATTATAATATTTTTTTAAGGATCTATGGAAACTGATTTTGAAGTCATTAAATCTTCGGGTGAAAAAGTAAAGTTTTCACTGGGTAAGCTGCATGCATCATTAAGCAAATCTGGTGCAAACAATGAAACAGTAAGCCAAATTATAGATAAAGTACAGGAAGAATTATATGACGGTATCTCTACAAAAGAAATTTATAACCGAGCGTTTGCATTACTCAAAAAAAAGGGTAGTTATCTGGCATCAAAGTACAAACTTAAAAAAGCAATTTATGAATTGGGACCCACAGGCTATCCTTTTGAACGCTTTATAGGAGCCATTTTAAAATATTCAGGGTATCAAACCCATGTTGGTGAAATATTACGAGGTGAGTGCGTGACGCATGAAATCGATGTGTTAGCTAGTAAGAACGGTACCACTACGGTAATTGAATGTAAATTTCATAGTGAAGAAGGAAGAAACTGCAATGTTAAAGTGCCTTTATACATCGCTTCTCGTTATAAAGATGTCAAGTCGCATTGGGATTCAAAACCACGTGATACCGTGCTTAATGAAGGCTGGCTGGTCACAAATACACGGTTTACTGAAGATGCGTTACAATATGGTAAATGCATTGGGTTGTATTTGTTGAGTTGGGATTATCCAAAAAATGACGGTTTAAGAGATCGTATAGACCGATTGGGATTATATCCAATAACTGTTTCCACCTTACTGAGTGGCCGCGAAAAGCAGTTTTTATTAAGCAGGGATGTTGTACTCTGCAGGGATTTAATAGATGATGTGTTTTTTCTGGATCACTTAGGTATTTCCGATATCCGTAAAGCAAAAATCCTAAATGAGATAAACATGCTATGTAAACACTGATGCCATGGATAATTATGTGAAGGTAAATTTTTTGGGAGCTACAGGCGTGGTTACTGGCTCAAAATTTCTAATTGAAACCTCTGAAAAAAATATTTTAATTGATTGCGGGATGTTTCAAGGACTCAAAGAGCTTCGAGAACTCAACTGGTGTGACCTTCCTGTTGATGTTGGCTCTATTGATCTGGTTTTGCTCACACATGGGCATTTAGATCATGTGGGGTATTTACCGCGCTTGGTAAAAGAGGGCTTTAAGGGAAAAATAATAGGAACAGCACCTACCTTGGGCATTGCAGAAATCATTTTAAGGGACAGTGCAAAAATACATGAGGAAGAGGCAGAAAATGCCAATAAAGAAAACTATACCAAACACAACCCTGCATTGCCATTTTACACCGTAAAGGAGGCCGAAAAAACAACCCACATGTTTCAAGTTGAAATGGAAGATAAATGGATTAATCTATCGGAACACATAGCGTATCGTTTTCAATATAATGGTCATATTCTTGGGGCAACATTTATAGAAATAGACATCAATGGAAAACGTTTTGTGTTTTCTGGTGATATTGGAAGGACCAATGATTATTTGTTAGATGATCCTAAACGCCCTGAATGGGCAGACTTCCTTTTTCTGGAGAGTACCTATGGTAATAAGCTTCATCCGTCTGAAGATGTGGAGACCATACTTTCGGAAATAATTGTGGATACTGTTCACAAAAAGGGTAATTTAATCATTCCAAGTTTTGCAGTTGAGCGTCTTCAGACTCTTATGTATATCCTTTGGAAGCTATATCAAAAAAACAAAATACCAAACATTCCCATTTTCATGGATAGCCCTATGGGAAGTAACGTTTTGGAGCTTTTTAATCGCTTCCCAAAATGGCACAAACTTTCAAGTTCCGATATAAGTGCCATGAGCCGTCATGTAAACATTGTGCAATCCTATAAAGAAACTTGGGAAACCATAGATGATAAACGCTCTAAAGTCATTATCGCAGGAAGTGGCATGGTTACAGGTGGGCGTGTATTGACCTATTTACAACAGTTGATTGACGAACCATCTACAACCGTTTTAATGGTCGGATATCAAGCAGAAGGTACTCGTGGAAGGCAATTATTGGATGGTGTTCACGAAATCAAATTATTTGGCAAATACTATCCCGTTAAAGCTACTATAAAACATCTGGAAAGTCTGTCTGCACATGCCGACCAGGAAGAATTGATTCATTGGATGAGCAATATTATTAACATTCCTGAAAAAGTATATCTCATTCATGGAGAGCCAACAGCTTTGGATGTTTTAAGGGTGAAAATTAAAGATGTGTATCATTGGGATGTTACCATACCCAAATTATCTGATGTGGAAAAAATAATCATTTAAAATTAAAAATGAGTTCATAGTCAACATGTATTGAAATCTCATGCTTAACTGATATTTATCATTTCCCCTCGTGTTTTAGTATTGTAAATTTATACCATGAAGTGGTTTAGCTTTTCCAAATTGGCTAAAAAAATCGCTCTTTTTTGTCCACTCTACAATGCTATGTAACTCTAAAAAGTCTTCGATTGGACAAAAAACGACTGATTTTCGCTTCAATCGAAAGGTTTAAATCACTTCTATAACAAGGTTTAATTAAAAAAACATAAAACGATGACACTAGTAAAATTTAACAACAGAAACAGATTATTCCCATGGAATAATGGCGGATTGAGAAATCTCTTAAATTATGACCCTTTTATTAACGACGATTTATTGGAAGATGACAGTTTCATGCCAGCAATGAACGTTAAGGAACACGATAACGAGTTTGAAATTGAATTTGCAGCCCCAGGATTTTCAAAAAAAGATTTTGATGTAAGCATTGATGGTGACATGCTTCATGTTAGTGGTGAAAAAAAGATGGAAAAAGAGGAAAAAGATGATGGCTACACTCGCAAAGAGTTTAGTTATAACTCTTTTAATAGATCCTTAAAATTACCTGCAAACGTTAATGCCGATAAAAAAGTGAAAGCTAGTTACAACGATGGTATCTTAAAATTAAATCTTCTTAAAAAAGAAGAATCCAAAACCACAGCTAAAAAGAAAATTGAAATTCTTTAAGTCTTCTAATTAAATCTTTGAACTCATCTTGACTTTTTGTTTTTAACCGAAAATGATATAAAATTTATACAGATGAGGCACTTTTTGAAAGGCATAGCATGGCTACGTATAAAAAAGTAACGAAATATGGATAAATTTCAGCCATTCCTGCCTGCCGGCAGGCAGGTTTTAGGAAACAGAAAAAGTCAAGATAAGTTCTTTAAATCTAATTAAGGCAGAAAGTGATTTGAAGAATCACTTTCTGCCTTGTTAAAAAAAATGTCATGAATACACATCTTAAAACAAAGCATGTGGAATGGCTCAATGCAGAAGAAATGCATAAGCATACACAAGATTGGTTATCTGAATTAGAATTTGTAAAAGACGAACATATCTTCTTTGAAGATTTAGTAAAAACACATACCCTTCAAATAATTGATACCAAAAAATTCTCCAAATACCAAGAAATTATAGAAACTATAAAACACTTTGAAAAAAGAAACAATTCTCTTATAAAAGCTATTAAAGTGCATGGCAATGCGCTTAAAATAATGGTAGATGATGTTAATCAGCCAAAAGAGGAGAAGGTTTATAAAAAAGAACATGAAAATCTTATTATTCAGGTAAGCGAATTTTTAAAAGATTACCAATCATTAAAATCCCAGCTTTTTACAGAGGTTAAAAATATACTCAAAAAAGAAAAGCAACAGCGTTTACTTAAAAAATGATAAAAACCCAAATTATGAAACACCCATGAGAATGGGATTCACATACACGAGAATGATTGTTAAGGGTGCTCCATCTGACAATATAGTGCATGACAAAAATCCAAATATATTCAGATGCCAGTCTGAGCCCGGTCGAAGACATTGGAAATATTGTTTTTGATAGCATTTCGACTTTAGCTTATCTTGAGCCTAGTCGAAAGTCTCAATGTGACACGCTTCAATTTTTGTCTTGTACTAAAATCTGACAATTAAAAAAATAAATAAGCAGATGAAATTATTAATTTCTACAATTTCTACCATATTATTTTTATCATTATTTGGTTGTTCCCTAGAACTTGTGGATTCTTGGAAAAATCCAGACATAGCAACCTACTTTCCTACCAAAGTATTAATAATTGGCATGACCTCAAATACGAATGCAAGACAACAATTTGAAAATCAATTAAAGAAGAAATTTGAATTAAGAGGATCGGAAGCAATTACAAGTATGGTCTTCCTTGATTCATCTGTGATGACCGATAAAATAAACGGAGCTCAGATGGACGATTTGGAGACTAAGTTGTTAGGTGAGGGGTTTGACACCATTTTGTTAACAAAAATAATTGGTGTGGATCATAAGATTAGGTACAAACAAGATTATGATGGATTTGATTCAACCTATAAAAAGTTCAAGGAAGACTATCTTATGTGTCAAGATATTTACTATAACCCAGATTATTACGAGAATTACAAACTATACCATACTGAAACTAGCATGTATTGTATTTGCCCTACCAAAGAAAGGGATCTGATATGGAAAGGATACATTGATATAACTGACCCGAAGAACGTGGAAGAAATTATTAATGAATATATTAACCTTGTCGTTCTTGCTCTTGAGGAAGAACAGTTAATAACACCTTTAAAACCAGAAGAACTATTGGATAATGCTATTTGATTAAGGTGTTTTGTAATGTATGCTTATATGACTTTGTTATAACAACATATTGCGGACTTAACAACATATAGCATTATTTCTTTTTTTTAGTTCGTGATGTTTTAAAACCAATCAAGGGTCTTGATGCTTGGTCTTTTCTTTCCAATTCTTCTTCCAACTTTTTATATCTGCTTATATCCTTAATGGTAACAACTACCGCGGCTATGTGATTTTCATTATCAAGTATAGGCCTTCCGCTTAACAAAACCCTCCGCATTTCATTGGTTTTTTTATTTTGTAGTAATACATCTATATCATCGGTGATCTCACCAGCCAAAGCAAGTTCAGCAGGAAGGTTTTGAACTGGAAATATTTTCTCTCCATTTGGATAAAGCACTTTAAAATGATTAGAAAAATCGACGGAAATCTTGGAGTCGTCTTCTATGCCAAAAAGCTCATTCGCTACATCGTTGGCCAATAGAACCTGTTTGCTGGTATTTGCGACTAGTACACCATCACTGATATTCTCTAGGATCATATTCAGTTTTTGCTGACTTTCATATAACTCATTCATCATTTTTTCATCTTCTTCTTTGAGTTTTAAATTCTCAGTAATGTCTCTAACAATTGCATATAGCATTCCTGTACTGGTATCTGCGGTAGCATGCCAGGATAACCATTTAATGGTACCATCTTTACATATCCACCGGTTTTTGAAATTTATTAGATCTGTTCCTTTTTCTAGTTTTTCAATGGCCTGCTCAGTTATTGTTATGTCCTCAGGGACAATATAAGTAGCAAACGGTTTATTTAAAAGCTCCTCATTGCTATATCCTAAAAGCTTACTTAATGATGGATTTATTTTTAAGAATCTGTCTTTGGAAGCTATGACCAAACTATCGATGGACATATTAAAAAAAGTATCTGCAGCCTTTTGGGATTCCATAATAGCCTTTCTTTGGGTGATGTCTGTGGAAATAGTTCCAATAGCATACATTCTGTTTGAGGCATCAAACAAAGGGAACTTTACAGACAAATAGGTGTGTGGGCCATCAGATTGCTCAAAAACTTCTTCTATTTGAATTTCTTTTCCTGCTTTTACAGCATCTAAATCGGCATTAAAATATCTGTCTGCAGTTTCTTTTGGAAGGATATCATGGTTTGTTCTACCTATTAAACTTTTCTCTGAAGATTCTAAAATCGATTGATACTTCTCATTTACCAATATATATTCGCCATTTATTTTTTTTACCGAAATAGCGTTGGTCGTATTGTTAATTATTGATTGTAATAATTTTTGGTTTTTAAGAAGTTCTTCTTCAGATTGTCTTTTTGCTTTGAGCTGTGCTTTTAGAATAAAAAAAACGGTGGTTAACATTCCCAAGGTGAGAATTACTAATGCTAATGACACCCAATGCCACAATCTATTGGTAGTAAAGTCCATCTGTTTCCAGTAGATAATACCAAGTGCTATAACCACAATACTATTTATGATATAGCCGTACAGATTTTTTCTTTCCAATGAGACTTTCATTTAAACCACTTTTTGAAGTGGTTTAAATTTTTTCTAATTGGCTAAAAAATCGTCCTTTTTTACCCACTCTAGGTCTTTTTTTCTTTCCGTACGATGCTATGCAACTCAAAAAAGACTTCAATTGAGTAAAATTGCCATTGCGCTGGCTGGCCCGTTCGCTAAAATAACCCACTGGGTTATTTTTTCACGCTCCGTCCTGCTTCAATCGAAAAAGTTTAAACCACTTCGTATAAAGTACTAATGTATTGAACTTCAGGAATGGGCAAAATGATATTTATCATTTTAATCAAGAGGAATTCATTTTATATTTATAGGTATGTAACCAAAAACCAGATGTGGACGCAATACTTAAAAATCAAAAGTATAAAACTTAAACAGTCTCTAAGTCTATTGCAAATGCATCAAAAAGAAGTCATGAGCGATGAGTATGTTACATATGGAGATGATGAGCACTAGAAACGATGGAAAAATAATAATAAAGTAACAATTTACTTTTAAAAACTTTAAACCTAAAAAAGCAAACAATCATGGATCATTATTACGGACATTTCTTTGGAATGCATTTTATATGGTGGATTATATGGATCATTCTAGTAATCTGGATTTTTGCAACACCATACGACATTCCATACCAAAAAACAAAAAGGGAGAGCCCATTGGATATTTTAAAAAAGCGTTTTGCGAAAGGAGAAATCACTAAAGAGGATTATGAAGACGCCAAGAAAACCTTAAAATCTGAAGATTAAATAAAAACCAATGAAATCATAGTCTCTCATATGTAGTAGTTCTCTAAGATACAATTTTTCAGGATTTATATTGATAATGCTAATATTCAGTACATAGAAGTTCCGTAGCATGGGGCATAAGATTAAAATTCATATCATAATCATAAAAAGTTTTAATATACTACTATAATATAACGTTATTATTTATTTGATAACATATTTACAGATTATTACGAGTCTAAAAATATCAAGTAAAGGTTGTTCAATTTAAATCGAAATTTATGAAAACAACGACTTCTTTTAAAAATATAGATATTCCAGTACTTAATGTCCAATTAAAAGGAAGATTAAGGATTGCTGATAACCAAAAAGGAATGGTAATTTTTTCACACGGCAGTGGCAGTGGCAGATTAAGCAGTAGAAATAATTACGTAGCCGAACATCTTCAAGTTGGAGGATTCTCTTCTTTACTTTTCGATTTATTAACCGAAAAGGAGGATTTGATTTATGAAAATCGATTTGACATCCATTTACTTTCACAACGCTTGGCAAAGGCTACCCAATGGTTGCTGGAATATGAAGAATTAACAGATGTGCCCGTTGGATATTTTGGAGCCAGCACAGGCGCCGCTTCAGCTCTTTATGCAGCAGCACAATTGGAAGATAAAATTAGAACCATTGTTTCTCGAGGAGGTAGACCTGACTTAGCAATGCCTGTATTGCATAAAATAAAAGCGCCAACACTTTTAATTGTTGGAGGTGATGATGATGTGGTAATTCAGCTAAATAAAAAAGCATACGTTGAACTTGGAGGCATTAAAAAGATTGAAATTATCGAAGGTGCTTCTCATTTATTTGGAGAACCTGGAAAATTGGAAGAAGTCGCAGATCTGTCAACAAAATGGTTTAATAAGTACTTAAAAAAGTAAAACAATGTATCAGGATAGAAATGAAGCTGGCAAATTACTGGCTGCTAAATTGGAAAAATACAATAAAACGGATACTATTATATTGGCCATACCTAGAGGTGGAATCCCATTGGGGTTCATTATAAGTGAAAAATTAAACCTGCCTTTGGAAGCTGTTTTGTCTAAAAAAATCGGACACCCTTTACATAAGGAATATGCTATTGGGGCAGTAACCTTAAAAAGCCGTATTTTAAGTGATACCGCGGCAGACATATCGTCTTTCTATATCGAAGAAGAAACAATAAGAATCAGAAACGCACTTAATAAACGCTATAATGATTATTATGGAGATCGAAAACCATTGCAATTAAAAGGGAAGACTTTAATTATTGTAGATGATGGTATTGCAACTGGAAATACCATGTTATCCATTATTAAAATGCTTCATGATGAAAAGCCGAGCAAAATTGTAGTGGCTATTCCTGTGGCTCCAGGTGATACCATAAAAAAGTTACAGGCCTCACCTTATGTTGATGAAGTAATATGTCCTCTAGTTCCAGATTATTTTCAGTCAGTAGGGCAGTTTTATCAAAATTTTTATCAAGTTGATGATACAGAGGTGAAACAACTATTAAAAAAAGCACTTAAAACATCTTCAAGTTAATGTTTGAGTTCACTTATTAAACAGTGTTTGCCTTCGAATAAATATCTAATAAGTAAATCATAAAAGTGGCGTAATTATTATTGAAATAAAAAGGCCCTAACAAAAGTGCTTTGTTAGGGTTTTACAATAAACCAGATTATTACTAATAAGTAACTTCAAGTTCATTGTCTACTTCGTAAACACCCGGTGCTAGATATGCAGCTCTACGGACTTCTTCTTTTTCTGTCCATGAATGCACTTTTCCACGTAATTTCACCTTATGACCATCCACAATAACATTAATGTTTTGTGCTTCAATTTCGGCAGAACGCTCCAATGCTTTTTTGATTTTCTCTTTAACTTGGTAAGGTTCAATACTTTGTTTTAAGGTAATGGAATTACTAACCCCCCTGACGCCAAGAAGATTCTCAACGGCGCTTTTAGCAGCATCTTTTTGGTACTCCCATTTTACTTCTCCAGATAAATAAATCCACCCATTGTCTACTTTAATCTGGACTTTATCATCTGGCACAGAATAATTCCATTTTAAGGCATCAGCAGCAGCTTTTGCGATTTCCTTATCCGATTTTTTGTACTCAGTACCGTATTTTACTTCAATATCTTCTGCAACGGCTCGGACTCCTTTTACAGATTTAGCGGCTTTTTCCGCTGCTATTTTTTTTGCATAACTGTCTACCGTACCAGTTAGGGTAACAACACCTTTTTCTACGGTTACACCAATTTCAGTTTCATCAATAGCTGGCTGCCATGCCAATTCATCGAGTACATCATTTCTAATTTCTACATCTGTTTTCATTTTTAAATAGATTTATAAATAATAGTTTGCTGTATTAAATATACAATTGAAGCAATTATTTGAGAATGATATATATCAGTTTCGTAAAGTAAATTATCGCTTTTATTTTGTTTAAAATACTGATTTTTAGGCAGCCATGTTTAAAGCAACTGATAAATATCATTTTGTTTTCCTGAATTTTTGTGGAATTTTATTATGTGGCTGCAATCATGGAATTTACCTCAGTTTAAAGGAGGATGTACTATCTCTAGCCATAAGTTTAATATTGATGGATTGCAATAATCAGGTGTAACAAAAAAGGAGGTAAAATCAATTAATTTTAGGTATAAAAACTAGTTTTAAGGAGGTGTTTAACAAGAAGTAAATGAGCCAAGTAAAACATTATGAAACGCCCATGAGAAGCATTTACACATACGAGGATGATTATTAAGGGTGTTCCATCTAACGAAGTTAAAATAATAAATATAAACAGATGAAAACTAAAAAATCAAATCCAAAGATCAAGTTATTATTAGGAACAGGATTAGATACTTTACATTTTGAAAGTCAAGAATGGCTTGAAACCATTGCCTTTTGGAAAGATGAAGCACGTTTTTTTGAGGATCTTTTAAAAAAGAAAGAATTAAAAGAGAAAAGTCAAAATGAGTACACTAAATTGTTACAGGAATTGGATAAAATACATGCCGATCTCTTTAGTGATATAGAGGATTCAATCATGAAACACGAGCGTTTACTTTCTAGAATAGAAAAAGGTGAAAAAGGCCTGTCGGATGGAAACTATAGAGAAGAACACGGTGCTTTAAAGGAAAGAATGTATAGATTTGATAAGGATTTTCGTATGTTTAAAAAGATTGTCTTTGATTATGTGAAAAAATCTTGATACAAAAAACTACAATTTTGATAGCTATATAATATAGCAAACGCTATTCATAATTTCCGAAACAAATTACGGACATTATCTAAGGCCTTTATTCTTTAAATTAGTTACATACTCAACCAAAAGCCAATGATTTCAGTAGAAAATTTCAATATCAAAGGGCTTTCAGATAGTCAAGTACTTCAATCAAGGATAAAATTTGGCATTAACCGCACAAATTTCAAGAAGGAAAATGAGTTTATAAAGGCTTTAAAAAGTTTATTGAAAGAACCCATGGTGATTTTGCTGTTGGTTACGGCCACTATCTATTTTATCACTGGCAATATAGGTGATGGCATTTTTCTATCGGTTGCCATTGTTTTAGTGTCCACAATCTCCTTGTATCAGGATTCCAAAAGTCGTATCGCATTAGAGAAATTAAAAGATCTTACCAAACCACATAGTAAAGTCATTAGGAATGGTGAAGTTATCGATATCAAAAGTGAAGATATTGTTATTGGAGATGCTTTGATTGTGGAAGAAGGCCATTCCATATCGGCAGATGGTGCCATCATCCATTCCAATGACTTTTCGGTCAACGAATCGCTTCTAACAGGTGAATCATTAGCAGTTTATAAGGATAAAGACAAAGCAGACCATTTTGTGTATCAAGGCACCTCTGTGGCTAGTGGATTGGGTATAGTCACTGTTACCGCAATAGGTGAAAAGACCCAATTAGGTAAAATAGGAAAGAGTATTGAAAGTATAGAAGAAGAAAAAACACCCATCGAAATTCAAATCCAGAATTTTGTTAAAAAGATGGTTATTGCTGGTGTGGTCGTTTTTATTGGAGTATGGCTTCTCAATTATTTTCGGACTTATGATTTTTTGGACAGTTTATTGAAATCCTTGACGTTGGCAATGAGCATTTTGCCGGAAGAAATTCCCATTGCTTTTACCACATTCATGGCTTTAGGCACTTGGAGATTATTAAAAATGGGCATCATTGTCAAACAGATGAAAACCGTTGAAACTCTCGGAAGTGCCACCACAATTTGCGTTGATAAAACAGGGACCATTACCAAAAATGAAATGAGTCTTGTTAAAATCTATTCCTTAAAATCGAACACAGTTTCCGATGCTGATTCGTCAGCATTTAAAGCGGATGAAAAAGAACTTATAGCACTCGCCATGTGGGCAAGTGAGCCTATACCATTTGATGCCATGGAAATTTCCTTGCACAAGGCCTATTCCAAAATAGTTCATGAAGATGAACGTCCAAGATATAAAATGGTTCATGAATACCCTTTGGGGGGAACGCCTCCCATGATGACCCATATTTTTGAGAACGAAAGCGGTAAGCGTATCATTGCGGCAAAAGGCGCCCCCGAAGCCATCATGAAAGTATCCAATCTTTCAGAAAATGAAAAGAAACAAATCAACCAAACCATTGGTAATTTAGCGTCCCATGGTTATCGTTTACTGGCAGTAGGGGCCTCTGATTTTTCCGGAAATGATTTCCCACGGAATCAACAAGATTTCAAATTTAACTTCAAAGGAATTGTTGCCTTCTATGATCCGCCCAAACCCAATATCCAATCAGTTTTTGAAGCTTTTGATAACGCTGGAATTAAAGTAAAAATAATCACTGGTGATAATGAGGATACTGCGCTTGCCATAGCAAAACAAATACATTTTAAAAATGATGACAAACGGATTTCAGGAAGAGAATTAATTAACTTGTCAGACATTGAATTGCAATCCGCATCCACAGATAATTTTTTGTTTACCAGAATGTTTCCAGACGCAAAATTAAAAATCATCAATGCTTTAAAAGCCCAAAAAGAAATTATAGCTATGACTGGTGATGGTATTAATGATGCCCCTGCTTTAAAATCAGCTCATATTGGTATTGCCATGGGTAATAGAGGCACGGAGATTGCAAAACAGGCAGCTTCCATTATTTTATTGGAAGATGATTTATCAAAAATGCTTGATGCCGTTGCTATGGGGCGCAAAATTTATGCAAATCTCAAAAAAGCGATTCAATACATTATCTCCATTCACATCCCCATTATCCTAACTGTTTTCATTCCTTTAGCATTAGGATGGGTGTATCCCAATATTTTTTCACCAGTACATGTTATTTTGTTGGAATTGATAATGGGACCCACATGTTCCATCATTTATGAAAATGAACCCATGGAACAGAACATAATGGTACAAAAACCACGTCCTTTTACACGTACTTTTTTCAATTTCAGGGAACTCACAACAAGTATTTTTCAAGGATTGATGATTACGGTCGGTATTTTACTTATATATCAATATGCAGTTCATAGCCACTACGGAGAATCATTGACCAGAACCATGGTTTTTTTAACACTTATTGTCTCAAATATCACACTCACATTGGTCAATCGTTCCTTCTATTATTCCGTTATTACCACGTTGGGTTATAAAAACAAATTAGTACCACTTATAATAAGCATCACAATTGTAATAACGGCATTATTTATTTTTGTTGAACCTTTTATTGGATTTTTAAAATTTGAAAGACTCTCCTTGACCCAAACGTTTTTGAGCATTTTTACAGGGTTTTTGTTCGTTATTTGGTATGAAATCCTAAAATGGAATGAAAGAAGGCAACATATATTTGAAGAGAAGTCTATCATTAAAATTTTGAATTAAAAAGTATTTAGGCTATTCTTATAGCGTTTAAACTACTTCATCATTTTCAAAACATCGTCGATATGTGATTTACTGGCAAGATTGGTGCCTTCATTCATGGTTGTGGCGACTCCACATGCAACGCCCCATTTTAAAATGTCCTGTACCGAAAAAACATTTTTAATCCCATAGATCAATCCTGCTACCATACTATCACCTGCGCCGATAGTACTTTTTACTGATACGGAAGGTGTGGACTGGTAAACAACACCCTCTTTGGATGCCATAAAGGCGCCTCTTGCACCTAAAGAAACGGCGACATATTGAGCTTTACCGGATTTTACCACATCTAAAGCAAAGGCCTCTTGTTCGGTGCTTGATAAAAATTCCTTGTCTGCCAATTGTGCCAATTCTCTTTGATTTGGTTTTACTAAAAATATCGGCTCTTTAAGAGCCTCTGTGAGTGCTGGTCCAGAAGTGTCAATAACAATTTTTATGTTTTTCGGAGACACTTGTTTAATTAATGTCGCATAAAAATCTGTTGCTACGTTTTCAGGTAGGCTTCCACTTAATACAAGGATGTCATTATTTTTAAGGCATTTATCCAGTGTCGATTTTATTTCAGTGAGTTCCACATCTTGCAATCCGTTACTCGGCATCCCAAAACGATATTGTAAATTACTCTTTGTATCCACTATGGATAGGTTTTCCCTCGTCCATGATTTTATCGCAATACTTTCTGGCGTAATGCCTTCTTTTAAAAGTAATTCGTGAAGATATTTACCTGTATCGCCGCCAGAAGTAAATATACAATGTACTTTTTCATCAAGCCTATTGAGCATTCTAGAGACGTTAATGCCACCACCCCCAGGTTGATATACTATGGAGTGGCATTTGAGTTTCTGGGTAGGTACAAGACTATCTACTTTGGCACTTTTATCCAAAGCGGGATGTATGGTAAGGGTTATAATATTCATAAGTATCACTTTCAGGATTAAGATTGTTTTAAAATACTTCCAATATAGTTGTAAATTTTTAATTTGTATTCGAAAAAATCCTTAAGGAATTTCTCAAAATGAACTTTTAATGACTCATGATTGCTTAAATATACCGCATCACAGGACAAGTCATCACACTCCATCATACCACGCATTTTAATGTCGTGACCATCAATGATTTCCTT